>JBCBUI010000008.1:0-198749 GCA_039818185.1 Pseudomonadota bacterium
AGTCGACTCACAAAACGTGATGATCGATTGCGGACTGTTTCAAGGCTACAAACAGTTGCGCCTTCGAAATTGGAAACCGTTGCCGGTTGATCCGCAGGATGTCGATGCCATCGTGCTGACGCATGCGCATATCGATCACTCAGGATACGTCCCAGTCATGGTTGCGAATGGCTTCAATGGGCCCGTTCATTGCACCGAAGGCACAAGCGCTCTATGCGAGCTTCTCTGGCTCGACAGCGGATATTTGCAAGAGCGTGAAGCAAAGGCCGCCAATCGCGGTGGG
Source organism: Pseudomonadota bacterium (assembly GCA_039818185.1). Classification (GTDB taxonomy): domain Bacteria; phylum Pseudomonadota; class Alphaproteobacteria; order Caulobacterales; family Hyphomonadaceae; genus Henriciella. The sequence goes on from JBCBUI010000008.1 coordinate 284, forward strand.
TATACCCGACATAAGCCCGCACGCCCGCTCTATGACAAACAACAAGCCGAAAGAGCTCTGCCTCGCCTAACACCCCATAGCTTTGATCAATGGATAGACATCACGTCCGATATTCGGATTCGATTTCGTGTTGCTGGGCATATACTTGGCGCCTCGATTGTTGAGGTCGACGTAGGTGTCAAGAGATTGGTATTTTCGGGCGATCTCGGCAGGTTGGACAATCCAATCATGCAGCCGCCGGCTCGTATTGAACGCGCTGACTACTTATTCTTAGAGTCGACTTATGGGAACCGAGACCATCCCCGTACCGATCCAGAAGAAGCGCTCGCAGATATCATCTCAAGAACCGTGAAGCGCGGAGGCTCGATCATAATTCCTTCTTTCGCTGTGGGCCGGGCGCAAGCGCTATTGTTCCACTTGAGCAACTTGATGACGCGAAATGATATCCCCGACCTACCCGTTTACTTGGATAGTCCGATGGCGATCGATGCCAGCGATATTTTCTGCCGCCATAATGATGGCTTGCGATTAACCGAGCCGCAAGCGCGAGGGAGTTGCGGACTCGCAACCTTCACACGCAGCACTGAGGATTCAAAAGCGCTCGATATCGAAAAAGGGCAGAAGATCATCATATCTGCGAGCGGCATGGCGACCGGTGGACGCATCTTGTTCCATTTGAGAGAGTATGCCCCCAACCCCAAGAACACCATCCTGTTCGCAGGATTTCAGGCCGGTGGGACACGCGGTGCACGAATGCTTGAGGGCGTAGAAGAAATAAAGATCCATGGCCGGTATTATCCTGTTCGGGCAGAGGTCGCGAACCTGCACATGCTGTCAGCGCATGCAGATCGAAGCGAGATCCTGACCTGGCTGGACGGGTTTCAATCTCCGCCCCGCGACACCTTCATTGTCCACGGAGAGCCTGACGCGGCAGACAGCTTGCGTCACTGCATCGAAGAACAAAAGGCATGGCGCGTGACTGTGGCTGAACACAACGAGCGCGTGGCGCTGTGATGACTCAAACTTACGGAAAACACCTTCTGAAAGCGCGTCGGCTCGGCATCGACTCTCAGCACGAGGCAATTGCGTTTGTTCAAAAGGATTGCCCGGCCTGCAAGGCAGAAGGTTTCTCTGCGCATTCGCGTGTTCGGCTTCAGAACGGTTCATCAGAGATTCTAGCGACGCTTCACTATATCACGGGGGACCTCATTGCACCGGACGAGATTGGGTTATCGGAAGTGGCTTGGGAGCGTTTGCAGCTTTCAGGCCCCGAAGAGCTTTCCATCTCTCATCCGACGCCTCTTACCTCTTTTGCGGATGTTCGTGGTAAGATCTTTGGGCAACGTTTAACGCAGAGTTCGTGTCGCCATATAATTCAAGACATCGTAGATGGGCGGTTCTCTGATATCCAAATCACGGCGTTCGTTACGGCGTGTTCGGCGCGCGTATTGGATTGCGATGAGACCATCGCATTGACCAAAGCAATGGTCGACTCCGGCGCTCGGCTCGACTGGCAGGAAGATATTATCGCCGACAAGCATTGCGTTGGAGGTCTGCCCGGAAACCGCACGACGCCAATTGTCGTGGCGATCGCAGCGGCGAACGGGCTCGTCATGCCCAAAACATCTTCAAAGGCGATTACCTCGCCTGCCGGCACAGCAGACACGATGAGTACAATTACCAATGTCTCGCTCTCGATTGATGAGATGCGCGCCGTGCTTGCGAAGCACCGTGCATGCATCATTTGGGGTGGGAGTGTGAATTTCAGCCCTGCAGACGACAAGCTCATCCGTATCCAAAAAGCGCTGGACCTCGATAGCGAAGGACCTTTGATCGCGTCCGTCCTTTCCAAAAAGATCGCAGCTGGAGCCACCCATTTGGTGATCGACATCCCGGTCGGCCCGACAGCGAAAGTCCGTAGCGCAGAAGCCGCAGAATCACTTCGGCAGCACTTTGAGAACACGGCAGCGCATTTTGGAATCAAAGCCACCATTCAAATCACTGACGGCACACAACCTGTAGGCCGCGGCATTGGGCCAGCGTTGGAAGCTCGAGATGTTCTCGCGGTCCTTCGAAACAAACCTGATGCTCCACCCGAGTTACGCGACCGAGCGTGCTTGCTCGCGGGTGCGCTTCTCGAATTGACCGAGGTCAGCGAGATCGGATCGGGCACGCAGATAGCACGCAAAACGCTGAAATCCGGACAAGCAAATGCGTGTTTTGAAGCAATCTGCAGGGCGCAAGGGCGATTGCGAGCGCCGCCAGTGGCTGCCCACCAAAGGGCGGTAACAGCGCCCCGAAGAGGACGCGTCGCGCAAATCGACAATCGGCGGTTGGCCAAGGCCGCAAAACTTGCTGGGGCGCCTGAAGATGTCGCAGCCGGGATCGATCTTCATGTCTATCTTGGGGACGCGGTAGAGCAAGGGGACGCGCTCTTCACGTTGCACACCCAGTCGCCAGGCGAATTAGAGTATGCGTTGGACTACGTAAGGGCCAATCCTGGTATCGTGGAGCTCACATCACCATGAAGAAAATGATCTTTACAATGCCAGGCGCACAACAATTGGCGGAGGATGTTGCAGATGAGCTCAACTTGCCGATGGGTCACATCAAGGAGCATATCTTTCCGGACGGCGAAACCTTATTTCGAATATTGGATCCCGTTATCGGCGCGCATGTCTATTTGGTCGCACGCTTGGACAATCCGGACCCCAAGACACTGAAACTGCTGTTGCTCGCGGGAGGATTTCGCCAGCAGGGCGCGATCGCCATCACTCTTGTCACACCCTATCTGCCTTACATGCGCCAAGATACCGAGTTCAACCCCGGCGAAGTCGTAAGCGCCAAAGTGTTTGCGCAGTTGGTCTCAGAGCAATTTGACCATATCATCACGCTCGATCCGCACTTACACCGCTATGAATCACTAGCCGAACTTTATGATATTCCAGCAACCGTCGTATCTGCCACCAAGCCGCTCGCAAATTGGATCGATGCACAGACATTCAAACCGTTCATTATCGGCCCGGATTCGGAGAGTCATCAGTGGGTCATCAAGATCGCGGAAGAGCTCGGAACGCCTTTCTCCAGTTTAGAAAAAGTGCGGGAAGGAGATGAGGATGTCGAGATCGCGTTGCCGGATCTTTGCTTGGATTCAGACCGTGCGATTGTACTTATCGATGACATCATTTCCTCAGGCGCCACTTTTTTGCGAACAATAGACTTGATGGCCGAGCAATTTCCCGATCGCGACATTTTCTGTTGCGCGACGCATTGTCTGGCGACCCCTGACCGAATCGATAAATTGCGGGCAACTGGCATCGTCGCACTAGCGGCGACCGAGAGTGTGAACAGTCCCATTTCAAACATCCCTATTGCCAACGAACTGGCGAACGCGATTTCGTCCGATCGCTGTCTTTTCGGCTTAGATGGCTGAATCCGAGGCCATCGCCTTCCGGTTGCAATCAGGCTTTCAAAGTATCGGGATTTCACCGCTTCAAGCGCGAACGCTCAGAGACCAGCACCCCGGCGGTTCCCGCGTCGTCCGCTCGCTGGCCACTTGTGCGCCCGAGACTCGCAAGCTCGTCATTGCATCTTTCGTTTCAAAGACGATCCGGAGAAGACGTTTCGACAATCAATCCAACGGTAGGGGTGTCTATGATCGTTCGCGGGACAACCGTCCTTTTGATCAAAATCTCAACGAAATTGACGCGCATCAATGACACCTCCTTCCAAACCGTTGATGGCTGAACGCTCAAGCAATGGATTTGGACGATGACAACCCCTCACATCCATACTGAAGAGGCGCATCTTCGACGCCGGCTGACTTTGCCATTGCTCATACTCTATGGATTGGGTGTGACCGTGGGCGCGGGTATCTATGTGCTGGTTGGGACGACTGCTGCACATGCTGGCGTGTACGCCCCGGTTGCATTCTTAGGCGCCGCGATTGTGGTTGCTTTCACAGGATTTTCATACGCCGAACTCAGCGCCCGCTTTCCGGTCAGTGCTGGCGAAGCCGCCTATGTGAAAGCCGGACTGAAATCCAAACGCGTCTCTCTGGTCGTCGGTGTTCTGGTCGCCGCAGTCGGCATTATCTCAGCTTCGGCAATCATGGTCGGGGCGAGCGCCTATTTGCAGGATCTGACCCGGATCGATGCCCACATTTTGACCGTAGGCATTGCCTTGTTTCTCGGCGGTGTGGCCGTACTGGGAGTATTGGAATCGGTGACGATGGCCGCAGTGTTCACCGTGCTCGAAATTCTGGGGCTCATCTTGGTCTTGGTGTACGGGCTGAGTGGGCATCCCGAATTGATCCAGCGCCTTGATGAACTTATCCCGCCCCTTGATGGGCACATCTGGGTTGGGATCGGTTCAGCAAGCCTGCTCGCATTTTTTGCCTTTGTTGGTTTTGAGGATCTCGCCAACATTGCCGAGGAGGCGGTTAATCCAGATCGCAACATGCCATTAGCGATAATTTGGACTTTGGTCCTGGCGACCATTCTTTATCTGTTGGTTGTGTCTGTGGTTGTTCTGACTGTTCCCATCTACGCCTTATCAGAATCTGCAGCACCGCTAAATCTGATGTTCGCGGATGCATCTCCAACCCTTCGACGGAGCTTCAATCTGATCGCATCCGTGGCAACTCTCAACGGCGTTCTCATTCAAATGATCATGTCTTCACGGGTTCTCTATGGACTCGCAAAACAGGATCAGTTGCCAACTCATCTGGGTTATGTGCATCCACGAACCAATACGCCAATAGTCGCGACAGGGTTAGTCACTGCGGTTGTGTTGGCGCTGAGTTTGTTCATCCCGATCGAGCGATTGGCAGAACTAACGTCTCAGATTGCACTTGCAATATTTGCGACGGTGAACCTTGCGCTAATATTCTTGAAGCGACGAGAGCCGAAGCAGACGTCAGGATTTCGAGTTCCGATCGCTGTTCCAGTCGCGGGTTTCGCGACTTGCATCAGTCTGTTCGCATTCGGCTTACTCTAACCTACAGATTTGGGCGCGCCTCAAGTGTTCAACCATCCATTGATCCAGGCATTCAGTTCGACCCAGTTGGTATATTCCTTGTCTAAGCTCGGGTTGGCGTCCGGGTCCTTCTTGGCAATTATTCGTCGCATGATGAAGCCTGTCAGAACATCGTACTTGGACGGCATATACGCGCCCGCAACATGCTGCGTTTCGGATGGCGTCCAATCGGTAGCTTCACTGAAATCTTCAACAATCTGCTCAAGGCCTCGCCAGTCTTCCGCATCATAGCCCGCTGCCGCGAGCGAGACAGAGACAAACCTCGTGTCCGTTTGTTCGAGTTGTTCAGAATGGAACGAAACAAACTGACTGAACGACTTTGGATAATGACCGGCGTGAATTGGCGCGACGAGAACGACGGCGTCAAACCGGCCTAAATCTAGATCACTCAAATCGTGTAGCGAGGAGATCTCGATCGAGTGCCCGGTATCGAATGCAAAGTCTGCAATATGACGTGCAATCTTGCGAGATTGCCCTTCTTTCGTGGCATATCCAATGAAGAGTTTCATAGTTTCACTTCTCCGGCATTACGAAGAGCCTGCTGTCAACGATCAGTATGGATAGTAAGGTGAATAATGCGTCCGCTCGAAGGGTTTCAGCGAGTAGTGCTGCTCCAAGAACGTCACCAGATCTGTCATTTCAGTGACCGTCATGATGTCATTGTAATTCACCATCTGCGAGTTGCCCTCATCGTCGACAACATTGCCGAGCTCGGGTTGCGAGATTTTGTGCGATGGGTTGATGATCGATGTCACCAATTCACCATAGGAATAAAGGCGGTCTTTCTCCCCGCCTAAGACCACGTTTCGCTCGGGTCGTTCGAAGTCTTCCCGCAAGCCTTCGACCCCCGAAACAGAATGGCAAAACCCACAGCCCAGATCGATGAAGGTCTGCTTGCCGCGATCGGCATCTCCTTCTGGCAAGGTAAATTCCGTCGATTGGGATGACCCACAAGCCGTCGCCACAAAAGCGATCGACACAATTGCAAACAGTGCGACACGGCGATCTTTTACCAGCGACATCTACAACTCTCCACAGCTCGTGTTCTCGTTTACCAGGTTGAGAGTATTGCTGGGTCTTGCCCATGCGGGATTGATCTACGTCAATCAGCGCCGGCGTGATCGCCCTAAGTTTGCGAATTGATCACGGCCAACATGCCAAAATCGAACGATATCTCCGCTTTGTAGCGAGCCCGAGAGCACATTTCATTTTGAATTATACTCAATCTGGCCACGTTTCGGCGAGATCCACAATTCGCAATCACTCGCTTACATTGCGTTGCTTCACACGCGCCCCATGCCGCAGCTCTGATGCCGGATAAGGGATGATCAAGTCACGCGCGCTCAGGTCGCCCGAAATCGCGGTTTGTGGACCGTTGGACTGAAGGGCACTCACCTCGACTTGCGTCGCGCGGCCGTTTCGCACCGCAAATACCGCCCAGCCACCATTGGTACGAAACAATGCGCTGGACGGAATGACGAGCGCATTTTCGCTTTGCCAAATCACGATCTGCACTTCTACGCGGTAGCCATGACCAAGAGCAGAACGATCTTCCAACGGGTCCGCAAATCGAATGACCGTGTTCACACGCTGCTCTTCAACTCCGAGCGCGGAGAACTTTGTGAACCCCCACGGTTCAACGCGTTCAACAATGCCATGGAGCGGTTCGTCACCACCCCATTTGTCAATGATCACTTGATCCCCCGCCTCAACTTGAACAGCGTCTGTTGAGAGCAGCTCGGACACCACCTCCAGGTCGTTAGACGTATCGCCGATCTCCAAAATGGGCTGGCCGGGCGAGACCGTCATCTCGCTCTCCTGCAGAACCCGCAACACCCGGCCTGAAATGGGCGCTGAAAGTGGTATCATTTCGCCAGCGGCTACTTCAGTTCCAGGGGCAGCCGAACTTTGGTCAAACTCAATCAGGCGCGCGCGCGCATTCGCCAATTCGGCTTCCCTCATAGAAATGGCGGCTTTGGCCGTGTCGACGCGGGCGTCCGCGCTGCGTTTCGCGCGTTCGGCTTGATCGAGAAGTCTTTGTGCGGCTGAGCCGCTCGCCGAAAGCGTCCGATACCGCGCAAGCTCCACGTCAGCGAGATCTTGATCCGCTAACGCACTTTTTAGATCGGCGCGCGCGACCCGCAAAGCAGCCGCGGCGGCATTGACGCCAGCCCGCGCTTGCTCGCGCGTGCGAACATCAAGTGCGGATGGAGGATTCGCCAACATGTTCGCGATGACGGTTTCACCGCCCAGAACTGTATCTCCGGGCTCGACCTCGACGCGCATCAATCGACCAGCAATCGGCGCAGAGACCACATAAGCGTCGCGAACTCGTGTGCGAGCTTCCTCATCAATCGTCACAGTCATGCGCCCTCGCTCTGGCGCAACCATGTCAACGACCAATGGTTTTGGCCAAACCGCATAAATCAGAGCTAAGGCGATCACGCTGGCAAAAACCAACATGATTGCATTTCGCGATAATCGGGCAGATTTCTTCATTTACTATTCTCGTGATTTGAGCGCTGACACCAAATCGAGACTATCAATGTCGCGTTTGACCAGCCAGCCTGAGAGGACAGAGGCAACCAGCACAGCCACCATGGCTGTCCCGAAACTCTCCAGCCCCACATTGGCGGGGATTTGATAAAGGTCGGTGCTGAACCCTTCGGCCATTGCTTCAGCGAGACCAACGCCCATCAAATAGCCGAGCGGCAATGCCAAAAACGTCAGCAACGCAAGTTCACCGAGCAATACGTAGGCCGCTTCATTGCGCGTGAATCCGATGACGCGCAGGCTCGCCAGATCGTGCGCGCGTTCGGCAAACGCGATGCGCGCAGAATTGTAGACGATGCCGAATGTGATAATCGCCGCCAGTATGGCCATAATGAAGCGCATGGCCCCTGCTCCGCTGTCCATGATTCTTCGAAACGCCTTTCTGACATCTTCGCGCAGGGCCACGCCCGCTACGCCTGGCATGTCTTTTAGACGTTCATAGATTGCAGCACTTTGCGCTTCATCAATTGTGAGATGCGCACCAGAGACTCGATTGGGTTCCTTCATCGCGCGGTTCAATGCCTCTAGGTCCATGTATGCAGGCGCCCCGAGAAGGGTTTCGGCAATTCCGGTGACGGGAACTTCGAAGACGGGTCTTCGACCCTCACGAACTTCGACAACAAGCGTATCGCCGGTCGAGACAGACAGGATTTTGGCCAACGGTGCGCCAAGCACTATTCCGCCACCATGCATGGCGATGGGGTTTAGATCAGCATCAAGCGCCCGATTGAGTTGAGGCGCCTCGATTAAGCCGGATATCTCGCCTCGATGAGATTTGACACCATGCTTCAAGACAACCGGAACAGACCGGAAAGGTTCAACTTCGAAAACACCTGGTTCGCGTTTCAGTTCGTAAATCGTCTTGTCACCCAGCGGTTCAATGAAGATCACGGTGGCATCGCTTCGATCGACGACGGTGAAGCTGAGATTAAAAGAGTCCTCAAAGCCGGCCATGATACCAAGCGTTCCGACCGACAGACTCATGCCAGCGGCTATTCCAATGATCGCTGCTAAGGCCCGTCGCGGTTGTCGCAGCAGCCGTCTGACGATCATCCGCGTCGGCTGGTCGAGCACGCCTTTCAAGGTTTTGATCACGGACGCGGACTTAGAGAAATCGTCGGGTGCTGGGGGTCGCATAGCTTCTGCTGGCATGAGCGCGAACACGCGGCGCAGCACAATTAACCCTCCTGCGGTCGCAGATGACATTGAGATCAGGATTGCGGTCAAAAAGACCGACGGATCAGCGGCAAAGACCAGAAATGGAAACTTGTAATATTGTTGGAACGATGCCGCCATTGCGCGCCCGGACCAGATGCCAAGACCACACCCCATCATCGTCCCGACAATCGCAATCGCCAGAATAAATTTTAGATAGTGCCACCCAACTTCGGCGCTCGTATATCCGAACGCTTTCAACAAGCCGATTTGAATGCGTTCAGCTTCAATCAAGCGGGATACCACAATGTATAAGAGAAACGCCGCCACAGCGAGGAACACTGGCGGTGTAATATAGGACGACATGCGTTGTTGGTTGATTTCCTCGACGACGAACCGATTAGAAAACTGATCGTCCAAGTCGTACGCGCCAGTGCCGCCATAGGGCTGCAATATGCGATCGACGGCGGTGAGCACGGATTTATTCTCTACACCGCGAGCGACATCGATCAGAGCCTGGTTGAAAGCGCCATCAACATCATAAGCTGCAGCGAGGGCCTCTTCGCTCATCCAGATAACCGCAAAACGCCTGTCATCTGGCATGATCTCGCCAGGTGCGGTGGCGTATATGAATTCTGGGGACTGCGCCAAACCGACAATATCGAACCGTCGCCTTGATCCGTTCAGTGTTGCCGATATCGTATCACCAGGCGCGAGGCCATGTGCGTCAGCGAAGCCTTTAAGAAGTAGAATCTCATCCCGTCGCCGCGGCGAAATTTTCCGACCTGCCGCGAGATAAACATCGTTGAGAATGGGTGCCCCAAAATCGGGTAGCGATACAGCCATCGCGCGGACCGGTACGGCCATGGATTCGATGTCTATAAGCGCGCCGCCAATGACGCGGCCTTCGACAGCGCCGACACCGTCAATCTTGGCGATGTCCTGCAATACGTGATCCGGCGCTCGTTTCACCGGGGCGAAAACATCGGCAAGACGGTAGCGGTCGTAATAGGTTTGCCGGGTCTCATCGAGTGTATTGACGATGCCATTCATCATCACCAGCAGCATGACGCCAACTGCAACCACCAATGAGATGGCAAAGGCCTGTCCTCTCATCCGCCAAAGATCGCGGAGCAGCTTGCGGTCGAGCGGGCTCACCAGACAATCTCGTCAGCAGACTTTCGCGTCGGGTTCACGCGCATCTCTCGGATTTGACCATCCGACATTTCGATCACGCGATGCGCCATCTCAGCGGTCGCGGCCGCATGCGTGATGACCATGATACTCGTCGCAAGATCGCGATTGATGTCCTGCAACACGCGCAAGACCTGACGCCCGGTGACGGAGTCGAGCGCGCCTGTCGGCTCATCACAAAACAAGACGGTCGGGCGTTTGGCGATCGCACGTGCTATGGCCACGCGTTGTTGCTCTCCGCCAGAAAGTTCCGCTGGAAAGTGGTCCTGCCGCTTTCCCAGTCCAACAAGCCCAAGGGCCTCGGCCGGATCGAGAGGATCATCGGCGATCTCAGTGACCAGTTCTACATTCTCAAGGGCCGTCAGGCTCGGCATGAGATTGTAGAATTGAAACACGAATCCGACATGGTGCCGTCGATATTGTGTCAGCTGCCCATCACTCATCTCGGTCAATGCCTGACCAAAGAAATGCGCCTCGCCATCACTCGCGCGGTCCAGTCCCCCGAGAATATTGAGCAATGTTGACTTTCCGGATCCTGAGGCCCCGAGAAATACAACAAGTTCGCTCTCAGGAATTTCCATATCGATCCCGCGGAGTGCATGGACAGCGGAAGGCCCTTCTCCATAGACCTTATCCAAGTCGCGTGTCTGGAATACCGTGTTACTCAATGTCAGTCGCCTTTCAGCTCCGCATTGCCGATCCCCTCACCCTATAGGACGATCACTCGCTGGCTTTTTCGATGGCGAAGCCGCTGAGTGTTGCGGACGACGGATCATGTTGGGTGACTTGGATGGCGCAGCTTCGCAAGAATTTCGCAATTTCGACGCATCGTAGTCCTGTGAACCGCCGCATGGCATAAGTGTTTTTACGCATGCGATGAGGGAAACACCGGACCTGTTCCGTCATTCGGTCAGGGGGCTCTATCGGACAAGACTCGTCCTCTCAAGGAAACATCATCATTCGTGCTCGCGCGGTCTGTGTTGTGGACGGTCCTGACAGCAAAAATAGATGCCCCTCATTTGCTATCTCGACGAGAGTTTCAAGACGAGTTGGTGTACTTGGCCCAGTCGATGTTACGCGCTGATGGATCCCACCTTAGCGAACGGTCGTCGCCGCCACACATCTCATTCGAGCGTTTCCGAGAAGTCCAATACTTGATGCCGATACGCCGCTTCTTGCGCCAACAGGCCCATCTTTACCGCCCTCCTCCCATCTTCGAGCGAGACGTCAGGCTCGCCACCTGTTTTCACCAGGTCTTGAAATTTCTGGTGCTGATAGAATGTCGAGCCATGATGATCGCCCGCCTCAATAAGGGATGCATCTAAAGCAATTTTTTCCGTTACGGGGTGTTTTGGACGGCGCGGATAAAGGCTCAATTCTGGTTGCGGTGATGGGCCAAGCGCCTCAGGCCAAAACCTCTGGGGTCCGGGAATTCGACAGGCAATTTTGCCGTACGGACCGATCGCATGGATTTCTTCATTCCACATAGACCCATCCGCGAACATAGACAGTTCAAGCATCGCCTTTGCACCATTGGCAAAATCAAACTGGACATAGCCGCCATCCCAGATGTCGGGTGTTTCGCCCTGATAACGCTCGTCAAGATGGTTCACAAATTGCGCCGCGCTGGCTGTGACACGGATCGGTTCACTCTTCAAAATCAAGCGCATCAGATCGAAAAAGTGGCAGCACTTTTCGACAAATGTGCCGCCCGTTTTCGCGTTGAACCGATTCCAGTTCCCGACTTTGTCCAGGAACGGATATCGGTGTTCCTGCAAGGTCAGCATTTTGATGCCGCCCGTTACCTCCTCCGCACGGTCAATCAACGCCGCTATTGGCGGCATATAACGATACTCCATGGCCACCCAGACCGGCGCTTTATATGCGCGCTGAAAGGTGCAGATTGCAGCCTCTTCAGACGCCTGAGTGAAGAGCGGTTTTTCGCACAGAATTGGAAGCGTCCGGTGCGACGCGATTTCTTGAAGTTGACGAACATGCAAATGATTGGGGCTGGCAATTACCAGCGCTTCCAGGTCATCATGTGCCAGCAAGTTTTCGATCGAACGCGCCCGGCGCGCCCAGGGTGCGATTCGGAGCGCCAGTTCAGCCTGTGCGTCGTCAGGATCATAGATTGCGACCACTGCCGCGCCAGGCAGGAGCGCGATATTGCGCAGATGCTCCTGGCCCATCATGCCGCATCCGATCAAACCATATTTTAGCGTCATGATGCCTGCCGCCGGCCTAGCCGATTGGTGTAACGGCAAAGATCGTGATTGAACCAGTTCTTCGAATATTCAACCGTCTCGCCAGACAAATCATAGCCCACTCGTTCAACCAATCCGCACGGCGCCCCGACAGCCATACCGAAAGCATCAGGCGCCCATTTCGGAACGGCGGAAACGCCAATCGTGTCGGTCACGGAGCCGATCACAGTCTTCAAGCGCTCCTTGTAATAATAATACAGCGAGTCCCGCAGGTCTGTGGGATCGATCTCGTCTATGAACCTCCCGTCAAGCCAGATCTCTTCCAACTCGATCGGAATACCATCCAGATACCGCAAACGCCGAATTCTGTGGCCGCTATCTCCCGGACCAATTGCCGGCATCGCCTTGGGTTTCTTCAATCGCTTCACACCGAGTACATCCGCCGTCGGCAAGCCGCCGCCCTGCAACAATTCGAGACGGAAGAACTCATAGACGCTCTGAATATCGGTTTTGGCTTGAACATAATTGCCAGAGCCCTGAACACGCTTGAGCAGGCCCTTCTCTTCCAGAACCGCCAAGGCGCGCCGTAGCGTGCCCACCGCAACGCCGAGATCCGCGGCCATCTGTCGTTCCGTCGGCAGCCGTGTACCATCGGGAATGCGCCCAGCGGCAATTTCACGAATGAGCATCTCGCTCACCTGGATCGTCTTGGGCAAAGCCTTTGGTTTCGCGATTGTCACATTGGACCCCTGAATTGATGCAACATTGATGCAGTGCTTGAGAAGGGTTTAGCAAGGCGCGAAACGAAATAAAAGATAAAACACCAAGAGCGCGTCTCGGCGCGGCGCTGAGGAGGTGATGGGGTGACACAGACGCAAATCGGTTTGACGCTGGCCAGCTGTATGGCGTTCATGGCGCTCGTTGCCTGGTGGTCATTCCGACAATCCTCGGGTGGCACCACGACCAAGGATGGCTATTTTCTGGCCGGGCGAAACCTGGGAGGCTTGTTCATCGCAGGTTCGCTCTTGCTGACCAATCTCTCGGCGGAGCAATTGATCGGTCTGAATGGCTCAGCCTATGGCTTCAATATGTCCAGCATGGCCTGGGAAGTAACAGCAGCCGCGGCGACAATCGCCATGGCCCTGATCTTTCTGCCTCGCTACCTCAAGAGCGCCTTTACGACGCTGCCAGAATTTCTGCATGATCGCTTCGACCCGGATGTCCGGCGCTTATCCGTCATCCTGTTCATGCTGGGCTATGGTCTGGTCACGATTCCGTCGGTTTTGTATTCAGGCTCGATCGCTGTCATCCGCTTGTTCGACATCCCGGACCTGTTCGGCGTGTCACAGTTCGAAGCACTGGTGATGACCGTACTGACCATTGGCATTGCCGGCTCGATCTATGCCGTCTTTGGCGGCCTCAAAGCGGTAGCCGTGTCCGACACGCTGAATGGCGTCGGCTTGCTGATTGTCGGCATCGCGGCGCCAGTGCTCGGCCTGATCGCTCTTGGCAATGGCAGTTTCCTCGAAGGGTTGAACACGGTCGTGCAAACGCATCCAAAAAAACTGAACGCAATTGGCAGCGCCGATGACCCCATTCCATTCGGAACCATTTTCACCGGGATGATTTTCGCCAACCTGTTCTATTGGTGCACCAATCAATATGTCATCCAACGCACATTGGCCGCGCGCAATCTGGCCGAAGGTCAAAAAGGCGTTCTGCTGTCCGGCTTTTTCAAAATCATGGTGCCGCTCTTCATGATGATCCCCGGCATCATTGCCTTCCACCTGTATGGCCCAGGGCTTACGCGGATTGATGAAGCTTATCCCGCCTTGATCCGAGACGTGTTCCCGGTCTGGATGATGGGCTTCTTTCTCGCCGTCTTGTTTGGCGCCGTGTTTTCGTCATTCAATTCCCTGCTGAACAGTGCCGCCACCATGTTCACGCTCGACATATATGCACCCACCCGGCGCACGCCGTTGAGCGATCGACAGGCTGTGCGCATTGCCATGGTGGCCAGCGTCGTGATTGCCCTCTTCTCATTCTTTGTTGCGCCAATGCTCTGGTTCGCCCCCGAGGGCTTGTGGCAAATCATTCGGATCTTCACCGGCTTTTACAATATTCCAATTGTCGCCATCGTCCTGGTCGGCTTGTTCGCACCGCGAGCCCCAGCCATCGGAGCGAAAATCGTGATTGGCTTTCACATCGTCGCTTATGGCTTGTTGAAGTTTGTCTTCGCTGATGTTGTGACGCTGCACTTCCTGCATCTGTACGCGATCCTGTTTGTGATTGAAGTCGGGATCATGCTGCTGGCCGGTCACATCGCGCCGCGTCCGACCGCGTGGCGCATGCCGAACACCGCCAAAGTCGATCTCACGCCCTGGCGCTTCGCCCGCCCAGTTGCCTTCACTCTAATGTCCTGCGTGATCGGGCTGTATGTGACCTTCTCCCCGATCGGCCTCGCCAATGGTGAGATCGGTGTCAGTTTTGCGGCGGCGGTTGGTGCCTTGCTGATTGCGAATATCTGGTACTGGACCCAGGCGACACGCCAATAAGGCCACCCGAGGCTTAAGCCGATGCATCGAAGACCGGCCAGCGATCGACAATTTCGCCATCCTCATAGACGGCGATATCGCCAAATTGCAGAAACACCGCTTCGCTCTGCTGCGGACGGAAGAAAACAAACTCGTCTGCGGCAATCTCCAGGTCGGGTCCGCCATTCAGCATTTCCTGGTTAGACGACCGCCCAAAAGTCGAATTGTAGGATAGCCCAGGCGGATCGACCGGATCAGCGAGCCAATGCCCGCCATATATGAACACAGTTTTCGAATAGTTCGGATCCCAGGCCCGTTTCGCGCCGTCGGCAAATTCCAGGCCAGGCATGCGCGTCGTTGGCAAAGACTTGATCACAGGCGTTGCAATGAAACTGGCCGGTAGGTGCGGCTCTAAGAGCTCGCTGTCAAAATGTGTCGGCTTGACCAGACAGGATCCGGCTGAAATCTCATTCGCAAGCTGGGTGTCTTCATAATAGCGATAGGTCGGGCTGCCCGCCGCATTGAGCGTGATGTTCGCCATGGTCTGGGCATCAAATGTTGCCGCAGCTTGATCCAACGCATCGCGATAAATCTTCCACGCCCCGGCCAGCGCTTTATCGCGCCAACCCAACGTGGTTGGCAAGGCAGGGATGTGCGGCTCATACCCCATGAAACCAGCAAATTCTAAGTACTCAGCCTGGGCGATTTGATCCAGGGCGGCTTGCAGGTCTGCGCCTGGTTCGTAGCCGCCGCGATGCAATCCGACGTCGAGCTCAATATTAAGGCGCAAGGAGCGGTCAAGAGCGGTCGCGAGATCCGAATATTGGCGAAGACGGTCATTCGAATCGATCAGCCACTGAACACGGTCCGCTGCATGCTGGTGATCGGAAGACAAATCTTGAAAATAGGTCTGCGCCGCGCGGACCGGCAGCGGCTTGCCAAGCAGCTGACTGGCGTCCGGCATAACCCGACTGAGCTCAGACAACATAGGCAGATTGAATGTCATCAATCGATCCGTCCCTGCCCGCTGGCGAATATGATCGATCAGCCCCAGCGAAGGCAGCGATTTGGCAACAATGCGATACCCCATCCCGTCCGGGAGGTGCCCGGTCAGCGTATCGATATTCGCGTTCAGACGGGCGCGATCGATCACCAATGTCGGTTGCGCAATGTCTGCCTTCCGTAAGGCCGATTGGATATCGAGATAATAGGCCTCTCGCGGCCCACTTTTATCACTTGGTTTCGACATTAGCGTGGCCACTCCAATGACTGCCGTTCCTCCAAGAATGAGATGGCGGCGGGACAGGTTAGGCATTGAACGACTCCCCGAACAGTTCGGCAAGGTGGGGGTTCAGAAATTTGCCCTCTGGATCCAGCGACCGGCGCAAGTCTGCAAAGCGCTCAAACTCCGGATACAGTTGGTCAAAGTCAGCCCGTTTCAAGCTATGCCACTTGCCCCAATGCGGACGCCCGCCATGGTTGCGGAAGATCGGCTCGAAATCGGTAAAGAAATAATCGTACCGCTCATCCACGGCGGCATGGATGGCGATCGAAATACAAGGGCCATTATTAAAGGGGCTAAGCCAGGCATTATCCGGCGCAATGAAACGCACCTCCATGGGAAAGAAAGCATCCTTGCGGCGATCCATTTTGGCCACGATCTTGCGCAAGGCAGCCAAGCCCTGATCGCGCGGTAAGTGATATTCCATTTCATTGAATTTGATCGGCCGCGTTGTGGCCAATAATTCCAGCGAGGCATCGCTGACATCTTCCAGCGTCCCGCTTGGCAAGGCGGATTGCGCGATCTTGCGGCGCAGCCAGGGCCACCAGCCAAACGTGTCGCGCAACTCTTTCAAGCCAGCCAAAACCTCATCATCTTCTGACGGAACAATCCCGGTCGTCACGCCGTCATGCAGGTCATGCGTCAGCGACGCGGCGATGCCGGTGCCGGGCAGATAGAAGAACTCGAAATTTCGATGTGCATCGGCCGTGGCTTCCGCTGTTTCGATCACTTGTTCAATGGGTTCGGCTTTAAGAATACGTCGCAGATTGAAAGCCGGGACCGTCTGGACATCATATTCCGCAATTACACCGAGCGCGCCAAGACTGACTTTCCCGGCCGCGAACAGGTCAGGGTCTGATTGCGCGTTCACATCCAGAACATCGCCATTCGCTGTCACCAAGCGGAACCCGCGAATATAATCGTGCAGGGCCGTCAATGTCGCGCCCGTGCCATGCGTCGCTGTTGAGAAGCTTCCAGCCAGCGTCTGATCGACTATATCTGGCAAGTTCGGGAAAGCACGGCCCCGCTGATCAATCGCCGCTGCCGTCTGAAATAGCGTCGTCCCAGCGCCGAATGTCGCCACCCCTGTCGCCTCTTCATAAGCACGAAGGCCGGTGAAATAGCTGACATCCAGGATCACTCCCTCGCTTGGCACCAGACCCGAAAAGGAGTGACCGCTGCCGCGCGGGCGAATGCGGTCTGAACTGTCGCGCACAAAGGCCGCCAATTCGTCCAGAGATTGCGGCGACGCGAGTTGTTTCGGCGTCGCCCGCTGGGCGCCTGACCAATTCATCCAACTGTCTTCGCCCGCAGGGGCCTCGGGATAATCCGGCGTATAACCGTCGCGCTCGAAATCTTTCAAACCCCAGGCAACATGTTGGCCAACCGGGATCGCGGCTGCCACGCCCAGCGCCGCGCCGCCTTGCAAGAGCCGTCTGCGCGAAACACTCATTGCCAATGCCCTCCCTTAATGATAGTTATCACTATCGTTATTTCTTTTCCGAGCTTGTGTCAAATCAGGAAACCGCGCCATGGCCACCGCTCCAGCTCCAAAAACCACACGGCGCGGCGCGCCACACCAAAAAAGAAGCCGCGAAACGGTTGAGCTCATTCTGTCCGCTGCGGCTGAATTGCTGGAAGAAATCGGGTTTGAAAGCCTGTCTACCAATATGATTTGCAAGCGCGCGGATCTGACACCGCCGGCGCTCTATCGGTATTTCCCGAATAAATATGCCGTTCTAAAAGAACTCGGAGAGCGTTTAATGGCGCGCCAGAATGCGCTGCTTCAAGATTGGAAATTCGGCGATGATGATCTCGGCCAAATGGACTCACAGATCGCGGCACTATTGGCAGAGACCATTAGAGTTACCCGCGAAACACCTGCCGGCGGCTGGATTATGCGGTCGCTCCACGCGACGCCAATTCTATCCGACGTTCGCCGAAAGTCGCACCGACAGGTCTCGCAGGCTTTATCAAAAAAAGCCCTCGACAATTGGCCATATCTCGACCCAGCGCGCGTCGCGCTCGCAAATCGATTAGGCGTCGAAATGGGATATGCTCTGGTTGAAATGATTTTTGATGAGCCAGACCTGGATGAAACTCAGCTGGTTCACTCAACGGCCGCGATGCTGGCACACAATATGCGCGCCGTCCTGCGAGCTCATACCGATCCGGACTAAGCTTTCCAGTTTTTCGGCGGCGCCCCATGCGTGCCGGTGCTTTCAAACTTCGCCTCTTCGGCTTTGTGGCGCACTTGCAGATTGAACAGCACGCCCTTGAAGCGCGGCAACAGCGCCAGACACAGACCTGCCATCGCCGAGAGCAGCAGGACCCAAAGCAAAACCAGAACCGGCCATGGCGCCTCGACCACTGGCAAAATAAAATAGAATGGCGCGAACAGGATCATAATCAGAAAGCCGACAAAAAAGGCGGGGCCATCGGCCGTGTCCGCGACGGAGAAATCCAGATCACAATGCGCGCATCGGTCGTTGAACTTCAGGTATTTGCCAAACAGTTTGCCATTGCCACAGCGCCCACATTTCAGCATCAGTCCGGATTTGATCGGGGTTTCAAACATTGCGTTCTCCTTCGTCCCCAGTTGGGAATAGCACATTTCAATACAATCGGGCGCGCGCGTAGGTCGCAGTTGGACCTCTCATTATTGTGATGTCTCAATTACGGGGTTTACGTTGCGTCCTGACCAAAATGTGAATTGACCCCTGCCTCTTTCGAAACACTGTGAGCGTCGACCGCACGGCCTCACTCAAAACGGCCACCTCATAACAAATGCGGCAAAAGGGAGTAAAAATTTATGAAGTTTCGTTGTTCAAGCCTAACGAGCTTGGCAGGCGCATCCATTCTCGCCCTGTCGATCGCAACCCCAACCGTTTCAGCACAAGAAGAAAGCGACCAGGATGACAGTCGCCGTCTCAGTACCGTCACCGTCACCGCGACCCAGCGGACCGAGTCCATTCAGGATGTTCCAATCGCTGTCACGGCGCTGAACCCCGAATTGCTCGAACGCGCCGGTGTCGCCGACGTCACCTCACTCGATAGCGTGGCGCCAAGCTTCAATATGAACAGCTCGGATACGACCACGGGCGGCACCACACTCCGAATTCGCGGTGTCGGTACGACCGGCAACAATATCGGCCTGGAAAGCTCAGTCGGGGTTTTCCTGGATGGTGTTTACCTGTCACGTCCGGGCGTCGCGCTCGGCGATCTGATGGATCTTGAACAAATAGAAGTCCTGCGCGGGCCACAAGGCACTCTATTTGGACGCAACACATCCGCTGGCGCTCTGAACATCAAGACGAAGCAGCCAAACCTGGAAGAGATTGAAGGCTTCGCCAACGCCACCATCGGCAATTTCAATCTACTGAATGTGCAAGGCGGCGTCAGTGTTCCGATCATCGAAGACACGTTGGCCGTGCGCGTCTCGGGCGCCATCCGTGAGCGCGATGGCTTTGTCGAAGGCCTGAATGGCGCTGAGAGCTATGACCGCGATCGTACTGTGTTCCGCGGGCAAGCGCTGCTCGACTTGAAAGAGAATGGCACGCTGCGTGCGATCCTCGATTATTCCGAGGCAAATGAACAATGCTGTCACGCGGTTTGGTTCACCGATTCCCCCGCAGCCGCGGCGTTTGCACCGGCAGGCTTCCCGGCAGATGGCGGCGCCCCAAATGTCGGCCCAAGCGCGCCCGAAAACCTCCGCTCGAATGATAGCGAGTTCGGAAACCCATTCGAACAGATGGGCTTTTCACTGGAATATAATGTCGACACGCCGCTGGGCGCATTGACCTATATCGGCGCTTATCGCGATTTCGAAGACGAGACATTCCGCAGTACCGATTATACAGGCCTCAACATCTTCACTGTCGGTCGGTCACCCGAAGCCCAGGCCTTGCCGGGTTCGCCGTTCACTCCTGGTGGAAATGTGACCACGATCGAAACAACGACACATGAGCTACGGCTGCAGAGTTCGACCTTTAATGATCGCCTGGATTGGCTGGTTGGCCTCTATTATTCCGATGAGACCATTGATGCACGCGGGTCGCTCACACTGCTAGATGAATATCAGGCGGGTGTCAGCGCCGGCTTGCTCGGGTCTCCGGTCGACTTGTTGACTGCCTTTGCCGGCGGCGTTGATGCGACGGGTGATTTTGCCAGCAACGCATTCCTGCAAGAAGGCGAGTCTTTCTCGATCTTCACGCACAATATCTTGTCGGTGACAGACCGTTTGGATCTCACCGTCGGATTGCGTTATGTCGAAGAAACCAAGGATGGCAGCTTCAGACAGCTTGATGGAAATTTCGATGCCTGTCTGGGCACCTTCACGACGCTCGCCACGGCGCCGGGGGCGATTCCGGCAGAATTGGCACCGGGGGTTTCGGGACCAGGCACAGCGGTTGCGCTCAATTGCTTCATTTTCGCCGCACCGGTTTTCAATGAGCAGAATTTTGGTCCCCTCTTCGGCGCCTTCTCCGGCAGTGGACTAGACGCTCTGCTACCCCAAGAGTTCGATGACACGTTCGAGGATGAAGAGCTCGTCTACACGATCAAGCTGGGCTATGAGATTACGCCAGACATCAATATCTATGGCGGTTTCACGCACGGCTTCAAGTCTGGTGGCTTTAACCTCGACGCCTCGGCCGCGGCGGGCGGCGCAGACCCACGCTTTGACTCTGAGCTCGTAGATGCCTGGGAATTCGGCCTGAAATCAACTTTGTTCGATGGTCGCGCACGCGCCAATATCGCGATCTTCCATCAGGACCTGGAAGGTTTCCAGGTGCTCGAATTCACCGGCATCCGTTTCCAGACCTTCAATGTCGGAAAAGCGGAAGCCAGCGGCATTGAAGTCGAGACTGAAGCTCAGCTGACAGACGCTTTGTCGGCGAACTTCAACTGGACCTATTCGGATGCGCGCTATCCGGATGATTGCGACATTCTCGATCAATCCGATCCGGCTTTCAATCCGAATGCTGCCAATCTGTGCGGCAACAGTCTGACCAACGCACCGGAAAATGTGATCGTGGCCGGCGCAACCTATGAGTTTGACGCTGGCGGTCTGAACTGGTTCGCAAATGGCAATCTGCGCTATGAGTCAGATCGCCGGACCAGCACACAGCCAACCGAATTGCTGAGCGATGTTTTGTTGCCGGGCGATATTCAGGATTCCCACACCAAGGTAAATTTGCGCGTCGGCGTTTCGGCGCCTGATGACCAATGGACGATCGAATTATGGGGACGCAACGTGACGGACGAAATCACGAAAAATGTCACATTCAATATTCCGCTGCGCGGTGGCTCTGGTGCCCGCGCGCGCGGTCAATTCACTCAGGATCCCGCCACATACGGCGTGACCTTGAGGACGCGATTTTAGGATACTCCGAAAATTGCGTTTCCTTCGCACTGGGGCAGCCTTTGGGCTGCCCCCCTTTTTTTATCCGCGATAGGCGGTGACTTCGATTTCAATCAGCATTGCTGCCTCGATCAGACCCGCAATCACCATCGTCGCGGCCGGACGGATCTCGCCAAGTCGTTCTTCCAATACGGGCTGAATGTCCGGCACCAAGGCGCGATCGGCCACCGTATATTGTACGCGTGCGATATCAGACAGCTCAAATCCCGCGTCGCTCAAGACAGACGCAATCGTATCAAAACAGTTTTGAGCTTGGTCACCGACAGAGCTTGGCAAGATCATCGTCGTGTAATCATAGCCGGTGACTCCTGATACAAAGCACCAATCGCCCTGCACGACAGCGCGGGAATAGCCCATGGATTTCTCAAACGGTGATCCAGTTGAGATCAGCCGACGGGGTGAAACCATATCCTCCTCCTTTGTGCTTCCGACAAAGCGTCTTACACTCGTTCGCATAAAACAGGAGGCTGAAACACCATGCATTCAACAATCTTAATTTGCGCCGCAAGCCTGGTCATCCTGACCTTGCTCCTGGCATTCTGGACCAGCATGCAGCGTGGCTCGAGCAAGACCATCGCATATAGCGCACCATCTGATCCTCGTTCAGCGATGGCCAAAGCCCAACGCGCACATGGCAACGCGGCCGAATACGCGGCTCTGCTGATTGGCCTCTTCCTGGTCGTCGGCTTTGCCTACCAGGGCCGAGATCTTGGCGCTGTGATCAGCTGGACCATCATCGCTGTGACCGTTTCGCGCGTCCTGCACGCGCTGGGCTTCCTGATTTGCGAGACGCTTGAAAAGCCACATGCCTTGAAAGCGGTTGGGGCTTTGGTCACTTATCTCGGCGGTTTGGTGCTGGCCGGTATGGTGATTTCCAAAGCCGTTTAATCCTATTTCCCTTCAAAGGTTGGCGCACGCTTTTCCAGGATCGCATTGACCCCTTCAATGTGATCCTCAGTGTGGTGCATCATCGATTGCGCGGCGGCCGACATCTCCATGATGGTTTCATAGCTGGCCGTCGTGCCGTGACGCAGCAAGGTCTTCGCCACCCGCAGGCTTTGCGGCGGTTGCTGCGCCATGCGATTGGCCAGCGCCATGGCTTCTTCCATCAACGTCTCGCCCGGAACCGCGCGCGAGATCAGGCCCCATTCTGCGGCAGTTGCGGCATCAATTACATCACCTGTAAAGAGTAGCTCTGCCGCTCGGCTGGCGCCGATGATGCGCGGCAGTAACCATGCCCCGCCATCGCCCGGAATCAGGCCCAGTTTCAGGAATGTGACGCCAAACTTGGCTTTGTCTGAGGCAATTCGGACATCGGCCATACACGCCACATCACAACCCAAACCGATCGCCGCGCCATTCACAGCCGCAATCAATGGAACTTCCAGATTGTAGAGTGAGTTGACGATCCGGTGGATGTTCCGGCGATAGCCTTCACGCACGCTATACGGCGAACCGGCAAACGCGCCGCTCCGATCGCGCATAGCTTTGACATCGCCACCGGCAGAAAACGCGCGACCTTCGCCTGTGAGGATAGCGCACCGAATGCTTGGGTCGTCTTCTATTTCAGCACACGCCGCGGCAACAGCTGCGCCATCCCCTTCCTGGCCCAGCGCATTCATCATTTCCGGACGGGTCAGCGTCAGAATGGCGATGGCGCCTTGCTTTTCGAGTTTGATGACGGACATGCGGGGCTCCTCCAGAATCTCTGACACGCTTTTACAGCCCCCGGAGCCGCTGTCACCACTTGCGCCGGGGCAAGTCTTGTGCGGATGTCGACGCAATGAACACCATCGCACACATGGTGGTCGCGTCAGCCGCTCTGGCGCGACCTGAACGCCCGAAACGAAACTGGGCCGTATTGCTGGGCGAATTTCTGCCAGATGCCTCCATGTTCGTCTTTTTCGCCTGGAGCCGCATCCAGGGCTGGAGCGGTAATGAGACGTGGAATGTTCAGTATTGGAATGAACCGTGGCAGATGCTTGGTGGGATTTCGAATTCCTTCGTCTTTTGCGGGCTCCTGTTCGCGATCGCAGTCTGGCGCAAATGGTCCATCCTGACCGTCATCGCTGCCGCAGCCTTGCTTCATGTCGCGTTGGATTTCCCGCTTCATGCAAATGATGCACACAGACATTTCTGGCCACTCACCGATTGGCGCTACTTCTCGCCTGTTTCTTATTGGGACCCCGAGGCGAACGGCCTGATCGGCGGTGCCATCGAGACACTGGCCGCCCTGGGCGCGACCGTGATTCTATGGCGACGATTCCCGAAATTGCGCTGGCGCGCGCTGTTCGCGTCATTGGCGCTGTTGCAGTGTCTGGCCTTTAGCATCCAGCTGGCTTGGTCGCCTTAGGGCGTTGGCTCAGCTTCAGGTTCGTGCGCGGTATACGTGCCGGTGAACCATGGCACCCATTCTTCTGTTTCGGCATTATACTGCTCGAAATGCTGCGTGACCGTGCCGTCTGCTTCCAACGTCCACTCGCCTGTGAAGTCGGCGGTCTGAGCTGAGGCCACATAAGTGATCGTCCCGATCAGTTTCATCGACCCTGATTCAGTTAGTCCGCCTTCATAGTCAATCATGGCACCTGAGCTAACCCAGACTTGCCGCCATTTCTCGGTCGCGGGATTATAGTAATTATAACTCTGCCCGGTACCGCCATTGGCGGAGGTCCAGCGCTCCAGAATCAGGCAACCGCCTTCCTCTCGCGTGATTTTATTATCACCGGCATAAGTGCCATCGGGCGAGGTCACTTTCCAATCGCCAACCCAGAAATCAAATTGATGAAACGCCTCGCCCGAGCATGGGGGTGGCGGCGGCGTTTGGTCATCCTGTGCCTGCGCCACGCCGACACTGACCAGGCCTGAAATCAGTCCAATCACAAGTACGCGCATTGTATCCTCCAAACAAAAAGCCCTGCCGCAGCATCCTGCGGCAGGGCCAAATGTCAAATCAATGCGGGAAACTTATTCAGCCGCCACTTTCATATCTTCCGCACTCAGCGCTGTGTAGCGGCGCATGTGATGGTCGACATTGCCGAACTCGCTATCGATCATAGTCAGGCGTTTGAAATAGTGGCCGACAGCCAGCTCTTCCGTCATGCCCATGCCGCCATGGATCTGAATTGATTCCTGACCAACGAAGCGACCGGACTGGCCGATACGGACTTTGGCAGCGGACGCCGCTTTCTTCCGCTCAACCGCATCTTCGCCCAATTTGAGCGTCGCCATATAAGTCATTGAAATAGACTGCTCATGCTCCATGAACATGTCGACCATGCGGTGCTGCAATACCTGGAACTTACCGATCGGCGTGCCGAACTGCTTGCGTTGACGGGAATACTCAACCGTCATCTGATGCGCGACACCCATCGCGCCCACGGCTTCGGCGCAAGTCGCCGCTGTCGCCTCGTCCACCACTTGCTCGATCAGCGGCAAAGCTTCGCCTTCAGCCCCGATCAAGGCGTCAGCCCCGACTGAGACATTCTCAAAATAGACTTCCGAGGCCCGGCGGCCGTCAACGGTCGGATAGTCGCGTGTGGTCACGCCGTCAGCGCCCTTATCGACGATGAACACCGAGATACCGCCTGTGTCACGGCGATCGCCGCCCGTTCGGGCGGTCACGATCAGCTTGTCCGCCCATGGCGCACCAATCACGACGGCCTTGTGACCATTCAGGACGTAACCTGCGCCATCTTTCTTGGCTGTGGTTTCCAGATCAGCAAGATTGTAGCGTCCGCGCGGCTCGGCATAAGCGAAGGCAAATGTGCTCGCCGCACCCATGATTGCTTGCAAGTGCTCTTCCTTCTGCGCGGCTGAGCCAGCATGCTTCAGGAAGCCGCCGGCGCAAACAACAC
The DNA here is from genome assembly GCA_039818185.1 of Pseudomonadota bacterium. Lineage (GTDB taxonomy): Bacteria > Pseudomonadota > Alphaproteobacteria > Caulobacterales > Hyphomonadaceae > Henriciella. The sequence continues at coordinate 25,519 of JBCBUI010000008.1, forward strand.
TTGGCACGAATGGCTCCACCACCAGGCCTTTGCCGAATTCTTCCATCACGACCATGGAGTCGATTGGACCGCCGCCGAGGCCGCCATCGTCTTCGCTGAACGGCGCCATGAGCAGACCTAGTTCGGCGAACTGCGCCCACATTTCGGGGCGCCAACCACTTTCACTTTTGACCACACCCATCCGCGTGTCGAAGTCATACTGCTCACGAATCAACCGGGCGAGGCTGTCGCGGATCATTGTCTGTTCTTCAGTGAAGTTAAAGTCCACGGCGTGGTCCTCCCATCAAATCTAATCTGTTTGTTTGTTCAATAAACTGGCGCAAGTTCCGATCAAGTCTGTATCGACCGGAGTTGACGCGACGGACTTCGGTTTGGTCACTAAAGTCACGGAATCTCGACCCCCTTCGGGCCAATGGACGGCGACCGTTAAGGGTATGTCGTCCAGGACATATATCGTCTCTTCGCTCGGGTCGTCGCCAAAATAAGCGCCCTGAACCTGGTGCGCCGCGCGCATTTTTCCCATCAGGAAAAACTCAGCTTGAGACCCGACCTCAAATGTCGCGCCGGTATCCGACGCGATCTCGACCTTATTGCCCTCTGTCAGCGGCCAGAGGCCGGCAAGCGCCGCACGTTCTTCGTCGGTCGGCATTTCCAGATCGCACGTATTGTAATAGATGCCGGAAAAAAGTGCGTAATAGTCGGTCTCGTCTCCGGCGCCCCAATCGCTTTCGGTCTTGAAGAGCGCGTAGTCATCGCCTTGCACCAATAGCGTATCCCGGAACCGATCAGAGCTGCCATCAGACGCGCTGGTCCAGTAGATACTCGACCCTGGTCCAATGGAAGGCGATTGATCCGGGGCCGCATGTGCCGCTCCGGATCCTAAAAGGAATGCACCGATCGTAAGAACGGCCCGCATGATCCTAGAGTCCCAGGATCATCTTGGTGATGATATTGCGCTGGATCTCATTCGAACCGCCATAGATCGAAGTCTTGCGGAAGTTGAAATAAGTCGGCGCCGAATGGTGCGCATAATCCGGACCAATGGCGAACTCGTTCGAACCATCTTCAGGGAAACCGCGGAAGTCTGGCGCGCCATAAGATCCAACCGCTTCGAGCGTGAGCTCGGTCAAACGCTGCTGGATCTCTGTGCCTTTGACTTTCAGAATCGAGCTTTCCGGGCCTGGGCCCTTGCCAGCCGACTCGCGCGCCAGGGTCCGCAACTCGGTGAATTCGAGCGCGGTGAGATCGATTTCCAATTGGCTGATCTTGCGCGCGAAGGAATCGTCCTTGATCAGCGGCTCACCGTCCAGCAGTTCCGTCGACGCGATGTTGCGCAAGCGCTCTATGCCACGCTTGGACCGCGCCACGCCGGCAATGCCAGACCGTTCATGCGCAAGCAGGAACTTGGCATATGTCCAGCCCTGGTTCTCTTCACCAACGCGGTTCTCGACCGGCACGCGCACATCGGTCAGCCAGACTTCATTGACCTCGTGACCGCCATCAATGGTGATGATCGGACGGACCTCGATGCCCGGCGTGTTCATGTCGACCAGGATGAAGGAAATGCCCTCTTGCGGCTTGGCGGCATTCGGGTCGGTGCGGCACAAGAAAAAGCCCCAATCGGCATGCTGGGCCAATGTGGTCCAGGTCTTCTGGCCGTTGATCACATAATGATCGCCATCACGCACAGCCGTGGTCTTCAAGCTTGCGAGATCCGAACCGGCGCCTGGCTCTGAATAGCCCTGGCACCACCATTCTTCACCCGACAGGATTTTTGGCAGATAGCGTTCTTTTTGTTCATCGTTGCCGAATGTGTAGATGACCGGGCCTACCATAGAGACACCAAATGGTAGGGGCATCGTGGCGTCGACCCGCGCATTCTCCTCAGACCAGATATAACGCTGGGTCGATGTCCAGCCGGTTCCGCCATACTGCTCAGGCCACGCTGGCGCCGCCCATCCTTTTTTGCCCAGCACTTTGTGCCAAGCGAGGAATTGCTCACGCGTCATGTCATCGCGGGTGGTCGTTCCGCGCATTTCTTCAGGATAATTTTCTTCAATGAAAGCACGGACTTCGTTGCGAAAGGCGACTTCTTCAGGCGAAAATTCTAGGTTCATGGCGGATCTTCCGGGGGTTGTTATTATCTAACTTGTGCTTCTATTTGCCGTGCGCAGGCGCGAAAAGCAAGTTAACGCGAACGTAAACGTCACTTTGTCCCAGATTCCGTCGCGGAAGCCTTACGAGGCGACTGGTTCAGCCAGAAATGGCGCACAGGCCGTTCGCAGCAGGCCAATCGCCGCGGCTGAGCCCATGCCGCCGCCGGTATTGAACTGAAATTCCGCCAAAGGCGTCATGCCGAGCCGCTCTATCGCCGCTTCGTGCGCGGGTCGCCGGGTCACATGAGCGGCGCGGACGTGATCGATGCCAAGCGGATTGAGTGCATGAACCACGCCCGCTGCGATTGTCGTGGCGAAACCGTCCACCAGGACGGGAACCCCCTGATGGCGCGCAGCGATAATGGCGCCAACACACGCCGCCAGTTCACGCCCGCCAAGACAGCGCAGCGCTTCTAGCGGATCTGACAAATGACCGCGATGAATGCGCAACGCTTCGCTGACAATGGCGACGCGCTGTTTGTTCATTTCAGCCGGCACTTGCGGACCGGGACGCACCCAATATTCCGGCGCCCCACCATAAAGCGCACAGGCAACCGCGGCAGCGGATGTGCCAATGCCAGCGCCGACGACGCCGAGTGCGACCAAGTCCGGATTTCCTTCCAGCGACTCAAAGCCAAACGCGATCGTCGCGGCACATTCGCGCTCCGTCATCGCCGCTTCTTCAGAGAAATTTGGCGTCGGCTTATCGATGGCGAGCTCAAACACCCGAATATTTGCCTCGACTTGAGCCGCAATGGCCGAGAGCGGTGCCCGCCCCTCTTTCATCGCATCGACTTTTTCCCGGGTGCTTTCATTTGAAGACAGTGTGACGCCATTCTGGGAAATGCCATGCGATCCTGCAAAAATCGCGAGCGTTGGATTTTCCAGCCGCGGCGGATACCGCTTTTGCCATTCTGCCAGCCAGGCCGCCCCTTCGCCCAATTTACCAAAATCGCCTTCCCGTCCCATGTCGAGTAGTGCATCATAGACGCGCTGAGCTGCCGCCGGATCGGTTTCGATCGGCTGCATGGCGAGTTTTCGAACGTCATCTAGCGGACGTGTGGCTGGATCAGCTTCCGGCACGTCATTTCCTTTTTGCTTGAGAGCTCATAAAACGCCCTTATTTCAACGCGCAAGTCAATTCTCGATCTGGTAATTTGATAAAAGTGTCGCAAGTATATTTTGATGATATCTGTATAGGATGATGATTATGGCCCGACCAGACATAGAAAGTCCGTGCATTAAAGTCTGCGCCGTTGATGGCGAGACGGGGCTATGCCTGGGCTGTGGCCGCAGCTTGAAAGAAATTGGCGGCTGGATGCAATTCGATGATGCTGGACGACGAGACATCATGGACGCCCTGCCAGAACGTCTGCATCATTTGCGCAGTATCGGAAAACTGAGCGCTTCATCATGAAGACCTCGCACGTCCTCACGACATTTTTGCTCGCCGGCGGCGTCGCGGCAATGATCTCATTCTATCTCAATCCGAAGTTGGATAAAGCCGAGACTGAAATCGCGTCAGCGCCCCCCACTGAAGACAGCGCTGCCCCCAGCGTGGCATCTCTGGCGATTGAAAATCAGCCGCAATCCTCCGCGCGGCGTATGGCGACCATCCGCTCCCGGCCAGATGGACATTACTGGACGCGCGCGCTGGTCAACAAAAAATCGAGCGTCGAGTTTATGGTGGATACCGGCGCCAGCGTTGTTGCGCTGACCTATAAGGACGCCCAAAAAATGGGGCTGCGGCCTGACCAGCTCGATTATCGCTGGGAGATCCGCACGGCAGGCGGGATCACCATGGGCGCCAGCGTCAAGATCGATTCGATCCAGATCAATCAGGTCCACGTCAAAAATGTCGACGCCATGGTCTTGCGCTCGGATTTGCAACAATCTCTGCTTGGCATGAGTTTCCTGCGTGAGCTGTATTCTTATGAGTTTCGCGGCGATCGCATGATCATCCGGCAATAGTGTCCCAGATCATTTTCGTTGCCACCAGCGCAAGCAAAACCGCGAACAATCGTTTCAAAAGCTGAGCATCCAGACTATGCGCAAGGCGCGCGCCGATGGGCGCCATGATCACTGTGAAAATCGAAATCAGTCCAAACGCGACCAGGTTGACATAGCCCAGTGAGAATGGCGGCAACCCGTCTTGCCCCCATCCGACAAAAATGGCCGTGAAGGCGCTCGGCAAGCCGATTGCGATTCCAAACCCGGCGGCCGTTGCAACCGCTTGGTGAATGGCGCGGCCATAGACTGTCATCAGACTGACCCCGAACGTCCCCCCGCCTATGCCCATCAACGCAGATAGGGCCCCGATGCCGGTGCCGAGCCCTGCCCGACCTGCCCCGGTCGGTAAATCATCCGCCAGACGCCAGCTGGGACGCCCGAAAAAGAGTTGCGCCGCAAGCAGATACGCCATTGTTCCAAAGAACGCTTTCAAAGCCGTGGCTGAAAGCTCACCCGCCACAAGCTGCCCAGCGATCGCACCGATCACAATCCACGGCGCCCAAGTCCGGATCACACGCCAGTCGACCGCGCCGCGCTCATGGTGCGCCATGACAGAACGTGCCGAGGTAAAAATGATCGTCGCCAGTGACGTCGCAATCGCGACATGGCTGGCCGTCTCGGTAAAGCCAAGACTTTCGAACAGGATCATTAGCACCGGAACGATAACGGCCCCGCCGCCGATCCCAAACAGGCCAGCAACGAGGCCACTAAACAATCCACAACCGGCGAGCGCCAGGATCAGCAATCCATATTGTGAAAGAAATTCCGTCATCGCCACGGGCCTAAGCCAAACCGTGGCTAGGCGAAAGGCTTAGCCGAACTGCGCGATGACATCCTCAATGTCCGCGCCAGGGCGAGACAAGATCGCCGCCACCTGAGCGCGTTGTTCAATCGCGAGCCAAATGCCCGCGACTTCGAGATCGACAACGGACCATTGTCCACCGCGCTCGATTACGCGCCAACGCACCTTCAGAGCGTCGCGATTGTTGCGCACTTCAGTGGTGATTATGGCATCACGGGCGTTGCGCTCAGAGGTGTGCACGACGTTCACTTCGACACCTGCAAATTGATGCGCATTGGCTTCGATCTGACGCCGCAGGAAGCTTTCAAAGGCCTGCGTAAACCGGGCTTTGTCGCTGGCGGGCAGCGCGCGGCCGTAACGACCAAGCGTAAAACTGGCAATCGCTCTCGTATCAATGTGTGTCAGAACCGCATCGGCGACGCGGGTCTTCTCGCTCTGTGCGATATCGATCGCAGCTGAGTTTACGAGCGCTTCGGCGCTCTTCACATTGTTCTGTGCGGCAAAAGCGACGGGTGCTGAAGCGGCAAGAGCAATTGAGATGAGCAATGTTTTCAACATGGGAGGTTCCTTGCATTTTCCACGCCACTTTCGGGCGATTGACCGTAAAGATAGGAACGCAATTGTGCACGGATTAGGGCCATTCTTAGCATAGGGGGTATGCGCCACTGGCATGGTGGCTTTTCTGCCACACCACACAGCGCCAGGTTGTGCCCGAATCAGAGCCTCACACAAACGCTCTCAACTTTACGAGCGACCTGAATTCTCAGGATTTTTCGGGCTTGTCTGCTCTACCAGACTGTTTCACAGCGTCCGCAAGACTGAATTTGCCACTTCCAGGGCGCAAGGGTTTTGGTTGACCAGCGCCTGGTGCCCAACCGGATAACCAGATCACATCAAAGCTCGCCCGGACCCGACCATCCGGGTCGCTGAACCGGTCCAAGTATATCTCTGACATGCGTGCCAATATGCGACGGGACAGCGGCAAGCGTGCCTGATCGGGACGCTTTACGAACGCGGCTTGTTCGCCCATGCCTTTCAGATCACTCAATAATTGCATCGGATGTAGGTACCGCACAGTGACACGATCGCGATCCGCAACCGGAAGCGCGAACCCTGCGGCTTGTAGCAGACCCGCCATGTCCTGAAGTCCCGGCAGGGGGGATAGCCTTGGGCTAATCCCCCCCGTGATTTCATTCTCTGCCTCAATCAGCGCGGTCCGTAACTCGTTCAACGTTCCACCGCCAAACAGGCAAGCGAGGAACAAACCGTCCGGCGTTAACACGGTTCTGATCCGACTCAGCAATCCGGGTAAATCGTTGACCCAATGCAAAGATTGTACGCTGACCACCAGATCGAAAGTATCGGGCTGGAATGGCAGCACATCATCGACGCAAATCTGCGCCTCAAGGCCTTTGCGTTTGAGAACCTCAACCATGCGCGGAGACGATTCCAGCGCAGTCACATGCGCGACCTGCCCGCTCTCAATCAACGCTTCGCTGGCCTGCCCGTCATGGGCAAATAAATCCAACGCTTTTTCAAATTTGCGCGGACTATCTTGTAGTCTTTCCAATAATTGATTCGACTCCCTGCCCTTGAGGAAGGCATACTGTCTGAAACTAGACGACGCACGGTCTCGGTTACGGGCAACACGCGCGCGATCAAACAGCTTGGGGGGTGGAGACGACACCATGGGTTCCGATATGCATTGGACAGCGCGTTCCGCAAGAGCGGGATTACGGTCGCTGACCAATTTTGTCTGGCCGCATCGCTCCATCATCACCGGACAGAGGCATGGTGGAGATGGCCCACTCGCCGCAGAAGACCTAGCGCAACTGAACTTCTTGAATGGTGCCGGCTGTCGATCCTGTGCCGTTCCGCTCGAAGTCGATCTCGGCGAGGAAAGCCTATGCGGCGCGTGCGCAGCAAAAGCTCCGAAATGGGATCAAGCGCGCGCAGCCGTAGCTTATGATGATATTTCTCGCCAGGCTATTCTGGAATTGAAGCATGCCGGTCGCCGCGATGGATTACGCGCCATGTGCAATTGGATGGCTTTGGCCGGCCGCGATATATTGCCAGAGACGGACTGGTTGGTCCCTGTGCCCCTGCATTATCAAAGACTGGCCTCGCGCGGCTTCAATCAGGCCGCTTGGCTGACTCAGGGCGTCGCCCGGCAAACTGGCACGCTTGCCTTGATCGATGGGTTGTCGCGCAAGCGCAATACACCAAGTCAAGGCGGGCTGACCGCACGCCAGCGACGACGCAATGTTGCCGGTGCATTTGAAGTTCGAAAGTCGCGACTGAGCCGGATCAAAGGCAGCCATGTGACCCTGGTCGATGATGTTCTGACCACAGGCTCGACGCTTGCGGCCTGCACAAAAGCTCTGAAACGGGCCGGCGCCACCCGCGTCAATGTGTTGGTGCTTGCCCGCGTTGTAAGAGAGGCGGACCTTACCATATAAGGGGTGAACCGGACGAAAAGGATCGCCTCGAACATGGCTCATGTTACGATTTATACGCGCGCATTCTGCCCTTATTGCTCGCGCGCGCTGAACCTGCTGAAGCAGAAAGGCGTAGAGATGACGCATATAGATGCGGGCATGAACGCTCAAAAGAAAGCGGAAATGATCCAGAAATCGGGCGGCGCCCGTACTTTCCCGCAAATCTTTGTCGGCGATCTCCATATTGGCGGATGCGATGAAATGATGGCGCTTGAACGATCTGGTAAACTGGACGCGCTACTGACGGCATAAATGATCAAATACGCCCTCATCTGTTCTGATTGCGACGCTGAATTCGAAGCCTGGTTTGCGTCTTCGGAGGCGTATGACAAACAGGCCAAGAACGGTCTTGTGGAATGCTTGGCGTGTCAGGGCACGAATGTCGCCAAAGCGATCATGGCACCCGCCGTTTCCGGCACCAAGAAATCTGGCCCGCCGGACCCGCAGAAAGTGTTCGGCAAACTCGCCGCAAAGGCGCGCCAGCATGTCTCGGAAAATTTCGATTATGTCGGCGACGGCTTCGCCAGCGAAGCCCGTGCGATGCACTATGGCGAGACTGAACATAAGCCGATTTGGGGTGAAACCACCGCGGATGAACGCGAAGCGCTCAAAGACGAGGGTGTGCCAGCAGAGCCGCTGCATCCGGCCTTCACCCCCACCAAACCTCGCGACGAGAGCGACGTGAACTAATCACGCACCAGCTGATTCGGCACCCGTCCAAACGGAATACCAAGACAACTTATTCCCGATGCGCTGGAATTTTTTGCGCGAAAGACACTATAAACCCAATAGATAACGACAAAAAATTTCTCGATAGCACACCATTGCGAATTAATGGTCCCTTACTCCAATCATTCACTTGCATTTTGGCGACTTGAACAGTCTTTGTTGATGATGAGATCACATGATACGCATCACGACCGCGGAATGGTCGGTCTCCTGGACGTTGTTTTGACAGGCAGAGCGATATGAGACCGCGCACCTTTCAAACGGTTCAATTCGGCGTTCATTCCGCGCAATGCGAGATCATGATTTATGGGGAAACACTCTGCGGTCGAACGCCGCTTCTTGTCCTTCATTCAATTGAGTTTCCGGTCCCTCCGTCGGCTGAATTCTGCGAAATGATGTGGGCGAATGAGCTGCAAGTCGTGTTTGTCCGCCGACCGGGATATGGCGCGTCTTTAGGATTGCCCGTCAGCCTCATCGCTGACGCTCCGCTGAAAAATGGAGCGGCAGCCATCGCTGAAGCAGCCATGCTCAGAAAGCTGATCTCCGATCTTGGCTTAAGCGGGGCAAAACTATTGGCCGTTGGCAGCTCCAATCCAGTCGCCTATCGCCTCGTCCAGATTGCGCGTGAAATAGAAAGCGTCGTCTTCGTGAACCCGATCTTCAATCAAACGATCTGGGATGTCTTCACGCCCCCCTGGTTTCGCAAAATGCTGAAACAAATTATTTCAAGCAAAAGCGGCTTAAGCGTTGCGATTCAGGGGATGAAATTCCTTCTGCGGCGTGACCCGATCGGATATTACAAGCACATCTTTCAGAAGAATCTGGGCGATCTTGAATATGTCGACAATAATCGCGACGATTACATTGAGGCGGGTCGGCTGGCATTAGAAATCGGTGCTCAACAATTATACTATGAAACGCATATGTGCTTGGCTCACGATCCGTTATTGAAGGATCAGTATTTTGATGGGATCGACGCCGCTATCCTGATTGGTGAACACACAACCGACCTTTGGCGCGCAGAAATGGAAGGTGAAGCCACGCGGCTCAATCTGCCCGTGTTTTACGCCCCGCATGGCGACATATTCTGTGCTTATGCTTCGCCTGATACTCTATTGGAAGCGCTCCATCCCGATCCCTCAAAATTCGAACTCGAAAATAGTGAGACAAATTTCGTTTCGAGCTGACCTCCGCCTACTTAAATTTTACTATAGTCCAATATTACCCAGCCGCGATTCATTGATAAACACGCTTGATTGCATCGAAAAAGCGAAAAATCCGTCTGATCTTGCTTGCATTCCCATTCAAACTATCTGACCAATAAGGAAGCAAGTGAGCATATAAAACGGACAGGGGGCTATGGGAGACACTCAGCTTTCTATCGAAGACATCGAATATGTCGCCGACATGTTGCGTGCCATCGCATGGGTAAAAAGCGATCTAGGTCCCGTCGCCCCAGAGACCCTGACCGATCTGGAAGTCAGTCTGAGTGCGGCAGAATCTGCCTTGCGCAGGGTTGCCGCTGAGATGGCGATCAACATGCCCGCCAGTTCAAAGACAAACTAGTCAGCCTTTTGCGGACCGATTGAAAGCGCTTTGGCCCGGCAATCCCTGATAAAACCAACCAATGGGTAAGCCGAACAAACGCGATATTCGGGCCAGGTCTAAAGCGCTAACGCGCCGTTCACCGCGCTCCATGCCGTGATATGTTGAAACCGGTAATTCCAGCTGCTCAGCGACCACGTGCGCCAGCGCACCGGCGTCTTGCCGCGCCTGAGCAATTCGTTTGCCCAGATGGGCATCTATCATACCAGTCACTTTACATCCCCCCCTGTCGCGAATTTGCGCGACATCCATAAAATAGGCACTGCGGAGTCCAGGCTCAAGGCGGAAGGCCGGAAACAACTGTAAGTTGGAAATTTTTGCCCTTTGTAATTGGAAGAATCGCGGGCCTCAGACAAATCCTTCCCTTCTCCGGGCTTATATACAGCAAGTAACCCGCGTCCCAAAGTGTGAATTTGGCGAAATCGAGCTGCACGGCGGCGCCTGTTGCACGCACAAGATTGCCAGCTCTCAAGCTCCAGTCTAGATCGGAATGAACGTTCAAAAGACTGGGAGAAGCGGGCATGGCGGACGCCGTAGAGCAAGAACAGACCAAAGGAATTCTCGGCTGGGTCGAGCGAACCGGCAATAAATTGCCGGATCCCGTTTTCTTGTTCGCGTATTTCATCATCGCGCTTGTTATCATCTCGGTGATCTGCGCCTTGCTCGGCGTTAATGCACAGCTTGATGACCAAGTCCTCGGCGGCATGCCAGAGAGCCAAAAGACACGGTTCGGGATTGGCAGCGATGGCATTATCAGCGCCGTCAGCTTGCTCGCCGCAGAGAATATACAGCGGCTCTGGGTCGAGATGCCCAAGACGTTTACTCACTTCCACCCGCTTGGCTATGTGCTTGTCGTCATGCTCGGTGCGGGTGTCGCCGAACGCTCCGGCCTGTTCGCCAGCGCCATGCGCTCGGCTGTTCGTGGTGCGCCAGTCTTCTTGCTGACCCCGGTTGTGGCGCTAGTGGCAATGGTGGGCAACCATGCAGCCGATGCGGCTTATGTTGTGCTCATTCCGCTCGCCGGGGTTTTGTTCGCCTCCGCCGGACGACACCCGCTCGCGGGCATCGCGGCAGCTTTTGCCGGCGTCTCTGGCGGATTTTCAGCAAATCTGTTCCCAGGCCAACTCGACGCGCTGCTTTACGGCATCACCGAGGAAGCCGGTGAGATTCTGAACGCCAGCTATGACGCAAACATTGCTGGCAATTGGTGGTTCATTGTTGCACTTCTGCTGATCTATTTGCCGATCATCTGGTTTGTGACCGACCGCATCATTGAACCGCGCCTGGGTAAGTGGAACCCGTCTGAAGGAGCAGATGCGGATAGTTATAAGAATGAGGATCAGCCTTTAACGCCTGGACAAGTCAAAGGCCTGAGAAATGCAGGACTGGCTGTGCTCGCCGTGATTGCCGTCTGGGTCTTCATGATAATGGGACCTGGAACGCCGCTATGGCTGGATGGCGAAGGCACCGAAGGGATGGAGTGGTATCAACGGGCGGCGCCCTTGTTCAATTCACTCGTCGGCGGGTTCCTGGTGCTATTCCTCGCAGCCGGCTGGGCCTACGGCGCAGCCGCTGGAACCATCAAAAATCATCGTGACCTCGTCGATATGATGTCCGAAGCGATGAAAGATATGGGCTATTATTTGGTTCTGTCATTTGCCGCGGCGCATTTTGTTGCAATGTTTGGTTGGTCCAATCTCGGCCTGATCAGTGCGGTGCACGGGGCGTCGGCGATTGAAAGTTCGGGTCTACCATTGCCGATCCTGCTGGGTCTGATCGTGCTCTTCTCAGCGATTATCAATCTCTTTGTCGGGTCGGCCTCGGCGAAGTGGGCCCTGTTGGCGCCTGTCATGGTTCCGATGCTGATGATCCTGGGCGTTTCGCCAGATGGCGCTACCGCGGTCTATCGTGTTGGCGATAGCGCCACCAATATCATCACACCTCTGATGGTCTATTTCCCTCTCATTCTGGTCTTTGCCAGACGTTGGGTTGGCGATTTCGGGCTCGGCAGTCTGACCGCGATCATGCTGCCTTATTCGGTATGGATGCTGATCAGTGGCATCTTGTTGGTGGTTGGCTGGACCTTCCTCGGCTTTGATCTCGGGCCAGGCGCCCCCATGGCGGTAACGCTTGGCGAGACGGGTTAAAGCCCGAGCGCGTCGCGCTTGGCGATAAAATCTTTCGGAACGGGCGCCTCGAGCGCCCGTTTTTCTTGATTGGGTAACCGGATTTCCAAACCCACAGCGTGTAGCATCAAGCGCTCTGCTGTCTGTGCGCCAACGCCATAAATCGTATCGCCCAAAATGGGGCATCCTAGATGCGCAAGATGCGCGCGGATCTGGTGCATTCGGCCGGTATGCGGCTCGGCCTGGATTAGCGCGCACTCCCCGTGCCGTGACAGCACTTGCCAGTGCGTCACAGCCTGATCGCCACCCTCGCCCGGTTTTGCGGGAACCACGCTCCGCCCGGTTTTGAGTAGCGGCGCATCACAAAGACCTCGCTCTGATTCAGGCACCGCTCCCATCACCAAAGCCAGGTAGCGTTTATTGACCCGCCGTTCGGCGAACTCCGCCGACAAAAACGTCATGGCAGGCTTGGTCTTGGCCGCCAGGACCAAGCCGGACGTCCCCGCATCGATGCGATGCACCAGGTGCGGTCGCTTACCGTTTGAGCGCGCAAACGCCCAAAGCAGAAAGTCGAGTGACGTCCCGCGATTGCCGCGCGTCTGCACCGCCAGACCGGACGGCTTGTCGAAGGCGAGCAGGAATTCATCCTCATACAGGACCAGGGCCCGAACCATGTCCTTTTGTGCCTGTGACAGGTGCGGGATGGGACGATTTCTCATGCAGCCGATTTGAGCACGATTAGGCCTGAACCGAAAACCCACTGACAATGACCGTGGTGAGGATGATGGCAGTAATAACAATCTGCCAGAAAATCAGCAGCAGGAAAAACCGGAACCCTGACATGAATATTCCGGTTTGTCCGACCACGGCAAGACTGCGCCAGACATAGACAAAGAAGCCAATCAGGAACATCCAAAGCACAGTGCCCGGCAAATATGGCCCCGCCATCATCAAAAACGCCCCGGTCAAATAGATCCAGGAGTGCAAATGCAGCGCATGGATGGCATGGTCGTAGATATAAAGACTGCGCCGCCAGACATGCAGCATGGTTAGAGCGAAAATCGTCAACGGAACAATTAAAATGCTCAGACGCGGCAGCCAGTTTTCAATCTGTGCCACGAATTGGTCCTGGTTTTCGAGTACCGCCACGATCTGGTTTTCGATGTCTTCCTGAACTTCTTCTGGAGCCTCGACATGGATATTGGCGCGATCCAGCCGTTCGCGCGCCGTCTCTTGCACGATGTCAGCCGCTTCTTGTGTTTGTCCATCTCTGATGCCCGCTGTGATCTCTGCGCGCGTCTCTTCATCGACATTGATGTACTGACCTGGCCGCACAAAGGCGAACAGGACCAGATAGAACAGAAGGCTGGCCAACAGGAACAGCCTGAAGGGCGGCACATAGCGCGCCCGTTTGCCTTGTGTGTAATTGCGGGTTAACCGGCCAGGCCGAAACATCAAGACAGGCAGCGTGCGGGCAAGGCGTCCGTCCAACGTGAACGTGTCGCCAATCGTCTCGCCAATTAAAGACAAGATCGGCCGATGGAAGCTTGCCGCCAATTGTCCGCAATTTGTGCAGTAGCGTTGCGTCACCATTTCCCCGCAATTGCGACATGGCTGCTCCGCGAGATCAGCCTTTTGGCGCGTGGTCAGTCCCCCAATAGAGGCTGCCCCGGCGGTTTCGAGTTCAATCGACATGCTCCTCCCCTGAACCTGCGTCTATTCGGTGGTCTCGGCCTCCTCAGGCGTTTCGGTCGGACATAACCAGCGCGAACGGTGATTATCTTCCGCATTTTCAGCCCACCCGTCCAGATTAGGATCGACGAGATTCTTCGTGACCTGGAACCACATTGGCGTGATTGGGTGATCTTCCAGCATGATCTTTTCGGCTTGAGCGAACAGTTCAGCCCGCCGGATCAAATCGCGTTCCTGACTCGCCGCTTCCAGCAAACGGTCATATTCTGGATTGGCGTAATTGCCGTAATTCTGCTGCCCCGTGTCGGAATCCAGCAGATACAGGAAATTCAGAGGATCATTATAGTCCGCCAACCAGGCCCCGTCTGAGACCTGGAAATTGCTCTGGCGCAGATCCGAATAAAGAACTTTGGTATCCTGGCGCAGAATCTGCGCGTCGACCCAGGGTGCGATTTCATTCCAATTGGCTTGCGCCACGGGCGCTGCTTTTGGATTATCATCCGTGGATCGATGCTTGTACTCAAACCTTAACGGGTTTTCCGGCCCATAGCCGGCATCTTCCAATAATGCGCGGGCCTCAACCAGACGCTCTGGTCGCGAGAGTGATTTCCAAGACACTTCCGGGCGCGCGGTCTCGTAATTGTTGATCCCGGGTGGGACGAAACTGTAAGCCGGTACAAAGCCGGGCGTCAGCACATTCTCGACCAGGTATTCGCGATCCAACGCCATGGCCAGCGCTTTACGGACGCGAATGTCATCGAAGGGCGCCTCGCTGGAATTGAAACTCCAATATGTGGTCAACAGCCCTGGCGTCGTGCGCGCCCAGCCCGGCAGGCGGCGATCCAACTCCGCTTTGCGGCCACCATCGAAGGCATTGTTGATGTCCAGCTCGCCCGCTTCGATCCGGCGCTCGACCGCTGCGAGATCTTCCAATTCGAAATAGCTGACGCGCTCGAAGCAGAGCGTATCGGCATCATAGAAGGCCGGGTTTTTCTCTGTCACCAGCTGATCACCGGTCACCCAATAAACCAACTTATACGGACCGTTCACCTGAATGTTTTCAGGCTGCACCCAAGCCTCGCCAAATTGTTCAACAACATGACGCGGCACTGGGAAGGTTGTGTAATGCGTCAGCAAACCTTCGAGATAAGGCGCGGGCTCCTCCAGTGTAATTTCCAATGTCCGCTCATCAATCGCACGGACACCAAGATCTTCAGGCTCAACGCGGCCTTCATTCAGGGCCTGTGCGTTCTTAATGATGTAAAGCAACGAAGAATATTGCGACGCGATGGCCGGATCCTGGATGCGGCGCAAGGCGAAGACGAAGTCTTCTGCCGTCAGCGGCACGCCATCCGACCATGTGGTCTCACGCAGATTGAAGGTCCAGACCAAGCCGTCCTCGCTCGTGGTCCAGGTCTCTGCCATGGCCGGGATAACCTGACCATCCGCCGTATGCTGCGTCAGACCGAGGAACATGTCGCCAATGACAATATTCTCCCACGCGGCGGAGGATCGATGCGGATCCAGCGTATCCACTTTCGCAGAAATCCCACGGCGCAAGGTCAACGTATCATCGCCGCCTGTACCGCCGCCACCGCATGCCGACAGGGCCAGTGCAAATGCAATCGCGGCCCCGGAGAAGAGTTTGTTCAAGCGCATGAAGCGTTCCTTCGCGTGTTGAAAATTTCGTTTGTAAGACTGTTTCAGACTAATTTGACTTTGCCTAGTTCAAGGGTGTCACAGCGGTTCATATGGCAGAGGCTGCATTTATCGGCGCCGAAAGAAGCCAATAAAGCCAAATAGACCGGCAAGCAGCGAGCCAATCCCACCCGCGACGACGGTGATCGGACTGATCGATTGAGCGAGCGCGATTGCTTGTCCGATCCGCGAGACTTCTACCTCTACCGAGTCCCGGAAGGTTCTCAGCGGTAAGGCTTCATCCCCCATCAAGGCGAACAATTCGATGACCAATTCCTGATCGCCGACCGCCATTGGTGTGACTTTCCAGCGCCACACATTCTCTGTCAGCGGCGAAATCCGCTGGACGTCAGGCGTGATGGCTTCGACATCGAACGCGTCGCCCGACACCATGGCCTGCACCGTATCGGACACGCGGGCTTCCCCTTCACCGATATTGCCGCGCCCTGACAGCGCATCGACCGCGGTATCATCGCCGGTCGCGTCCAAGGCCACCGTCACGGTAAAAGGTCGCCCAAAAGTCGCACCTTTAGGCGTTTCATGCGCGATCGGGACCGTCCGCAAGCTGCTGAGGAAATCCTCAGTGCTCATCTCGGCGCCGAACATGTCTTCGCTATCGACGCTGGCCGCGCGCGGCAGGCTGCGGGTCGCTGTTTCCATTGGCGGTGACGGCATCGTCGCGACTTCAAATCCGCTTCCGCCCGAAGGCGTTGGTGTGGCGACCGAGGCCTGTTCGGACCCGGCATTAACATATTGATAGCCGCCATAAGCCAAGGCTGCGGCGCCGATCAGGATAAGCAGAAACGAGAATAGTCTCAGCATCTCACACCTCCAAACTGACAACTTTCTAAGCTGACAGCGCCAATAGGGGAAGCGTTAACTGAACCTGGCTTGAACGCGCTAGCCGTCATCATCATCGATTTGCGTATCGGATTTCTCGAGTTCCGCGCGCTCGGCCTTGGCTTTGGCAACGCCGATGCTGGCCATGGGCGGTGGAACAATTTCAGGCGCGTCTTGCTGCTGCATATACAGCGTGCGGCTCGGGAAGGCAAAGCCGGTTCCGGCACGCTCAACGATATCGTAGCAGGCGACCGCCAGCTCTTCTTTGATCTTCAGCCATTCGCCCCAATTGGTGGAATGCGTAAAGCAGTAGATCAGGAAATCGATCGAACTGTCATTGAAGCGATCTACGCGCACGAACAGCGCCGCCTCTGGCGGTTTGGCGAAACGTTCATCATTCCACAACCAGGCTTCAATTTCGTCGCGAATATATTGCAATTGATCAACGGTAGAGCGGTATTCCACCCCAATCACCCATTTGATCCGGCGATGGCTCATGCGGGAGAAATTGGTCAGCGGATTGTCAGACAAAAGCCCGTTCGGGACATAGACCGGGCTCTTGTCGAATCGGCGTACCAAGGTCGATCGGAAATTGATTTTCTCGACCGTACCCTCAACAACGCCATCCACTTTGATCCACTCGCCGGGATGGAAGCGTTTCTCGCTCATGATCAAAATGCCAGAAATCAGGTTCTTGAACAGATCCTGAGCGCCGAGGCCGACCGCGATCCCAAACACGCCGAGACCAGCAATGAGCGGCGCAATTGCAATGCCCCAGATCTGCGCCACAGCGCCAAATCCGAGTATGATCAGCAGGATTTGCAGCAGTTTGACCAGCCAATCGACGATGGCAGGCGAAAGCGTGTCGCGCAGGCCGGTAAAGATGAATTCAAACGCATTGACGGTCCGCGACAAGGTCCAGAACACCGCCAAAGTGATCACGGACTGGACGACTTTATCGGCGATCACCTGCGCATCCCCTGTCACCCGGGCGAATTGCAAGGCGAAATAGGTGCCGATAATGACCGGTACGATTTTCAGCGGCGTCGCGATCGCTTTGACCAGGGCATCGTCAAATTGCGTTTCCGTTCCTGCCGCCGCCCGTGCAATGCCGCGCACGATAATGCGTGAGAACAGGCCTCTAATCACCAGGGAGAAAAGCAGAATTCCGACAATGGTGATGATCTGGCCATAGGTGAAGCCGTACGCGCCTTCATTCCATATCTCGACGATATATTCGATGCCATCGAGCGCCCAGATTGGCAAATTCTCACTCATCCAGATTGGCAGCGCTTGTGTTTCGGTCACCATTCTAACACCCTTGATTCTTAGACGCGTTAGTTAGATCGCTCTTTTGTGGCAGTAAAACGAATTTCCGGATTCTTTTCCTGGGCGTAACCGACATCCCAGGCATTCTTGGCGAGATAGACCGGCGCATCATCCAAATCGGTCCCGGAAGCTGATTTGTTCTTGTCCAGAAACGCGCTTAGAATGCCATCATCGTCGCAATGGATCCAGCGCGCGACATTATACGGCGCGGCTTCGAAAATCACATCGAGGCCATATTCATTGACCATACGCTCTGCCATGACCTCAATTTGAAGCGCCCCCACCGCGCCGACAATCATGTCAGAGCCAATGCTGGGCTTGAACAATTGCGTGACGCCCTCTTCCGCCAGGCTTTCCAACGCCTTACGCAAGTGTTTGGCTTTCATCGGATCCTTGGTCCGGGCCCGGCGCAGAATTTCCGGCGCAAAGTTCGGGATTCCCGCAAATTTGATGTCGCCGCTTTCGGACAGACTGTCACCCACGCGCAGCTGACCATGATTGGGAATGCCGATCACGTCGCCAGCATAGGCCGTTTCCGCAATCTCGCGATCCTGGGCGAGGAACATCATCGGATTGTGGATATTGATCTGTTTGCCATCATTGATCTTAAGCCGCATGCCGCGCTTGAATTCACCAGAACAGATCCGGAAAAAAGCAACGCGGTCGCGATGATTGGGGTCCATGTTCGCCTGAATCTTGAAGACAAACCCTGCCACGCCTTTATCGCCGCGCTCCAGCATATGCGGTTCGCTCTTTCTCTCGCAGGATTGCGGTCGCGGCGCTGGGGCAAACTCTTCCAGAACGTTGAGCAATTCCCCAACTCCGAAATGGCGCAGCGCCGTCCCAAACACGACCGGCGTCATATGGCCTTCGAGAAAGGCTTGTTTGTCGATGCCTGGCAGCATTTCGCGCGCCATTTCGCTGCCCTCTTCCAGCTCCTCAAGCGCACTGGGGTCAACTTGATCGCGCACGCTTCCGAGGGCAACGCGCGGCGACTCGCCAGGGGTCAGCCCTTCATCAGCAGTCTTCTTGGAATAATGCAGGAAATCGCCCGTCCGAAGATCCGTCATGCCGCCAAAGCGTTGCCCTGACGCGGCCGGCCAGAAAAGCGGCGCGCAATCGAGCTGTAGCTGATCCTGAATCTGGTCCAGCAATTCCAGCGGATCCAGCGCTTCGCGATCCATCTTATTGATAAAAGTCACAATCGGGATGTCGCGCAGACGACAGACTTCGAACAGTTTCAAAGTCTGTGGCTCGATGCCTTTTGCAGCATCCAGAACCATGATTGCGCAATCGGCCGCGGTCAGCGTGCGGTACGTGTCTTCCGAAAAGTCCTCGTGGCCGGGCGTATCGAGCAAATTGTAGACATTTCCGCGATATTCAAAGGTCATGACAGACGCGCTGACCGAGATGCCGCGATCGCGCTCAATCTTCATCCAGTCTGATGTAGTCCGACGGCGTTCACCACGGGCTGCAACTTCGCCCGCCATACGAATGGCGCCGCCGGCCAGGAGCAAATTCTCCGTCAGCGTCGTCTTACCGGCATCCGGATGTGAAATGATCGCAAATGTGCGACGGCGGTCGGCCTGTTCGGAAATGGACATGAAACCTTCTCAAGCGATATCAGCCCGTGCGGGTAGCCGAATTCAGGGCCCGCTTCAATTGATCAAATTGAGTTGACCTGAACTAGGCGCGCCGTCGCTCACCGCGATCATTAGCGGCCCCATGCTGATAAGCCTCGAGCACCACGGGCGGGACGTCGCGCAAACGCGGCTCATAGCCACCGGCGGCATTCGGTTTAAGGATCAGACTGTTCGCGCCGGTCTTAGCAATAACAAGCGCTGCAATATCGATTTTGCTTCGCAACTGATCTTCCGGAGACGCGCCACTCAAACCCTCAAATTGCGCGATGGCCACCTCGATTGCCTGCTGCGCCCGCAGCTGGCGTGGATCGCCACAGCCAATCGTGCGCCACCTTTGCATCAAATGTGCTTCTGGCGCGTCAATCTCTATCACCGTGTCATTCAACAGAAACAACATGGTTCACCCCTAGGTTCCCAAGCCCATGTCGATGATTGGCGGTTAATGGAGCGTTACGAAAAGCGTATATGACACTTATTCTACGGGCTCGGTCAGAAAGTGGCGGCCATCGCGGTCCTCGATTTCAACCACCCATAGATCGCGATCGCGGTCAGCTGTCCGGCGCAGATAATTGTCGACGCCGGCTTCGTCCGGTCCCACACCCTGGCCTTCTAAGTCGACGAAGATACGCGCACCCTCCATGGACGTACGCGGCACATAAGCTCGCGCCGTGCCATTGAGTTCGGAGACTTTGATCAGCACATCACCGCGCGATTCATCTCCGCGCTGAAGAATGAATGCAGAAGCGCCGGCCACTTGCACTCGGCGCACCAGCGCATCGATCCACACCTTGGTAGGAAGTCGCTCTTCAAACATAATGCGTGATCGCCCTCATTCTGCCGCGCGTTTGCGATCGGCGATATGAGCGGGAAGCGTCACTGAAACCGTCGTTCCCGCCCCTGGGGCCGTTCGGATCTCGACCTGGCCGCCTTGCATCTCAGCGAGGCGTTGCACCATAGCCAGTCCGAGTCCTGTGCCAGCACGCCCTTTGGCATTGCGTCCTTGTGCGAAGGGCCGCGCGATCCGGGCCAGATCATCCGCGTCCATGCCGGCACCCGTATCGGTCACTTGCAACAAGCTGGTTTGCCCTTGCATCGAAGCTGTCAGCGTAACCACACCCCCCGCAGCAGAATACTTGATCGCATTCGACACCAGATTGTCCCAGATCCGACGCACTGCATCGGCATCGGCCATCGCGATTACTTCGCCATGCCCGACAAATTTCAAAGTGACATCGGCCTTGTCAGCCACGGCTTGCGATTGTCGCAAAACGCTCTCGCCGCTGGCGGCAATATCCATCGGGGCGAGGTCAAGCTCATACGTCCCCGCCTCGGACTTGGCAAAAGCCAACATATCTTCGACCAATCGCAGTAAGGTTTCCCCACTCTCTTTGATCAAGCCCGGATAGTCCTGGTAGACTTCTGGCATTGGGCCACGAATTTCGGCCTCCATGATTTCAGCAAACCCGATGACTGCGTTGAGCGGGCTTTTGAGATCATGCCCAAGCCCCGCGAAAAAGCTGGTACGCTCGCTTAATGTATCGGCATCAGCAGCGGCTGCATCTGGCAAGACGATGAGCCACTCGCCCCCTGCTGCCGGCGCGCGTAAAGTGGTGACACCTGCGGCTTGGTCCAAGTGCCGCGCGATATCGGCACCGAGTCGAATTCCGGGCAATAAACTATCGCGGCCGACAACCGAACGAATCCGCCCGAGTTCGGAGACGTTCAAAATCAGCACAGGGGCCTCATTCAATCGGTCGGTCTTAATCGGCTCAAAACTGGCCGCTTTTGCCGGCTTCGAGACCGTTGGCGGCGAGACGCCCGGCTGAAATCTTAAAAATATTTGTAAAAAAATAATCGTGGTTAACAGGCCTGCGCCGACCAGTGTCCCTGTTGAACCACCTGTAGCCATTACAGCGAGCGCGCCAATCACGGCCACTGCAACACCTCCTATTACCGCCCAGTTCTTAATGGCGGATCGCCGATCCCGGCGAGGTGTTTTAACCGAATGGTCAGCTCTGTTAGGCATTTTTCCTGTCATGGATTCATTAAATTATGCGTTAGAATCCGAGTTTCAGCAGATGCTAGCCTTTGCGGGACGCAAAAGATAGGCCAGTGTCCGGTCGTAGAGTGAGGGAGCTTTTCATGACCATCAAAACAGTAATTACGGCGGCGGCCGTTTTTGCAGGACTGACTCTTCCAGCAACAGCTCAAATGGTCACTCCAGCACCTCAAAAAGTTTCTGCCTCTGGCGAACAGTCTGATCCATTGGCCAAAGCCGCGGCGCTGTATGCGACCTATCAAGGTGAAGTCACGGACGTTAAAACCAATGGGTTCTCGTCAGCGCGCGATATTGAAAACTCGCTCAACAATCTCGGCGGCCACAACCCAGAACAGCTCACTCAAGGCTGGATGGCTTATTCGGCTCTGGTCGCTGCGCAGAACCCAGAATTCCGCGCCGCTGTGCTCGACATTGAAGGCTATTATGGCCGCGACAGCCTGATGAACGGTATGCAGAATGACGTTCGTTACGCCCGCACCTTGAGCGGCGGGAATGAGGCCGTGCATCAAGCCCTGAACTCCGTCAATGCGGACAGCGCGCGCTTGATTGGTGCTGCAGCATTCGTGAAGGAACAAGCTTACAGCCTTCAAGCAGCCGGTTGGGCGAAAGGCCGAGTTGGCAATTCGCAAGCAAAAGCGACCAATCTGTTCGCATCAACACAATCGGGCATCCCGGCCCGTGGCGCCCTGGTTCAAGCCATGCAGTCGCCAAACATCAACACCGTTCTCGAACAGGCCGGTCGCTCTGGCGCCCCATCTGTCTGGGAAAGCGTATCAGGCGCGGCCAGCACCATTCGTGTGCCAGCCGCGGTTGCGGGCCTCGGTCAATCTCACCGCGTCGCGCGCGGTAAAGAGCCGATCGCGGACCGCATCACAACGCTCGCCGCCTACCGCATCCTGAATGCGGACCCAAGCGTCGCAGGCTCTATGCGCCAGGCGATGAGCGAGCGTGAGACGCAAGGCTGCCTGAACATGGCCAACCTCAATTTGCAGCAATGTGTCGCTGCGGCCCACAAACACTATGAAGTCCCGTTCTGCATCGGCGAACACGCCCTGGCAGATGTCGGCAAATGTATTGGCAAAGTCTCAAACTAGTTACTTTCACTGTCTCAACTTTCCGCCCCCAGCCGCAGCGCTGGGGGTTTTCTTTTTCATCCAGCAGCCCCAAATGCCCGTCATGAGCATTACCGAACGCGCCGCTGATATTGCTGAAGATTTCGACTTCCTCGATGATTGGGAAGATCGCTATGCCCACATTATTGATCTTGGCAAAGCCAACCCACCGCTTGCGGCCAGCGAACGCACAGAGGACACGAAAGTCAGAGGCTGTGCGTCTCAAGTGTGGATGGTGCTCACCGACGAAGCTGACGACCGTCTGACCATTCGTGCTGAAAGCGACGCGATGATTGTATCAGGCCTCATTTCAATCTTGATCCGACTGTTCTCTGGGGCCACGCGTGATGAAATTAGGGCCTTCGATGCGGATGCTTTTCTGACTGAAATCGGCGTCAAAGGTGCGCTAAGTGCTCAACGCTCGAATGGCCTCGCCTCAATGCTCGCAAGGATCAAAGACACAGCCCAGACGACGGCTTAAGCGCTGACCTCAGGCTGATAAGTCTCAGCCATCGAACGCAGGATATTGATTGCCTTGGTGCGCACGGCGTCTGGTCTCAATGAGAACTGTTCGACCAATTCCGCTTTCCGAGCATGCTCGTTCAAAAACTGATGTAGAAACTGACAGTCCTGGGTCGATAGACATTCCGTAATGGCAGTTAAGCGCATGCACGCCGCGACTGCTTCCGGCGCTACTATCGACGCCCTCGTCATCATCCCACAGTCTAAGCGAATGCCGAGGGCCGTTTGTGCCAGGCTCGACCGCTCGTGCGACAGGCCGCCAAACAAGATAAGTTGATCGAGAAAAGGTTGCGTCTCGACGGGTCGGTGCAGAACTGTCATGGCGTGCTCGAGATCGTAGGGGGCCGCCGCTTGCCAGCACAATACACAGCCTTGCTCTGAAGGTAGGCTTGTCAGAAACCCGTGCAGTCGAAGCAAATCTATATGCGCACCCGGCAGCGTTCCAACCTGCCGTCGCCGGCGATCGGTGCCGCGCCAGACCGCCCACACATCGGGCCGAATTTCTGCCGCGACGCCGCCGCGATACAACGCATTCAACACGCGTCGCATCACGCAACCTGAGACAGCAAAGGCGCGACCGTGGATAGCCCTTGCTCCAAAGCGTCGACCCAGATGTCGAAGGTCGATTCATCGCGCATTTCCTCAATGCGGTGACAGGCATGGGCAACCGTTGAGCGATCGCGTTCGAATGCGGCTGCGACGCGCGACAGGCTCATCCCTAGTCCAACATGAGACAGATACATTGCGACCTGGCGGGCGCGCACCATTTCCCGAGATCCGCGCTCTGGCCGCAGGATTCGTTCTGCGGTCAGCTCAAGCGCATACCCCACCAGGCTCGCCGCCAGATAGGCATTCCGTTTGTGCGTCCGATACTGGCTTGCCACTCTACATCTCCTTCCGCTTATACAAGAGAAGGTTAGCACGCCCAATACAGTGTAGGATCGTTTTCCTAAATAAAGATCAAGTAAATCAATGAATTCAGGCAGCTATAATGTTATTTATATTTACAGGTTTGCTGGACTGAGTGTGGGAAATCTTTTTCAGCCTGATATTCGGGATCAGCGCATCGTGACACAAAACAATCGCCCCGCTACGATCTGACCGCAATGGCAAACGTAGCCAGGCATGGCTGCTGACGCCTTGATCGATCACCCCCCCAATCGGCTGCCCCATATCCAGCGCCCTTGCGAGCCCGAGCGACCACATCTCAAAAGTAGTCTGATCCAGATCAGACAGCAGGCGCCCGCGCATTTCGCACCCGAAGATCTGTCGCAGCCCCGACCCGGCCAGCCGAAATCTTGCCAGCCCTGTGTCCGTCATCTCGATCATCGAAATCTCAGACAAGTGCGTTTTGATTGCACCTGGATCGAGGCAATCGCGCGATGGCAGACCGCCATTGCGGCTGCAATACTGCCAGTGCTCAACCAATTCCGCTTGCGCGGTCGTGAGCCCCGAAAAACGCTTTGACACTGAAACCATAGCCACCCCCGTGGTGATTCGATTCACCAGTCATGAATCAGTTCGAATCACCAAGCAAGTGCAATTTCAGTAATTTGTTAACCTATACTCTACGTCTACTTCGTTTCGATCACAAAACCAAATAAATGTATCGCATTCGAATCATTTCTCGACTTTACCGAGGCCCATTTCTTTCGCCAATGCAGACCGCTTGCGGGCATAGCTGGGCGCCACCATCGGATAGTCATACGGCAAGCCCCACTTCTCACGATACTGTTCCGGGCTCAGACCGTACTTTGAGCGCAAGTGGCGTTTCAGCGATTTAAACTTTTTGCCGTCTTCCAGACAGATAAGGAAATCGTCCGTGATCGACTTCTTGACCGGCACAGCTGGCTCTAATGTCTCGGCGGCCCCACCCGTCGCATTTAAAGCCTTCAAAGTCGAATGGATCTCCCGGATCAGTTCTGGGAGCTCTGCGCTCTGCATTGGATTGTTGCTGACATATGCCGAGACAATATCTGTTGCACACTCCAGTATTGCTGCGGGCGCCGCTCTTACGCGATCTATTTCTTCACTCATTCACGTATCCCCTATGTGATCTCAAATATATATGAGATCAGAGTCAGTGCAGTAAACGAGAAATTGCAGAACTATCCTATTCTACGCTATAAACTATAGAGGACGCGTGAATTCTGTGATTGCTAGAACACATCATTCAATTTGAATGTAATATAGTTTACACTTCAAACGCACGCCTAAGATGCGGTCAGCACGACGAGCATAACGATCCCGAGTAATACGGCAGACCACATGGCCATGCTGACTGTCAGTGGTCCGCGCGCCAACGCGCCGCGTGGGCTGAATGTAGTTTCGATCTTCTCGAACGTTCTCGCTCCAAGGCCGGCAAAGAATCTTGTCATCGCTGGACCTGCCTTGCCCCAAACCGTACCAGCCCATTTGACCATTCCAAAGCCCGGCTTGCGATACAGCCAATCGGTGTCGAGAATAGTGCCCGGTTTTTCAGGTGGGTAAAGCCCGAACCGTTTCAGCAGGATAAAGGCCAGTACCGCGAACATTAGAAGCTGCAGCTGAGTCAGCACATGGTCCACTGTATAGGGAGCGTACGGTTTGATTTCCTTGCCGGATATCATGCACACATCTGCTGGCGCGGTCGTCGTACACGGCAGCATATTATACAGCCAGCCATACCCGAACCCGCCAATTGTCGGCAAACCAATGGCGATACAGATAAAGGCCGCCATCCCCATGGCGAGCAGCATGTTAAACGGGGCTTCTTTGACTCGTATGCCGCTATCGTGTCCGAAGAAGGTGAAATACGGAATCTTGATCCCCGAGTGCTCCAGCACACCAGCAGAGGCAAAGAGCAGCATCAACCAGATGATGACATAGCCCTCTGTCGCAACTGCACTCATCGTCATCGCCTTGGCGACAAAGCCCGAAAAGAGTGGGAAGGCCGAGATCGAAACCGCACCTATGATACAGAAAACCGTCGTCCACGGCATCGACTTGTAAAGCCCGCCCAGTTCACTCGCTTTCGCCGTACCGACACGATAAAGCACCGCGCCCATGCTCATGAAGAGCAGGCCTTTATAGATGATGTGCGCAAAGGCGTGCGCGGCTGCGCCATTAATGGCGAGCGGCGTGCCAATCCCGATCGCGCAGATCATGAAACCCAACTGATTATTCAGCGAATAGGACAAGACTTTGCGAAGGTCATTCTCGATCACAGCGAAGAAGACCGGGAAGACCGTCATGACAGCGCCGATCCAGATCAGGATCTCAAAGCCTGGGAACATGCGCGCAAAGGCATAGACGGCAAGCTTTGTGGTGAAAGCCGACAGCACAACTGCGCCCACGACCGTGGCTTTTGGATAGGCATCCTGCAGCCAATTGTGCAGGAATGGAAATGCCGCCTTGATGGCGAAGGCAACAAAGATGAGTTTCGCGCCCGGCTGGTCAAACGAAGTGAACGCATCGAGCGACAAGCTTCCGGTCGACTTATACACATAAGCCAGGCCATCAAGCAGCAGCACGCCTGAGAAAATTTGCACACCCAGATAGCGCATCGCCGCCTGATAAGCCGCTTTGGTGCCCGCCCTGAGGATCAGAAAGACCGAACTGACCGCTGTGATCTCCCAGAACACAAACAAGGTCATCAAATCGCCGGCAAAGGTCGCCGAGACAGCCGCCCCGGCATAAGCGAGCGCCATACCGTCTTGCAATCGATCATCTGTATGCAGTGCGTAGATCGCATTCAAGAAGGCGGCGATCAGGAAAGCCAGGCCGAATATGAAGGACAGGCTGTCTACGCGATAGAGAATAAGCTCAAGATCGAGCACGGAGACCATAGCAAGATCAGTTCCACGCTCAGCCAGCGCCAGCAGCAGCATAGCCACGACAGGCGTGCCGACCATGAGCGCCTGACGCACACGCTGAACCGGGATCAAACAGCCGGCAAAGCCAACCAGTACGAGCAAAAGCCCCGGATTAATCTGTCCCAGCAAACCGCTCATGACTCAGACTCCACATCCTGTGGGGTCGTTTCCGCTTCACCATAATAGTCTTCATCGCGGCGCAGCAGCTTGCCGAGCGGCCACCCTGACAGAACCGCGAGCCCGAAGGCCGCAAAGCCCCAAATGGCATAGAACCCGTTGGCATTGGCGAAATCGAGATATTCGTGACGATTTACGGTAAGATCAAAAACGACCAGTCCGACGCAAATCAGGATCACGAGGATCAGCAGGACAAGCGGGGTTCGTGACGACCCAACCCAGCCGAACAGCAATTTCGATACGGGGTGCATATGCTCATCGCTTGGTTTCGGCGCCTCTTGCTCAGGCTTTACGAAACGTCCGCTGGAATCGCGGTCTGGAGCGTCTGTCATGGCTGGCCTCCTGTCATGTAGACCGCCGGGACGCGTTCCCCGGTGGCGGGTTCCAGGAATTTCGACATCGGCCCGATCGTGAAGAACATCAGGAAACACAATAGAGCAGTAAAACAAGGCGCAGCCACGGTCAGCATCGGCGCGCCGCCTGGGCGTTTGTAGGCTGCCGGCTCACCACTGCCGGGCGGCGGCATCAAAGCCAGGATCGGGATCGGCAGCAGGTAAGCAATGTTCAGAATGGATGAAAGGATCAGCACATAAGGGACGTAATCCAGGCCAGCGTCTGCTGCGCCTTGCATCAATTCATATTTTGGCCAGTCGCCCGCAAGGGGCGGTATCCCGATAATCGACAGAGAGGCGACAAAAAATGCGATAAAGATCAGCGGCATGCGTTTGCCGAGGCCATGCATCTCGGAAATGTTCTGCTTACCGGTCGCGACATAGATCGCGCCAGCGCACATGAACAGCGTGATCTTACCGACCGCGTGTGCGGCAATCTGCAACGATCCACCCATAAAGCCCGCCGGGTCTGCCAGCATCGCGCCGCAAGTCACATAGGCTAGTTGCGCCACAGTCGAATAGGCCAATCGAGCCTTGAGATTGTCTTTGGTCATCGCCACGAGCGATGCCACAATGATTGTAAAACACGCGACGCCGAGAATGAATTCTCGCGATGCCGTTGCATTGAGGATCTCTTCGCCAAAGATGTAAATGGCAACCTTGAGGATGGTGAACACACCAGCTTTAACAACCGCCACGGCGTGCAATAGTGCTGACACCGGTGTTGGCGCCACCATCGCATTCGGCAGCCAGAAATGGAACGGCATCAAGGCCGCCTTACCGACGCCGAAGGCGAACAGGATCAGCAAGGCGCTTGCGACCACGGGCGACAGGTTTTCAACCTGCTGCAGCAAACCGCCAGGTACAAAATCCAGGCTGCCGGCGAGCGCGCCTGTCCAGATCACCGCGACCAGGAGGAATCCAATTGACGTACCGAGCAGCGTCATCAGATAGATGCGCGCGCCACGCTGGGCATTGGCATCGCCTTTGTGCGCCACCAGGGGATAAGTCGAGAGGGTCAAAATCTCATAGAACACGAATAGCGTGAACAAGTTTGCCGACAGTGCAACACCCATCGCACCTAAGAGGGCGATGGCAAAACACATATAGAACCGGGTCTGGTTACGCTCGCGATTGCCGCGCATATAGCCGATGGAATAGAAGCTGTTGACGATCCAGAGGCCACTCGCCACGAGCGCAAATAAGGCGCCAAGGGGTTCAGCCTTGAAGGCAAATTCAAGCCCAGGCACAGCTTCTCCGAGACTAAGCTCAGGCGTTTCGCCAGCTGAAACTTTTGCTGCGATGATTATGGCGACAATGAATAGACAGGCCGCGCCGACCAAAGTCACGCCTTCACGTATATCCGGAATGCGTCCGGCCAGCCAGATGCCGCCGCAAATCAAGATCGGCAGCAAGAGCGCTGCAATGATGGCCAATTCGCCGCTCATGAGGCGCCTCCAATAAACAGCGCCGCGGCGGCGTCATCCGCCAGACCTGCCACAAAACCACCCTGGATGCCGACCCAAAGATTGGCCAATGCCAGAACCCAGAGCGGTATGAGAATGACCAGGGGTGCCTCTTGTCGCCTTTTGTTCGGATTGCTCGGCGCGCGGAAGAAGACAGCCTCCAATATGCGGCCCATATAGACGACCGCCAAAAGACTTGAGAACATGACGACGGCCACAGCCCACCACCACCCATGCTCAAACAGAGCGTTGACCAGGGCATATTTCGATTGGAACCCAGCCGTAAGCGGAACACCGATCAATGAGACAGCGCCAATCGCAAAGGCGGTCATCGTCCAGGGCGAGGTCCTTCCCAGTCCTTTGAGATCATTCAAGCTGGTGCCTTGATACGTCAGCACGACCCCGGCCAAGGCCATGAACAGAGCCCCCTTGATCAGCGCATGATTGACCAGGTGGAACATGCCCGCTGACACGCCAGCGGCTGTGCCGATAGAAATGCCGAGCAGCATATACCCGACTTGCGCGACGGACGAATAGGCCAGCGTACGGCGCACATCGGTCTGAAACACCGCCTGGAAAGAGCAAGCAATCATGGCCGCAATCCCCATTGGCATCAGGATCCAGATCAAGGTTGACCCTTCAAACGCGAATTCCAGTCCAAACACGGTGAACAGGAATCGGACCAGCGCATAAATCGCGACTTTCGTTGCCGTTGCAGCCAGGAACATGGTGACGAAACTCGGGCTGTACGCATAGGCATTGGGCAGCCATTGATGCAGCGGGAACATCGCCGCCTTGATGCCCAACCCGACCATGATGAAGGCATAGCCTGCAAGCACCGCTTTGTTGTCCTGAACGTCCTGCAAGCGCACAGCCAGCTCAGCCATGTTTAGCGTGCCGGTTGCAGCGAACAGGAACCCGACGCCGACGACAAAGAAGGACGCACCGATAGTTCCCATCAACAGGTAGTTTCCGGCTGCTGGCAGAGCGCGGCGATCGCGTGTGGCGCCTAATGCCACGAGGACATAAGTCGCGATCGAACTGATCTCGAGGAAGACGAACAAGTTGAACGCATCGCCCGTGCTCGCGACGCCTGTCAGGCCGGTGAAACAGACCAGATAGGCGGCGAAAAACATCGCGCGTTTGGCGTCCCTGACTTCCGCTTTGACCGTTGGCCAACTGAAAATCGCGGCCAGGAAGCCAATCGTGCTGACCAGCAACAATACCATGGAATTCAGAGCATCAATGCGGAACTCAATCCCGGCATCCGGCGTCCAGCCGCCCATCGCATAAGACAGAACCGCGCCACCTTCGATCGACCGCACCTGGTCGACTAGTGAAATCGCCATGATTAGCGCGATACCTGTGGCAATGATGCTCAGCAACCAGGCAATCCGGCCATTCGGCATGAAGGCGGCGACCGGCGCAAATAGCATCGGCACCACAACCAGCAATGCAGGTGCGTGTGCGGCCAGGTTTTCCGGCACCAGGGAAGAGATGAGTTCGATCATGCGGCCCCTGCCTTGCTCTCTTCGGCTTCGCTCGCGGCTTCTGAAATGGCGACTTCCAGATCCATGGCGCGGATCTCATCTGCTTCGACTGTGCCATAGGCTTCTCGAATGCGGACAATGATTGCGAGGCCGACCGCAAGTGTCGCAACGCCGACCACAATCGCGGTCAACATCAAGACATGGGGCAGCGGATTTGAGTAAACGTTTTCAAGGCCTTCCGCGCCATATCCGTAACCGCCATCGCCAGATGCAGCGTTATACGCATCAGCCCCATGGTCGCTTGCTTCGCCGGCATATTCCGCGCCACTGGAATGACCATCACCATGGTCTTTCTTCTTGCCATAATCCTTGCCAAACAGGATTGGTGCGGTGCCGCCATCGATGCGTGACAGCGAGATATAAAATAGGATGATCGAGGTCTGAAACAGGCCGAGGCCGACCAGGCGCTTGATCAGGTTCGTGGCGGCGAACGAGATGTAGAGGCCAATCATCATCAGGCCTATAATCGCCCAATAGTTTCCGCGCTCGAGGACAAATTCCAGCATACTACCAGTCCTCGTCCCGGATTTCGCTGACGCGGCCAGCGAACGCGTAGAAGATCGTCACCATAGAACCTGCAACTGCGAACAAAACGCCGAGCTCGATGATGATGATGCCGGTATGCTGACCGAGATGGCCGCCCGGCTCTTCGCGGAACAGCGCGTCATAATCGAGAAAGTTCCCGCCCATCGCCAGCGCCCAGACGCCAACACCTATGTAGAGAATAAAGCCCAGCCCCGCGATAAAACGGGCAAAGCCTGGCGTAATCGCCCGCATCGCTGGTGCGATTCCGAAGATTAGCGAATACAGGATCACGCTGACAGCCAGAACCACGCCGGCCTGGAAACCACCGCCTGGGCTGTATTCGCCGTGGAACTGAACATAAAAGCCATACAGCGCGATGATCGGGATCAACGCTTTCGCGACAACGCGCAGAATGACGTGATGGTCGCCCTTCATGACTCCTCCTCATCATCTTTCAGAGGCGTCAATCGATCCTCCCGGCGCACGGTCGCACCGAGCGAGCGTTCGCCGAAACCGAGCAAAAGCGTCACAGCCAGTCCAGCCGCAAACACCACACCGACTTCGCCCAACGTATCGAAGCCCCGATAGCTGGCGAGCACCGCAGTGACGACGTTCGGAATCGCGATTTCTGGGTAGGTCCGCTGCAAAAAGTCGACGCCGACGCCAGTATTGGCGGGGGATGTCGCATCACCAAAGCCCGGCAGGTCAATGGTCGCATAGATTAGCACCGCGCCGGTCGCGATCACCACGAGCAGCGGCACGATACGCGTTGCACCCTTCTCGGCTTTGGCTGTGCGAGAGGTCAGCACCATTGCGCCGAGGAAAAGCGCGGTCGAAATTCCAGCGCCCACGGCCGCCTCGGTAAAGGCCACATCAACCGCATCCAGCGCCACGAACCAAGTCGCGGAGACGAGCGAGTAAATACCCGACAGCATTACAATTGCGAACAGGCTGCGCAGACGCGCAATCGCGATGGCAACCACAAATAAGATGGTCAGCAGTGTGATGTTGAGAAGATCGATGGCAAGCGTCGCGCCTTCAAATCCGGTCATTCATCCCCTCCTTTCGCCTCGCCCAGGCGCCCGATCATCGGTTGCAGCCCAGCCGTGTGCGCGGCATTTGCCAAAGCATGCGATGAAGTCGGCCCGGTCAAAAACAGGAAGAGCCAGACGACCGCAAGCTTGAACACCACCGCCATTGTCGGCGCCAGCAAAGCCATTCCCACGATGGCCAAAGTCGCGGCCGCGGTGTCGGTCACACTGGCAGCGTGCAAGCGCGTATAGAAGTCAGGGAAACGCAAAACGCCTACCGTTCCGATTACGGCGAGTACAGCACCGATCAATACAAGCGCTGAACCAAGCGCCGGTCGGAACGCGTCCCAATACTCCAAAATGACTGCGATCATGACTCTCCCTTCCCGCGCCGCGTCAGCGACACTTGGAATGAGCGATAGCGGAAGAATTTGAGGATCGCGATCGTCGCCACGAAATTGATCAAAGCATAAAGTATTGAGATATCAAGGAAATCTGGACGTCCTGTGAGAAATCCGATGACCCCGAGCAGCAAGATAATCTTGGTCCCGAGAGAGTTCACAGCCAGGACGCGGTCATAAAGCGTTGGACCGCTCAATGCTCGAATGAGCATCAATGCGATCGCGACCACCAGGGCGAGAGCTGCAGCACCGATCATGCTCTCGCCTTTCCATCGCATGCTTCCCGCGAACGGCGATCCATATCATCGAACGCGCCGGGACCCGCAGAGTCTTCATACAAGGCGTGAACCAAGATCTTGTCGCCTTCGACTTCGACACTGACAGTACCGGGTGTCAAAGTGATGGAGTTGGCGAAGACAGTGCGTGCGAGATCGCTTTCGCATCCGGTTTTCACTTTCACCAAAGCCGGATTGATATCCAGAGTCGATCGCAAGCATGCTTTGATCACGACCCAATTGGCTTTGAAAATCTCGACCAGGAGCCAGGCCCAATAGGCGATCAGTTGCACAATCCGCGCATACGGCGAGCCTTCGCGATCGAGAATGTCGAACCGATAAGCCAGCACGGCTGATAGAATGATTGATACTGCACCCAAGGACGCGATCAATGGCTTGGTGAGCGTGTAGTCGCCCGACAAACCGGTCCACAGCGCAACCAGAACAACAATCAATCCAAGAAAGTAGCCCACGCCGCCCATCTACTCCGGTTCATTTACTTACCAGAGGCGGAATTAGAACTGTATGACAGTTTTGGCCAGTCAAAACCGACCACGCATGTGCGAAAATTTATGGGTTGCCGAAAACTAAGCTGGCTGTTCGATGCGTCGTCGAAAAGGCAGACTCATCATTTGCGCCCTCTTCCATTAGACCCGTGGCGTTATGTCCTCCGGCCGAGAAAGAGGATGAAAGCGACCAGTTCCAATATCGTAAAGTCGTCTGGGCTTTGGCCACGGTCAGCAAGTCATAAGTCTCTAGAAGCAGCTCATAGATCGGATCCATCTCGCCAGCGTCCGTCTCTAATGGACGCTTCAAGGCGCGCCAGAAATTTTCCAGTGTGGGCTTTTTCAAGCCCGTTGCCTTGCACAGAACCGCAATGCCTTCTCCGCCATGATCGCTTAGAATTTTAGCGCTTGTCACAGGCTTGATGCCAGCCAGATAGCCAATTTCCTGTACCAGCTCAGGCGACATGCCCTTCATCGCAGCCATTTCGACCGCAGCTTCGAGGCTTTCATAAGGACTTTTCTCTATGGCTGCGCGGTTTCTTTGTCGACGCTCGATCAGCTGCAACGTCTTACGCGCAACAGGATCTGCCCAGCCCTCTTTTGCCGCAATAGCGAAAACATCTGCACACATGTCGACCATTTCGGCGCGATCCGCCGCATGGCGCTGCAAAATCATGCGCCGTGTTTCTCGTGCGGACCACCAGAACATGGCCATGGCTTGTGCCGGTTTCAGCTCCAATCGCAAGATCAGGAGATCCACCAGTACGGCCTCGTCTCGCGAGCGTTCAACCAGAACATCCATCGCGGTTTCCGAGAAACTGGCACCTTTGTTTCGCAACAGGACTTCCAACACAGCGGCTTCGGCGCGGCGCGCCAGCGCATCGCACACGGCGACGGGTACTTTCTTGCGATCCGCGATCAGCAGGCGATGCTCGGTTGAGACCTGATCAACGATTTCCAGCAAGTCAGAACTATCAAACGCCTCGCTCTGCTCCAGCAACGGGCGCGCAATATGCAGGTCGCATTGGACCAGATATCGCAGCACGCGCCGCGGCGCTTCACTCATCGCAGCTAACCGGTTTGCGCACAATTGGCGCTCTTCATCGGTCGCGTGCAACAACATGTCGAGCAGGATATCGCCGCCCATAGAGCGGTCTTGTGGGGCCACTTGCGAGCCCGGCAGCGCGATGTAATCGATCAGGCGGCGCAACAGGATTTTGCGCGCCTGGCTCCCTTCAGGAACCTGCTCTTCAAACGGAAGGGGGTCAGCCATTGGCGAACTCCAACTACACTTCTGGTAGAGAATGAGGCCAAGGGGTTAATATAGTAATGAAATCTAGTCGGCTTTTGCGCGCCCAGGATGAACCACGATTAACAGCATGCTGGCGGCTAACATGGCGATTGCGAGGGCGAATAATTGTCCGCCATCCGTCGCCGTTCCACCTTCCAGCGACAACGGTACTTCACGGCCAAGAATATCCGGCATCATATGAAACGCGACCGCGCACGCCAGAATCAGGAAAGACAAGATCGCGCCAGTCCGCCGCGTGAAAGGCAAAAGCAGCAAAAGCGCTGCCAACAGCTCGCCCAGTGCGACGATAACGCGTCCGGTGGGCTCGAACAGGGCAATGCCCGTATTCTGCGCCAAAGTGGCGAAAACGATATTCTGACCAGCCGGATCAAACAGTTTTACCGATCCCTCAGGCGGGTTTGGCAGCGGGTGGATGGTCGCTTGCACGAACATAAAGATTAGAAACAAAGCCAGCCCCCAACTCCCCAGATGACGCATGGCCCGCATATGGTCTCTCCTCAAACATGAAAGAACAGGCCTAACACGCAGATGTGTCGGCTCCAAGGCACGCTAGTACGGTTACGCAGATTTCCTGTTGCGTGTTTGCAAATCCCGCGACAGTTTGGGGCGCTGGGAAATAGGGCAAGTAGAGACGATGAGCGAAAAGCCTCAACAGGCTGAAAAAATCGAAGACCCGGATATTCTGGAAGAAGCCCGTTCTCCCTTAAGTGGAATGGGCTCCGCTATGAGTGCAGGGGCCTCGCTTCTCGAAACCGCGCAATCCATGATGGCGCGAAAAGCCCGGCGCAATGTTAAAATCGAATTGCCGGCTTATCTGTCCGTGCAAGCCACCTGGTTTGTCGCATTCGGCCTGCAAATGGTGTTGTTTCCATATCTGATCACCAACAAGCTTGGCCTTGGCGGAACCGAATTGGGCATGGCCAACCTGGCTTTGTCAGGCCCCTCTGTGATCTTTTTGCTCCTCGGTGGAGTGGTGGCAGAACGCGCGTCGGGCAAACCGCTGCTAATGATCTTGCACCTGTTCGCCGCGCTGCCCGCTTTTGGGCTGGCGTTCGCGCTCGCAACGAACAATCTCAGTTATCCGCTCATGATCGCCTATGGACTCGCACTTGGTACCGTAGGCGCGTTTATGATGCCCGCGCGTGATTCCATTCTAAACGAAGTCGTTGAGCGCCGCGGCCGGGTCGGGTCCGGCGTCACGTTGCAGCAAGGAGTCGCATTTGCCACCCTGGCGCAATTCGCGGCGCAGATTACCGGCCTAATCCTCGGTGGTTATGCTGACAAGATGACGAAAATGCCGGATTGGCTCGGCGGGTTCGGCGTCGGCCCGATCGACAGCTGGTTCCTGATGGCCCTGCAAGGCGCCGTGGTCGCTATGGGCGCCCTGCTCGCTTTCATGCTAGCCAAGGGCCGAAAAGTAAAAACCGGACGCTCTGGCTTCGGCGCTGCGTTTGGCGATATTGGCGAAGGCTTCAAAGTCGTCACCAGCGACGCCAAATTGTGGGGTATGACGGTCCTGATGTTCGGCGTCGGGATCTTTGTGATCGGCGCCTTCCTGGTGGTTTTGCCGATCATCAACCGTGACGTTTACGGCCTGTCCGGCGATGGCATTCGGGACATGTTTGTAACCTTCTGGCTGGGCGCTTTTGTGTCTTCGGTCGCGCTGTCGATGATCAAGAATATCAAGCGTCAGGGGCGGCTATTGCTGATCGCGCAATTGCTCGGTTCTCTTGCCATCCTGCCGATGATGACCCGCATTCCGCACGAAGCGTTTTTGACGATTGTGTTTGTCTGGGGACTCTCAGCCGGGGTTTCAATCGCCATGAGCCGCGCCATCGTGCAAGACGCTGCACCAAAAGACCAGCTGGCGCGCGTGCTCTCGATCTATCAACTCGGTTTCATGGCTGGCGCGCCCTTTGGCGCCGCTATTATGGGTTGGCTGGTTGATGCGTTTGGGCCGTACAAGATTGCGATCGTACCCGCCGCTGGCATGACCTTGCTGATTGTCTGGATGGTCATTCGCACTCCGATTTGGAACCTCAAAAACGAGGCTCATAAAAGCAAAACATAAGCTCCCGGGAGGAAGATGGATGAA
This sequence comes from Pseudomonadota bacterium, assembly GCA_039818185.1. Lineage (GTDB taxonomy): Bacteria > Pseudomonadota > Alphaproteobacteria > Caulobacterales > Hyphomonadaceae > Henriciella. The sequence continues at coordinate 61,924 of JBCBUI010000008.1, forward strand.
ACGATTAGGAATGGGGCTTGGCATCATCGCCCTGATCGCAGCCATGTTCTGGTGGGTCATTGGCTCAGATTGGCGTCGCTTGTTGCTCGCCATGCCGTCAGATGGAAATGTCCTGTTCTGGAGCCAGAGCCAGCGCGATGCGGGATTCCGGATGCTGGATGAGGTCTCTTTCATCGTCAAAGCGCGCAAAATTGAAGCGACGGATAATATCCGCGAATTTGGTGAAGGACCACCGCTCGAGCTCGATCTCGATATCGACGCTTTTATGGAGGCGCAAAGGCACGCCTCGATGGTCATCGTCCACAATGGCGATATCCGGCTTGAGAAATATGGATTGGGATTTGAAGACGATGGCCGCTGGACCAGCTTTTCCGTCGCCAAGTCGCTGACTTCGACCCTGGTCGGCGCTGCCTTGAAAGATGGTGATATTGAAAGCCTCGACGATCCGGTATCCAAATATATCGCGGGCCTGGAAAACTCTGCTTATGACGATGTCACCATCGAACAATTACTGATGATGAGTTCCGGCGTCGCCTGGGACGAGACCTATACCGACCCTAACTCAGATGTGGCCCGGTTCAACGACCATGTTGCCGAGGATGGTGGTTCCAATTTGGTCAGCTATATGAGCCAGCTGCCGCGAGCGCATCCGGCCGGTGAAGTCTGGAATTACTCAACCGGCGAAACCAATTTGATCGGCGTGCTTGTGCGCGAAGCGACCGGCAAAGATCTCGCCGATTATCTGTCGGAAAAAATCTGGGGGCCATATGGCATGCAACAGGATGCCAGCTGGTTGCTGAACGATGATGGCACTGAAATTAGCGGCTGCTGCATCCAGGCCGCGACGCGCGACTTTGCGCGCTTTGGCCAGTTCATTCTGGATGGCGCAATAATAGAAGGTGAGCGCATTGTCCCGGATGACTGGATCGAACGCGCAACCACGAAACGGATCGGATACAACAATCCCGGACACGGCTATGGGTTTCAATGGTGGACCTATGATCATGGCGCCTATGCCGCCCGCGGGATTTTCGGGCAAGGCATCTATATCGATCCAGAGCGCAATCTGATCATTGCCTCGAATAGCAGCTGGACTACAGCACTCGGCTATGAAGGCCAGGAAAACCCAAACCGAGAAGCCTTCTATATGGCCGTCGTCGCCGCGATTGATGCTGAAGCCGCGCCATAGCGGTTCGGCATTCGCGCGCCCTTCGCATAAGTCCTATGGCCAAGCGGCCCATACCGCTTGCGCGAGATCTGATTATGTGTGGCTGCAAAGGAGCAAGTCATGAAGCATTTTGGTCAGATCGTATTCACAGATCATGTGAAAGCTGAACAGGACTTGCGCGGATCGCGCGAAATGTATGAAGGCATGGTCGCCCGTCCGGCGCCAGGTGGTTTTGGCGAGCGCGAAACGGTGTTTATCTCCCTGCGCGACAGTTTCTATATGGCGACGGTTTCCGAAGACGGCTGGCCTTATATCCAGCATCGCGGCGGCCCACGCGGCTTCCTGACAGTCTTGTCGCCGACGCGGCTCGGTTTTGCCGACTATCGTGGCAATCGCCAATATGTTTCCGTCGGTAATCTACAGACAGAAAAACGCGTGTCGCTCTTCCTGATGGATTATCCAAACCGCGCCCGCCTGAAATTGCTGGGCCATGCCAGGGTACAAGAGGCGGCGGCCAATCCGGACCTCGCTGAGACGCTTGCAATAGACGGGCAAGGCAAAGTCGAACGTCTGTTCACGCTGGACATTGAAGCATTTGACTGGAACTGCCCGCAATTCATCACACCGCGGTTCACCGAAGCCGAGCTGGCAGCCAGTTTGAGCCCGATGGTAGACGAGCTTCAATCGTTACGGCAGGAAAACGCCTTCCTGAAGCAGGAACTCGGTCGCTAAATCCTGCGCAGCCATCGGCAAAAAATGTCGTAAAAGACAGTTGACGCGAGACGCTTCGAGACCTACTTGCACCCCATCGTTAGCAGACGAGGGATGTGAGTGCTAAAACTCATATCAAGCTGACGAAAATAACATTTTAAACTGACGAACAAGAGGTTTACTCATGAAGTTCCGTCCACTTGGCGACCGCGTGCTGGTTCGCCGCGTTGAAGAGGCCACCAAAACCGCTGGTGGTATCATTATTCCAGACACAGCCGCTGAAAAGCCACAAGAAGGCGAAGTGCTCGCCGTCGGCAATGGCGCGATTGGTGATGACAATGAGCGCGTGCCGCTCGACGTCAAAGCTGGCGACAAGATCCTGTTCGGCAAATGGGGTGGCACCGAGGTGAAAATCGACGGTGAAGACCTGCTGATCATGAAAGAAAGCGACATTATGGGCATCATCGAAGGCTAAGCCCTTCGCACTCCCATTTCCGTAACACATCAATTTGAAAGGTACCTGAAAATGGCTGCCAAACACGTACATTTCGGCGCAACTGCGCGCGAGCGGATGCTAGCGGGTGTTGATACCCTTGCAGACGCTGTAAAAGTCACCCTCGGCCCAAAAGGCCGTAACGTTGTCATCGAGAAGTCTTTCGGCGCCCCGCGCACCACGAAAGACGGTGTCACCGTCGCAAAAGAAATCGAGCTTGAGGATAAGTTCGAGAATATGGGCGCGCAAATGCTGCGCGAAGTGGCTTCTAAAGCCAATGACGTTGCTGGTGACGGCACCACAACTGCAACCGTTCTCGCTCAAGCCATCGTTCGCGAAGGCATGAAGCGCGTTGCTGCTGGCATGAACCCAATGGACCTGAAGCGCGGCATCGAGAAAGCCTCGGCTGAAGTCGTCAAGGATCTCGCCCATCACTCACGTAAAGTGAAAGACAATTCTGAAATCGCTATGGTTGGCTCTATTTCTGCCAATGGCGACAAAGAGATTGGCGACATGATCGCTCAGGCGATGGAAAAAGTCGGCAATGAAGGCGTCATCACAGTTGAAGAAGCCAAGTCTCTGGAAACTGAGCTGGACGTTGTTGAAGGCATGCAGTTCGACCGCGGTTACCTGTCTCCTTACTTCGTCACCAATGCTGACAAAATGACGGCTGAGCTCGATGATCCATTCATCCTGCTGCATGAGAAGAAACTGTCTTCGCTTCAGCCAATGCTGCCAATCCTGGAATCTGTTGTTCAGTCTCAGCGTCCGCTGCTAATCATCGCAGAAGACGTGGACGGCGAAGCGCTGGCCACTTTGGTGGTCAACAAACTGCGCGGCGGTCTGAAAATCGCGGCGGTTAAAGCTCCAGGCTTCGGCGATCGCCGCAAAGCTATGCTGCAGGACATTGCCATCCTGACCGGCGGCCAGGTCATTTCTGAAGACCTCGGCATCAAGCTGGAAAACGTCTCTCTCGACATGCTCGGCACAGCGAAGCGCGTGAACATCTCAAAAGATGACACAACCATCGTAGATGGCGTTGGTACCAAAGCTGACATCGAAGCTCGCGTTGGTCAGATCCGCAAGCAAATCGAAGACACGTCTTCTGATTATGACCGCGAAAAGCTGCAAGAGCGCCTGGCGAAACTCGCTGGCGGTGTTGCTGTGATCAAAGTTGGCGGCGCCACTGAAATCGAAGTGAAAGAGCGTAAAGACCGCGTCGATGACGCCCTGAACGCGACCCGCGCTGCGGTTGAAGAAGGCATTCTTGCTGGCGGCGGCACCGCCCTTCTGGCAGCGGCTGGCAACATTGACGTCACGGGCGACAATGATGATGAGCAAGCCGGTATCGATATCGTTCGCAAAGCGCTGGAAGCGCCTGTACGCCAGATTGCTGAAAATGCAGGTGTCGAAGGCTCTGTTGTTGTTAACAATATTCGCAACGGCAAAGGCAAAGGCTTTGGCTTTAACGCGCAGACTGAAGAGTATGGTAACCTGATCGACATGGGCGTCATCGACCCAGCGAAAGTGGTCCGCTCTGCCCTGCAAAACGCAGCGTCTGTCGCCGGTCTTCTGATCACTACCGAAGCTGGTATCGCCGAAGCGCCAAAAGCTGACGCGCCTGCCATGCCAGGTGGCGGCGGCATGCCAGACATGGGTGGCATGGGCTTCTAAACCGGTTCGCCCCCGGCGAAATTTTCAGTCCAGCGGACTGAAAATAAGTTTAAAAGGTCACGGCAGTGGCCCAACCAAAGTTCAGAGGGCGGCTCCAAGAGCCGCCCTTTTTCTTTTCTTGTTTTCACGCGTCGCGCTAGGCAAAGATCGCTGACACGTCCTGCTGGCCGACCGCCTTCTTTCGGACCGTGGACCCTGCAATCATATCATGCACGCACTTGCGCTTGTCATTCGACAGGGCCAGGAAATAGCCAATATAGAATGGGATCAAATTGGTCACAAAGCGGCCAAACGTGTTGCGCAGGATGATTGAGATCAGGCTAGCTTTGCCGCCATCATTATTCGCGACCACGATGCCAACCACCATTTTGCCGAGCGTCGCGCCTTTCCAATTTTCCATCGAGATCGAGTAGATCGCGCGGATAATGCCATGCATCAGGCCCCACTTGATTACCATTAACTGCACTTGCAGATCGTACGCAGCCGGGTCCGTACGGGCCAATGCTTCATTCGCCTCCAATTCCGCCCAGAGCGACGGAAACATGATGACGAAAAAGGGCACCGTAATAATCAGCGTATCAATCAGGAACGCAAAAATGCGGCTCCCAAAGACCGGTTTATCGCCGACCATGGCGCTATTCCCAGACCCTGAATTTCCGACATAAGCGGGATCAGCGGCGCGGCCGCGCTCTTTCTCGAGAAACGCCATCGCCTCTGCAGAAAGTGCATTTTGAGCGCTTTGTTTCTGGCGCGGTTTGGCGGAAAATCCACCCGTTTTGCGCTTTCCAAAGCCGCCATTGGTGGGCTTTTTGCCAAACGTGGTCATTACAATCATCCCCAACTTTGATGCTCGGGGAATACACAAAAGAGGTTAAAATAGAGGGGATACAGATTTCAAATTTCCTGCAAATTTCGCCAACAAAAAAGGACGGTCCCTGCGAAGACCGCCCCTTCAGGAGGAAGAGTGGGAGATTGATGGAGAGTTTCGCTTGCGACGAAGAAGGTCACCCACCCTTCCCGTACTTAACCGCGTCTGGATAGCACCTGTCCGTGACTCTGGTCACGTAAGCCATTAGATTCGGGTCGTTTTTTATAAATTTCGCCAACGGCTTCTCGACCGGGGTACAAATCGAGGCGCGCAACATCGGCACAACGGAGTAGTCCGCCGCGCTCGGCACGCTTCCAAACAGGAAGTCTTGCTCGCCCAAAAGGTCGCGAATGGCGATCACGTCGCGACGCACCCGATCATAACGCTCTTCTGGTGTGTGCCGTCCGATGCCCTGCCCATGAAGGGATTGCAGGGCCTGTTTGCGAATGAATCTGGTGACGATCCCACGCACTAAACCGGGAATATCCTTGAAAAATGTCTCGCGCACATGGACCCAATTATCATCCTCGCCCCAGCGGTCGGCGACGATGGCAAAATAGACATGTTCTTCAACCATGCGGATCACGGCGCGCGAAGTCGCACGGTCGCGATCTGAGAGGCCAACATCAAAATCAATATCTGCCGCTTCTTCAATAAAGGCGCGGATCTGCTCGCTATCCGCAATGACTTGCCCGTCGACTTCGATGATCGGCAATTTGCCTTTTGGGGCTTTGCGAGGATCCGGGGTTTCTATGACCTCATAATGCAGTTGAGATGCGGCCAACATACACAGAGCTTTCATACAGAACGGGCTGGCGGTGGGTTCACCGAAGGCGGCAGGATAGAGCGTAATCTTAATCATGTCGGGAGGTCCTTGCTGTTGACACTTCGCTAGCACGCTGCTCCTGTCACTTTATGTCAGCAGCATACGATAGACTTCAGCATGGCCAAAAGTGATCGTCTCCTCCAGCTCATGCAATGCTTGCGGACCTTCGCGCCGCCGGTCAAAGCCCAGGCCCTAAGTCAGGAACTCGGCGTGTCTTTGCGCACGATCTATCGCGACATTGAATCATTGCGCCAGTCGGGCGCTCTGATCGATGGCGAGGCGGGATATGGGTATACGCTGCAAGAAGATCCGGCTCTGCCGCCCATGATGTTCAGCCGTGATGAAATGGAAGCGCTGGTGCTTGGCTTGCGCGAAGTTGTCCAAGTCGCCGACCCTGTGCTTGCTAAGGCGGCCGACAATGCGCTGTCGAAACTGAAAGCGTCTTTGCCGGAACGCATGCGTGCTGAATTCGAACATGCCGTCCTCTACGCCAAACGCTTTTACTGCCGCCCGGAAATCTCAATCGATATTGACGCCTTGCGACATGCGACGCGGAATGAACAAGTGATTGAACTTGATTATTCCGATGCCGAGGACAATCGCACAATGCGTGCTGTTCAGCCCCTAGCCATCGTTTTTTTCGATCGCTCGCTCGTGGTGATGGCATGGTGTGAGCTGCGTCAGGATTATCGGTCCTTCCGGATCGATCGAATAAATCAAATGACGATCACCGACCGATCATTCCGACCGCGACGCGTCGCTATGCTGCGGGAATATCTAGATCGCGTAGAGCAGACCCATCCCGGCGATTGAGACCTAAGCGATTGAGCGAAAAAGTTCATCTCGATTGCGCTCAACAGTCTCTTGCTTTTGCAACTTTCCCTGCGTAACGAGAGGCCATGAGCAAAGTCTATGATAGCGCGGCCGCAGCGCTCGATGGGGTTCTGTTTGACGGCATGATGATTGCCGCTGGCGGATTTGGCCTGTGCGGTATTCCGGAATTGTCGATCCAGGCCATCCGCGATGCCGGGACCAACGATCTGACCATCTATTCCAACAATGCCGGCGTCGATGATTTCGGCCTAGGTTTGCTCTTGCAAACCAAGCAGATCAAAAAGATGTGCTCGTCCTATGTCGGCGAGAATGACCTCTTCATGCAGCAATATCTCTCCGGCGAGCTGGAATTGGAGTTCAACCCGCAAGGCACCCTGGCCGAGCGTATGCGCGCAGGCGGCGCGGGCATTCCCGGCTTTTATACCAAGACGGGCGTCGGCACAGTGATCGCAGAGGGCAAGGAAGTGAAATCTTTCAACGGCGAGGACTATATCATGGAGGAAGGCATCTTTGCCGACCTCGCCATCGTCAAAGCCTGGAAAGCGGACGCGACCGGCAATGCCATTTTCCGCAAGACGGCTCGCAACTTCAATCAGCCGGCCGCCACCTGCGGCAAGGTCTGCGTGATGGAAGTCGAAGAGATTGTGGAACCAGGCGCGCTTGATCCCGATGCCATCCACATTCCAGGCATTTATGTGCACCGGTTGGTACAGGGGACTTTTGAAAAGCGGATTGAGCAACGTACTGTGCGGGAGAGGGCCTAATGCCTTGGGATAGAAACCAAATGGCGGCCCGCGCCGCGCAGGAGCTGGAAGATGGCATGTATGTCAATCTCGGCATCGGCATCCCGACGCTGGTCGCGAACCACATTCCGGACGGCATGACTGTCACCCTTCAGAGCGAGAACGGCATGCTCGGCATGGGCCCGTTCCCATATGAAGGCGAGGAAGACGCTGACCTGATCAATGCCGGCAAGCAGACCATTACCGAATTGCCGCACACCGCATATTTCGACAGCGCCACAAGCTTTGGCATGATCCGCGGCGGTAAAATTGCCATGGCCATTCTAGGCGCCATGGAAGTGGCTGAGAATGGCGATCTCGCGAACTGGATGATTCCCGGCAAGCTGGTTAAAGGCATGGGCGGCGCGATGGATCTGGTTGCCGGGGTTGGCCGCGTCGTCGTGATCACCGATCACAACAATAAGAAGGGCGCGGCGAAGCTGCTCAAAGCGTGTACTCTGCCCCTCACAGGCAAAGGCGTCGTCGACCGGATCATTACCGATCTTGGCGTCTTCGATGTCGTCGAAGGCGGCCTCAAAACGGTGGAGCTCGCCCCCGGCGTCACTGCCGAAATGGTGGCTGAGCGAACCGAAGCTGCTCTGGTCTGATGAAGGAGTTCGGGCCGAGCACGTTTGGCGACTTGAACGCCGACGAATATGACGCCCTGCACGATCCCGGCACGACAGACGCATGCGTCGACCTGATCGCAGATCTTGCTGGCCAAGGCGATATCCTCGAACTCGCCATTGGCACGGGACGGGTCGCCCTGCCTTTGGCGGCGCGTGGTCTGAATGTCTCGGGGTTCGATGCCTCGCCGCAAATGCTCGACATATTGAAGGCCAAGCCTGGTGGCGCGAATCTACCCACCTGGGTTGCGGATATGGCGAGCTTTGACCTTGGGCAACAATTTGACTTTGCCTTCCTGGTCTTCAACACATTGTATAATCTGACCACGCAAGACGACCAGGTGAGCTGTTTCAAACAAGCGGCAGCCCATTTACGGCCCGGCGGGCATTTCCTGGTCGAAGCCTTCATGCCGAACCGCGAGACTTTCGAGAACAACCAGGCGGTGCGCACGAAACATGTCGATTTTGACAAAGTCTGGTTGGAAGCGGTGCAACATGATCCTGTCGCGCAGACATTGAACTACCAGCGCATTCGCATCTCTTCGGAAGGCACAGAGTTGAAGCCTTTGCCGATGCGCTATGTCTGGCCGTCCGAAATGGACCTGATGGCGCGCGTCGCAGGTCTGTCTCCGGTGGCGCGTTGGGGGGGATGGCACAAACAGCCCCTGACTCGTGACAGCGATTTCTATGTCATCGTCTATCAGCGCGGCGCATAACCGTGCTCCCGCCCTTTTCCCCAACGGCACGGATTGATCCGAGCTTTTGACAAACTATTCCTTGCGCCAACACAGCAAGGAGATTTGTGATGTCGAATGGAGCTCTGCCCGTCCTGGTTGGCGTCGGCCAAACCGTCAGTCATTGGGATGGCACACAAGCCCCTGCAGACGCCCCCTCTCCGCATTCACTGAACGTTGATGCCACCAGAGCCGCGCTCGCGGATGCGGGCATTGAAGCCAGCGAGATTGATATCATTCTGCTCGCGCGCACGAATGATGATTGCTATCCAAAACCGCGACGTCCGCATGGAGCCAATCTGAATTATCCTGGCACGTTGGCGGATGAGATTGGCGCGACCCCGAAAGAGCTTGTCTACAATATTTCAGGTGGCCAGAGCGCTCAACAATCGGTCAACGAAGCGGCCGCACGAATTCTGTCCGGTGAGGCCGATTGCATACTTTTGGCAGGGTCCGAAGCGACCAAGGCGTCTCGCGCCGCAGAACGCAATGGCATTCAGATTGATTGGACGGGCGCTAGTGACCAGGCTGTGATTGATCGGGGCGTCGGGTTCGATGTGATCAATCAAACCGAAATCGCACATGGCCTGTATCGTCCACCATGGCTCTATGCGTTGGTCGAAAATGCGATGGCCGCAGAAGCGGGTCAAACTCGTACCGAGCGCCGCGCCGAAATGTCCAAGCTCTGGGCCAAATTCGCCGCTGTCGCGAAGGACAATCCTTACAGCCAATTTCAACCTGAATTCGACGCCGATTTTCTGGCAACGCCGAGCAAAGCCAATTATCCCTTCGCAGATCCGTTCCTAAAATGGCATATGGCACAAGACGCCGTTAATCAGGGCGCCGCGCTGATCATGGTCAGTGAGGCCAAGGCAGATGCGCTCGGCATTGCCCGGGAGAAACGGGTTTACCTGCATGGCGCCGGCGAAGCGGCCGAACCTGCATTCACAGAGCGCCCAGGCTTCACCAAATCCTGGGCCATGGATGTGGCGATCCATCGCGCGCTCGACCAGGCTGGGAAGAGCGTTGCGGATATAGATGTCTTCGATCTCTATTCCTGCTTCCCGTGCGCCGTGTACAGCTCGACCGCGGTGCTTGGCATCGACCCTTACAACGACCCGCGCGCGCTCACCGTGACCGGCGGCTTGCCTTTCTCAGGTGGCCCCGGAAACAATTATTCCATGCATGCCATCGCCGCGATGGCCGAGCGATTGCGCGCGCAACCCGGCGATTTCGGTCTGATTCTGGCCAATGGTGGATGGTTGAGCAAGGAAGCGGTTGGTATCTGGTCGACCGAGAAACCGGTCACATTCTCCCCCGTCGAGGCAATGGCCAAACGTAGCGAAGACGTGCTCGTGGAGATTGAAGACTCACCTGATAGCGGTGTGCTCGAGACCTTCACGGTCACGCATGGCCGCAACGGTCCTGACCTCGGCATCATTCTCGCACGCACGGCGGAAGGAAAACGGTTTATTGCCCACGCTAAACCAGATGCTATGTCGCGCTTATTGGAAGAAGAAAGCCCGATTGGACTAAACGTGAAAGCTGTGACGTCGGACGGACGCAATTTTTTCTCGTTTGCTTGAGGTTGCCGCACGCCGTAAGACCTATTCGGATTTTCATAGCCGATAGGACTGGAAACGGGCCGATATTGTCGCTAGAGCAACGCCATGACAGCGCTAGACATCCCCGCCCCGACCTTGAGTGACGCCAAAGACGCCTTACGGCAGCACGCAGAACGCATTTCCGTCGATCCCCGAACCAATTCCGTTTTTGCTTATGCGCAAGACCTGTTTCGTGCCTTGGAGGCCGACAAAATTACGTTGTCCGATCTCGACCAGACGGCACAATCGGTGTTCGCGGACCTGATCCTGGCGCGTGCAGAGCGCTTTCGGCGCCAGCACACAGAAAACGCGGATCTGCCGGCCCGGCTTAACGCGCTGGCCGCGCAAGGATGGGACGCATTCCGATCGGCCATGGAAACGCCTGCCGGCGGAGTCGTGTTCACCGCACACCCGACGTTTGCCTTGTCGCGCGATGCCCGCGCTGCCTTTGCAATGCATGTTTCCGACATGTCAGAAACAAGCGCCCAGGCTCTGCGCACCGCCGTTTCGCAAGACAGCCGTGCCTGGTCGCAATCAATTTCCCTGCTCGGCGAACATGATGAGGCGCAGGACACGATCACGCATGCGCAAACAGCGCTCACCAAGTATGCTAATTTGATCACGGACACCGCCCGACGGACCTTTCCCGACCAATGGCGCCGTCTGAAGCCCAGCGTGCCAACCCTGGCCTCATGGGTCGGATATGATCTCGACGGACGGACGGACATTCACTGGTCACAATCGTTCGCGCTTCGTCTCAAGGAAAAGGCCGTGCAGCTGAGCCGCTATGTCGCGGACTTGCATACCCTGATCGAACAGGCAGACGGCGCGACTAAAGACACTTTGACGGCACTCAGCAACAGGTTAGAAGCGGCGGCCTCCCTGACCGAAGCAGAAGCCGAGATATTCAGCGAGGACCTGACTCAGCCCGATAACCTCGTGCACGCGGCCAATCAGTTGACCGCCGACCATCCTGATCGGCTGACCCACGCGCAGCCGGTCATTGATCAGCTTCGTGACGTTGCGCAAAGCGAAACCGATGACATGCTGGCGCAAGACCTCCTCGTCCTCGCGGCCAAAATCGATGCGCTGAAGCTGGGTACCGCCCGCATTCATTTGCGCCTCAATGCCGAACAGATCCGCACCGTGATCAGCCGTGATCTCGGTCTGGAAACAGAGAATCGTGATCTCGGACGTAGAGCCCTGCAAAAGCTTTCCGAACTCGCCGCTGTCAAAACGCCGCTTCCTGTCAATTTTGCCGATTTGTTCCTGGAACAATCCACGGCTCGGCGCCAATTCATGATGTGCGCGCAATTGCTCAAACATATTGATGCTGACTCGACCATTCGGTTCCTGATCGCGGAAAGCGAGAACCCCGCCACAGTCATGGGCGCGCTCTATCTCGCCCGGCAGTATGGCGTCGATCATCAGCTCGACATTTCACCTTTGTTCGAAACGCCGGAAGCTCTGGAGACCGGTGGCCGCTTTATCGAGCAATTGCTCGAAGAGCCGGAATATATGGCTTACCTGAAAACACGCGGATATCTATCAGTGCAACTCGGCTTCTCCGATGCCGGACGCTTTATCGGCCAAGTATCTGCTGACATGGCGATTGAGCGCATTCACAATCTGATCAGCCGCGCGGTCGCGAAGGTGAATGCTGGTCTGTCTCTATTGATTTTCAACACGCATGGCGAGTCGATGGGCCGAGGCGCCTGGCCAGGCAGCTTCGATCAACGCTTTGACCATTTGCTCAGTCACTGGACCCGCCAGCAATCCCGCGATCGCGGGGTGCCTTTACGACACGAAGTCAGCTTCCAGGGCGGTGATGGCTATTTGCACTTTGCCAATGAGGCGCTGGCGACGGCGACCTATAACGCCTTTGCGGATCACCTTTTGTCGGACCCAGATGATACGAGCCAGGATCCGTTCTATGAAAACACAGAATTGGTGTGGGACTTCTATCGCGCTTTGCGTCGCTGGCACGAGCGTTTGTTTGCAAATCCGGATTACGGGCATTTGCTGAATGATTTCGCGACCAATTTCCTGGTCAAAGCCGGCTCAAGACAACGCCGACGCAGCTCGGGTCCAGCAGGGCCGCGCTCGCTGCGCGCGATTTCGCACAATGCGACGCTGCAACAGCTAGGTGTTCCCGTGAACACCGCAGCAGGCATTGGCTCTGCCCTACGCAGAGAACGCGATCAGGTGAATGACCTGATCAAACACTCTCCGCGCATGCGTGGTTTGATGAAGCTCGCCTCTATGGCCCGCTCAGCAACCAGCGTGCCGGTCCTACGCGCTTACGCCAGCGTCTATGACCCGACGTTCTGGGTCGCTTTGTCCAAAGCCACTGAAGACCCGGATATGTCACTCGCCTATCGCCGAATCTACTATCTCCTACAGGATCGCCAGACCAGCACATCGATTGAGAAAATCGCCAATACATTCACCATCGACTTTAGCAAGTTCGATCCAATGCTCGCCAATATGGATCAAGTACCGAGCTCTGCCGCGCGTCGCGAAGCCCGGCTGGATGTGCATGTTCTGCATGCCATTCGCCAGGCTATGATGATGAAAGCCCTGTCGCTTGCGGGTAAGCTGCCAACTGTGTCCCGCCGACATGAATCCACGGTCGAAGACATTATGCACCTGATCCGGACGATGCAAATTGGCGAGGCGGTAAAACTGCTTTGTGAAATTTTCCCGGCCTCGCGCGACGAAGAAGTCCGATTAGCTGGCCTTTCTGAGCCCGGACACATGACGGGGAATCCGGCAAACGGGTATGACCAGCTGCATGCGGATGTGATCAAGCCGCTCGATCAGATTGATCGACTGATGCATATGACGACTTTGGCCGTGTGTCAGGCTTATGGAGCGTATGGATAAATCGAAATAGGGCTTGCTTGTCGTAACGACACCCTGCGGACATCCTTGGCAAACGTCCGGAGGATTCTATGAGTGACACCGCAAGCCGCACCGGTCCCTTGGCCGGGGTCAAAATCATCGACATGTCATCCGTTGTGCTGGGCCCGTTCGCGACCCTGATTTTTGGCGATCTCGGGGCCGATGTGATCAAGATCGAAGCTGGCCAGAAAGGTAAAGCGGGCGATATGATGCGCTATGCTGGCGCTTCGCCAACGGGCGATCTGGGGCCAATCTATACCAGCCTCAACCGCAATAAAAGATCGGTGCAACTCGACGCCAAGACGGAAGATGGCAAAGCCGCCATCATGGCCTTGCTGAAAGACGCGGATGTCTTTTTCCACAATGTCCGGCTGGCGGGCATGGGCCGGCTGGGTTTGGACTATGAGAGCGTCAAAGCGATCAATCCGAGCATTGTCTACGTCCATTGTGCTGGGTTTGGCGCTGGCGGTCCGTATGAGAAGCGTCAAGCCTATGATGACTTGATTCAAGGCGCCTCGGGCTTCGCGGCGCTGAACGCGATGCGCTCTGGCGGGGATCCGGAATATGCGCCGAGCCTAGTCGCGGATAAGACAGTCGGTCTGTTCGCAACCTATGCGACGCTTGCCGCGCTCTATCACAAGGAAAGAACCGGAGAGGGTCAATTCGTCTCCGTGCCAATGCTGGAGAGCTTCACGTTCTTCAACATGGTCGAAAATCTCTATGGCGAGACCTTTCTGCCCGGCAATGGCAAGCTCGCTTACACGCGGTCGGTCAACGCCAATCGCAAACCCTACAAGACCAAGGATGGTTATATCGGGCTGGTCCCTTATTCGGACAAACAATGGGAACTATTCTTCGAAATGGGCGGCAAGACCGGCGTGTTCGACGATCCGCGCTTTTCGACATATTCCGCGCGCACGGAAAACATCACAGACTTGTATGCAATCATTGGCGAAGTCGCTTTGCTGAAGACTTCGGACGAATGGCTAAGCTTGCTCGATGAGGCCAATATTCCGGCGATGCGCTACAATGAAATGGGCGATGTCCTGACCGACCCGCACCTTGCCGCGGTAAATTTCTTCCAAGCGCGGACGCACCCGGAAGCGGGCGACTATCGCAGTATGAAACACCCGGTCGCGTTCAGCGCTACGCCAGCCGACGTCGCCATCGATCCACCGCGTCTTGGCGCCGACACAGAAACAGTTCTGGCGAGCCTTGGGCTATAAGCCCAAGACTCGCCATTCACTCAGTCATTGCTAAGCTTGTACGCCCGCAGCTCTTTCTTGTTGAGCTGATGTTTCGCGATGATGCGCCAAGTACCCGATTCAACTGAGCCGCCCTTTTGCAGGGCTTGCCGGAGCTCGTGACCGGTCATCCGGCGACCGAATTTGTCGACCGGCGGATAATCCGTATCGAGCTGAAACCAGCACCCTCGGTGTTTGGCCAAGAAGCGAGTCTCATTCAGCACGTTCAAGTCTTGCACGCAAACGCCTTGAGTGCGGCGCTTACGGTCAGCGCGCAATTTGTCACGACGGTTCTGAACGCCCAACTTGCGGCAGAGCTTTTCAGTGCGCTTGATCAAACCGTCATTCGGATCCACATAGAGCTTCGCCCACCAATTCTCCGGTGACGTCGGGCCCCACCATTGGTGCGCCGACATAAAGCTGCCATCGCGGGCGACGGTCACATTGATTAGAATGAAGTCCGTCAGATGATCCCGAACATGCTGCTTCACGGTGCTGCCCGTATCGAGATGTTCGCTGATCTCGCTATAGACTTTGTCCCAAGGTCGACCGACTTGCTTGTTGAGATACCGCTTCAGCGGCGCCAGATTCTCATTCAAGCATTTGGTATAGCCTGTCTGTTCAAGCGCTTGACGGCGCCCCGTCGCGCGCTTGCGGCCTGGAACTTTATCATGCCGCAGCTTTGCCGCCGGCGCATGCCGACTGCCCCAGCGTGGACGCTCGACAATGACTTTAAACATATCCTCACGCATGAGGGCCTCCTGCCAGCCTTTCCGGCTGTATTGAAACATTTGGGGCGCGGTCGCAAAACCGCACGCGATTGGGAGCGCTTGTGCGCCCCGGTCTAGAATTGCCCATCGGAAAGGGTCCTGATCCTAAAGGTTAGAAACGGGGTGTTCTCGGTTCGCGATCATGATCTGCATGCACCCCTCCTTTGTTGATCAGGTTGGCAGAGGCGCCCCTATAGTCAGTGAATTTGGCGAAGACAAGGCGCGGCGAAAAAATTTTAAGTCTTGATGTCAAGACATATTGACATAACAGAATATGTCACTAATTTCTGACATATGGAAAAGACAAACGCCCTCGCCGCTTTCGCCGCCTTGTCGCAAGAGACCCGGCTCGACACGCTCATCCTGCTCGTAAAAGCCGGACCGAATGGCATCGCTGCGGGCGCCCTCGCGCGGCATTTGGGCATACGGCACAATCTGATGTCGCAGCATTTGAATGTGCTCAGCCAGGCTGGTCTGGTTACCTCAGAACGCCGGGGTCGTTCGATCATTTATCGTGTCAGCTTTGACGCCTTGCGCGGCCTGTCCGGCTTTTTGCTGTCGGAGTGCTGCCAAGGCCTTCCGGAAATTATTGGTGGGTTGGAAGACACCGCATTATCGCTTGAAGGAGCCTCCTCATGAAACGTCTGCACGTCCATATCAGCGTCGATGACCTTACCAAAACCAAACGCTTCTATTCCGCGCTCTTCGGTCAAGCGCCAAGCGTAGACAAAGACGATTACGCAAAATGGGAAGTTGATGATCCACGAGTCAATCTCGCGGTCAGCCAACGCGGCGCGCGTCCGGCCGGGCTTAATCATCTTGGCATTCAAGCCGAGACAGACGCGGAATTGGTCGACCTGCATGACCGCTTAGCCAGCGCAGATCAGGCCATGCTCGACGAAAATGGCGCCCATTGCTGCTATGCCCACGGCGATAAGCATTGGACCACGGACCCGTCCGATGTGGTTTGGGAAATGTTCCACACAATGGAACAAGCGCAGACCTTTGGCGAAGACTTCGCACCGGAAGCCGTCGCCAAACCAGCTGCACGGCCCTTGAACAGCCGCGGCTGCTGTTAAGCCAGAACAGCTGCCGCCTTGGCTTTTCGGATCGCCTCGCATCTGGCATAAGCCCGGGCCATGTCAGATATCCGTGTCACCGCTCTTTATAAGTTCGTACGATTTGACGATCCGGAAGCCTTGCGCGAGCCGCTTTTTGAACGGCTCTCGGCGCTCGGCATTAAGGGCACGATCCTGCTCGCAAGCGAAGGCGTGAATGGCACAATTGCCGGAACATCTGAAGCTATGAGTGTCGCCCTCGACGCGATTTGCGCATTGCCCGGATGCGAGACGCTGGAATGGAAAGACAGCCATGCAGAGGCGATGCCTTTCCTGCGATTGAAAGTACGGCTGAAGAATGAAATCGTGACCATGGGTGTTCCCGGAACAGACCCGACCTGTCTGGTGGGCGCTTATGTCAAACCCGAGGATTGGAACGATCTGATTACCGATCCGGATACTGTCGTGATTGACACGCGCAATGATTACGAAGTGGCACTGGGAACGTTTCAGGGCGCCATCGACCCAGAAACGGAGACATTTCGCGAATTTCCAGAATGGTTCGAGAAATTCCGCGCAGATCTCGCTGCCCAAGGCCGAACGCCGAAAATTGCCATGTTCTGCACGGGCGGCATTCGTTGCGAGAAATCCACCTCTTATGTGAAATCGCTTGGCATAGACGATGTCTTCCATTTGCAAGGCGGGATTCTGAAATATCTCGAAACTGTCCCGCCAGAACAAAGCCTTTGGGAAGGTCAGTGTTTCGTCTTTGATGAACGCGTCAGCGTCGGCCACGGGCTCGCGGTGGGCGATTACCAACTCTGCCACGCTTGCCGCCACCCGGTCAGCGCCGAAGATCGCCAACATCAACACTTCGAACACGGCGTCTCATGCCCCCGCTGCCATGGCACCTTCACGGAGGCCAAAATGGCGGCGCTGCGCGAGCGTCAGAAACAGGTTCGACTGGCCAAAGCGCGCGGGGAAACCCATATCGGGGATGATGTTGTCATGACCCCTCGAAAGAAAGCCACGGCGTGAGCCCTAGCCAACCTATCCTGTATTCTTTCCGGCGCTGCCCTTACGCGATGCGCGCTCGCATGGCGATTGCACAAGCGGGCATTGCATGCCGGTTGCGCGAAGTCGTCTTGCGCGACAAGCCGCAAGAAATGCTGGACGCCTCCCCGAAAGGGACGGTACCCGTCATCGTTCAATCGAGCGGCGAGGTGATTGAGGAAAGCCTCGACGTAATGGCCTGGGCCTTGGCGCAGAATGATGCGGGCGCGTGGCTCTCACCGGACCATGGCACACGCGAAGAGATGGACGTTCTGGTGGCAGAATGTGACGGCCCGTTCAAGCGCGCACTGGATCGTTATAAATATCCCAACCGGTATGAGAAAGAGGGTGTGGTACGTGAAGACCAGCGGGCTTTGGGGTTGGCCTTTCTCGAAACCCTCAATACGCAATTGCAAGATCGCCAGCACCTATTCGGCGATCGGGTGAGCTATGCTGATATCGCGATCTTTCCATTCATTAGACAATTCGCGAATACCGATCGCGCCTGGTTCGATGCCCTGCCCTTGCCGCACCTGCAACGCTGGCTCGCCGAACACCTTGAAAGCGACCTGTTCAAATCCGTGATGCCAAAATTTCCGCAATGGAAAACCGGAGATGCAGAACCTGTATTTCCAGCGCCGAGCTCTGCCGTCTAGTAGCGTCTGACCAGGTCGAAATCCCGATCAGGTCGGTAGGCTGCAATGCCTGGCGCTTGCGTGCCACTCAAGATTTCTTTCGCGACCAGGTCACCGACAATCGGCGCCAGAGACACACCGCTATGCATGATGGCAAGATAAGCATTGGGCTGGCTCGGGCTCGGCCCGAGCACCGGATGCCCATCAAGCGGCAACGGACGCCAGCCAATGAACACGTCCTCTATGTCCGCCGATGCAAGATCCGGCACGAATTGCGCGGCAATGCTCATGATCCGCAAAGCATGCTGGTCTGCAAAAGCAGGATCCGGGAAGCGGTTGGGACGCCCTTCAAGACGCATCGCATGCGCCTCGGTATCCGGCGCGCCGGCTTGCTCCCCCAGCACCACGCGCCCGTCATCGCGTTGATGGATATGCACGCCCGGCGCCACGATGATGCGGTTCATCACACGGCGCGGCAGAGGTTTGGTCACCACAATCACACCGGGGGTCGAACGTTGCGGGATGTCGATTCCAGCAAGTGTCTGTGTCGCCTGCGGGTCAGCACCTGTGGCGAGCACAAAGGTGTCGCATATGATCCCGCCGCAAGGGGTTTGCAGCTCGACTTGTCCGTCTTGTAACTGCGTGACCGCCTCGACGGCGCATCGCTCTCTGATAAGGGCGCCCGCTTTCCTTGCACCCTCTGCGAGCATGCGGCTCGCCAGGACAGGGTCAACGGCGCCGTCATTCGGTGAGTATGCGACTCGCGGTGTATCCCCGAAGTTCACGTTTGGCTCAAGCTCTGTGAAGGCGGCCTGCGGCAGCATTTCCGCCGGTTCCCCCCAGGCCACTTGCTCAGCGATTTGGTCCGCGAGACGGATCTGACGCTCTGGCGATGGGAACCATTCCAGGGACCCGCCCCAACGCACGGGAATATCAAGTTCGGTCTGCAGCCGCTTCCAGCCAGACAGGCCCTGCTGATTGAATTGATGATAATGCCTCGGCTGCTTCGCCCAAGTTGCATTGATCCAAGCAAACGTGCCGCGGCTCGCCCGCTCTGCTAGTCCACCGCGTTCGAGCAAGGACACTTGGGCACCGTCACGGGCAAGATGATAAGCAATCGACGTCCCGATAATGCCGCCGCCGATTACGGCGACATGTTTGGGCTTGTCAGAGATTGCTGGCGTACAGGCTCCAAGCGCCGCGCTGGCCGCCGCGAGTTGCAATAGGACCCGCCGGTTGAGATCTGCCGCCGGACCACCCCGCATGCGCCCCTATCCTTTCAGTGCCGCGCGCACTGCGTCCAGCGCCGCTTCGGCATTGGCACCATCCGGCCCGCCGGCTTGTGCCATGTCGGGTCGACCGCCGCCGCCTTTGCCACCGACTTCGACGGAGGCAACACGGACCAGTTCGACCGCGGAATGTGTGCCGACCAGATCTTCTGTCACACCAACGGCGACCGCGGCCTTGCCGTCATTGACGCCGATGAAGACCGCGATACCGGACTTCATCTGCGCCTTGGCTTCATCAATCAGCGCACGCAAGTCTTTGCCGCCAACGCCGTCCGCGACGCGAGCGATCAGCTTGACGCCATTAATCTCTTCGGGACCCGAGGGCGCACCGCTTTCGCCGGCCATGGCGAGCGCTCGTTTCGTGTCCGCCAATTGACGTTCCAGGGTCTTTCGCTCTTCGCTCAGACTGGAAACTTTCTTTGCGACATCTTTCAGCGGCACTTTCAATTGATCGGATAAGTCGACCGCAACTTGGGCGCGGCTTCGGAGGAAGGAAATCGCTTCCGCGCCGGTTGCAACTTCGATCCGTCTTACGCCTGCGGACACACCACTTTCCGATAGGATGACGAAGGTGCCAATGTCCCCGGTCCGCTCAACATGTGTACCACCGCAGAGTTCGACCGAATAGGCTTTGTCGGCCTGTTTCAAATCTGCGCCCATGCTCAGCACACGGACTTCGTCGCCATACTTCTCGCCAAACAAAGCCAAAGCGCCTGCCTCAATCGCCTTATCAGGCGACGTCACAGCGACGCCGACCGGATTGTTCTGCCGGATCACGGCATTGACCTGATCTTCGATCGCTTCGATTTCGGCGGGTGTCACCGGGGCGCCATGCGAAAAGTCGAACCGCATGCGCTCTTCTTCGACCAGCGATCCTTTTTGCGTCACATGCTCGCCCAGCACGTCACGCAAGGCGGCATGCATCAAATGTGTGGCGGAGTGATTGGCCATAATGCGCGTGCGACGGTCACCGTTTACGGATGCATAGACCGCGTCGCCGACCGCTAGGTGTCCATTTACGAGTTCGCCAATGTGCGCGTGCAAATCGCCGGCCCGTTTCTGGACGTCGCGGACGACGAAGCGCGCGGTCTTGGTTTCGATCACGCCATGATCGCCGGCCTGTCCGCCGCTCTCGGCATAGAAAGGCGAACGGTCGAGAATAAGTTCTGCTTCTGCCCCGGTTTCCACCGCCTCCATTTGCGCGCCTTCGGAGATGATGGCCTTGATCGCGCTCTGAGCCGTCAGGTCGGAATAGCCGAGGAACTCCGTGGCGCCGACGGCATCACGAACGCGAAACCAGACCTCGCCTGAAGCGGCATCACCAGAGGTAAAACCAGCAGCCTTGGAGTCTTCTTTTTGACGCGCCATTGCGGTGTCAAATCCCGCCGCATCCACTTGCATGCCGCGGCCGCGCAAAATATCCTGCGTCAGATCGAGCGGGAAACCATAAGTGTCATACAACTTGAAGGCGGTTTCGCCTGGCAACGTGTCGCCTTCTTTGAGATCGACGCTGGCCTCATCGAGCAGTGCCAGACCGCGGCCAAGCGTCCGCTGGAAGCGGCTTTCTTCCTGTTCCAACGCGCTTTCAATAGCGGCTTGTGCGCGGCCGAGCTCTGGATAGGCGGCGCCCATTTCGGTGATCAAAGCCGGCACCAATTTATGCATGCCGGGCTCGCGCGCACCCAGAATATGTGCATGCCGCATGGCTCGGCGCATGATCCGGCGCAAGACATAGCCGCGGCCTTCATTTGACGGTGTGACGCCATCAGCCACCAGGAAGGCAGATGTCCTCAAATGGTCTGCGATGACGCGGAAAGAGCCGAGTTGGTCGCCAGCGGCCTTCTGCGCATAGACCTCTTCTTCGGCGGCGATCAGGTTTTGGAACAAGTCGATTTCATAATTATTGTGAACGCCTTGCAGCACCGCCGCAATCCGCTCCAAGCCCATGCCGGTATCGATGGAAGGTTTCGGCAAGTTGACGCGTTCGCCGCCTTGCTGCTGGTCGAATTGCATAAAGACCAGATTCCAAATCTCGATGAAACGATCGCCGTCTTCCTCAGGCGTTCCGGGCGGTCCCCCCCAAATATCCGGGCCATGATCAAAGAAGATTTCCGAACATGGACCGCATGGGCCGGTATCGCCCATCGACCAGAAATTGTCTGATGTCGCGATCCGAATGATGCGATCATCTGACAGACCGGCCACTTTTTTCCAAATGCTCGCCGCCTCATCATCTTCGGCATAGACCGTGACCAATAGCTTCTCAGCAGGCAGACCGAGCTCCTTGGTCACCAATTCCCAACCGAATGCAATGGCGTCATCCTTGAAATAGTCGCCAAAGGAGAAATTGCCGAGCATTTCAAAGAAAGTGTGATGGCGCGCCGTATAGCCGACATTGTCGAGATCATTGTGTTTGCCGCCTGCACGGACGCATTTCTGCGAACTCACCGCGCGCAGTTCAGGCGGGGTTTCAGCGCCAGTAAAAATATTCTTGAACGGCACCATGCCGGCATTGACGAAGAGCAAGGTCGGATCATTCTCAGGCACCAGCGGCGCAGAGGCTTTGCGTGTATGTCCTTTGCTTTCGAAATAGGACAGAAACGCTTCGCGCAGATCATTGACACTCGTCATCAGACTTCCTCTCGCCGACTCACTCAAATGAGGCTTTGGCGGTGGATATATGACCATAAAAGCAACGCGCCAAGCGTTTCCGCGGGCGCGTTGCAGATGATTTGATGGGAAAGCGGGTCTAGCCGGCTTCCGCCTCAGGCTCACTGTCCTCAGCCGGGCCGCCACCTTCGGTCAGCAAGACATCCGAGAGCAGACCCGAGCGTTTGCGAATTTCCAGTTCAATCTCATCACGAATGTCCGGATTGTCTTTCAGGAATTGGCGCGTCTTCTCACGCCCCTGCCCAATCCGTTCCGGACCATAAGAATACCAGGAACCAGATTTCTCAATGACTTCACATTTGACCCCAAGATCGATGATCTCACCGGTTTTGGAAATGCCTTCTCCATAAATGATATCAAACTCGACTTGCCGGAAAGGCGGCGCGACTTTGTTCTTCACCACTTTCACGCGGGTCTGGTTGCCAATCACTTCATCGCGATCCTTTAGGGCGCCAATGCGACGAATGTCGAGGCGCACAGACGAATAGAATTTCAGCGCATTACCGCCTGTCGTGGTTTCCGGGCTGCCAAACATCACGCCAATCTTCATCCGAATCTGGTTGATGAAGATGACCATACAATTCGACTTGGAGATCGAGCCGGTCAGCTTGCGCAAAGCCTGGCTCATCAAGCGCGCTTGCAGGCCCGGCAGACTGTCGCCCATTTCACCTTCAATCTCGGCCCGCGGCGTCAAAGCCGCCACAGAGTCGATGACCAGAACATCAATGGCTCCGGAGCGGACCAGCGTATCCGCGATTTCCAGCGCCTGCTCGCCTGTATCCGGCTGCGACACCAAAAGATCGTCCAAGTCGACCCCAAGCTTGCCAGCATAGACCGGGTCGAGCGCATGTTCGGCGTCGACAAAGGCACACACCCCACCATTCTTCTGGGCTTCCGCGACAATGTGCAGAGACAAAGTCGTCTTACCGGAACTTTCCGGCCCATAAATTTCAATCACACGGCCTTTTGGCAGGCCGCCAATGCCCAGAGCAATGTCCAGACCGAGCGATCCCGTCGGAATCGACTCAATATCCATGGCTTTTTGTTCGCCAAGGCGCATCACTGATCCTTTGCCAAAGGCACGGTCAATATTGGCGAGCGCCGTTTCGAGAGCTTTCTGCTTATCCACGCCGGAATCCTTATCCACGAGTTGCAGGGAGGGTTTGGACATGAGTCGTTCCTTTTCGTCTATATCTTACTCGGCATTGAATGGCCCCGAGCCCGCCAACTGACTCACATGTACCACATTTGTTCACGAGAACAAAGCAAAAACTTCTTACCGTTTTCAAGGCTTTCCTTTGCGCCCGGGTTCAGGCATTATGGGTCTCATGTTAAAAAAGACCGACCGACAGCCTGGCGAAGCCAAGATGCGTTACCTGGACGCCGACCTCGAACTGCTAAGTCCTGGGGATTACGTGATTTGCGCCGTCACTGGCCGCAAAATCCCGATCGCCGCCTTGCGCTATTGGAGCGTCGATTTGCAGGAAGCCTATGTCGATGCCGCCGCCGCTGCGACGCGCATGGTCGACGCAAAATAGATGTTCCTGCGAGATTGGTTTCTGATTGGGCTGATTTGGTTCGGCGTGCCTGCACCGGTGCTCGCGGATGAAGTCACGATTTCCTGCTCGGGTCAGGCGGTGCAGGGTGGCTTGTTGCTATGCCAGGCGCCATCCGACAGCACTTTGATCGTATCAGGTCCAGATGGCGAAGCGCGCCGTGAAGTGCCCGTCAATGCTGACGGCTTGGCCACAGTTGGCCTGCGCCGGAATGAAGATACGGTGTTGGTGATTTCGTTGGCTGAGTATGACTTACCTGGACAGATTTTCACCCTGGCCGAACGCGACGATCCGTTCCGCACCATTACCGGCCTCGATTGCGACAAAGTCGATGCCCGCACTGAAGAACAGAAAGCCCATGCTTCGCGCAGCTGGGTGAAAAAGCAGGCCGCGTTCAAGACCTTCGCCAGCGGCGACGGCGCCCGTCATGGCTTCATCCGCCCCTCGACCGGCCCGGCCTCATCGCCGTTTGGCCCGGCCCGCAAATATATCGGCGTCGGCAAAGACGGTGAGCCCTGTGAGCGGACTTCCGTCCATCAGGGCTATGATATCGCCATCCCGGTCGGCACGGAAATCATCGCCCCGGCGGCTGGCACGGTCACGCTTGGCGATCCTGACTTGTATTATGAAGGCGGCACCGTGTTCCTCGATCATGGCGACGGCCTGATCTCGGTCTTCCTGCACATGTCGGAAGTGGATGTCGCCGTCGGTGACAAGGTTGAGGCTGGCGATCGCCTCGGCGCCAGCGGCAATACCGGCCGCACCAGCGGCCCGCACCTGCACTGGGCGGTCAAGTGGCGCAATCCTGGAACCAGCGAGCGCGGTGGTGATTTCTACATCGATCCTGCGCTTCTGTTAGAACTGTCGGCGCGGAACTAATCGATCAAGCCTAAGATCCAATCGTGCCACCGCCATCCTTCCGAATGGCCACCACACTGGGCCTCGGTGGTATGTCATCTTCAAAATCGGGCCAGCGCGTGGTTGGCGATTCAAACGTGGCACCTTCGCCATCGCCAGGGTGCTGGACCGCGACGAACAAAGTTTCACCATCATCCGTAAAACGTGGGCCGCACAATTCGGCACCAATCGGCGCGCGGAAGAAAGCTGTGCTGGTGCCGCGGCGCTCGCCAGTGGTTTCCATGGCCCAAAGCCCGTCAGCGGCACCCGTGCTCGGATTGCCATCCGTGGCCACCCACAAACGGCCTGACGGATCCACGGCGCAATTGTCCGGGCTACCATACCAGCCCTGATCGCTGGTCAGCGGGTTCCAGGTCGCGCCGACCTCAGCAATGCTCGGGTCACCGCACCGCACGAGGATCTCCCAACGCGATTGCGTGGCGGTGAAATCTCCTTCCGGCTCAGAAATCTCAATTATATGACCAAAGCGATTGTTCGCACGCGGATTGGCAGCGTCGATCTCGTCTTCGGTGCGTCGATTATTATTAGTCAGCATGACCCAGACTTTGCCGGTGCGCGGATCGGGCTCGACATCTTCAGGTCGGTCCATCGGCGTCGCACCGAGCAAGTCGGCCGCCAGGCGCGTTTCGATCAACACATCAGCTTGGGAGTTGAAGCCATTTTCCGGCGTCAGGAGGCCGTCCCCGAAGATGAGCGGCATCCACTCGATCCAACCATCCTCATCGAAGCGCGCCACATAGAGTGTGCCGTCCTCCAGCAAGCTGTGATTGCCCGTGGGATTATCCGCATCGAACCGTCCGGCGCTGACAAATTTATAGACATAATCGAAGCGCTGATCATCGCCCATGTAGACGACGGCGCGGCCATCTGGCGCGATCACACTCTCAGCGCCCTCGTGTTTGAAGCGGCCAAGGGCGGTGTGTTTCTTCGGCGTGGAATTTGGGTCTTTCGGATCAACTTCGACGACCCAGCCAAAACGATTGGGCTCGTTCGGCTCTTTTGAAATGTCATAGCGGTCGAAATGGCGGCCCCATTGATACCAACCTCCAGCAACGCCGTAGCGATCATGGTTGGTTGCTTCGGGATGGTCAGGTGCAATTTCACCCAGGAAATTGCCATTGAAATTCTCCTCAGCCATCAGGTATGTGCCCCACGGCGTGATGCCACCAGCGCAATTATTCATCGTTCCCGCGACGGTTCGACCATCGGGGTCTTCCTGGGTCTTCAGACGATCTGAACCTGCCGCCGGGCCGGTCACCGTCATCGGCGTTTTGTGTGCGGTTATACGACGGTTGTATGGACTGCCGACCACAGGCGCCCATCCGCTCTCACCACGCGCGAGCTCGACTACGCTGCCGCCATGCGCCGCCATTTCGGTTAAACAGGCGTCTCGGGTCATCGAGTCCGGATAAGTCGCCGCTTGGCCTGGCTGCATCAACAAAGTCGAGACATACTCGTGATTGGCGCACAGGAGGACACGCTGCGTCCCGTCCGCACCATCAGGCAGCGCGACCACACCGAGAAAGTCATTATTATACCCGAACTGTTTGAGCTGCGATGCTTCACTCTGCGCCATCGGATCGAAGTCTGGACTGTCGTCGAATAATGGGTCGCCCCAGCGAATCACCGGCTCGGCGGAGTACCCGTTCGGCACGTGATGAGCCTGGTCCAGGCCTCTCGTAATTTCGTCAAACGAGAAGGCTGGCTCTTGAGGCTGCGCTTCAGCAGACTCAGCCAAAACGGTCTCACTGGTCGTGCAGCCTGCGATCAAGGCCGTGCTGGAGGCTGCCAGGCCACCCAGCACCCCACGCCGGCTTAGCCGGGCATCGATGATGTCAGAAATGGTGCGCGCGCCGCGCGCAATCCGTGGATTAGACGTCTTGTTTTCTGACTGATCCATGTTCGTCTCCTGTCCCGATTTTGACCCCTCGCGTAGGTCACGTATGCAACAGTTTTGGGACCTTGTGGGAACTAAAATGACGCATGTCGGCGGAATGAGCTAAGGCAGGAGTAACGTTGCCCCGACCGTCACGCCACTCTCAATCGCCTCATGCGCCTGCGCCACATCGCTAAGTGGAAACGTCTGACCGACATGGGCTTCAATCGTCCCCGCCCGCAGCGCCCCGAACAATGCCGCGGCCCCACGACGGAGCCCGTCCGGATCTGCGATGAAGTGGAACAGTCCTGGCCGCGTCAGCACCAAGGATCCCTTGGCGCCAAGCAGGCCCGGGGCAATCGGTTCAGCGGCGCCGGATGCATTGCCATAACTGACCCACCAACCGCGCGGCTTGAGACTGTCAATCGATGCTTGCGCCGAAGTCTTGCCGACACTGTCATACGACACATCTACGCCCGCTCCGCCAGTCAAATCCCGCGCTTCCTTCGCCACGTCCGAGGATGACAGGATGACATGCTGCGCACCAAGTTCGCGGGCGCGTGAGCCTTTGGTTTCGCTCGAAGTCACGGCAATCACATTAACGCCAAGCGACGTTGCCCATGGCACCAACAATGACCCCACGCCGCCAACCGGGGCCCAGACCAGGGCGGTTTCACCTGGCGACGCCCGCCGCACTTCAAACAGCAGCATCCACGCCGTGAGCCCTTTCAACAGAACCGCAGCGGCGTCGTGCTCGCTCACACCTTCTGGCAATTTGACCATGGTCGCCGCGGCACCGGTATAGTGCGTCGAATACGTCCCTGAGCCGAGATAGGCGACGCGATCGCCGACTGCGATATTTGAAACGCCCTCGCCGACAGCTTCGACCACGCCGGCGCCTTCCGAACCTGGCACAAAAGGCAGCTTCACTGGATACAGCCCCGTACGGTGGTAGGTATCGATGAAGTTGAGGCCGGAGGCCGTCTGGCGCACCAGCGCTTGTCCGGGGCCCGGCAGACGCGGCTCACGCGCGACTTTCTTCAGCACCTCCGTCCCGCCCGTCTCGGTCATTTCAATCACATAAGCTTCGGTCATGGTGCCCCATCTTAGAATCATTGTTCTGTGGTTTGATGACAGACATAGTCCTGATTTGCGGAGTCGACGAGGCCGGACGCGGTCCCTGGGCCGGGCCCGTCACGGCAGCAGCCGTTATTTTGCACCCTGCGCGGCCGATTGCAGACCTGACAGATTCAAAAAAGATTAGCGAAAAGAAGCGCTTCGCGCTTGAGCCCGAGATTAAGAACAAAGCGGCTTATTGGTGCGTCTCGCATGCTGAGCCAGATGAGATTGATCGACTGAACATTCGCGAGGCGACGTTTCTGGCCATGCAGCGCGCGATTACGGGCCTTGGAATCACACCCGCGCAAATCCTCATTGATGGCAACGCCCTGCCCCGCAATCTGCCGGCGCCGGCTGAAGCCATTATCAAAGGCGACTTAAAAGAGCCTGCGATCTCGGCCGCCTCAATTCTCGCAAAGACCGAACGCGACCGGCTGATGGAGTCGTATTGCGAGACGTATCCCGGTTACGGCTTTGCCGGGCACAAAGGCTATGGCACCGCGGCGCATTCGGAGGCCTTACGCAAGCTCGGCGCCTGCCCCATACATCGCACCAGTTTCGCGCCGGTGCGCAAAGTCATGCTTAGCGAATCCTTAACCAATTAGGCGCTTTTATTAACCTTTGCGGTTAGGAGACGTCCGATGATCCCATATGGCTGGCATGTCTGGCGCGGTGAAACCAACCGGCGCTATCGGTTCAAGATCACCAAGACGATAGAAGCGCTGCCGGATGCGGGCGGGATCTATGTCATGGTCCGCCGAACGATGTTTTTCTTCCTCAAGCCGATCTATATCGGCAAAGCATCGAACCTGCAGGGGCGTCTCGAAGGTCATGAACGCTGGGAAGAAGCGCGCAAGAAAGGCGCTTCGGAGCGCCACTATTTGTGTATCCGATCCGAGAATAAGCGGCAGAAAATCGAAGAGGATCTGATCCGCAAATATAAGCCGAAACTGAACAATATGCTGAAGCCGCGCACGTCTCAGGACGCTCCGAACCACGAGGATTTGAAGTCGGGCTGGATGAGCGCGCGGGAATATTATGGTTTGCCTCTGAAAAAGACCAAATCAGACGCCAAACCGGCGCGCAAACGGATCGACAATCGCAAACGCGACGATCGCGGATCCGGGCGCAGAGCGGCTTAGGCACGCAAAAAAACGAGATTGTCACCGCAACTGCGGCTTGAGTGCAGCCCGCCAGCCGTGGCATAGGGCGCAACATGCCTGACACAGCTTCTTTCTCGACGGTGCCGCCGATTTTCGCCGATGTCCCCAAAAGCGTCAGCTTCAAGAAGCTGCGCAAACGCCTGGCGCGCAATGCGCTGCAAGTGATCGATACGTATGGCTTGATCGACCGACAGGCTGAAAAACGCCCGAAATGGTTGGTCTGTCTGTCGGGTGGCAAGGACAGCTATGGCCTGCTGTCCGTATTGCTGGATCTGCAATGGCAAGGCGCCCTGCCCGTCGACGTATTGGCCTGCAATCTCGATCAAGGTCAGCCTGGTTTTCCAAAGCACGTGCTGCCAGACTGGCTTGACCGGATTGGCGTCGACTATCGCATCGAGACCGAAGACACATATTCCATTGTCACTGACAAAGTCTCGGAAAACAGCACCTATTGTGCTCTCTGCTCGCGGCTTAGGCGCGGTATCCTCTACCGGATCGCGCGCGAAGAAGGCTGCGACGCGATTGTGCTCGGCCACCACCGCGATGATGCTTTGGAAACCTTCATGATGAATCTTGTGCATGGTGGGCGGCTGGCCGCCATGCCCCCCAAATTGCTGAATGATGAGGGCGACGTGATGGTCCTGCGTCCGTTGATCACGAGCTCCGAAAGTGATTTGGAAAAGTTCTCGCAAGCCATGCAATTCCCGATCATCCCCTGCAATCTGTGCGGGTCCCAAGACGGATTACAGCGCGAGGCGATGAAACAGATGCTAAACGATTGGGAGACCCGCAAACCCGGCGTACGGCAAGTCATGGCCCATGCGCTGGCGACGGTACGGCCCAGCCATTTGCACGATCCGCGGGTTTTCGGATTTGCGGACCTTGCGCCAGGAGATCCCGGCGAGCCTGATGATGGCGTTCCGTTTTAGCGGACTTTAGATTGAAAAAAGGGCCCGGCGCGATACGCGGCCAGGCCCTTGAAGGTTGGTTCCGTCTGGGGGAGGAAACGCCCAATCGGAGGAAAGATTGGGAAGTGTCCGGAACCTCAACACGGGGGCTATATGGGCCCTTTGGTTGTAAATACAACATGCATGTCCGCAATATTTGCATGCAATTTTGCATAGATTACAGGATATTTACATTCACTGACGCAGAGGTGAGGCGCGGAACGCGTCGACTTCGCCGGTCAGAAAGTCCCTGAACGCCCCGATCCGCTTGGATCGCTTCAAATCGCTTGGATAGATGAAATAGAGATCAAAGGTTGGCCCTGTAAAGTCTTCCAGCACGCGTACCAAGCGCGGCACGGCACTGACCATATAATCCGGCAGGTCGGCAATCCCTAGCCCGGCCTCAACGGCGCGCAGCATCGCTGAGACATTGTTCACCGTGAGAGCGGCCTTGCGTGGTCCCGCATCATCGCGTCCGACACGTTCCGCGAAGCTCATCGCGCGGATCGGGCTATCTGTCTGGCCATAAGCAATGATCCGATGATTATCGAGATCCTGCGGCGTCCGCGGCATGCCATGTTCTTTGATATATTCCGGCGCAGCATACAGATTTGTCGCCACAGTCGCCAGTTTGCGCTGGATCAGATCGGCTTTGTCCGCGGCCCATAAGCGAATGGCGCATTCGGCCTCGAGCTTCAGCAAATCATAGTGCTCACCATCATCGAGCCGCAAATCGATCCGCATTTCGGGATTTTGTTGCACAAAATGCCCCAAACGCGGTACCAGCCAGGTCGACCCGAAGGCCACTGGCGCGGTCACGATCAGCTCACCTTGCGCCACATCTTGCTGGTCGCGCAGAGCAGCGCTCGCGCCCTGAGCCGCCGTAGCCATATCAACAGTGGAGCGATGTAATGTATGCCCCGCATCGGTCAGCACCAGTCCGCGCGCATGGCGCTGAAACAGGGAAACGCCGAGTTGCTCCTCCAAGGCCGCAATCTGCCGCGAAACTGCGGATTGCGAAATGCCCAGCCGCTCGCCGGCGGCTGTCAGACTGCCCGCTTCTGCGGCTGCATGGAAAGATTTCAGCTTGTCCCAGTCCATAGCGGAACGTCCTTCCACAAGAGGCGCCTATCGCGCAAGCCTCTGGGTCAGAAAAACTGGATTTCCTTCCTGATATGGGAAGCGGTGACTATCGCGCGCGCGGGATGGGCACGAATTCGCGCCACATCTGATCGATCCGGCATGTATAACTTGCATTCAGCCTGCAAAACGAGGCAGAAGGCCGCCATGGTCATGTTGCAACGAACCCGCGTCTATAAAATTCTCAGCGCCGAGGATTGGCACACGGCTGAATCGCTTGGTTATACGCAAACCGCGCTGGATGAAGGCGATGGCTATGTCCATCTCTCGACCCGGGCGCAAGTGGCTGAGACTTTGATGCTGCATTATCCCGACCAACAAGACGTACGATTGCTGGAATATATCACTGAGGAAATGGGCAGCCCGGTCCGTTGGGAAGAAAGCCGTGGCGGTCAATTGTTCCCGCACCTGTATTCAACGCTGAGGATTGATGCCGCAACACGCATCTGGACCTTGGAGCTCGGACCGGACGGTGTCCCGGAACTGCCCACCGATATAGATCAATGAGCCTACCCGATCTCGCCCTGCCTCTGGTCAAACGTCTGCCACCTGAGGCGGCTCATACCGCTACGATCAAGGGGCTGAAGCTTGGGATTGGCTTACCTAAAATCTCGCCTTCGACATGGGATATACCTGTCAAACTCCCGAAATCCGGGCTGAGTCTTTTAAACCCTGTCGGTTTGGCCGCGGGATTTGACAAGAATGCAGACGTGCATGCCCCGATGGCCCGTTTCGGTTTTGGATTCTTGGAATGTGGTACCGTGACACCCAAGCCCCAGCCGGGAAATCCGAAGCCTCGTCTGTTCCGTCTTGCGCAAGACCAAGGCGTGATCAATCGCATGGGTTTCAACAATCATGGTTTAGACTATTTCGTTCGCCGCTTGCGCCGACCACGCCCGACGGCCACTTGCCCTGTCGGTGCGAATGTCGGTGCGAACAAAACCAGCGCCGATTTCATCGCTGATTATGAGATTGGTATCGCCGCCGTCTATCCGGTTTGCGACTATGTCACGATCAATATTTCAAGCCCGAACACACCCGGATTGCGTGGGCTGCAGGACAAAGGCGCGCTGCAGGACTTGCTGACACGCTGTGAATCCGCTCAGCAGACCGCTCAATCGGCGCTGAAGCTGGACCAGGCGGACGACTCAAATGGCCACAAGCCCATCTTCCTGAAACTCGCCCCGGACCTTGATGATGCAGCGCTCTCCGACATTATCAGCGTCGTCCGCGGCGAGGGGCATTGGTTGTCCGGACTGATCATCTCCAACACGACGATTGATCGCCCAAATAGCCTGCGCAGCTCGGACAAGACCGAAGCAGGCGGCCTCTCGGGCGCACCTCTGATGGAAAAATCGACGCAGGTCTTGAAAGACGTGGCAGCGGAATTGGCCGGCGAATTCGATCTGATTGGCTGCGGCGGTATCACTTCAGGCGCCGACGCTTATGCCAAGATCCGGGCCGGGGCGCACGCAGTCCAGCTTTATTCGGCACTCGTCTATCACGGCCCAGGGCTGATCGCGAAGATCAATCAGGATCTTGCCGCACGACTCAAGGCTGATGGGTTCAACTCGGTTGAGGCTGCGGTGGGGGCGGACCTGCCGACGCCCGCATAAGGCTTGGCAGATACCAGCCCAAGGCTGACGCCCGAAACACATACATGCCGAGAAATGCCAGCCAGACACCCGCGTTTCCGAACATTGGCCGCAGCGCCAAATCCAATGCGACATAAGCCAAAGTCACCACCACCGCCGCATTGCGCATAGCCCGACCTTGCGTCGCACCGAGGAAAAAGCCGTCCAGCTGGTACGCCGCCACCCCGATCACGGGTACAGCGGCGCAATAAGGTAAATATGCGAGGGCTGCCTGGCGTGCTTCCGCATCACTGACAAAGGTCTCGATCAGTGCGCCGCCGACGATCAGGTAAAGGACGCTAATTACGATGCCAAATCCGAAAGCGAGTTCCGTCGTCACACGCATCGCGCGGCACAAGCGCGTCGGGTCACGCGCGCCATAGGCTTCGCCGACTTCTTTCTCAGCCACGAATGCGAACCCATCCAGGACAAAGGCGGCGACCGTAATGAATTGGAGCAAGACTTCATTGCCGGCCAATTGGGCGGTGCCCATTTGCGCCCCAGACCGAACAAACCAGGCGAATGCAAACAGCAAGGCCAGGGTGCGAATGAGGATGTCGCGATTGGCATTGAACAGACCGAGAAGCGCCGCGCGGTCGAATAATCCCGGTTCTGGTTTCACGCTGCGCCAGACCAGTATCAGGCCGAACAGCAAGGCCACCCATTCCGCAATCGCAGTCCCGGCGCCAATCCCGGCTGGCCCCCAGCCGAGACCTGCGACGAACCAAATATCCAGGACGATGTTGACGCCATTCATAACCACTTGCATGGCCAGCAAGGCGCCTGTTCGGCCGGTGCCGAGCAGCCAACCCGTGATGGCATATTGCGTTAACAGCGCTGGCGCGCCCCAGACCCGGGCGGTGAAATAGTCATCTGCCAGTCCCACCACAGCCGGCTCAGCGCCAAATGGAAGAAACACACCCGCCCGCAAAAGCGGTGATATGAGAAAGATGATGACCCCAAAGGCCGCGCCCAGCAACAAGCCGCGCTGCAACGTCGCGCGCGCTTCAGCGTCGTCATCTCGTCCCAGCGCTTGCGCAACCAGGCCGGTCGTTGCCATGCGCAAAAACCCGAACCCCCAATAAATGAAACTGAAGGCAACACTGGCAATCGCCACTGCGGCGAGGTCCGATTTGTCGCCATACAGTCCCATGACCGCGGTATCGACCACGCCGGTTGCCGCAATTGCGGCTTGCGCCAGCATGACCGGGACCGCGAGGCGTAGCACATGGGATCGAGAGACAGACGAGCCAGACATAGTCGCCGCTTAGACCGATACATCACGTCTGTCAGCTCTAAGGGGCGCAGACCGCCTATGCAGCGTCGCGCACGATCCGGGCGATGTCCTCACCATAGCGTCCGGCCTTCTTCTCACCGACACCGGAAATCCGTAACAATTCGGCGGCATCCGCAGGGCGTTCTGTCGCGATCGTGGCCAGAGTCTTATCGTGAAAGATGACATAAGGCGGTACGCCTTTCGCCTTGGCCATCTCAACTCGCCAATGGCGCAGCAACTCGAACAATTCGCGATCACGGACTGACAAGTCGGCAAAAGCCGCGCTGGAGACGTTGCGACCTTTGCTCCGCGTCCTGCGAACGCTCGGATCAGACTTCAAGAGCACGTCCTGCTCGCCTTTGAACAAAGCTTTGGCCGCATCATGGTCTGGCACAAAGATAAACGGACGCATGACCTCGCCGCCTTCAGCTAGAAGGCCGGTGAAGAGCAGCTCATCAAACACGGCATTCCAACCCGATTTAGGCAGAGCTATGCCAATGCCATAGGTCGACTGTTGCGACAGATCTTCGTCAAACCCGTCTTTGGCCTGCCCCAGAAGATGGACGATCAATCGACCGCGCCCAATCTTCTGGCCACACCGCAACACTGCCGACATGGCCATTTGTGCCCAGCGTGTCGCATCAAAATGATCGTTTGCTTCAGATCGACAATTGTCGCAAGATCCGCACGGCGTTGCGTCTTTTTCTCCGAAATAGAGCCGCACGGCCTGGCGCCGACAATCATCGCCATTCAGCAAAGCAAAGAGTTGCCGCGTCTTGTTGATCTGGACGCGCTTAATCGCCTCTTCAGCATCGCTATCATAGCTCCACATCAAGCTGCGACGTAAGTCGGCTGGACCAAACAAGGCATACCCCTCAGCCGGTTCACCGTCGCGACCGGCACGCCCGACTTCCTGCCAATAGGCTTCAATCGTCTTGGGTGGATCGGCATGGATGACAAAGCGCACATCCGGTTTGTCGACCCCCATGCCAAACGCCACCGTGGCACACATGACGAGGCCATCTTCGAGCAAGAATCGCCTTTGCCGTTTGGCCCGATCTTCAGCCTCTAATCCCGCATGATAAGCAAGCGCCGCAATGCCTTGCTTTTCCAGCGCTTCGGCGAGTTGTTCCGTGCCTTTGCGGGTCGCAGCATAAACAATCCCGCTCTCGCCTTTATGGGCCCGGATCAGGCCGACCAGGCGATCGATCTTGTTGCCGGCCTTAGGCTCTGCTCCGAGTGTCAGATTCGGCCGATCAAAGCTGGCAACGTGAACCGCAGGTTCGGTGAGATCGAGCTGTTCCAGGATGTCGGCGCGGGTCCGCGCATCCGCGGTCGCCGTTACTGCCAATCGCGGTACGCCGGCAAAGACTGATTTCAAGCGCCCGAGCGCGCGATAATCGGGGCGAAAATCATGGCCCCATTGACTGACACAGTGGGCCTCATCAACCGCGATCAGTGACACTTGGAGCTTGCTGAGCGCGCTCAGCAAACTGCCCGATAAGCCCTCTGGCGAGACATAAAGCATGTCCATTTCGCCTTGACGCGCCGCCCGCAAGGCTGCGACCCGGGCTCCGTGCGCCATTGAAGAATCAAGCCGCTCAGCCCGCACCCCCAGCGCTTTCAAGGCATCCACCTGGTCCGCCATCAACGCAATCAGCGGTGACACGATCAGACCGACCCCGTCTCGCAGCATGGATGGGATTTGATAACAGAGTGACTTGCCGCCGCCGGTCGGCAAGACGGCGAGCCCATCTCGCCCGGCCAGGACGTCTTGGATCACCTCTGCTTGAAGGCCACGAAATTCCTCATAGCCATAGATACGCTGCAATAGCGCGCGCGCGTCATCCAGTGTGTGCGTGTCAGCCTGACCCATGGTGAATATCACTCAGCGGAATCGCGCCATGAAACAAGCGACCACGACGGGTAATTATGCGATTTCTTGCAACGCCTCGACCAGATAGGTATGGCGCATGGCAACGGCGCGGGCCTCCTTGCTGTATCCACCCCCGAGGACGCCAGTGATTGGGATGGCTTGCTCTGCACAGCTGGTCGCCACCATACGGTCCCGTGCCTTGAGACCTGCATCCGAGAGTGACAACAGACCCAGTCGATCATCCTGGTGCGGATCGACCCCCGCATTGTAAAACACCAAGTCCGGTTTGAACGCGGCAAGCGTCTGATCGATCAGCGTTTTCGTCGCCTTCAGATAGGCTTGGTCACCGACCCCTTTGTCCAATCCCAGGTCGAGATCAGATGGCGGTTTTGTCCGCGGCCAATTCGCCTCACAGTGCAGCGACGCCGTGAACACG
Source organism: Pseudomonadota bacterium (assembly GCA_039818185.1). Lineage (GTDB taxonomy): Bacteria > Pseudomonadota > Alphaproteobacteria > Caulobacterales > Hyphomonadaceae > Henriciella. The sequence goes on from JBCBUI010000008.1 coordinate 97,808, forward strand.
CGCGGTTCGTCTGCAAAAATCAAAGCTGTGCCGTCACCATGATGAACATCCAGGTCAATGACGGCGATGCGATCAGCAAGGCCCTCGTCCAACAGAGACATAGCCGCCACCGCAACATCGTTGAACACACAGAACCCGGCGCCGCCATGATAGTCAGCATGATGGCTGCCACCCGCGAGATTTACAGCCGCCCCGGTCTCGAGCGCGCGGCGCGCCGCAAGCTCGGTGCCGCCGACTGATGCCCGTGTCCGCGCCGCAATTGCGGGTGTCATCTCAAAGCCGACACGGCGGGCGGTTTTTCGATCGAGATCACTGGTCAGAACCCCCTGTACATAGCCCGGATCATGGGCCCGTTCGAGCGCGGCCTGCGAGGCGTGATCGGGTTGTTCAAAAGCGTAGCCCTGATCGCGCAATATCTCTGCTAGGAGCGAGTATTTGCGCATCGGAAATCGATGGTCATCGCTGACGCTGGCGGCGTCATAATCGGGATGGTGGATAATAGGCAACACGCCGAGCATATGGCTCTATGAGGCGGCTTCGCCAGGTTTGCCCAGCAGGAAATGCCCAAGCAGGGCCGCCACGGGCTTGTCCCGCTCGCTCTGCCAGGCTTCGGCGCGCACGCTCGCCATCCGCCGGCCCAATTTTACGACAGTCGCGCGGGCATACAGATCCTTGGCGTGTGCCTGTCGGAGATAATCAACTGTAATATTGATGGTACGCGGTGGGCGTTCAACGCCTGCCACCAGGAAGAGCTGCGCCATAGCTGTCATTTCCAGAAATGTCCCAATCGCGCCGCCATGCAGCGCCTTGATCGTGAAATTTCCGATCAACTTATTCTGGAACGGCAATACGCCCACCATGTCATCGCCCTTGATGTCGCAATGCATCCCGAGCGTTTGCACAATCGGAACCTGTTTCAGAAATCCTTCTAGTTGTGCGCCGCGAGTCAGGGTCTCACTCATAGTTGATCCCCTTTTTTGTAATTTGAGCGCGGCTTGTTGATCGCAAAAGCGCCTTGCGCTGTGGCAATCACTTTGTCTCTGCTCTCATGATATGCCCAGGCGCGGCAGAACGCGACGGACTTGGTGACATGATAGCATTCCGCCTCTGCGAGAATATCGCGGCCGCTCTCAGCTGGGCGCATATAGTCAATTCGCAAATCCAGCGTCGCGACAAAGCGAAACTCTTTCAAGGAGGTGCCACAGGACATGCCGCATAAATTATCCAGCAGGGTCGTGATCACGCCGCCATGAATGACCCGCGTTTCCGGATCGCCAATTAAGTGCTCGCGAAATGGCTGGACGCCCCAGACATGACCTTTTTCGATGCGCGTGACCTCAAACCCCATTTCATTGGCCCAGGGCGTCACTTTCATCATATTCGCCATGTTTTCGCGCATAAACTCAATGCGCGCGTCCAAGTCGTTCATCGGGTTTGCCATGACAGCCTCGTAAATTGACGCGGGGTCGTAAATTGACCTCTCGTGGAGCGGCTATACCATCTATTCGACGCAATCAAACAGGTAACCCCACGGGAGGACCAGACATGGCATTCGATGCGGGAACTGTCGGCAAAGCCTGCATTATTGGCGCGGGCTGTAGCGGCTTCACCATGGCCAAGCGCCTGAAAGACTATGGCATCGCTTATGATTGCTTTGAGGCGTCAGACAATATTGGCGGAAACTGGTATTACAAAAATCCGAACGGCATGTCGTCCTGCTATCAAAGCTTGCACATCGACACGTCGAAATGGCGGCTCGCCTTCGAAGACTATCCGGTGCCAGACGACTGGCCTGATTTCCCGCATCACGCGCAATTGCTGCAATACTTCCATGATTATGTGGATCACTTCGGGCTGCGCGAGACAATTACGTTCAATACCAATGTCGACAAGGCTGTGCGCCGCGATGATGGCGATTGGGACGTCACCTTGTCGACCGGTGAAACCAAGACTTATCAATGGCTATTCGTCGGCAATGGCCATCACTGGGACCCGCGCACGCCGGATGAATATCAAGGGCAAGACACATTTGCAGGCTATCAGATCCACAGCCACCATTATGAAGATCCGTTTGAGCCGTATGATTTCCGCGGCAAGCGCGTTCTGGTTGTCGGAGCTGGCAATTCAGCCATGGATATTTCCTCGGAACTGTCCCAGCGCCCAATTGCCGAAAAGCTGATCATCTCGATGCGCCGCGGCGTCTGGGTCTTGCCGAAATATCTTGGCGGCCAACCCGCTGACAAAGCCATCCTACCGAGCTGGATGCCGATGAGTGTCGGCCGCGCCCTGGCGCGATCAAAGATCAAGAAAGAGATTGGTAATCCGCAGGATTACGGCCTGCCAAAACCCGACCATGAACCCCTAGACGCGCATCCGTCCGTCTCAGGAGAATTCCTCACCCGTGTCGGGTGCGGCGACATCACCGCAAAGGGTGCGATCGAACGGTTCGAACCGAACGCGGTCATTTTCGCGGATGGGTCGCGTGAAGAAATAGACGCGATTGTCTGGGCAACAGGGTACAAGGTCTCCTTCCCCTTCTTTGAGGATCCAGACCTGACCCCGAAAGAGAACCGGTTTCCGCTGTTCAAGCGGCTGGTCAAACCGGGATACGAAAACCTGTTCTTCCTGGCGCTAGCGCAGCCCTTGCCGACCCTGGTCAATTTCGCGGAACAGCAATCCAAGCTGCTCGCTGCCTTGGTCGCGGGCGAATATGCCTTACCAAGCGCCGATGAAATGAACCGCATCACCGCCGCCGATGAAAAGACCCATATGGGCCATTTCTATCAGGCCGCGCGCCACACCATGCAGGTCGACTTCAACACTTATGTAAGAGACCTGATGCAAGAAATAGAAAAGGGCCGAAAGCGGGCGCGCATTTCTGCGTAACCCGTATGGAGACAGACAGATGAGAACATGGATTGCGGGGCTGGCAATCGCAGGCCTTTGCGCGTGTTCGTCGCGGCCCACGCCGACCGTGTCTTATCCGCAGGGCTCTGTCTCAGCGCAGCCGCAAACCTCCCGCGCGGCGCAAGGGCCGTTTCAGCCGGACTATTATCTCTTTGCCTGCACGCCGAGCTTCGCCAACCGTCCCGACACGGATCGAAATGGCCGTGTTCTGACCTATGATGCGCTGATCGTCGTCAATGGCGTTCTACTCGCAACCGCGCCGGTGAATGGCGCCTGCATGACGTCTGGCTTCGGCCCGCGTTATGGCCGCCCGCACAAGGGAATCGACTTGCAGTCAACGCCGGCCAGCACGGTCTATTCTGCCGCTCCTGGTCGGATCCTTGAAGTCAGCCAGCAAACCGGGTTCGGCAATCAGGTTCTGATCGATCATGGCAATGGCGTTTATACACGCTATGCGCATCTCGCGATTTTCACGCGCGGGCTGGGGCCAGGTCAGGAAATTGGGTTCGGGCAACCGCTTGGCCTGATGGGCAAAACCGGAAATGCCACGGCGATACATGTCCATTATGAAATCCTGACCGGGACTTATCATACGCCACAAAAATCCTGGGGACTGACCGCCCATAACCCGCTGGACTTTCCCCGCTGGAGTGGCTTGGATGATCTGAGCTAAGCGGGGGAAGGAAAGATGCGCGCGCTCGTAAGCTCAATCGCCGTACTGATCGCAGCCTGCGGCGTGCCAGTGGAGGGCTCTGACTCGCCGGTCACCGAGCCAAACACCGAAAGATCGGTCGTCATGCATCCGAGATTAAGAAAATGCAGTCCGCCACAAACGCTCGCCGATATTCTCGCAATCGTCGAACCGGACAGCTCAATTATGTCAAAAGAGATTTCCGGGCCTCCGAAACCGATCACGTCGCCGCGGACTCGTTTTGGAAAGCTCATGTTACTGACGAACAAGTGTTACAAAGGCACTCCAACCGACAGCTCCGCTGAACAGGTCGCCGACATTCAGCATTGGTCTTGGGCCCTCGGAAGCGCCGCGATCAGAATCGAGCACGCGCTTGAAGACGGCTCATATGGAGGCGTATCCTATGTATACCCCACAATAGAGCCGGACGCATTCACTTACGTTTACATCACGAACGCTGGATTCCACACGGAAGGAACGATCATACTGAACGACGATCAGTCTTTCACCGCTTCAGAAACGGTTGAGGGACACCCATCTATTACTTCTGTTCGCAGTCATTCCACATTCGATGAAAACGGTCTGATCTCAATGACCTCGGAATTTCTCGACGGCGAAGAGTGGAGACCGGGACCAGGGTTTACACACGAGATCACCACCGAACCGTTCCCTCGATTGAAACCGCCGACGCCCGCCGCAGAGTAACAATGCTCGACTTTCTTGATCCAAACGCCCTGGCGCGGACCTACCGCGATCCGATCTCATGGATCATCCTCGCCGTCGATCTATTCCCGATCATTGCTGTTCTCACCTTGGGCTGGGGCGCTACACCGCTGGTCTTGCTCTACTGGTTGGAGAATCTCATCATTGGCGCCGTTGCGTTGGCACGCATGATCGCCACCAGCGTCAAAGAACACCCGATTGGCCTGATCGGGATGGTCTTTCTCGGCCCATTTTTCACGGTGCATTATGGCATGTTCTGTTTCGTCCATGGCATATTCGTCAACGCTTTCGCCTTTGGCCATACACCAGAAGGGGGCGGAGCGGGTTTTCCATCACCGGTCGGACTGATTGGAAACGCGCTGAGTTCGGGAGCGAACATGACCACATTCGTGCTCGTCATCATCGCATTGCAAGTGTTCCTCTTTGTTCAGGACTTCATCCTGCGTGGCGAATATCGACGGACCACAGTCGACAAGGAAATGATGGCGCCGTATGGCCGCATCATCGTGCTGCATATCGGTATCTTTGCGGGAGCCTTTGCCCTTGCGGCGATTGGCGAGCCCCTCTGGGGCATTCTGGGCCTGATTGTCCTTCGCGCGCTTTGGGGCGTGTTCCTCAGCGTGCGGCGCCGCCTTCGCCTTGACGATGCACTGCAACTTAAAAGTTGACGCATCGTCACGATTTAAGGCAGTCTAAACAAGAGTGTGGGATAAGAGAGTTTATGACGGTCACGATTGAACCTGAAGTAAGACTGGGCAAACGCGCGCGCGCCAAGGAAGCGAATCGCCGAGCGATTCTAGACGCAGCGCGGATTGTGTTTGCGCGGATTGGCTATGAAGCGACCAATATTCGCGACATTATCCGCGAGACCGATTTGGCCAGCGGCACGTTCTACAATTACTTCAAGTCGAAAGAAGAAGTCTTCGAAGCGATTGCGACAGACAGCGTTTTGCGATTTCGTCCCCTGCTGCAAAAGGTTCGCGAAGAAGCCCAGGATCTGGAATCCTATCTCTATGCGGCCTATGGCGCTTATTTCAATTTCCTCGCCGAAGAGAATGATGAAGCGATCCGGGAAGAGATGCCGCATATGAGCCTGATCGGCGTACGCGTCGACACGCCGGAAATGCAAACCGTCTCCGAAGAGATTTGCGCCGATCTTGAAATCGTCATGGACAAGATTGGTCTTGGACATCTCGACTGCGATTATATCACGGCTGCTGCTATCGGCATGGCGCGGGAAATGGGTGACCATATGCTGAAACGCCGCCCAGTTGACCCTAAGTCAGCGACGGATTTGGCTGCGAAAGTCATGCTGGCCGGGATCGAAGCGCTTGCCAAATCCGACGGCTAAGTCAGATTAACCCCATACAATAAGAAAATCTGGGAGGGCCGCGGAGATGAGTCTGCAGGCAACAATTGCAAAACTTCTGCTGAAGCTACCAGCTAGCTGGAAAATCAAAATGGCAGGCGGTGAGCCGTTGGTCCTCGGTGGCCGAACGCTGGATCCCAATCTGCAATTCATTTCACATGGCGCCGCCAAACAGCCACCAATGTCCTCTCTGGAACCGGAAGTGGCGCAAGCTGCCGCGATTGAAGGGCTTGGCATGTTTGCCGCTGACCCGGAACCTGGGGTCGCCTTCCAAGACCAGACCATAAAAGGCAAAGGCGGACATGACATTCCCATCCGCATCTATCGCCCCGCAAACCAGGACCCATCCGCACCATTGATGGCCTATTGGCATATGGGCGGCGGCGTTGTTCTAAATGTCGATGCCTGCCACGCCTTTTGCTCGATGGTGGCAAAGACAGCGAAATGCCCGGTTGTCTCTGTCGATTATCGCCTGGCGCCGCAACACAAGTTCCCAGCCGGTCTGGAAGACTGTATCTCGGCATATGAGTGGGCCTTGAAGAATGCCGAAAGCTTCGGCGCGCCGGCTGGGCGCGCGGCAATTGGCGGTGACAGTATGGGCGGCAATTTCAGCGCCATCATTGCCCAGGAATCGACCCGTCGCGGGATGCCGGCACCGGACCTGCAATTGCTGATCTATCCCGCTACGGATCTGGTGACGGAGTTTCCGTCTGCAACCACTTATGGCGAAACCTACCCGCTTTCGTCAGACACGATGCAATGGTTCATGAAACAGTATTTGCCGGACGAATTTGATCGCACGAACGTCCTGCTCTCCCCCGCGCAGGAAACCCACCTGGAAGGATTGCCACCCGCCATTATTGTCACGGCCGGGTTTGACCCTTTGGTCGATGATGGCGCGGCGTACGCGAAGAAACTCGAAGCCGCGGGCGTTGATGTTCGCTTCAAATGCTATGACAGTCTCGCGCACGGCTTTACAGCCTTCACCGCCGTTGTCCCGGCGGCCCGCGAGGCCTGTCTCGAAGTCGCGGGCATGGTCCGCGACGCCTACGCGACGCTTTAAATGCGCGCCCTGGTTTGTCATCAGCTGAGTGACGATTTCTCGGGCGTCGAATTGCGCGAAGTTCCAAAGCCGCAGCCGGGTCCTGGCGAGGTGCTCATCCAGGTGCGCGCGACGAGCATCAATTTCCCTGACCTGTTACTCTGCCAAGGGAAATATCAGTTAAAGCTCGAACCGCCATTCACGCCTGGCATGGATATGTCGGGCATTGTTGCTGAATTGGGCGAAGACGTCAGCGGGTTTGAAATCGGCGATGACGTCTGCGGTGGCGCACGATTTGGCGGATTTGCAGAATTTGCCGTCGTGAAAGCAGAGGGGCTCCAACACAAGCCGGACAATCTGTCTTTCGACCAGGCGGCGTCTTATTCAGCCGCTTATTTGACCGCTTATGTCGCTTTGGTACGCCGCGGACGCTTGCAAGCCGGAGAAACCTTATTGGTGCATGGAGCAAGCGGCGGCGTCGGTATGGCGGCGGTGGATGTCGGTAAGCTACTCGGCGCCACCGTGATCGCCACAGGGGGCAGCGATAAGAAACTGGCCGCCGTCAAAGCCTATGGCGCGGATCACGTCCTGAACACCAATGATGGGTTTCGCACCCAGGTCAAAGACCTCACGAATGGACGCGGGGCGGATGTGATCTATGACCCCGTTGGCGGCGATGTGTTTGATGAAAGCGTGCGTTGTATCGCATTTGACGGGCGTTTGCTGGTGATTGGTTTCACATCCGGCCGGATCGCCACGGTGCCCACCAATATGCCGCTGATCAAAGGCTTCTCTGTCGTCGGTGTCCGGGCTGGCGAGTACGGTCGGCAGTTCCCAGACCGCGGCCGAGAGAATGTCGAGCAGATTTGGGATTGGGCCAGAACCGGCGAAACGCGGCCTTATGTGCATGCGAGTTTACCGCTCAGCGAGACTCTCGAAGGCTTTCAAAAAATAAAAAATCGTAAGGTTGTTGGTAAACTGATTATTAAACCATAGTCCGAGCTCAACCAAGATCGCCTGAATCACCAGTGTTCACGGGGATTCTAAGATTAAAATTTGGACAAACTTCCGGCGTTTTTTTTAGACTTAACAAACCGTTGATCGATCCGAGCGGATTGCCAGTCCTGCCTTACAAATACTTAGCTATTTGAACGGCAAAAACCCCGCCATACGAGCAGTAGTGTGAGTATGAGGGACCTCGTTATGTCAAAATTTCGAACGCGAAGTGCAGCCGCAATTCTAGCTGCAAGTTTATTGGTCGCCGCGTGCGGCGGCGGCGGCGGAGACTCTTCTGTCCCGCCGGGTACACCAACCGCCGGCGGCGGTGCTGGCGGCGGCGGCGGCGGCACGCCAGCTGAACCTGCGTCGAAAATTGACAGCGAGCTGGAAGCCGCGCGCTTTCTGGCCCGCGCTACGTTTGGTGGATCGAAAGCTGAAATTGCCAGCTTGAACGGTCGCGACGCTGCCGACTGGCTGGCCAGTGAGTTTTCGAAATCGACCAGCCTCACCCTGCCGACATTGACGTCGCAACCTCGCGACAGCGAAGGCCGTTTGCAGTCCAATATTGTCGACACGCTTTATTGGGATCACATGATCGGCTCGAATGACCAAGTGCGTCAGCGCATGGCCTTCGCATTGTCTCAAATCGTGGTCTATTCAGATTCAGCCGACAATGACCAGCTGATGCGCGCCTATTATCAGGACATCTTGATCCGCAACGCGTTCGGCAATTTCCGCGACCTGCTCGAGGAAGTCACTTACAGCCCCGCCATGGGCGAATGGCTGACCTATCGCGGCAATCGAAAAGGAGATGAGCGTTCAGGCCGCATGCCGGATGAGAACTATGCGCGCGAAATCCTGCAACTCTTCTCGATCGGTTTGATCGAGCTGAACATGGATGGGTCGCCAAAACTGGACGCACAAGGTCAGCAAATCGAGACCTATTCAAATGATGACATAGAAGGACTTGCACGTGTTTTCACCGGTCTGTCCTGGGCCGGCGACGAGTTTAATGATCGCCCACAAGACGGTGACATACGCCAGATGGTGATGTGGCCAGAGCAACATTCAGAGCTCGACAAGACGTTCCTCGGGACAACTATCCCAGCTGGAACTGAAGGCAATGAAACCATCCGTATCGCTCTGGATACGATTTTTGAGCATCCCAATGTGGCACCCTTCATTTCGCGCCTTTTAATCCAGCGCTTTACCCAATCCGATCCATCACCGGCTTACATCCAGAATGTGGCAACCGCTTTCGAAACCGGTCGCTTCACGGCTGAGGGTGGACGCAGTTTCGGAACGGGACAGCGCGGTGATCTGCGCGCGACTCTGGCGGCCGTGCTGCTGGAACCGACCACTTTCGCCGAACCCGCCGCGAATGCTACGATTACGACCGGCAAAGTTCGGGAGCCGATTCTGCGGTTCACGCATTGGGCCCGCGCGTTCGATGTTAGTGGTCTGAATGCTTATAATGAGCGGCGTTTGTCTGACACACGCAGCTCAGACAATTCCCTTGGACAACAAGCCTTCAGCTCGCCATCGGTATTTAACTTCTACCGTCCTGGCTATATTGCCCCGGGCACCAATGCGGGTGAACAGAATATCACGGTTCCTGAATTCCAGATCGTGAATGAAAGCAGCTCGGTCGGCTATCTCAACTTCATGACCGACTTCGCTTTTGATCGCGCATCACAGAGAGATCGTGACATCGATACTTACACGCCGGACTATTCCGACGAGCTGGCTCTAGTTGATGATCCAACGGCGCTGGTCGATCACCTCGACAATTTGCTCACCGGCGGTCGCATGTCAGACATCGAAAAAGCCGACATTGTCGACATTATCGATACGATCGAAATCCGAACGAACTCTGCAGAAAACACGGCCGCTGACCAGGAAGATATGGTCCAGGCAGCAGTCGCGCTGGTTCTGAATTCACCGTCTTACGCGGTTATCTATTAAGGCTTGAGGGAGATTTTCAATGGCTAACATTTCACGTCGCCACGTCCTTGCGGGCCTTGGTACCGCAGGATTTGCAAGCAGCATGAGCACCATGTCCGGACTCGGATTCAACAATGCCTGGGCAGCCGATACCGGCGGATACAAGGCCATGGTCTGTATCTTCCTGAAAGGCGGAATGGACGGAGCAGATACGGTCCTGCCTTATGACCAAGTGTCATATGACCAGTTACGATCTGTCCGAACAGGACTGTTCAACTCATATAATTTCAATTCGCCGACATCGACTCGTAACCGCGCAAACCTTCTGCGCATGAGTCTCGACAACGCGGGCGATTTTGGCGGTCGCGAATTTGCGTTGCCGCAAGAATTATCGCCGCTTCACTCTATGTTTGAAAGCGGTGACTTGGCTGTGGTCGGCAATGTTGGCCCGTTGATCGAGCCGACCACGCGTCCTGCAATGGACAATGGTACTGCCATCCTGCCAAAGCGCCTCTTCTCGCACAATGACCAGCAATCCACCTGGATGTCATTTGGCGTTGAAGGCGTGAGCCGCGGTTGGGGCGGTCGCTTCATGGACCAGGTCGTAGCGTCGGCTCCGAACCAGAATCGGATCTTCTCCGCCATTTCAGCGACCGGGAATGATGTTTTCCTGGCCGGTGAAGATGTGACGCAGTTCAAAGTCGGTTCTGGTGGCATTCAAGAACCAAGCCTTTATGCAAACCGAGGCGTCCTAGGTTATAATGATGGCGATGATGCCGCGCGCGACAAGATCCGCGCATTCCTGGCTAAACGGGACTTCCAAAGCCGTAGCCTGTTTGAGCAGGACATCAGCAACTCGACCGCCAAAGCCGTCGAGAATACGGAGCAATTTGCCGCCGCTCAGGAGAATGCGACGCCATTTACAACGCAATTCCCCAGCACGCGTCTCGCAGGTCAGATGCGGTCCGTGGCGGAAACGATCAAAATCCGTCAATTTCTGAACGTCTCTCGCCAAATGTTCTACACCTCAACGGGTGGCTATGACACGCACTCGAACCAGGCCAACAGCATTGCCGGACGTCACACTGAACTGGCCGGCGCAATCGCCGCGTTTCGAGACGCGATGATCGAGATTGGCGAATGGGACAATGTCGTTGTCTTCACCGCGTCCGACTTTGGCCGGACTGTGATCGACAATGGCAATGGCACCGATCATGGCTGGGGTGGACATCACTTCGTCGCCGGCGGTCAGGTCCAGGGTCGACGCCTCTATGGCGACGTCCCTTTCGCAGACGTCGACAGCAATGAATATACCCGATCTCGTGGTCGCTTGTTACCAACCACATCGGTCGAGCAGTATGCCGCGACCATGGGCTCCTGGTTCGGGTTGAACACGTCAGAGCTACGCTCAGCCCTGCCGAACTTGAACAATTTCAACACAGCCGATCTTGGATTTATGGGCAGTGCAGGAACTTAAACCGCCGCCGCATGGATGGCGCTCAATCCTTCACGATACGTTGGATACAAAGGTCGCCATCCTGTGGCGGCCTTTAGTTTTGCGTTCGAAACGCGCTTGCATTCTGAATAGAAACTCCGCGCCATATCTGACAGCTGAGCCTGGTCAAAGGCGACTTCAGGTGGGCGCTCAACGCCCAATAGATCCGCCGCATAGGCGATGACATCTTGCGGTGGCGCGGCTTCGTCGTCGCAAAGATGAAAGACGCCAAAAATACCTGAAAACAAAAGCGCTTTCAGGCCGGTCGCGATATCCTCAACATGAATTCGGGAAAAGACTTGTCCATCCCGAACAATACGCCGCGCCGTGCCCGCTTTTACCCGGTCCAATGCCGAGCGCCCGGGACCATAAATTCCCGGTAGGCGCACAATCCGCGTCTCTGGCGTCGCCGACTGCCAGAGCTGCTCCGCGCGGACACGACGCCTCGCACGATCAGACCCCGGACCGACCGGCGTCCATTCCACCGCCCATCCGCCCCGCAAGTCGCCATATACGCCTGTGGTCGACAAATAAGTTACGCTCAGCGCCGAGTCGGCAAATTCACCCACCAGATCGAAGGCCGGACAGCCGGTCTCATCCGGCGGTGCGCTGATCACCAAATGAGTACCCTCCACGCTGGCTTTCAGGGCTTGCGGGTGGTTAACATCAATCGGCTCAATCCGGCTGCCGACCAGCATTTCCCGGCTCCGGTCCGAGCGCACCGTACCGAACACGCGCCCTGGCCAGATCCGCGCCAGAGCGTGACCCGAATACCCTGGTCCTAACAGAAATAGCGGTTCTGACAGATCTGTCATTTGCGCTCGCCTTTTCACCTCGTTACCGCACTAGATATTGCTTTAGAAGGAAGCTTGTCCATGTTCGTTTCCATCCTCACCTCGAGCCTGCTGCCAGTGTCTCAATCCGCACTGGCAGATATTGCGCGTGCCGAACAAGAGCGATTGGAAACCTGCCTGATCAAAGTTGAAACAGCCCCTAGCCAAGCCTATGAAGACTCGCTTCTTTGGCTCAGCAGTGGCAATCGCCCAAAAGCCCGATATTGCAATGCTGTCGCCTTGATGGCGATGGATCGCCTGGAAGAAGGCGCGGCGCGACTCGAAGCCCTTGCGACAGCGCCGGATCCGATCGAAATCGAAGATCGCCGCAAATATCTCGCGCAGGCGGGCAATGCCTGGCTGGCAGCGAATTATCCCGAAGCGGCAATTGTTGCCCTCACTGATGCGCTGAAACTCGATGCCGATGATCCGCAAGTCTACAAGGATCGCGCCGCAGCCTATCTGGCCGTGGAGCGTTGGGTCGAAGGTGTTGATGATCTCGACACAGCTTTGCTTCTCTCGCCGAATGATCCCGAAGCTTTGTCGCTGCGCGCCCGCGCCCATCTCGCGACTGAAGACTTGCGATCTGCCAAGGCTGATATGGAAGCCGCTTTGGTAGAAGATCCTGAAAACATCGAGATTCTGGTCCTGCGCGGTGAAATCCGCGAAGCGATCCGCCTCGCGCAATAAGGCTCAGTCCCAAATGCACGCGTCGAGACCGTCGCGCTCGACCGTGTTCATGCGCGCCTGCAGCGTGGCCGTTCGTTGCCGTACATAAGGCCCTGCCGGGCGCACGCGCCATTTGTTTGGGCTTGGCAATACGGCGGCGAGACGAGCCGCTTCGAACTTGGTCAGGTCCTTTGCAGGCTTGTTAAATCGGCCATAAGCAGCCGCTTCCGCGCCATACAAGCCATCGCCCCATTCTGCGACATTGAGATAGACCTCCAAGACCCGGCGTTTGCCCCAGAAGCCGTCTATGAATACCGCCATCCAGGCTTCGCCGGCTTTACGGCCATAACCACCGCCATTCCAGAAGAACACATTTTTGGCCGTCTGTTGCGTCAGCGTCGAGGCGCCGCGCAATTGCCCGCGCCGTTCACGCTCGTCCAGCGCGTCCTTGATCGCATCAACATCGATCCCACCATGATTGCAGAATTGCGTGTCCTCAGCCGCGATGACCGCGCGGACGAGATGCGGTGAGATCTCTTCAAGCGGCACCCAGGTGTGGTAGACCGTTGTGCCCTGTGCCACACGACCGGCCATATTGGCTGTGCCTGGCACCGGCACCAACGCGATCATCAAGGCATAGACGTGGACGGCGATGAACAGCCCGGCGAGGAATTTTACGGACCAGCTGAACCATCGTCCAACCGGCCATCCATTATGCGTTAGGGGCGTGTCCATTCTGCTTTGACGTCCTGATCCGTTTCCGTGGGCAAGCGCGCGGCCTTCTCGGCTTCAAACCGGGCCAAATCAAGGCGGGACAGGGCCCAAATCGCAGCCCCTTTGACCACTGGATTTGGGTCGTCCAGATGCGGTAAGACACTCTCGTCCACGAAGCCAGCATCTTGGGAATTTCCAATCGCCATCAATACATTGCGCAGAAACCGATCGCGGCCAATCCGCTTGATCGGCGATCCTGAAAAGACTTGCCGAAACGACTCATCATCAAGCGCGGCAAGGGCGTCCAGGTCTGGCCCTTTCAGCTCCGCCCGGGCCCAAAAGGCGCTTTCGTGCGCCGTTTCCGCAAATTTGTTCCAGGGGCAAACGGCCAGGCAATCATCGCAGCCATAGATACGATTGCTCATAGCGAGGCGATATTCGTGCGGGATGGCGTCTTTATGCTCGATTGTGAGGTATGAAATGCACCGCCGCGCATCGAGCTTGTACGGCGCCGGAAAGGCGTCTGTCGGACAGATATCGAGACACGCTTGGCAAGATCCACAATGATCAATCTCGGGGGCCTCAGCCGCCAGGTCCGCGGTCGTCAACATGACGCCCAAGAACAGCCAGGAGCCATGCACGCGAGAGACCAGGTTTGTATGTTTGCCTTGCCATCCGAGACCAGATTTCTGGGCCAGGGGTTTTTCCATGAGAGGCGCTGTGTCAACAAAGACTTTGACGTCGGCTTTTGCGGTCTCGGCAAACCAGCGTGCCAACTGTTTCAGCCGTTTTTTGAGCACATCATGATAGTCTTTGCCTCGGGCATAGACAGAGATGTTGCCCTCGCCTGTGCGTTCGAGATTAAGCATTGGATCATGGTCCGGACCATAATTTAGGCCCACCACGACGCCCGAGCGCGCCTCCGGCCACATTGCGGTTGGCGATTTTCGGCGCTCTAGCGTGGTTTCCATCCACTCCATCGAGCCATGAAACCCCGCATCGACGAAGGCTTCCAGCTTCTCACCAGCCGCCCAAGCCTCATCGACCCGACAAATATGACAGGCATCGAAGCCAAGCGCGTCGGCTTCTGACTTGAGTAGAGTTTCTAGAGACATCGTCTTGGCGGTCCCGGCGCGATTAAAAGTCCAGGTCCGTATAGTGCTTGACCGGTTTCGCATTGCCAACCCGGTCCTCAAGCAATGCACGGAAACTCGGCCGCGACTTCATGCGACCATACCAGGCCTTCAAGTCGGGGGTCAGGTCCCAAGGCACGTCACCAAAATAATCATAAGACGACAAATGCGCAGCTACGCTGAGGTCCGCGATGCTGAGATTGCGCCCACCAATGTACGACCGTTCCCCCGCCAACGCGTCGAGAAAGGTCATCCGGTTCTTCAAGGCATGCGCCCCCTGGCGCAGCGCCAGACTGTCTGGCGAGCGATCACGCTTCACCCATTGAGTCACGCGTTCGGCCAGTAAAGTGTTGTTTATTCCGGCAAAACTCTCTTCCGCCCATTGCCAAAGGCGCCGCGCCTCTGCTTTTTCGCCAGGCGTAAACGGCAATAATCGCGGATTGGGCTCAGCCTCTTCGATGTATTCGCACACAGCCAGCGAGCCGACAGCGGATGTTTTCACTTCTGCATCTGTGTCCAGCAAAGCCGGCGCACAAGCCCCTGGCGCCAGCGCCGCGAGCTCCAAATCAGAGACCCAGGGACGAATCTCAATCGATTCAAAAGACCAGCCCTTTTCGCCCAACATGAGGCGAACGGTGCGCGCCAAAGGATCAATTGGCCAATGCCAGAGCCGTTTCATATCGCTCGCCCTAATACTATTCGGCCCTCACGCAAATATGAACGCAGCAAGACCTTTGCGTGCGCCCTCATCCTATGCTTCAAGCCGTCCGACATGGGACGTATTGGAGCGCAAAATGCTGACGAAATCCTTTCGCGCATATCTGATTGCTGGTGTTGCAGGTGCGATTTTTTTGGGCGCTTGCGCGCGGAGTGATGAGGAAGTCACTTTCGACCCAGTGCCGCCAATCCTGCAAGAAGCCCCGCCAGCCGGGCAATTGCCGGAAGGTGTCACCCCAATCGCATATCGCCTGGATCTGTTTACCGATCCGGCTCAGGACGAATTTTCCGGTCGCGTGGAGATCGACGTCAATTTGACCGAACCGCATGCGCGCGTCTGGCTACACAGCCTTGATCAGCGCATATCTTCCGTTATCGGCCTGCTCGCAGATGGCACAGAGTTGCCAGCGACCTTCACGCGCAGCAAAGCCGATGGCGGCGTATCGCGGATTGACTTCGAAACACCGCTACCGGCCGGCACCAGCACGCTGATCCTGGATTACACGGCCCCTTATAATTTCGGCCTGGCTGGGCTCTACAAAGCCGAGCAAGCCGGACGGCCTTATCTTGCAACGCAAATGGAGCCAATCGATGCCCGCCGCATGGTGCCGAGCTTTGACGAACCACGCTTCAAGACCCCATGGACACTCACCGTCACTACGACGCCGGGCAATCAGGTCATTACAAATGGCGCTTTAAAAGCTCAAACCAGCCTTGATAACGGGAATATTCAATTCGAGTTCGCGACCACGAGGACCATCCAGTCTTATCTCGTCGCGCTTGCTGTCGGTCCATACGACCTCCGCGACGGCGGGGTCTTGCCGCCAAACGAGATCCGGCCGCGCGCCATTCCGTTCCGCGGCTTTGCCCCAGCCGGCAAAGGCGACCAGCTGGAAGAAGCCATGGCGATTACAGACGAAATGGTGACCTGGCAGGAAGCCTATTTCGATTACCCCTACCCATATGGCAAACTCGACCTGATTGCAGTGCCGGACTTTGCGTATGGCGCGATGGAGAATGCTGGCGCGATCATCTATCGCGAGAGCGCGCTTTTGATCAATGATCGCACCAGCCTTGGCCGCAAGCGGGGCATCATGACGACGCATGCACATGAGCTTGGGCATCAATGGTTCGGCAATCTGGTGACACCGAAATGGTGGAATGACATTTGGTTGAATGAGGCGTTCGCGACCTGGATCAGCTACAAGACGATGGACGCGGTCTATCCAGATACTGGGTTCGACCTCGCGCCACAGCGCGCAGCGATTGGCGTTATGGGCAATGACAGCCTGATCAGCGCGCGCCAGATTCGCAATCCGATTACCCGCAACGCCGATATTCTCGATGCGTTTGATGGCATTACTTATCGCAAAGGCGGCGGTGTCCTCTCCATGTTCGAGAATTTCCTTGGCGAAGCGGCATTCAGGGACGGCATGCGCCTGCACATGCGCCGGTTTGAGGATGGCGTCGCTGACGTTAATGATTTCATGAGTTCGCTTGCCGATGGCAGCAACAATCCAGACGTCGTGGACAGTTTCAATTCCTTCATCTTGCAGCCCGGCATTCCGTATCTGGATGTGAATTTCACCTGCCCGGCCCCGGATGCTGGCCTGATCGAGATTTCGCAAGCGCGTTATGCGCCCTTAGGGTCTGAGATTGCGCCAGAATCGCAATCCTGGACCATTCCATTTGCACTCAAGACCAATGGCGCCAATGGCGAACGCGTGATCCGCGAATGGTTTGGCGCAGACACGTTGGAGATTCCGTTGGATGGCGGCTGCCCGGACTATGTCATGCCGAATGCCGGCGGATCTGGCTATTGGCGCTTCAATCTCAATGATGGCGCCTGGCAGAGCCTGATTGCGAATTATGACGATCTATCCGCTGGCGAGCAATTGAGCTTTGCGGACAGCGCGACAGCAGCGTTTGCTGCAGGCAAAATCTCCGCCGAGACCCTGTTGGCAGCGATCGACGTCAACGCCAATGGCGATTGGGGCGCGGCGCGTGACCCATTGTCCAATCTCGCCAATTACCTAGAGGCGCTTCCGGGTGATGCCGCAAAAGAGGCGATGCGCGATTTCGTTATGGCGGCCTACGGGCCGCGCTGGACAGCCTTGTCTGAAGCCTCACCGGACGATCTCACTCAAGGCGAGCAATTGTTGAAGACGGCCCTCAACACTTCGCTTCTGACGATTGGGCGAATGCCAGAGGAGCGCGCGCGTTTGGCAGACGCAGCCGCGGCTTATGTTGGCGTGATCAATGATCCAGATCCATCCGCAGTTTCGCCAGGTCTGGTCGCGACCGCCATCTCAATCGCCGCTGAAGCGGGCGACCGCGCCTTTCACGAAGCTGCGTTGGCGTATGCCCAAACCACATCGAACCAAAGAGAGCGGCGCTCGATCCTCAACATTCTCGCCCGCAAGGCGCCCGAGGCGGACATGCTGGCGCTAATGGATCTGGTGCAAACCGACGCGTTCCAAGGCCAGGAGGCCTGGTCGGTCTTTCTCGCAGCACTGGACAATGAAGACAGTGCAGCCGCAGCTTGGGACAAATTCAAAGCCGATTTCGACGCCGTCATCGCGCGCACGCCAGAAATCCGCAAACCGCAGACCGCAAGGTTGGTGGCGTATTTCTGCGAGGCTGATGCGATCAACGAAGCTATCGCCTTTATCGAAAGCAAAGCCGAACTGATCCCCGGATATGAACGGCGTTTGGCGCAAGCGTCTGAGTCGGCTCGATTGTGTGCGGCCTTCCGTGCCGAGAAGTCGGAAGAACTCGCTGCCGCGGTGTTGGCAAGATAGACGCACGCGCGACAAGACGATTGACAACGTAGTCAACAGTTGATGCAAATAATTCAATCCGCTTTCGATTGAGACGGCGCGTAATTTCCCTTAAGGAACGTGATCGGCGTTAGGGCGATCATCATGACGGACACATTTCAGAAAAACTCCACATCAAGCAAAAATGACCCGCTTCAGTCTTGCATCACGCAAATGCTTGCCGAAGCCCCAACAGATGCGCGCAATATTGTCCCGCGAGGCAAGATCGAAGCCTTAGGCACATCTCTGTGGAATTGGTTTCAGTCCACAGATGGTGTCTCAGTGCGATTGCGCACCGCATCAGACGTCGATGCGGATCTACTCGGGCATTACATCCTCGAAGTGGTCGGACCGGACCGGCCGTTTCTGGTCGACTCCTTCCTCGGCACCTGCGCGGATCTCGGGATCGAAGTCCTGTCTCTCTTCCACCCGATTGTCGAACTTGAGGATGGCGCACACTCCCTGATCCAGATCCACTTGCCGGACCTCACGGTGCGCGAACAGGAGGACCTACTGGCGGAGGCAGAAGCCACGCTGTCCGACGTCATCGATGCGACCGGCGATTATGCGGAAATGCGCGCGCGGATGGCGCAAGAGATTGAACGCCTCGACGCCTGCGAACATGTCTCGACCCGATACAAGCACGAGGCCGTCGAGTTTCTGAAATGGCTGGGTCAGGAGCGGTTCGTCTTTCTCGGCGTGCGCAGCTATACGTTCCAGACAGGGGAGGACGGCTCTGTCCTGCCAGAAGAGCCAGACACGGTCGAAGGGTCCAATCTTGGCTTGTTGCGCAATGATCGACGCAACGTGCTCAATCGCGGCGCTGAACCACTATTGCTGACTGAAGAGATTGGCGAATTTCTTGCCGAGCCGGAATCCCTCATTCTCGCCAAAGCGACGCTGACCAGCCGCGTCCACCGCCGCGTGCATTGTGATTATGTCGGCGTCAAACATTTTGGTGATCATGGCCAGGTGATCGGCGAGACCCGCTTCCTGGGACTGTATACGGCCGAAGCGTATAATGAGTCCGTCCGCAACATTCCCTTGCTGAGACGTCGTATGGAGCGCGTCCTCGACCTGCTGGGTGTTTTGCCTGGCAGTCATAATGAAAAAGCCATTTCAAATATTATCGAAGGCTGGCCGCGTGACGAGTTGATACAAACTAAGTCAGAGCATCTCGCTCCGATCATGCAAGGCGTGCTCGACCTGGTGGCGCGTCCACGGGTGCGGGTGTTTACGCGTCCAGATCGGTTCAACCGCTTTGTCAGCACGGTCGTGTTCGTCCCACGCGAAGCCTATGACACGGATTTACGCCGCCATATTGCACATGCCATTGAAGATGCTTGGGGCGGACGCATGACGGCGTTCCAGCCGAGCTTTGATGGCACCACAATGGTGCGTGTGCTGTTCCAGACCGCCTTGCCTAAAGCGGGCCCGCGTCCTGATCCTGATGCCTTAGAGAGGCAGATTACCGCGCTGTCGCGGCGCTGGACGGATCGCTTCCATGACGCCATTTTGGACAGCAGCCTCGATACCGAAGCGCGCGCCGTGGCCGCTTACTTCGTCGGCGCCTTCAATGCCGCGTATCGCGAGGCCTTTGCGCCAGACGAGGCGATGATTGATGTCTCGATGCTGGCCGGCCTTAATCCTGACCATCCCATCTGCCTGCGCGCCTATCGCAAGAACACGGATGATGCAGGACGCATTCGCGCGAAAATCTATTCCCGCAATGGCGCCATCGCCTTGTCGGATTGCGTGCCGATTTTCGAACGCATGGGCCTGTTCGTCTCGTTTGAGACTGGCTATCCGATCACGCCGTCCCAGAAACCCGTTGTCGATGCCCCAGACGAGTATTGGGTGCATTCACTGTCCATGCGACGCGCGGATGGCGCCGAGATCGATCTGAATGAGACTGGCGACGCATTTGAAGCTGCGTTCGTCGCTGTGTGGAGTGGCCTGGCTGAAAACGACGGCTTTAATGCCCTGATCTTCAATGCCGGCCTATCATGGCGCAAAGCCGCCCTTTGCCGAGCCTTGTGCGCCTATCGCCACCAATCGGGACTCGACCCCGCGCGCACGACACAAATCCAGGCCTTGAATAGCAATCCAATCCTGACCCAACATTTGATCGCGCTGTTTGAAGCCCGCTTTTCGCCGGAAGACGATGCAGATCGCGACAGCACCTGTCTGCATTTGCGGGCGGCGATCGATGAGGCGCTGAAAGCCGTACCGTCACTTGATCATGACCGGATCATCCGGCGCTTGGCAAATTTGGTGATGGCGATACAGCGCACCAATTTTTTCCAACAGACGCCAACCGGCGGCCCGCGTCCTTTCATTAGTTTCAAGATTGCCAGCCGCGAACTGACCGATCTGCCCGAACCGAAGCCTTATCGTGAGATCTTTGTCGACTCGCCCACAGTCGAAGGCGTGCATTGCCGCTTCGGTCCGGTTGCTCGTGGCGGCCTGCGCTGGTCAGATCGTCGCGACGATTTCCGTACGGAAATTCTCGGCCTGGTGAAAGCGCAACAAGTCAAGAATGCTGTCATTGTTCCGGTCGGATCCAAAGGCGGCTTCTTTCCCAAACAGCTGCCACAAGGCGGGTCGCGCGAGGCGATACGGGATGCCGGGGTCGACGCATATAAGACTTTCATCACCAGCCTGCTCGACCTGACGGACAATCTCATCGACGGAAAGGTTCAGCACCCGGCACGGACAGCCATTCATGATGGCGATGACCCTTACCTGGTCGTTGCTGCCGACAAAGGCACGGCGACCTTCTCTGACACCGCGAATGAAATCAGCATGGCGCATGGCTTCTGGCTCGGTGATGCGTTCGCTTCTGGCGGCTCAGCCGGTTATGATCACAAAAAAATGGGCATCACCGCCCGCGGCGCCTGGGAAGCCGTCAAGCGCCACTTCCGAGAGCGTGGTAAGGACATTCAGTCTGACCCGTTCACCGTGATTGGTTGCGGCGACATGAGCGGCGATGTGTTCGGAAATGGTATGCTGCTTTCGAAACAGATCCGCTTGCAGGCCGCATTCAATCACATGCACATCTTCATCGATCCGGATCCGCAGGATCCGGAACGGTTATGGCAAGAACGCAAGCGCATGTTCGATCTGCCGCGGTCCAGCTGGATGGATTATGATCAATCACTGCTCAGTTCTGGCGGCGGCATTTTCGAGCGCAGCGCCAAAGCCATCTCGCTGACACCGGAAATTCAGGCCCTGACCGGCCTGTCTGCTGACTCTGTGACCCCGGATGAGCTGATCCATGCTTTGCTCAAATCAGACTGCGAACTGCTCTGGTTTGGCGGTATTGGCACTTACGTCAAAGCGAGCGACGAAACTGATGCCGATGCCGGTGATCGGGCCTGCGACTCGGTTCGCATCAATGGCGTGGACTTAAAAGCGAAAGTGATTGGCGAAGGCGCTAATCTCGGCCTGACGCAAGCCGGTCGCATCGAAGCGGCTCTGAACGGCGTCCGCTTGAACACCGATGCCATCGACAATTCAGCCGGCGTCGACAGCTCTGACCATGAGGTCAATATCAAGATCCTCTGTACGGAAGCCATTCGCCGCGGCGAGCTGCCAAGCGGCGAACGCAATTCCTTGCTGGCTTCAATGACAGATGATGTCGCAGCCCATGTCCTGGCGCACAATTACGCCCAGACCAGCGCCCTCAGCCTGGCCGAGGATGCTGCCGCGCGTGACCATGATGCATTAGAGCGCTTGATGGTGCGCCTCGAAGAACGAGGCGTGCTCAATCGCCCCGTAGAAGGTCTTCCAAGCACGACTGAAATGGCGAATTTCAAACGCGATGGCCGGGCACTGACACGCCCTGAAATCGCAGTCCTGATGGCTTGGACCAAGATTGTGCTTTTCGATGATCTGGTCGCGTCGTCGATTCCAGATGATCCATACTTTCACGCAACGTTGGCAGGCTATTTTCCTGAAGCCCTGCGGGCGTATGGCGACGTGATGCAAGCGCATCGCCTGAAACGCGAAATCATATCCACCATCCTCGCCAATCGCATTGTCGATATTGCAGGTCCGGTCTTTATATTGCGCTTGCGCGAACAGACCGGCGCCCCGAGCGCTGAGATCGTCGCAGCATTCGAAATTGCCAATACGCTCTTTGCGACCTCCAGCTTGCTCGAAAATGTGCACAAGCTCGATAATCAAGTGCCAGCGCAACGCCAGATGGCACTGCAATCTTTGCTTTCAAGCAGCCTCGCAACCCTGACACATGGCGTTCTCAGCATCGGTGAGGGTCAACCGGTTCAAGCGCGTATTGAGGCACTGACAGCCTCCAAGACAGCGCTGACGGATATCGCGACCCGAGATCTGCCTGCCTTCGAACGCGCGCTCGAGCAAAGACGCATTAAACAGAATGCCCGCGATGGCATTCCTTCCGAGCTCGCAGAAGCCATTGCCCGCACCAAAGTGGCCGCCAGCGCGGCGCAATTGAGCAAGCTGGCGACGCGTTCAGACCGCGCCGTGGCCGATGTTGCTCATGCTTATCTCGCCATTGGCGACGCCCTCTCGCTAGATCGCTTACGCGCCGCTGCCGAACAAGCGCTGTCCGACATGCCATATTGGGACCGATTGGCCACGCGCGGCCTGATAAGAGAATTGGAACAGCTGCAATCTGATGCGACCTATTTGGCTTTACAAAAGGACTCGCCAAAAACCTGGGCAGATCAACATCGCCCTGCGCTACGCGCGATGTTGAAAGAGGTCAAAACCTTCACCGGCAGCAAGCCGAGTTTTGCACAATTCGCACTGGCGACAGATGCGGTACGCAAATTCATGCATAACGCGGCCGACCAGGTAACTTAGTCTGGAAACGATCGGACCCACCGAACGGGGACTGTCCGGTGGGCCCTACTGGCCTCATCCGCAGGCTGGGTGGGGGGACGCACGCGGAGGCCAGATATCTTTTGTGACAAAATTGTCCCAACGTCTCGGTATATGGATTGATCCTGGATCGAAGCCAAGTGAAAAAATCACTCCATCCTGTAACAATTAGAAGTTTTCTTGGTCGTCCGCAGTATCCCTCACAGCATTTGTACTGGTATCGCGCGACAAAGGCTCTCCATTTGCTGATAACAGCACTGCCAGCCATCGCGTTGAGTCGGATTGTGCAAATAAAATCATCATCAATACAGTTAACGGCGCTGACAAGAACATGCCCGGAATCCCCCAAAGCGCGCCCCAGATGGCCAGCGCGAGCAACACGACCAAAGCAGACAGGTTCAAAGTGTCCCCCATAATCCGCGGTTGAACGAAGTTGCCAATCGAAAACTGCCAAAAACTGACCCCGCCAAACACCAGCAACGCGAAGATATAACTGTCATTTGGCGCATCGCCTGGAATCCAGGCCGCGACCTCGGGTTGCACCAACGCGAAGAGTGGCGGCACCAGAGCCGCAACAATCGAACCGATTGTGGGAATATAGTTGAGCACGAAAATCAGGGTTGAAAGAAACAGCGCATTATCAACACCGAGCGCGACCAGCGTGACATAGGTCAATACGGTAATCAGCGCACTGATCACGGTCTGGGTCCACAAATAGGTCTCGATCCCGCGCCGGGCGGCGTCGCCGACTTCTTTGACCTGTTGGCGTTGTTCGGCGTCGGCAAAAATCTTGTCGAGCTTGTTCGGCCAGGCTGACTGTGCCAGGAACAGAAACGCGACATAAATCAAGATCAGGACGAGATCGCCTGTCAGTCCGCTCGTCGCCGAAGCAATCGTGCCGAGAAAGGCTTGTCCGGATTCATTGAAGACCAATTCCGTTAGCGTTGGCGCATTGGACAGTTGCAACCAGCCATAGGCATCTTCGATCAAGGCATTGATCCGAACCAGATAAGCATCGCCTTGGATGCCAAAATCGGCGATGCCGCGTGCCATCAAGGCGAGAAAGCCAACAAAGCCGCCAATCACGACAAAAATAGCCAAGGCTCGTGACCAGCCAAGCTTTAACAGCTCAGATCGCCCATTAATCGCCCGGGCAAAGCCTTCAATGATCAAAAATAGGAACACGGCGAGCGCAAACGGCGCCAGGATATCGCGGGCGAGATAAAGCAGAGCGATAATAACGCCTGTGGCAATCACCCAAATACCGACTTGCGTGCTGTTCGACTTCATTCGCAAACCCTCCCGCGCGCGCCAAATTTGGGCGCGTCCCTCAATCCTGGCCGATCTCACTTCAATTGAAGCCGGATTCAATCCGGAGGTACAGCCGTCCATCCTTTTCGAACACTTTCGGTGCGATCGAAAGCGATCGGCATTTGCCATCAAGATTGCGACCTGACCGGATATCGAACCGGTAGCCATGCCATGGACACACGATCACGCCATCCCCACTGACCGGACCTTCATTGAGTGGTCCCAACAAGTGCGGGCAGGTCGCGGCGTGAGCCATCCACGCTCCCTCCCAATGTCGCACACAATACCGCCCAGCCGCGCTTTCCACGACATGAGCGCGCGCGCGATCCAGTTCAGCGACGGCGCCTATCAAGCAAACTTCAGCCGAAACGGGCGCTTCTGGCATTTTGGCGTGCCGATCCAGCGCCGCTTGGCGCCCGGACATCAGATCTGTGTCTTCATCATAAAGGGTCGCGTATTGTTGCGTCAGGTATTGCAAGGCTGCTTCCGCAGCCTGCGCATCCTGCGGCGCCTCAGGCAAATAGAACCGCACATCTACTTCAATCTCACCATCTGAAATTTCCGAGGCTTGGGTATGGATTTCGATGCCAGCGCCCGGCCCTGAATAGACGGTAGATACCCAGTAATTCTTGTCGCGCGCTACCAATAAGTCGAGCAGTTGATACGTCGCCCCACCGGTTTGCGGTACACCAATTTTCGCTCGCCACCCCCAAGGGCCACTGGCGATGAGATCAATTGATGAGAAGGAAGATGCGTGCACATGCGGCAGATGCTCCCAATCATAAGCGTTCTCGATCATCCGCGTCATGTTGACCGGCAGTTTGCGCAAATAATTCCCAAGATAATGGAGATCTGACACACGATCGAAATCGACCACATTGGGGCGTGCGCTTGATAGATCTTGTTCGGATTGTGTCAGCATCTGCCGCCCCATTGAATGAATGCGTGAGACCCGCACTATAGGGCGTAACGGATTTTTTTGGCACGTTTTTGTTTTCAATCCGTCGTGAGCCGATCAGCCCACCATCAGGACGCATCGCTCATCCAGGCTCGGACGCGCCAGCACAACGCGCTTCAGGCCTGGCAGCTTGGCTTTCAAATCCGCCGCCGCCCATACCGCAATCCGTTCCAGTGTGGGGACGTCCAACCCGGCAATCTCGTTCAATAAGCGATGATCCAGCTTTTCGGCGGTCTCAGACAATATGGCGGCAAGGTCGGAAAAGTCCTGCACCCATTCCGCGCCCGGCTGTACTGTACCCGCGACGGTGGCCTCCAGTCGAAAGGAGTGCCCGTGCACATTGCGATAAGGATGCCCTTCAGGTTTGCCGCCCATATAATGCGCCGCTTCAAACGTCACTGCTTTAGTGATTTCGAAAACCTGGCCTTCAACGCTCATGGCAGGCCGATCAGTTTGTGTGTCTGTAAGCTTAGTCGCCATTTTGGGTGCTTCATACAATAGGCAGCCGCGGCCGCGATGTTCTGGGCGTGCGCCGTATCATCTTTAGGCTGCAGAAAAAAGTGTTCAAACTGCAAGCTTTCAAATTGTGACGGCTGAGCTTCCGGCTCATCTTGCGGAAAGACCAGTTTCAACTCATTGCCCGAAACCTGCTGCAGCGGCGCATTGGCTTTCGGACTGACGCAAATCCAATCCAGGTTATCTGGCGCGACCAGAGTGCCATTAGTCTCAATGCCAATCTCGAATCCAGCCGCCTTCAACGCCTTGATCGCGCCCGGGTCGAGCTGCAACAATGGCTCGCCGCCGGTGCAGATCACATAAGGCGTCCCGCCTCGCCGCGCAGACATCGCCCAGACGCTCGCGACATGCGCTGCCAACGTGTCAGCGCCCACGAATTTTCCGCCATTCTCGCCATCCGTCCCGACAAAGTCCGTATCGCAAAAATTGCAGACCGCGGTGGCGCGATCGCGCTCCAATCCCGACCATAGATTGCATCCCGCAAACCGGAGAAACACCGCTGCACGTCCGGTCTGCGCGCCTTCGCCTTGCAGCGTCACATAGGCCTCTTTTACCGAATAGGTCTTCATGCCGGGACCTTTGACCGCCATGTCTTATAGCCGCGCTGGCGCAATTCACAGGCCGGACACGTACCACAACCATAGCCCCAGTCATGGCGGTGTGCTCGGTCACCGAGATAGCAGGTATGGGTCTCTTCAATCACCAAGTCGATCAGAGCGTCGCCGCCCAGCTGCTCCGCCAATTCCCAGGTTTCTGCCTTGTCCAGCCACATCAATGGCGTGTCGATCGTGTAGGGCCGGTCCATGCCGCGCGCCAGGGTCAGTTCCTGGGCATCCAGCGTTCCACGGCGACAATCCGGATAGCCCGAATAATCTGTCTCGCACATGCCACCGACCAGATTTGAAATCCCGCGCCGCCAGGCAATCGCGCCGGCCAGTGTCAAAAACAGAAGATTACGACCTGGTACAAACGTGTTTGGCAGGCCGTTTTCGGCAATCTCGATTTCGGTTTCTTTGATCATCGCCGTATCGCTGATGTCGCTCAGCACGGAAACGTCGCAAACCCGATCCTCACCCAGCTTTTCAGACCAATTCGGGAAGGCTGTGCGCATGGCTTTTATCACGCGTGGGCGACACTCAAGCTCGACGGCATGACGTTGACCATAATCAAAGCCAACGGTTTCAACCCGATCATAGCGCGCCAGCGCATGCGCCAAGCATATCGTCGAATCCTGTCCCCCGGAAAATAGAACAAGGGCTGACCGTTCCGCCATTGTGTTTGTCTCTCCCAGACGTGTTTTTATCCCAACTACTCAATACGGCGTTTTATCGTGGATCAAAAGTCACACATTTTTCTGCCGAGCAGTAAGTCCCCTACGTAACTTGTTGACAAGATGACGCACCTTACTCTGACATGGCCATCGCGGCATTCCCAGACAACATGGGAAGCCCTGTAGGAAACGCAACATAAACTCGTGCCAAAAAAGCAGGCACCGAGGGAGGAGTTAGCTTATGAAAGTCTCACGACGGTCAAATTATATCTTATTGGCGGGGGCCTCAGCGCTTGCCATGTCAGCTGCGGCACCGATCGCTATGGCGCAAGATGACAATGACGAATCCGAAGCCCGAACCCTAAGCACCGTTGTGGTGACCACACAAAAGACGGAAGAATCCATCCAGGATGTTCCAATCGCTGTGTCAGCATTTGACGAAGGCGCTTTGGACGACATGCAATTGGCTGGCGGCCCGGATTTGGTCAAAGCCATTCCCAATGTGAACTTCACCAAAGGCAATTTTGGTGGGTTTAACTTCCGTATTCGCGGCATCGGGGTCGACGCCGTTTCCACCGCCGCGGATGCTGGTGTGGGCGTCCACTTGAATGATGTTCCTCTGACCTCGAACAGCCTGTTTGAAGCCGAATTTTATGACGTTGAACGGGTTGAGACCCTGCGTGGACCGCAAGGTACGCTGTATGGTCGGAACGCGACGGGCGGTGTGGTCAACTTGATCACCGCTAAACCCGTCCTGGAAGAGTTCCAGGCCGACGCCCGCGTGACCTATGGCAATTACAATACGATCAAAGGCAAGGGCATGGTCAATTTGCCAATTGGCGAGACCGCGGCTTTACGCCTCGCTGGATCGTATCTCAGCCGTGACGGCTTCGTCGACAATTTGACAACCGGCAACGACATTGATGATCGCGAACTTTACAGCCTGCGCGCCTCACTCGCTTGGGAGCCAACCGATCGGCTCAGAACCCTACTCATGGTCGAGCATTTCAATGAGGACGATTCGCGTCTGCGGTCAGGTAAGCAATTCTGTGCAACGGATCCGACGAATACGTCATTCTCCGGCATTCCGATTACTTTCATTGATCAGATCATCACCTCTCAAGGCTGTGTGGACGCACCTATTCGCAGCGCCGCGTCTCTCGGCGGCATCAACCAGGCTTCGACGCTGGGCGGCGGTGTGTTTGGTGCCCTGGCCGGCGTGACAGGTAATGTCGATGCCAACGGCAACCTTGTGAACGTCAATGAACCTGGGGCTTACAACCCGGACTTCCGGACGATTGAAAGCTCGTTTGATCCGACCTTCGAAACCGAACAGACCTTCTATCTGTTGCGTGGCGAGTTTGACGTCACTGACAATCTGACAGCGACCTATCTCGGTTCGTTCAATGAGCGGACGAATATTTCGCAGGAAGACTATAATGAAACAGCTCCGGCCTTCTCATTCAACACAACACCCGGTCCATTTATCGCTCTGAACGGCGCAGCCGCGCCGTTGATCTCGGCGCTGTATCCGACGCTTTTCCCAGGTGGTGTCGTCAGCGACCCGCAACTTGGTCAAGCCAACTTTCTGGAGCAAGCTGACATTTCAGGATCCGACAGTGAACAATCGTCTCACGAAATCCGGCTTCAGTCTGATTTTGACGGCCCGTTCAACTTCAATGTCGGTGCTATCAAGCTCGACTTTGAAGTGAACCAAGGCCCTGCGCTGCAAGAAAGCTATTATGTCTTCTTCAACACTGGCTCGGCTTTCATTCAGGCAAATAATGCAGCGGCTGTTGCCGCAGGCGGCGCGCCGGTCTTCACAATCGACAATCCTGCGAATGCGGGCGCAACTGCGATCGACAATTTGGACGGTCTGGCCCGGAACTATTTCCGCTCCATCACACCTTACAAGCTCGATAGTTTTGCTGTCTTCGGCGAAGGTTACTTCGACGCCACAGACGATCTGCAATTCACGCTCGGTCTGCGCTACACGGACGATAAGAAGGAAGTCGGTAATATTCCGACCTTCCTCGCAACGCCCGATGCGGCCCGTCCGAATCCGCTGGTCTTCGTGCCCAATGCGGGCGCCACGCCGGATAATGGCGGCGATGGTACTCTGAACGCACAATTTGAAGAAGTCACCGGCCGTTTCGGGTTTGACTGGGCCCCAGACTTTGGCTGGTCAGAAGACACGTTGATCTATGCCTTCTACTCTCGCGGCTATAAGGGCGGCGGCATCAACCCTCCACAACCTGCTGACAATACATCAGGTGTGCCACAAACGTTTGAGCCGGAATTCATCGACTCTTACGAGATCGGGACCAAGAACACGATTGCCGGTGGCGCGATGCAGCTGAACGCGACCGGGTTCTTCTACAATTATGAAGGCTACCAGATTTCGGCTATCGTCAATCGGACATCGGCCAACTTCAATGTCGATGCCGAGATTAAAGGCCTCGAAGTTGAAACCATCTGGAACCCGGCTTCAACCTTTGTCGTCAATGCAAACCTTGGTCTGCTAGATGCGCAAGTCGTCGACACATTCGGGGTCGATGTGCTCGACCGTACCAATGGTCGCAGCGACTTGGTTGTCCTGAAAAACTTCGCAAATGCCTCAAACTGTGTGGTCTCTGCACAAGGCTATGCGACGCTACTTGGCGCCATTCAGGGCGGACTTGCCAATCCGGGTGACACGCTCGGACTTTGCTCCGGCGCGCTTGCCGGGTTGGAGGGTCTGTTCGGGCTGGACGGTGTTACGGTCAGCTATACAGACGGAAATGGCAACGCCCAAACCGCCACGGCCTTCGAGCCATTCGATGGCGACGCTAAGAACCTGGATGGCAATGCCCTGCCCGGCACGCCAGACACCACGTTCAAC
The DNA here is from genome assembly GCA_039818185.1 of Pseudomonadota bacterium. Lineage (GTDB taxonomy): Bacteria > Pseudomonadota > Alphaproteobacteria > Caulobacterales > Hyphomonadaceae > Henriciella. The sequence continues at coordinate 127,662 of JBCBUI010000008.1, forward strand.
CTGGGTGCGGAATACACCTGGGAAGGCGTCTTCAACGATGCTTGGGACGTTCGTCTTCGTGGTGATTATTACTATCAGGCCGAAGCGTTCAGCCGGATCTGGAACACGCAGCGCGATGTTCTGGAAAGCTGGGACAATATCAACTTGTCACTGCAGCTGGTAAACACCGAGAATGACTGGTCTGTCGAACTGTTTGGCAAGAACATCACCGATGAGGAGGTCATCACCGGGGCGTATCTGACCGATGATAGTTCTGGTCTGTTCACGAATGTGTTCTTGAATGAGCCATCAACTTACGGGATTACCATCTCGAAGAGCTGGTAAGCCGCATAGGGGCCCTTGCGACGCGCAGGGGGAGAGAGGAGACGGGCGATCCGATCGGGTCGCCCGTCTTTCTTTTGTGCCTGAAACCACTATGTTCAGGGCAAAGTCGCTCTCAGGAGATTCGCCGTGCTGCGTTTTAGCCTATCCGTTCTCGTCATCGCCGCTCTAACTGCCTGTGCGGGCCAAGCTGCGGCGCCCGAACCCGAGGCCGATGGATCAATTGTCTCCCAAAGCGGTCTGAAACTGGTGCCCGTCGCCGAAGGCCTTGAATTTCCATGGGGTATGGCGGCGCTGCCAAATGGCGATTTGCTGGTCACCGAACGCGAAGGCCGCTTGCGTCTTATCCAAGGCGGGGCACTGATCGAGGCGCCACTCACAGGATTGCCGGACGATATCCTTGTTGCAGGCCAAGGCGGCTTGCTCGGCATCCTGCTCGATCCCGCTTTTGAGACCAATCGCAAGCTTTATCTCAGCTATTCCAAAGACATGGATGGCAGCAACACAACCGCTGTCATCTCGGCAACGCTATCCGAAGACGCCTCCGGTCTCAGCGATGTGACGGAAATCTTCCTGGGCGAAACGCGGGAAACCACGTTCCATTATGGATCGCGGATGGCTTTCCTACCGGACGGCTCACTCATCGTGACCCTGGGCGATGGCTATCGCTATATGGAAGACGCGCAGGACACGGCCCTGTTGCATGGCAAGATTGCCCGCATCATGCCAGATGGGTCTTTGCCATCAGACAATCCCTTCGCCGTTGGCGGCGGCAACCCAGCGGTCTGGTCATATGGCCACCGCAATGTGCAGGGTCTGGTCTATCACAGCGATGCCAATCTCTTGCTCGCGCATGAACACGGCCCGAAAGGCGGTGATGAGCTCAATATTATCGAGCCTGGCAACAATTATGGATGGCCGACCATCACCTATGGCATCAATTATGACGGCACAATTATCACGGACGAGACCGAAGCCCCGGGCATGGAACAACCAGACGTCAAATGGGTGCCTTCAATCGCGCCATCCGGCATGGCGATTGTCCAGACGGCTGGGTTTGAGGACTGGAGCGGCGATCTTCTGATCGGCGCCATGGATGGCCCAAGCGGTCAGAAACTGGTCCGCGTCGACATCACCGCCGACGGCACAATTGGCGAGACTGAGGATCTGCTTGACGACCTGCAAACCGGCTTTCGGGATGTCATCTCGACGCCAGATGCAATCTATGTCGCCACGAATATGCTGGACGGCGTCATTTACCGGGTCGAGACCGTAAGCTAAACGCCGCGGCGCGATCGCAAGGCTGTCGCTAGCGTGCCATCATCGAGGTGATCCAGTTCGCCGCCGACGGGCACACCATGCGCGAGTCGGGTCACTTCGACGCCAAACCCGTCTAGACGTTCAGCGACATAATGCGCTGTCGTCTGTCCATCGACCGTCGCATTCAGAGCGAGGATGACTTCGCGAATGCCGCCTTGCTTGACGCGATCGACCAGCATGCCAATGGTCAGGTCGTCCGGACCGACCCCGTCCAGGGCGCTCATCACGCCGCCAAGTACATGGTAGCGGCCACGAAACGCGGCGGCCCGTTCCAGCGCCCACAAGTCCGGGACATCTTCCACGACACAAATCACGCCATCATCGCGCCCAGTCGCCTGACAAACCGCGCAAGGTTGCAGCGTATCGTAATTCCCGCACACCTGGCATTGCTCAATCTTGTCTGCTGCGTCCGCCAGCGCCTCCGCCATCGGCCGCAGCAAAGCGTCTTGCCGTTTCAGCAGGAACAGAGCCGCCCGCCGGGCCGAGCGCGGCCCTAAGCCAGGCAAGCGCGCGATCAAGTCGATCATTCTTTGAATTTCCGGACCCGCAGACGATTTGCTCATACGCGCTAATGTGCGGGACTCGGCGCCAGAGGCAAGAGCGCGGATTCATCTTTGCAAAATCCAGAATTAGGGTTATTACCCTAGAAAACAAAAATCGGAGGAAACAATGGCAGATACGGCGCATACTTGGGAAGAAGCCGGCATCCCGGACCCTTATACGCTGCCGCTGGAAACGCTCGACGTTTCTGTGGCCGAGATTTTCGAGGCGAATTTACAAGGCGAGTATTTCCGCCGGCTGCGAAATGAAGACCCGATCCATTACTGCCCGGACAGCCCATTCGGACCATATTGGTCCGTGACGCGGTACAATGACATCATCGCCGTCGACTCGAATCACAAAGTCTTTTCTTCGCAGGACAATATTGTCATTGGTGATGCCCCAGAAGGCATGGAAACCCCTATGTTCATTGCCATGGATGGCTCGAAACATGTCGTCCAGCGCAAGACGGTGAGCCCGGCCGTAGCGCCCTCGCAATTGTCCGAGATTGAGGCCCAAATCCGCCAGCGTGTCTGTAATATTTTAGACAGTCTGCCCATCGGCGAACGGATCAATTGGGTCGAGCTGGTCTCTAAGGAATTGACGACGCAAATGTTGGCGACCCTGTTCGACTTCCCGTTCGAAGACCGCCACCTCCTGCCTTATTGGTCCGATGTCGCGACAACATCAGAGACAGTCGGCATCGACGTCGACATGGACGCTCGGATGCGCACACTGGAAGAATGCTACGCCTATTTCGCCAAGCTATGGCAGGAACGCGCGGCGCAGCCAAAGAAGTTCGACTTCATTTCCTTGCTCGCGCACAATCCCGAAACCGCGGACATGGTGAATGACCCACAGGAATTCCTCGGCAATCTCATCCTGTTAATTGTTGGTGGCAATGACACCACCCGAAACTCGATCAGCGCTGGCGTGGTTGAGCTTAATCGCAATCCCGACGAATTCGCCAAACTCAAGGCAAACCCGTCTCTGATCCCCAACATGGTTTCCGAGATTATTCGCTTCCAGACCCCGCTCGGGCATATGCGTCGTACGGCGCTGGAAGACATCGAACTCGGCGGAAAACAGATCAAAAAAGGCGACAAGGTCGTGATGTGGTACATATCCGGCAATCGCGACGAGACCGTGATTGAAGACCCGGATCGGTTCTGGATTGATCGCCCGAATGCACGTCGTCATCTGTCATTCGGGTTCGGTGTGCACCGCTGTATGGGCAATCGCGTTGGTGAGATGCAATTGCGCATCCTTTGGGAAGAAATCCTCAATCGCTTCGATCGCATCGAACTCGTCGGCGAACCGACCCGGGTTCTGTCCAATTTCGTCATGGGTTACACGGATGTGCCTGTGGTGATCCACGCCAAGACCTGATGAAGACGCGCGATCGCATTCTGAAAACCGCTCGCGCGCTGTTCAATGCCGAACGGTTTGGCAATGTCACAACGGCAGACCTTGCGCGCGAGTGCGGCATCGCAGAAGGCAATCTCTGGTATCACTTCAAAAGCAAGCGGGCTTTATTAGAGGCACTCTCTGAGCAGTTTCTCGAAGATGTCGAGATCCGCCTGGCGATGCTGCCCAGCGCGCCTGAGACCATTCTCAGCGATTATGCCGCCATGCTCACGGCGCTGATGTCAGAACAGCGACGCTATCGCTTCCTCTATCGTGATCAGGCGGATTATGGCGAACATACGGAACGCCTGCTGCAGAGATTGCCTGGCATCTATCGCGACACGCACACGCAGTTTCAGTCTTTCTTGCATGGCATGATCAAAGCCGGGCTATTGGATCTACCGCTCGAGCGATTGCCAGACCTGACTACCAATTGCGTCATCATATTGCGCTATCAGCTGGAATATTTGCGCGAGCGCGGCGACGATAGCCATATTGGCTCCGGCGCTGTTCGAAGCGCCATCCGACAGCATCTCACCCTGTTCGAGACCGCCTTGACGCCAGACGCGAGATCGACGCTTGACCAGGCCCTGGAACAGTCCCTCGCGACGGCCTAACGCCGCCGAACCCGTAACGCGACTTCTTCGCCCCTTCCACCGCAGCCCGAACCGTCGCACAGTGCCCCGAACGGTTCCTGTGCGAGGACGCCTGAATGGGTCATGAGGGTCAAGAATTACTGATCAAGGATGCGCTGGTCTTCTTGCTGGCCGCGGGTCTGGTTGTGCCCATCCTTCGAGCGCTGAAACTGCCAGCAGTGGTCGGGTTTATCCTCGCCGGCCTGGCGCTTGGGCCAAGTGGCTTCAGCGCCTTCAGTGACCGCGTCCCGATCCTGGAATATGTCACCATCTCAGACCCCGAAGCCGCCGCGCCGTTTGCTGAACTGGGCGTGCTCTTTCTCCTCTTCTTGCTTGGGCTCGAGCTCTCTTTCCAGAAACTCTGGGCTCTGAAACGAACTGTGTTTGGCGCTGGCACAATGCAAGCCGTGCTCAGCGCCCTGGTCATTGGCTATGGCCTCACCCTGATCGGCCTGTCGCCAACCGAGGCGGTCATTATCGGCCTCGCACTCGCTTTGTCCTCGACGGCGATTGTGATGCAAATCCTGGTCGAGCAGAAACGCGCGGCAAGCCCCGTTGGCCGCAGCGCATTAGGCGTCTTGTTGTTCCAGGACATTCTTGTCGCGCCAATCCTGATCTTTGTCGGCTTCACTGCCAGCCGCGGCGAATCCGACCTGGCCACAGTGCTTCTTCAGGCTTCGTTCAATGGCTTTCTCGCCCTCGCAATCATTTTCGTGATTGGCCGTTTCTTGCTGCGTCACCTGTTTCGCCTCGCCATCAATGCAGGCGGGCGTGATTTCCTGATGGCGATCACATTGCTGACCGTGGTCGGGGCATCGGTGATCACCTATAATGCTGGCCTGTCATTGGCCCTCGGGGCGTTTCTTGCCGGCCTGCTCTTGGGAGAGACGGAATTCAAGCACCAGACTGAAATTGACCTTGAACCTTTTAAGGGGCTCCTCCTCGGTCTGTTCTTCCTCACCGTCGGCCTTGCCATCGACTTGTCGGTGGTGATCGACAATTGGCCGATTGTTCTTGGCGGACTGATCGCGTTACTGGTTCTGAAAGCCATCATCGCCTTCGCGGCCATCCGCATCTTTGCTGGCAATCGAGAGGTATCGATTGAAACCGCGTCCTTGCTCGCGCCAGCCGGAGAGTTCGCTTTTGTCATTCTTGGCGCGGGCGTCGCGGCCGGCTCGATTGCATCCGGCAATGCCACCATCGTGACCGCGATTGTCGCCCTCTCCATGCTGGTCATCGCAGCTAGCTGGCGCTTTGGTCGCTGGCTCGCCACTCGCCTGCAAGCCCAGCAACCTGACCATCAATTGCAACCTGATGCCAGTGCCAGTGAAGGCCACATTATTGTCGCTGGCTTTGGCCGCGTCGGCCGTGCGGTCGCCCACATCCTCGAAAAGGAACAAGCCGATATTGTCGGCCTGGACCTCAACCCGTCCACAGTGGCCAAGCAACGCGCGACAGGCCGACGGGTCTATTTCGGCGATGGCGGTCACGACGAAGTGCTCCAAAAAGCCGGGCTGGCTAATGCCAGTCTGGTCGTCGTCACGCTGGACAACCAGATCAGCGCTGAAGCGATGGTCAAAACCGCCCGATCCAGTCGTCCCGACGTCCCTATTCTCGCGCGCGCCCGCGACGCGGATCATGCGCAGCTCCTCTACAAAGCGGGCGCCACATTCGTCATTCCGGATGCGATTGAGGCGGGGCTGCAAATGTCCGCCCGCGCGCTCGAAGAGATGGGTTATGATAATGAATCGGTTCGCACGCTGATCGCCTCAGAACGCGAAACCGAATATTTGATGGCAAATGAAAACGCGGCGAAAGCGGCTGACTAGAATGGCATTTTGAAGCCTGGCAACATGCCGCCCATGCCCGCCGTGACGTCTTTCATAGCTTTTTCCATGGCTTGATCGAGGTTCTTGCGCGCTTCGCGATGCGCCGCTTTGACCAGATCTTCGATGATTTCGGCTTCATCCTGCATCAGCGATGGATCAATCTTGATTGCGACCAGCTCGCCTTTGCCCTTAAGCGTGACGGAGACCAGACCGGCCCCGGCAATGCCTTCGGCTTCTGTTTCTTCAATCTGGGCTTGCGCCTCTTGCATCTTGGCCTGCATTTGCTGAGCCTGTTGCATGATTTTTGTGAGATCCGTCATGGCATAATTGTCCTGGCATTAAGAGCGGCGTTTCAAGGGCACGACATTGTCTGTCAGCTTGTCCGGATCAAGAGGCGCGCTGTTTTCTACATCGACCACTTCCGCACCCGGAATCGCCGCCAAAGCCGCCGCGATGTCTGGATGTTGTGCCGCTTCGTCCAGCTGTTCCTTGCGCTCGCGTGAATCTTTTTCCTTTTGGGTTTCAACCGCCGAGTCCGATAGCAACACGTCCCAATCCATATCGGTTTCATATTCAAGGAAATCTGTCAGCCGACGCAGCAAGTCGCGCGGCGCACCTGGGTCGACCGCGCAAACCAGGCGCCCGGGTTTGAAATTCTCCGCGCGAATATATTTCCGCGCTTCGCCCCAAAGACGGGCTTCCTTGCGATCGTCAAGATGATCCAGCACGTCCCGGAAACTATCGAGCTTTTGCTCGCTCGGATGCACCAATTGCAGGACAGACTCTGACCCGCCCGATGGCGCTGGGCCCACATTATCAGGCTTTCCCGCGGCGCCCGAGGCCCCTCCTGAGATCAGCATGCGGGCCGCCTCTTCCGGGCTTGGCAAACGCGCCGCCGACACCAGACGCAAAACCACCATACGCAAAGCGGTATCAGCTTCCGGCGCGGTCTGCGTGTCGCGATAGCCAGAAAGCAAGATCTGCCAGTTGCGCTGCGCCTGCGCCGGGGTCAGCGCACTCGCTAGCTCATGCGTGCGACGTGTCCAATCCGCCGGCCCCGGCAGACTGTAATTATTGCCCGCCGCTTGAACCGTGGCGATATCGGCAGCGATTTCGAGCATGTCTTTCAGAATGATCAGAGGATCTGCCCCGGCGCGGACCTGATCAGAGACTTCGTCCACCGCCTTTTGGGCTTCGCCTTGAATGGCAAACTCGAACGCATCGAGCAGACGCAAGCGATCACCAAGGCCGAGCATGTTGCGCACCCGTTCGCCGGTCACCTGATCGCCATCCAAAGCTTGAACAATGGCCTGATCCAGAATTGAAAGACCATCGCGCGCAGACCCCTCCGCCGCGCGTGCAATCAATGCCAACCCTTCTTCCGAAACATTGGCGCCTTCCTTCTCCGCAATCTTCGCCAAATGGCTCGCCAGCGACTCGCTATCGAGACGTTTCAGGTCGAATCTCTGGCAGCGCGACAGGACCGTAATCGGAACTTTGCGGATTTCAGTCGTCGCGAATATGAATTTTACGTGCGATGGCGGCTCTTCCAAGGTCTTCAACAAGGCGTTGAACGAAGCCGTCGACAACATATGGACTTCGTCAATGATGTAGACTTTGTAGCGCGACGAGACCGGCGAATAGCGCACGCCGTCCAACAATTCGCGCATGTCTGCGACGCCGGTTCTTGAAGCGGCATCCAATTCCAGCACGTCCGGATGGTTGCCCGCCATGATCGCGGCGCAAAAGTCGCCAGGCGGATCGAGATCCATGCTTGGCGCATCATGCCCGTCACGTATGTAATTGAGTGCGCGCGCAAGCAACCGGGCCGTGGTCGTTTTGCCGACACCCCGCACACCGGTGAGCATGAAAGCATGTGCCACACGCCCGGTTTCAAAGGCATTGGTGAGGGTGCGGACCATCGCTTCCTGACCGAGCAGGTCAGAAAACAAGCGCGGTCGGTACTTTCGTGCCAGGACTTGATAGCCGTCATCCTGCGGCGCGCCCATTTCGGCCTCTCCAAACATGGAGAAGGTAGCATCATCGCGTTCGATTTCGTCCGGGCTGTCGGGCGTCTCACTCATAGGGAAAGCTTATGGCAGGGACTCGGGGGTGGCGGCAAGCGATGGCCCCATTGCGAGGCATAAAAACCCACAGATTTGAGTCCCTGAGCCGATCTCAGCTCAACAAGAGAACATACACCAGAAATGGAATTTTGTCTTTATCAGATTGTATCAGATTGTCGCAAAAAATCTTCAGATTATTTAATTATTACAATGACTTACAAACTTGTATCTATTTCTGGTAGAACTCAATCATGGGAAGAATTCATGAAACATATAATTCCGGTTTCAGCCCTGTGCGTTATCACGCTCGCAGCATGTGACAATGGGGGGGATGACTTTATCAACGCCGCCCCAGTGATCAGCACGGGTGATGCACAAGCCGTCATTGAAGGTAGTACGGTTCAATTGTCCGGAACGGCCAGCGATCCGAATGGTGACGAATATTCCGTCGCATGGACGCAAGAATCTGGTCCGGAAATCGAGCTGATCGATAGCACCAGCCTGGACGCCAGTTTTCAGGCCCCGAATGTCAATGAGTCTGTCGACATTGTCCTTCGCCTGACCGTGACCGACTCGCGTGGGTCCGCGACCAGTCAGACCATGACCATTTCAATTGCCGATACCAACCGCGATGGGCCGTCTTCCCAGGGCATTCCTAATGATGGCGAGAGCCGCCGCAATCGCGCTCGCAACAAACGCAACCGAGACCGACGCCGGATCGCCGATCGCGAAGTGCGCACCTTTGATGGCAGCAATAATAATCTGGACAACCCGGATTGGGGCGCCACGTTTGAGCACTTGCAAAGGCTGGCGCCAGCCGATTATGCCGATGGCATTTCCGATCTCGCAGGGCCAGATCGACCGAGTGCCCGCGCGGTTTCGAACGGCGTCGCGGACCAAGTTGAAGGCCTTTCGTTACCAAACACAGTCAATGGAACTGACTTTGTCTGGCAATGGGGCCAATTCATCGACCATGACCTCGATCTAACCGATGGCGCTGAGGAATCCGCTGACATCCTGGTGCCAGCCGGCGACCCGTTTTTTGATCCCACAGATACAGGAGCGCAAGTCATCACCTTTAACCGCGCTTTGTTTGACGGCACGACCGGTACTGATGTGAACAATCCGCGCGAACAGGAAAATGAGATCACCAGCTGGATTGACGGCTCAATGATCTATGGCTCGGATGAAGAACGCAACGCCGCCTTACGAGAAACCGGGACGCCCTACCTCGCAACCAGCGCCGGTAACTTGCTGCCGTTCAACACGAACAGCCTGGCCAATGCGAATGGCTTCGTGAGCGATCCGACCAGGCTCTTCCTGGCCGGCGATGTCAGGGCCAATGAACAGCTCGGCCTAACCGTTCTGCACACATTGTTCGTGCGCGAGCACAATCGCTTGGCACAGCGGATCATGGACAATAATCCAAACGCCGAAGTGGACGACGTTTTTGAACAGGCGCGCCGTCTGGTGATCGCAAAGATTCAGGTCATCACTTATGAGGAATGGTTGCCAGCTTTGATCGGTGAGAATGCGATTGCCGATTATTCCGGCTATGATGACAGCATAAATCCGACTATTTTCAACGCGTTCAGCGTTGCCGCCTTCCGCCTCGGTCATTCCATGCTGAATGAGCAAATCCTGCGTCTCGATGCGGCGGGAAATGAGATCGCAGCCGGTCACCTGGACCTAAAAGAAGCTTTCTTTACGGCGCCGACCGTTTTGCAAGCTGAAACCGATCTCGACCCGATCCTGCGTGGATTTGCAACCCAGCTTCACCAGGAGATCGATCCGCTTGTAATTGACGATATTCGCAACTTCCTGTTCGGACAGCCAGGCAGTGGTGGCTTTGATCTTGCCTCGCTCAACATTCAACGCGGCCGCGATCATGGCGTGCCGGGTTATAATGACATGCGGGCAGCCCTCGGCCTGACCCGGGTGACGCAATTTGGCGAAATCACTTCGGACAATGATCTCGCTGAAGCTCTATTCGACACGTATGGCGATGTTAACGAAATCGATCTCTGGGTCGGCGGCCTAGCCGAAGACGCTGTCGCTGGATCCCAGCTTGGCGAGCTGTTTCAAACCATTCTCGTGCGTCAATTTACAGCTTTACGAGATGGCGACCGCTTCTGGTGGGAACAAGATCTCACCGCGAGCGAACAAGACCGCGTCAGGAACACCACGCTGGCCGAGATCATTCGCGACAACACCGACATTGGCACTGAAATTCGGAACAATGTCTTCATCGCCCCGTGACAGACGACCCTCCGTCACGCTTCCCTCGAGCACGCGATAAAGCAAGGCCGTCCCATAAGGGCGGTCTTGTTGTTTTCGGCATGTTGCGGGGTGGAGACTGGACAGTGACCCAAGCGGAAAACTCGTTAGGGCTGCTTCGTTCCCGACCTGACCCGGTTGGCGAGGAGCTCGTCCACCGCCAGCCTCCGATGGCTATATCGCGATTGCAGACCTGTTTGACAAGTCGCGAGCGCAGAATACGCTAGCGCCATGACGGATAAAGGCATTGGGGAGTCTCTGATATCTTGCGCCGCCGTATTGATGGTCCAAGACATTCATCGATCGGTCGCCTTCTATCATGACCGCTTGGGCTTTGACGTAGCCGAAATCTGGGGCGACCCGCCGAGTTTTGCGATTGCTGATACACCGCGCGCCTCGATCATGTTGAAACAATCGATCAGCGCGGATGCGTCAGCGAATGCGGCACCGAACAACCAGCGCATCGGTGGATTATGGGACGTCTATATCTGGGTGCACGACCTAAACCCCATCATGGAACATCTCTCTGCCACGCAGACGGAATATTCGCCGCCTGAAGAAATGCCGCATGGTTGCACAGAAATCGTGGTGACGGATCCGGATGGATATCTTATCTGCTTCGGGTATTGCCCTTAGGACCTGAATTTTGACGACATCTAACGATATTCCGCTGGCCAGTCACCCGGTCAACCGCGCCGCCCATCACAGAACCGACACAGCCTGGCTCGACGCTGCGAAACAGCGCGATGATGCGCTGATTTTCCTGATGCAAAAAGGGTCGCCTTTGGTCCAGATGAGCGGCCAGAATCTGGTTTGGCTTGGCCCTGAATTCAGTCGCCTGGAGGGCCTGGAAGAGTCGGTCTTTCTCGGCCTGGACAAAGTCGGCGCACCGATTTTCGCGGTCAATATGGGTTCATCATTCAAGCTCGAAGGATCGCTTTTGCAAGGCTCCGGCGAATTTACCGATATGCGCGCAGCTGCAGGCGGGCTGAGCCCGATGGACGCCAATCTCGCGTCGACAGCGCGCAGCCTCTTGGAATGGCATCGCAGTCACCGGTTTTGCTCGAAATGCGGGGCGCAGAGCGAACCGGCAGAGGCCGGTTGGAAACGCGTTTGTCCATCCTGCGGCGCTGAACATTTTCCACGCACAGACCCTGTCGCAATCATGTTGGCGGTCAAGGATGATAAATGCCTGCTCGGACGACAAGCCAGCTGGCCCGCTGGGTTCTGGTCGGCTCTTGCTGGCTTTGTCGAGCCAGGCGAGACCGTCGAACAGGCTGCCACGCGCGAACTGGAAGAAGAAGCGGGCATTAAGGCCGACCCCGCCAAAGCGGAATATCTGTTCTGCCAGCCCTGGCCTTTTCCATCCTCACTGATGGTCGGGATCATTGTCGAAGCAGAAACGACTGACGTGTCTGTCGAGCAAGATGAGCTTGAAGCCGCGCGCTGGATCACGCGCGAAGAGGCCCGGCAAGTGCTGGCCGGCACACATCCAGATATATATGCGCCACCGCCTATGGCAGTGGCGCATCATATCTTGAAAACCTGGGCTGAGCGGGATTAAGCGCTAGCGTACGGTCCCGAACTTATAGACGCCCGTGATCGCAAACACATTGACGCCGCCATCTAGGCCATCTTCGTCGCTCGGTTCAATCCGCGTATAATCGCCGCGCAAACCGATCGAGTCCGTGATCATCACTTCACCGCCAAGTCCAAAGGCGAAACCATCCGCATCGGCATCGGTTGAGACACCATTGGTGGCAGACTGGAACTCACCGGTCGTATAGCCGAGGCGCCCGAGCACATCGACACGTGGCAGAACCGGATATTTTGCGACCAGATAACCGCCAAATGCGTTTTCCAACTCAACATCAACGCCATCAATATCATCCGCACCGAGGCCAAAAGAGGCTTCAATTTCGGTACCGATCAGGTCATTGAACCAGATCCCGCCGCGGGCTGTAAATGCCGAAACACTGGCATCATCAGTGCTGAAACTGGATACGCCGCCATTCACATAGAGCTCTGACTCCGCAATCGCCGCTGGGCTTATGGCCAGACTGAGGGCAAGGGCTGCAAATGCTGTTTTCTTCATGATTGCCTCCTGGAACGCTACAAATCACTTCAGAGCGGTCATATGGCAGCATTTGGGTTTCCTGAGTGTGAAAGCTTGGTCATTAAATTGTTAACCTTTGGAAAAGGCGCGTTGGGGATGTTTGGTGCGTCTGCTTTGGAGCAGGAGAAGACGTCAGTCATATGTTTGACGCTCTCATCGATCTCGCCTCTTGCGCCCCCTTCTTCCGGATGCGGGAGAAGGGCCGGGGATGAGGGAAAGATGGGTGCAGCATGCAATGGATTCGCTTAGAACAGAGTTCGGTGCCCTCACCCCAACCCCTCTCCCGCGATCGGGAGAGGGGCTAGGACCGTGGCGTCAGAGACCCACAAATAAGCACCAAGCTTCCTTTGAAGTAAGATCAGTAATCACTGCCCCGACGCCGAATGCGGAGATTCACCCGCCTCCAATATGAAAACCCCCGCGTGAGAAGGGTCACGCGGGGGCCTTGGCGACGCTCGCAAGAATGAGCGTCTTAAGGGGGAGAAAGCCCTCAGTCTTGCAGAACGGTCGGCCAATTCTGGTCGCCACTGGTGATGAAACCAGCGCGATCTTTGTCCCAACGTTTCTGGATGCCCTTATTATAATTCAGATAGAGCTTGCCATCGACAACAGCCCAGCGACGGGCATCGCCTTTCGCCGTCTTGCCTTGCGCAACGGCCCAGGCGCAATAACCGCCATATTGAGGGGCATACTTAGCCGGATCGCCGAGGAAGAGATTGAGGTTCTCTTCACTGGCAAAGCGGAATTCAGCACCTTCATAAGTGGTCGAAAAGTCTGCGCTGCCTTTGGTCGGCTCGCCAACCGTGAAATAAGCCACTGTGTCGTAGCCTTGCAGGGCCAGGTTTGAGCGTTTGGCGGTATAGATCGGGTCCTTGTCAGCAAACGCGGCGGGCGCGGCGACCGCGACAGGTCCGGCAGCGACGAGAGCGGCGGCGATCAGTGTACGGATTTTCATGAGTCTTATCCTTTTCGAGGTGTGAGTGTCTGGGAGGAAAGCGGCAGGATTATGTACGGCTCGGAAACAGCGTTGTCTTCAAACCGGCGAAGATAGCCGCGAGTTCTTTGCGACGAATGATGATCAGCCCGAACGAGGTCATCCAGACGACCACCGCCATAAAGAACAGGCCGCCACCATCATTGTTTGGGTCAATGCCCAGCGGGGTCCAGAGGTGAAAATTAACCGCGCCACTCATCACAGCAAAAGCGATCAAGGCACCAACCGCTTGCAAGCGGCGAAAGGCAGGGTGGATGCCGACCAGCAAGAGGGAGGCGGCGAACAGTTCGGCTGTACCAATCACATATTGGCTGAACAGACCGGTTTGCGCGAACAGGCCCTCGGCACCAAAGCTGTCGGCCCATTCGTTCAGCTTGCCGAAAATCGTTTGGGTCTCTGGCGCATTGGTGAACTTGAAGCGCAGGCTGTCGAGGAAGACCAGCGATGCGATGCCTGCAATCACGTGGGGTGCGAAAGTTTTGAATCTAGAGACGAGGCCGGTGGCTTCCGTCTCTGGTTTAATGGTTTCAGTCAGTGTTGTCATAATACCCTCCTTGCGGTGTGACCCTCAGATACGCCTCTCTTTCTTCACTTACGAACCACGACTGTGTGAGCCTTAGTCACGTCGATGTGAGCGATTTGTGAGACTTGCGGAGCCGACATAAAAAAAAGGCTACAGATTGCTCTGCAGCCCTTTATTGACGGGATTAATTGCGGTTAAGCGGCAACCGTCTCGCGCTTCGAATTTGGCGTCCAGGCATGTTTTTGGAACGCTTCGTTCACAGGCGTTTCGGCGACATGATTGGTATAGTTCGAAATCACTTTCAGAGCGACGCCCAGCACGACCGCCAGAACGGCTGAGTTGTCATATCCAGCGCGCAGGAAAGTATCGACGTCGCAATCGGAAACAAAGCCACGATCGATGACGACCTTCTTAGTGAACAGACGCAGCGCTTCCAGTTTCGGGTCATCAATTGCGCGATCTTCGCGAACAGCATCAATCACGTTCAGATCCAGGCCAGCACCTTCCGAGATTGTGGTGTGCGCGGCAACGCAGAAGTGACACTCGTTTTCGACACTTGCTGTGATGGTCACGACTTGTTGTTCCAGGGGCGACAGACCGGTTTTGCCAAGCTGGTCAGCCAGCTGAGTATAGGCGTGCAGAACCGCTGGGTTTTCAGCGAAAACAGCGTACAGGCTCGGGACGAAACCCATTTTCTTTGCGACGCCAGCGATAAAGTCTCGGGCGCCTTCGGGCGCAGTGCTCGAGTCATGTAATGTAAAATTGGCCATGTTTGGCTCCTTTGGGGTCGGGGGTCGGCAGGCGGTTAAGCCGTCGATGATGGCTAAATGGCGCACCCCCCCCTTTTTCAGAACCGGGAGACGTTCCATATAGCCCATGCAATTTTCGCATAGGAGCTTCCGGGGATGGACCGAATTGACGCTATGAGACTTTTTCTGCGGGTCGCAGATGCCGGTAGTTTTTCGCGCGCGGCCGCAGACTTGTCGATTGGTCAGCCGACCGTTTCACGACGCATTCAAGACCTCGAACACCAAATCGGCGCCGAACTCTTCCACCGCACCACGCGCGCGCTGTCGTTGACCGAAGCCGGCCAGAAATTCTATGGCCGCGCGCAAGACATTCTGGCTGAATTCGATGATGCGGAAGCCGAAGCGCGCGGGCTTGATCAAGAACCTGTCGGCATGTTGCGGGTCAGCGCGCCGCACTCTCTATCACAATTGGTGATCACGCCGACCGTGGCGTCATTTCTGGAAAAGTATCCGCATATCCGAATGGATTTCATGACGGATGACACCTATACGGACCTCGTGACCGAAGGCGTCGATGTCGCCTTTCGCTTAGGCGAACTGACCGATAGCGCGCTGATGGCGAAACGACTTCTCGTCGCCTATCGCGGCATCTGGGCGGCGCCGAAATATATTGAACAACACGGCACGCCAGACAGTCCGGAAACCTTGAAAGATCATCAAGGCCTGGTCTTCCGTCAGTCCCTGCAAGGCCAGCAATGGACGCTGAAACATGTCGAGAGCGGGGAAGAGCACCGGATCATGATGGATGGCCGCTTTCGTGGGTCATCGGGCGACACATTGCTGCAAGGGGCGGTGGATGGGCTCGGCGTTTTCATCGGCCCGGACTGGCTTGTCTGTCCGCATGTCAAATCCGGCGCGTTGGTCCGCATCATGCCAGACTGGCGCGGCGCGGACTTACCCCTTTCCGTCGTTTGGACCGGCGGGAAACTGCGCGGCAAGGCGCGGCTATTTGTGGAGCATGTGCAAAAGGCGCTGGGCGGTTTGGAGAATGTCGGAAGTTGAACACCGCCTCCGACATTCTGACATTCGATGATCAGTAATTCTTGATCGTTTTCAGGGTCCCACAATCCTTATCGAGCAATATTTTCGCGGGCTTCTTATTGACCTTGACGCGGGCCCGGGTGTCGCCCTCGCAGCCATGCGTGACGTTGAACTTAACCTCATAAGCGCAATTGGCATTGAATGAGGCGTAGACATAAGGCTGAAGTGTACCATTCGGCATAGAATTATTGCCCGTCACACTGTCTTTCACTTTTATTTTGTCTTTTTCACAGGCTCCACCCGTCGCGTTTTGGTGAAAGTCTGTCGACATGACCGTAGCGGAAGAGACGTTCTTAATCTGGACAACATAGCAATCCGCATCGGAAACGCCGGTGCAGAAATTGATCACTTTTGCATCAGAACCATCGTCTCGTTCGGTGACCTGGGCCAATCCAGGACCCGCCGTGAGCAAAACAAAAACCATGGCGGATGTGAGTTTCACCAAAGGTCGTCTGGCAAAACCGGTTGCAGTGTTCTTCATTCAATCTCTCCTTAACAGAACACACCCCGAATAAAGAAAAGAATGAATACAATAATTATATATTAAATTAGACGTTGTATTTATCTGTATTGTACATTATTACTTATATCATCAAGTATTCGTGGGGTTGGGGAAAAAATACCGGGTAGCGCAATTGCGGTACCCGGTATCTGATGTCGAACAGAGTTGAATCGCGTTTAGCCCGCCTGGACGTCCGCAATCCAGGTATCGACGCGGCGCTCCAGAATCGCGAGCGGCATCGCGCCGCCGCCAAGCACCGTGTCATGGAAAGCGCGAATATCAAACGCATCGCCAAGCTCAGCTTCGGCTTTGCGGCGCAATTCCTGGATTTTCAACATGCCAATCTTATAGCTCGTCGCTTGCCCCGGCAGAACAATATAGCGGCGCACTTCGGATCGGGCCTGACCTTCTGGCGCAGCGGTATTGGCGAGGAAATAGTCAATCGCTTGCTGCTCGCTCCAGCCTTTCGCATGCAGACCGGTATCGACCACAAGACGCACGGCTCGCCATATTTCAGACCCGAGCCGGCCAAACTCTGACAAGGGATCCTCAAACGTACCCGGCATCTCGCTCGCCAGCCATTCGGAATACAGGCCCCAGCCTTCGCTATAAGCAGTAAAGCCTGCTTGCGTCCGGAACGTTGGAACCCCTTCCAGTTCCAGCTGGATCGCGATCTGCATATGATGGCCCGGCAGCCCTTCATGATAGGCAATTACTTCGAGCTCGCGCTTCGGCATTTGCTTCATGTCGAGCAAGTGGGCGTAATAGACACCTGGACGTGAGCCATCAGGCGTCGATGGAAAATAGTGTTGCGCCGCCCCCGCCTGCTCGCGGAAAGGCTCCACCCGTTTCACC
Source organism: Pseudomonadota bacterium (assembly GCA_039818185.1). Taxonomy (GTDB): domain Bacteria; phylum Pseudomonadota; class Alphaproteobacteria; order Caulobacterales; family Hyphomonadaceae; genus Henriciella. The sequence continues at coordinate 144,897 of JBCBUI010000008.1, forward strand.
ACCATGTCCGCCTTGGGCAGAATGCCGAAATAGTCGGGCAAAACGGCTTTGATCCCGTCAATCGCGGCTGTGGCATCATCGATATAGCCTTGGCGGCCTTCATCCGTGTTTGGATAGTAGAGCCGCTCATCATCCTTATTGTCACGCAAGAAAGCGAAGAATTCAGGTAGCGTGCCTTCAAAACCGAACGCGTCTTTGATGGTTTCCATTTCGCCGCGCAGGCGCGCCACTTCATCCAATCCGATCTGGTGGATCTCATCTGCGGTCAAAGCTGTCGTCGTCTGGTTGGCGAGGCGCTCATTATAATAAGCGAGACCATTTGGCAGCGCGCTGACGCCATGTGCGTCCGCGGTGGCATTGACGCGATCTTCTTCCTGCCAGGCAATCAGACGCTCATAAGCGGGTTTCAGCTCGTCAACCAAAGCGGCGCGAACCGCTTCGGTCAGTTGATCTGCCTTGGCTTGATCGATTTGTTCCTGATCCAGCAGATTGGCGATTTTCGCCTTCGCATCTGCCCAGATCGCGCTGTCCTCGCCGCTCTCATCAAATGGCGCGCCAGTGATGATCTTGCGCGATTCATCAATCACCGAGTCAAATGCGAAATATGGTGGGCGGACGCCGTCTTCGGCAATCCGCTTGGACCAAACGATCAATTGATCGAGCCCGCGCGCACTGCCGGAAATGCGCAGTACATAATTGTCCATGTCCTCGCCATCGACAACTTTATGGAACGCGATCAGCAATTGCGGGAAGAATGAGTGGACGGCCTGCATCTGCTCGAACACGTAAGCATTATAACGAAACTCATCCGCGGCTTCGGCGACTTGCGCCTGATAGACCCAAATATCGTATGAGATTTTCGCGTCGTCGCTCAGCTTGTCATAATCGAAATTGGCTTGCAGCTCGGCCAGATTCGCGCGCGAGCGTTCGAGCTGCGAATCGACGGCGGCTTCAGAGAAATCATCAATCTCGCCTTGGCGCTCATCGCGGCCCAGGAAAGTCAGCTGAATCGGGCTTTCCATCACTTCGGCTTCATATTTCTCTTCGAACCAAGTATTCAGCCGTTCGGTTTCTGCCGCAATTTCTTCCGCCGTCGGCGGTGCTGGCGTCTCAACGGTTTGGGTCGCAGCTTGGTTTTCGGATGCGCTCGGCGTGCGCACGACATCGCAGGATGCCAGTGCAAACACGGTTGCGAGTGCGGTGAACATTGTTAGATTCTTACGCATAATCATGGGTCTCCCAAAACACCAATTTATCGTTAAACGGCAAAAAGCAGGTTTTGTCAGGCGCGGCAAGGGCGCAAGCCGTTAGATTGCAGCTGCGTTCTCACAGCCTGTTAACTTGGCAACGCCTAGGTGGGATGGCCAAAGCACGTAACCCCGTAAAGGAATTTCGATGCTCCGATCTCTTTTTGCGCCACTATGCGCCCTGTTCTTGTCCGGGTGTATCATTACCAGCACAGCAGGCCTGCTTGTCAGCGGCGCCACGCTGGCAGGCAAGACGGTCTATTATACTGGCAAGGGCGTGTACCAGGTCGGGAAACTCACCGTTCGCGCGGCGGATGGTGTCCTTGATGGCACGGAACGCATGCTGCGTCTGACCATCCTGACAGCCGACGCCACGGGCGCGGTGGTCAGAACCACGCGTGAAATCCACTCGTCTGCGCTTGAAGCAGAACTGGCCGCGCTTGAACGAACAGAAGGCGTCATCGAAGTTATTGTCGAACCCGTGGATTAAGGTCTTTTATCTTAACCGCTCCGGGATTATATTGATCCCGTTCTTATGAACTATGGTGATAAACGCGCGTGTAATAAGCGGTTCGGACCCGGGGGCGGTACCCGGCGCCTCCACCAAAGACCTCACTTCAGCGGGTCATTTGGGGGCGAAATAGGATCGACGGACGTGTAAAGACGATGCCTTCACCCGCATGAGCTGCGTCAGAAGCTCACTCAACAATAGTTGCTAATGACAACTTTGCTGAAGGTGAACTGCTCGCTGCGTAACGCAGTGCGTGGAAAACCGCTTTAACTCCTAGGGCATCAGCGCCTTAGGCGGGGCCCGGAGGCGCCTGGCAACAGAAGCCTCCACTAAATCTGGGTGGTGTCGCGCATTGTGCTGTAATTGCTGCAGAATGGGCTGAGATGTAGGGACAAACTTCTCGTCTGGGGAAGTTATTTATTTCGGCTCGCCTCAAGCATGAACCGCGTTGCGGCAGATGATTCGGGGGTCTAAAGAGGACTTCCAAATGGGGAACGGGTATGACCGACTATATTGGATATGAAGCTCTAACGCAGGCCGCGATGCGCGGTGTTGTTCGGGAAGCCTTGCGCCAGGCTGAAAAAGGCTCTGCCCCGCCCGGGGATCACCACTTCTATGTCACCTTCCGCACCAAGGCGCCTGGGGTCAAAATTCCGGACCATTTGATAGAACAATTTCCCGAAGAAATGACGATTGTGATCCAGCACCAATATTGGGACCTGGAAGTGCATGATGGCCATTTCGAGATTGTGCTGAAATTCAATCGCGTGCCACAGCATTTGTCGATCCCGTACGTCGCGATGACGCGTTTTGTCGATCCCGCCGTAAATTTCGGCGTCAGCTTTGAGAAAGCGGGCAAAGACGACGACTCCACCGTGGTTGCGCCTGCCCTAGAACAAGATGGTGCGGACAATGGCGACGCTGTGACCGAGAAGAGCGATGATGGCGACACGGTCATCAGCCTCGACGCGTTCCGCCGCAAATAAACATGGCCGACACCCGATCTGACGACAAACCGCGCGTCTCTGATGCCGAGATGCTGGCGCGCTTTCAGAATAGCAAAAAACGTCCACCCTGCTCGGAAACACTGGGTATGCATCTGGCTGAAGTCGAACAGGACGCGCAGCGCATTCGCATGGATTTCGATGTGCCTGACATGTTCGCCAATCCGACCGGCGCGGTTCAGGGCGGATTTATCGCTGCAATGATGGATGAAGCGATGAGCACGTGTTGCATTATCGCTTCGAATGTCACCATGACTGCCCCGACCCTGGAGATGAAAACCTCTTATCTGCGGCGCCTCATGCCGGGCAAAGCCTCAGTCGAAGCGCGCATTCTCAAATGGGGCCGCTCTGCTGCCTTTATGGAAGCCGAATGTTTCGACAATGACGAGCGCCTGGTGGCAAAAGCCACCGCCACCGCGATCCCGATGCCGTTTAAGCGCTTAAGCTAAGCCATCGCTGCGAAAACGGGCACGGCCAACATGATGATCCCGAGCACCGCGACGCCCCAGGCGGCGGACCTCAAATAGGGTGCGCCAAGCAAGTAAAGCGGCGCAAAAGCGACGCGGCCGCCAAGATATAACCCTGCGCCCCAAACCGTCAGTGTGGATGACAGCTGCAAGCGCTCGACGATCAAAGCTAGCGGCACGAAAAGCAGCATGCCTTCAATATGATTGGCGATGGTTCGCGCGGTGCGACCCTGGAAAGCCGTCTTGTCCAGCGGCGCGTCACGGCTGCCAAGTCCCCAGGCAAATCCCTGATTAAGTGGTACCAGCGTCCCTTGCACCATCAACAATATGAATAGAATCAATGTGGTTAGCACCACAGCTTGTAGCTCAAATGCCATTGCTAGCTCCCTGTCTTTTATAGTAACTATATTTTTTGTAGTTACTAGATTTTGTCAAGCAAAAACGCTAAACGGATGCCATGACCGGAAAGAACCTGCCGCTTTGCCCTGTGTCTCGCACGGCCTTCATCATTGGATCGCGATGGACCAGCGAGATCATTCGCGAGCTGGTTGATCATGGCGCGCGTCGATTTTCCGATTTGCAAGAGACGTTGACGGGAATCGCCCCGAATACCCTGTCCAATCGCCTTAAAATGCTCGAGGATCATGGTGTGATCGAACGTCGGATCTATGACACTCACCCGCCTCGATCAGAGTATCATTTGACTGAAAAAGGCAGCAAAATGCGCCCGATAATCGACGCAATGCGGGCCTGGGGACGTCAAAGCACATAGATTTGGCGAATCTGCCAGAATCGTAGCAATCTCAACAGTGAGGGGGCGTTTCCAGCCAATAAAGTGGACACGGTTTACCACAATTGGCACGAAAACTGCCTGAACTTGTTGGATTTTTAGCAATATGCTACGTTGCGGAAGCGAAACATCATACGCGCGTAGAAGACGAGGACTGTGATGCTGAAAGCCTGTCGTGGGGTAGTGCTGGCGACTGGATTGATAAGTCTCCCCCTGTTTGCACAGGCAGACTGCCCCCCCGAAGACTCTATTGATCGCTACGCCCAGACCGCCGGGGATGCCCTGACGGCCCTGCACGAATTGGTGCCGGAATCCCAGCAACAAGCGCTGGAAGACCGCTATGCTGCCATGTTGATGCTGAAATGGCAGTGGCAAGGTCGCGATGCCATTCGTGCTGACGAAAAGGGAATGACGCATTTGCTCGGCTGTTATCAAAACGCCACCTGCGGCATTCGTGCCAATGATCAGATCACCACGCAAATCGTGGCCAAACTCGAAGAAAGCGACATCGACCCGCTTTTGCTGGAAAGCCTGCTGCCCCAGCAACCCAGCGCGCGCTCGCTGGCTTGGGCAGAACGTATCCTTGGTTGTAATGCGCCCGCGCAATCGCCGATCACGCCCGAGCCTCTGGAAGCACCGCTTGAAACGGCTGACACGCAGGCTTTGCCGACCCAACCTGTCGGCCCTGAAATCACCGTGGTCGAGACCGATACATCAAACGCGCCGGCTGTGCAGCAAGCCCGCCAGATTGAACCGGAGCCATTTGTGCCGGCTAGACAGACCGTGACGACCGCGTCTACGACGCTCGAACCGGTCATTTCAACGCCATCTAAAGTGGTCGAAACAAGCGTATCGACCCTCGAAGCTGAACCGCCGGAACCACGTATCGAAACCGTCTCGCCGACAACCGCGCAACCGGCGGCCGCCAGCGTCAATCAATTGATGCTGACCGCCACCAATCTGGTTTCATCGGGCAAACCGAAAGAAGCCATCGAACCGTTGGAAACGGCCTGTTTCATTCAAGCGCGCGACTCACAAAAGTCGAGCGCCTGCGAAACCCTGTTCTCGGTATATACTAATTCGCTCGTGGCCTCGGAGTATTCAGACAGCGCCCAGGATTATCGCGACTTGTCACAACGCCTTTGCGACAATGGCTATAGCCGCGGGTGCGATAACCTGAGTCGCTATTATGCTGCTCAGAACTCCGCACAAGCGCATCGTTTTGCGGTTGCTTATGCTGAGCAATCCTGCGATTTGAACAGCGCCGAGGCCTGCGCTACCGTTGCTAGTTTCTATCTTGCTGGCCGCGCCAGCGAACCGGATCCGACGGCCGCCAGAGCGAAACTGGAACAGTCCTGCGAACTCGGTCGCTTATTGTCTTGCCAGCAAGTCGCCGACTATTATCTGCGCGGCGTCGGCGGTGAGCCAGACCCAGCCATGGCGCTGAAAATGGTCGAAGCCTCCTGTCCTGCTGGCTCAACGGAGCGCGCCGATCTCTGCGTCTCCGCAGCGGACTATATCCTGATCAATGAAACCCCGGGCGCGGCCCGCAGCACGCGCGTGCGGACGTTCATCAAACGGGCGTGTGAGATTGGACATGATGTCGGCTGTGCCTGGTATGCCGAAGATCTGGAAATGGGCATTGGCGGCGCCGTCGACTTGCGCGCCGCACGCGAGGCCCGCGTCACCGCCTGTGAATATGGCGATCTGGAAAGCTGCAACTCACGGTCTTAGCCGGTCGTCATTTCGCGCACTCGCAAATAAATCCCTTCGCGATCGCCGACCCGGCGCTCGACCAGCAATCGTGCGACCTGATGATCATCTTCAAAGGCATTTCCGGTCAAGCTGTCGAGCAAGGCTTTGGCGAGATTGTCCAAATCCATCCAGGGTGCATCACCGGTATATTCCATCACGATGTGAACATCATAATCACCAAAGCCAGGCCGCAGGCGCTGAAAGTCTTTGCGGAAGAATTCGCGGAAGAGCTGCTTGTAGTAACGTGCCTGCGTGGTCAGGCCATAGCAGCGCACTTCCAGAGCACCGTCTTCCGTAATCCGCCCCCGGACTTTGCCATTCTTGATCCAGCCATCCACGCTTAGCGCACCCAGCCCGCTGTCTCGCGGCCAACAATATCTTCGATTACATCGATCGCGGCAGCACTATCATTCAGACACGGGACAACCGAGTAATTCTCACCGCCCGCTTCGATGAAAGAGTCACGCCCTTCCATGGCCAACTCCTCCAGCGTCTCAAGGCAATCCGAAATGAAAGCCGGCGAGACAATCACAACACTCTTGACGCCTTCACTCGGAAAGGCTTCTAGCGTTTTGTCTGTATACGGCTTCAACCATTCCGTCGGCCCGAACCGGCTTTGGAATGTGGTCATCGCAAAACCCTCTGCCCAGCCCAACTTCTCAGCGACCAAACGCGTCGTCTTGTGGCAATGACAATGATAAGGATCGCCTTTGTCGAGATAGGCTTTCGGCACGCCATGATAAGACATGAGGACTTTGTCCGGCGTAAAACTGAGGCCTTCAACGTGGGCCCGAATGCTCTCGGCCAACGCCTCGACATAGACCGGCTGGTCATGGAAGCTTGCCGCAGTGCGCACAGCCGGTTGCCAACGCATTTTCGCCAAGACTTTGAAGGTCCGATCACACACGCTCGCCGTCGTTGCGGCGGAATATTGCGGATATAGCGGCACGACACAGATCCGGTCGCAGCCTTGTTCTTTCAAAGCAACGACTTTTGAGGCGATGCTGGGATTTCCGTAATTCATGGCAAAATCGACGATCAAATCATCGCTGCCAATCCGCGCCCTAAGCGCGTCGGCCTGGCGTTTTGTATAGACCAGTAAAGGCGACCCTTCTTCGGTCCAGATTTTCTTGTAAGCGCGCCCCGATTTGCTCGGCCGAAAGGTAAGGATCGGTCCCTGCAAGATGAGCTGCCAAATCGGTTGCGGCACCTCGATGACACGCGGGTCTGACAGGAATTCAGACAAGTATCGACGCATCGACCAATAATCGGTGCCATCCGGCGTTCCGAGATTGACCAAAAGTACGCCAACTTTGCCTTGCGCGACAGACGGGTGTCCGTCGGGCAAAGGGCCAATGGTGCCTGGAAGCGGGAGCGAGCGGGTCATCGTATCTGGCATTAGAACATCCTTTGATCGCTTATTTAAGTCGGTCTTTCGATAAGCAAACAGGCCAAAGGCACGCAGCGCAGATCCCCCTATTGGTTGTAATCGCAAATTTTTGCTTCGTCGTGTGGACTCTTAGGTCAGCCGAAGGCAGTGTTAACCAAAATTTCAGGGAGACATGCGGATGCGAAACGCAATAAAACTTGCAGTTACAGTCACGCTTGCAGGATGGGCTTTACAGACAGCCAGCGCTGAAACCTTGCTGCTCGGCGACCCGGCAATTCACCAGGATAAAATTGCTTTCGTCTATGCGGGCGATCTCTACACCGCCAATCGCGACGGGTCTGATCCGCATCGCTTAACCACTCATACTGCAGATGAAACGGGTCCAGTCTTCTCGCCAGATGGCAGCCGCATTGCCTACACAGCAAATTATCAAGGCAATACGGATGTCTATTCCATCTCCGTCAATGGCGGGCAGCCCACACGTCACACCTATCACCCTGGCAACGACATCGTCGTCGATTGGTCGCGCAATGGAGAAGAGATTGCATTCGTCTCTTCGCGGCAAAGATTGAACGGTCGCTCCGGACAGCTTTATCATGTTTCTGCCGATGGCGGCTTACCGGAATTGCAAATGCAGGCCCGCATTTTCCGCGGCACTTATAATGACAATGGCCGACAGCTTGCGGCGATCCCTTACGGACCGGCTTATAATGGCCTGTATGGCGGCAGCTCCGGCTGGAAAGGCTATCGCGGTGGCACGACACCGTCGATCCAGATCATGGATCTGCGCCGCGATCGCGTGAATTACATCCCGGGTGACCGGGTCAATGATATCGAGCCTATGTGGGTTGGCAATCAGGTCTATTTCGTCTCCGACCGCGACGCGGAGATTTTCAATCTACATCGCTATGATCCCGGTTCCGGCACCGTGACCAAAGTCTCGAATGAGGCAGTCTGGGACATCCGTGCGGCCGACGCTTTTGGCAATCAGATCATTTACGAGGCTGGTGGTGCGCTAAAAATCTTCGACACAGCGACCGGCGCGACAACCCAATTGACGATTACGCTCTCGCCTGACCTGCCGCAATTGCAGGCCAGTTGGACCAATGTCGCGGGACAGATTAGCGGCGCAGACCTGTCCATGTCAGGCAAGCGCGTCCTCATCACAGCCCGCGGCGAAGTATTTAGCGTGCCGGTCAAAGACGGCTCAACGCGCAATATTTCAGACAGCAGCGGCGTCCGCGAATACGCTGGCACCTGGTCGCCGGATGGGCAGCAACTCGCTTACATTGTCGAAGCCGATCGCACGCAGCATCTGATCATTGAAGATCAGGACGGACTTGGCGAGACGACACGGTTCGATCTCGGCGATCATTTCTACACCCTGCTCGACTGGGGTGGTGAAGGGGATCACATCATCTATCGCGACAATCACTTGAACCTGTTCGCGCTGAACACGGAGAGTGGCAATCGGCGCCAGATCTCAGAAGATACCCGCCGACAATGGGGCTTTGGCGGCACTGAAGTCAGTACATCTCCGAATGGCGAATGGCTGGCCTATACGCGCGAAGAGGCCAATTTCAATCGCAATATCTATCTCTATGATTTCGAAAGCGGGCGCAGCACATTGCTAACCGATGGCATGGCCGATGTCGGTGCTCCGGCGTTCAGCGAAGACGGCGCTTTACTCTATTTCACCGCTTCTACCAATGCTGGCCCGACGCATGTTGGCTTGGACATGAGCACGCAAGAACGTCCATATCGCGCCGGCATCTATGTCGCCGTGCTGACCGAGGATGGTCTCTCTCCCCTGGCCCCCAAGACCGGCGACGAAGAAGCCAAGGAAGAGGATGAAGACAGCGACGAGGAGGAAGCCGAAGAGACTGACCTCACTTATGATCTCGCAGGTGCGCGTGAACGCATACAAGCGCTGCCAGTTGAACAAGCGCAATATTCAAATCTCGCCGTCGGCAAGTCCGGCAATCTCTATTACATTAAGAGCGTCCAGCCCGGCGTCGAGATCGCGCAGCCAGGCGAACCCTTTCAGGCCGATGCCGAATTCATCACCTTCGATTTCGAAGAGCGAAAAGCGTCGACTCTAACAACCGGTATCACAGCCTTCACGCTGAGCGCAGATGGCGCCCATGCGCTTGTCCGCAAGTCTGATGGCTCGCTCGCCACAGGTGAAGTTGGAAGCAAGTTTGAAGGCAAGCCGGTCAATACAAGCGATCTTCAACTCTGGATCGAACCGCGGAGGGAGTGGCGACAGATCTTTGACGATGTCTGGCGCATGCAAGCCGAATTCTTCTATGATCCGAATTTGCACGGCCTTGATTGGCAGGGCGTCTATGATCGCTATTTGCCTTTGCTTGACCATGTCGGACGCCGAGAAGACCTCAACCGACTCATGGTCGAGATGATCGCTGAAATACAAGCGGGTCATAATCGATTGGGTGGCGGCGATATTGAACGTCCATCCGGCCCACAGATCGGTCTGCTGGGCGCAGATCTCGCTATCCGCAATGGACGCCATCAGATCAGCCGTATTTATACCGGCGAAAACTGGAACCCGAATGTGCAAGGCCCACTCGCCGTGCCGGGGCTCGATGTGTCGGAAGGCGATTACATTATCGCGATTAATGGCCGCGACCTCGGCCAGGGCTCGAACATTTTCGAGCACTTGGCAGGTACGGTCGGCAAGCAGGTCACGTTGACTGTGTCGGATCGCGCCAATGGCCGCAATCCGCGCGAGATTGTCGTCGAACCGACCGGCAATGAGTTCTTTATGCGCCTCTGGGCCTGGATCGAAGGCAATCGCAAAGCCGTCGATGAGGCCACGGATGGTCGCGTTGGCTATGTCTATCTGCCCAATACGGCAGGGGCCGGTTATACCTTGTTCAATCGCATGTTCTTCTCGCAGACCGATAAGGACGCGATGATCATTGATGAACGCTCAAATGGCGGCGGCCAGGCCGCCAATTACATCACGGACGTGCTTAGCCGAACCTATCTGTCCGGCTGGAAAGATCGCGACGGGCTCACCTTCAACACGCCCGGCGGGGCGATGTTTGGTCCGAAACTGATGCTGATTGACCAGGACGCTGGCAGTGGCGGCGACTTCTTGCCTTACAGCTTCCGTGAAATGGAGATTGGCACGCTTATGGGTACGCGCACCTGGGGCGGTCTGATCGGCATTTCAGCTAATCCCGGCTTGGTCGATGGCGGCTTTCTTGTGGTGCCTTATTTCCGCTTCTTCGACACCGATTATGAATGGTCAGTCGAGAATGAGGGCGTCGCGCCCGATATTGAAGTGGCGCTTGATCCTACTCTGACCAATCAGGGGCGGGACGCACAATTAGAAGCGGCCATCGCCGAAATCCTGCGCCAGCTGGAAGCCAATCCAAGCCCTGTGCCGACCGAGGCGCCAGCTTATCCGACCGAACTGGGAGAATAATACGCCAAGCGGATCGCCATCAAAAGCGGTCTGCGCTGCCGATTGGGAGAGGGAGCAATAGCATGGCCATTAAACACTTAGCAATCGCCGCCTTTGGGCTGGCGACACTGTTCGGATGCGCCACAACCGCGCCGACGGACATCACTGCCATCACGGGCGGCACCGTGATTGACGGTCTGGGCGGCGCGCCGATCGAGAATGGCGTCGTCCTGATGGAGGATGACCGCATTCTCGCAGTCGGGCCTTCTGACGCTGTAAGCGTTCCGAATGGCGCCACTTTGATCGATGCCAGCGGCAAGACGGTGATGCCTGGCCTGGTCGACGTTCACGTCCATTTCGACATTCTCGGCCATGCCAATTATGCGCATTGGTTTGGCGAATATGAGGATCGGATGCGCAGCGACATTATGCCGAGCGCGGCCCAGGCCATGCTGCGCGCTGGTGTTACGTCGGTGCGCGATCTTGGCGCCGATGTGGATAATATTTTCTGGCTGCGCGAAGAGATTGAAGCTGGTCGCATTGCTGGACCTCGCACCTTCATCGCCGGCCCCTTCCTGCGCAAGACTGCGACCAGCTTTGTCTCATCGGACTATGTCGACACCTGGGTCGTCAACAGCCCGGAAGATGGCCGCGTGAAAGTGCGCACGCTGATCGAAATGGGCGTCGATGTGATCAAAACCCAGGATGAGGCTTTGTCGCGTGAAGAGCTGTCCGCCATTTATGATGAAGCGCACAAAGGCGGCCTGCGCGTCGCATCGCACATATACGCCGCTGACGCAGTGGAAACCGCGCTGGAAGCGGGTCTCGGACCGTATGACACAATTGAGCATATCGGGGTCAATCAGGACACCAATTATAATGACAATATTGTCCGCCTCATCGTCAAAAATCAGGTCGCTATGGCGCCGACCATCATTGCGCTTGAAGGCGTTAAAATGATCATCCAAGACCCGAGCCTGGTTGATGACGAAAAGTGGCGGCGCGATATCCCGGCCGATGATCTCTACGCCGACATTCAGAGCTCATATCGTGAAACGGATCTCTCGACTCATCCGATCTTTTTGCGCTCCGAAGCCGACCGTAATGGCCGGTTCTCGAAGCTGAAACATCTTTACGAAAATGGCGCGCTGTTCGCCATTTCCTCTGACTCAGGCACGCGTGGCAATCCGCATCACAATGCGATGTGGCGCGAAATGGTGCTGACCCAGCAAGTCATCGGCATGTCCGCGATGGACGTTATCGTGACCGCCACCGCCGTGAATGCCAAAATCCTCGGCGCCAGCGATGAGATCGGCACGCTCGAGCCTGGCAAATATGCAGATGTCTTGATTGTCGAGGGCGATCCCCTGGCGGACCTGTCTGCGATCCAGGACGTCCATGCCGTTTACAAAGGCGGTGTGCTGGCTGAGTGAGGGACTTATGAGACGAAACTGGTTCACAGCCCTGCTCCTACTCGGCGCCTGCGCGGGCACTGAGTCGCCCATCAGCAACCAAGAGACCAAGATCGGACTACACAAGGTGTATCTGGTGCGCCACGCTGAGAAACAAGCTGGTGAAGACCCATCGCTCACAGCGGCCGGTGAGGCGCGGGCCGCAGAGCTCGCAGACTTATTGGTGGATCAAGGCCTCACACAGATCCACTCAACCAACTACAAACGCACATTGGAAACCGCGGCGCCTCTGGCGGCGCGAACAGGTCTTGAAGTCGTGCTTTATGATCCTCGAGACCTGGACAGATTTGCCGGTGAGCTTCGCGCCAGTGTCGGGGTTCATCTGGTCGTCGGGCACTCCAACACCACGCCGCAACTCGCTACCGCGCTTGGCGGTGATCCAGGCGGCGAGATCGATGAAAAAGCTGAATATGATCGCCTCTACGTGATCGACCTGAGCTCAGGTGCGGTGGTAAGTTCCATCGAACGTTATGGCGTCCGATTCCAATCCTCAAAAGATTGACTCAACAAGTTAGCGTCTGCCCCGTCAGTTACAGCCTTTGACCATTTGCATGTGGGTTCGGTCAACCAACAGCTATATGGGTCAACTTGCGCATTGGTCGGCCGTTTATAGGATGCGACCCTTTTTTCGGAGGGGCACTGTGGCGCGTATTAACTAGTCAACCGCTTGGCGTCTATTGCGCTTTTTCAGAATCGAGCACGCCCGTTCGTTAATGAATGTGTCCGTGGCATGGCACTTGCGGCTCTCTTCTCACTGGGTGGGAAACCTTTCGAATGGAGGTTGCCTTTGAGTGAAAGAATTTTGAGACACGGGTTTCGAGAAACAACCTGGACCCCCTGTATCGTTCGAGCCGAACGGACGAGAATCGTCCGCGGTTTGATCACCAATATTTCAGGGACGGGCGCAGAGCTGCGCTGCAAATTCCCGCTGGAACAGGACCAGAAAATCGAGGTGTTCACACCTAGTGAAGACGCGCGCCGGCTGGCAACCATTGTGCGCGATGATGGAAACACATTTGGGTTGGAGTGGTCCAGCTGGCTAAGTGTTGATGACATCTAGGTGGTGTGCGCGCTCGTCGGTGTCTTAGTCACAATCACGCGAGGCAGACCACCGTTCTATCGACAGACCCAGTCCACCTTGGCTAGCGATAAGGCCAAGTCAAAAGGACAACGAAATTGCAAGCCATTTACTGGGTTCTGACCTGGGCGTGTCACCGCAAATGCAAGCATTGTTATGATGATCGCTTTCGCCCTTATGTGCGCGATGCGCTCACCGCAGTCGTCGGCGAGGGGAAGGCAGCGTATCAGAAAGTCATCGCCAATCTTCCCGATGATCTGACCTGGGTCGATGCGCAAGGCACCCGCGATCGGACGCTTCTGGTTCTCGCGGGTGGTGAACTGCTGATCGATGGCGTGCGCGAAGAATTGTTCTACCCAGTCCTGGAGGCCCTACGGACAAAATATGGCGATCGCGCTCCGAAAATCTCGATCCAGACCACAGGCGATGTCTTAACCCCTGAAATCCTCGATGAATGTCTGGCGCGCGGCGTTGAAAGCATCGCGATTGCCTCGATCGATGATTATCATGTCGGCATGCAAGGCGATAAGAAATTCGCCTTCATGGAACAGATTCGTGACTTGATGCAGAGCCGCGGTGTCCGCGAGGTCTCGCTTGGCGGTGCCAAGGACAAGCGCTTGAAAGAGCCGGACGTTGCCGCAGGTCGCAAGTTTAAGGGCCCGACTTTTCTATTCTTCGGCGCACAGGAGGATTTGTGGATCGGTGAGCTCTGGCCGCGCGGCCGGGCTTTATCAAACGGGCTCAGCAAAGCCGGCTATGATGTCAATTTCTGCGCCCGCTGGTCAGGCGCCAAGAATTTCCTGCACATAGGCAAGGCCGGATCAGAAGTGGCCATCGAACCGGATGGATCGATTTATCCCTGTTGCCTCAAAACCAAGGCCCCACTTGGCAATCTGACAGAGGAGCGCCTCGCCGATATTCTGACCAGCGTTGCTGCGCTGCCTGCCATTCAGGCGTTGAATGATGGCGACCCGGAGCGCATGGGCGATGCGGATGGTTGGTCGCGCGAACGGTTCCGAGCGGAGTCTCATGCCAAAGACGGCCTCGGCCAGGACATCGCCAATATGTGCCTTGGCTGCGATCGGTTTTTCGAACAGGTCTTGTCAGTGCAATTGGCTGAGTTAAGGCAGGAGCGATTGGCGGCGCGCGCCACTGCAAAATAGCCCGGATCTAACGCGGTTCAACCAGGCCCCATGCCTGATACAGCGCGCGCAGCGCCCGCGCTGATTCGCTGGTCACCGTTGGTAACCCAGCCGCGGCAATCATCTTCTTGTAGCGCACCACATTGCTTGGCGTTTTGAACAGGATCCAGTCAATCATCTCCCACTTCACATATTCCTTGCCGCCTTCCAGATGCCCCGCACGCGCCTCCGGACCCGACAAGGAGCGCCGCAAGTAACGACCGAGCCGCAGCCACTTATTCGAGGTCAGAAAGATGATGCCGGTTGCGCGTTCAAATCGCCTCGGAATAAGGCGTGAATAATTGCCTTCCATGATCCACCCATCCGCAGCAATCGCATCTTCGTGTAGGGCGACAAATTCTGGCTCGAGTCGCGGCTGCCAATCGGTGTTTGGCAAATGTTGCAGTTGATCGAGATGCACAACCGGCAGATCGCACTTTCGGCCGAGCGCCAGAGCAAGCGTCGACTTGCCGGCATTCGATGGCCCCATGATCATGATCCGCGTGCCAAGTTGATCCAGGGACAACATGGTCAGACCTTTTCATCCTGAGGATCAGGGTTGAGTGGTACCTCCCGCCGGACTCGAAAAAATATTAATCATTTGTTTTTTAACAATTTTATTTCTCGAATCTGACGATACCAACAAAATTACCAACGGACTTTTATCGAGAAACGGTATGAGTCCTGAGTTTTCCACAACTTTGTTTTTGCTGAATTTTTGCTTGTACCGATTCTGCGGAGAGTTATTACCCAAATGAGCACACCTTCAACCCTATAATCAAGTGTCATTCGAGCGCTTCAGTAGCGCGTTCTGAGTTCAGGGTAAGGCGCCTCACGACGGAAAATACGCGTATCGAAAGTCCGACCGCTTTTGTTTACGCGGCCTTCTTACGAATGCCGTTCGTCTCGGATCAAATCAGCCATGTATTGTTCAACTTCACCCTCCACCCATAAGCTTCGCCTTCTAATATGAACAGGGGAAGGGAATGGGCGGTTCGGGTCTTTGATCAGCTCGTACAGAAGTGATCGACTTATAGAGGTTCGGTCTAGAACGTCTCGCAACGACAGGAATCTGGTAGCTCGACCGCGCTCTCGTTCACGGTCTTCAAATTTCGCAAACTGCGGATCGTCCATCATCTGTATCTTTTACTCCGCCGCCACTGCCTGCTGTTCAATCTGCAGAAAATCGTCCTCATCGAACACAGCATCTGCAAGCGCTTCTCCGAGCAGCTTTCTTCCTGAGTTCAGTCTTTCAGCGACGCGCGCTCTAAATCCTTCGATCGCTGAAGAGGCCCGCGCTTTGGCCGCTTGTTTTTGCTCCGCGGTCATGGGCGGCGCAAACGCATGCTGAAACCAGACTTGCATATCGACCATCTCGATAACGGCATTTTGCTCACGTTCCATTCGAGCCAAACTCCGGATCATCTCATCCTGTCTTTTGATCAGGGCCGCGTCTCGTTCGTGTTGGATGGATATCGAAAAGTAAGCGTTCAGTGCGTCTTCGATCACCGAAGATTGCGTCATGCCTTGCTTCTTTGACAGCGCAACGACTTTGGCATGCACATGGGCGGGTACGTATGCGACTAAGCGGGGTTTCATCTGCTCAGTCCAATTAGATCTATGTAAAACTCTACTCTCATAGCGCTAAGACTGCCGACTGAGACGCCGCCTCGTCAAGGCTGAAAATCGTGAACAATCGTGAACTTTAGTGAGCTTTTACAAGCACTTGCCGCCAGTTGCGGAGACTTGCCGGATTTTGCCGCCATTGGCAATCAGCGGCATGTTAAATTGCTATCCCAAGACTGTCCTAGCGCGCGACATTCACTGCATTCGAGTATCGCAAGCGAATTTCGAAATCGAGTTTCGCCTAACAGGAGAGTGCTTTCCCCAAGCACGAACACGAGCAAAAGAGCAAAAATCGACTAGCGACTGAGACCTCGGGTTCGCCCAAGCGTCCACGCAATATCTCTTGAGCGTGTCATCGTAATTTCGATGCTGCGGTCCTTAAGTCGCTCAAGGCCACGCTTCCAGGGCACCAACGAAAACTCTCGGCCTCGATCGATGACTGCAAACTTTGCATGCTCGGTCTGATGGACGCGCACGAATGTCCCTTCGATCCGATCCCCAGGCTGAATTGGGCGATAGGTCAGACCCGTTTCTTTGGAGATATCCAATGAGGCGTGAAGCATACCTTCTTTTTGGAGAGCCTTCAGATGATTATCGTTCAACTCTTTAGCATCCCGGTCGTTCACAATCCTTCGCTGGAAATGCCGCTTCATACGCTCATCCATGGCGGATCGAACATCTCCGCCTAGGCCGGCACTTCCAAGCGGCTCAATCGCTTGGCCAGCGAGCTGCTGATCTAGCCAGGTTTCACCGAAAGCACGGACCTGGCTCTCAAATACCCTACCCTTCACCTTGCGGACGATGTTGGGAGAACGGTTTGCCGCTTTCCCGAAATGCTCATCTACGAGGTCAATGAAGTTTGGCCCGATTGAATAGGCGTTTCCATAAAATCGCCGCACGAGGCCTGCGCGTTCCAAAGCGGCGATGCGATTCTTGATCATCGCTAAGTGTTTCGCGCTGACTTTAGGATCGGATTGCTTGTGATTTTCGAGGCTATAGATCCCTCGGTTTTGAGCAGCCACGTCGGCGATTATTTGATCCATACCGAGCGCCCCAGGAGACCGCGGTTTGATCTCAAGCATATCACCTGGCTTTAGATCCTTCGGGAAACTGGTTCCAAAATCGAAGTGGTGCACACGTCCATCTAATCCATCAACGATGGCATATCGTCGATCCATGAGCTCGTCATCGTATCCGACCTTTAGAAGGCGCCCGTGAACAGCGTCACCATACTTGAATGGGCCTTGCTCGTGGGCACTGATCCTATCCAGTCCGGCGCTTTGAACAGCTCGCTCAATTCGCACAGCATTTCTGTCAGACTTCTCCAGAGCATTGAGGGCGACATCAAGCTGATCATCCACGCTCCAGATCCCACCAGATTGATGGCGCGCAAGCCCCATGCTCCTAAGCGTGTGTAACCGCTTCTGATAGTGCGGACGATTGCGTCTTAGGTTGTCTAAGTTGACCTCGCCGTTGCGATCCATCTCCCGCATCAAAACACGATCCATTCGTGTGACTTTTCTGAGCGCGGTTTCTCGCTCGAGTTTCGCGCCTAGTTCAAGTTCAGTTTGCAATCCAAGTTCGCGGGTAAGGAGCGCGCTGCCGCGTTCTCGCATTCCATGCGAGAGATAATTTTTCGAGATCACGAGATCTTTGCCATCATCGCGCTTCCCGCTCATCACAATATGCGTGTGCGGATGCTCCGTATTGTAGTGATCAACCGCGATCCAATCGAGCTTAGTTTCAAGATCGATTTCCATCTGAGACACCAGGTCTCGAATGAAGGGCTTTAGCTCTTGAAGTTTTTCGCCATCTTCAGGCGACACGATGAAGCGAAAATGGTGACGCTCATCGGCGTGCTCTTGAAGCCAATCTTGGCCATCGAGCCCCTCGCTCACGTCGTTGTAAAATTCTGCCGGATCTTTGTCCTTACCTGCACCATCTCTTTCTAGGTATGAGATGTGCGCCCGCTGCGTTCCCGCCCCGCTTCCAGACAAGCGATGGACGCGGGCCTTAATCATCACGCGGCGTGCTCCGGCGAACGCGGTAGACCAGCGACCACCGCCAGTCTTGCTTGGACGCTTACGCGCCCCCTTAAGGTAAGCCTTCATTCCCTTGGGTTTGAAACTGCCCTGAGATCGAATTCGTCCGAGCTTTGGCTGGAAGTCGAAGTCGCCATCTCCGCTCATGGCATGCACCACGTAGCGCTGAGCAATCGCCCGTCGGTGTTGAGGGTTTGGACGAGATGGCGCCAATCATGCACCAATGCATCCCGAAATCCGACTCGTGCGTATTCGCAACGATGACGGGCAATCCAGAGATTTGAGCGAGTCGTGCAGTTGAACGACATGACTCGCGTCAAAGCCCTATCCCCATTGGCAATCTGTGACCGTCGGGCACAGTTGCTTTTATCTTGCGTTACTTCGCTCTTTGCCTCTCCGCCTTCTTCTCCTCGCAAACGACAGGCCCAAGTCATGAGACTAACCTCGCTCGCGCGAGCGCTTCGAACATCTTTGCGTCGTAAGGCTCGGGCTCTTTGTTCTTGGAAATTTGTAGGTGCACATGACGCCAATAGGCGGGAGCGATTTCATGCAAAACGTGCGCTTCGGATAGCATATCAATCACACGGAGCGCTCGTTTTGCTCTGGATTTTCCGAACGCATGAAGCAGTAAATGAGCGCCTGGATTCACGCCCGGAATGCGTGTTAGTCGCTCTCGGGGTCGACCTGCTTGAGCGACGACAACGCGCCATGTTTGAGTACCGTATTCGTCGCCTCGCCAGCGAACGAAGCCGAAAGTTTGTAGAGGCTTGAAGCGCAATTCTTCTTGCGTTTCGGAGACACGATATGACTTTTTCGGGCGCCCAAAGAGTAGCCGGTCGTTTCCTCTCATCCCGGCTTGTGACAGTGAAAGCCGAGTTATTGGGTTCAAATTTGTCGCCGCATCCATGCAGCAGTTCACGCAAATTGGGGGCCAAATGCTACATTCGGACTAGCTATTTTTTGGCGATAAAAGTGCCGCTTGTTCCTGAAACCAGACATAAAGAGCCGACGTCACAGCGTGAATAAGACGAACACCTGCACATCGTTGGATGCGAAACGATCTCAATCCGTTCGCGACTTAGTTATTTGAAAACCGGTCGTCACCTTCGTCAAACACTGGTTTCTCCGTCTTTTCGTCGAACGTGCGTTCTGCGTGCGGATGCATCGTGCCGTGAATACGATCCCAAATCACCGTGTAGAGCCCATAATTATAGCGATAGGTTCGGTGATGCTGATTGTGATAGGCAGACTTGTTCAGCCAGTAACCGAGCGGACTCTTCGCAATAAAACGCGGCATGATCTCATAGCCCAAATGCCCATATACATTGTAAACAAGTGACAGTATTCCAGCGGCTAAAACGGCCGTGACATGCAATGGTATTGCGATAATTAGCAGCACGAAGATCGCGATCTCACTTAGTGCCTCGAGAGGATGAAAAGCAAAGGCTGAAAACGCACTTGGATTGGTTGAAAGATGATGGGACTTGTGCACCCGCTCATAGAATGGCGCCATGTGAATGGACCGGTGCATCCAGTAGAAATACCAATCTTGGATCAACAGGACGACAGGGATTTGCAGCCAGAACCACGTCCAGCCATAAGCATCCATATCTCGATAAAGCTGCGTCCAGCCCGCTTGGTGCATCACATAGATGCCGCCTATGACCGCCATAAAAACGAGGATCGACGACACCGAGTATCCGATTTCTCGTTGAATTTGTGCACGGGTAAATGGCGCGTTTTGTAGACGCCGCCAAGGCGCAATCCGTCCGACCAAGACCGAGACAGCAAACCCCGCCCCTGCGATTAAAACGTATCTCGCCAGAATGAGCACGGCGATCGTAGACAACGCGGCAACAACTTGAAGCCAGGCAGGCCAAGCTTCGATCCAAGGCGAAAGCAGGTCTGAAAACATATTCTGGAGCCTTTTGGATGATTAGTTGAAGCGATAGGTGAGCGAAGCGAGCGCGGACGTTTCACCGCTTAGCTGGTGCCAAAGCCCCAGACCCAAAAGCGTGCTCTCTCCGATCGGGATCCCAATACCCGCTTCCAGCGCCCAGGGATCCTCAAACTCTTGTGTAACGTTCACACGCACAGTTTCACCATTTAAGGTGAGACGTTGCTCCACGTCTCGACTGATCCAGTTATAGCTCCCGCCCACGCGGTATACGATATTGTCGCGTTGTAGATTGACGGGATAAACCAAGCCAAAATTGGTTACGGCGCCTTCTGAAGATACCGACTCATCGAACCGGTTCCAAACGAACTGAAAACCAGAATAAGCGGCGAGCGTATCGTTGCCTATTGTTGCGACGGGCAGAAACCCATTCGCGCCAAGTCCGAGCGAGTACCCGTCCACTTCCTGATTAGCGTCTCGATCAATTGTGATGGGGCCTTCAAAGAATTCTGAGAATGGACCATTTGGCGTCCCCGTAATAATGACGCCGGTTTGGGTGTCGCTTGAGATTAAACCACCGCGCGCTACGACTTCGACAAATGGCAAAACGCGGTACCCAACGCTGCCCGATACAATTGTTGAAGATACGGACAGGTCATCGCTGAGGGTCGCCTCAAAATCGCTTTCGGAGAACTCTTCAGGAAGTTGAATTTGGCTGTCGACGATCGTGATGGCTGCATTCGATGCCACCACGCTCATGGTTATGTTCCATTTTCCGAACTCGTCGGCCGCGTCGCGCAGCTCATCGAAGTCTTGTGCGAATGCGGCACCCGACCAAAGCACGAAGCTCGATGCAAAAAGGGGAATAGACTTGTACATTGTTTGAGGTCTTCCAGTTCATCGCTTACAGGGGAGCCCGCTCAGATCGGATGGCCGCCATTTCTTCGGCTGTGAGCAACTTGTCTCCATTCACATCGCCCTGCTCAAACATCGGCGCCGGAGCATTCAGCATTTCTTCCTTAGTGATCTGACCATCGCGATCGCCGTCAAAGTCGGCCTGGAGACGCTGCAATGCCTGATCGAAGCGACCAACAAAGGCGCGAGGCGGACGATCCGCTGTGTTGACGACACCATCGCCATTGCGATCGGCGCGTTCAAATGATTTTAGACGCAGGGCTTCGATTTCGCTCCAGGCAATGTCGCCGTCGCCATTTGCATCAGCTTTCTCTATCATTTCTTGCATATTAGCAGGCTGCGCCAATGCCGGGGCCGTCGCCAGACCAGCAACCGCAAGACAGGCTGAAACGGCGAAGCTAAACTTTAGTCGATTGAATTGGGTCATTTGTATTATTCCTTGTATTTGTCCGCCCGTTAGCGGGTAAAAATGGATTGTCCCGGTAGGGTTTCGAAGAACCAAGCGATCGGCAGCGCATGGGTCATGGCCAGGCGAGCAAGATCGAGCGAAGAAATGCGTTCTTCTCCTCGCTCTATCGCCTGATAGGTTGCGTTAGCCACACCGATCGCATCGGCAAGTTCAGCGATGGTTAGCGACGATTGAGTACGGGCTACGTACAGACGCCGCGCGAGTTCGCGGTCGATCTCGCTAATAGCGGCGGCGTGCTGCTGAGACCGTTTTGGCGTTCGAGACGCCTTAGAGATGGATGAGCGACACATGTTAAAAGTTCACCGAAAGAGAAGATGAGGCAAAAACCTCTTCATCGTCGCGCCCAGCGGTCGTGCCGCCACTCAAGCTCAAGGTGACTGTGTCGGTTGCATATAAGCTCGCGCCAAATGAGACCTCAGCCCAAAGAGACTCGTCCGCGTCTTGCCGCGAATTCGACCTCAAATTGCCCGTTCGAGATGACGATACTGTCCCCGTCGCGGCGCCATTCTCGGCATATAGTCCGACCAGATCAGAATAGAGATAAAGTCGATCATTGGCGACATAACCGATCCCGAGACCCGCAGACGCCATCACTCCGGATTGCTCTTCTTTGATCGCAATCGGCGCAACCGCATCTGCCAAGGACGTAGCCGAGGTGGTTGAGTCCGACTGGCTCCAGCCAACGCTCGCGTTCGGAATAATATCCCAATCACCAGAGTAATATACGCGAGAGACCGCGGCAGCGACTGACACCGTATCGACGTCCGAGACCAGGCTGACGCCGCTGCCATTCAAATAGTCAAAGCGCGAGTCTTCAATGACGACATCGCCATCATAGTCATCTTGACTAAGGCTGACACTCAGGTCGACATAGGCTGCTCCAACTGGAACCGACGCCCATATCGACCCAAAGACACTCGAGCGATCCGTAATTTCGGTTTCATCGAAAAGGGCATCGGACCCGTTTGAGGTCCCAAGCGACGCGCCAACTGCCCCTTCGCCAACCGTTCTTGATAGCGAAACAGAGACAGAGACCGCATCGCGATCAGAGCTGCTAATTTCAAACCAAGATCCGCTCGTGCTTAGTGTCCAAAGCGGTTCTGGCGTATCGGCGCTGGCGGGCATTGCGAAGGCAAAAGCAGCCAGCAATGGGCAAACAGATAAAAGCTTCATAAGAGGCTCCAAAACGTCTGAAAAGGAATTGGAAACCGCCGGTCGGATTTGGCTGAGGGGGAATTACCAAATCGGGGATGGGGTGTGAGACAACCGGCGGCTTCCAAACTTGTTAGTTTCTGCAAGCAACCGTTTCGCCAGCGGAATTGGTGCAGGTGACGTTTGCATCTGCCCCTTCCTGCGCATTGTAGGTCACGTCCGCTTCAAGCATGCCGCCTTGCGTATTGGTGGCGGTCAGGTCGCGATCGGCGGCATATCCATCTTCACGCGTATAGGACGTTTCAGACCCGCTCTGCACTGATCCATTCTCGCTAACGAACGCTGCTTCTGAGCTATTGCCGAGAACGAACCCTGTTTCCTGATTGTAAGCAGTTGCGCGATCAGAATTGACTTCGCCATATTCTGCGGCAACGGCAAGATCCGTAGCGCGTCCATAGTCGAGACCACTTTCTTGAGAATAAGTGCCGCCGCCTTCAGTCACGAATGCACCGTAGTCACCCATGGCGATGGTCGCTCCCGACCGAACAGCATTGCCGTTTTCATCCACCGTGAAAAGGGCATTTCGCTCTGCGAAACCGCTTTCAGATTCAGCGTATCCATCGATACTGCGCTGGCCAGATCCATCTGGATTGAGCTGGCTGTTTAGCGTGCGAGCCCCCTCGCCATATTGAGTCAGCCCGTAAGCGCCTGCCTCACGGCTGAACGATCCGTCTTCACCAAATTCAGACACAGACCCACGCGCTGCTGCGTTGCCGTTTAGCCCTCTGATGGCAGATGAAGACCCGCAAGTCTGACCGCCTTCAACTTGGGCGCAGCCGCGCGCCCGGGCACCGCGTCGGCCCTCTGGCCCGCTCACCGCTGAAACGACCCCGCGATCACTGCGCGCTTTCACCCGCCCGCTCTGCGCATCCGCGGTCATCGCTGTTGTCATAACGAGGAGCATCGCGCTGCCGAGGGCCGCTGTGACCCCGATGTTAAGAGTTGGGGATTTGAGAGTAAGCATTTTTCTACACCTTTCAGGTATCTAAAAGTTGCGAGCTGCCTTCTTGGCGGCCCGATGAGATGAAATTTGAAGGTGCGCCGTTACACGGTGATGTCGGAAAAACCGGAAGATGTTTCATTCTGTTTCAAGCCAACCGCTTGGAAATGACTTGAAATCGTTCTCGGGATTTTAGACCGCAGCGGACCAGGTTAGATTGCGGTCAGAGGACAAGGAACGAGAGATGGAAAGTTCAAAAGGCCGAATTTTGGTGGTGGACGATGACGTCGAGTTGCGCGGCCTCTTACAACGTTACTTAAGCGAGAACGGCTATAATGTGCGCGCTGTGCCTGATACAAAAGCGATGGATCGGCATCTGCAGCGTGAACCGTATGATGCCATGGTGCTCGACTTGATGATGCCGGAAGAAGATGGCCTAACTGCGTGTCGCCGACTTCGGGCGGCGGAAGAGACCATCCCCATTATCATCCTCACGGCCAAAGGTGACCCGATCGACCGCATAATTGGGATTGAAATGGGCGCAGATGACTACCTTGCGAAACCGTTCGAGCCGCGTGAGCTCTTAGCGCGCTTAGGCGCTGTGTTGCGGCGCACCGGCACGAATGGCGCAATGGCAGGTGCGGGAAAGACGATCCGGTTCGGGCCTTATGCCCTGGACATAGATGCCATGAAATTAACTTGCGATGACATGATGATCGAACTGTCTTCACGCGAGTTTGCTTTACTTTCGGCGCTCGCCTCCAGCATCGGACGTCCAGTGTCCCGCGCACGGATTATTGACGTTGCCTTTGGCCGAGATACCGAAGTCGCGGATCGCGCCGTGGATGTTCAGATTACTCGATTGCGCAAAGCGATCGGCGAAGACTCAGCCAATCCCGTTTGGATAAAAACAGTCTGGGGCACCGGCTACATGCTCGCTAAGGATCCCAGTGAATGACCCGTATCTGGCCAAAATCCCTATTTGGTCGAAACGCCATGTTACTGGCAGCGACGGTGGCCATGTCGGTGGTATTGTCTTTTGTTTCGATTTACGCTCTGATTTTGAATGCGCAGCTCAACCGCTTTAGCAGCATTGCAGCCGAATTGGTGAACACGATATCAGCGGCAGCGTATGAATTGCCCCCGGAAAGCCGGATTGCATTGATTGAGAAAGCGGATGCCAGCCCATATCTCCGCATCCTGTCGACGGGTGTGGTCCCGGAGATTGGTGAGCATCGCGAAAACCATATCCAACGCGCTTTCATGCAACGCTTTATCGATCAACTCGACTTCCAGACTGAAATGGATTGGCGCGTCGGTGTTGATCAAACGCTTTGGTTGCATCTCCGAATTGGCGATGATTTTTACTGGGTTGCCGCAGAATCGGGCACGGTTTGGACCCCTCTGCGTTGGCTAATATTTTTCATCTGCGCCATCGTTATTGTCGTAACCGCGTTCGGGGTCATAGCCACGCGCCAACTTTCTCTTCCTCTCAATGCACTGAAACGGGAAACCGACCGGTTATCGCTTGGCACCGACTGGCAGATGTCGGAAATCAAGGGCCCAACGGAAATCCAGGCGCTTTCCGAGAGCTTTAAACGAATGACTGAACGCATTCAGGAGGCTGAAACTATGCGCGCGGAAACACTGGCGGAAATGTCGCACGATCTACGCACGCCATTGGCGCGGCTGCGCCTCGCAGTCGAGATGATGAGTGAGCAGGACGACCTTAAAGAAAGTGCGTCGCGCCAGGTGCAGCAGATAGATCGCCTGATTGGTCAGTTTATGGATTATGCCCGCGGTGGTGAGACTGAATCCAAGGCGGTCTTCGATTTGAGCGCGCTTGTAGATGAAGTCGCAACGCAGTTCGAAGTCGAACACAATATTGAGACGGGAATATCTATAACGGGGCAGAAAGAGTTTATACGCCGGGCAGTCATCAATTTGGTTGAGAATGCTCAAAAGTACGGGGCACCACCGTATCGGATCACTCTAACGCAAACGCCCGCACACGCGCTCATAGCGGTGATGGATATGGGCGATGGCTTCGACGTCTCAGATACTGAAATGATGTTAAAGTCATTTAGTCGTGGTACTCATTCAAAACACATTTCGGGCTCGGGGCTGGGCCTTGCCATCGTTGAGCGCGTTGCCGCCGCTCATGCGGGCAATATTACGTTTTCTAAGCCGGATGATTCAGGCTTTAAAGCGGAATTAAGCCTACCTCTTTGAGGCCGATTGCATCGACGCTGCACAACGACATTCGTTGAGCACTCCACTTTACAAAAGGCGCCTCCTCGGCTGTTTGTCTGGTCCTTAATCATAAGCTGAAACACCCTGAAACACGTCATCGCGGTTTTGAAATCGCGGTGAAACACCAGTCTGAGAAATCCAACCCCACGAAGCGTAGACCTTGCCTCCTCCGAGCACGCGGGCGCGCGCCAGGTATGAGTAGGGTTCTCAGATGCGTTTACATTTATGGACGAAGTTATTCGACTTTCAGCATAACAAATCAGGCAATGTGGCGATGCTTTATGCCTTATCGGTACTCCCCATCTTTGCAGTGGCCGGGTTTGCGATTGACTATGAGCGCCAAGTTACGATGCAACATCGTGTACAAGTCGGACTCGATGCTGCCGCCCTTGCGACAAGTCTTCGGCAGAACGAAACCGGCGGCTTGGAGCCGGAAGAACTAAACCGCGTGGCTCAAGAGTTTTTTGACGGAAACTTTATGCCCAATGCCCAATTGACGCTCCATCCGGTCGAAGCCTCCGTCGTCGGTGATGAAGTATTGCTCTCGGTTAGCGGCATGCTCGACACCACCTTTATGGAGATCATCGGTCGAAAAACAATGCCGGTCGGCGCAACGACAGGCGTTGTTTATAACATACAGAGGCCCGTCGAACTGGCCCTCGTTCTCGATACGAGCGAGTCCATGGCTGGCTCTAAACTGACCGCCCTGCAAGATGCTTCGAGGGAGATGATCGACATTCTGCTTCCAAATGAAGATGACCCATCGGCGAACGCAGCGGCGAAGATGTCGGTCATACCGTTCAACGATTATGTTCGCATCGATACGTCTTATGGAAATGCAGGATGGATCCGAGATACGGAACCATACACGACTGAAACAGAGTCTTGTACAACTTCGAACGAGGCGCGCATCGAAGCTGGGTGTTATCAAGAAGAGTACGCGTGCCAGAAAACGAGTGGATCCGTTGAGCAAGGAAACCAAGAGCAATACATGGGCACATGCAAACGCTGGGTCTGCCCCGAAGGCGCTGAGCCAGAGAAAACCTGCTCAACCAAATACAAATATTATGAATGGCAAGGGTGCATGCTCTCACGCGCCTATCCTTACAACACGACGGACGCGTCTTATTCAACTCACCCAATGGCGGGTTTCCAGCACACCGGAAACTGGTGCAAAAACAATGTCGGTCTGTCTAAAGAAATGACCAGCGACCACAGAGATGTGGATCAAGTCATTGGCAGTTTGAAGGCAAAACGGAAAACCTATATTCCAACCGGCCTAATTTGGGGATTGCGGTCTTTGTCTTCGCACGCTCCCTTTGAAGGGGCAGAAGACTATGCGAGCTTCGACGCCGAGGATGGACGTAAAGCTCTCATGCTGATGTCCGACGGCGCGAACACCGTTTCGCCCAACAATTCCGGGAAGCACAGCAAATCGGATACTGACAAAGCGAACACTTACACAGCGGAGATCTGTGAGGAGATCAAAGCGCAAGGCATTGAGGTGTTCACCATTGCGTTCGATTTGGCGGACGAAGAGACCAAAGACATGCTCAAAGACTGCGCAACGGATGATAGCTATTATTATGACGCGGATGATGCCGAAGAGCTGAAAGAAGCCTTTGTGGCGATCAGTCGCGACTTAGCGGAACTCTCAATCTCTCGATAGATCCAGCGCATGCTATGCGCCGAAGGTCAGCACAAACAAGTTGTCCCAATTCGAGTGCTCTTTCACAAGAACTTTCGAACCTGATAGATTTGTTAACGGACCTTGCGGCCAGGTCCCATCAGCATCTGAATCGATATTCCCGAGACGCCGACAATCTAAGTCAATTACACCAAGATCTAACGACTGCTTTGCTCGCCATTAAGACGCTACGATTTTCGGGAGCTCGCATACCAGACCCAAAAGCTGATTATGATCGCTGATGATGAGACTAAGGTCATCAGCGTTCCAGGAATGAAGTGCACGTAGCCTGGAATGTCGACAAACACGAAGTAACCAAAATCCAGAAGCCCCCCAACCATCGCTGTGACCCAGATGGCGGTGATGTTGCTGCGCCAAATGAACACCGCTCCGACGATCGTTGCGAATCCACCCCAGAGAAGGTTCCAAGCATGCTGGTTGAGTATACCACCGACTGCTGGGTGATAATCCGCTTCAAGGGCTTCGGCCGGAACCGCGTCCGCAATCGCTTGAAATCCCCCAGACGCGTCAGCCGGAATCACAATGAACCCCGCAAGCATATGAACGAGCCCCCAAATCACCCATAATATCGATGCGATTTTTAAGAGGTTGAGCTGTGCATTTGACATGACGTCTCTCCCGATCAGAAGTTCACGCGACCAACGCGTTTGCGTTGGCATGATAAATGGATAGGATATAGTTGACAAAGTCAACTAATGGATTCGAATTGAACAACGAAGTGACCCTTGCTCTGCAGATCGATCGATTGATGCGCCGGTTTCATTCCGACCTTCACCCGCGCGCTCAAGCCGTGGACCAGGAAAAGATTGGCCCGATTGGGGGTATGATTTTGTATGTGATCTCCGAAAACAGAACCAACACTGCGCAGGAAATTAGTCAGACATTAGGGCGGGATAAGTCGCAAGTATCGAGAGTGGTTAGTCTGCTTATTCAAAAAGGCCTCGTCGAAACCTCTGCGCACGAGCATGACGCGCGCCGCGTAACGCTTTGCCTTTCGAAGCAGGGGGAACTTCAAGTCGCATCTTTCAATGGCGCGATGGTGGAAACGACCAAGAGCGTCTTGGGTCACTTGAGCCGGATCGAAATCCAGCGATTTTCTAATCTGCTATCGAAGATTTTATCGGCTTAAGCTAAAAAGCGTCGCAAATGCTAAGGTCTCCTATTGCTCGCTGTCCCGTCGAAACTCCGCAGCTTCCTTCATGCTACGGAACCACCACGTCGACAGAGTCTCCGATAGCAATTCGGCCAGTTTTGATCACCTCGGCACAAACCCCCAAGTTTTGCTGTGTATTCCGGACGAGCGTTCGCATGACTTTCGCAGCTTTGGGAAGCTCTGCTTGCTCCCGCGTCGTCATGATGCAGCGCACTGTCTCCCAGGTGACGTCGATGAGGCATGTTCCAATAGCGAGGTGTTTATGGACCCATTCAAATTCTATTGGTGCACTCGCGCTTTCTTGGTCTGAAACAACAATGTTCGGGCGGAATCGGCGAACATTAATCTCCGCATCGGGGAGGAGAGCTTGAATGTGTCGGATAGAGGCTTCTGTTAGGATATGCAGCGTCGAGGTATCAAAATGCGTACCCGGACGCGTTCGATAGGTTTGCCAGTTTTCGATATAGGCGGCAGACACCTTCGTTTTGCCCGATAAATCTGTGAGCGGTTCGTCTGCTTCCAAACCAAATGAACGCCGAATGATATCAGGCGTGAAGGTGAAACTTTGTGGTCGAGCGTAGTAGTCTTTGTCCGAAACGTCCTTTACTTCGCTCAGGACCACTTTACGATTAAGAGCCCGAGAGAGACTTTCATCAATCTGATCATCATCGGTCCGGCGCGTTGCTCCATCCGGGAAAGTAATCTCAGCGATTTGTCGTGTCTCGGTCGGGTCCTCGCAGAAGCGTGCTGAAAACATCATAAGTTCTGCAACACTTCTTCCCCCTAGTAACTCTCCCGACTCGACATCTCGAACGGCCCAATACCGATCATAAGGTATACCTGTTTGGGTGAGCTCAGCACTGGAAAGTTTCTCGCCAGCGAATGACTTTACCGGATAACGCCAAATCTCTGAAACCGCACTCGTCATTTGCTCGTTCCCAAATTGAAATCTTGTATCTCCATGGCTACGATCGCATACGGCCGCTGGGTATGATGGAAACGCCATGAGTTCTGATCAATCGATCAAACCTGAACCTGAAATCGACCTTGGTTTGCTTTCAGAGATTCTTCTGACGACGCGGCTGCATGGTGGTCTCTTCATGCATGCCGAATTCTCGGCGCCTTGGTGTATGGCTTCAGAGTTCCATCCCGAACGATTTAGCGACGTCTTGGACGGAGCGGTCGAGCTTGTTTGTTATCATTACCTGCTCGAAGGCGAAGTAGAATTTGAGTTCGATGGTGCGCCTGCGTTCAAACTTAAAAGTGGGGAAGCGATTCTGGTTCCGCGCAATGATTCTCACTTTGCCGGGAGTGATGTGACCCTGCCAGCGACTCCAGGGCAAGATATTGTCACTTCCCCAAATGGCGCTGGACTGTTCAATATCAATCATGGAGGCGGCGGCGAAACCGCGATCTTCGTTTGCGGGTTTATCGGCAGTCGAGCGGAGGACTTTAATCCGCTGATTCGATCGCTTCCTCCTGTAATTGTGGTGAAGTTCGAGAATGAAGAAACCGATGCTTGGGTCCGTTCATCATTTCGCTTCGGCGCTGATGAATCCGCGTCTCTAATTCCAGGCGCCTCAAAACAATTGGCTCGACTATCTGAACTGCTTCTAATGCAAGCGGTTAAATCCTATGCGATGCGCCTGCCTGCAGATGAAACGAGCTGGTTGCGTGGTCTTCGGGATCGGCACGTTGCAAAGGCAATGGCGCTTATTCACGGCGATGTTGCTCGAAAATGGACGATGACAGAATTGAGCCGAGAAGTCGGTTTATCCAGGTCGGCCTTATCGCATCGCTTTCACAAACTCGTTGGCGTGCCCCCTATGCAGTACTTAGCCTCGCAGAGAATGCTCAAAGCCGGCCAACTGCTTTCAATTCCCGACAAATCGATTGCAGAAGTCGCAGCCACTGTCGGTTATGGCAGCTATGAGGCTTTCGCACGGGCATTCAAAAGTCACTATGGCAAACCGCCGGCGACTTGGAGGGCATGAACTACGCTCATTTTCTAATGACTGCGTTTGCTCGCTATGGAGCCTATTTGGAAGTGATCGTCAAATCGACGCTCAACTATACGGTCAATTTCGCTTAACCAGAACAACCCAATCGTCATTTGGCTGAGATGGCGGGTCGCCCAGTGCGCGATAGTCTCCACCTGTCAACTCTGAGACAGACCCATCTTGCAAAACGCCGCCTTCAACCGGGTTGTACCATGACACGGAATATGAGCCTATCTGACCACTCAAATCTAGAACTTGCTCATCCACATCATCTACAAGGTATGCGACATAGATTTGGCCAGGTTCAGCGAAGAGATAATTATCACTGTCCGAAGCCCCCGGCGATACGCTCGAAACGGTTCCGCCAACCGAACCATCCGGCGCTGTTGTGTTGCTCTCATTCGTTGACCGATTGGTGCCCTTATTCAGGGTCATGCGGTCGAAATGAAACTCTGTGGACCGTCCTGAGATCTCGATCCGGTGTCGGCCCGCAGACAGATTGTAGGTCGCTGGCAGTTTGGTGCCGTCCTGACGATCGAGACTGTTTGACCAAACCCAATTGGTTAGACTTCCGCTGAAAAACATTTTCCACCAGATCTGGCCAGCTTCGCCATTTGGCTGGACCTGCTCACCGCTGGATTCTTCGATCACGCGCATCCAGATATCATTGTTGAGATCTGTCCGCCCATCATTACGGGCGATCCGTCTGGCTCGGAAGGCAAACCGGTAATTGCCTGCATCGCTGGCGGGAACATCTACCACATAGCCCATTGTCCCACTGCCGGCGCCGTTGATATTGAACAGATCTGGCCCGGCCCAGCGATAATAACCGGTGCCAGTGAAGCCGGGTTTGTCATTCTCAAACACCCAGTCGCCAGGTGGGTTGGTCCCAATGTCTTCGGCTTCGATCGTGAATGTCTTTGGACTGTTCGGCAGACTGTAAACACCAATATTGGTTGCTGATTGAGCATCGGCTTGCGTCGTCAGCAAGGCGTCGGACTCCACCATAGTGAGCGCCGACTGACCAATATGCGCGTTGAAAAACGCTGCTGCGTTAGCCGCGTCATCCCATTTCGATTGCCGGGTTTCATGATCCTGACACATCAGATCACCACATCCGGTCTGGTAGCCATAATAGTATTCAACGCCGGCCCCGCCAGCGGTCAGTGTGTTCCACAAGACGCGTCGGCGTACAGCGTCGCGATTATCATTTTGATTGCGACTTTGCGGCAGCTGGCCGTCCGGATAGGAATTGTCAGCTGCCACCCCTCGACTCGCACTTCCTGGTTCATCCAAAGCGACGACCCAGGCCTTGCCCTCATCGCGTGAGCGCGACACCCATTCAGTCAACGCCGAACGGACTTCGTTGAAATTCTGATTGCTGGTTTGAACCGATGTACCGGTCAGAGCGGACTGATTACCCAGGAGCGGACCATAGCGCTGATCCCGTTCACCTGGATATGTATGCAACACGCGCAGGTGCCCATAGGCGTCAATCTCATCCAGGTAAGTCAGCGTCTGACGAGCGGTTTCGGTCGACAGTGTGTATTCTTCGCCAAGATTCCAGTTGAGTGCCAAATGGTGCCCGAAACGCGCGACCAGTTCGCGATAGTAGAGCTGGCGCTCAGGCCCAAACGCGCCATCATCCATCAGCTGATCATTCTCGGTCTCCATGGTCTTGAAATGCAAGAACAGACCTAATTGATCAGCATAAGAAAAGACACGATCCCATTGATCAAGTTTTGAGACATCAAACCTGTCATGGTGCACGCCTTGGCTCCACTGTGCGCTGCGGCCGAGGCCGTTGTATTCGGTTAGCGAAACGCGCAGCAGGTGCGGAAAAATGTTCTCATCATCGCCGCCAAGGCTGAAGGTCAAAAATGATACGGCATTGATGCCCTGATCTGCGAGATAGGACCAGGCGCCAAGCAGCTCTTGACCTTTTGTGTCCTGCCAGAGGAAAGTTTCGGCACCGGTCGCGTTGCCGTAATCATCCAAATGCGGCCACCAATCTTTGCGCCGATCGCCGCGATTTGGTGTCGCGTCGAAGTCTTCATAGGCTAGCGTGTTCTCAGGTGAGTCGGCGCCGACTTTGAAAAACGGATCGCCATTCGCGAATTGTAGATAATGTCCGCCTTGGTAGCTTAATCGGCCTTTGTCCGAGGCTCGAAAGTCATTGCCGGTTTTAGTGCTGCTCCCAATCGAAAAGGACCCGCTTAAACCATCCAAATCTGCCACCACAGCACCGCCGCCAGTTAGTGCTACATTTGTGCCTTCGCGGAACGAGATCTGATATTCCCAATTGCCAACGGTATCCGGCGTAAAATGAACACGCCATTGGTCGCCGCTTGAGCAACTGGTTTCTGCAGCATTGCCACAGGCGGCAAAATATCCGGGGACCGTATAGGTCTCACTGCCCCGGCGAAAGGTCACGTTCAAGGCAAAGTCGGTGAACGGATTGGTCGCGCCGTCTTCCTCTGCGCTCGGGCCGTCCAACGTCAGAGTAATGGGATGCCAGATTTCGGTTTCGCCCGAAAAGGTCACTGATTGTGGCGTCGTGGGTGGTGGAGGCGGCGGTGGCGAAGCAGGAGGTGAGGGATTTGGGTTGGTACCAGCAATCGGCGAAACCGTACCATCGCTCTCACCACCACCTCCCGAACAACTCGCAAGCGCCAACGCCACCGCAAGACTAGAAACAGCAACGCGAAAAGAACTCATGATTTGCCCCTTGTGCTCAAATCTAGCCTTAAAAGATCGCTTAACGGACGTAGCTTTTAGCCATTGCCAAAGGCCAAACCAACGAGGCGAAGTTCGATCGATTTTGTAAGTGTTATGATTACCTTGGCTTCGAACGAAACCACGTACTAGTTACGTCTGGGTATGACTCACATTTGTAATGTTTGCCGCTCATCCGGCGAACTTTTCATATCTGCTACCACATGCTTCTATCGCAACGTTCATTGCAGGCTCAGGCAGATCCAAAGCGAACAATGCGCGTCCAATTAGGAGCGATTTGGGCCGCAGATATTACGCTTCTTTCCTCGCCCAGTAGGCGGCCTGAGCGATAGAGGGCTCCAGACTGCGATTTCGACACCACGACACCCGAGTCTAACTTTCTGTACAAGAACACACAGCCTATGAGACCTTCCGACGGACTGAAGCCCTAGCTCACCGCATGCAGTCGCCGGCCGTGCAACAATCCACGCGCCCCAAAGAGATAGTCAGTCTCCTTGCAAGAGCACGCGAACCTGTCACCGGTCGGGGTCCATTGAACGAACTCGTTCGACCAGGATTCTCAAACGATCTGGAACGGGCTTATTCAGTATCGCAGTTTTCTGAGCTTTTAATGTCTTCATGCAGGTCTCATCGCTCAGTAACTTTACTGACGTCGCTGAGACCTTCGTTTGTCCCGAAACGTTTGGGTTGTCTTTTTCACCCATACCGCACCCTCGATCGTATCAGATCAACCAACCGAATCTCATGCTGGGGGCCATCCTCAGTGCCGAACATGCGTGCCGTCACCAACGCCCCAAGCAGCCGAGCGTTAGGAGTAAAAGTTTTTTGAAAGCTTGGTTTCATCAACTCGCCATTCGCTTTGGGCGGAGACGCTCGAAAGCAAGTCCACCCAAGCCTCCGGCTGAGATCTGTAATATCAACCCATAAGTTTCTTGTGCTCCCAAAATTGGGAATACTCCAAACCGCAGATTCATGATCCAGAGTGCAGTTCCCATCGCAGCGGCGCCTGCGACTGGGTAAGCAACCTTGGATAGCCTTGCCGCGCTTTGTTTGACGACCGAAGCGACCCCAAAAGCTATCGCAAATCCGATTAGGATTACAATCATATAAGGGACCATATTGAGCACTGCGTGCGCCAGACTGAATAGGTTGTCAGACATCGAAATATCTAGGCCTAGCCGCCTTAGCTCATTCAAGACGACAAGTTGGGAGAAGAGTGCTGCAAAGACGTAACACACAGCACCGCTCGAAAACCATGCGCCAATCACCAATAGCGTCTTTTTCACTTTTGCTCCCCTTGACGACAGCTGCGTTGTACCGGAGAAACCAGATTAATGCATCACATTAGTCGTGGCAAGCTTGGAGATTTAGTATGCGCTTTTTATTGATGACCATGCTGGTCATTCTAGTGTTGCGCGCGAGCGTCGAAGCTGGAGCCGACACGCCTGGATTTGGTGAGGTCGGCTCATATCCTGTGGAACAATATCAGATTGAAGTTTTCGCTGATGGATTGGACTCACCTTGGGATATTTCTTGGCTACAGAATGGAGACATTTTAGTCAGCGAACGTGGCGGTGAGCTTAGATTGATCCGAGACGGTATTCTCTTGAATGTAACAGTGGCTGGCCTGCCGGACGTGTATACGCGCAGTCAAGCCGGTCTCTTTGAAGTGCAAGCTCATCCGCG
The DNA here is from genome assembly GCA_039818185.1 of Pseudomonadota bacterium. GTDB lineage: Bacteria > Pseudomonadota > Alphaproteobacteria > Caulobacterales > Hyphomonadaceae > Henriciella. The sequence goes on from JBCBUI010000008.1 coordinate 179,862, forward strand.
CTTCGAAGAAAACGATTGGGTGTATCTTACCTATGCGCACGGCACGAACGGGCGAAACACACTCAGGCTTGCGCGCGCCCGCTACATCCCGACGGATGAGGGTGCCAAACTTGAAGACTTATCACTACTATTCGAGGCTGATGCATTTCGCAGTAGTGCGGCCCACTATGGAGGCAGATTTGTTTTTTTGCCGGATGAGACAATTTTGCTGACGTCCGGAGAAGGATACGCCTATCGCCACGAGGCTCAGAGACTTGATAATCACTTCGGAAAAACCCTACGACTTTCAGATGCCGGTAAGCCTCCAGCGGATAACCCCTTTTTTGATGTAGCGGGTGCGCTGCCAGAGATTTGGTCGTTTGGACACCGCAATCACCAGGGGATTGTGCTAGCCTCCGAAGGCATTGTTTACTCAAACGAACATGGCGCCCGTGGTGGAGATGAAATAAACATCATCAAACCTGGTGCAAATTTTGGTTGGCCGCTTGTGACTTGGGGCGTGGACTACTCAGGCGCTCAAATTAGCCCGTATGCTGAAACGGCTGGGACCGAGCAACCAATTTTGCATTGGACGCCGTCCATCGCTCCAGGCTCTTTGATGTACTATACCGGTGATGCATTCCCCGAATGGAAAGGCTTGCTTTTTTCCGCAGCCCTTGCCACCCGCGAGTTAAGAGTCGTCGATCCAGCAGAGCCCGGCGTGACTCAATTTTCTCTCCTCAAAGAGCTTGACGTCCGGATACGTGATGTCGCTATGGGCCCTGATGGAAACATCTATGTTTTAACTGAAGGTGCAGGCGGCGGACAGGTTCTGAAGATCACGCCCAATGCCTGAACGAAGATAAACTGTCCGATGGCAGCCCCACAGGCTACATTACCAAGGGTGTCAGTATCTGGATCGGTGGCTATCGGTTGAGAGGCTTCAAAGCCCCAAAAAAGCCTTGGCGATAATGTTTCTCTGAACTTCACTGGTCCCACCCGCAATCGTGGCAGCTCTCTGGTCAAAATACCTGGGGACTGCAGTATGAGCGTAATCGGGCCCGATCACTTTGCCGTCGAATCCCGGTCGCATAGCCTCCGGTTGAAAAGCCATAACATAGGGCCCCGCCGTCTCGACAAGAAGCTCATCTATGTCTTGGAGGAGCTCTCGGGAAATAACTCTGGTCATTGACGAGAACGCACCAGGAGACCCTGTTTGCCCGCTTTTAGAGTTCAGACGTAATTCGGTCGCCTGCACTGCTAATGCTGACATCTCTTTCGCGGCCAGCATGCGCCTAAAGTTCGCGTGATCTAATTGATCGGCCGCGCCAGGCGCTGCGGCTTCGTCGAGGGCGGTCATAACCATGGCAAGGTTTCGTCGAAGCATGGGCACGATCGATGTGCCACCACGTTCAAACTCAAGGAGGTATTTAGCGACCTTCCAGCCTTCGTTTTCGCCCCCAACTCGATTGCTTTGCGGAACTCGCACATTGTCTAGATAAACGTGATTTTGTTCATGCACGCCATTAAGGTTTTTGATCGGCTTCACAGTAATGCCAGGGCTTTTCATATCTATAAGTAGAAAAGATATTCCTTGCTGTGGCCGCCCCTCGGATGATGTACGAACCAAACAAAACATGTGTGTGGCGTCGTGAGCGTTGGACGTCCATATTTTTGTACCGCTCACAATGTATTGGTCACCATCTCGCTCAGCACTTGTCTTTATTGAGGCGAGGTCTGACCCAGATTCTGGTTCTGAATACCCCTGACACCACACGTGTTCTGCCGACAGAATTCGGGGTAAGTAATAGTCTTGTTGAGCCTTTGAGCCATGCCCAATCAAACAAGGGCCGCACATGTTTAGACTTTGCTGATGAATGCCAGGCGCACCGGCAGCTAAGCATTCTTCGTGGAATATTTCTTGTTGCCTGACATCCCATCCAGTGCCGCCAAACTCTTTAGGCCAATTCGGCGCTCCGTACCCGTGAATGTTGCGGACTTTTTGCCACTCAAGCGCCTGCTCCATGTGCGGAAAAGCATATGTCTGCAAACGTCCAGCCTGGCGCATAGAATGGGTTAGGTTTTCCTCCAAGAATTCTCGTATGTCTTGGCGAAACGTTAGATAGTCAATCTCGTTCATGAACCACTCTTATTCGTGTCTATAGCGAAAATGTGCGACACCTCAGTCTAAGCGATCGATTTTTCGTGGTCTTGCCAATAAGGTGCTCGAAGGTCGCGTTTAAGGACTTTCATTGCACCCGAAAGAGGAAGCGGTTCAGTGCGTATTTCGATGGATTTTGGAACTTTATAGCCAGCGATCAAATGCCTTGTGTGATGGGTTAACTCCTCGATCGATACACTCGCATCATCCTCTGTGACGACGATGGCATGGACAGCTTCGCCCCAGATTTCGCTGGGTATGCCAATTACAGCAACCTGTTGCACGGCCGGGTGGCTCGCGATCGCATTTTCAACCTCAGTTGAATAGACGTTCTCTCCGCCGGTGACGATCATATCCTTTACGCGGTCGACTAAAAACAAATATTCCTCATCGTCGAAATAGCCCGCATCTCCAGTATGGTACCAACCATCACGAAACACTTCTTGGGTCGCTTCAGGCTTCTTCCAATATTCAGTCATGAAGTTACCGCCTTTGGCGCAGACCTCACCGACCTCACCCCTCGGCACTTCGATACCGTCTTCGTTTCGAATTGAAAGCTCTACACCGACCACAGCTTGCCCGACTGATCTTAGGCGCTCGCCGCCGGCGCGATGATCATCGGGGCTTAGGGAAGTAAGGCTCGCGGAGCTCTCAGTCATGCCATAGCCTTGAAATAGCTCGAGTTCGGGCGAAGCCTTACGCAACTTGTCGAGCAAAGAGAGCGGCATTGGCGAGGCCCCATACGTCAATTGTTCTAGAGAGCTCAGATGCGCCGGCTCAAATGCAGGATGCATCAACATCATGCCAATCATTGTGGGCACCATTGTTGTTGAGGTCACCCGATTACGTTCTATTTCTTTCATCACCAATTGCGGCTCAAACCCAGGCACTATAACTGTAGTTCCCCCCACCGCATAAGTTGACAGCAAAGCTCCAGTAGATGCCACATGGAACATCGGCGTTTGGATAAGGCTCACAGAGGAGTCGTTCATCTTCGGTCGAGCAAGGCGGCCATGATATTGGTTCAACATTTTGGCCCGTTGTGTCAGCACCACGCCTTTTGGAAGGCCGGTAGTCCCGCCGGTGTACATCAGCACAACGGGATCATTTTCGTCAGGTTCTGCAGGCAACTCGGGCTCTGCCTGCGCCAGCAAGTTTTCATAGTGAAAGTCAAACACGCCGTCGTCTTCATCCCCAATTAGGATGGATTGTCGAATGGGAAACGAAGTACCCTCATTGAGAGCGAGGGCGAGCAAAGGCGCATAATGTCTGTCGACGAAAATGACTTCGGCCCCTGAATCTCGAATGATATAGCTCAGTTCTTTCGCGCTAAGCCTCAAATTCATAGGGTTGATAACGCCACCGCCTAAGAAAGCCGCATGGAAGAGCTCTAGATAGGTATGAGAATTTCGAGCAAGGACCGCGAAGCGATCGCTGCTCGAAAGACCGCACTGATGTCGCAATGCGTGCACGAGACGGAAAACCCTATCTGCGTGTTGGTTAAATGTCGCTTCGTATGTTCCATCAATTACGGCTTTTTTCGTTTCGTATCGTCTCATCGCCGGCAGGAAATGACGATGGTATATGAGCTCCTTCATGCGCGGGGTCCTCTTTGAGATGGCTCGAAAGTGTATTGTGCTTGTCAATTTTTTAATTAATGTGTTACATTAATCAAAGCAAGAAAGTCAACTGAACTCGATCTGTCCAGCACCATCAACGGAGCGCATATGCGCCCTCTTCAGCAGGAACAGTGTCCAATGTAAAAGAAGGAGCAAAGAAGAATGCCCGGATGTACAATAATTCTAGGCGCGGGCGCTTCACGCGGCGTCGGCGGCGCACTCGCAAGACGATTTGGACGTGAAGATCAGCACATCATTATAGGCAGCCGAACCAAAGATCGGGTTGAAGCGCTGGCGCGCGAAGTCAACCAAGCTGGCGGCTCCGCGGAAGGCGTTGCCGTCGATGTAACGTCCGAAACAGATTTAGATAAGTTGTTCGCACATGTGGCCGATAAGCATCCGATCAATGCCCTGCTTTATAATGTCGGAAACAATGCAATCATTCCATTTGAAAAACTTGAACCGAAGACGGTTGAACACCTCTGGCGGGTGGGATGCTTTGGCGCCTTCCTCACCGCCAAACGGGCAATCCCAATTCTGAAAGCACAAGGCCATGGAAGCCTATTTTTTACCGGGGCCTCTGGCTCGATGCGCGGCAGACCTAATTTCGCTCATTTTGCTTCTATGAAAGCTGGATTGCGTATGCTCGCCCAATCCTTGGCACGTGAGTTTGGGCCGGACGGGATCCACGTTGCGCACTTTGTCATTGACGGCGTCATTGATGGCGAGATGGTGCGTAGCCGCTTCGGCGAATACATTGAAAAACTCGGCGAAGACGGTTGCCTCTCGCCAGACGCGATCGCCGAAGCGTATTGGTATGTCCACACACAGCCAAAATCCGCATGGACACATGAAATGGACTTACGCCCTTTTAAAGAACGCTGGTAGGCATGACGACGCGCGATCGCCGGGCGTAAAATGCATTTCAAGACACGCGCGTGCGTGAAACGCTGCAGCTTGCCTATGGTGTTGGCGAAATAGCCTCGCCCGCATCAACGCGTTCGACAATTCTCATAATCGCTGCCGCAATTTCTTCTGGCACTTCTTCTTGCAGGAAGTGCCCTGCCCTGGTCTCTGTGACGCGCGCCTCGGGAAAAAAGGATTGCATGGTCGGCAGCGCTCTTTCGAAAATTGGATCTTGCATCCCCCATACGATCTCAGCAGGGATGTCTAGAGACGAAACATAAGACTGAATGTTGCGAAGCTCTGCGGAGCTCGGGTGGTCGGGCCCATCTGGAACCATGCGCATCAGAGCTAGGGGGGCTTTTTTATTTCCACTTTCAATCACAGGGCGTCCATAGAGTTCCGCGACGCCCTCAGGAATTGACGCTGGATCGCCTTGCGTTTCGTGCAATCGATCAAAAATCGAAACCAAGTTCTCCAGAAGCAACTCGCCGAGAACAGGTGTTTTTGCCAAATCGTGTGCACGAGAAAGGCTCATTTTTTCCGTCGGCGCATTGAACCCGGTATTTAGAATCACAGCGCCTTTCAAAAGCTCAGGCGTTTCTCTCAGAGCGCCCACGCCAATGGCACCTCCCCAATCTTGACCAACATAAACCAATTCTGTGAGCCCAAGCTGCTCTAAGGCTTCACTCATCCAGCGCTTATGATTTGCGAGCGTATGCTGACTTGCGGGAACTTTAGATGAAAAGCCAAGCCCAATGATTGTCGGCATGATTACGCGAACGCGGTCTGTTGGCAGCTCAGACACGACTTTTCGATATAGAAATCCGGACGTTGGATTTCCATGTTGGGCATAGACTGGATAGCCCTCACCGATCTCTAGGACATGGATCTTGATCCCAGGTTCGACCTCTATGAAGTAACTTTTGTAACTCCCGTCGAGGAAGGACGCCGCATAGTCGGGCAACTCAAAGGCTTCAAAGGACTTCGTTCCAATTTTGACGGTTCCTTCACCGCTTGGAGTCACCTGGCGCCCATCTCTCGTTATACTAAACGCGCATACCAAAAGCAGAGCAAGCAGGACGCCAATGGAAAGCAGGAAGACTTTTAGCATTGCTTTTTTACTCGAGTGGCTGGGTCGGATCGGCTTCAGAAACGGATGCAAGATCCAGCGTGTGAACCTCCTCGTAAACGCGCATCACGGCTGCCGCGATGACATCGGGAACTTCCTCTTGCAGGAAGTGTCCGGCTTCCGTTTCAGTGGTGCGGGCATTCGGGAAATGCGCTTGCATAGCCGGTAGGACATCTCCACCAATCGGGTCATTCATGCCCCATACGATCTCAGTTGGGACATCTAAGCTACGCACGAATGTGACAAGCTCTCCCATCGGCGCGGTGCTCGGATGCTCAGGCGCGTGTGGCACCATGCGCATCAGCGCGAGCGGTGCTTTCTTGTTGCCACTTTCATTAACCGGGCGGCCGTAAAGTTGCTCGACTTCTGGCGGCATTGACTCCGGATCCCCTTGAACCCCATCCATTCCATCGAAGGGCCCGAAAATTACTTCAATTAAGAGCTCGCCGACAATCGGGGTCCGGACCAATTCGTGCAGTCGGGTGGTGTCAATCTTCTCGGTCGGCGAGTAAATCGCCGAATTCATCATCACGATGCCATCAATCAGTTCGGGCGAAAGTGACAAGGCGCCAATACCGACGATCCCGCCCCAGTCTTGTCCGACATAGATGACGCTCTCCAGATCAAGCTCGTTCAGCGCCGCGTTGAGCCAGCGATTATGATTCACCACGGAATGATCTTTGACCGGAACTTTCGACGAAAAGCCCAGCCCGACCAATGTCGGCATAATCACGCGGACGCGGTCAAGCGGCAATTCATCGACGACTTTCCGATACAGGAAAGCCGAACTTGGGTTTCCGTGTTGCATATAGATCGGGTAGCCGGTCCCGACCTCAAGCATGTGGACTTTGATACCAGGCTCTACTTCGATGAAGTAGCTTTTGTAATCTTCGGTCACAAATTTCGCGGCATAGTCAGGTAATGGCATGCCTTCAAAGGTTTTATCGCCGATCTGAACTTCGCCAGATCCTTCCGGCGTCACAAGTTTTCCGCCTCTCGTAATCGCGAAAGCACCGATCAAACCAAGCACCACCAATGTGATAAGAATGTATCCTAGAATTCGCCACATGACTTGCGTTCCTTTTCGATCGCAGAATACTCTCGACCCTAATGCGATGCATTAATTTTTGCAATAGGTGAAGCGAATGCCGGCTTGAAAGAATCTAAGCACTACTTCATTTTGATCGCGGTCTTGAAGTGGGGGCGATCAGAAATTCGCTGAACGTAAGCACGCAAATTCGGCATCTCTTCGGTCACGCGCCCCATGCGGTTTGCCATATAGCATGCATGTCCCAGCATAACGTCAGCGCCCGAAAAATCTCCAATCAAGAAGTCTTTGTCACGAAGGGCATCATCGATTGGGACCAATGATTTTGTCAGCAGTTTTTGAGCTTGTTCCAAGACCGTCGCGTTTCGTCGCTCCTTTGGAAGCAAGATCGTCTGAACAACAATTGTGTTTATCGGCGGCATGACCATACCTTCGCAATAATGAAACCATTGCTGGTATTTGGGCCAAGACGGGTCATCGACGCATGGTTTCAATCCACCATTTTTGTGGCGCTCTAAAATGTACTCAACAATTGCGCCCGACTCCCACAAGAGCAAGTCGCCGTCTTCCAAAACTGGGATTCTACCAAGGGGATGGCGCGCTCGATGCTCTTCTGATTTTAGATCTTTCGGGTGAAACGACATTTTGTTGAGCTCATAGGGTAAACTGAGCTCTTCCAAGAGCCAGACAATACGGCCCGCGCGAGAGTTTGGAGCGAAGTGTAGTTTAAGCATTGCACATCCTGTTTAATATACTCCGAGAGCAGACCAGGGATCGCTTTATCCCAGTCGGACTTTTTCCGGCAGAAGCCCGCTAATAAATGCGGAACATCTTTCAAGGTTCTCGACGAAACCCGGCGCCACTTTCATCGCTTGCGTGTGCCGCACCAGATGCGGGTACTTCCCCTCGTCTGGCAAGCCGGCCACGAGGTCAATTTGCAACAACTGAGCCGCGACGGATATATCCGCCATGCTGACCTTGTCGCCGACAAAGTAAGGTTTTCCGTCTAAAGCGCTTTCTAGATAGTCGAAAAACCTTGGAAACTTTTCGTTCCATGTCTTAGACGCTGTTTCGACATCCGGGGCTTCTCCTCGAAAGAGTGGAAACATGATCGCCCTGAACAGGTCTAGTCCCGCCGTCTGCGCGAATTCGGTATCCGCATATTCCTCGAACCATGCAATACGTCCTGCCTGGAATGCGTCGTCACCGTAAAGACCGGCATCAAAGCGTTGGTTGAGAAACATGGCAATGGCCGACGAATCTGGGATAGTTCCGGGAATACCTGATGTCCCAATCGTCCTGTCTCGCAAAACAGGTATTCGGCGCGCTGGACTGATTTCAACAAACCAATCTGGCATATTGAAGAAGTCGACGTCTTCAATCTCATAGTCAGCGCCAACATGGTGCAAGACGGCTTGGACTTTTCTAACGAAGGGAGACAGCGCTGCACCATAAAGCACCAATTCAGCCATTTGGGTTTCCTTTTTTGTAGAAGCAGTCATCGGATTAATCGACAGAATCCTCAGCTCCGGTCTCTAAAATTTCTTCTTAACAGTGACGCCAAACGTGCGGGGTTGGTTGGGAATCCCGTTATAATTGCCCTCTTGGATCGGAGCCGGTGAAGCGCCAACAAGAAACTCGTCTTCGAATAGGTTTCGAGCCCAAATAGAGACGAGGATATCATTTTTTGTCATCACACCGACCGATGCATTTACGAGGTTTTGCTCTCGAGAATAGCCGGCCTGCTCTACGGCCAGCTGATCAATTGGATTGTCGAAGAAATTCGAGTCGCCGACAAATTGCCAATCCGCTCGAACATATCCGCCCATATCAGCAATACGGAAATTGAAATTGCCGCCGAGCGTGAACTGCGTGTCAGCGACGCCTTGAGGCGTTTGGCCGGAGAGGTCGATTGGATTACCGTCTTCATCAACAGCGCCGCCGGGGAACTCATCATATTCGGCATCCAAAAATGTTCCGGCAAATGTGAGCGTCAGCGGTCTGATCGGACTCCAAGTTGCGTCGAACTCAATACCTGTCGTGGATTGTTTATCGGCATTCTGAAGCACAAAGCCCTCATCAGGATTGAAGATAGACGTCTGGAATCCTTCGATAGACTGATCAAAGACCGCGACGCTCACCGCGAATTCATCGAATTGGGCCTTTATTCCGAGCTCGAAAACCTCGGCGTCTTCAGGCCCAGCAAAACGCGAGCCTGAGGAAAGGTTCGTCGAAAATAAACCAGCGTCCGTCACCGGAGAGGAAGGTGTTTGGAAGACCAACTGGCTCGTTACTGGGTCAACGATCGGATTGCCAGGCGTAAAGTCGGAAACGAATGGTGCACTTTGTCTTTGCAAATTCCAAGATGAGGCTTTGAAGCCGGTGGAATAGGAGCCATAGACATTGATATTGTCATTGATCTCGTAATTCAGCCGCAGCAAATAGGATGTGCTGCTATCGCTGGTCTGACCGTTTTCGACCGCATTTGGGAAGCTCAAGAATTGCGGAAAGACCTGTAAAGGCCGCAGGATATCGAAGGGATTATTCTCACTCTGAGCGACCGCCAACGCTTGTTGCTGCAGCTGCGCGTATAGCATTGGATTGGCTTGGACAAACGGACCAACAGAAGCTGGATTTTGGAGATTTACCCCTTGCTGCGCCAATAGGCCCTGCAGCGCCGCAGTGTATCCAAGCTGATCCAGGTTCACGGCTGCAAGTGCATCGGTACTTTGGACGTCCATGCGGACTTGTTTTTCGTCTTCTGTATAATTCAGACCAATCGTGCCGGTCAGCCGGTCTGTTAATCGGTAATCGACCGTTCCAAAAATCGACCAGGCTTCGTTGTCTTGCGAAATTGACTCAGATACGCCCTGCCCCGCGGCAGCAAAGGTTCCGACTGGTACGTTGAGCCCAACCTCAAGCGCTGGAAACAAGGCTGGATTGCCTACCAAACCTGACAGAAAAGCGCGATACTCGTCGCCATAAGCGAGCGAGCTTTCGATATCTATGGTCTCATCTAGAAAGTAAGCTCCGATCATCCAATCTAAGCGGCTTTCAGACGGGTTAGATGTTAATCGAATTTCTTGTGTGAACGTCTCAATCTCTGTGTCAGAAACATTGCTGCCAAATATGTTGATATTTGTGGCGTCTGAATCAAAGTCTGCGAGCGAATTGGAGGTTCGATTGGCCAAAATATTTGTTAGCGTCGCGAAGCCGAAATCATACTCTGAATGAAGCGAGAAGCCATAATTCTCAATCTCATTGATCGGAATCAGATCGTAAAACACGTCGTAAGAAAATGGATCCTCTGAGACAACCTGCCCACCGAGCGACCGCACGACATTGCTAGGCGTGATCGGTTCAGCAATTGTCGGCTCGACCTCGACAATATTGGTAAGCAAGCAACACTGCTCATCAATCTGGTCATAATCAGCGATAAACCGAACATCCAAATTTTCGTTCGGAACAAATCTCAATTCCCCACGAATACCCCAGCGATCTCGTTCGTTGTATTTCTCGCCATTCCCAAGATCCTCAGCGTAACCGTCTCTTTGGTTGACGCTCCCCGAAAGACCAAAAGCCAAGGTCTCAGTTATGGGTCCGGTGACATCTCCTTTTAGCCGAAAGGCGTTGAAATTCCCGATGCTTGCCTCGATGTTCCCGGACGGCTCGAATTGCGGGCCGCGCGTGACCACGGAAACAACTCCCGCGGATGCGTTTTTGCCAAACAAGGTGGATTGCGGTCCTCTCAGAACCTCAACGCGTTCCAGATTTGGCAGATCAGGAATATAAGCAGCCGCTCGAGACCGGTAAACGCCATCAACGAAGATCCCTACGGATGGTTCAAGCCCAATCGCATTGGCCCCATTGCCAAACCCTCGAATGAAGAAGCTCGTACTAGCAGACGATTGCTGCTGGCGAATCGTCAAAGACGGCACGAGCGTTTGTAAGTCTTGAAAGTCCAAGATTTCCGCCCGCTCAATCTCTTCCGCTCCGACGACTGATATAGCGACAGGCGTTTCCTGCAGCGTTTGCTCTCTTTTCGTGCCGGTCACCGTCACCGTGGCGAGACGCGCCGTCTCATCGTCGGATTGAGGTAAGCTATCGGTTTGAGCCTTTGCAAAAGGCGCCGAAGACATGAGCAAAAGAGCGAGCGCTGAACTGCAAAAGAGGTCTCTACTGTTATTAATAAGGCACGCGGTGGTTTGATCGTGTTTCATTCAACTCCCCTGTCCGCATCATCTTTGTGATGCGATGCATTATAATTTAATGTGTTACATTATTCGAATACTGGCGGGCGCGGGTTGTCAAGGTCTTAAGTCGATTAGGCCATCGTTTTGAGAGATTGGCGCCATGTCAAACTTGGACGCGAGGTAATAAAAGAAGCGCTCGCGTTTAATTCGCCCAGGTCACATATTCGTCTGTTCGCTCAAACGGTTCCGTATTGGTTTTATCGATCCGAACGGGCCATTCCATTGCATGCGGATACAAAGGCGAAGTGGCGGTTTGCCAGTGACGATCGATCAGCGATTGGAGCTCTTTCAGCTTTCCGGGTCGTTCGCGGGAAAGGTCGGTTCTTTCTGTCGGGTCTTCTGCCAGATTAAAAAGCCATCTTTTATTCTGGCGTTCATCCACCTGCAGCTTCCAGTCGCCAGCTCTGACGGTTTTATAGAACCCGCTCGACCAATAAAGCGCATCATTTGCACGCTCCACACTGGATGCCTCCCCGGTAGCTAGGGGCAGGATGTTCTTACCATCAATTGCGACGCCGGCAGGATCGGATGTCCCGGCAACCGCCGTCAGGGTCGGCAGTAAGTCAACATGACTGACAGGCTCATCAATTACCGTTCCGGGTTTAATACGCTCAGGCCACTTCACGAAAAACGGCACACGGATTCCACCCTCGAAAAATGAGCTTTTCCAACCACGATAGGGCTGATTAAGATCTTTCAGACCGACATAGCCCGCGCCCCCATTATCTGAGGAAAAGATAATGATCGTATTGTCCGACAAACCTTCTTGTTCGAGTTTTTGGACCACGCGCCCAACCGAACGATCAATGGCGCGAACCATTGCGGCATAAACGCGAAGGCGATGCGGCTCGATATCTCCGACAGCCTCATAATCCTCACGCGTCGCCTGCAGCGGTGTGTGCGGCCCCCAGTGCGCCAAATAGAGGAAGAAAGGCCTGTTTTTATTGGCTTCGATCGCCTTTAACGCCTCGTCGGTATAATAATCTGTAAGGTATCCGCCGGGCTCAAACCACTCTTCGATCAGTTTATCACCTTTGCGATCGAAATCCGCCGCAAACTGCATCCGCGCCCAGATGAATTTGTCGAGTGGATCGAAATCGAGCTTTGCATTCACGCCGTTGGGATCGTCCTCCTTGAGGAAGAGACCGCTCGCCATCATCAGGCTTTCATCAAACCCTTGAGACACCGCGCGTGAAGGTGCAGAACGGCCAAGGTGCCATTTGCCAATATGCACATTGTGATAACCGACTTGTTGTAGAACTTCCGCGACCGTCACTTCTTCGGTGGGAAGTCCCTTATCCCAAAATTCTATACCAACTTCTTCATGAGCTGGATTGTGCACGAGTGGAGGTAACCCATATTTGACTTGCGTGTTCGGTGTAACTCGGGCGATGAGCGGCCCCATGCTATCGGGCGCCGGAGTAAACTCATAACCGGTTCTTGTTGGGTATCGTCCGGTCATCAACATTGCGCGTGATGGGGCACAGGTTGCACCCCCTGAATATGCGGTTGAAAAGATAGCGCCGTCGGCTGCTAGCCGATCAATATTTGGGGTTTTCACGCGGCCATCTGCGACGCCGCCACCAAATGTCGAAATATCGTTTATACCAAGATCATCCGCTAGAATAAAAACGATATTTGGAGGCCTTTGACCTACCGGGGTGTATGATTGCGCAACTCCGGATTCCCAGACGATTTCCCGGGTTTCAGCAACGTCCACCTTACCGGTATTGTATGCGATGAAAAGGAAAATTGACGTTCGATTGAACCATGCCAGTGCAACGATGATGAGTGCACAAACGAACACAGCGAGTATTGTTTTTCTAACCACTTTATCGTCACACTTTAATGTCTGCTTTGATTGGGAGGAAACGCGCAAACACCTTTTTGCATGGCTCAATCACTGATAACCGTTAGCGCAATTAATGTCTAGCATTAATTTTGGATTACATCACATGCCGAGCTTTCTGAGGTTTTCTTCGTGCACGGTTTTGTCGATCCGATATCTGGAAATGACCGCGATCATTGAAAGCCATAGGCATAGAACTAGGGGCACATAGTATGCCCCCATCTTCCAGATCGCCTCATCTGGAACTTGTTCGACATCTGCCCCTGTGGGAAATTGAGCGATTGTTAAAACCATTGTTGCAGCGAGCACGCCGAAGCCCTGGACGGATTTTTTGACAAATGTTTCCGCGGCTGTGAACACGCCCTCAGAGCGTCGCCCAGTTTTCAGCTCACTCTCTTCCACTAGGTCGGCAATCATCGATGCGAACAAGATCTGGAAACAGATAATCAGACCAACATCTATGACATTGGTAATCGTCACAAACCAGAAAACGAAAGGAGTACCGTTTGGGGGCAATAAATCTAAGAGGCGCAAAACGATCGGAAGCGGCGCGCCTCCAAACGCAATAAGTCCAACAATCATCGCCCCTCTCTTTTTTCCAATTTTTCGGGAAACCAAGGGCGCAAGAACGAACCCAATTGCCGCGGCAACAAAGGTTCCAAGAAACACCATACCCGTTTGAATCTCGGTGAACCCCCAAAAGTAAGTAAAAAAAGTAGAGTGACAAGCCAGCTGCCACCCCACTCGCGACCGCCCCGATCAGAGCCGCAATGAAAAGCGCTATGAATGATCGATTGGCTAGAGTCTCAAAGACTTCTCCGAAGATGCCTTTAATTGTCATGGGGCGCGTTGGAGGCGGCGATTTCAAATATGGAATTCTAGAATGCGTTCCAACCGACGAGATAATGATTGATAGGAAAATCATCGCCGATCCGATCAAACCGTACAGGATGTATGCTTCTTTATTAAACCGTCCATCAGAGATGGATTCAGTTACGAATGCCGGAAATAAAATAAAAAACATAAGAACGGTAAGGGCGTTGCCTCCGGTCCAAGCAAAGAAGAACCTGAGGCTAAACAGCCTTGTTCGTTCGTCATAATCAGAGGTTAAGTCCGGCACGAGCGCGCTGCTAGGCGTCCGGTAGAATGTAACAGTAGTTCTGACGATTATAGCGAGTATGAGCACATACCAAAACAAGCCGATTTGACCGAAGTTTTCTGGCGGCGCCCATAAGAAAAAGAAGCTTATCGAAACCGGAATCGCCGATGCATACATGAAGGGATGCCGGCGTCCCCAACCTGATCTAAAATTGTCAGACCAATACCCCACGACTGGGTCGCTTATGGCGTCGAAGATCAGCGCCAAGAGAATCGCAATCCCGACCAGACGCGCATCGAGACCAACAACCTGACTGTAGAAAATCAATAAGAAAAAATCGAACGCCCCGGTTGTAACCCCTCCGGCGACAGCGCCGATCCCGAACGAGAGTTTTGTCGCTCGTCCCAGCGGCGGCACCTCGGGTCGCACGTCATGCTTTAGCAGTGTTCTTTCGGCGACTCGATCCGGGTTTGAGTGATGTGCGTCTGTCTGCGGCTCCATGAGATCGGTCCTCACAGATGACAATGCGGCGTTCGAGTTCGCGGAGATATACCGCTCTCTCGCTGATCGATTGAGCTTGAGCGATTTTGCTCGCTTGTCATCTTCATCATTTTGCTCGAAACTCTGATTTAACTAATTTGTTATATTAATGGAACGCATTAGGAAGAAGTGAATGCGAAAGTCAACACACTCGGATACCCGGACCGCTTTGATGCAATCGGCAGAACGCCTCTTCGCAGAGAAAGGCATCGGCACTGTTTCGGTCAAAGAAATCACGCGCGCCGCCGGCGCCCGGAACCTGAGCGCGGTTCACTACCATTTTGGCTCAGTCGAAGCGCTGATCAAAGAAGTGTTCATTGAACGCTTCCAGCGTATTGAGCGCGATCGACTGGTGCGCCTCGCTAAAGTTGATACGTCGGCTGGCGAGAATCGGCTATTTGACTTGCTGCATGCAGCGCAAGCGCCCTTTTTGGAGACGTGCCTAGACGAAGATGGGCGTCGGTACGTTCGTTTCTGCCTGCAACTGGCCTCTGATCCACGCTTCGATATGGCGCAAATCATCGCCGAGGCAGAAGCCGTGAGCATCCTCACGCTCCGGGGTCTAGTCGTAGATTGCCTTAAGCATTTGCCAGCTGAAGTATTGTCAACACGCTTGCGACAAGGCTTCAAAATTTCGTTGATGCAGGCCGTTGAGTATGCCGATCGCGTGGAAGATGGATCGGCTGCGCCAATTGACGAAGCGATCAGAGAAGCATCACAAACTCTTGCTGGATATCTAAGCGCGCCGGCTCCTTAAATTTGTCCAGCTGAAAGCACTTGCCCCGCACCGTCAAAGCTGTTAATTGCACAAATTAATGCATCGCATTACTTGTGGTGATAGATCGCTGCGCGAGTAGAGAACGCTGATAGTCACTCCCCTCCGCTGCGTCCCATTCCACAATGGCTGCAACGGAGAAATCAGAATGTCGGATAAAACCCTCGCCAAAGACGCCATCAAGGAAAAGTACGCTGCTGAGCGTGCAAAGCGGCTTCGATCCGACGGAAACGAACAATATGTACGTCTCGAGGGCGAATTCGAAAATTATGCCAAAGACCCGCACCTGCCTGTTTGCGAACGATCACCAGTTAAGGACCATGTCACGGTGGCGCTCGTTGGAGCTGGCTTTTCCGGGCTTGTGGTCGGCGCCCAGCTGAAGCAAGCGGGGATTTCCGACATCCGCCTAATCGACAAAGGCGGCGATGTGGGGGGAACTTGGTATTGGAACAGATATCCAGGAGCGCGATGCGACACGGCTGCGATGATCTATCTGCCGCTGTTAGAAGAAACCGGATATATGCCAAGCGAAAAGTACGTTCGGGGTCCCGAAATTTTCAACCATTGTTTGCGTATCGCCAGACACTTTGGACTGTATAGAAAAGCGCTTTTCCACACAGAAGTGACTTCGATTGAATGGCAAACAGAGCGTGAGGTTTGGCGTATCCGAACCTCTCGAGACGATGACTTCACAGCTAAGTACGTGGCAATGGGTACCGGACCGTTACACGTCGCCAAATTGCCAGGTATTCCGGGAATCGAAACATTTAAAGGAAAATCATTCCACACCAGCCGGTGGGATTATGACTTCACTGGCGGCGACGAATCTGGCGCTCCAATGAAACGCTTAGCTGATAAGCGCGTTGCTGTAATCGGGACGGGGGCAACCGGAGTGCAGTGTATTCCTCCACTTGCAGCCGCCTCGAAATCCCTTTTTGTATTTCAGCGAACACCATCATCCGTTGATCAGCGCAATAATCAGAAAATTGATCCGGATTGGTTTCAATCTGTTTCTACTCCGGGCTGGCAAAAACGTTGGATGGACAACTTCGTCGAGAATATGGGTGGGGGCATTCCATCTGAGGACTTGATTGATGATGGCTGGACTGAGATCTCTCGCCGCGTCCGCAAAAAGATGTTGGGCAAAACCCCCTTGTGGGTCGCTCGAGCCGTCAGTCGGATCGGGAAGACTCTTAATCGCTCTCCATCTGGGCGCAATCCAGAGCGCTTGCGAGTTGCATTTGAGGATGCGGATATCGAAAAAATGGATGAAATTCGAGCGCGTGTAGACAGCGTCGTCCAGGATGAGCAGACGGCTGAAAACCTCAAAGCTTGGTACCCCCAGCTCTGCAAACGCCCATGCTTCAGTGACGAGTATTTGCCCGCATTTAATTCTCCCAATACGACGCTGGTCGACACGGGCGGCAAGGGGGTTGAACAGATTACGGAAACGGGCCTTATCGCGAACGGCCGATTATATGAAGTTGACTGCATCATCTATGCGTCGGGTTTCGAGTATGGCGCCAACTTTCAGCTCAAGTCTGGATTTGATCTTGTTGGGCGAAATGGTCAGAAGCTCTCGGAACATTGGGGCGAAGGCTTGCGAACATTGCATGGATTGCAGATGCATGGGTTTCCAAACGCGTTCATGATCCAAATGAACCAAGCGGCTAATATGGCCTCCAACATCCCACATAACATTGTCGACCACGCTGCAACGGTCGCACAAATCGTGTCTCATGCTGAAACGAATGGCTTTTCATCGGTAGAACCCACTCGGGAAGCGGAAGCCGAATGGGTTGAGCTCATCCTAACCAATCCAGGTTCAATGATCGGGTCGACTGATTGCACCCCAGGATTCTGGAACAATGAGGGGCAGGGTTGGAGCAAGGAGTTCAAGCAGGCTCAAGGACACCCCGGGGGCGCTGCAGGCTTCTTTCAGCACATGGAGGGCTGGCGAACTGCCGGAGACTTCAAGGGGCTTTTGTTCCATGCCGCCAAAAATCACGAAGCCGCATCGGAAAAACCGGAACTGGTGAGTTAAAAGCCTATGCCAAACTTTGTCGATGTGTTCTGGTCCTTCAGAAGCCCCTACTCTCGGTTAATTACGCACGATCTCTTAAAGCTGCGCGAAGACTACGACGTCGATGTGAAAGTCAGACCAGTACTTCCGATTGCCATTAGGGCTCCGGAATCCTTGTTTGACAGTGATGACCGGAGAGCGCCGCGATACATTGCGATGGACAGCCAGCGACGAGGAGAAATGTTAGGTCGCCGGGTTGTTTGGCCGCGGCCAGACCCGGTGGTTCAAGACTTTCGTACGATGAAAGTATCGTATCAGCAGCCGTATATTTACCGCCTTACGAAGCTTGGTGTTGAAGCCGCTCGGCGTGGTAGAGGACTTGAGTTTATTGATCGCGTCTCGGATCTGATATTCGGTGGCACAGCAGACTGGGATCAGGGTGATAAACTTTCAAAAGCCACAACCGCTGCTGGATTGGTGTTGGCGGATCTCGATTTGGCGATTGAAGACGGTGACCACATTCAAGAGATTCACGGAAACCAGGATGCTTTAGACGCTTCAGGACACTGGGGCGTTCCGACCTTGGTCTTTCGAAACGAGCCCTTTTTTGGCCAGGACCGTATCGACACCCTACGCTGGCGCCTCGACCTCGCTGGTTTAGCCAAGTCCGGCGATGCGGCATAAGGGGGCCCAATGTTCTCCGATCCCAAAGAAAAGCTTCCGCTCTGGCTGACCATCCTCATAATGTTTGAGACGCTTCCAATGTTTATTGGGCCATTAATAGCGCTCACGCGGCCCGCCATGATGGGCGGACCGGAAGCGGAGAACATCAATCAGGCAGCTTTCATTTACGCAGCGCGAAATTTCGCTGTCGGAATAGCGCTCATCGTGGCCTTTGTTCTGAAAAACCGATCGATGCTGTTTGCGCTCATCCTTGTCAGGCTAATCACCGATTTGATTGATCTGCCAACGCTGATCCATTTCGGCCTAGTCAACAATGTGGCTTTGGTGATCTCGATTTTCGTTCTCATCTATTACATCCCTGCCATCATCGCGCTGTGGTATTTGTGGCGTTCCATTCATGTTTCAGCACCGCTCCTTTCCGCGTCTGCAGCGATGACATCTGATACAATCAAAAAATAAAACCGGGAGAGCCCAGAATGACCAAACCCTTGTTGTTAGAGCGCCGCGGAGCGGTCGCGATCGTTTCGATCAATGACGCGCCTTTTAATCGAATGACGCTCGAATTCATGGATGAGTTAGAAGCCACTGTGGATGCGCTTGCAATCGATGATACGGTGCGTACAGTGGTTTTCACTTCGGAAGGGGACGACAACTTCTCGGTCGGAATGAACCTGAAACAAATGCGTGACGGGATTGCTGCGAAAGGCAGCATTGATGGGGTCTTTGACCAGCGTTGGCGAGTCCTCGAAAAAATCGAACGCATGGGAAAACCCTCTGTCGTCACCCTCTTTGGGTACTGTCTTGGTGGCGGCTTGGAGCTCCC
>JBCBUI010000009.1:0-185117 GCA_039818185.1 Pseudomonadota bacterium
AGCGGCTGTGGTCGGCTATCCGCACGACATTAAAGGCCAGGGCATTTATGCTTATGTCACGCCAGTCGCCGGCGTCGAAGCGAGTGATGAGCTGAAGAAAAGTCTGGTCCAGCATGTCCGGACCGAGATCGGGCCGATCGCGTCACCGGATCTGATCCAGTTCGCAACCGGCTTGCCAAAGACCCGCTCCGGCAAAATCATGCGCCGCATCTTGCGCAAGATCGCGGAAAACAGTTTCGACAATCTCGGCGACACCTCAACCCTGGCTGAACCAGAAGTCGTCCAGGACCTGATCGACAAGCGGCAGAATCGCTAAGCGTCGTCGCCAGATTCGTAACGCTCAGCGATTTGAGCGCCCATTTGGTTCATCATTTCAAACAGCGCTTCCGGATTGCTTTGTCTTTGCTGGGCGGCTTCCAGTTCCATGCCTTTGGCAAAGATCAGTTCAGGTGTCTTGTTAGCGATCGCCTCGAGTATATCCTTGGCGAGATCTGCCGGATCGTCGCCGCCATCTATATTCGCATCCGACTTTCCGCGAGACGATCCGTCTGCGGTCAAGGCATTGCGTGAGACATTCGTGGCGACGGAGCCAGGCAGGACATTGGTGACGTGAATATTGTGCCGGACGGAGACTTCCGTGCGTAGCGAGTCCATATAGCCAATCAAGCCATGCTTGGCGGCGGCATAGGCTGTCCGCAAAGGCGGTCCGATGCGCCCAGCAACGGAGCTGATCGCAACAATATGTGCTCCGCCTGCGGCCACCATTCGTGGCAGTTGTAATTGGGTCAGCCAGATGGGGGCGATCAGGTCGATATTGATCAAGTCAGTATAGACTTGCGGATCAGTTTTGATCGCCAGACTGCGCTGGCTGACACCAGCATTGTTAACCAGCACGTCGACTGTTCCAGCCCAATCCCAAGCCGTTGCAACTTGGCTGGGCAGGGCGTCATAATCGGTGACTTCGAAAGGCAAAACGAGGGACGGCGTGGGCAGACTGTCAGCCACCTCTTGCAAGGCCTCAACCCGGCGGCCGGACAGGATGATTTTTGCCCCGGCTTGCGAAAAAGCTGAAGCGAGCGCCTTGCCAATGCCTGATGAGGCCCCCGTAATCCAAACGTTTTTGTCATTGAACTGACTCATGCCGGTCCTCCAAATCTCAATTCCATCGATTGATCTTATCGACCGATGAAAAAGTGATGGCTAGGGGGTAAGCTATGCTTCCGTCGCGGATGTACCTTAGAATTTCAATTTCAGAGTCGCTCCGCCAAAGTGGATCAGACCTTCGTCTGCGATCTCGACATCATATCCGAACCGAGCAGAGCCCATGAGCGAGTCAGTGCTGAGCGAGATCCCCGCCAGGAAGGCATCGGAAAATGAATCCTGAGCGAGAATTTGGAACGTCTCCTCCGAGCTCAAATAGCGGGCCGAGGTTTCATACGGGGTCGCATCAATCTCGCTGCGATAGCCGATTGAGAGTTCCGGGATGATGAAGGCCGCGCTTCGATCTCCGACTGGCAAGCGGGCGCCTAAATCCAAAACCGCAGTTGCCGTGGTGCGATCGGTGTCCGCGGCCGCGATTTCGAGCGCCAATCGCTCGTCACCCGTTTCCGAATAGCCATCCTGCTCGAGCGCAAAATAGTCTAGCGAGATTTGCGGACGCGCATAAAACTGGCCCATCTCGAAGTTTGAGGAAACGCTCGCGCTGGTCATTGCACTGGTGCCCGACCACTCTGCTATCTGGTTAAATTCCAAAGCGTCTATTTCGATTTCCCGGCGGCTATTGAAATCGACGGCGCTGACTTGGCTGGCCACAACAAAATCGAGCGGACCGAGGGATTCCTGCGCATACAGGCCAATCCCGAAACTGCTGGTCGTGACAGGATTGCTGCCACCCGTCTTCTCTTCGAAGTCGCCGCTTGAATAATTGACGTGGACGCCGATCACATCAAGTCCGCCCAAGCGGGTGTCCAAACCCGCCGCAAATCCGAGGCCGCTGCCATTATAGCCTGGCACATTTGTGTCTGCGTCGATGTCGATCATTGTGAAATATTCCTGGGCCCAGAAGCCGAATTGTTTTTCGTTGCTATTGGAAAGAGTCTTCACGCGATTGCCGAGGGCGCCGAAGGCGGCGCTGGCTTGCGAAGAGAGATACCGCGTCGCGGCGTCTGTGCGCTGCGGCAAAAGCAAATCATAGATTTGGAAAAACTCTGATTCCTCTGTCACTTCAGCCAGTGCAGCACCAAGTTCATCATCACTGCTGAATACATCCAATATTGCAGCGAAGGCGGCTGACTGGTTGAGATCGAGCCCTAGTTCTTCGGTTGATTTCAGATTGAATGCCAGATCCAGCGTATCTCGGTCCTCGTCGTTCATGATCAGCTCGACATTATAGATGAAGGGCGTGTCCTCGATCAGGGAGTCATCAAGTGTGCCCTCAAAGGCCAGCACGCCGGCATCGATGAAAGTGTGCGTAAAATTTACCGAGGATATGCCTTGTAGATCTGGACGAATACGCACGCCGTCTCCCACGGTTGCCGTCTCTATGACAGTAAGTGTTGCCGGTTGATTTGATGCGTGTGGATCTATGTCGACCTGCAGCAAGGAGTCTCCCGTCAGAGAGAGTGTATTCAGCGTCGCCGCCATGCCTTCGTTGAGCAGCAAATCCGTGTCGATGGCTGTCAGGTTGTCCAGTGCGCCATCGCTGATCAGTTCGCCTGTGAACGTGGAATTCGACAAATCCAGGCTATGGCTGTCACCGCCAAAGAACATATCGCCGGTAAATGTAGACGCGTTCAAGGTAACCGTGTTCGAACCCGCGGAGAAGGTCACGTCACCTTCAAATGCGGTACCGGTCAATTGCATGCTGGCATCACCGAGGCCAAAATCGACGTCGCCCGTGATCGAGCCGCTGGTCGATGTCAGCGTATCATTGCCAGCTCCAAAAAGGATATCGCCAATCAAACTCGGCGCGACGGTATCGTCGCTATCAATCTCACCATCATCGTTGACATCGTCCGTTGGCGTCGCGCGCAATTGTCGAAGTGTAATGTCTTGTGTGCTGTTCGACAGATCAATGGCGCGCGTCAGCCCGATCGTGTCCACTTCGGTTCCATCGGTCGAGTGGAAGGCGCTGATTGTGCCAGTATTGGTGATGTCCGTGAGACTGTCGCTCAAGTCGAGAATGCCGATTACATTGACGGATTCGCCGAAACTACGGGCGCTCATGAGCCCGGAATTTGTGAGTTCGCTCAGCTCAGCCCCGTCTTCGATGAGCACCGCCGTTGCGGTGTAATCGGTCAAAGAAGAGACGAGGCTTGTGATATCGCCGCTATTCTCAAGCCTGCCAAGCACCGCACCTGAGCCAAGGCTGACCGCCGTGGCATCAGCTTCGAAGGCTTGTGCGCCAATCGCATTCGCATTCAGCATGCCGCCGGTGATGACGGTTGAGAAATTACCATCAGCCGATCCTTCGATGCGTAAAGCCGTTGCATCAAACCCAATATTTACCCCGTTCGCTGAGATCGTACCACGATTGATCAGGCCGTGATCATAATCAAAGACCGCCAACGTCTCGGTTGTGTCTTCATCTTCATCATCATCGGTTGTGTCGCGCACCGTCTCAGTGACTGGGCCCAGCGTGATGCCCTCGCTGGCCGCGCCATTGAGGTCGGGTGAGATCAAAAGGGCGGGCGCTGCGCCCAATGAGGTGATAATGCCGGTGGTTCGATTCTCATCAAAGTCCTCAATCGTGTCTTTGGTTTCGTCTTCAGTGTCTTCGTCTGAAATGAAATCATCGAAATTGCCATTCACCAGCAAGCCGTTTGCGAGGCTGCCACCAACCGCCAGCGCGGCGCCATTATCGTTCAGGTCTTCAGCGTCAATTCGATCTTCGACTGGATCCGTATCTTCTTCTATGTTGAGCGGGCGAACATAATTGGTAATGGAGGCATCAGCGAAGCCGGTCGAGCTGATTGTGCTCTCGATGGTGACATTGCCGCCGACATCCCCATCAATGCTGATGCCACGGGCATTCGCACCACGCGCAGTGACATTACCGCTGATCAAGATATCGCCGGTGACGCCATTATCGATTTCGATGCCGACTGTATCGTTGCCGAGCACGCTGATCAGGCCGTCCATCGTCAATGCGCCGTCGAGTTGAGACCCAAGAAGGATGCCAGCTGACTGATTGCCTTCAACCGAGATGGTCGATCCCGTTTCCAGATGGATCGTGCCAGTATGCATGCCGCCGCTGTCGAGGCGAATACCAGCGCGGTCCGTCCCGATCGCAAAGGGACCATCATCGTCATCATCATCGTCATCATCTTCGCGCTCATAATCTTCGAGCAGGCTGATGCTTCCACCTATGGTCAGATCACCCGTCCGATTGGCTTCGAGAACGATGCCCGTGACACTGTCAGTGTCTTCTATCAGTATGGTGCCGTCATGGGTGATGTCATTGTCGCTATCCATAGTGACCGCGACTTGGCCATCGACGCCGGTCAGCTCGATCGATCCATCTTCGGTGATGGTGACGTCGCCAGGGGCTCCATTATCAATCGTGGATGTGGTCACCGGTTCAGTCGTCTCGGTTGAGATGTCCTGAGCCAACGCATATGGCGCGCACGCACTTGTGCAAATGACAAGCGGCCACTTTAGCACCCACGCAAAATCGCGCGGGGTCTCTTTGAATTTTGGATGCATTTAGAGTCGTAATCCTGGTCAAAAAAGCTAAATTTTCAACGCAGTCCTCACGGTTTGAACGGGTTGACGCACAATGACAAGAATACGATTCCGTAATGTTATGTGTGACAAGGTGCGGAGCGTGGGGACGTGTCATGGCGGTTCAACGCAGCGTCCGTTTCAATCCGTCGGATAATTCTGGCACATGACCAACTTTTCATGATCAGCGCGACAAAGAAGCAAACCTTCAAACCTTTGCTTGCCATTACGATGCGTCAGCCCGGTTTGACGTGGTATGAGAAGATAAGGCAGACCAGTCGCAGAACCGGGAGGGCTGTTCATGCATGTCTTAGAGAGCGACGCGCCGCTGATCGTCTATGTCGACATTAAGAGCCCGTACGCCTTCGTCGCGATTCGCCCGACCCTGGCATTAGAGGCTGAGCTGGGCGTATCCTTCGAGTGGCGCCCTCTGACGCTCGATATTCCAAGCTATCTTGGTTCGGCCAAAAAGAAGGAAGGCAAAGTCGTCGCTTCTGAAGGGCGAAGTCAGCGCACCTGGAACGCTATTCGCTATTCTTATCGTGACGCGCGCCGTTACGCGGAACGGCAAGGTCTAATCCTCAAGGGGACGGAAAAAATCTGGGATTCTTCGCTTCCCAACATTACGATCCTTTGGGTCATGAACAAAGCGCGATCGCGGCTCGCGGCTTATTTCGAGGCCGTCTACCCACCCTTTTGGCGCCGCGAGCTCGATATTGAGGATATCGCTGTGATTGAAGCCTGCTTGCGCGACGCCGGTATCAGCACGGATGGTTTCCAAGCCTATGCGCAAGGCGAAGGACGTCGATTACATGATGACCTGCAATCGCAATTTCATCCACATGGCATATTCGGCGTGCCGACTTATGTGCTGGGCGACGAGATCCTGTTTGGCAGGGAGCATATCCCATATCTACGCTGGGCGCTGATCGGCCGCCAAGGGGTCGCGCCTGATATCGCCTACGAGATTGCCTGATGCTGACTGTTTTTGTCGATTTCAAATCTCCCGCAGCGTACCTCGCCATGGCACCAACGCGGGCACTCGCCGACCGTTATGGCGTCACGATTGACTGGCGACCGTTTCGCACCATTGAACGTGATATCCCAAAACTGGGAAAAGAAGAGACAGTCGGTGAAAGCCATCGCCGCGTCCGAGCCGCGGCGCTTCGGCAGCAAGCGGTTAAATATGCCAGCCATCAAGGCATCGATCTGAAGTTCCCGGCTGAGCCCGGATCGACAAACCTGGCGCTTGGCCTTCTCGCGGATTGGTCTGGCGACCCGCTGCCCTTTGTTGACGCCGCCTTCAAGGCATATTGGCAAGATCACGCCAATCTCGACGACCCTGCGGTATTGGCGCGGATTCTGGAGGAGCTCGGACGCCCACACTCGATCGAGACAGGTTCAGTCGCCGCCGTGCTAGATCAGGCGCTAGCTCGTGCCGATGAAATCGGCATTGTTGGCGCGCCGGGCTACGTCATTCGTGACCAGATATTTGTCGGGCGAGAACACTTGCCTTGGATCGAGGAACTTCTCATCCAGGGCGCCGTGCCCGCTTAATCTTCAAAGCCGACAAAGACCGCGCCTTCTTCGACTGACTTGCGGGTCGAAACCACAGCATTGGCGGGGAAGCTGTCATCCGGCCAACCCATGGCGACACAGATCATGATGACCTGATCATCCGGAATGTTGGCATGTTCGCGGACGACTGGCGACTGCACGATTCCTTGTGAATTTATTACGCAGCCAAGCCCTTTGGACCAGGCGGCATTGACCAGAGCGTTGACGACCCCGCCGCAATCGAACGGCGCGATGTCCGACCCGTGGATCGACTTGTCATACGTCACCACAATCGAGACCGGCGCATCAAATTGACGAAATCCGCGCAATACCCAGTCCTGGCGCTTTTCCTTGTCATGCCGCTCAATTCCCATCGCCTGGAAGAGCTGGATGGCAATTCCGATCTGACGCTCGCGATGAACGCCTTCATAACCCGGCCCGCCGCGAAATTCGCGAGAATCCGGAACACCAGCGAGGTTGCGCTCGACATTGCCCTTGCGGATTCGATCTAATGGATCGCCGGTGACAACATAGAAGTTCCAGGGCTGCGTGTTGAGCGAAGTCGGAGCCCGCATGGCCATTTCCAGGATTTCCTGGATCAGGGCTTTCGGTACGGCTTTGTCCTGAAAGCCACGAATGCTGCGGCGGCCCATAACAACGTCTTTATAGTCCAAACTGCTGTCTCCCGTTTGAGTCTTGGTTTTGGTGTTATCGCATTGCTGGGCGGCGTTAAGGCCTGTCTCAGCGTGAGGGTGAACCTTTTTGGCAGCCATACCGACTATGATACTGCAAGCCAGTGGGAGACTATGCATGGCGGTGAAAGAAACGGAACGCGTTTATGACGAATTGCTCGTCACGCTCGCGCGTTCAGGCGACCGCCGCGCTGCCAACCGTCTCGCAGCGCGCTGGTATCCGCGTCTGATGCGCACGGCGATGCGACTTTTGTCGGACCGCCAGGATGCCGAGGAAGCGGTGCAAGAGGCCTGGGCTGGAATCTGTCGCGGTTGGCCGCGCCTATCAGATTCGGCGATGTTTCCAGGCTGGGCGTTTGGGATTTTGCGGCGCAAATGCGCAGATCGCATTCGCAAAGTCCAGACCGACCGCAACCGCACGGCACCGCTCGAGGCCGCGCCAGAGCCAAGCCAGCCCGCTCGGGGCGAGTTGCGAGTCGAAATCGACCAGGCGCTTGCCGGGTTGAGCGATGATCATCGCCTGGCTGCCATTCTATTCTTTGGCGAAGGCTTGCGGCTGAACGAAATTGCCGCCGTCACTGGGGTTCCGGTCGGTACGGCTAAATCGCGCATCCATCACGCGCGGCAACATTTGAAATCCTGTTTGAAAGGAGAGACTTGATGACCACTTTTGAAGACCGTCTGATGACGAGCTTGAGCGCTGATGATGAGGCGTTTCTGAAAGAACTGGAGGAGGATGTCGGCCTGTTTCAGCAAATGGGCATGACCTTTTCCGGACCCTTGCGATATTGGACCGCGTTTGCCTTCCTGATGAGCTTCGGCATTTTTGTTTTGTCGCTGTGGGCCGGCTATAACATGCTGAAAGCGGAGAGTTTGAAACTCGTGATCCTGTGGGGCGCCTTATTTGGTTGGGCGAGCATGGGAGTCGGCATGCTGAAAATATGGTTCTGGATGCGTATGAACCATCTCAATGTGTTGCGCGAGTTGAAGCGGATCGAGTTGCGTTTGGTAAAGTCGAACTAAGCCGCTTCGGTCGTCATGGCGACAAACACGTCTTCCAGATTGGGTTGCTCGGTCGAAAGATCGGCAACCCCGATCCCGGCTTCACGAACGCGTTCGAGCAGGCGACCAATCCCGGTTTCTGAGCTTCGGAATGTGATGTTTAGGACGCCATCATCTGCAATCGCCGCGTTCAGATCCGATAAGGCGTCTGGCAGTGTTTCAATCGGTTCGCGAGGCGTGATCTTGAGCAATCTCTGATCCAGTCGTGACAATAGCTGGGGTGTCGGCTCCTGTGCCAGCACTTCGCCATGACTGATAATCGCGATCTCGTCACAGAGCTCTTCTGCTTCTTCGAGATAATGTGTGGTCAGAATGATGGTCGTCCCATTCGCATGTAACTCGCGTACATAGGCCCAGAGAGAGCGCCGGAGCTCGACATCTACGCCGGCGGTCGGTTCATCGAGGATGAGGACCGGCGGGTTGTGCACCAGAGCTTTCGCCACCATTAGACGCCGTTTCATGCCGCCGGAAAGTTGCCGCACATAAGCGTCCTTTTTGTCGTCCAGGCCAACTGCCGTCAGGATTTCAAGGCTCCGGCGCTGTGCTTTCGGGACACCATAATAGCCCGCTTGCAGCTCCAATGCCTGAAGCGGCGTGAAGAACGGGTCCATTGTAATTTCCTGATTGACCACACCGATTGCAGCGCGCGAAGAGCGCGGATGATCATCAATGTCCAGGCCCCAAATCTTAGCGGTGCCACCTGTCTTAGTGACCAGACCGGCGAGAATATTGATGAACGTCGACTTGCCTGCACCATTCGGCCCGAGAAGTCCGAAAATCGAGCCGCGTCTAATCTTGAGGTCTATGCCCTTCAGCGCACGCATTTCTGGTAGCTTGCCAGAGGCGCGATAGACTTTCTCAAGGCCAATAGCTTCGATGGCGTATTCGGGTGTTGTCATAAGGGCTCCGTCCAAGTCGGCTGACCGATATAGGTGGCCTGACCGGATTCGCTCAAGGGATTTATTGCTTTTATCGGTTCTGCGCCCGAGGCCGTCACACCACATTGACGGGCGCTGCAACGCGGCGTAGCTAAACCGCCAATAGAGCAGCATCCGGGAATGAGAGAGGGCCGATACATGTCCAATGCACCGTCTTACAATGAGCCCGAGACCATTTATGTGGTCGAACGCAAAGTGTCGTGCAATGGCGGTGGTGGCGCGCTCGGGCATCCGATTGTCTGGTATGAAATGGGCTCAGATGACATGGTCGAGTGCAAATATTGCGACCGACGCTTCATCCTGAAAGGCGGCAAGGCAGACCAAGCCTAGGCCAGGCCCCAACTTTTCCAGTTTCCGCAACGACCAATCACGCAGGGTCACGGCTTGTCGTTGACGCGCACGTAAAGCATATCAGGTTCGTATTCTAACTTTCAGGAGCAGACTGATGGCCGAAGCTTATATCGTTGATGCATGCCGAACCCCACGTGGCATTGGCAAACAAGGAAAAGGGGCACTGGCGCACCTGCATCCGCAACACCTCGCAGCGACCGTGCTCGGCGCGCTTCGCGACCGCAACGATATCAACACGGCCGAAGTTGATGACATCATCTGGGGCACCAGCTCTCAGCGCGGTGCGCAAGGCGCAGACCTTGGCCGTATGGCCGCACTTGATGCAGGCTATGATGTGAAGGCTTCTGGCGTCACGCTCGATCGGTTCTGTGGCTCTGGCATCACAACAGTGAACCTCGCCGCCGCTCAAGTCATGTCGGGTATGGAAGACGTCGTCATCGCGGGCGGCACCGAGATGATGAGCTACACGTCCGCCACAGCCGATCCAAAAGTCCCGCCCATGTTGGATGCCGGCAATATGAGTTTGCGCGAAAAGCACCCTCAGTCGCAACAAGGCGTTTGCGCCGATGCGATTGCGACGCTTGAAGGCATTGACCGTAAAGCCGTTGATCAGCTCGCCGTGGTTAGCCAGGAACGCGCCGCGCGCGCGATCGCAGAAGGTCGATTTGATAAATCGGTCGTACCTGTTCATAATCCGGATGGTTCGCTTGCGCTCGACAAGGAAGAATTCCCGCGCCCAGGCACGACTATGGAAAGTCTTGGCGGCCTCAAGACCGTATTCAATATGTTTATGGACATCCCGGTCGATGACCAGGGCAATACCTATGGCAAGATGGTCACCAAGAAGTATCCTGAACTCGAGGGCAAGATGGATCACGTCCACCATGCCGGCAACTCATCGGGCGTCGTTGATGGCGCGGCTGCGCTATTGATCGCGTCACAGGATGCCGTGAACAAGAATGGCTGGAAACCGCGCGCTCGCATCGTGGCAACCGCGAACATGGGAGACTGCCCGACGCTGATGCTGAATGCACCTGTGCCAGCTGCCGAGAAGGTGCTGGAAAAAGCCGGGCTCAGCAAAGACGATATCGATGTCTGGGAAATCAATGAGGCTTTTTCTGTGGTGGCTGAGCGGTTCATCCGCAAGCTCGATCTTGACCGCGAGAAAGTGAACATCAATGGCGGTGCGATGGCGCTCGGCCACCCGATTGGCGCGACGGGGTCCATCCTGATCGGTACAGCTCTGGACGAGCTGGAACGTTCCGGCGGTCGGTATGGCCTGGTCACCATGTGCGCGGCCGGCGGCATGGCGCCAGCCGTGATCATCGAGCGCGTCTAGTCAAAGCTGTCAGCGATGGCCTCGCTCGCTTGATCGGCGGGCAGGGGCTGATCGTGGAGCCGTTTCGCGCCGATCGCGAACAAAATCATTGCCAGAACCGCTAGTCCAGTTGCTAAAATGAAGGGTGCGCCTGGGAGGTAAACCCCGGTCTCGTCTGTATAGGCGGTGAATATAATTGCCATTGCGGCTGGGCTGATGATCGATGCGAGGCTGTAAAGACTGGTAATCGCCCCTTGCAGCTCGCCCTGTGAATCGGCGGGTGTGCGCGCGGTCATCAAGGCCTGTAGAGCGGGGCTGAGGAAGCCTGCAAAGGCGCCGATTGCGATGGCGATATAAATTTGCAACCCCGTCTGAGCAAAGGCTAAAATGAGGAAAGAGACGACGCCTACGGAAAGTGCGAAATAGACAGCTCTTACTTCTCCAAACTTTGCGATTGCTGGCCCGGTTAACCCGCCTTGGACACCTGCAACGCCAAAGCCATAAACACTGATTGAAAGCCCTATGAGAAATGGCGTCCACCCGGCGACAGCGGCAACATAAAAAGACCATATGCTCGAATAGGAGTGATTGCCGAGCTGGATGAAAAAGAGGGCGCCCAGGACAATCAATACACTCGGGAATCGTCCAATGGAAATAAGGCTGCCAAGCGGGTTCGCACGCACCAACGAAAACCGACGTCGGTTTTTGGTCTCGAGCGTCTCTGGGTAGAATAAGAAGCCCCAGATGAAGATCATAAAGATCAGACCACCTGAGACGATGAAAGGCAGACGCACCCAATACTCGCCAAGCAAGCCACCAATGGCAGGTCCGAAAATGAATCCGAGACCAAGCGCCGCGCCGGCGAATCCAAACAGCTTGGCGCGCTCGTCTGGCGACGAAATATCAACTAGGCTGGCATAGCAAGTGGCATAGGTTGCGCCAAAAATTCCGGATATGATCCGCGCCACAAAGAGCCAGGTCAAAGTCGGTGCCCAGGCCATGATAAAGCTGTCAATCGCAAACCCGAGTAGGGCGATTAACAGGACCGGTCGTCGGCCAAAACGATCGCTCAAGCCACCGAGGATTGGGGCGAACACAAATTGCATGATCGCGAATGTGGTGAGCAGGAGTCCGGCAATGGTCGCACCATCGCTGAGATCCAGGCCAGCGACATCTTTCAGCAGGTCCGGCATAATCGGCATCAGTAAGCCAAACCCGACCGCATCAAAAAATACGATCGCGCAAATAAAAAAGATAATTCGACTTTTGGCTGGACTATCCGCCATGACGATTCCCCTCACGAAACAGCGGGTAACACAGTTTTCGCACAATCCAAACGCGTTTGAGTTTGGATCTATACAATCAAGGCGTCAGCGGCGTTCGTCGCCCGATCGCGGTCGGCGGACGATCGAATAGACGTAATGGCACCGCGACCCTGAGCCTGCGCCGTATATCGCGCCCGAATTTCTCTGATCACGCGAGTAAGACTGGTCAAATTGAAAACAAACCGTCATAGTTTTCCCAACCAGTTTACTCTACGGGGCAAGATAAGCCTCGGCATAAGTCTGGCATGGGAGGATTTATGGAACAGCTTCAAGGCATGGACGCCTCATTCGTCGCGATGGAAACGCCAAGTTCGCCGATGCACATCGGGTCGATCTTGATCTATGATCCGTCGACAGCCCCAGGCGGGTTTGTCCGGTTCAAGGATATTTTGCGTTTCTATGAAGAGCGGATGCGGTTCTCCAAGACCATGCGACAGAAGCTGGTAAAAGTGCCTTTCAATGTCGACTATCCATACTGGGTTGAAGATGCCGATTTCGATCTTGAATATCATGTCCGCCACGTCGCGCTGCCGAAGCCCGGTGATTGGCGACAGCTGAACATTCAAGCCGCGCGTCTCTTTGCGCGTCCGCTCGACTTGTCGCGTCCGCCTTGGGAGATGACGGTGGTCGAAGGCCTCGACAATGTGCCAGGCGTGCCAAAAGGCTCATACGCGATTGTCTCTAAGGTCCATCATGCGGCGATTGACGGCATGTCTGGGATCGATTTGATGCAGGCTTTGCACACGCCGACGCCCAGCGTCGCGTCGCCAAACGAGCCTGACGATTGGAAGCCAGAGAAGTTTCCGAACCGCGTCGGTATGTTCGCCAAAGGCTATGTCCGCGCTTGGATGAACCCAATCCGCCAAATGGGTGTTTCAGCGCAAGCTGTGCCTGGTTTGTATCGCGCCGCGCGCGGCATGATGAAAGGCGAGTTTGGCTTGAAAGCCGCGATGGAAGCGCCAAAAACACGCTTCAATACAAAGATTTCGCCACACCGCGTCGTGGATGGGCAAGTGTTCGAACTGGCCCACATCAAGGCGCTGCGCTCGCTGGCGGAAGGCGCTAAGGTGAATGATGTCATGCTCACCATCATTGGGGGTGGACTGCACAAATACCTCAAGCATCATAATGATTTGCCGAAGACCACGATGACGGCGATGGCGCCGATCTCTGTTCGAACCGAAGGCGAAAAGAACACAATGGGCAATCAGGTCTCGGCCATGATCGCGCCATTGGGCACGCATATCGAAGATGCCTCTGAGCGCATGGCTTATGTCTATGACCAAACCAGTCGTTCAAAAGAGATGACCAGCGCCCTCGGCGCACGTCAGATGACAGAGGCGAGTAAAGTCTCGCCGGCTTTGTTTATGGCGCTTGGTGCACAGCTTTACTCGCGCCTTGGCGTTGCGAACTACATGGTGCGACCGGTCATCAATACGGTCGTGACCAACGTTCCAGGGCCGCCAGTCCCGATCTACCAGGCAGGCGCGAAGCTGGTCTCGATGCAAGGGCTTCTTTGTCTCCTGGATGGCATGGCGCTTGGGCATGTCGTCCAAAGCTATGTCAAAGAGGCGACAATTACGTTTACCGCGGATCGCGATGTGATGCCGGACCCTGAATTCTACAGCCAGTGCTTGCGCGAAAGTTTTGAAGAAATGGCGGAAGTGGCCGGATTAGACCTGTCAGCGTCCCGGCCGGCAGCAAAAAAAGCTGCAAGTTCAAGCAAGTCTCGGACGGTCTCAAAACGCAAGGCCAGCGCTTCTGCGGCCAAGAAAACGCGGGCTTCAAAGGCGAAAGCCAAAGCCGGTTAACTGTTTAGGCATCTATTTCTAGCCTTGTCACGTATACCAATACCCATCATGGTTGCGGAAATGACCGTGTAAACACGGCAGACGGGAGGCTATATTGGCTACAGCAACACTGGCGAGACCGCCACATCCGTTCTGGACTTTGACCGAAGGCCGAGCGATTTTTGAGTTTGCCACCTTCGGATTGTTCCGGAAATCGATGCAAAACCTGCCAAAGGGTGACGGACATCCCGTTCTGGTCCTTCCAGGATTCATGGCGAGCGATCACTCTACGCGCCCAATGCGTCGGCTTTTCAATGATTTAGGCTATAAGTCCTATGGCTGGGGTCTGGGTCGAAACGTCAGATTCAACGAAGTTCGAGAACAGGAAATGTCGGACCTGGTCGCACGGATTTATGCCGAGCATGGCGAAAAGCTTTCTATTGTCGGCTGGAGCCTGGGTGGAGTATTCGCCCGTGAGCTCGCGAAAATGCATCCTGACATTATTCGATTCGTGATCTCGCTTGGGAGTCCGATTTCGAATGACCGTCGACATTCAGCGCCGAGTCGTTTGTTCGAAGCGATCAATGGCAAGCAGACACAGCCCGAGTTAGAAGGGCGATACAGAAACCTGGCCTCAGCGCCACCCGTGCCGACAACGTCGATTTTAACCAAAACAGACGGGGTCGTGGCGTGGCGCGGTTCGA
This sequence comes from Pseudomonadota bacterium, assembly GCA_039818185.1. Lineage (GTDB taxonomy): Bacteria > Pseudomonadota > Alphaproteobacteria > Caulobacterales > Hyphomonadaceae > Henriciella. Next base: position 14,460 of record JBCBUI010000009.1, read on the forward strand.
TTCAAGCGCCGGAGCGTGGGGCGCAAACCGAAAATATTGTTGTCCCAGCAAGTCATGTTGGTCTCGGCGTGAACCCACTCGTCATGGTCGCCGTCGCTGATCGTCTGGCCCAGGCCGAAGACGCGTGGCGCCCATTTGATCGCTCGGGTTGGCGGGAATTCGTCTTCAAGGGCGCGCCTGAAGTCTGAGAAAAATTCTATAAAATTCAAACGTTCGTCTGAACCGTAACCTCATCTCTATGTGCCATATCGGGGCGTAGCGAAATGAACCACGCATGGTTTGCGTGGAAGGATGCGAGGGACCGATTATGGCGAAGACTGTTCTGGTGATTGATGATGATCCAACCCAACGCCGGCTACTCACAGCTGCCGTTGAAAAGGCTGGGTTTGCTTGCCGGACAGCCCCGGATGGCGAAACTGGAGTGGCCATCGCCACAGACGCGAATGCTGGCGCCGACGTCGTCCTTCTGGACCTGACTATGCCCGGTCTTTCCGGCATGGAAACGCTTGAAATGCTGACCGAACGTCGTCCGGATGTCCCAGTGATTATGCTGACGGCCACGAGTGGTATCGACACCATTGTCGCCGCCATGCGCACCGGCGCCGTAGACTTTGTTGTTAAACCAGCCAATCCAGAGCGCGTTGTGGTGTCCATTCGCAATGCGCTGAAATTGTCGTCTCTGACGGGCGAAGTGAAACGCCTGACCCGCAAAGCGGAAGGGGGCATGGGCTTTGATGATATGATCGCGAGTGCGCCGATCATGCAGCAAGTGATACGTCTCGGACAACGCGCCGCTGCGTCGGACATTCCGGTCCTGATCCTGGGAGAAAGCGGTGTCGGTAAAGAAGTTATCGCACGCTGCATTCAAGGGGCGTCTGAGCGTTCTGGAAAACCCTTCATATCGGTCAATTGTGGTGCCATCCCGGAAAACCTGGTCGAGAGCATTCTGTTTGGACACGAGAAAGGCGCCTTCACTGGCGCAGTCGCGCGTTCGGCAGGAAAATTCGTTGAAGCCGATGGCGGTACGCTTTTCCTCGACGAAGTCGGCGAGTTACCACTCGACATGCAAGTGAAGCTGCTACGCGCCCTGCAAGAAGGTGAAGTCGATCCGGTCGGCGCGCGTCGTCCCGTCAAGGTTGACGTACGTATCATCTCAGCGACCAATCGCGATCTTGCCCAGCGCGTGAAAGAAGGGGCGTTTCGTGAAGATCTGTTCTACCGTTTGAACGTCTTCCCAATCGAAATGCCAAGCCTGAAAGAGCGCGTAGAAGACGTCCCGGCTCTGGTCGAGCACTTTGTCGCCCGCTTTAACGCGTCTGAAGGGACACGCATCGTTGGCGCCGCTGACGAAACGCTAAAAATGCTCTGTGCCTTCGAATGGCCAGGTAATGTTCGCCAGCTCGAAAACGCAGTCTTCCGGGCCGTGATCCTATGCGAAGGCGATATATTGCAGCCGCACGACTTCCCGCAAATTAGCGGTGTCATGCCAGAGATTGCGGCGCTGCCGGAAGTGCCTGCGAGTCCGATTGTTGCGAACGATATGGGCGCGATCGGGGGCGCCGGTCCGGTGACTGTTCTCGAAGAAGGCGAAGTCCGCAGCCTGGCAGATGTCGAACGTGATCTGATCGCATTCGCCATCGAACACTATGCAGGGCATATGAGCGAAGTCAGCCGTCGTCTCGGAATTGGTCGGTCAACACTTTATCGCAAAGTCCGCGAATACGGATTGGACGATGAGACAAAGAAGCAGGCCAGCTAGGCCGATCTGAAAACCAGATAGATCTAAAACGGCGGCCTCTTCTATCGAAGGGGCCGTTTTTTGCTGATTGCTTATGCCGCTTGATGATTGGTGAGATCGAATTTGACGATGCTCTTATGCTTCAACTTGGCCTGGCCGGCTTGATCAGCGGCGAGGCGGATGAGGTCGTTCGGCCCTAAACCCTGACGCAAAGAAGAGCCGCCAAAGGCACAGCGAATATAGCCAACCAGTTCTTCGCTCGGCTTTTTGACAATCTTGAAATGATCCAGTTCTTCAATCACTGCTTTTGCGATCTTACTGGCTTCGGCATAAGCCGAACGCGGTAGCATCACCGCGAGCTCTGGACCATTCAATCGGGCGCAGACGCCTTGCGTGCCGACTGCTTTGGACAGGAAGCCGGACAGTGATTTCAGAATGAACTCGGAGATATCGATCCCGGCTGTCACGCTCAAGTCTCGCAGGTTTCTCACGCCGACCACCATAACGGTCAGCGAGTATCCATTCGCAAGCGCTTCGGCGGAGCTCTCCGCCAAGAGGGATTCAAACTTCTGTTGATTAACGAGCGACGTCAGGGCGTCACGGCTGAGCGATTCCCGAAGTTCCCCTACACGGGTGCTGAGCTGGGTAATTTCTTTATGCGTACATTCCAAAGCGACTTGAATGTTTTCAGTCGCTTCCTGAGTTGTGCGTGTATCCTCTATAAGCTCGTCGAGGGCTTCGACGATCTTGTCTGGTGAAGCTGCTTTGGGGATCAATGCCTTCGCGCGATCCATCGATGAAACGTATTCATTGGTGTTCGCGAGTACATCATTGACCAGAGACTTCGCTCCGTCCACTTCGCTCTGAATGGCCTGGCTGATCCCTTCGAGTTTCTGCTCGGTGTCGCTGTTCACAGCAATGTGCCGTTCATAAATTTGACGCAGGTCCGCAGCGCTGATCCCCTGTTCTCCATCAATTAGTTGTTTGAGCGCTGCGACCAGGTCCGAATTTTTGCGGGTCACGAACTCATACCACACCGCATAGGCTTTTGGGTCTGCGGCGGTGCGATGCTGAGACATGAGTTTGAATGCGGCGCGGCCATGCTCCCAAGTTCGTTGAGACGCAGATTTCGGTTTCGCTGGGCGCAAGGATGGATCGCTGGCTTCAGTCGTCATTTGAAGGGAACTCGCATCAAAGTTGATACGCAAGGAATAACAACCTAGTGTTGAATGAAGATTAAGACGTTATTGGAAACACAAATAAATATCCCCAAAAACGGAGATTTTTGACTTGTGTGGATTGGAGTGAGAACGAAGAATTCGCCTAAGCGACGGAATTCTTCTGTGTACCGGTCGGCAAGTCTTCTGGGAACGCCATCACGCGATTACGCCCCTGCGATTTGGCTTGGCGAAGACACAAGTCTGCGCGTTGCATCGCCAATTCCAGAGTTTCGCCTTTGCGGCAGACGATTGCACCGATGCTGGCTTCGAGGTGAATGAGCTCGTCATTGAATTTGACTTTCAATGTCTCAATTTGCCGCCTTAGCCGCTCTGCGACGCGCAAAGCCGATTGATGCCCGGAATCAGACAGCATGACAGCGAATTCTTCTCCGCCCCATCGTGCTATATCGTCCGTGCCGAACCGAGACGTTTGCTTCAAATGGTCGGCCAGAATGCGAAGCGCCGCATCTCCCGCAGAATGGCCGTATTTGTCATTGATCAGCTTAAAATAATCGAGATCAATCAATAACAGCGAGACTGGGCGATTGGTGCGGTTGTATCGAGCGGCTTCTCGTTCATAGCGATGGGCAAACGCTCGCCGGTTCAGCAATCCCGTCAGGGGATCCGTTGTTGCCAACGCCAAGAGCTTTTCTTGAACCTGGATCAGCTTGTTCGAGTATATCGCCATTATGATCGAGGCTGGCGGTGCTAGGACGCATGACGCAATGGCGGCCGTGATTGTGACTGTGTTGACGCCATAGGCAGAGAGATACGGCGCGATGAACGCCGTGAAGTGTACGGTCGCGCAGATCAGTACGACCGACAGCAAGACGGCGTACACAAAGGTATGTAGGCGTGATGACGTACTCAGCATTACTAATGTCCCTCTCATTCGCCTTACAGGAAAAGTGCGAAATCGCGGTTCAAGGGATTAGTAAAATTTGATCGAATACGAATTATTCTTCGAAGACGATGTCGGGGGCTGGCTTGGTCTGCAATGCATCTAGACCAAGCGCCACTTCGCGTGCCGTGCTCGTGAAGAGTTCAGCGACATTCGCCTCGGACAATGCGGCCGGCACCCCCGTGTCGCCGCCTTCTCGAATGCTCTGGATCATCGGGATTTGCGCGAGCATAGGAAGCCCGAGTGTTTGCGCCATGCGCGCACCGCCACCTTCACCCATCAGATGGTGTCGCGCGCCACTCGGGTCTTCGAACCAGCTCATCGTTTCAATGATGCCGAGGACGGGCACATGCGTCTTTTCGAACATGGCGGCGCCGCGTCTGACATCGGCCAACGCGACTTCCTGCGGCGTGGTCACGATCACCGCTGCAGTGACCGGAACGCGTTGCGCGAGCGTCAGTTGAGCTTCGCCGGTGCCCGGTGGGGTATCGATGATTAACAAATCGAGTGGATTCTCGGTTGTGCCCCAGGCGGCATCATTCAGCATTTGTGTGATCGCAGATTGGACGATCGGGCCGCGCCAGATCATCGGTGCATTTGTGTCGGTCAAATAGCCAATAGACAGCGTTTCTATGCCATGCGCTCGTACCGGTATGAGCTTTTTGTCGGGGCTTGTCGCTGGACTTTGGTCGCTGACTCCCAGCATGGTTGGGATGGATGGGCCGTAAATATCCGCGTCCAAAAGACCGACGCGCAGTCCTTGTTTTGCGAAACTCGTGGCCAAATTCACGGAAACAGTTGATTTTCCGACACCACCTTTGGCGCTGGCGACGACCAGGATGCGCGAGATACCATCGATCGGGGCGATCTGCGCTGCCTGTTGTGGTTGCCCTTGTGAGACCGCAGCGCTGGACAAACGTGCGCCCGATCGTTGGCGTTTAGGGCCGGCATGCGTTGTCAGGCCTTGGGATGGCGGCGCTTTCGGCGCTGAAGCATCCGCTTGCGCTGTCAGCACCGAGACCACTTCGTGGACGCCGTCAACCTGCATCGCTTGGGCTTCAGCTTCGAGGCGCAGCGCTTCAGATTTTTCGAGGTTGGATGGATCTGCTTCAATCACCAAAGTGACGCGTCCTTCCTCGCCGATTCGCACCCCAGACAGCCATTCAGGTGCCCCAAGGGCAGTCCTGATTGTCGCATCTGTCACAGGTTTACGGTCTTTCTTGTCCCAAAACATGGGCTATGTCCTTGATGAAGAGGCCTTTCGAACGCAAATAGGCACCATAGATACAAAAAGCCAGTCATCTGGTGTGACCAAAAGGAGGGGCAATGCCCTGGAACGATAATAGCGGAAATGGCGACGAGCCTCCCAAGGCCAATGGCGGCCCGTGGGGCAGTGGCGGTTCTGGAGGCAATGGCAATGGCGGCTCTCCATGGGGACGACCTAGTGGTGGCGGCGGTGGCCAAGGCGGCGGCGGTGGCGGAAACGACATCGAAGAGCAGATGCGTAAAATGCAGGAGCGCTTTTCCCGCCGCGGACGTGGCGGCGGCGGCGGCGGACGCGCCCGTAGACCGAGTTTGGGACCGGGTGGCTTTATCGTCCTCGGCGTTGTCGCATTAGTGGCTTGGTTTGCCACCGGTGTGGTGATCGTCGACGAAGGCGAGCGGGCAGCGGTCTTCCGCTTTGGCGAATATCAAAAGAATTTCCGACCAGGACTGCACCTGCATTTGCCGTCGCCAATTGAGACGCATGAAATCATCCGCTCTGAAGGTCAGCGCGAAACAGCGATCGGCGCTGGCAATTCTGATAGCCTGATGTTGACCGGTGATGAGAGTATTGTTGATCTTCAATTCCGGGTTTTTTGGAACCTGTCGCGGCTGGATGTTGGCGAAAGCGAATCCGTGCGCGAGCCGGAAATGTTCATTCTGAACATTGAAGGCGGATCGAAACTGGTCGCAGATGCAGCTGAAAGTGTCATGCGGGAAGTCGTTGGTCGCCGGACCCTGGACGAAGTCATCACTCTGAAAAGAAACGAGATCCAGGTCGAAGTGCGTCAGCGCCTTCAGGAAATGATGGACGGATATGAATCCGGCGTCAGCATCCAGAACGTCGAGATCCAGGAAGCCGAAGCGCCACAAGGCGAAGTCCGCCAGGCCTTTAACGATGTTGTGGAAGCAGACTTGATCGCCGAAGCTACCCGCCAGGAAGCGACGCGCGACTATAATCGCATCATCAACGTCGCGGATGGTGAAGCGCTTAAAATCATCGAGGAAGCGGAAGCCTATAAGGCAGAAGTAATCGACCTTGCGACGGGTGAAGCCAGTCGCTTCACGCAAATCTTGGCCGAGTATCGTCTAGCCCCGCAAGTGACACGCGAGCGGATGTATCTCGAGACCATGGAGCGTATTCTGGCGCGGTCAGAGAAACTCATTCTCGATAATGATTCAGGGGCGGTTCCATATCTGCCAATTGATCGCGTAAATCGTTCAGGACAGGGGCAATAAGATGAGACCTTTTGGTATACTTGGAATTGTCGGCGCGGTCGTTGCATTGATCGCTCTGTTCAACTCATTCTTCATCGTTGACCAACGTCAGCAAGCGCTTGTCTTGCAAGTGGGTGCTGCAGAAGCGGTCTACAATAATGGCGACAATGATGATGCTGGCCTGAAGTTCAAGATCCCGCTTTATCAAAGCGTTGTGTTCTTCGATAAACGCAATCTCGGGCTCGATTTGCCGGAGTTCGAAGTGTTTGCTGTCAACCAGGAGCGGTTGAGCGTGGACGCCTTCATTCGCTGGCGTATTGATGACCCGCTGGAATTCTACCGTCAGTTTGTGACCCAACAGGAAGGTGCGAGCCAGCTTCAGAACTTTGCCCGGACGGCGATTTATAACCGACTGTCGCAAAAGTGCCCGGAAGAAATTATTTCAGGTCTGAAGCCGCTGCGTCCAATCGAGTCTATCGATACCAATGACCCGGATGTCGACATCTGCGAATTGGCGATCGGAACGGAAACACCAGAAGTCGTTGAAGATGTGGTGGATGGTGACGGTGCGCCGACCGAGCTTGAAACCGATAGTGGCGCGCGGACTATCCTGATGAATAATATTCGCGATGATTTGCGCGATGCGATTCAGAACCGGGGTATCGAGATTATCGATGTCCGCCTCAAGCGCGTTGAGCTGCCGGCTGAGATCACACAAGGCGTTTTCCGCCAAATGATCGAAACGCGGAATCAGGAAGCCACTGATAAGCGCACACAAGGTGATCGTGACGCGGCCGAGATCCGCGCGCAAGCCGATCGTCTGCGGATCGAAAAAGAAGCGACAGCGCGTCGCCAATCGGAGCAGATCCGAGGTGAGGGCGACGCGGAACGAAACCGAATCTATGCAGAAGCATATGAGCAGGATGCTGAATTCTTCCGCTTCCAACGTGCTTTGATTGCGTGTGAGAAAGCCTTCACGGAAGGTACTCGCATCGTCGTGGCGCCGGATAATCTCGGTCTCTGTGACGAGTTTATCGATCAGGCACGCGCCAATGGGACGGCGCGGCGTTAAGCAGGCGATCTATATCCAATCACCCCCGTCCGGCTTAGGCTGTGGCGGGGGTTTTTGATTCGGGAGGAGGGCCGTCGTGCTCACGATCATTCTGGCCGGTATCGGGCTCTGGTTTCTCATCGAAGGCGCCATCTATAGTGGCGCGCCTGGTGCGATGAAGCGATTTGGCGCATGGCTGTCTGAAATGCCGGAAGCGACCATTCGTCAATCCGGCCTGTGGTCCATGGCGATTGGTGGAATCCTGCTATACGTCATGGTGAGATTCTTCGGGTGACAAAGACTTGCGCCTTGCCCTGATAACGCCCTAGTTACACGTAAGGTGTGTGTTACATCTGTAGGAGAAACCTTTGATACGGTCTTGTTTGTCAGTTTTCGCGTTGATTGTTTCGGGCGCCGGTTTCGCGACAGCGCAGACCTCTTTGTCCGATATTCTCGAAATCACCGAAGATCAGCAAACCCGTCCTGATAGTTTCTCAACGCTGTCCGAGCAGTTGATGCCAGCTGTGGTGAATATCACCACGTCAAAAGTCATCGCCAATGATCTGCCAATGTTTGAAGATGGTGAGCCTCTGAGTGAGTTTAATCCATTTTTTGGCCGGGATCCGGAAGGGTTTAGCCAAGAGGGCGCGCTTGGGTCCGGCTTCGTGATCTCCGCTGATGGTCTAATCGTAACCAATGATCATGTGATTACCGGCGCCGACGAGATTAATGCAATCTTCTCAGATGGTCGAACACTCCGCGCGGAATTGATCGGTACGGATGAGGCGACCGATATTGCCGTTCTCAAAGTCGAAAGCGATGAGCCTTTTCCATTCGTCGAATGGGCTGACAGTGAACAGGCGCAGGTTGGTGACTGGGTCATGGCGATTGGTAACCCGTTTGGGTTTGGTGGGTCTGTCTCCGTCGGCATCGTCTCAGCGCGCAATCGCGACATTAACTCCGGCAATTATGACAATTACATCCAAACCGATGCAGCGATCAATTCCGGCAATTCTGGCGGACCGCTGTTCAATTTGAACGGTGAAGTGCTCGGCGTGAATACTGCCATTATTACACCGACCGGTGGATCGGTAGGGCTGGGATTTTCGATCCCCGCCAATCTGGCGCGTCAGATCAGTGAACAGCTGATCGAGTTCGGCGAAGCGCGTCGGGGCTGGTTTGGCGTCAATATACAAAACGCCGATCGTGAACTGGCCCAGGCTTATGGCCTGGAAGAAGGGACCGGCGTGATCATCACCCGCATCACCGCTGATGGCCCGGCCTCGAAAGCCGACTTTGAAATTGGTGATCTCATTCTGTCGTTTGATGGGCGCCCCGTCGTCGATGAGCGTGCCCTTAGTCGGATTGTTGCGGATACTGAAATTGGCAAATCTGTCGATGTTGAACTCGTGCGCGATGGCCGCACGCGAACCGTGACGTTCGAGCTGGGCGAATTGAGTTCGAACGATGATGAAGATGAAGAAGAAGCGATCGAAACCGACAGTACTTTGACTGATAATCCGCTGGGTGTCGATTTTGTCGAGCTGAACGAAACCGATCGCCGTCGCTATCGTATTCCGAGTGACATTGATGGCGTCCTAGTGCGATCCGTGTCGCCGCGAGGCCCGAGCTTCGGCAAATTGCGTAAGGGTGATGTGGTTATGGAAATGGCGTTTGAGGCGGTGGAAACACCGGAAGATGCTTTGCTTGCCATGGACGCCGCCAGCGACCGCGAAGGACAGCCACTTCTACTGCGCATCTATCGTCGCAGCGGCACGCTCTTCCAAGCGATCGATATCGAGGTGCGCGGCTGATTAATCGCGCCAGACAATTTCGCTGTCTGTATAACCCTGAAAATAGAGCGCCGCGGTTAAGTCCGTAACCTCGATCGCCGCATCGGCGGCTTCCGCGACAATTGGCTTGGCATGTACAGCAAGTCCCAACCCTGCCGCTTCAATCATCGCTAGATCATTGGCGCCATCACCCATGGCGACGGCATCCAGGCGATTGAGCCCATTCGCAAAGGCCGCATCATCCATGGCGTCTAGCTTGGCCTCACGCCCGAGGATCGGACGTTCCACTTCGCCCGTGAGGGTCGCGCCATCATCGATAAGCCTATTGCCCCGATCGGCCTGAAACCCGATGGCTTTGGCGACTCGCGATGTGAAAAAAGTAAAGCCGCCAGAGACAAGCAGGCAGTAAGCTTTGTTTTGCGTCATTGTCGCCGTCAGCGTGCGACCACCTGGCATGAACGTGATGCGCTCATCATAACACTGCTGTAGTGCAGACAGCGCGAGGCCTTTCAATTTTCCGACACGCTCTGTTAATGCGCCTTCAAAATCGAGTTCCCCCGCCATGGCGCGTGCTGTGATCGCGGCGATCTCGTCTTTCAGTCCGGCATAGCCGGCGAGTTCGTCCAAGCATTCCTGCTGAATGATGGTCGAATCCATATCGGAGATGAGCAACCGCTTCTTGCGATTGCGGGCCTGTATTAAGGCGATATCGGCATATCCGGCAAAGGCTGTCCGCAGACTGGCGCGGGCGGTGGCGACATAGTCATCCTCAACGGCCACAGCGATCTCGACAGCCGCCCATTTTTCTTCGGTGCCGAGGAGGCGAACATGGCTGGTCTGCGTTAAGCCAGCATCCGAGCACGCTGTTTCAAGCGCTGCTCCTAGTTTCATGAATCCATGACTGACTGGTGCGACCGCCGTCGCCACGTGAGAAGAGCGAAGAGAATTGTCCGTCATCGCAGCATTCCTGCCTTTACGCTGAGTGGCGAGCTTCTTACGACTGAAACTATGAAACCCGCAATCCTTATTCATGGGCCAACCGCGAGTGGCAAGTCTGCACTCTCTGTCGCGCTGGCCAAACGATTGGATGGAGAGGTCATTAACGCGGATTCGATGCAGGTCTATCGCGATTTGCGAGTGATCTCTGCCCGGCCAGCCGCGGCTGAAATGGATGGGGTGGAGCATCACCTTTTCGGACATATTGCAGCCAGCGAGCGATACTCGACGGGGAGGTGGCTCGACGACATCAAACCGGTGCTGGCAAAAGTGCAGCGGCGAGGAAAGGTTCCCATCGTTATCGGCGGTACAGGACTCTATCATCTCGCGCTGATCGAAGGCTTGTCGCAAATTCCGCCAGTGCCTGAGGATGTGCGTGCGGAAGTGAACGAGATCCACAAAGCCGGCGGCGTCCCAGCGTTACGCGAGAAACTCGAACAAGTGGATCGAGAGACCGCTGAACGGCTTGGTGAAGGTGACCGACAACGTTTATCCCGCGCCCTCGAAGTCTGGCTGGCCACCGGAAAATCCATCTCCAGCTTCCAGGGTAAAAAAGGCCGCTCCATTCTGGGGAATGGCGAATGGATGGGGGTCGCCCTAACACCAGCGCGCGCGCGTTTGTATTCACGCATCGATCGTCGGTTTGAGGGCATGCTGATGGAAGGTGCGATGGAAGAGGCGCGCGGTCTGGCGGCGCAAAGCCTGCCGGAAGATTTGCCCGCTTTGAAGGCGCATGGCATCCCTTGGTTGCTGGCATATTTGCGCGGCGATATGAGCGCCGAATCGGCCGCGGAGAATGCCAAACGCGACACGCGGCGTTATGCCAAGCGTCAGTTTACTTGGATCGGTCGCCAATTCCCATTCTGGCCGAGAATACCAAGTCTCGCCATTGAAGACCGATTACGGGTAATTCATGCCCTTTATAAGGAGGTTGACGGGGGTTAATTGGTAAGTTATGCCCCAGTTAACTTTTGGGAGGAAACGCTTCATGCGTCCAACAGTCGTACTCGTTATTAGGCACCTGCGCTGACCATCCACACACGGTCAGCCGCAGGTGCTTTTAACAGGGTCTCTTACCAGAGACCCTTTTTTTTAACTCTAACCCGCCCCCTGCAAAACCCTTAAGGATCAAGATCATGGATACGCAGACCAAGCCTGAGGCCAAGACTGACGCGCACCAAATGACCGGTGCCGAGATCGTCATCACCGCGCTCAAGGAACAGGGTGTGGAAGTGATGTTCGGCTATCCCGGCGGGGCGGTGCTACCGATTTACGATTCTCTGTTTTCTGAGCCCTCTATACGCCACGTCCTTGTGCGGCACGAACAAGGCGCGGGTCATGCGGCAGAAGGCTATGCTCGTTCGACTGGGAAAGCTGGCGTCGCGCTTGTGACATCTGGACCCGGTGCCACAAATATGGTCACACCAATCACCGATGCGATGATGGATTCCATTCCAATGGTGGTCATTACAGGCCAAGTACCAACACATCTGATCGGCACAGATGCCTTCCAGGAATGCGATACGGTCGGCATTACGCGCTGCTGTGCCAAACACAATTATCTGGTCACGGATGTCGATGATCTGGCGCGCACCATTCACGAGGCCTTTTTGATCGCGACGACGGGTCGTCCAGGTCCCGTTGTGATCGATATTCCGAAAGACGTCCAATTTGCAACTGGTGTCTATGTCGGAAAAAAAGGCATCCACAAAGCCACGTACAAACCGCAAACCGAACCCAATCCCGAAGCGATCGATCACGCCGTCAGCCTGATGAAAAAGGCCAAGCGCCCGGTTTTCTATACCGGCGGCGGCGTTATCAATTCAGGTCCCGAGGCGAGCGAGGCATTGCGCAAACTGCAGGCGCTAACTGGCTTTCCGGTGACGTCGACTTTGATGGGGCTGGGCGCATTTCCGGCGAGCCACGATGATTGGCTCGGCATGCTGGGTATGCACGGGTCTTATGAGGCTAATAATGCGATGCATGATTGCGATCTGATGATTTGCGTTGGCGCGCGGTTTGATGATCGCGTCACGGGTCGGATTGATGCATTCTCACCCGGCTCGAAGAAGATCCATATCGATATTGACCCCAGCTCGATTAACAAGGTCATTCGCGCCAATGTGCCGATCATCGGCGATAGCGGCAAAGCGCTGAACGCCATGATCAAAGCCTGGGGCAAGACTAAGCCGCAAGATATTTCCGACTGGAAAGTGCAGATCGATCAATGGCGGCAACGCGATTGCTTTGCTTACGCCGCCAGCGAGACAGAGATCAAACCACAATATGCGGTCGAACGCCTTTATGAACTCACCAAGGATCGCGACACTTATATTTCGACGGAAGTCGGTCAGCATCAGATGTGGGCTGCGCAGCATTATCACTTCGAAGATCCAAATCGTTGGATGACCAGTGGCGGACTTGGAACGATGGGCTATGGCCTGCCAGCGGCCGTTGGTATTCAGGCCGCCCATCCTGATGCGCTGGTGGTTGACATTGCTGGTGAGGCGTCTGTTCAGATGGTGTTGCAGGAAGTCTCGACCGCCGTTCAACACAATTTGCCGATCAAGATCTTCATCCTCAATAATGAATGGATGGGCATGGTTCGTCAGTGGCAGGAATTGTTGCATGGCGAGCGCTATTCGCATTCTTATTCTGAAAGCCTACCGGATTTCGTCAAGTTGGCCGAAGCGTATGGCGCGTTGGGATTGGTTTGTGATGATCCAAAGCAGCTTGACACGAAGATCCAGGAGATGATCGACTACGATGGCCCAGTCGTATTCGATTGCCGGGTGACCAAGGCAGAAAATTGTCTGCCGATGATCCCGTCCGGCGCGGCGCACAATGAGATGATCCTATCCGAGATCACAGGTGATGAAATCGACGACGCTGGAAGAAAGCTCGTCTGATGACATCCGGTCTCTTTTCCATGGCGGTCGCCTCTGGCAGAACCCATAACGAAGAAAGAGAGTGCGCCATGGGGCTCGAGAATCTATTGATTTGGCTGCAAAACCATGCCGCCACGCTGATCGCTATTGTGGCGGCAAGCGTGGCTGCGATCTCGGCCTATATCGGTCGACGTGAAACACAGAAGCAGAAAACCCTGCAGGCAGAAAATTTGCGCCACACAGTTGATGCGCAAAGCCTCGCATGGGGCAATGCCTGTATTGATGCGCTAAATCGCGCAGCGATGTTCGCCCGTACGCGGCAACACCAAGCGAATGATGCGGGATTCTTTCAGCAGCGCGTCAATATGATGATGGCGATACAGTCTCTAAGGCAGCGCGGGCGCCTCTTGTTTCCGGTAACAAATGCGTCGGGGGAGGCGCCTATTCTCGTCTCGATTCATCTGGCCGCTCTCGAGATCGAAGCCCTAACACGGCAAGGCGGTCCGACAGCTGCGAACAGTGCGGAATTTATCGACGAATGCCGTGATTTTGTGATAGCCGAGCTCCAGAGCCTTATTGATTTAAACCGTCAGGCGGTGCTCACCGCGCGAATGGATACGCGGCCGGCATTGCAACGGAATGCAGCACACGAACGTGCAAATGCATTGAAAGAGAAACTGAAATCAAGGCGACCGGGCCTTAATCTTAGCGACCGTAAGGAGACTGTTCAGTGAGCGATAGTCCAGCAAGCGCTTATGATATGAGCCACGTGGAGGAGGCGGACGAGCGCCGCACACTGGCGGTTATTGTCGACAATGAACCCGGTGTGTTGGGGCGTGTCGTTGGGTTGTTCTCAGCTCGCGGTTACAATATTGAAAGCCTTACCGTAGCAGAGGTGGATCGTGATCGGCACCGCTCCCGCATCACTATCGTCACGGCTGGAACCGCCCACACGCTAGAACAGATTGAAGCGCAGTTATTGCGTTTGGTACCCGTCGCGAATGTGACAGATATTACCAAATCCAAACGCGGTTTGGAGCGTGAACTGGCTCTGATCAAGGTCGCCGGCGAGGGCGACAAACGCGTTGAGGCATTAAGGATCGCTGAGATCTTCCGGGCTCGAGTCATCGATACGACTAATAAGAGTTTCATTTTTGAGCTGACCGGCGCGAGCGATAAGATTGATCAATTTTGTGCGCTAATGGACCCTTTGGGTTTGGTCGAAGTCAGCCGGACCGGCGTCCTGTCGATCAAACGCGGAGCAGAAAAAGGATGATGTCTGCGTTCGACCGCGATGTCTGGGCCATTATGGGAATGCCTCTGGACAATGTCACGCTGGAGGAGGCTGCTCGCCTCGTCGAGCGCGCGGTTGAAAGGCGTCAGCGCCTTTCTTTCGTGACACCGAATGTGAATTGGATGGTGCGCGCCTTGCAGGACGAGCAGGCCATGCGCCAGATCATCAATGCGGATCTTAGTCTCGCGGATGGGGCGCCGGTGGTATGGTTGGCGCGACAGCTGGGAATGCCCCTGAAAGAGCGCGTCGCAGGTTCGGATCTATTCGACATTTTGCGAAAGGCAGATCCCACGATTGCACCGCCGATCCGTGTGTTCTTTTTTGGCGGACGCGAAGGTGCAGCGAAAGCGGCGCACGAGACACTGCTCGAAGAACAGGGACGTCTCGTTCCCGTCGGGTGGCATAATCCAGGCTTTGGTGATGTTGAAAGCATGAGCGGCGAGGGCGTTCGTCAGAAAATTAATGACGCAAATCCAGATTTCATCATCGTCTCGCTGGGGGCTGCCAAGGGTCAGACATGGATCGAGCGCAACCAGTCCCAGCTTAATGCCCCAGTGATCGCACATCTTGGCGCTGTCGTAGATTTTGTTGCGGGCTCCATTCGCCGCGCGCCAAGCTGGGCTGCGCGCCTCGGTCTGGAATGGGTGGGTCGCATTTTAGCCGAGCCATCTTTGTGGCGTCGATATTGGTCCGATGGTGTCCGTCTAATCGGCTTTATCCAAGATCGCCTCGGCAAGCTGAAACGTGCCAGTCGAGTGGCGACCAACACACCCATTGAGGTTGCACCGGGCCCGCATGCCGTGAAAGTGCGTGGCGATCTTATCCATGCTAATCGCGACGCGTTGAAGCGGGAATTCAAGTCAATTGCGCAACACCCGGGCGATTGCGCACTCGATCTGACGGAGATTGGCGCAATCGACGCGTCTGCGCTCGGCCAAGTGAGAATGCTCGAGCAGTGTTTGATGCGACGCGGTAACCGCCTTCAGATTTTATCGTCCAACCACACACGACCGGTCCTTAAGGCCGCGAACATGACCCTCTAAGGAGTATTGTAGAGATGAACATTTACTATGAGCAGGATGCAGACCTCAGCCTCATTCAAGGCAAGAAGGTCGGTGTCATCGGCTATGGCAGCCAAGGCCATGCGCACACATTAAATCTGAAAGACAATGGCGTCGATGTCCGCGTCGGTCTGCAGGCGACGTCCGGGTCAAAGCCAAAAGCTGAAGGTGAAGGACTAACCGTCATGAGCCCGAGCGAGATTACGCAATGGGCTGATGTGGTCATGATCCTTGTGCCGGATGAGAAGCAAGCCGTCCTGTGGGCCAATGAGATCGAACCGCATGTCCGTGATGGCCAACACATCATGTTCGGTCACGGGTTCAACATTCATTACAATCTGATCCGTCCACCAGCCGGTGTTGATATTTCTCTGTCTGCGCCGAAAGGTCCGGGTCACACGCTGCGCGCGCAATTCCAGATGGGTTTCGGTCTACCAGGTCTGATCGCGATACATCAGGATGCGACGGGTACGGCGAAAGATGTGGCTCTGTCTTACTCAAAAGGCATTGGCAACACGCGCGCTGGGGTCATCGAAACCAGCTTTAAGGAAGAGACCGAAACCGATCTTTTCGGAGAGCAGGCGGTCTTGTGTGGCGGCATTGTTGAGTTGATCAAAGCCGGATTCGAGACACTGGTTGAAGCCGGGTATAGCCCAGAAATGGCGTATTTCGAGTGCCTTCACGAGACAAAGCTGATCGTTGATCTGATCTATGAAGGCGGAATCGCCAACATGAACTACTCGATCTCGAATACCGCGGAGTATGGCGAATACGTCTCTGGTCCACGCGTCGTCGACAGCGAAAGCAAAAAAGCGATGAAGGCGGTTTTGGAAGACATTCAATCTGGCAAATTCGCTCGCGATTGGGTTCTGGAAAACCAAGCCGGTGCGCCATCCTTCCTGTCGATGCGGGCGCGGACCAATGACCACTTGATTGAAGAGGTCGGTGAAAAACTGCGCAGCATGATGCATTGGGCGCAAAATGACCGCCTGGTGGACAAGGCCCGCAACTAACTCTCGATCCAACCAAGGAGCCTCGATCCTGCGGGTCGAGGTTTCTTTTTTTGCCCAACCGAATTGCTTTCGCGACGTCGCTGAAGCGTTGACACCGCTGTCACGTCGGCGCATACGGGTGCTGAGAAACTTGTACCAAAAGGGAGCGGTATGGCGGAGTTTATTCCCGTCGGCTCGTTCGACATTGTGATCTTCGGCGGCACGGGCGATCTCGCTCGACGAAAGCTGCTTCCTGCGCTCTACCATCGCTGGGCAGATGGTCAGATTCCAGAGGATTCGCGAATCATCGGAATTTCGCGGTCAGAAATGGAAAGTGATGCGTTTCGTAACTTTGCGTTCGAAGCTTGTGAAGAAGCGACGCCTGACGAGCTCAACAAGGCCGAGTGGAAAAAATTTGAAAAGCACCTTCACTATGTCGCCATGGATGCGACCCAGCCGGATGCAGATTGGGACACGCTCAAGAAGCTGATCAAGATTCAGGAAGATCGTCCGCTGGTTTTCTATCTCGCGGTCACGCCAAAAATCTATGTGCCGATTTGCCAGGCGCTCGGAAAAGCGGGGCTAAATGCCGGGTCCGCACGGGTCGTGTTAGAAAAGCCGATCGGGACCGATTTGGAATCCGCGCACGCCATCAATGCAGGTGTCGGCGCCGTCTTCGAAGAAGAGTGCATATATCGCATCGACCATTATCTGGGCAAAGAGACCGTGCAAAACCTGATGGTGTTGCGGTTTGCCAATTCCTTGTTCGAGCCGATGTGGAATCGCACGGCCATCGACCATATCCAGATAACGGTGTCGGAACATTATGGCGTCGGCGATCGGGCAGGGTATTATGATGGCTCTGGGGCCTTGCGTGATATGGTTCAGAACCACTTGCTGCAGCTGCTCTGCCTGATTGCAATGGAGCCGCCAAATTCGATCGATGGCGATGCTATTCGGATTGAGAAAATCAAGGTGCTTGAGGCGCTCCGACCGATCGCATCTGATAAGGCGGCCAAGAACACCGTTCGCGCGCAGTATACGAGCGGTGCGGTCGGCGGTGAAGCGGTTGCGGGGTATCTCGAGGAGCTTGGTCACGAAAGCAAGACCGAGACGTTCGTGGCGATCAAAGCGGCGATCGATAATTGGCGTTGGGCGCGGGTGCCTTTCTATTTGCGCACCGGAAAGCGCATGAAAGACCGGCATTCGGAAATCGTCGTTCAGTTCCGCGAGACGCCGCACTCCATGTTTGGCGACACGCAAACCCAGTCCAACCGACTGGTGATCAATGTTCAGCCGGATGAAGGCGTGCGCCTATATCTGCAGATCAAAGAGCCAGGTCCGGGTGGATTACGAATCAAATCACTGCCGCTCAACCTGGCCTATGCCGACAATTTCTTGGTTCGCTATCCGGACGCATATGAACGTCTATTGATGGACGTCGTGCGCGGAAACTTGTCACTATTCATGCGCCGGGAGGAAGTCGAAGCCGCCTGGAAATGGGTTGATGGATTGCTGGCAGCCTGGGACGAAGCGGACGTGCCGATTGAGACGTATCAGGCGGGCCTCGAAGATGGACCAGTCGAAGCGCGGCTGCTGTTACGCCGCGATAGCCGCGATTGGTGGGAGGCTTAAGACCGATGCCCAAAATCCATGACACGGTCGCTGAAGTCACCGCACGCATTGAAGCGCGTAGCAAAGATAGTCGCGCAGCATACTTAGAGCTGATCCGCGGTCGAAAACCAACTGGCTTTGCGCGCGCCAAACTGACCGAAGGCAATCTTGCGCACGCTTCGGCCGGCTGTGCGGTCATGGACAAGACTCAAATCCTCGGATCCGGTTGGCCGAATATTGGCATTGTCACTAGCTACAATGACATGCTTTCGGCACATGCGCCGTTTGAATCGTATCCCGAACTGATACGCGACGAAGCCCGCAAGAACACCGCGACAGCGCAAGTGGCTGGTGGTGTGCCCGCCATGTGTGATGGCGTAACCCAAGGCCAGGAAGGTATGGAGTTATCGCTCTTCTCTCGCGATGTGATTGCGATGGCGTCTGCGGTATCGCTCAGCCACGACGCATATGACGCTGTGCTCAATCTCGGCGTGTGCGACAAGATTATACCGGGCCTCACAATTGCCGCGCTCCGCTTTGGCTGGCTCCCACACGTCATGGTACCGGCAGGGCCAATGCCGTCCGGTCTGCCAAATCCTGAGAAGCAACGTATTCGCCAGGAATTCGCATTGGGCAATGTCGGCCGGGAAGAATTGCTCCGCGCCGAGTCCGAAAGTTATCACAGCCAGGGCACCTGCACTTTTTATGGCACGGCAAACTCAAATCAGATGCTGATGGAAGTCATGGGTTTCCATCTGCCGGGTGCTGCCTTTCCAAATCCGGGAACGCCTTTGAGGGAGGCTTTGACCCGCGCCTCCGTTCGCCAGGCTTTGCAGAACTCGATCAAAGGCGACTATCGCCCGGTTGGTGAGATGATCGATGCGCGTAGCTGCGTCAATGCGCTGGTCGGTCTGATGGCGACGGGTGGTTCAACCAATCACGCCTTACATATTCCCGCTATGGCCGCGGCCGCAGGGTATGAAGTCACCCTGGAAGACTTTGCCGACATCAGTGAAGTTGTGCCATTGCTTTGTCGGATCTACCCGAACGGTCCAGCCGATGTGAACCACTTCCACGCGGCGGGTGGCATGGGCTTTGTTGTTGGGCAATTGCTGAAAGCCGGCTTGTTGCACGGCGATGCGCGAGGCGTTGCAGGACCCATCAGCACCTATTCGCAGGAGCCTTGGCTCGATGGTGAAGCGATCAAGTGGCGTGAGGCGCCGACCGAGAGCGGTGACCTCGATATCATCCGCCCGGTCGAAGACCCGTTTTCCGCCACGGGTGGTCTCCAAATGTTGGACGGTCCACTCGGACGCGGTGTGATCAAAATCTCCGCCGTGAAGCCAGACCGCCATGTCACCGAAGCGCCTGCACGCGTCTTCGAAAGCCAAGACGCGGTCAAAGCTGCGTTCTATGCCGGCGAGCTCGATCGCGACGTGATCATCGTCGTTCGTTTTCAAGGACCCGCGGCGAATGGCATGCCGGAATTGCACGGCTTGTCCGGCGCGATTGGCGCACTTCACGATAAGGGTCACAAGGTGGCTCTGGTTACTGATGGTCGTATGTCCGGCGCGTCGGGTAAGTTTCCTGCCGCAATTCATGTTGGACCAGAAGCGAGCCGCGGTGGGCCACTTGCGCGGGTGCGCGACGGCGACGTGATCCGATTGGATGCCGTTCAGGGACAATTAGACGTCAAAGTAGAGCCGAGCGAATTTGAAAGCCGCGATCCTGCGCCTTTCCGCCCGAACATCTCTTCTATTGGTTTGGGACGAGAGATGTTTGGCGGGTTTCGTGCCGCGGTCAGTAATTCAGAACAAGGCGGCAGCGTCTTTTCGATGTTGGGGGGAGTGTGATGCCAGACAGTGTATTAGTGGGGGATATCGGCGGTACAAATGTCCGATTTGGGCGCGCGCGCCTCGGCTTCGCAGGCCACCCGGAAGTCGAAGACATCTCAGTTATGCCTGGCGACAAATTCGGATCCTTTGACGATGCGCTGAATGTTTATCTCGGCCAACTCGGTAACAAACGACCAGATCAGGCGCTGTTCGCGTTCGCGGGTCCAGTACGCGATGGGATCGTCCGCCTGACCAATCGAAATTGGACGGTGAACAGCCGCGACCTGGCTCGCAAAGTCGGGCTCGAGCGAATCCGTCTGGTCAATGATTATGCCGCTATGGCGCGATCGATCCCGGAACTCGGCGATGAGAGTTTCCACCTTTTGCATCATGGTCGCGTGCCAGATCAGCGCTCGCCAATTTTGGTTGCGGGTCCCGGGACTGGACTTGGCATGGCGACACTTTTGCCAGAAGGTGAACGCGGTTGGCGCGTTATGACGGGCGAGGGGGGGCACGCTGCATTTGCGCCGCGATCCGAACGCGAATGGGAGTTGACCAAACGCCTAAGAACAAGTCACGGATACGTGTCTAAAGAGCTGGTCTTGTCGGGGTCTGGCTTAAACGCGGTTCACAAAGCCCTTTGTGAGATTGATGGCCTGCCATGGGAAGTCACACCACCTGCTGAAATCATGCGCCGTGCGAATGCGGGCGATAAGCTATCGCGGGATATTTGCGAAATTCGCGCGGGGGCTACTTTGGACGCGCTGGGCGATGCGGCGCTGATCAATGGCACACGCGGGGGTGTGGTGATCACAGGTGGCGTCGCAGAGCGTCTGGTCGATTGGCTGGCCAAACCAGAAGCCTTGTCACGATTCTTTCAGCGTGGACCCATGAGTCATTACATGGAGCCTATTCCTATTCGCCTGTTGATGGAGGGCGAGGCAGCGCTTATCGGTGCAGCGGCTTTGCATTTTGATGAGGATCTCGACGCATGATCAATCTCGCCACGTTCCGGGAAGCGCTGCATGGCGCACCAATTGTTCCCGTTCTCACAGTGACTCAGGTTGAACATGCTGCGCCACTCGCCACCGTGTTATTGTCTGGCGGATTGAAGAGTGCTGAAGTGACATTGCGGACTCCTGTGGCGTTGGAAGTCATCGCAGAGATGAAAGCTGCCGCGCCAGACCTGGTCGTCGGTGCCGGCACGATTTGCTCCGAGGGTGATGTCGATGCCGCATTAAAAGCGGGTGCGGACTTCCTCGTCTCGCCTGGCGCTGGCCCCGAACTGTTGAAAGCACTGGCATATCATGACGGCGTCATCCTTCCAGGTGTGGCGACAGCGAGCGAAGCCATGGCCCGGTTTGAAGACGGCTATGGCGTCCAGAAATTTTTCCCGGCCGAAGCTTCTGGCGGTGCAAATTTCCTGAAGTCTCTCGCGGGGCCTTTGCCGCATATTGATTTCATGCCGACGGGTGGGGTGAAGCCGCACAATGCGTTAGACTATCTCAGCCTGCCAAATGTCATCGCTGCCGGCGGAACCTGGATTGCCTCACCCGCCGAAATGGAGGCTGGCGATTGGGCTGGAATCGAAGCCAAAGTGCGCGAAGCAGCAGAACTCGGTAAGGGTATCTAAAATGACCAGAATGGCCGCAGGGTTGAGAGGGCGTAGCGCGAAAATCGTGGCGACGCTCGGACCCGGCAGTTCGGCGCCTGGCACAATCCGCCTGTTGGCGGAAGCAGGCGTCGATGTGTTTCGCCTGAATTTCAGCCATGGCGAACAGGAAAAGCACAAACAGACCTACGATTTTATTCGCCAGACTGAGGAGTTGCTCGGACGGCCGCTCGCAGTCCTCGCCGATATGCAAGGTCCGAAAATCAGAGTCGGAAAATTCCCGGGCGGCGAGTTGGCGCTCAAAATGCGCGGCGAATACGATCTTGTGGTGGGCAAGGAAACGGACGTTTCAGACACCATCCCGGTTCCTAGAGAAGAAATTCTCTCTGTCCTGGAGGAAGGCGACACCATCCTTGCGGATGATGGACTCCTGATTTTCACTGTGATTGCAGCCGGCGCCAAACCAAGGGTCCGGTCTGAACTGCCGGGCGTATTGAAGGATCGCAAAGGGTTTACCGTTCGCGGCAAGGCATTGCCTGTCCCAGCACTCTCTGAAAAAGATCGCAGCGATCTGGCTTTCGCGCTCGATATGGGTGTCGACATTATCGCGCTGTCCTTCGTGCAGACAGTGGCCGACATCGAAGAAGCGCGCGGCTTGATTGGAGATCGCGCCATGATCGTCGCGAAACTCGAAAAGCCAGCCGCGATCGATAATCTCGATGGGATTATTGACGCCACTGATGCGGTTATGATCGCGCGCGGTGATCTTGGCGTTGAATTTCCGCCGGAAGAAGTACCACTGATTCAGCGCAAGATTGTCCGGGTGTCGCGAAATGCGGGCAAACCGGTTATCGTGGCCACGCAAATGCTAGAGAGCATGGTCGAGAATGCCGCGCCAACACGCGCCGAGGCCAGTGACGTGGCCACGGCCGTCTACCAAGGCGTTGATGCAGTTATGCTGTCTGCTGAAACTGCGGTTGGTCGTCATCCGGCCACGGCTGTGGCGATTATGAACCGGATTATTCGTGCGGTCGAAAAGGCTGATGATTACCGTCAGGCTCTGGTCCAGTATGATGGCGGTGGCGACTCGCGGGATGACGTCGATACGACGGCACAGGCTGTCATGGAAATTGCGGAACGTAATGATACTCCACTGGCGCTGCGGACCGGTGACATATTCCGTTTGGCGCAGTTTTCTCGCGTGCGAGGTAAGCAACCCATTTTGTACGGTTCTCTTGACAAGAAACGGTTGCGGCAAGCGCAGCTCTTGTGGGGTATTCACGCGGCCACGATGGAACCTGGAGACGATTGGTCACGTCGGTTGATGGAGACCGCATCCCTTGCTGGTCCGGTGACTTATGCCATGTGGCGCGGCGGCAATGGTGTCTGGGCGTGGGAAATGGGTGTGGAAAGCACCTGATTTAGTGTGGCTTCACGCTGCTGTGAGGCGATTGCCCCCTTTATTCTCGGCCCGCGAATCCCCATAACCAGCGCTGAAATGATTCTCGCCCGGATTCGGGCTCATGGAGATGCAAATGGCGGATGCAGCGCAAACTACACGTCATACCGAGATTTTGATTATTGGTTCTGGCCCGGCCGGCTGGACAGCCGCGGTCTATGCCGCGCGCGCCATGCGCGACACGCTTGTTGTCGCTGGTTCACAACCGGGCGGCCAATTGACCATCACCACCGAAGTCGAAAACTATCCCGGATTTGCCGAAATCCAGGGGCCCGAGCTGATGGAAAAGATGAAAGAGCACGCGCTGAAAATGGGCGCTAATCTGGCGGAAGATCACATCACCTCTGTCGATCTGGATTCACGCCCTTTCAAGGCGATCGGTGATAGTGGCACTGTCTATACAGCCGACTCCGTTGTCATCTCGACCGGTGCTCAAGCGAAATGGCTCGGTTTGCCAAGTGAAACAAAATTCCAGGGCTTTGGCGTTTCTGCCTGTGCCACATGTGATGGCTTTTTCTATCGCGGCAAAGATGTCGTCGTCGTCGGTGGCGGCAACACTGCCGTTGAAGAGGCACTCTTCCTGACGAATTTCGCCGACAAGGTTATTCTGGTGCACCGCCGCGACAGTTTGCGTGCCGAGAAAATCTTGCAGCATCGTTTGCTCAACCACCCGAAAATCGAGGTTCGTTGGAATACGGTTCTGGAAGAAATCCTCGGCGATGAGACGCCATTGGGCGTCACTGCTGCACGCCTGAAAAACGTTGAGACGAACGAGGTCGACGACGTGCCCGTGCATGGTGTCTTCATTGCAATCGGACATGCGCCATCTACCGAGCTATTTGTCGGCAAACTTGATATGCATGACAATGGTTATCTGATCACCGCGCCAGATTCGACCGCGACCAATATCCCCGGTGTCTTTGCCGCTGGCGATGTCACCGACGAGACCTATCGCCAAGCGGTCACAGCAGCCGGCATGGGCTGCATGGCGGCGCTCGAAGCGGAGAAGTTCCTGGAAGAAAGTAAAGCCCTCGAGGCGGTTGCCGCCGAATAAGGCTTACAACATGCGCGCAGCGAGGGCTTCAGCCGCTGCGCGTTCTTCTGTCTTTAACGCAGATTGCAAATCCAACGCGCGTGCCTGCATGACCTGCTCAAGCCGTGTATCAGCGCTGCAGCCAATCGCTTGCGCAAGGGCGGCATCAATCTCGGCGTGATACTTTTTCGCGTTCAACGCCGTCAAAGCGCGTGCATATTGCCAGTGTATAGCCGCATCGTCGGGAGAAAGGGCCGTTGCGGCTTGATAATGCCGACGCGCTTTTTTGACCGAAGCGCCCATAATTGACGCGCCGATCGCGCCCCCTCGGCGCCTGACCTCGACATGCCACACAGAGAGAAATCCATGCGCATATGTATTGTCTGGATCATCGCTTAGAACGGAATCGGCTAAGCGTTTTGCATCGTCGCCATAGCCCGCGCGTCTGGCTTCACGGGTCGTCATCGGGCGCGCTTTCAGGGACAAGGCGATCGCCAGTTGCAGGCGCGCTTCGATATGATCTGGTGCATCCCGCAAGGCTTCGCGAGCCAGAGTTTCGGCTTGCTCGACCAATCTCGGAGAAACGCTGTAATCTTCGTCGCTCATCGCTTCAGCGAGCAAGCTGCGTGCGGCGAAAGCGAGATTATCGGGCGCGTGGCTGGTATCGGCGACGCTGGCCGCTTCAGAATATCGCCCTTCAGAGAACGCAATCAAATGCGCTTCTTCCTCTGCTGTCGCAGTGAAAGTCGTCAGCATGATTAAGGCGACGAACCAACGCATGACTAGCAATATATCGCATTCCGATCCGGCGCCCAATCACAAACTCGCCAGTCAGGCGAAATTTATTTGAACCGAACTTAGTATGCGTTTTCTAGACAAGTCTCATATATCGACCGCCAATGAGGAAAGACACAGGGTCATTCCAATCTCAATCCACGGAGCCAGACATGGCGAAGAAAGACAAAAAAGCGAAGAGCGAAAAGAAAGCGGCCAAAAAGGCGAGAGCACAATTCATGGGTGCAGCGATTGAAGCCAAAGGCTTCGATGTGGCTCACAAAATTTGGCTTGCTGGCGTAGGCGCTTATGGCAAAGCCTATGACGCTGCGACAGAAGGCGTTGGCAAAGTGAGTGGTCAGGGCGAAGTCTTGTTTGAAGACCTTGTCGCCCGTGGCGAAGAGATTGAAAGCGACGTCCGTGCACGTCTCTCTTCAAACACTGCGATTGCGAAAATGACGGAGCAAATGGACCGTGTGGCGGAAGAAGCCTCTAAGGTTCGTAGCCGTGTTGTCGAAGCGACCAGCGAAGCCACCGATGCAGTCACCAAATTCCAGACCGAACAGCGTGAGCGCCTCGAAGCCCGTATGGAACGCATGCGTGAAGCCCTCGGCCTGAAGCAATTCTCCCTGAAAGCAAAGAAAGCTGAAAAGCTGCACAGCAAGCTCGACGATCTGGAAGAGCAGGTTGCTGACCTGCGCGCCAACGCTGACGGCGCTGACGAGAAAGTCAAAGCCCGCGTAGAGCGTTTGAACGAAGAGATCGCGTCTGTCGGTGCTAAAGCTAAAAAAGGCAAGAAAGCCAAAAAGGCAAAAGCGGCTCCAAAGAAGAAAGCAGCTGCGACGGTAAAAGCTGCGCCTAAGACGGATGCGAATGGTCGTTTGGCCAAGCCGCTGGGGCGAGCCGATGATCTGAAATTAATCAAAGGCGTTGGTGCGGTTCTTGAGCGCCGTCTGAACGACGCTGGCATCTTCCACTTCTGGCAAATCGCTGATCTGCGCAAATCCCAAATGGATGCGCTGGAAGCTGTTTTGCGCTTCCCTGGTCGTATGACGCGTGACAATTGGAAAGCTCAAGCGCGCGCGTTGGCGAAGAAAGTCACCGGCTAAACGCTAACAAATTACTCTTGCTCTGCGGGTGGGATTTGCAAAAGCGTCATATTTCGTTATAGTAGAAGCTCAGTAGAGTATGTGTAGAGTGTTAAGGGGAGGTCTGTTTGACCTCCCTTTTTCTGTGAGAGTTAGAGCATTCGCCACGCCTGTATGGCTTTGTTGATCAGGCGGAATCTATCGGCTCGCTTTCGATCTCCACGGTGACATGATCGATGTGAAACTGCGTTTTCAGGCGCTCTTTAACAGCGCGCCTCAGTGATTCGATACAAACGCCCGGTCGAGCTTCAACATCGAGCGTCACGAGCGTCTTCGCCTCGTTCAGAGCCCAAGCGTGAACGTGGTGCACTCGCTTGGCCTGGGGAAACTGTTCTTCAAGATCAGACTTGATCGCCGCCAACGATATCCCGGCGGGGACACCCTCGATCAGGATGTGGGCGGTGCGGCGAACCACACCGATTCCGCCGACCAGGATAATCCCAGCGACCAAGACTGACAAAAGCGGGTCAATTGGCATCCATCCCGTCAAAATGATCACCGCTGCAGCAGCAATCGCGGCCACTGAGCCCAGTAAATCGCCGAACACATGCCATAAGGCCGCGCGCATGTTCAGATCGTCTTGATCGCCGCCATGGAGGATGCGGAAGGCAACAATATTTACGACCAGGCCGAGGCACGCCACGACTAAGAGTAGATTTCCCATGACAGGCTGTGGATCCAGCAGACGCGATATCGCTTCAATGCAAATCCAGACGCCGAGCGCAATCAGTGTTAGGCCATTCACGAACGCAGCTAAGACTTTAAACCGAGCCCAACCGAATGAACGGGTCTCATCGGCGGGCCGTTCGGCGAGTTTAAATCCGACCCAAGCCAGCGCCAGAGATCCAGCATCAGTTAGCATATGTGCTGCGTCGGCCAGCAAAGCGAGCGAGCCTGAGATCAAGCCGCCAATGATTTCAGCGATCATGAACGCAAATGTCAGAACTGCAGCAAGACCGACCCGGCGCCGCCCGTCCGCCGTGTCGCTGACCATTGCGCCATGATCATGGTGATGACCATGATCGTGATGATGTGAGTCGCCGTGCATATGCATTCACCCTGAATAGCGCATCGGAGTGAATGATCAATAAAAACAGAATGTTAGAGAGGTTATAACGTATCCGCCGCGCATAAGTCCTTGATTGAACTTAGCTTAATCGATTGCCCTGTAGTTCGATGTCTCGGCGCTTGCACCATTGCCATTGGTGAGGGCTTCGACCTCTTCGTCATCTGCCATGGCCCGGACCAGCGAGACCAGGACCGATTTTAAGCGTTCGTCTTTGATCCGCGCAAAGCTGCGGACAAACTCCATAAGCAGACGCGATGATCCAAGTTCATCGAAATCGTCGCTTGATGCGTCTGATTTCACCGGGTCGAAGAACCAACCTGGAGATACGTCTAAGCGGCTCGCGATCAGGTATAACCGTCCTGCGCTCACGCGGTTGGCGCCAGTCTCATATTTCTGGATCTGTTGATAGGAAATGCCGAGAGACTCGCCAAGCTGGTCTTGTGTCAGCCCCATAAGAATGCGGCGACGGCGAATACGATCGCCCACGAGTCGGTCGACTTCGCTCGCGGAAAGTGTAGTGTTTTCAAGGTCTGTCATGACATCCTCGTCCGGTAGCGCGGGATAGCTCCTACCATATTAGATAAGAAACTAGTTCGGAGGCGGATGATGACAAGTCCGTTAAACTCACATTGACCAGTTGCTTTGCAACAGTGTCAGACTTTACAAACGCCACGGCCTGGGGAAACTGCCCCAAAGACGAAATGGTAGCATATTCTCATGCGCAAAGTTCACACGCTTTTTCTCGCAACAACTGCCGCAGCCCTGGTGCTGACGGCGTGCCAGAATTCTAATCGCCGGCAGGAACTCGCTTATGTCGAACGCCCTGTGGAGCAACTCTATGCGCGCGCAACTGATGAAATGGATAAGCGAGACTACGATCAAGCGATTCTGCTTTTCAATGAGGTGGAGCGCCAACACCCTTATTCTGAATGGGCGAGGCGGTCTTCCCTGATGTCCGCCTTTGCGGCTTACGAATCACGAAAATACGATGAAGCGGTCGGCACTGCGCAACGGTACTTATCGTTAAACCCTGCTGGGCAGGGTGCGTCTTATGCCTATTATCTGATTGCTGTTAGCCATTTCGACCAGATTATGGATGTCGGTCGCGATCAGAAAACGACGGAACTGGCGCGCGACGCCTTGCTCGACGTAGTAAGGCGTTACCCAGATACGGATTATGCGCGCGACGCGACGGTGAAGCTCGACATGGTTCAGGACCAGCTGGCGGGTAAGGAAATGGAGATTGGGCGCTGGTATTTACGCCGCAATCAGCACCTGTCTGCGATTAATCGCTTCCGCACGGTCGTCAAAGACTATGACACAACCAGCCACGCGCCCGAAGCGCTGCACCGCCTGGTCGAAGTCTACTTGTCTATGGGACTGAAACAGGAAGCGCTCGCGGCCGGATCCGTGCTTGGATACAATTATCCCGAGACGGTTTGGTATCGATATTCCTATCGTTTGCTCAGCGGACAAGGGCTTGATCCAGAGGGCGCTTCCGAAGCGCAAAAACGGTCCTGGTTGCAGCGTCTGATACCGGGCGGCAGTTAAAGCTTGTTCTCATTATGTTCTTATTGTATGAGGGGGCATGTTGTATGCACTCTCGATCCAATCTTTTGTTCTGATTGACCGTCTTCAATTAGAGGCGGCGTCAGGTTTCACCGCGCTGACAGGTGAGACGGGCGCGGGCAAATCCATTATTCTGGACGCGATCAGCCTCGTGCTGGGCGGCCCCGTGAATCGCAAACAAGTGCGCACGGGTGCGGACCAGGCTAGCATAACGGCGGAGTTCGCGCTCGATGCCAATCATGCGGCCTGGTCCGTACTTCGGGCGCACGGTTTGGATTATGATCCTGAAGCGACCCTGCTATTGCGCCGGACTGTTTCGGTATCTGGACCATCGCGGGCGTTCATAAATGGCCAACCGGTTGCCGCCGCGGTGCTCTCCGAGGTCGGTGAAAACCTGGTCGAGATTCATGGTCAACACGCAGCCTCCGGATTAATGCGGCCATCGACGCATCTTGATTTATTGGACGCGTTTGCGGGCCTGGAAGGAAATGTCGCCAAATGCACAGAACTCTGGCGCAAGTTTGAACAAAAACGCGCTGAACGGCAAGCATTGGAAGAAACAGTTCAAAAAGCCAAAGACCATCAAGAATGGCTCACATTTGCGGTCGAGGATTTGTCAAAACTATCTGTACAAGCCGGTGAATTAGAGGGGCTTTCAACGCAACGAAGCGCGCTTTTGCAATCTGAGCGCATCAGCGAAGCGATTGAAGAAGCTGCAACGGCCTTGAGGGACCCAAAGCTCGAAAATGCCTTGATGAAGTCGGCAAAAGCTGTGGACCGCATTGTCAGAGTACCGGGACTGGAGACTCTCGAGTCAGGTGTCGGAGACGTCGCTGGCACCGCTTCAGACGCCTTGGAACGGACATTGATCGAATTGGCCGAAGCCAATACGGCGGTCGACACGCTTTCGAGGTTTGCGGGGCATGATTCGACCCGGCTTGAGTCGGTTGAAGCGCGTTTGTTCGCGTTGCGCGCGGCGGCGAGAAAATATGATTGCATGCCGGAGCACTTGGCAGAGACGCTGGATCGGTATGAACGAGAATTGGCGCTCTGCAATTCAGAGTCTCAGGCATTGGACGCCGCTTTTGAGAATGAAAGCAAAGCTGAATGCGCATGGCGTAAGACGGCCGAGCGGCTCAGCGCTCAAAGACGCAAACAGGCCGCCGCGCTCGAGACAGCGATCCACGCAGAACTTGAGCCGCTGCATCTCGGTCGCGTGCAGGTCAAAGTCAGTTTCGTGCCGATCGCGGAAGCAGAAAGTGGTGCGAAAGGCCTAGAACGGGCGACGTTCGAAGTTGAAACCAATCCAGGTGCGGGGTTTGGGCCGCTCAAGGCAATCGCCTCTGGCGGCGAGTTGGCCCGCTTCTCCTTGGCACTGAAATGCGCGCTCAGCCAAACCGGTCACGCATGTACGCTGATCTTTGACGAGGCAGACCAAGGCGTTGGCGGCGCGGTTGCAGCAGCAATTGGGGAACGCCTGGCGCACTTGTCAGGCGAGCGTCAGGTCTTTGCCGTCACGCACAGCCCGCAAGTCGCCTCCGCCGCCGACCGTCAGTGGCGTGTCCTCAAAGACGCGGATGAAAGCGGTCACGTCACCAGCCAGGTTGCACAATTAGATGACGGTCAACGACTTGAAGAAATCGCCCGAATGTTGTCAGGCTCCAGCATCACCAATGAGGCGCGCGCCGCCGCATTGAAATTGCTGGAGGCGGCATGAATGCAGACATCGCGGTAGACGCTTTGACCGAAGACCAAGCGCGCAAGGAATTGGCGCGGCTTGTGACCGAGCTCAAGCTCGCTGATGCCAGTTATTATGGTGATGATGAACCGCACCTTACAGATGCGGAATATGATCAATTGCGCCGACGAAATCTGGAGATTGAAACCCGGTTCCCTCATTTGAAACGATCTGACAGCCCTAGCGATAGGGTCGGCGCGCCAGTTAGTGACGGCTTCGGCAAGATTGAGCATGGCGTGCCCATGTTGTCGCTGGACAACGCTTTTTCGGATGAAGATGTGCAGGATTTTGCCGATCGTATTCGACGATTCCTGGGGCTTTCAGCTGATGAAGAGCTGGCCATTACGGCAGAGCCAAAAATTGACGGCCTGTCTTTGAGTTTGACCTATGAGGATGGTCGCCTGACCAAAGCTGCGACACGCGGTGATGGGCGTGTCGGCGAAGATGTGACGGCCAATGCACGTACGCTTGATGATGTACCAGCTAAGCTGGCAGGCGGCGGATGGCCTGATCGCATAGAGATCCGTGGCGAAGTCTATATGTCGGATGACGATTTTGCTGCGCTGAATGCAACTGAGGCCGATGCTGGGCGTAAGCTCTACATGAACCCTCGCAATGCCGCGGCCGGGGGACTTCGCCAAAAAGACCCTGCGGTTACGGCGCAGCGACCACTAAAGTTCTACGCTTATGCCTGGGGTGAAGTCTCAGCGCCTTTTGCTGCAACGCAGTTCGAAGCCGTACAGAAGCTCGCTGATTGGGGGTTTCAAACAAATGATCTGTTTTACCCCCACAGATCCGTTGAAGGTTTGCTCGTCGCTTATCACGACATGGAGGAGAAACGCGCCAGTCTTGGCTATGACATTGATGGCGTCGTCTACAAGGTTGATCGCCTCGATTGGCAGCAGCGCCTTGGCTTTGTCAGCCGCGCGCCGCGCTGGGCGATCGCGCATAAGTTCCCAGCAGAAAAAGCGATTACCACGCTGGAAGCGATAGACATCCAGGTCGGTCGCACAGGCTCGCTAACGCCCGTCGCGCGCCTTAAGCCAGTTACAGTTGGCGGCGTCGTGGTTTCCAACGCCACATTGCACAATGAAGAGGAAATAGAACGGCTGGATGTGCGCGAAGGGGACCAAGTTGAAATTCAACGCGCTGGCGATGTCATACCGCAAGTGCTGCGCGTGCTCGATCCTGATCGCGCCGAACGACCCGCGCCATTCATGATGCCTCATGTCTGTCCCGAGTGCGGATCAGCGGCTGTTCGGGAATTGGATGACAAAGGGAAGGAAGATGTACGGCGTCGATGCACTGGCGGCCTGATCTGCCCCGCGCAAATCAAAGAGCGGTTGAAGCATTTCGTCTCACGCAAGGCGCTCGATATTGATGGCCTAGGCGCGAAACAGATTGAATTATTCTATGAGCGCGGCGTGATTTCCGCGCCGCAGCATATCTTTCAGATACCAGCGCGCATCGCCGAGGCCGGTTTTGAACCATTGGACTCCTGGGAGGGGTTTGGCGAAGTCTCGGCGCAAAAGCTGTTGGCTGCTATTGATGAACGCCGAAACGCACCATTTGCGCGTTTTCTCAATGGCCTTGGCATCCGACACGTCGGGCAGACGACATCGGACCTGTTTTCCCGCACCTTCGTTCAATGGGACGCGTTCTGGACCGTTGTTGAAAATGCACGCGATGAGCCAGGTGGCGAGGCCGAGCAAATGTTGACCTCAATTGACGGAATTGGCGGTGCGGCCGTCGGCGCGCTGACCACGTTCGCTCGCGAAGTGCACAATCAAGACATGATCCGGGACCTGTTGTTTGAGATCACGGTATTGGATGGAGAAGCGCCATCGAGTGAGAGCCCGGTGGCCGGAAAGACGGTCGTCTTTACGGGCACGCTTGAAGCTATGACGCGCGACGAAGCGAAGGCACGCGCGACCTCATTGGGCGCGAAAGTCTCAGGCTCGGTTTCCGGCCGCACCGATATTCTGGTGGCTGGACCCGGCGCTGGCTCGAAGCTGAAGAAAGCGCAAGATCTTGGCGTTGCCGTCATGACCGAAGCGGAATGGATTGACCTGATCAGCGGCTTCTAAAGCGCGGTGCAGGCATCTTGTAGCCACGCGCCAGCCTCGCCATCGACGAGGTCGCCAATCTCGCTCAAGACGCGTTGATGATAATCATCAACCCAGTCGCGCTCATCCGGGCTCAGCAGATCAAGATCGATCAAACGACGTGCTAATGGGGCAAAAGTCACGCACTCAAACCCCAACATGTCGCGATCTCCGCCTTCGATCGGTTCCGGCGGTGTTACATACTGAAGATTCTCGATCCGGATGCCGTATGCACCTTCCTGGTAGAAGCCAGGTTCGTTGGAAACGATCATGCCGGGCTGAAGTGGCGTCGAGTTCCAAGCTTTCGCAATCCGCTGCGGGCCTTCGTGTACTCCAAGATAAACGCCGACGCCATGTCCTGTGCCATGATCGTAATCCAGGCCTGCCATCCACAACGCATGTCGCGCCAAGACATCGAGATGCGTGCCTGTTGTCCCTTCAGGAAAACGCACGCGATCCATCGCGATATGACCCTTCAAGACCAGCGTGTAATGACGCCGCATATCGTCGCTTGCTATCCCGATCGGAACGGTGCGTGTAATGTCCGTCGTGCCGTCTGGATACTGACCGCCACTGTCTACAAGGTAGAGCGTCCCCCGCTCGAGAGGCCGGTTAGACGCTGACGAGACCCGATAATGTGGCAATGCGCCATTCGGACCAGCGCCGGAAATGGTCTCGAACGACATGTCCTTCAACTGATCGTCGACCAGTCGAAAATCGAGCAATTTCAATGCGGCATCGATTTCGGTGTATTCGCCAGACTGCGCTTCCGTATCGAGCCAATGGAGGAAACGCGTCACAGCTGCTCCATCTCTGCGATGGGCTGCAGATGTGCCGGCAAGTTCACTGGCATTCTTACACGCTTTGGGCAGCAGGACAGGATCCTGACTGCGCAGGATCGTGGCGCCGGCGGCTTCCAGCTTTTGAAAGAACCAAGCCGAGGCCAGCGCAGGATCGAGACTGATCGTCTGTCCAGATAGGTCATCAAGCTCTGATTCCAGTTGGTCAAGCGGGGTGAGCGACACCTGATTGCCGAGATGCTCTCGCAGCCCAGCTGTTTCTTTGGCGGGATCCATAAAGAGTGCGGCGCTGCCGTCTGAACGCAAGATTGCCCGCGCAAGCGGGAGCGGAGAACAAGACACATCTCCCCCCCGAATATTAAATAGCCATGCGATACTGGCCGGCGCGGTGATCACCACAGCGTCAGCGCCGCTGGCTTCAAGCGTCGCTGCGATTTGCGAGCGTTTATCCTCTGCAGACTGTCCAGCATGTTCAAGACTGTGCGGGAAGACAGGCGCTTGAGGTTGTTCCGGTCGATCCAGCCATGCCACATCAATAGGGTTATGCGTCAAGGCTTCGGCCTGCGCGCCGGCCTTTTGGACGGCTGCGACGAACAGGTCGACATCATTCGGCGTCATCAAGGCCGGGTCGTACCCTATGCGTTTGCCTGCGAAGTCTTGCTGGGCAATCCAACCAAACGCGCCTGGATCGGGCACGGCGACGCGTTCGAACAGCGCGGGGTCAGTCTGTTCTGCGGCTTGGATCGTGTATCGGCCGTCGACAAAGACTGCGGCGCGATCCTGCATGACCAGCGCGGACCCGAAAGATCCGGAAAAGCCGCTGACCCAGGCGAGGCGTTCATTCGCATCCGGCAAATATTCGTTCTGATATTCATCCTCATGCGGCACATACAGGCCATCCAAGCCAAATTCAGCCAATTTCGACCGAACTTTCGGGACATTCTCGCGACCAATATGCGGGCCGCCTTTGACATCAAAATTCTGTTTCATGACGCCTTGTTAATCCTGATCGAGGATGCGTGCAAAGACGAAAGTGAGACATGCAGATAATCATACCATTTGCTGTTTTTGTATATTGTTTCGCAACCCTTTGATCTTATCTACCGCGTATAACTATAAACAACCTCCCAGGACTAGAAAAATGAAAACCTTGAACATCATGCGCGGGTACACTGGCCTTCAAGCCTTCTTTCCGACGACGTCCGAAAACGTTCAGGAAATCACTCCAACGAACAAAGTTGCGATCTCTAAAAGCGACGCGTCTATCGAAGCCGCTCGCCCACGGCTGCTGACCCAGCGGACCGCACGTCACGCACGTCGGATCGCCCACTAAGCCTTCGTCGTGCGTCGCAAGACCAGGGTTGACCATCCGTCCTTTCGGATGCGTTTGACCAGGGTCAGGCCTCGGCCGGTATAAGCGGCGCGCACCAAGGGCTCCTGTCGGGTCAACAGACCGGACAGAATTATATGGCCGCCACGGCCCAGCAAAGGCACCAGACTTGGCGCCAAACGGGTCAATGGGCGAGCAAGTATATTCGCAAAAATCAAATCAAACGGCGCCACAGATTGGATAATCCGATTTGTGGCGCCGCGCGTTTTATAGGTTTTGAACGCGTCTGATACGTTGTTTTTACGCGCATTTTCATTCGCGACGGTGACGCTTTGCGCATCCGTTTCGGTGCCGATGGCGCGGCGTGCGCCAGTCTTCACCGCCGCAATGGCGAGGACACCAGACCCGGTCCCGACGTCTAGAACGGTACGCGGTACGCCCAAGCCGAGGACATGCTCATAGCCCAGGAGGCAGCCCAGAGTGGTGCCATGATGCCCGGTGCCGAATGCGGGGCCTGCTTCAATCAAAATGTCGGTCTTGCCAGGAGAGGTCTCGGTCAACGCATGGCTACCGGCGACGAGAAAACGGCCGGCTTGCACCGGCGGCAATCCTTCGAGCGATAAGGTGACCCAGTCGCGATCAGGTAAAGCTTCAACGACAGGATTAAGCTCGGGCGCCGCCTGGCGGATCAGCGCCGCGCTGGCCTCGGCATCTTCGAACGTCTCTGAATAAGCGTCGAGCCGCCAGGTCAGGCGCGTGTCTTCTTTGGCATCGACGGCGCCGGCCGGCGACGGATCCGTCCAGGCGAGGACATCCCATGCGGTTTCGATCGCGGCACGCGGGCCTTTGGCAGAGATCTGATACATGGCGGCGGCCATAGCAGCGGTGGACCTTACTGCCTAGTGGCCAGGCGCGCGAAGCTCTGTATAAGGCGGGCATGACGACAGATTTGAAACTCGCAATTGCCGGATGTGCCGGTCGAATGGGGCGCCAATTAGCGTCAGCTGCACTGATGGCCGGCCATTCGGTTAGCGGCGGATCTGAAGCTCCAGGATCAGAAGCGCTGGGTGCAGATATTGGTCGATTGGCGGGCGTTGACCCGATTGGTGTCGTGGCGACGTCTGATCTGCAGAACGCAGCAAACGGAGCGATGGTATGGCTCGATTTTACCGTACCTCACGCGACACTGATCGCGCTACAGTCCTTGCCGGATCTCGGCGTTCACGCAGCGATAATCGGTACGACCGGCTTTAGCCCTTCAGAAGAACAAGCGATCGCGGCTGCTGCGGGAAAGCTTGCCATTGTCAAAGCCGGCAATTTTTCGCTCGGCGTGAACTTGCTGGAGGCGCTGGTGCGCCAGGCCGCAGCGCGACTTGGCGAAGATTGGGACATCGAGATCGCCGAAACCCATCACAAGCATAAAGTGGATGCGCCCTCAGGCACTGCGCTCATGCTCGGCGAAGCCGCGGCGGAGGGGCGCGGAAAAGCGCTAAAGGACATCCGTGTGGCGCCTTATGATGGCCCAAACGCCAAGCGCAGCCCAGGTGAGATTGGCTTTTCTGTTCGTCGAACCGGCGGGGTGATCGGCGATCATGAGGTGACCTTGGGCTCCAATATGGAAGTCTTGTCACTGCGCCACACGGCATTGGATCGTGCCGTCTTCGCCCATGGCGCGATTAAAGCGGCAGAATGGGCCTCAAAACAGGCGCCAGGCCTGTATGATATGAGCGACGTTCTCGGCGTCTGATTACAGATAATCGTCCGGCATGAATGGGATATCCGTGTCGTCCGGCATCGCCCCCGCTGCGGTCAACATGGCGTGCACCTGGCCGCGATGATGCGTTTGATGATTGAAGACTTGCATGATGCACACTGCACGCGGGCTGGTCATGCCGCGTTTGAGCGTCCCGGAATACCATTCGAGATCGCCGATCACGTCGTTTTGGTTTAAGCCATCGCCCCACGCGATAAAGCGGTGATCGGCAGACGAGCGGCGAGCTTTGAAGGCCGACCAGTCATCGTACAAGGGTCTCTCTCGCGATGTCCCCAAAGGCGCTTCCCAATCGGCAAGGCGGCTCATCCAGAGTTCATCGGCCCAGAGAATGTGGGACAAAGTAGCATGGATCGATTGGAAGAAGCTACCACGATTCAAGCGGCGATCGGCTTCGGACAATGTATCCGCGGCCCCGAACAGATTTTCATTCTGCCAGCGATTGTAACGCGCCATGCGTTGCACGTATCCAGGTGTAATCATGACGCTGACTCTAGCGAACGAGTTTTAACCCGTAAACTTGCCCGAGCGTGGAAACCCGCGCATGGCCGCTTTACCGGCTTGGGCGCGTTTGCCAATCCAGTCACGCCATTCCGGGAACCCGCGCATCCGGCCTGCGCTGTCGGTCACAATCAAACCGTCTTCGCCATCAAAAATGAGGACGTCGCCCAATTTGTCAGAGCCGCGATAGCTCTGCAGCTTGTTTCCCTTGCCGCGAGACATTTCAGGCAGTTCATCGAGCGGGAAGATGAGCAGTTTCTTGTTTGTCCCAATCACCGCAACATGGTCGCCTCGGGCTAAGTCGACGCAGAGCAATTTCGATCCATCAGGCACACTCACAACGGACTTACCGGCCTTGCGGTTCGATTCCAGTTCACTTTCCTGAACGACAAATCCATACCCCGCATCAGAGGCCATAATACGCTTACGGCTTCCATCGAGTTTGAACATGCCGACAATCTCGACGCTATCTTCGAGATCGATCGAAATGCGGATGGGTTCACCGTGTCCGCGTCCGCCTGGCAGCTTGTCGCAGGTCAGCGTGAAGGCCCGGCCATCTGATGACATCAGGATCAGTTTGTCAGTCGTATGCACCTCTTCAGAATAGAGGAGCGTGTCGCCATCCTTGAACTTGGCGGACCCCAGGTCGATGCCGTGGCCTTTCATGCCGCGGATCCAGCCTTTCGTAGACAGGACCACGGTCAACGGCTCTTTTGGCATTGAGGCTTCCAGCGCAGCGCCAACATCGATCACAGGCGCCGCTTCAAAATTCGCGCGGCGGCGGCCAAGATCAGTGCTTGGATCAAACACTTTACGCGCTTCTTTCAACTCTTTTTTGACCTTGGTCCATTGGCGACCTTCGGAGCCGAGCAGCGCAATAATATCGCTACGTTCTTCGCTGAGTGTCTCGTGCTCTTTGCGAATTTCCATTTCTTCCAGCTTGCGCAAGGCGCGCAAGCGCAAGTTTAAGATAGCTTCAGACTGGATTTCAGTGATGCCGAACCGATCCATCATTTCCTGTTTCGGGTCGTCTTCCTCGCGAATGATGCGGATCACTTCATCAATATTGAGATAAGCAATCAAATAGCCATCGAGCAGGTGGAGGCGCTTCTCGATCTTATCGAGGCGGAACTTGGATCGCCGCACCACGACTTCGCGGCGATGGTCGAGATAAGCGCGCAAGACCTGACGCAAGCCCATGACTTGCGGTGCACCCTTGTGCAGAACGTTCATGTTCAAGCTGAACTTGGTCTCCAGATCACAGATCCGGAACAGGCTTTCCATCAAAACGTCCGGCTCAACGGTTTTGGCCCGAGGTTCCAGGATGAGGCGGATATCTTCAGCGCTCTCATCGCGCACGTCGGCCAAGAGAGGCGCTTTCTTGGTCTCGATCAGATCGGCCAGGCGCTCAATCAGTTTCGATTTCTGAACCTGATAAGGGATTTCTGTGACGACCACTTGCCAAGTGCCCCGTCCGAGATCTTCCACGCTCCACTTGGCGCGCATGCGGAAGCTACCGCGTCCGGTCTCATACGCTTCGAGAATGGTTTCCTTTGGCTCGACGATAACGCCGCCGGTCGGGAAGTCCGGTCCGGGCATGACGGCCAAAAGCTCTTCGGTTGGCGTTGTCTTGCGATCGACCAGCAGCAAAGCAGCATCAATGACTTCAGCGACATTGTGCGGCGGGATACTGGTCGCCATGCCGACCGCGATTCCGGTTGCGCCGTTCGCCAGCAGATTTGGAAATCCGGCCGGAAGAACAACCGGCTCTTCCTTATTCTCGTCATATGTAACTTTGAAGTCGACGGCGTCTTCGTTCAGCCCTTCGAGCAACAGCTCTGCGGCTTGCGTCATGCGGCTTTCTGTATAGCGCATGGCCGCGGCATTATCGCCATCAATATTGCCGAAATTGCCTTGGCCGTCGACCAGCGGATATCGGACGGAGAAGCCCTGGGCCAAGCGTACCATCGTATCGTAGATGGAGGCGTCGCCATGCGGGTGATAATCACCCATCACATCGCCGACGACTTTTGCGCTTTTGCGGAACGAGCCGTCATGGTTGAGGCGCAATTCGCGCATGCCGTACAGGATGCGCCGCTGAACCGGTTTCAGGCCGTCACGGACATCGGGAAGGGCGCGTGACGTAATCGTTGAGAGCGCATAAGCCAAATAGCGCTTGGTCAGCGCTTCGCTTAGCGGTTCATTGATAATGCGATCGTCATCTTCGTCTAAAAGATCAGTCATTCGCGCCTCTGAAGTCTGTGGTGGCGTAGAATCGCCACACTCGTATACAGACTACCAAAAAACGCCGTTTGGTTAATGAAGGAATACCATGCGCCACTGGCGATTGATTTTGATGGGAACAGGGCTGATCGGACTGGCCTTTCTGGTTCATCGATTCTTGCCGTCGCAGCATAATCCGTTTCGCCCACCAGACTTAACCGAGCCGCTTGGGTTGGCGACTTATGGTAAGCTTACTGAATTGAAATATAACGAAGAAATGTGCCGACAGAAGTTGAGCGATGCAGGCGTTGAATTCACGATTGTTCCAGCCGATGGGGCGGAAACGCGCTGTCCTTTAGAAGAAACACTAGCTCTCAAACGGTCGCTGACGCCCTATAATGCCGCCCCCTTGCGTATGACGTGTCATCAAATGGCAGCTTTGCATATCTGGGAGCGTCACGTTTTGCGGCCTCAGGCGGAACAGATTTTTGATTCGCCACTGCGCCAGATCGAGACCTATGGCTCGTTCAGCTGCCGCAACATTGCGGGTACGCGAACGCGCTCTCAGCATTCCTATGCCAATGCGATCGATATTTCCGGATTTGTGCTGGAGGATGGTACGCGCATACGGGTTAAGGACCATTGGCGCGAACGTAGTAAAGCTGGGCGCTATTTGACGCGCATACACAAACAGGCCTGTCGGCTTTTTTCAGTGACGCTGGGGCCCGATTATGATGCTGCCCATGCCGATCATTTTCATCTCGACATGGGCAGTCAAGAAACCTGTCATTAAACGGACGATGCCTTTAGTCGTCAGACTTACAGGTATAGCCGTCTTCGGTGACCTTTTCGACGGTGCCGGGACCACCGCAAACGCGCAGAGCGGTCTCGGTATTGAGCGCGATTTCCTCTGAATCGGACCAGTCACCTTCATCTACGTGAATGCAACCAACAAGTCCGAGGAGGGCGACGCTCATGGCGCCAAATAAGACAGTATTTTTCATTATCAGCCTCTAAAAGCCTCTCTACCCCTGAACACAGGATCTCCATAACGCAAGTTCGTCTGAATGAAAGTTGAACAGACCTGATTTTACCCAATTAATTTTGGAACCAGTCGCGCGCGTACGTCCGGAATGGGTTTGTGCACGGAAGAAAACAACCGCTCTTCAAGAAAGTATCCGGTCAAGTGAAGGGCGTCCGCAATGTCTTCCGCCATCGCGATGGCACCAGAATCGATCAGGAAGGCGGGAAGGGGGAATAGGCGATTAACATAGCCTTCGGCTTCTGAGCCGCGTACAGCCCGCCCGGTTTTGGGCGAGACATGGGTCAGACCATCATTCTCACCCGACAAAGCGCAGCGATCGAGGTCCAGCCCAAAACCAAGCGCCGAAAGCAGCCCAAGTTCCCAACGCGCATAAAGTGCCGGCCAAACGGGCCAGGTATCGAGCGTGTCGAGCAGCAATGTTGTCGGGCCATATAACGCAGAGCCAGCAGCATCGCCTTCATCGACGGCCCCCCGCAACAGCGCTGTAACTGTGTTGATTGCCGCCAGGGCTTCGGGTCGATCCAAATATCTACCGGCGCGGCTGGTCATCACTTCTGCAACGGTGAATCGACCCAGTTGTTCTTCCAATCGACCCGACCAGGATAATTCGACTGAATTGCCGGGTTCATATTGTGGGCGTTTCTTGCGACTAGCGCCGCCATAGACCAGCCCAGAGCGTCGACCCTTGCTTGCTGTCAGAACATCAAGAATGAGACCGCTTTCGCCAAAGCGTCGCCCGCCGAGAATTAGCGCTTGATCACGCCACTCCATGCGGGACCTCCTTAGGCATCAAACTCCAGTCCAACTGACTGGTAGGCTTCGCGTCGTTCCATCCATTTAGGGTCGACTTTGACGAACAAGAAGAGATGGACCGACTGGCCCAGCATTTCCGACAAGTCTTCTCGAGCGGCTTTGCCGATCGCCTTGATCGCGCTGCCACCTTTGCCGAGGACCATGCCTTTGTGTTGCTCGCGTGCGATGATGACCGCCTGGCGTACGCGAATAGAGCCATTATCAAATGGCTCCCAGCTCTCCGTCTCGACCATGAGTTGGTAGGGCAACTCCTGATGCAATCGCAGCATCAGTTTCTCGCGCGTCACCTCCGCCGCGAGGAGGCGCATAGGCAGGTCAGCCGTTTGCTCTGGTGGATACAGGGCGGGACCGGCCGGCATCTTTTCAGCCAGCTTTTCACGCAGAGGTGCAATCCCATCGCCATTTAGAGCCGAGATCATGAAAATTTCTTCGTAGACGCCGGCTTGGTTCAGTTCCGCCATGATTGGCAGCACTTTCTCGTGTGGGAAAAGATCGATCTTGTTCAATGCAAGGAACGCTGTTTGACCATTTTCTTTGAGCGTTTCCATCACGCGACGATCGTCTTCTACGGAGAGTTTCTGGGCAGCGCTGGCTTCACCGGCCTGTTCGGCAACCCAAGCCGCGGCATCGATCAGGTGAACCACGGCGTCAGCTTCTTCGGCGCCAGACCAAGCGGCTTTGACCATTGCGCGATCAAGGCGCTTCTTCGCGCGAAAGATCCCGGGCGTATCGACCAACACAATTTGTGTCGACCCAGCATGCGCCACGCCGCGGATCGGAAAGCGGGTGGTTTGGACCTTGTGCGTGACAATCGCCACCTTGGTGCCAACCAGATGATTGGTCAGCGTGGACTTGCCCGCATTAGGCGCGCCGATAATAGCGGCGAAGCCAGCATGGGTGATGTCATCTGCCGTGGGCAGGGTGGGGGCGGTGTCGCTCATGTCTCTTCCAGAAGGTCTAATAACGCGCTCGCGGCGGCGCGTTCGGCTTCGGCCTTATTACTGCCTTTTGCGGTGGCTTGACCATGGCCTTCTACAGACACACGCACAGTAAAAACAGGCGCATGGTCAGAGCCGCTTCTCTCCAGCGTTTCATAAACCGCATAAGCGGTCTTGTTAGAGCCACACCAGTCGCTCAGTCTTGTTTTTGGATTGGCTTGGTTCGGATCTGGGTCCTTGGTCAGCGTTTCGAAAATCCAGTTGCGCTTGATAAATTTCTCCGCTGCGTCCAGTCCACCATCCATGTAAATGGCGGCTATCAGCGCCTCGACGGCGTCTGCAACTGCCCTATCATAATTGGCGGATTGATTGCCGCGCATTGATGCGTCCATGAACAGGTAATCGCGCAAATCCAACGTTGCGCCGACTGCTGCACAGGTCTGTCCGCTAACCAGGTTGTGGAACAGCTTCGTCATGAAGCCTTCGCGCTCTTTCGGGTATTTATTGATCAGCATTTCAGCGATCACGAGGCCAAGGACTCTGTCGCCTAGAAACTCCATACGCTGATTGGAGAAGCTGGCCCCGCCGCGATATTCATCGATAAGGCTTGGATGAATAAGCGCGTGTAGGAGCAAATCATCATCCTTGAAGCGATATCCCATCGCGGCTTCCAGTGACCGTTGCTTGTCGCGGCTCAAGTTCGGCTGTTTCGCCATCTTCGCGTTTGCGCGTAGCCGCGTGCGTTTGGGCCGGGTCGGGCGTTTCATTTCTGCAAAGCCTCAATGATGACTTGTGCTTCGGCCCAGGGATAGTCGTCGGTCATGGTTAAGTGCACATGTGCTTCGTGCCCCTCTGGCGTGATCTCCGCCAGTCGTTTCAACGCCCCTTCAGTGAGTTTGAGCGTTGGCTTTCCGGACGGCAGATTCACAACTTCCATCATCTTCCAATGGACACCGCGCCGAGGCACGCCAGTCCCGAGCGCTTTTGCGCAGGCCTCTTTTGCGGCGAA
Organism: Pseudomonadota bacterium; assembly: GCA_039818185.1. GTDB lineage: Bacteria > Pseudomonadota > Alphaproteobacteria > Caulobacterales > Hyphomonadaceae > Henriciella. Next base: position 57,261 of record JBCBUI010000009.1, read on the forward strand.
GCGTTTGGCGTAGGTTTCTGCGGTCAAACGTCGCCGGCGGGCCTTGGCGATCTCGCCTTCGGTGAAGCAGCGTTTTTCAAACCGTTCTCCGAACCGTTCGAGCGACCCCTTGATCCGTTCGATATTACAGAGATCATTGCCAATGCCGATAATCATGCGCGGGCTTCGTCCATCAACTTTCGCATCTGCGCGATCGACGCTTCCAGTCCGACAAAGACCGCTTCTCCGATGAGGAAATGGCCAATATTTAGTTCCGCGAGATCGGCGATCGCAGCCACGGGGCCGACATTCTCATAAGTCAGTCCATGGCCGGCATGCGGTTCGATCCCGCGCTTAGAGGCTTCAGCGGCCGCGACCGCGAGTTTATCTAACTCTTCTGCAACGCCGGCCTCATCATTTGCGAGCCAGAGCTCGGCATATTTCCCGGTGTGAAGTTCAACCACCGGCGCACCGAGGACTTCAGCGACCGCGATCTGTACGGGGTCAGGCTCAATGAAGAGCGAAACACGAGACCCTGCTTCGCGCATCCGCGACACAGCTGGGGCGACTTGATTGTGAAGCCCTGCCACGTTGAGTCCGCCTTCGGTGGTCCGCTCTTCGCGCTTTTCTGGCACGAAGCAGGCGGCATGAGGACGAAACCGTTCGCCGATCACCAGCATTTCGTCGGTCACGGCCATTTCGAGATTGATCGGCAAGTCGGTGGCAGCTCGGATACGGGTCAGGTCATCGTCCCTGATGTGCCGTCGGTCTTCGCGCAGATGAATTGTGATCCCGTCCGCGCCCGCCGCCTGCGCCATTTCAGCCGCGCGCGCAGGATCAGGAAACGCCCCACCGCGCGCATTGCGGATGGTTGCCACGTGATCGATATTGACGCCGAGGCGCAAATGATCCGCCATTATTTCAGACCCCGGCTGCCAGGTTTATAGGCGGGAATGGATTGCAGCTCTGGTGGCAGGTCATCCGGTGCGTAGTCGGGAAATTTGATCGCCGCTAAAGATACCAAGTCGCAACCGACATCTGCTTCGCCGCCGCTACGATCGATGATGCAGGAGCCGCCGACCACCGTTCCCGGCAGCTTGTTTAATGCCGTCACGGTCTCTCTGAATGACAATCCAGTGGTGACGATATCTTCAGCAATCAAAACGCGATCTGTTTCTTCAATCTCAAAACTGCGACGAAGTTCAAACGCCCCGTCGACCCGTTCGACAAAAACCGCGCGGCAGCCAAGATGGCGCGCCAATTCATAGCTTGGGATTACGCCGCCCATCGCGGGTCCTACCACCACATCGATCTCGCCTAGGCGCTGCTTTACCTTTGCCGCTAAAGCACCGCACAGCTTCGATGACAGATCTGGTTGCGAAAACACCAAGGCTTTCTGAAGAAAAACGGGGCTGCGACGCCCCGAAGAGAGAATGAAATGTCCTTCTAAGAGCGCTCCGGCATCGCGAAACACCTGCAGGACTTGATCATTATTCAAATTCGCTCTCCTCAATTCGTTCAACGCGCTCCACCACGGCGAGGGCGCGCAGGGCGGCTTTAATTTGTTCCAGGTGTCTAAGATCATCGACTTCGATATCAAAGATCAATTCCATGAATCCCGGGCCGCGGCTACGTGTGGATACGCTGGTAATGTTGCCACCTGCTTGCGCGACCACGCTGCATTGCTGGGCCATCACCCCTTTATTGTCCGCCGCATTGACCGCGATACGACCGACCGCGCGAACACCTGATTTTGCGAGCTCCGTCCACTGCAAATCGACCCATAAGTCAGGCTGATCATCAAATTCAGCGACTTTGCCGCAATAAATCGTATGAACGACCAGGCCCTTGTCCGGCTGACGCAACCCGATGATGCGATCACCTGGGATAGGGTGACAGCAATCAGCAAGATGCAGGGTAACGCCCGGCGTCAGATTTTCGCCCGCAATCATGCTGGCGGCATGTTCATCGTCCAGCATGACTTTTGACTCCGCATCGCCGGAATGAAGATCCAGCCCAGGGAAGGCGATGGTCAGGATACGCGCGACTTCGTCATGGCTTCGCCCAAGCGCTTCAAACATGGCTTGAACGCCATCAAATCCTGCGCGTTCGGAGACTTTCCGCATATCAACGCTGACGGGATCGATATCATGCTGTCGAAACGCGCGCTCTAACATGTTGCGGCCGAGGTTCGAGAATTGTTGGGTTTCGAGTTCTCGGCGGAGCTTGCGCTGGGCGGCACGCGCACGTCCCGTCACGCATAAGGTTTCATAGCCAGGCAGAGGGCGGGGATCCGATCGGCGCATGATCTCAACCACGTCACCATTCTGAAGCGGTGTTCGCAAGTTTCGGTGGACGCCATTAAGCTTCGCGCCTTCGCAGGCATCGCCGACAGCCGTGTGGACGGCATACGCAAAATCCAACGGCATTGAGCCGGCGGGAAGCAAAACCAAACGTCCTTTCGGTGTGAACGCAAATACGTGCGTGCGATACATTTCCATCTTGGCATGTTCGAGGAAATCGTCTGCGTCACCGCCATGAGTCAGAAGCTCACCAAAGGCTTGCAAGTTGGCCGAGGGATCCAATCCAGCGGCTCGGGAACTATCCAGATCGAAGCCATAGGCGCTGTCTTTATACGTCCAGTGCGCCGCGACCCCGCGCTCGGCCGTATCGTCCATGTCTTCGGTCCGAATTTGAAGCTCGACTAGACGGTTACCGCTGGCGCGCACAGTCGTATGCAACGAGGCATATCCGTTTGGTTTAGGGACAGAAATGAAGTCACGGAACCGGTCTGGCAAACAAGCCCACTCTGTATGAAAAGCCCCCAGCGCTTTGTAGCAAGAAGGAATGTCCCCGACGATCACACGAAACCCAAATATGTCCGCAACATCTTCAAAAGAAATCGATTTCTTCTCAAGCTTTCGCCAGATTGAATAGGGTTCCTTGCGTCGGCCTTTGACGCGGCACTCTATATCCTCACGCTCCATGACTTGGCGAATAGCGAGGCGAATGCGCTCCAGATCATCCTTGTTGCGCGATTCCAAAGCTTCCAATTGGGACAGGATTTGCGCCCGGGCTTCCGGGTTGAGGTGTTGGAAGGCGAGGTCTTCCATTTCAGAGGCGACATAATGCAAGCCTACCCGACGCGCCAAGGGAGCATATAGGTCCATCGTCTCGCGCGACACACGGCGCCGAGACTCTTCCTTCTTCTTGAAGTGCAACGTCCGCATATTGTGCAAACGGTCAGCGAGTTTGACCAAAAGAACCCTAACATCATTGACCGTGGCGAGTATGAACTTCTGGAAATTCTCAGCCTGTTTGCTGGCTTCGCTTTGATATTCTAACTGTCCAAGTTTGGTGACACCATCGACCAATTCAGCCACATCGGCCCCGAACTGGTCTTCAATCATTTTCAGATCGACATCGTCGCAGTCTTCGACCGTGTCGTGTAGTAATCCTGCCATGATCGTTGCCTGATCAAGACGGATCGAAGCGAGCAGGGTCGCCACACGAACGGGGTGCGAATAATACGGGTCGCCGGATTGGCGCAGCTGATCGCCATGTTTCTCGCGCGCAAACTCGTAGGCCTGATGCAGCAATGCACGATTGGCGTCAGGCTGATAGGCAAGCACCGTGCCCGCCAATTCTTCTTTTGTCAGAAATGGCTCGTCATCACGAATGCCGCGCGGCGGCCTTGAAGCGCGCGACCGGTCTTCTGCTTTGACGGTCGCTGTTGCCATTTACACCTACATTCGATCGTCGCGGCCGGACTCAAGCTCAGCTTGATAAGCGCGCATAACGTCTTCTTCTGTTGCGGCTGGACCAGACTGAAGGGCGATGCGATCGGCTTCGCGCTCTTCTTCTTCGCCTGGGCGAACTTCTTGCAATTCCGCCACCAGAGATTCTTTGACCACTTTCAGATCGATCGACTCATCTGCGATTTCGCGCAAGGACACGACCGGGTCCTTGTCATTGTCGCGATCAACCGTCAGCGGAGACCCCTCACGAATCATACGCGAACGTTGAGCCGCCAAAAGGATTAGATCAAAACGGTTTGGGACTTTGTCTACGCAGTCCTCAACAGTTACACGGGCCATGTAAATCTCCTGTAGCCCGCCCTTATATGCAGCGCAGCACACGAACGCAACCCGAACTTGCATCGAATTCGCGGCACATTTCAGCAATGCATCATTGCGAAATAGGACAAACGATGGTGGGTGTCGATCTGACTTGATGAAGGGGGCCTTAAGAGACCCCGTGGAGAAGGCAGTTATGGCCATCACAATCTCGGCGGAAGCTCCGAAAGACTGCGATCTCTGTCCCCGTTTGCGACAGTTCATCCTCGATCAACGTATGAAAGAGCCGAATTGGTTTAATGGCGCGGTGCCAAGCTTTGGAAATGAAGATGCAGAATTGCTCGTCATTGGATTGGCGCCAGGCTTGACGGGCGCTAATCGCACGGGACGACCATTCACGGGAGACTGGGCCGGCGACCTGCTTTATGAGACGCTCGGAAAGTTTGGTCTGACCGATGGAATTTATGATCGCAGACCCGATGATGGTCTGAAGCTGAACCGAACCATGATCACCAATGCCGTGCGTTGCGTGCCACCGCAAAACAAGCCCGTTGGCGCGGAAATCAACCAGTGTCGGCCGTTCTTGAAGGCGAGGATTGATGCGTTGTCTGGTGTTAAAGTGTTGCTTTGCTTGGGAAAAATAAGTCATGATTCGACGATCCGAACGCTTGGCGCGCGCCTGAAGGACCATCCTTTCGGACATGCATCGGAGTACAAAATCGGCGATTTGACCGTGCTCTCGAGCTATCATTGCTCGCGCTACAACACCAATACGGGGCGGTTAACGGCGCAAATGTTCGAACACGTCTTTGCGCGAGCAAAGGCGCTAATCGATGCGTGAACCTTGCGCAGGGGCAGGAGCCCCATTAGCTATTCTAATAGGGATCGAAATTTTTTAGGGAGTTTTCTGAATGACGCCACTTTATGTCGTCTTGGGACTTATCGTCCTGCTCGCCGTATTCGTTATCGGCATTTATAATGGCCTCGTCGCCAAACGGCAGCGTTGCAATCAGGCCTTCGCCGATATTGATGTTCAGCTGAAACAGCGCCAAAACCTCATTCCGAATCTGGTTGAGACTGTCAAAGGCTATGCCGCGCATGAGAAAGACACGCTGGATGCGGTCATTCAGGCTCGCCAAAGCGCCGTCAGCGCCAATACGCCGGGCGAAATGGGCGCCGCAGAAGGCATGCTTGGGCAGGCGCTTGGCAAATTGTTTGCGCTGGCCGAAGCCTATCCGGATTTGAAGGCCAATCAGAACTTCCTCGATCTGCAGGATGAACTCGCTGTGATTGAAGACAAGATCGCCGCCGCGCGACGCTTTTATAACTCTGCCGTGCAGGATTATAACACGGCGCGAGAGCAGTTTCCGGGCTCGTTGGTTGCCGGCAGCTTCAATTTTGAACCGCGCGAATTCTTCGACCTGGGCGAAGACCGCGTCAGCATGAGCACACCGCCGGAAGTGAAATTCTAACCGATCTGTCGAACGATTGGGACATCGAACGCCGCTTGCCAAATGCAATATTTGGCGGCGGCGTTTTTTGTCCCGCCTTATCTCACAACGGCTGGCAACCAGGTCGCTAATGCTGGCATGGCGGCGACCAGTGCAATCATGATCACCTGCAAGCCAATAAAGGGAATGGCGCCGCGCCAGATGTCCATGGTCTCTACGCCGTCAGGAGCGGCTCCACGCAGATAGAAGAGCGCGAAACCAAAAGGCGGAGTTAGAAAGCTGGTTTGCAGGTTAAGCGCCATCAGAATGGCCAGCCAGACCGGGTCTGCTCCGAGTATAATCAAGGGCGGGGCGACAATTGGGACGACAACAAAAACGATCTCGATGAAGTCCAGAAAGAAGCCGAGAATAAACATGACCAGCATGGTGATCGCCAGTGCGCCCCATAGTCCGCCAGGAATGCTGGTTAAGAGCGTTTCGACATAATGCTCGCCACCATAAGCGCGAAATACCAGCGCGAATAGGCTGGCGCCGATCAGGATCAGGAAGACCATACTTGTAATCTGTGCGCCTGATGTCAGCGCGCTGCTAAACTGGCTAGCGCGCATCAAGACGCGCGCGGCCGAAAGGAGGCCGCCAAAGAACACCAAGCAGAAAATCGCGGCGAGCCCGATGGCGACATAGTCGACCGTCCCAAGGCCGTCTCGTGCGATCGTCAAATCGATCGAATTGGTGAGTAATCCCAGCAGTAACAGGCTGAGAAGAGCGCCCCAAATGCTCCCGAGATCACCGGTCTTGCCGTGTTCGGGCGCTAATCGCAGACCTGCTAGCAATAGCGCGCCGCCGGCACCAATTGCAGACGCCTCTGTTGGCGAGGCGAGACCTCCTAAAATCGAGCCGAGCACGGCAATAATGAGAAGCAAGGGGGCGCCCAGGCTGCGCGCGATTTCTCCGAACGTGAGTGGATCTGATTCATCCTCCAGGACCACTGCAGGGCTCGCGCTTGGCTTGAGAATGGCGGTGATCATGAGATAGAGGAGGTATAGGCCAACCAAAAGCAGTCCGGGCAATAAGGCGCCCGCAAATAGGTCGCCGACAGAGACCACTCCAGCGCCGCCGCCAGAGCGCATGGCCGCAGACTGATTGGCATTGGACACTGCATCCGCCAATAAAATGAGGACGATGCTCGGCGGGATAATCTGCCCCAGCGTCCCGCTGGCGGCGATTGTGCCCGTGGCAAGTTTCGGATCATAGCCTTGGCGCAACATGGTCGGCAGCGCGATAAGGGTCATTGTGATCACCGTCGCACCAACTATTCCGGTCGAAGCGGCAAGCAAGGCGCCCACGATGACGACCGCATAGCCAAGGCCCCCTCGCACACGCGCGAGCAATCGGCTGGCCGTATGTAACAGATCATCCGCAACTTTCGACCGCTCGAGAATGACGCCCATTAATACAAAGAGCGGTACAGCGATCAGAACCTGATTTTCCATCGAGCCGAGAATGCGGCTCGGCAAGTTGCGCAGGATAGGCAATGGAATGAGATCGAGTTGAACCCCGATCAAGCCGAAAATCAAAGCGACCCCGCCGAGCGTAAGGGCGACAGGATAGCCGGCCAAAAGAGCCGCGATCGCGGTCAGAAACATGCCGAGCGCTAGGATGAGTTCGAGCTCCATCACACGGTTCCTCCGTGCGCATGCGGCGTGTCCTCAGCTTGACTGACTCCGCGCACGATCAATGCCGCTTTCAGTGCTTGGCTTAAGCCTTGTCCAATCAGCAAAATGGCGAAGAGCGGCACTAAGGTCTTGAACAAGTATTGGATCGGCAGGCCATCGCTCTCATTGAACGGTTCCAGGTCAAGCCATGAGCGCGCTATTAATCCGGACCCGGCATAGAGTATCAGGATGCCAATCGGAAACACAAACGCCATAGCGCCAAACAATTCGATCCCGGCGCGCGTGCGGGGTCCAAACCGGCTCCGAAGGATGTCGACCCGCACATGACCATCATCACGCAATGTGGCGGCCGCGCCGAGCAAGAAGATCATCGCGAAACTGAAGATCACGCTATCGTTCAACCATGAAAAGCTCAGGCCGAACACATAGCGCAGCAAAACCGCGGCGAGTTGTATGAGGATGATGAGAAAGGCGGCGGTCACCGCAAATCCCATCGCCACGCCACTGATGCGATCCAAAGAGCTGCTCAGCCATTTTGCGCCGCGTTGGAGCGGTTTCGGAATGACGAGGACCAGCAGTGGTAATACTAAAAGCGGCAATCCGACATAGCCCGCGTAACGCAGCGCGGTGCCAACACTCTCGACAAAAGTCTCCATCACGCCCGAATCCTTTACCTTTCAGGATCGGGTCTACCCCTTACAACTCTCTCGCGGCAAGGTAGGGGCCATCAGAAATGCGGGCCCATCCGCGCATTTTCGTCAATGCATCTTCGAAACTCTCATAGATCCGTCGTTCCAGATCACCGCCTGATCCGGCATCGCTGCGAATGTCGGTAGCGACTTCTTGAACGCGCGCCATGACGTCGTCAGGGAATTGACGCAGCTGCACCGCTTCCTCGTTTACGAGCTTCTCTAGATGCACGCCATTTTGATAAGTGAATTCTCCGACGGAGAGATGGTTCACCTCATTGCAGGCGCTGCGAATGATTTGTTGTTCTGTTGGTGTCAGGCTGTCCCATTTGCGGCGATTCATACCGACTGCGAGCGAACTACCGGGTTCATGAAAGCCGGGGCCGTAATGGAATTTGGCTTCGCGATGGAAGCCAAGATAATAATCGTTCCACGGGCCAACCCATTCCGTGGCATCGATACGTCCAGTTTGCAGTGCTTGATATATTTCATTGCCGGGCAGGGCCTCAGCTGCGCCACCAAGAGCACGGATGACATCGCCACCCAAGCCCGGGATGCGCATTTTCAAACCACGAAAATCGTCGAGACTGTTGACCTCTCGCTTGAACCAGCCGCCCATTTGGTGGCCTGTATTCGCACCTTGGAAGGCGATAATTCCATATTGGCCAGAGAGCTCTTCCCACAAGGCCTGACCGCCACCAAAATCAATCCAGCCCATGATTTCTGCGGCCGTCATACCCATTGGTACGGCTGTGAAGAAATTGTAGGCCTTAGATTTAGACTGCCAATAATATTCAGCGCCGTGATACATGTCGGCATTGCCGGAGGCGACAGCATCAAACGCTTCGAAGGCGGGCACCAATTCGCCAGCGGCATAGACCCGGACTTCCATCTGGCCTTCGGACAATTCGCCAATACGGTCCGCCACCCGTTGCGCCGCAGCGCCGAGGCCGGGCAGGTCTTTCGGCCAGGTTGTGGTCATGTTTAAACGGGTCTTCTTGCGTCGAACCGCCGGCGCCGCGACACCATCGCTATCGCTGGTCGATTGACTACAAGCCGTTGTCGCCAATCCAGCCGCCCCAAGCGTGGCCGCGCCTATCAGTTTACGGCGATCAATCATCCGCGCTCTCCCGATTTATAATTTATTCGCCGTCTTGTAGCGGACGCCATTGTCCGGCTTCAAGCACTTCAAGCGGCTTGAAGCGGCGTTTATAGTCCATTTTCTCGCTATTCTTGATCCAATAGCCAAGATAAAGATGCGGCAATCCCAGCTCGCGCGCGTGCAGGATATGATCCAGGATCATAAATGTGCCGAGGCTGCGCTGTCGCTGGGCGGGGTCAAAGAACGTGTAGACCATCGAGAAGCCGTCCCGCAACACGTCCGTCAGAGACACCGCTACCAATGGAGCATCGAGTTCAGGCCCCGCGCGATACTCAAACATGAGGGTCTGGACCGGGCTGTCATTCACCATCGCGCAGAACTCACGATAGCCCATATCCGACATGCCGCCGCCATCATGCCGGCTGCGCAGATAGGTTTTCAATAAGCGAAAATACTCGCGATTGGCACGCGCTTCGATCGGACGGCGTGTCAAATCGGCATTGGCGCGAAGGATGCGCCGCTGATTTCGACTGGGCTTGAAATTGGCGACATCAACGCGAACCGAGCGGCAGGCATTGCATGACGGGCAGGCGGGTCGGTAAGCGACGCCCTGGCTACGGCGGAAACCGGCGCGGCTCAGCTGATCGTGCAGCGCGTCGGGATTGTCCTGGGTGAGATGGGTGAAGCCTTTGCGCTCAATCTGGCCCGGCAAATAGGGGCACGGGCTGGCACCGGTTACGTAAAACCGTAACCCATGCCGGAGACCCGGTAATTGAAAGAGCGACTCGTCTAACTTCATCTTTCCAGTCTACGCATCTAAAGGTCAAAGCGCCAAGGGGCGATAATGGTAAATGCTGCCCACATAATTATGACAAGTGGGCCACCGAAGCGTAAAAAATCTCCAAATTTGTAGTGTCCTGGTCCCATAACGAGCATGTTTGTCTGATATGCAATCGGTGTCGCGAAGGCACAGTTCGCGGCGTAAATCACTGCGAGCAGAAACGGAAAAGGGTCTGTTCCGGTCTGTTCGGCTGCTGAAATCGCGATTGGCGTGAACAGGACCGCGGTCGCCGCATTGCTGAGAATATTGGTTAATATCGCGACGGCGAGGAAGATGGCCGACAAGATGGCCAGCGTGCCATATGGAGACGCGAGCATCACAACCAATTCGGCCAGCATTTGCGCCGCGCCAGTGCTTTCCAGCGCCACGCCCATAGCGAGCGCGGCCGCGATCACCAAATAGATGCGCAGATCTAGCGAACGTGCAGCTTGTCGATGGTTCAAGCATTGCAGCAAAATCATCCCAGTTGCAGCGACAATCGAGGCCAAAGTGATGGTCGCCAGTCCTGTTGCTGCAGCAACAACCATACCAATTGTGATCAGGCGCGCGACCTGAGCTCGAGCGGTCGTAGGAAACTCGCTTTGCGACCATTCCAACAAGATCAAATCACGGCTGGTGCGCAAATCTCTGAAGGCGCCAATCGGTCCACATAAGAGCAGCGTGTCACCGGCTTCCAGGCGGATTTCTCCGAGCTTGGTGCGGATCATTCGGCTGCGCCGCTGTATACCCAGTGTGACCGCGCGCGTTAGGCGACGAAAGCCGAGCATTTCAACGGTTCGGCCCGCCATGCGCGACCCCGGTGCGATGACAGCTTCGACGAGTCCCAATTGGCCTTCATCTCCATCGTCGGACTCAGCGATGCTGCTTTGCCAGATGTCTTCCAACATGGCGGGCTTATCGGACAGCAGGTCCGTTAACGCCTGGCGCGTCGCTGCGACAATGACTAGATCGCCAGGTGACAGTCTAACATCATCATATGGCGGTAACAGCGCGCGCTCTCCTCGCTGAATCATTCGAACCGTCATATCCTTCAAGTCCGGAAACATGCCGGCAATCGCCTGTTTGCCATCAAGAAAATGTCCCGGTGTCACTTCAAATTGAGCGACAAACTGCTTGCCCGACTTCATCATGGTTTCGGTCAGTTCTTCGCGATTTGGCAAAAGAACGCGCGAGGCAATCAGCAAATAGAACATGCCTACGCCTGCCAGCATCAAACCAAATATGGATTGATCGAAGAAACCGAGCTGGTTGGGCGTCAGTCGCTCATACGCATCTGCGGCGAGCAGATTGGTTGAAGTGCCGATCAAAGTGGTCATGCCCGCGAAAATGGAGACAAAGCTTAAGGGCATCATAAGCCGCGATGTTGATGCCCCCATGCGCGCTGCGATGGCGGACATGATCGGTAGGAACATGATCACGACCGGCGTATTGTTTGTGAACGCGCTGGTCACAAAGACGGCCGCGAACGCGCCCATCAGAGTGAGAAAGGGTCGCTTATCATATGAGCGGACGAGCGCCTTGGTTGGACCTTCCAATGCGCCCGTCTGGAACAGGCCTTGGCCGACCACGAGCAGCGCCATGATCGTGATCAGGGCGGGGTTGGCGAAACCAGATAATAAGAGCGCAAGTGAAATATCACTGCCATCATAGGCTGTCGCGCCAGGCAGGCTGAACAAGAGCAAAAGCGCCGCGATCACCGAGACGGAGACCAGCTCCATCGACCAGCGATCCAGCATATAGAAAACAATGGTGACGCCGACGGCCGCGAGGCTTGCCCACATTGGCCAGTGAGCCAGTATTTCTGCGGACATTCTACCTCCCGAGCGATTCTAACGCGTCGAGGCGATCTTAGGCGCTCTTCGGAGGGATGACCAGAACAATTGAGATACGTCGATTGGCCGCGTTCTCAGGTGCATTCTGTAATAGTGGCCGGGTATGTGCGAGGCCCGTCACGCCTTGGATTCGCGCTTCGCTGACGCCGGATTCAATTAATATCCGGCGCGCGGAATTAGCTCGATCTGCCGACAATTCCCAATTTGAGTAGCCGACCGTTCGACTCGGATGAGAGTCGGTATGACCTTCTATCGTGACAGAGAGCGGCAGAGCCGCGATGGCCTGGCCGGCGATCCGGGTTAATTGTGAACCGGTTACATTCAACGTGCCATCACCTGTCTCGAACAGAGGGCGTTCTGCCATGTCCGAGAGCTCGATGCGGATGAAATGCGGGTCTTCGGTGATGGTGACGCTCGAGCCGAATGCCGCAAGATCGGAATTTCGCCGCAAAGAATCGGCGATTGCTCTTGATGGAAATGCTGCTTCCATCGCGACAGGTTCGACAGCGGTGCTGGCGCCAAACTGCTGCGCCAATGTCTGGCGTTCATCCTTGGAGACGCCGTGAATGATCCACATGATCAAAAAGAAGGCACACAAAGCGGTCAGGAAATCGGCATAAGCCAGTTTCCAAGTGCCCAGCTTGCGGGCGGACGCAGCGGGCATTCTGCCCTTATTGCGCCGGGATGAATAAGCTACTGCCATATTTTTCCCTAAAGACCGTTCTGGTCTAGTTTGAGTGCATAGTGCATCACGGTGAATATCGATTGAGAATCGCGCGATAGATTTACGTGAAATTTGACCGATCTATCGTGTCGCGAATGAGAGGAGGGGTGTATGGCGAAAACGGCGTTTCTGGGGCTCGGCGTAATGGGCTATCCAATGGCGGGGCACTTATTGAAATCGGGGCATGAGGTCACCGTTTGGAACCGTACCGCAGAGAAGTCAGAGGCCTGGGCTCGCCAGCATGGCGGCGCAGCGGCAGTTTCGCCTGCCGACGCCATTTCTGGGGCAAATTTTGTTTTCTTTTGTCTCGGCGATGATCCCGACGTTCAAACCGTTTTCGATGCTCTGGACGATGCGATCGCCCCTGGAATGATCATCGTCGATCACACCACTGCCAGCGCAGGCTTGGCGCGCGCGCTCGCTGGTCGCGCGCGCGTTAGAGGCGCGGACTTTATCGATGCGCCGATTTCAGGCGGTCAAACAGGCGCCGAAAACGGGCAACTTACCATCATGTGCGGCGGCGACGAAGCCGCTTTCCAACAGGCCGCGCCGATCATGGCAGCCTATGGAAAGCGGATGACCTTGATTGGGGAAAGTGGCGCTGGGCAGTTGGCAAAATCGGTCAATCAGATCTGCATTGCCGGCATCGTCCAAGGCCTTGCCGAAGGCATGCATTTTGCCGAAGAAGCTGGGCTTGATATCGCCAAGGTGATTGAAGCCATTAGCGGCGGCGCTGCACAAAGCTGGCAAATGGAGAACCGTTGGGAAACCATGAGCCAGGGCGAGTACGAGCACGGTTTTGCGGTCGACTGGATGCGCAAAGACTTACGCATAACTTTAGAAACCGCGCGCGAGAATGGCGCTAGCCTGCCGCTGACCGCGATGGTCGATCAATACTATGCTGATATCCAGGCCATGGGCGGAGAGCGATGGGATACGAGCAGCCTGCTGGCGCGCATGGGGCGGAGAAAATCGTAAGATGAGACGGCTCGACCTACATATGCGCGATGGCGAATTGTTTGAAACTGCCTTGCGCGCCATCCGCGCGGCGAATCCCGTCGACTATGTCGTCATCCCGCTCGAACAGAAGGACCGTCGCTACGTCTCGGTGTTTCTGCGCGATGGAACACGGCAAACTTTGATGGATAACCTCCAAGCTTGCCTGGAGAATGAGAAAGACTGGCGTATTTCATTAGTGCCATTGGAGGCGACCGCACCGGCGATTCCTGAAGATGCGAAAGCTCCAAAGAAGAGTAAGATGCTGACGCGCAAGCTGGCCCTGCGCGAAGAGATCTATCAGGACGTCGTCGACGATGCGCAGCTCGATCGCGATTTTCTGGTCTTTGTCATTCTGTCAACAATCGTGGCCGCGATCGGCTTGCACTCGAACAGCGTCGCCGGTGTGATTGGCGCCATGGTGATTGCACCTCTGCTTGGCCCCATTCTCGGCTTCTGCCTTGGTGCGGCGCTAGGTGACCGTAAGCTGATCATAGATTCAGCCGGGACGCTGGGTATTGGCGTCTTGCTCGCATTGGCGTGCTCCATACTGATCTCTTTTTTCATTCAGGTGGATTTTGACAGTCGCGAATTGATGTCGCGCGCAGAAGTTCGGCTTGATGGCGTCGCCTTGGCCATCGCGGCCGGCAGCGCTGCGGCGATCTCGCTGACGCGCGGTGCCAATTCGACTTTGGTCGGCGTGATGGTGGCCGCGGCGCTATTGCCTCCTGGCGCTGCTGTCGGATTGTTTCTCGGAACGGCGGAATGGGCGCTCGCATCACGGGCGGGTTTGCTGCTCGCGCTCAATGTCGCGAGCCTGGTCGTTTCTGCGTTGGTGGTGTTCAGAATTCGCGATATCCGTCCCCGAACCTGGATGGAAAAGAAAGACGCTGATCGCGCCGTTGCGCTGAATATTGCGTTATCGATTGTCTTGCTCGTGGTCGCGATTGTGTTGATTTTGATTCTAGACCTTGGGGCGACGGTCTCGATTGGCTAAGGTGCCCAAAAACAGGGGAGCGCCATGGCTAAAGGCAAAAACAAAACCGTCGCGACGGCCATCGAGCCCGCCGATTTCATCGCGACGGTAGAACCAGAAAAGAAACGTGAGGACGCAACAGAGTTGCTCGGATTTTTCAACCGAGTGACGGGACTGAAACCGAAAATGTGGGGTCCGAGCATCATCGGCTATGGGCGTTATCACTATAAATACGAAAGCGGCCGGGAAGGGGAATTCATGCTGACCGGGTTCAGCCCGCGAAAGCAAAATCTCACCGTTTATATCATGCCTGGTTATCAGTTTGAGTCGATGAAAGAAAAATTGGATCGCTTGGGCAAGCACAAGCTTGGAAAGTCTTGTCTTTACATCAACAAGATTGCCGATGTCGATTTGACGATCCTCGAAGAGATCGTCCTGGAGGGTGTGGCGTATATGCGGGATAAATACGAAACGTGGGACGAGTGAACCATCCGCGTCGGGTTTTTTACTGGTTAGTGCCCTGTGCCGAAGATTCCGCGAGATATGCCGAAGTCGTCGCCCACCTATCGAAATCGCAAAATGCGCCTGTGTTTACACCGCATATGTCCCTCGCCGCGATCGAAGGGGCGCAGCCGGACTTGCAACCATGCCTAGATCTGTTGGCGGGGCTTAGCGTTGAACCCATCGAAATAGATACGTCCAGCGCGTTTACAATGTCGCTTTTCGTGCGAGTTGAGCGTGCTGACGCGCTGCTGAAAGCGCGACATTACATGCAAGGGCAACCCGGCATGACCGCGAGTCGCCCGTTCGATCCGCACCTCAGCCTGTGTTATGGGCCGCCGCCAAAAGGCGCGGAGGATTGGAACATGGTCAGAGCACTCCTCCAGCATCCGATCCGGTTTGATCGACTGAACACCATCGACATCCCGTCTCGGGTCGAGTCTTATGATGACGTGCGCGCTTGGAAGCCGCTTCAATCATACGTATTCTGATGCTTTATCCCGCCCGAGCGGCTTCGATTTTCTTGGCGAAGCCTGGCGCACCGAAGCAACGCACTGAGAGCGTTCCAATCGCCGTATTGATATCGATGATCTGCGTCGCCACGCCAAATCGCGTCTCAACGCTGGTTATGCCGCGCAAGGGAAGAACGACGCTCAATGAATCCGGATCTTTATGTACGGCCCGATTAAAGCCGTTTGGGTGAAACTCGATTGCGTCTGAGGTCAAATAGACAGTGCCGCCAACCCAAAGACCGCCCATCAGTTTCTTCATCGCGCTGGCACCTAAACGACCACCAGGTCCAAGCAGCGTTTGAGTTCGGTCGCCAATCTCGGCATCCTTGATCAGCGCGTTTGCGAGTTTTCTCGCAATGACATTGTCTGGCCTGGCCATGAAGCTCCTCCGCGCGAAACACTTTAAAGCGATTAAGCCGGTTGACCAGCACGCGTCTTCAGGCAGATCGCAGAGTGTCCATTTGCTGAAGAAACGCGTCCGCGCCATTGCAACGAATAGAGTGCGTCTCGTTGCGTGTTTTCAGATCGATGATCGCCGACACCATGCCAAACCGTTTCTCCAGGTCGGTTATGTCTGACCATTCAAGCATCAAGCACAGATCATCCATATTTTTGAAGAATGGTTTGTTGAGAAGGCCCGGATGAAACTCAAAACCGGTCTTTGTGAGATAGGCTCTGCCGGATATCCATTGGCCGCCAATCATCTTTTTCGATAGTTTGGCGCTGATCTGACCATCCAACCCGAGGATCATTTTCGAGATGCGCGCCATTTTGGCATTATCGAGCAAAGCGCTAACGGACTTTTCGGCGAGAATATCACGCGGTTTGTCCATGGCGATCTTTCCAAAGCTGATAGGATTTAAGTTAGTTTTTCCGCGGCCCGCTCAGCGAAGTAAGTGATAATCCCGCTCGCACCGGCTCTCTTAAAGCTTAAAAGTGTTTCCATCATCACGCGGTCACCGTCAATCCAACCATTCTGATCCGCCGCCTGGATCATGGCATATTCACCAGAGACCTGAAACGCTAAAGTCGGGACTTTGAAAGTCTCTGAGACTCGGTGAACAATATCGAGATAAGGCAATCCCGGTTTGACCATGACCATGTCGGCGCCTTCAGCGAGATCCATGGCCACTTCGCGGATCGCTTCATTTGTGTTGGCGGGATCTTGTTGATAGGTTTTCTTGTCACCGATGAGGGCCGTCGCTGATCCAATCGCTTCGCGGTAGGGGCCATAAAAGCCGCTGGCATATTTGGCCGCATAAGACAGGATCAGCGTGTTCGTGAAGCCTGATTCTTCGAGCGCTGCGCGAATGGCGCCAATGCGCCCATCCATCATATCGGACGGGGCAACCACGTCGGCGCCAGCTTCTGCGTGGATCAAAGCCTGTTCAACCAGGACCGCGCTTGTTTCATCATTCAGCACGTATCCGGTTTCATCAATCAGGCCATCATGCCCGTGGCTGGTAAACGGGTCGAGTGCGACATCGCAAATCACGCCGACTTCAGGTGCAGCATCCTTCATGGCTTTGATCACGCGCGGGATCAGACCTTCTGGATTCAGGCTTTCGCTGCCTTCTTCATCTTTAAATTTCGGGTCGATGTGCGGGAAGATTGCAATCGCTGGGATTCCCAAAACGCTCGCACGTTTCGCCGCGGCCGCCGCCTCGGCCACATTCAGCCGGTCCAGACCCGGCATGGCCGCGACCGGAATACGCGGGTCGTCGCCATCATGGACCACCATTGACCAAATGAGATCGGCTGGTGTCAAAACATGTTCCGCAGTCAGCGCGCGTGTCCAAGGGGATTGGCGTAGGCGGCGCAGACGTGTGGCAGGAAAAGACTGCTCGGGTGTCGACCTCATTCTGGCTCCACTTTCGGGGCGCCGAACCGAAACAGACCGCGGCGCACTTTACGGCGCATGAAACACCGCTTTGTCACGTCCATAAACGGTTTCTGCGCGTCCTCAATCTCAATCATATAGGGTTCGAGCTTTTCGCGCGGAATTTCTTTGAACCCCATAGATGCGTAAAATGGTCCATTCCAGGCTACGTCTCGAAACGTCGACAGGCTGACATGCGGCAGTTTTCTCGTTTCGGCTTCAGTCAGAACGCGTATGACCAAGGCGCGGCCAATACCTTTTTGGCCATGATCCGGGTGCACGCTGACCTGGTCCAAATACAAGCCGTTTCCGCGTAAACGAACCAACGCAAAACCAACGACCCAGCCATGAGGGTTTCGCGCGACGAAGACATTGGCGCGCGGTATTTCCTGTTCGAAGACTTCGGCCGGAACATGGTCTTCCAGCGCTGAGGGTTCGAGGAGACCTGTCGGACCAAACAGGGCAGAAGCAGCCTTATCTATCGAGATAAGCGCAGCAATATCTTCCAAATCGCCTAAAGCGATGGAATATCCTTCCGGTAGGTCAGACATTGACGAACGAATCCTCTATGGCATGTCTGCCGCCTAATAAGCATAAAGAGGGCCAAAAGCCATGACCACTCGCCTGACAGAAGAACAGGTTATGATTCAGGATATGGCAAAGCGATTTGCGGGCGATCGACTGGCGCCGCATACGTCTACCTGGGATGAAGAAAAACACTTTCCTGTCGATGTTATCAAAGACACGGCAGAGCTCGGTTTCGCGGGTATATATGTCGGTGAGGAGGTTGGTGGCTCGGCCCTTGGACGGCTGGATGCCGCGCTCATTTTCGAACAATTATCTTATGGCGATGTTTCGACCGCCGCATTTATCTCGATCCACAATATGGCGAGCTGGATGATCGACAAATTTGGCTCTGACGATCAGCGCAAGACCTGGTTGCCGAAACTGACCGGTATGGAGCTGATCGCGTCCTACTGTTTGACGGAACCAGGCTCTGGGTCAGATGCCGCTGCGATGAAGACAACAGCCGTACGCGATGGCGATGATTACGTGCTAAATGGTTCAAAACAATTCATTTCTGGTGCTGGCACCAGCGATGTCTATGTCCTTATGGCGCGCACGTCTGACGAGGGTGCGCGAGGTGTGTCGGCTTTCATCATTCCCCTCGGTACACCGGGCTTGAGCTTCGGAAATAATGAAAAGAAAATGGGTTGGAATTCACAACCAACGCGTCAAGTTCTGCTTGACGATGTCCGCATCCCAGCGGTCAACCGAATTGGCGAAGAGGGACATGGTTTTAAGTTCGCCATGGCTGGCCTGGATGGCGGACGATTGAACATCGCCGCGTGCTCGCTCGGTGGGGCCCAGCGGGCACTCGATAAAGCGCTTGATTACGCCAAGGAGCGCCAACAATTCGGTCAGCCAATTGCGGACTTTCAGGCGATCCAGTTCAAGCTGGCGGACATGGAAACAGAGCTTCAAGCGGCCCGGGTCATGCTATACGAGGCGGCAGCGAAACTGGATGCCAGCGCCCCGGATGCAACACGCTGGTGTGCCATGGCGAAACGGTTTGTTACAGATACAGGCTTCAAGATTGCCAATGATGCGCTGCAGATCCATGGCGGTTATGGCTATTTGTCAGAATATGGCATCGAACAAATCGTCCGTGATTTGCGGGTCCATCAAATTCTCGAAGGTACGAACGAGATCATGCGCGTGATTGTCAGCCGGGATATGTTGAAAGGCTGATATTGGCTGCAACGCGATTCTGCCCTGGCGCCTTTGACGCCCCCCGCGTTAAGCCGCTAGTCTGTTCCTCAGAAACTTCACCAAAGAAGTCAGCGGAGGAAACTATGGCCATGCAAGTCACCCCAGTTGCAGGCGTCGGCGCCGAGATCACAGGGATTGATATCAAATCGCTCACAGACCAAGAGTTTGAGGGCGTGCAAGCGGCCTTTGCTGATCATGGCGTTATCTTCTTTCGCGATCAAGACACGTCAGAGCAGGATCATATCGCGTTCGCTGAACGGTTTGGTGAAATCAATGTGAACCGCTTCTTTGCGGCGCATCCAGATTACCCGCAAATCGCTCTGGTTGCGAAAGAGCCAGATCAAAAAGATAATATTGGTGGCGGGTGGCACACAGATCATTCTTACGATCATGAACCGGCTTTGGGCTCAGTGCTGGTGGCGCGCCAATTGCCTGAAAGTGGCGGTGATACGATGTTTGCCTCCATGTATGACGCCTATGAGAAACTTCCTTCTGAACTAAAGGAGAAAGTTGAAGGCCGCAGCGCGCTGCATTCTGGAAAGCATATATTCGGGGAAGGTCCAGACAGCTATTACAAAACTTCAGACGCTGGCAGCCACGAAGATGGCAGCAATCGTATTGGCAATGCGGCGGTGGCAGAGAAGCTGAGTGACCCAGAACATCCCATCGTCATCACTCATCCGCTGAGCGGCAAGAAGGCTTTATATGTAAATCCCGCTTTCACGCGTGAAGTGGTCGGGTTGAGCAAATCGGAAAGTGAGGAGCTGCTTTCAGAGCTCTACACGCATGTCTTTACGGGCCATGAGTTTCATCACCGGTTCCAATGGCAGCCCGGTTCGATCGCAATGTGGGACAATCGATCGACCTGGCACTGGGCCTTGAATGATTATCAGGGCCAGCGCCGGGTCATGCACCGGATCACGATCGAAGGCTGTGCGCTGAACGCATAACGAACAGTTCCGACTTAAAATCGAAAACCAATGCTCAGGCTGGCGTTTTCCATGTCGATGTAAGGCCAATCGTACTGCGTATAATCGCCACGTACATAAACACTATCCGTGACGTCGTAATTTAGTCCTAACCCCATCGCGACGCCATGTTCCGTATTCGTGAAGCTGTTCCGTCTCGCTATTGTTTCTTCAGTTTCCAAATCTGTGATGACGGACTGAAAGTCCTGATCTACTTCACTAACGGTCATCCCGAGCCGCGCGAACGCGTTGAATTTCTTGGTGATTGGTATCGTGCCTCTAACGTATACGCCCACAAGGTGGTTCAAATCTGTCGTCTCCGTTTGACGCACAGAACGGGATCCTTCGACTTGTTGAGAGACGTAACGGGAAAACTGCTTGTTGTTTTCGACACCGACAATGGCTTCACCTTCAATACTCCAATGCTCCGAAAAGCGATAACCGACATGCCCGCTGACGCCGCCAAACTCGAGCGTTGGACCCAATGTGTTTCTGTCCAATAAATCGGATTCTATTCGGCTATATCCGAGATCAGCGTAAATTTTCTTTACGTCAGTGTCCTCGGCGGCTGCATTTTGCGCGCCAAAAAGAGTTGCGCCAAGCGCGATGAGGAGAAAGCGGGGCTGCATTGTTCAATTCTTTCAATCAAAATTACAACGCAGCGCATGCAGGACTAGCCGGGCTTCGCGTTCATGCAAGCTCAAAACAGGAAAATTACCAAATTGTCAGGGTGTTAGGCGGCGATCAAGCCTTCGCGGACTGCGCGATCTGGCCGCCATCGAGCACGATTGTGTGACCATCGACCCAGGCGCCGGCGCGCGACGAGAGATAGATAGCTGTGCCCGCCACATCTTCCGGTTCGCCGGCGCGTTTGCGCGGGATTTGAGACACGGCGTGCTTGTAAATGGCATCATTGCTCAAGGCCGCTTTGGTCATATTGCTGGGAAAGAAGCCCGGCGCGATAGCGTTGACGTTGATATTGTCGGCCGCCAGGTCCGTGGCAAGATGCTTGGTCAGATGGATAACCCCGGATTTGCTGGCTGAATAGGCATAAGCAGGCATGCCAGGATTATCAAAACCGTGGATAGAGGCCGTGTTTACAACGCGAGCAGGGTCTTCGGCTGTCGCATTCGCGCGCAAAAGGGGCAGCGCTTTTTGCGTCATGAAGAAAATTGATTTGATATTGATGCTCATAACTTTGTCCCAGCCTGCTTCCGGGAAATCATCCAGAGGCACGACCCAGTTGGCGCCGGCATTATTGATCAGGATATCAATATGATCTTCCTGCGCCGAGACAGCAGCGATGAGGGCCTCTATGCCGTTCACTGTAGACAGATCAGCTTGAACAGGCACGCACGTGCCAAATGCTGAGAGTTCTTCAGCCATGGCCATGAGCGGGCCTTCTTTGCGGGCGGAGATATAGGTTTTCACGCCATTCTCAACAAAGCCGCGCGCGATCATTGCACCAATGCCGCTCGACCCACCGGTCACGATGGCTGTTTTCCCTGACACGTCGAATAGCGATTTCATAATGGTGCTCCTGTAACAAATTCAGGCCGTAAGCTGGTGCATGGATAGCGACTTGTCCATCGCCTCCCAGATAAAACAGCATCAATACTCTATTGTCTGAAAATCAGGGGTGGCTCGTTCGCGGGAATTGCCCTAGGGACGCCGCGAGAATTCCACCAAATCAGAGACCTATTATGGCGAAGACGACATTCGCTGCGTATGCAGATCGAATTAACCTGACCAGCTGGACACAAGCGCAACGCGCTGTGTTCACGCCAGCCCGAGTCAAAACTGAAGTCTTAGCTGGATTGACCGTGGCACTGGCCCTGGTGCCGGAAGCCGTGGCTTTTGCCTTCGTCGCGGGCGTCGAGCCGCTTGTGGGTCTCTACGCTGCGTTTCTGGTCGGACTGATCACCGCTTTGTTTGGCGGGCGCCCGGGCATGATTTCTGGCGCAACCGGGGCGCTGGCCGTCGTCATGGTTGCCCTGGTGGCCCAGCATGGTGTGGAATATCTCTTCGCGACAGTCGTGCTGATGGGCATTCTGCAGGTCGCGGCCGGTATTTTCAAGCTCGGCAAATTTATTCGTCTGGTGCCACATCCCGTAATGCTTGGCTTCGTCAATGGCCTCGCCATTGTGATCTTTCTGGCGCAGCTTGGGCAGTTCCAGGTGCCGGGTACAGCGCATCCGGATGGCCACTCTTTCTTGCCAAATGGAGACTGGCTCGCGGCGCCCGACATGGCCATCATGTTGACGCTGATCGCAGTGACAATGGGCATCATTTGGGGTTTGCCGCGCCTGACCAAAATCGTTCCTGCGCCGTTGGCAGGGATCGCGGTTGTCGCTGGGCTCGTGATCGGTTTTGGTATCAATACCCCAGTTGTCGGCGATCTCGCCAGCATCAAAGGCGGATTGCCAAGCCTGCATATTCCAGCCGTTCCACTCAATCTGGAAACGCTTGAAATCATCTTGCCGTACGCCATTATTCTTGCTGCGATCGGGCTGATTGAAAGCCTGCTCACGTTGAACCTCGTCGGTGAAATCACCAATCAGCGTGGTGGAGCGTCTCAAGAATGCGTCGCTCAAGGTGCAGCGAACGTGGTGACAGGCTTTTTCGGTGGCATGGGAGGTTGCGCGATGATCGGTCAGTCCATGATCAACGTGAAGTCTGGCGGTCGGACTCGCCTTTCCGGCCTTTCCGCAGCCTTGTTTCTGCTCGCCTTTATCTTGATTGGATCTCAATGGATCGAAATGATCCCGCTGGCAGCTCTGGTCGGCGTTATGTTCATGGTCGTCATTGGGACGTTCGCCTGGAACAGCTTGCGGATCATGTCCAAAATCCCGTGGACGGACGCCTTCGTTATCATCCTGGTGACGGCTGTGACAGTCTGGCAGGATCTTGCGGTTGCAGTCGTCGTTGGCGTGATCGTCAGCGCGCTCGCTTATGCTTGGAACAATGCTAAACGCATTCGCATCCTGCAACGCGACTCTATCAGGACGCCTGGCGCGACGGTGTATGAGATCGAAGGTCCGCTTTTCTTTGGGTCAACAGACGGGTTCTCAGAATTGTTCAATCCAGATGAGGATCCGGATGTGGTGATCGTTGATTTCATGCGCTCGCGGGTTGTCGATCAATCAGCCTTGCAGGCAATTGAAGACTTGGCCGCCAAATATGAGGCCAAAGGCAAGACGCTAAAGCTCCGGCACCTGTCTAAAGACTGTCATAGCTTGCTCTCCAAAGCCGGCCAATTGATCGTTGATAGTGTAGATGATCCCGATTACGAGCTCGCCGTCGACTACAATGTCAGAACGGGTATCTTCGGCGGCGGGCATTAGCCGCCACTGGACCGTTTCGTCTCGGCGCGCTAACGCGGTGCCATGACTGATTCAGTACTGACCAAAGTCGAAGGCGGTGTCGGCTATGTCACGCTCAACCGCCCTGACGCCCTCCACGCCCTTAATCTGGATATGTGCGAGACCATTCTCGCCGCTTTACGTGTCTGGGCCCAGGATCCGAATGTCGAGGTCGTCCTCATCGATCATGCAGAGGGGACGCGTGGGTTTTGCGCTGGCGGCGACATTGCTATGCTCCGCGAAAGCGGCATGGGCGACGGACGCAAGGCTCGCGCTTTTTTTGAAGAAGAGTATCGCATGAACGCCACCATCAAGGCGTTTCCAAAACCCTATATCGCTTTGATGGATGGCGTCACGATGGGCGGCGGCGTTGGCCTGTCGGTGCACGGCAGCTATCGTGTTGCGACAGAACGCACGCTATTTGCAATGCCGGAAACCGGGATTGGATTGTTTCCGGATGTTGGGGGTGGGTGGTTCCTGCCGCGATTGCGCGGCGAGCTCGGCACGTGGCTGGCATTGACCGGCGCCAGGCTGAAAGGAACTGATGTGGCCGCTGCAGGAGTTGCTACGCACTTCTTGCCGTCGGAGCTCATTCCCAATCTCAAAGCCCAAATCGCTGAGGCGGACTTTTCTGTCGGCGCCGCGGACATGCTCGGCGAAATCTTGTCGCGTGCAACCCACGCCGTTCCTGCCGGTAGCTTTGAGGGTCATATGGCGACGATCAATGCCTGCTTTGGCGCCGCGACTGCGGAAGAAATCGTCGCAGCTCTACGCACTGACGGATCAGAATGGGCGCTGGAACAAGCCAAAACGATTGCGAGTAAATCTCCGGAAACCGTGAAAGTCGCGCTGCGCCAAGTCAGGGCCGGGGCGGCTTGTGAGACATTCGAAGATAATATGCGGATGGAGTACCGCATTGGTTGGCGCAAGGTTCAGTCGCCCGACTTCATTGAAGGTGTCCGCGCAGTGATCATAGATAAGGATCATGCGCCGAACTGGTCGTCGGATACGCTAGAGGGCGTCAGTGACGCTGACGTTGCCCGCTATTTCGAGCCCCTCGGTGAGAACGAGCTTAGTTTTGAGTGAGTTAAGTGCGGATCTCACGACATGGTGCCAATCCTATGTCAGTGCGTTTATGGATTACAATGCTGGCAGTATCGCAGCGCATTGGACCTTCCCGGCGCTGACAACACAGGCGGGACGATCCTTTGTGTTTAAATCCCATGAGCATTTCGCCAACAACACAACGCGATTGCTCGACTTCTATCGCGAGCAGGGCGTCGCCCGGGTCGAACGCACGCTTATTGAGTTCCATCTTCTGCATCGCGATGCGGCGTCGATGATTGTTGCGGATATAATGAAGTCGAAGGTGGGAGATGAGATTGCCAGTTGGCAAGCCGCCTATGTCTTACAACGCGTGAATGGCGACTGGAAGGCGGTCATGGCGGTCGCAGATGGTGAGACAGAGGCCTGGGCCGCGCGCGGAACATCACTCGGCGGATAACCACACAAACGACCAAGCCATTAAGCAACCCTTCCACGGATTCCGCCTATTTTTGGTGGTTTTGCCGCGAAAAGTAACACTTTCGCCCGATCTGTTAACCAAACCAAGGTGAAAACAAGACGTGTTTAACGAATTATAAGGTTAGATACTGTAAATCTACTCAAACTACAACAAAAGTTGAGTGGTGATGGTAATGACAATGTCCTATGGTGCGGCTGACGCCGCTGGCGAGCGTGTGAGCGTCGCTGAATCTTTCGTAAAGTCTCTTTCGCTTCTGGAGCAGGCCCATCGCCGTCTCCACGATGTCGTGAAAGACGATCTGGAACGCGGTGGCGAACGTCACCTGACCGGTGTTCAGGCTTTGCTTCTTTATGAAATTGGCGAAGATGAAACGCCAGCTTCGACGCTGCGTTCACGTGGTGCATTTGCTGGTACAAGCCTGTCTTATAACGTTAAAAAACTGCAAGAGGGTGGCTATCTTGTGCAGTCGCGCTCTGAGCGAGACAAACGCACAGTGCGTCTGAAACTGACTGAGCGCGGTCATAAAGTTCGCCAGCGCGTTGTTGATCTTTTCGATCGTCAGGCAACGGCTCTGGAGCCAACCGCCAGCGTTCGGCAGGACGATTTGAGCCAGTTGAACAAGACGGTTTCGCGTCTGGAGCGCTTTTGGACGGATCAAATTCGTTTTCAACTATAGATAAGTATACATATCTCCGAATATTGATTAATATTTGGGGATGTTGGGGAAGGTGCTTATCCTAGCTTGGGGGGCGTCGTGGCCTATGGCTGCGGCGGCCCCCTGGGTGCAAGAGGACGGGCGGATTTACGCCCGTCTGTCCTTGGCAGAAGAGGATGTTGAATCCCTTTCTGGCCAACGATCTGAAGCCTATGTTGAGTATGGCGTTACGCCTCGCATAACGGCAACAGCGAAGATTGATCGCGTCGACTATCAGAATGGCGCTGACTTCAATACAACGGGCTGGCGTTCAACGTTACGCTATCGATTATGGCAGACTGAATCTTCGATTGTGTCGATCGAGGCCGGTTTTCTTCAAGGGGCTGCGATCGGCGGCCGAAATGGGTGTGATGAGCTCGGCGCCGAACTTCGAACTGGGGTCGGTTGGTCGGGTGATTGGCGCAACCGATCGACTTACCTATTTGGGGAGCTGGCGGGCCGGTTCCATGAAGGCTGTCAGCGCGAACGCTATGCGTTTGGCTTAGGGCAACAGACGTCCGAGAATTTCTGGTCCGTAACCCAAGTTTGGATCGAAAGAGGCGAACGAAACGCCCCGTCCGATAAGTTCCAGACGGAGCTGTTATGGCGTACAGCGCCCGCTGATTTTTCCTTCGGCTACCGAACGGAAAATGGCGGACGCTTTGAGGAAGAAAGTATCTTTGTTGCGCTTGCGCGGCAGTTCTGAGGGTGTTCTTGCGTGGATTGCTGTTCTAGAAGCAAACCATGCCAGATACCGAAACGCCCTCTGCTTCATCGCTTGATCGTGCTCAGCTCATTCAAGGGCTTGACGCTTTGGAAGAGCGGCTGCTCTGGTTGGCGAGCTGGACGATCCACAATGCCAATCATATCCGACCGAGCCGAGATGGATTGAAAGTCGGCGGACATCAAGCCAGCTGTGCCTCAATGACGACTCTGATGGCGGCTTTGTACTTCCATGTCTTGCGCCCTCAGGACCGCGTAGCGGTCAAGCCGCATGCGTCTCCAGTCTTGCATGCCGTTGAATATTTGTTCGACCGACAATCGCGGGAACAAATGGCACAATTTCGTGCCTTTGGCGGGATGCAGTCTTATCCTTCACGGACGAAGGACGACATTCGCGTCGATTTTTCGACGGGGTCTGTTGGACTCGGCGTCGCGATCACAGCCTTCGCCTCGCTCGTTCAAGACATGTGGCTGGCGCGAGGAGAGATCACGCCTGAACAAGCTGGTCGCTTTATTTCCCTGCTCGGCGATGCCGAACTCGATGAAGGCAATATCTATGAAGCCCTGATTGAGGCGTACAAACACGACATTCGAAACACTTGGTGGATTGTTGATTACAATCGTCAGAGCCTGGATGCGACGACATCTGAGAAGATGTTCGACCGGTTCGATGACATGTTCGAGACCGCCGGATGGGATGTGCTCACTTTGAAGTATGGCGCGCGACAGCGGGCGGCCTTCAAGAAACCGGGCGGAGCGCGTCTGCGTAAGTGGATCGATGATTGTCCCAACGATCTCTATGCGGCGCTGACCTATCAAGGCGGTGAAGTCTGGCGCAGGCGCCTGTCAAAGGATCTAGCGCGGTCGCCTAAGAGTCTTGAACTCATCGCGTCTTATGATGATGAGACGCTTGGTAGCTTGATGACCGAACTTGGCGGTCATTGTTTGGTGACTCTGCTCGACGCGTTTGAAAAAGCGGCGGCGTCAGAAACCCCGAAGCTGATCATTGCTTATACAACCAAGGGGCGCCGTTTGCCCTTTCAAGGGCATAAAGACAACCATGCTGGATTGATGACGCCCTCTCAAATGGGCGAGCTGCGCGACAAGCTCAAGATCTCAGAAGGCGAGGAGTGGCAAAAATTCGCTGGATTGTCCGCACGGCGCGCCGATCAAGCGAAAAACGTCATTGCGTCAGCGCCCTGGCGCGCTGCCGAGAAAGAACTGCGCAAGCCACCATCGGTTGCAGTGCCCGCTTTGGCGGATATGCCAGATCCCGGGCGTGGGAAGACGTCAACACAAGTCGCATTCGGGAAAATCCTCAACGATCTTGCGCGTGATGACAGCGAATTCGTCTCACGCATCGTCACGACATCGCCAGACGTGACGGTGTCGACCAATCTGGGCGGGTTCGTCAATCGTAAGGGGCTCTTCTCTCGCTCGGCGAGCGAGGATGTGTTTCGGAAACGAAAAATTGCCAGCCCCCAAATCTGGGCACAGTCGCCTAGAGGGCAACATATCGAACTCGGCATTGCGGAGAACAACCTGTTCTTAATGCTCGGCGCGCTCGGTCTATCAAAGGATCTGTTCGATCAGCGAGTGTTCCCGATTGGCACCGTTTATGATCCCTTCATCGCGCGTGGTCTCGATGCGTTGAATTATGCATGCTACCAGGATGCACGCTTTATCCTCGCCGCGACACCATCAGGGGTGACGCTTGGGCCAGAGGGTGGGGCGCACCAATCGATCTCATCGCCTCTCATCGGTATGGGGCAACCAGGTTTGACCTATTGGGAGCCGACTTTCGCGGACGAGGTCCGGGTGATCTTACGTGAAGCGTTCGATGCGGTTGAGCGTGAGACTGGCGGCTCTTCCTATTTGCGCTTGTCGACGCGATCGATCTCGCAGATCGACCGCGAGATGACCGAAACTCTGGCATCAAATATCCTCAACGGGGCCTATTGGCTTCGCGCGCCAGCGCAGAATGCCGAAATTGCCATCGCTTACACGGGCGCAGTCGGTCCGGAAGCCTTATCTGCTCATGAACAATTGGTTGAAGATGTGCCGGGCGCCGGCCTTCTGGCGATTACGTCGCCAGATGTCTTGCATACAGATTGGATGGCAACAACTCGGGCGCCTTGGACGGGTGAAACGGGTCCCGAAAGCCATATTCAGCGACTTATGCGCCCGTTACGACCTGGCGCCGGCCTAGTAACCGTGATCGATGGGGCGCCATCGACGCTATCCTGGCTGGGGGCCGTTAATGGCCAGCGTGTTCGACCGCTGGGAACGGAACGGTTTGGGCAAACAGGCGATCTGCAGGACTTGTATGCTGCTTATCGCCTGGACGCCGATGCGATTTTAGATGCCGCAGCGAGTTTACTCGTCTGAATAACCCGTTTCGGCCATTATATAAGCAATCACAGCGACCCGGTCCTCGGGCTTGCGAACGCCTGCAAAGCTCATTTTGTTGCCGGGAAGGAAATTGCGCGGGCTTTCGAGCCATTCGGCCAGTATTTCGGGCGTCCAGATAATATCGGACTCTTGAACGGCTTTGGAATAGGTGAAACCCTCAACGCCTCCGATCTCGCGACCAAAAACACCATAAAGGTTCGGTCCAACCAGGTTTTGGCCACCTTGGTTCAGTGTATGGCATGACTGACACAGCTTGAAAGTCCGGCGACCGCGATTGTAGTCGGCGCTCATATATGGCTCTGGCAGGCTGGCAAATGCGTCAGACGCCGCATCTTCGACAGTAGTGGGCGTCGCTGTGGGCGCCGAATTGTCTGAAGAAGTTTCCGTAACAATCTGATTATCCGCTGTATTTTCTGCAGATTCGCTGCTGCCTCCACCACAGGCAGCCAATAAAACACTCGCGCCAAGCGCAATCATGCTTGATCTCAAAAAAGTCATTAAAAATCGGTCCTCTAGTCCGTTTCTTCCCATCCATATTGCCTGTATTTGCTACAGGTGCAACAAGATATCTTGCCTCACGTTTGATTGAAGCGTGCGGCCTAATCAAGTCCGAACACAGGCGCCTAAGGGGGATATTAACCATGATTAGGTAGGCTTTGCGCATAACAAAAAATACCGAATGGTGGTTAAAAATGAGATGGGCGATGACTGGGCTTGCCGCGTTTGCGGTGGCTCAAACGGGTTTGGCGTATGCCAACTCGCAGGATTCCGATGTTTGGATCGGACTAGACGACAATAAAAGTGGCTTCCTGCTAGATGAAGATACAGGGCGGGTCTGGATGACCGGTCCGTGTTTGAAAAAGCTCGAAACGGCCACCCAATCTGGCTCTGTGTGGACGTCTCACACTGTCGAACTGGTGTCGATCGGACGCGGTTTGGCGACGCTGGACCAAAGATTCGAGCTGGAAACGCACGAAGTCAATCCGAGCATAACCGTTTTGTCCAATGGTCGCGGCGGAGTTCAGAGATTTGAAGCGCAAATCGACCGCGCGTGTCGCGTTGGCGGCATCTGCGCAGAACTGATCGCGTCGCAAACGGTCTGCAGCGACTGAGTTGGGCGGCCCTGCCGGGCTTAGATGCGATTCCTTCGAGACTTCTGCCTCGCGACATTGATTGCGGTGATCGGCGCTTGTTTGAGCGGCGAAGCGCAAACGGTTGCGCCGCCGCCGCCGACGGAATTGGTCGAGAGTATCGATCCGATGCCATTGGAAACGGCGCCGGAAAGTGCCAAAGGCGTTGAATTCGTCGATATGATCATTGAGGGGCAATTGACGTCGGTTCGAAGCCTGTCGCCCGGCGCAGACCGTATCTGGTACAATTTAACGGATATCGCAGAACCGTTGCAAAGTCGGGTTGAGCTGCATGACACTTTGCTTGGCTATCACCGTCGGCAAGATGGCAGCCTGATGTCGATCAATATGGCGGACGGCAAGGTACGTTCGAACAAAACTGTCCTTGGCAAACTCCCCGACTTTGAGCCACGCGAAACCGCCGATCCGTGGATCGGTCTGAACGCGGTCACGATCATGACGGGAACGCACGCTTCGGAAGATGATCAGGGGCGGGTGGTTCTGACCCTGGATCGCCAGCTTAAACCCAAATTTGGCTTGGAGCTTTGGGTGAATGGCGTACCGGTCGATACGTTCGGCAACGAGCCTCGCACCATTGGTCCTGTTCTTCTTGTTCCGTTAACACCCATTATTGATGAACTCGGGCATGATCTGACAGTTGCGGATGGCATCGTGAGCGTGCGCCGCCAGCAGGACCAGGCGACGATAAATCTCGAACTCGCCACCGGCCTCGTCTCTGTAAACACCACGCCGCGCGGAGTTGCACCGGATATGCAGCTCGCCGAACGCGACGAATTGATCTTACCATTCGGCGCCGTCGAAAGCTTGACGGGGACACATATTAAACTGGTTCCGATGACCAATCGTGTTGAAGTTACGCTCGATACGCGTTTGACCAGCACCGTGCTGCCGGGCGCTGAATTGGTGGATGAAGCGCGCCGTACGCCGCTGACGATTGAGACTCTAACCTATGAGTTGAGCGATCGTGGTCCGCTGCGAACCGAAACGCGTGGATATGTTGGAAAGTACAACTTCCGCGCCCAACTCGATACCGCCGGCGGATTTGAGAATTTCGCATCGACGCAACCCGGCTGGGCCTCGATCGATGTCGCTTCCATGGATGGCTGGCAGGGAACGCTGGGCGATTATGGATCGACGTTTCGCGAGCTTTCGGGTGTTGGTGCCAATCGCATTCGCGGTGCGGCCTGGCGCAAGCAGCGTCAGAATGGGGACATTCTGGCGATTGCCGCAGGCGTCCCGCTGACAGGCTCTGAAACAGACAGCAATACCGTCGCAGTGCCGACCTTTGGTGGCTTCGTCGCAGGGGCGCGCATTATCGATGAAGATCAGCTTCAGGATGTCGGCATTGCGGCAGCGGTGGGCGATGGCGGCGAAAACACGGCTGTCGTTGCAAACGGCCAGCGAGCGTTCCATTTCGACAATCGTGATGAAGGTCTACAATCTGCTTTTGTTGCCGCAGATCTTGGGGCGTTCTCGGGTGATGCAAGCGGGGCAGACCTGCGCGCGCGCGGCTCAGTGAGCTACGCATTGGACCGGCAAACTGGCGTCTCCGCTTTCGCCAGCTATGAAGGCGCCAAATTTGCGTCAGGTGCCGACCGGCCGAGCTTGGCCGGGATATTCGATCAACGTAATGGTGCACGGACCAATCTTTCCGCGGGAATCAATTGGCGTGCGGATCAGCCAATGGGAGCGTTCAATCGGTTCGCCGTTAGCGCCAGGGCTACGATGCGTCATGAAGGTGGCGATACCGCGCAAACGACGCACAGTGTCACCGCCGCTGTGAACACTCAGATTGGCGAAACCGGCCCGACCGTGTCGGCTATCCTGCAGCAAACCGAAGAGACCGGTGTTGAGCGCGACACATCCAGCACATCCGTTCGCCTGCGTGGCCTTCAGCGCTTTAAACTCGGCACGCTCACCGCGTCTTACAATCATACGGCCTCGGATGCGCAAGAGACGATCCAGCAATTTGTGGCGACAGCTCAGACCAACCCGATCCGTAAAACTTTTAATAAAGGCGTTCGTGTTCAAGTTGCGCCAAATCTGAACGTAAACTGGGATGGCGAGACCGCGCGCGTCAATCTTGGAGCGTCGGCCCTTGCGCATTCGGGAACCGCGTTTGGACCCAAATTTGATTTACAGGCGCGTTTCTCGGCATTTTCTGACTTTGCTGCGAGCGAAGAAAACGCCGATAGCACGCGCTTCCTGGGCGCACTTGAGGCGCGTTATCGTGTCGCCAAGAATGCGGTTTTGACGGCGATCTACACGGATGATTTCAGCGGACGTTCGGATCTATCCATCGGTTTGCGGGGCACCATGCGGTTCAATCCACCGCGCGCCAATCGTCTGCCAGATGATGGCCGAGGCGTTCTGAATGGTCGCGTTTATCTCGATCGAAACCGAGATGGCGTTCGTCAAGAGGATGAGCCTGGCATTCCAGGGGTACGCGTTATGCTTGTGGGGACGCAACTCGGATTGAATACGGGTGATAATGGCTACTTCACCATTCAAAATGTGCGCCAGGGCCTATACGCCGTCACCGTTAGCCGGCAAAGCCTGCCGCTGGGCTATCTCGTGCCTGAAGATGCGCAACCGCGCGTGACTGTAGGCAATGGGCGGCGATCTGATGTTGAGATTCCGCTTATTCTCTCAGGACAGGTCCGCGGCGCTATATTTATCGATGACAATGCTAATGGCGCGGCCGATCGTGGCGAAAAGCGCTTGGAAGGCCAGTGGGTCAGTCTTGAGCCGAAAGAGGGCGGGGAGACGCTGACCATCCACTCTGCTTCCTTTGGCCAGTATGGGTTCGAGAGCATCGATCCCGGCACTTATTATCTAAAGACTACGATTTCTGGACAGCCCGTCGTCCAGGAAATCACAATTGACGGCAAGAACCCGTTCGTGATCGCGCCCATCCCGATCCCGCCGGACCTTGCTGACAAAGGTGGAGGGATTGATCTCTCTGTTGGTGTCCTCGGCGAGCCGTGACACCGTTTATCTTGCCCCGGCCTTTGCGCCGGGGTTTTTTTACGGATGAAACGTGTCCGAATGGCCAACGGTTCTTTTATGAAACCGCTGTATAGAGCTTGCCACGCTGTAACAGCTTAAATACATGGACGCTGAGACTTTCGAAGCTGAGCGCGACAGGATTTTCACCGCCGCTCGGATACCGCGATAGACATTAGAGGATGACGCACAAAATGAGCTTGTACACCGAATATCTGGATCAAATCGAAGCCCGAAAAAAGGACGGTCTTCATCCGAAGCCGATTGAAGACGCCCCTTTGGTTGCGGAACTCATCGCCCAGATCAAGGATACCAGCCACGCCCACCGCGCCGACTCGCTGAATTTCTTCATATATAACACGCTGCCCGGAACCACGAGCGCTGCAGGCGTTAAAGCGGCTTTCCTAAAAGACATTATCCTTGGACAGGAGAGCGTCGCAGAAATCACACCGGAATACGCGTTTGAGTTGCTGTCGCATATGAAAGGCGGACCTTCGATTGAGGTTCTGCTGGATTTGGCGCTTGGTGATGATGCCGGCATCGCCAAGAGTGCTGCTGATGTGCTCAAAACCCAAGTTTTCCTTTACGAGGCCGACACGGATCGTCTCGAAGCCGCGCACAACGCTGGGAGTGCGCTCGCCACGGATATCCTGCAAAGTTACGCGAAAGCGGAATTTTTCACAGATCTCCCTGAGGTCGAAGAAGAGATCAAAGTCGTCACTTTCGTCGTCGCCATTGGCGATGTCTCAACGGATTTGCTTTCACCTGGGAAAGACGCCCACTCTCGCTCGGATCGCGAGCTGCACGGTAAATGCCTGTTCGAGCATGATCAGGATAAGCAGAACGCACTGAAAGCTCTGCAAGCAGAGCACCCTGACAAGCGCGTCATGCTGGTCGCGGAAAAAGGGACGATGGGTGTCGGCTCGTCGCGCATGTCTGGTGTCAACAATGTTGCGCTTTGGACGGGCGTTCAAGCCAGCCCTTATGTGCCCTTCATCAATATTGCGCCGGTTGTTGGCGGCACTAACGGCATTTCACCTATTTTTTACACCACAGTCGGCGTGACCGGCGGGATTGGGGTCGATCTTCAAAACTGGGCCCGTAAGCTCAATCATAATGGTGCACCCGTTATTGATGAAGATGGCGAGCCAGTGCTGGAACAGCTCTATTCGATCGATACCGGTACAGTGCTGACCATCAACACCAAGACCAAGAAGCTCTATAATGCAGACGGATCTGAGGAGTTGGTCGACATTGCCAGCGCTTTGACGCCGCAAAAAATGGAATTCATGAAAGCTGGCGGGTCTTACGCCGTGGTCTTTGGCAAGAAGCTTCAAACCACCGCCGCCGCTATTCTCGGCATTGATGCGCCGAGTGTTTACGCCACCTCGAAAGAAATCTCGCATGAGGGCAAAGGCCTGACAGCTGTAGAGAAGATCTTCAACCGCAATGCTGTCGGTGTTGCGCCAGGCAAAACTCTACATGCCGGATCTGACGTTCGAGTTAAAGTGAACATTGTCGGGTCTCAGGACACGACCGGCCTGATGACCTCACAAGAGCTTGAAATGATGGCTGCAACCGTCATCTCGCCAACAGTCGACGGCTCCTATCAGTCTGGCTGCCACACTGCGTCTGTCTGGGATTTGAAGGCGCAGCGCAATACGCCAAAACTGATGAGTTTCATGAACCGTTTCGGGCTGATCACCGGCCGTGACCCGAAAGGCGAATATCACCCAATGACGGATGTTATTCACAAAGTCCTGAATGACATCACGGTTGATGATTGGGATGTGATCATCGGCGGCGATTCCCATACGCGCATGTCCAAAGGCGTCGCATTCGGAGCGGACTCAGGCACTGTGGCTCTGGCCCTCGCCACTGGTGAAGCCACGATGCCAATTCCGCAATCTGTGAAAGTCACGTTCAAAGGTTCGCTGCACGACCATATGGACTTCCGGGACGTTGTACACGCGACGCAAGCACAAATGCTCGACGCCTTTGATGGCGAGAACGTTTTCCAGGGTCGGATCATCGAAGTGCATATTGGAACGCTGCTTGCTGACCAGGCCTTCACATTCACCGATTGGACTGCTGAAATGAAAGCCAAGGCGTCGATCTGTATTTCGGAGCCTGAAACGCTGATCCAATCGCTGGAAATCGCCAAGAGCCGGATCGCAATCATGATCGAAAAAGGCATGGACAATGAAAAAGGCGTTCTGAAAGGGCTGATCGCAAAAGCCGATCAACGCATTGCAGATATTCGCTCCGGTAAGCGTCCGCCACTCCAACCTGACGCGAATGCGGAATATGCAGCTGAATTCGAAGTCGATCTGGATAAGATCAATGAACCCATGATTGCTGACCCGGATGTCAATAATGACGATGTCTCACGGCGCTATACGCACGATACGATCCGACCGATTTCCTTCTATGAAGGGTCGAAAGAAGTTGATCTTGGCTTTGTTGGCTCGTGCATGGTGCATAAAGGTGACATGAAAATCATCTCACAAATGCTCAAGAATATCGAAGCCCAGAACGGCACGGTCGAGTTTAAAGCGCCACTGGTCGTTGCGCCGCCAACCTACAACATTGTTGATGAGCTCAAAGAAGAGGGCGACTGGGAAGTCCTGCAGAAATATTCCGGTTTTGAGTTTGATGATGATGCGCCTAAAAGCACAGCGCGGACATCCTATGAGAACATGATGTATCTCGAACGCCCTGGCTGTAACCTTTGCATGGGCAACCAGGAAAAAGCCGAGAATGGCGATACGGTAATGGCGACGTCGACCCGTCTGTTCCAGGGCCGCGTCGTGGCCGATAGCGATGAGAAGAAGGGCGAGTCACTGCTCGCGTCGACGCCTGTTGTCGTCCTGTCGACCATTCTGGGTCGGACCCCGAGCATCGATGAATATGTTGCGGCCGTGGATGGTATCAACCTCACCAAATATGCCCCACCACGCCTTTAGCGAAGCGCCGAACAATCGAGTTGGAGCCGGGAGAAATTTCGGCTCCATTTGTGTTTGTAGTCTAATAAACTCAATGCCGTCCTGATTTTGCCACGTCTCGATAGGATAAAGGCAAGGCAGCAAAATGGGATTGGTTATGAAGCACGCTCTACCCACAATCATACTCGCGATGATTTATTTGGCGCCGTCCATCATTGGCGTGATTAACAATCGGCTTGATCCCAGCCTGGAGAGTGGATTGTCCGTCGCCTATTTCGCAGCTGCTGGGATTATCCTGGGCGTCGCAACAACCGGGATATCAGCTCTATTGTCGCTTCAATGGCCGGTTCTCAAAGCCAATTATCTGATCGTTGCCATCTGCGGGGTGCTAAGCATTATCATATTCTTGCTCGCAAACAGTGGCGCGCTCTCCGTCGTGCAATAAAAAAGCCCGCGGACATCGCGCGGGCTTCTAAAACAGTTTGCGTTGACGCTTAATCTTCGTCTTCCTTAAGCAGTTCGTCTTTGGAAACCGTCTCTTCCTTGACGTTTGCCGTATCAAGAATGTGGTCAACGACTTTGTCTTCGTAGATCGGTGCCCGCAGCTGCGCCATAGCGTTCGGATCTTTCTGGAAGAATTCGATCACCTGACGTTCCTGTCCGGGGAAGTTCCGGGCTTCATTGATCAAGGCCTGTTGAACTTCTTGCTCTGAAATCTGGATATCTGCGAGACGCCCAATCTCCGCTAAGACAAGGCCGAGGCGCACGCGGCGCTCAGCGATCGTGCGGTATTCCGCTTTCAGATCGTCTTCAGACTTGTCTTTGTCTTCTTCCGCGGTCCGACCGGCATCCATTTCAGCCTGCAATTGTTGCCAGATCTGATTGAACTCTTGATCGACCATTTTCGGCGGCAAGTCGAAATCGTGCTTGTCGTCCAGTTGATCGAGCAGATTGCGCTTGGCTTTTGCGCGAGACGCACCGCCAAACTCATTCTTGACTTGCTCAGTTACCAGCTCTTTCAATTTGTCTAGATCTTCAAGGCCAAGACCTTTCGCGAACTCATCATCGATTTCGGGGGTCTTTGGCGCGCGTACTTCATGTACTTTGATTTCGAACACAGCCTCTTTGCCGGCGAGGTTCTCAGCCTGATAGTTTTCAGGGAATGTGACATTCACTTCTGTCTCATCACCCGCCTTAACGCCGACCAATTGCTCTTCGAAGCCTGGAATGAATGAGTTCGAGCCGAGCACCAGCGTGTGCTCTTCAGCGGCGCCGCCCTCGAAGGGTTCGCCGTCTAACTTGCCCAAGAAGTCGATGACAACCGCATCATCATTGCGGGCTTTCGCCGTTTTGGCGCGCTTGTCATACTGAGGATTGGCTTCGGCAATCTGGTTCAGACGCGCGTCAATTTCATCATCATTGACCTCTGCGACCGGCTTGGTGATGGCGAGCGTTTCGATATCGACAGGCTCAAAGTCAGGCATCACGTCGACATTCATCTCATAAGCGAGATCCTCTTCACCATCGAGGACCTTCTCCATGTCGCTTTCCATTTTCATTTCGGGCTGACCGGCGGGACGGACGTCCGCGTCTTCGATCGCTTTCTGGCTCGTCTCTTGAACCAGAGCCTGGACCACTTCGCCCATAATGTCCTTGCCGAACATCTTTTTCACGTGTGAGGCTGGAACTTTGCCAGGACGGAAGCCTTTAAGGTTCATTTGTGGGCGGATTTCTTCGATCCGCTCATCAAAGCGTTTCTGCAAGTCAGCTTTAGGTACGCTGACTTTATAGGTGCGGCTCAAACCTTCGATGGTCTCAACGCTTTCCATACTCGTCATTCCTTATAGCGGGTCGGGTTGGCTGGTTGAGAGCTGAAACCCGCGCCCTGTGTGGGCGTTTTGGTGTCCGAAACGGCGCTCTATAGGGCAGGGCGGGGCTCCTGTCCACGTCGTCTACCCGACCTTTTGCAGAGAAATCTAACGCGATCACCCCACTACAACTTTCATTCCCGCGCGCGCGTCGGAACAGGGCCGTGATTTCGCTAAGCCACGAAGCCTTTCCACTTCGACGCGGGCGCAAAATTCTATCAACATAGAGACGCTCGGAGAATTACGAGTTCGCATCTCTGTGTCTCAATAGATTAATAGCAGGCCATAGTCAGGAACGCGCATGCGTGAGCCGAGGGTTCGCCACTTGTTAAATCGCCTTGAGGGACGATTACCATTAGGCTTCGGGGTGAGCGGCGCGCTCGCAACTCGCCTTTTTTCATCGCGTGAAATTGATCGTCTGATTGGTGCTGCGCGGGATCAAGGGGTGACCATATTTGATACAGCGCCGTCCTATGGCGCTGGCTTGGGCGAACGTCGTTTGGGTCAGTCGATCGGCAATGATCCGTCCGCTTTTGTGATGACCAAAGCAGGTTTGACCGCCAAGGGCGCCTTGAGGCGCGTGTCGAATTTCGCACCTGAAAGTATCGTTGCAAGCGTCAATGCCTCTTTGAAACGACTCAAGCGGGACCGTATTGACCTACTCTGGTTGCATGGCCCGGGCCGGCATCAAATCGATGATCCGTTGAGAGAGACGTTGGGGGGCTTGGTCCACTCTGGTAAAGTTGCCGCTATCGGAATCGCAACTCGCAATCGTGCAGCGTCGGAGATGGCGGATAAAGCGCCGTTTTCGGCAATTATGGCGCCGGTGCATGCGGCGGTTTCGACGCAATGTCCATTGCCATCTAACATTGCGTTTTTTGGCATAGAGGGACTGAGGTATGTTCCAACAGACCCCGGCATACCCCGTCACCGGAGCCAACTTTGGCGCGCGGCGAGATCCATCGTGCGCGGAGAAAAGCCAGCAATCAGGTCGACATCCGCTCGTGATGCATTCGATTTTGCGTTCGAAGCCGCGAAATGCAATGTGGTCGTAACAACGACGACCAAAGCCTCACGGATTCAACAAAACCGCTTGCTCTGTGACGAATTCACGGATCGTCTTCGCAGGCGCGACCAGATCGGACTGAGACATGCCTGAGAAGAGGTTCAACCAGCCACCTCAAGAGGGTTGATTGGTTCAGTTTCTGCGCTTGCGCGCAACCTTTTACACTGAATTGGATATTCAGGGGTTGAGGCGTGTTGGTTCGCCCGCTAAATGCGGCTTTCTACCCGTGCGGATGTGACGGAATTGGTAGACGTGCCAGATTTAGGTTCTGGTGTCGCAAGGCGTGGAGGTTCGAGTCCTCTCATCCGCACCACTATGTTTTTGAGCTAACCTGTCTCAAATGATCGATGCGCCAAGTTTTTCGTGAGATGATGGATCATAGCTGTCTGTTTAGATGGTGTAGCCGCCTGAAATGGCATTTGAAACAGAGACCCAGGCGCCAACCCAAATGAGCGGCGCACGGTTCGGTTAAAGCTCGCATCGGAACTGAAACCCCAACGTTCTGCAACACGATGGACTTGGCCCCTGACATTAGGTTTGGAAGCAAGATCGATGACGGCCCGACAAACCCGACGGTGATTGATATAGGCACGTACGCCGTCTTCTCTTTCAAACATACGATATAGCGTGGCCCGAGAAACTCCAAAATTCTTGAGGATCAGGGTGACGTGCATGTTTGGCGAACAGAGATTCCGTTCAATAAAATTCATGATCGCACGCTTGAGGCTTTCGCGTGCAAAAGCGCGCGCGGACTCTGAGGCGCGGGCCGGGGACAACGCAACTTCAACACAGCCTAGAAACCGTTGCACATTGTCTTCCGAAAGAAGCTTTTCACCTCGCGACAGCTGCGAGAGCAAGGCGTCCATTTCCTGCCCGATGAGGCGCCCCATTTTGGTATCAGGTGCCAGCACAAATGCATGAGGGGCGTCAGAGGGTGCATATCCAATCACTGCTTGCGGCACGATGAAGCTTTGACAAATGCTGTTCGGGTGAACCGATCTAAACGGGCGCGAATAATCTAGAAATACGATGTCGCCACGTTCACACGAGAGCGGAACACCATCAGAATCGACCGTAACCGTTCCGTCGCTCACATATCGGTGAATATTCAGATATCCGCCAGATTCCTGAATATGATGCGCATTATGGTTGGACACCATACTATGATAGCTGGTTTGCGCGACAATGAGTGGCTCAACATACCAGGTTCGAGCCGAATACTGATTTGAGCATTGGTGGTTAAGCGGCGACACATCGAAGATCGTCCCGCACGCTGCGGCCCAGACATCCAGTGACCCGCTCTGCAAGATATCCAGGACTGGCAAAACATCGGTCCGAGGTAGAAGTTCTAACGGGTCCATGGTGTCCCTCATCTTGTTAGGCGTCGGCAGGATCGCCGCGCATCACACGCATGAGCCAAAATCGTATGTGGCGAAATTGCCCCTGTCGACGCGGTTTCGTTATCATGGAGTCTCAAACTTCTAAGCGTGAATCTGTGACAGAGCGCGACTTGAGAGAGAAAATGAAGTGGCGGATCAACCCGAATTTGCTTGTTGCAAATCATTCTCACGACCGTGACGCGGGGTCGCACAAAAAGGGGGGAGAAAAGCCGGTGAAAAAGGATAGGATTAAGCAGCGTAATCGTATTGCGCTGTGTGGAAAACCGTCTTATCCGGGCGCAAAGAATTCGTCTGACACGTTTGAGGAGAGGTGTGAGAAATGTCCGAAGTCGAACGATTAGCGCTCGATTATATGCCGGTCATCCTGTTCCTGGGTATCGGTCTCGCAATGTCCCTCTTATTCATTGTCGGCAATGCGATTCTGGCGCCGAGCAATCCGGATCCTGAAAAGAACTCAGCTTATGAGTGCGGTTTCAACGCCTTTGACGATGCGCGTATGAAGTTCGATGTCCGGTTCTATCTCGTGGCCATCTTGTTCATCATTTTTG
Source organism: Pseudomonadota bacterium (assembly GCA_039818185.1). GTDB lineage: Bacteria > Pseudomonadota > Alphaproteobacteria > Caulobacterales > Hyphomonadaceae > Henriciella. Next base: position 97,936 of record JBCBUI010000009.1, read on the forward strand.
ATCTGGAAGTTGCCTTCCTGTTTCCATGGGCGGTCAGCCTCGGCGCGATTGGCGTCTTTGGATTCTGGTCGATGGTGATCTTCCTCGGGGTGCTCACCATCGGATTCATCTATGAGTGGCGCCGTGGCGCCCTTGAGTGGCATTAGGAGCCGGGCGGATGACAGGGGAATTCAAACCTTACGCATTGAGCTCGGGGCGCACAGGAGTCGAAGGCGGATTTGATGTCCGCGGCGATGATCCATTCTATGCCGGCCTGACGGATGAATTGGCCGACAAAGGGTTCTTCACGGCCAAGGCCGACGATCTCATTACTTGGGCCCGTACGGGGTCTTTGATGTGGATGACTTTCGGGCTCGCCTGCTGTGCAATTGAAATGATGCAAGCTGGCAATCCACGCTATGATCTCGAGCGCTTTGGCATGGCGCCGCGCGGCTCGCCGCGGCAATCTGATGTGATGATTGTGGCCGGCACGCTGACCAACAAAATGGCGCCTGCTTTGCGCAAAGTCTATGATCAAATGCCAGAGCCGCGATATGTCATCTCGATGGGCTCCTGCGCCAATGGCGGTGGCTATTATCACTACAGTTATAGCGTCGTGCGCGGTTGTGATCGCATCGTCCCTGTCGACATTTACATTCCAGGCTGTCCTCCGACTGCAGAAGCGCTCGTTTACGGCTTGCTCCAACTTCAGAAAAAGATCCGCCGAGAAGGCTCGATCGACCGCTAAAAGGTGCTGACATGTCAGAACAAGTCGAAGCCCTGAACGAGCTTGGCGATCACATTGCGAGTCAGTTGCCGGACGCGGTTCGGAAATTTGACGTTACGGTTGGAGAGCTGAATCTCTACGCCGAACGCGATCAAATTATACCGCTGCTGGATTTTCTGAAGCGCGATCAGATGTGCAAGTTTGAAATGGTGATTGACGTCTGCGGTGTCGATTATCCCGAACGCAGCCAGCGGTTCGAGGTGGTCTATCACTTACTGTCCATGCGCCTGAACCAGCGCATCCGAGTGAAAATCTCAACTGACGAAGACACGCCCGTGCCGAGCATTGTCGAATTGCACCGCGGCGCCGATTGGTTTGAGCGCGAAGCGTTTGATATGTACGGAATCGTCTTTGCCGGTCATCCGGATATGCGTCGGATCCTGACGGATTATGGCTTTGAAGGGCACCCGCTCCGCAAGGACTTCCCGCTGACTGGCTTTACCGAAGTGCGCTATGACGATCTCGAAAAGCGGATCGTTCACGAGCCGGTTGAGCTCACGCAGGAATATCGAAATTTCGATTTCCTCTCACCTTGGGAGGGCATGACGTCTCAAATCCCTGGTGACGAGAAAGCGACCACCGAGGAGGAGGGCGCGTAATGGCTGACGATATGAAATCCATTCCTGAAGAAGATCGTACCTTTACGCTAAATTTCGGGCCGCAACACCCCGCTGCGCATGGCGTTCTCCGCATGGTAATGGACTTGGATGGCGAGCTGGTTGACCGGATCGATTGTCATATCGGTCTCTTGCACCGCGGCACCGAAAAGCTGCTGGAATACAAGACTTATCTTCAAGGCTTGCCGTATTTCGACCGGCTGCATTATTCGGCCCCGATGAACCAGGAGCATGCTTGGTGCCTGGCGATTGAGAAACTGATCGGTCTCGACGTGCCGCGTCGGGGCAGCTTCATTCGCGTCCTCTATTGCGAAATGGGGCGGATCCTGGAGCATTTGCTCAATATCGGAACGTTCATTCTTGACGTTGGCGCGCTGACGCCGATTACCTGGGCCTTCGAAGAGCGCGAAAAGCTGATGGGCTTTTACGAGCGCGCCTGTGGTGCCCGACTCCACGCGGCTTATTTCCGGCCTGGCGGGGTCCACCAGGACCTGCCACAGGACCTCATCGATGACATTATGGTCTGGTGTGAGGAATTCCCAGGCATCATGGAAACGCTTGAAAATCTGATCACAGAGAACCGGATTTTCAAACAGCGCAATGTTGATATTGGCGTGGTTGATGAGAAGACGATCATGCAATTCGGCTTCTCTGGTCCGATGGTGCGTGGCTCTGGTCTCGCCTGGGACTTGCGCCGCAGTCAGCCTTATGAAGTCTATTCAGAAATTCCGTCTGACGTCTTCCCGGTGGTCGTCGGCAAGAATGGCGACAATTACGATCGTTATGTCGTTCGCATGGAAGAGATGCTGGTCTCGTGCGATATTATGAAATGGTGCATCGAAAATATGCCGAAAGGGCCGGTACTGGCGCAAGGCACCAAGGTTTCGCCGCCCCGCCGGGCGGAAATGAAGAATAGTATGGAAGCGCTTATCCATCACTTCAAACTCTACACTGAAGGGTTCCACGTGCCGGAAGGCGAAGTCTATGCCGCGGTTGAAGCCCCTGCGGGAGAATTTGGTGTTTATCTCGTTTCGGATGGATCCAACCGTCCCTATCGGGTGAAATTGAGAGCCCCGAGTTTCGCCCACCTGCAGGCTATGGACCATATGTGCAAAGGCCATCAATTGGCGGACACGTCCGCGATTCTCGGGTCGCTCGATATCGTGTTTGGTGAGGTGGACCGCTAGTGTTGCCAATCCCAGCCTCTTCTGCGGTCTATCTCGCTTATCTGACCGGCGGCTTTCTGGCGCTGCTCGGCGTTTTGTTCGCCGTTTCTCCGAAAGTGGGTCTGGCCGTTACAAAGCATCGCGCTGAGAATCTGCCGACAATTATGGCGGGACGCTATTTCTTCATGGTTTTTGTTGCCGTTGGGATCGCCTTGAGTGGGTCGCTTGCACAAATTGCATATGTCTTTATGGGGCTCGCGGCCGTCGCTTTTTTTGATGCTGCGACCTATGCCCGAGCAAAGTCGCCGGTCATTCCGCACGTTGCAGCAGGAATTGGCGCATTGATCGTCGCTTTCATAGCGTTGGAGGGGACGGTATGAAACGTTTAAGCCTCTCGCTAGCCGCAGTGCTGCCGGCTTGTGCCGCCGCTGGGGCCGACTCTAAGGTGGACGCTTATAAGCAGGCTGCGCTTGGCGTATCTCCGCTTAATCGCGAAATCGCGGCATCCGAAAGTTTTATTGAGTGTCGTGTTCTGCCGCAATCCGAGTACTACGGCGCAATCTGTGATGTGTGCAATGTCGACCTCTATGCCGATAAAGACCTGCCATTTAATGCCGATCCCGATACAGAGGCCCCCATAATCGGGGTCAAGGGCTGGGCCACGCATTTTTATCATGAAATTGAACGGGCCGAAGCGGACCTTGCACCAAAAATTGGCGCGACCGGTGAACGGGCGTCGAAACGATTTGAAACGTCCACTTTGGAAATAGAAGCGATCGAAACCTTGTTCGATGAAGCGAACGCATGGTGTCAGGCCCGCGAAAGCGGAGAATTTCGCGAGCTAAAAAACGAAATTGAAGCCTTTGTCGGAGGGCTGCCGCAATGAGCGTTCTGCCGAATAGCCGTCTCTCGATTATCACATTAGGTGTTAATGACCGCGCCGCCATGACAGCTTTTTATAAGGATGTGGTCGGATTCCAACTCTTCAATGAAGAGGGCATGACCATGTTCGACATGGGTGGCCTGGTGCTGGGCTTGTGGGAGTATGACAAGCTGGCCGAAGATGCAGGGCAGTCCGCCGGACCAGCCAGCGGCTTCAAAGGCACAGCAATCGCTTACAACACCCGCTCCGTGGAAGAGGTGGATGAAATCTTCGCCCGCCTCGAAAAAGCGGGTGTGACCATCACCACCGCGCCACACAAGGCGTTCTGGGGTGGCTATTCAGGATATTTCGCGGACCCGGAAGGCAATGCCTGGGAAGTCGCATACAACCCGTTTTGGAAACTTGATGAGGCGGGCCGTCTGGTGCTGCCGACCGAGGAGACAGCGTAATGGCGCTGAGACGATTTGATTTAGAGGCCGGCGGCGACAGTTTTGCCTTTAAGCCGGAAACGGAACCGACCATCGCATTCTGGCTCGGGAAATATCCCGAGGATAAGAAACGCTCTGCGGTCATTCCGATGCTTTGGCTGGCGCAGAAAGACAATGAGGGCTGGTTGTCTGAACCAGCTATGCGCGAAGTCGCGGATCGGCTCGAAATGCCATATATTCGGGTCTATGAAGTCGCCACTTTTTATACCATGTTCCGACTCCAGCCGGTGGGTAAAAACCATATACAATTGTGCGGGACGACTCCGTGCATGTTGCGCGGTGCGAATGATTTGAAAGAGGTCTGCCGCAAGAAAATCGGTGATGCGATGCATGTCACCGACAACGGACGTTTGAGCTGGGAAGAGGTCGAGTGTCTTGGCGCATGTGTGAATGCGCCCATGGTTCAGATCAATGATTATTATTACGAAGACCTGACGCCAGAGAGCTTTGAAGAGATCTTGAGCAAACTGGAGAATGGCGCCGAAGTGAAGCCAGGCCCATTTGTCGATCGCTTGAATTCCGCACCCCAAGGCGGCGCGACCAGCTTGCTCGGCGAAGACCTTTATGATGGGTCGCGCAACGCTATTGCGACCCTTCCCAATCTCCCGACGGACGTTCCCGCTGAGCCGGAACCGAAGCCTGCCTCGGTCGAAGACGCCAAGACGACTTTGATCAAGGATTCCAAGCCGGCACCTAAAGCGGAAGACAAGCCAGAAACGGTCGAGATCGCCGCCGGTGAAGAAGACGATCTAAAGCGCATTAAAGGCATCGGACCGGTCAATGAAAAAGCGCTGAACGAGCTCGGTATTTACAAGTTCAGTCAGATTGCCGCCTGGACGCCGGCCAATGTGGATTGGGTTGAAGACTTCATGTCCTTCCCCGGCCGGATTGAGCGCGAAGACTGGATTGCTCAAGCCAAGACCCTGGCAGTTGGCGAAGAGACAGAATTCTCCAAGCGCGTTGATGCAGGCGAAGTCGACTCCTCCAAAGACGAGGGGGAATGCTAATGCCGGTTGTTGAAAAACCTGACCCGCGTCGCAAGTTGATGCTCGCCGCCGTGCTTGATTTCATCATCATCGCGCTTGGCGTCGCTCTGTTTCTGAATTCCGGCAATATGATTTGGATCCTGGGATCGATTCTTGTCGCAACCGGTGTTGCGGCGCCGCTGATGATTGCCGCGATCCGCGAGATGAAGGAGCAGAATGATGCTTCAAGATAAAGACCGTATCTTCACCAACCTCTATGGCGCACATGACCCCGGTTTGGAAGAAGCCAAGAAACGTGGGGCCTGGCACCTGACGCGCGAAATGCTTGCGCAAGGGCCGAACTGGCTCTGCAATCAGGTCAAAGAGAGCGGCTTGCGTGGTCGCGGCGGCGCCGGCTTCCCGACAGGTTTGAAATGGACATTCATGCCAAAATCTGTTGGCGATCGACCGCATTATCTCGTTGTCAACGCAGATGAATCTGAGCCCGGCACGTGTAAAGACCGGGAGATTATGCGGCATGATCCGCATCTTTTGATTGAAGGCTGTATGGTCGCCAGCCGCGCGATGCGCGCGCACGCCTGCTACATTTATCTGCGCGGTGAGTACATCGCTGAACGCGAAGCGCTCGAGAAAGCAGTCAAAGAAGCGTATGAAGCCAAGCTGATCGGCAAAGACAATGTGAATGGCTGGGATTTCGATCTCTATGTCCATCACGGCGCCGGCGCCTATATTTGCGGCGAAGAGACCGCCTTGCTGGAAAGCCTGGAAGGCAAGAAAGGCCAACCGCGGCTGAAGCCGCCATTCCCAGCCAATGCCGGCCTTTATGGCTGTCCGACCACGGTGAACAATGTTGAATCGATTGCGGTCGTTCCAACCATTCTACGCCGCGGGGCGAGCTGGTTCGCCGGCTTCGGCCGACCCAACAATACGGGCACCAAGCTATTCTGCATTTCCGGACATGTGAATGCGCCGTGTAATGTCGAAGAAGAAATGTCGATCACGTTTCGTGAGCTGATCGACACGCATTGCGGCGGCATTCGTGGCGGTTGGGACAATCTGAAGGCCGTGATTCCGGGTGGCTCTTCGGTGCCGATGGTGCCCGCCGAGCAGATCATGGACGCGCATATGGATTTCGACACGCTGCGCGACCTTCAATCCGGTCTCGGCACAGCGGCGGTCATCGTCATGGACAAGTCCACGGACCTGATCCACGCCATCGCGCGGATCGCGTATTTCTACAAGCATGAAAGCTGTGGCCAGTGCACGCCCTGCCGAGAAGGCACGGGCTGGATGTGGCGCGTGCTGGAACAGATGGTCAAAGGCGAAGCGCATCACGCAGATATTGACAAATTGCTTGATGTTTCGAAGCAGGTTGAGGGCCACACAATCTGTGCGCTTGGCGACGCGGCAGCCTGGCCCGTCCAGGGCTTGATCCGGCATTTCCGCCACGAAATTGAAGACCGTATCACGCAGTACCGAGCGCCGCGTGCGCTCGTACAAGGCCACACAGTGGCGGCGGAGTAAGAGACATGTCCGACGATCTTTTCAAACTGAACATTGACGGCGAAGACATCGAAGTGCCGCGCTCGTACACGCTGATGCAGGCGTGTGAGGAAGCTGGCGCCGAGATCCCGCGCTTTTGCTATCACGAGCGCCTGTCGGTGGCCGGAAACTGCCGCATGTGTTTGGTCCAGTGGCATGGCGCGCCGAAGCCGATTGCGTCTTGTGCACAGACTGTCGGCGATATGCGGATGAACCCGGATGGTACGCCGCCCAACATCTCGACCAAAGGCGATTATGTTGAAAAAGCCCGCAATGGCGTGATGGAATTCCTGCTCATCAATCACCCGCTGGATTGCCCGATCTGTGATCAAGGCGGCGAGTGTGACTTGCAGGACCAAGCGGTCGCCTATGGCCGCGCCGATAGCCGTTACGAGCTCAACAAGCGCGCCGTCGAAGACAAGAATATGGGGCCACTGGTCAAGACGATCATGACCCGTTGTATTCAGTGCACGCGCTGCGTCCGGTTCGCGGCTGAAGTGGCGGGTGTGGAAGAAATCGGGATGATCTCGCGCGGCGAAAGCGCTGAAATCACGACATATTTGGAAGAGAGCCTGACATCTGAATTGTCCGGCAATGTGATCGATCTCTGTCCTGTCGGGGCGCTCACCTCCAAGCCATATGCTTATAATGCCCGGCCTTGGGAATTGCGCAAAACCGAAAGCGTGGATGTGATGGATGCGCTCGGCTCGAACATTCGCGTCGATGCCAAAGGCGATGCCGTGATGCGGATTATGCCGGTGATCAATGAAGCCGTGAATGAAGAATGGCTGTCAGACAAATCCCGCTTCATTTGGGACGGCCTGGCGCGGCAAAGACTGGACAAACCTTATGTGCGCAAAGATGGCAAGCTGACCTCGGTAAATTGGGGGGAGGCATTCGAGGCCGCGAAAGACGCTTTGTCAGCAGCGCCAGAGAAGATTGGCTTCGTCGCCGGAGACATGGTTGAAGTAGAACAAGCCAAAGCGGCGTTCGACCTGGCGCGTGCCATGGGTGTTCAAAACACCGATTGTCGCCCAGCCGGCGCGGCTTACGGCACTGACGGCGTACGCGAGCGCTACATTCTCAACGCGACTCTGGCAGGCGTCGAAGACGCCGACGCCTTATTGCTGATCGGCGTCAATCCGCGCAAAGAAGCTGCGGTCTGGAATGCCCGCATCCGCAAGGCCTGGCTGTGGAATGACTTGAAAGTCGGCGTCATCGGCGAAGCCGAAGACCTGACTTATGAGTATGAGCATCTCGGCGCAGGCCCAGACGCCCTGAACGGTCTGTTCAATCACGACAGCGAAATCGCAGAGGCGCTGCGCAACGCCGAACGACCCATGATCGTGCTCGGCGAAGGCGTGCTGGCCCGCGAAGATGGCCAGGCCATTCTCGCAGCGGCGCATGATTATGCTCTGGAAATTCAAGCGATTAAGGACGATTGGGCAGGCTTCGGCGTGCTCCACACTGCCGCTGGTCGTGTTGGCGCGCTGGACACCGGCTTTGTCCCAGGCGAGGGTGGTGCCGACACAGCCGCGATGTTGAGTGGCGCAATGGAGACGCTGGTTCTACTCGGCGCGGATGAAGTTGATTTGTCAAACACAGGCAATGCCAAGATCATCTATATCGGCAGCCATGGCGACGCCGGTGCGAGCAAGGCGGACATCATTCTTCCGGCCGCCGCTTACACAGAAATGGCAGCGACTTATGTCAATACGGAAGGCCGTGTGCAGATGACCCGCCGGGCGGTTCAGCCAAAGGGCGAAGCGCGCGAAGCCTGGGCGATCTTCCGAGCGTTGTCGGATGTGGTCGGCAAGACCCTGCCTTATGATTCGGCGGACGCCTTGCGCGTCGCTCTGCGCGAGCAGAATGACGTCTTTGCCGGGCTCGGCTATGCGCCAGGGGCTGCGGGCGTTGAGGCCTTGAAAACCCCTATCCCCGCAGGTGGAAGCAGCGTCGGTGGCGCGCCATTGACCGCCACTATTGGAGATTTCTACCTGACCAATCCCATCGCCCGGGCGTCCAAGACCATGGCCGAGTGTTCGTTACAGAAACAAGGTCTTGAAACCCCGATGGCAGCAGAGTAGGGCGGCGCGATGAGTGGTTTGATCGAACAATATGGCGCCTTGACCGGCTGGCTATTGGTCTTAGGACAGATCGGCTTGTTCACGCTGGTCCTGTCTTTGTCGATCGCCTTCCTGCTCTTGCTCGACCGAAAAGTCTGGGCCGCGGTAATGATGCGCAAAGGGCCGAACGTTGTAGGCCCGTTTGGATTGGCGCAGAGCTTTGCTGATTTTGGCAAATTCTTGCTGAAAGAAATCATTATTCCAGCCGGCGCCAATAAGACGGTGTTTCTGATCGCGCCAATCCTGACATTGACCTTGGCCTTCGCGGCGTGGGCGGCAATTCCAGTTGCGCCGGGTTGGGTGATTTCAGACATTAATGTCGGGATTTTATACCTGTTCGCGATCTCGTCGCTCGGCGTCTATGGCATCATTATGGGCGGTTGGGCGTCGAACTCCAAATATCCCTTCCTCGCATCGCTGCGCAGCGCCGCGCAGATGGTGTCTTATGAGGTCTCAATTGGCCTGATCATCATTACGGTGATTTTGCTGGCGGGGTCGATGAATCTGTCAGAGATCGTCAATGCCCAAGATGGCGGGTTTTGGACCTGGCACCTGATGACCGTGGAACATTTTCCGATGATCCCGGTTATGCTGGCGGCGTTCGTCATGTTCTTTGTCTCAGCCTTGGCTGAAACCAACCGTCCGCCCTTCGATCTCCCAGAAGCGGAATCCGAATTGGTGGCCGGTTACCAAGTCGAATACTCAGCCACGCCATATCTGCTCTTCATGTTTGGGGAGTATCTCAACATTGTGCTGATGTGCGCGATGATGACCATTCTCTTCCTTGGCGGATGGCATGGCCCGATCCCGATGAGCGCAGATTTCATCAACCTGTTCCCAGAATGGATCGTAAATCTCGGTCATTTGGCTTGGTTCATGGCCAAGCTCGTCTTCTTCTTCTTCCTGTTCGCGATGGTGAAGGCCGTCGTGCCGCGCTATCGCTATGATCAGCTGATGCGCTTGGGGTGGAAAATCTTCCTGCCAACGGCGCTCGCGGCTGTGGTGATCGTTGGTGGATATGTCGTTTATGCGGGAGTTCAAGCATGAGCTTAGTTCAGACCATTCGCGGCGCTTTGCTGACCGACTTCATCTCTGCTTTCGGACTCGGTCTTCAAGAGATGTTCCGCCGCAAAGCGACGGTGAATTATCCGTTTGAGAAAAACCCGCTAAGCCCGCGCTTTCGCGGCGAACATGCGCTGCGCCGCTACCCGAATGGCGAAGAGCGCTGCATCGCCTGTAAGCTCTGTGAAGCGATCTGTCCGGCCCAAGCCATCACGATCGAAGCCGAACCGCGCGAAGACGGATCGCGTCGCACCACGCGCTATGACATCGATATGGTGAAATGCATCTATTGCGGTTTCTGTCAGGAAGCTTGTCCAGTCGACGCGATTGTCGAAGGGCCGAATTTCGAGTTCGCCACTGAGACGCGTGAAGAGCTGTATTACGACAAAGAGAAACTGCTTGCGAATGGAGATCGCTGGGAGCGACTCATCGCAAAGAATTTGGAACTGGACGCGCCGTACCGGTAGCGTTCGCAATTGAGGGGCGGGCAACCGCCGGAAGGGAACTGGGGCTAAAACAGTGGAACTGATTGCCTTCTATATTTTCGCGGCGATTGTGACCGTGTCGGCTCTGGCTGTGATTATGGCCAAGAACCCGGTGCATTCGGTCCTTTGGCTGATCCTGACTTTCTTCACTGCAGCAGGCTTGTTTGTTCTGGTCGGCGCGGAATTCCTGGCAATGCTGCTGGTCGTCGTTTATGTCGGCGCCGTCGCGGTCTTGTTCTTGTTTGTTGTCATGATGCTCGATGTTGATTTTGTTGAGTTGAAACAAGGTACGCTGCGCTACTGGCCGTTTGCGGCTTTGATCGGGCTCGCCTTCATCGCTGAGATCGCGCTGGCAAGCTTTGCCCGCGGCGCTTCAAACAATACCAGTTTCGACGCCGCGCCGGGTGCAGACACCAATACCGAAGCGATCGGACAGGTGATGTACACTGACTACTTCCTATTGTTCCAGTTGGCAGGCCTGATCCTGCTTGTTGCGATGATCGGCGCCATCGTCCTGACTCTGCGCGAGCGGCCTGGTGTCAAACGGCAGAATATTGCACGCCAGACCTCCCGCCGCCGCGAAGATGCGTATGAAAAAGTCGCGGTCGAACCAGGGAAGGGGATTTAAGTATGGATCTCACCATCAACCACTTCCTGACCATTTCTGCGATCCTGTTTACGATCGGCGTTGTCGGCATTTTCGTGAACCGCAAGAACATCATTGTCATTCTGATGGCGATCGAATTGATCTTGCTCTCCGTGAACATCAATCTGGTCGCCTTTTCGGTCTTTTCGGGCACGATTGAGGGTCAGATTTTCGCCATGCTGGTGCTGACAGTTGCCGCCGCTGAAGCGGCCGTAGGACTTGCTATTCTCGTTGTCTACTTCCGCAATCGCGGAGACATTGCGGTCGAGAGCGTCGACCTGATGAAGGGGTAGGGGACTGTAATGCTGACTGATCCATTCATCGAATTCATCGTCTTGGGGCCTGGCCTCGCCGCTTTGGTCGCGGGTCTGTTCCAACGCTTTATTGGCGATCGCGGTGCCATGGTCGTCACCACGGCCACGGTGCTTTCGGCCGGCGTGCTTTCGCTCTATCAATTATTTGTCTACGCCGCAGGCGCCGGCGGGGCGGGGCATGTCGAACACGCTGCCTTGGCCGCAGATACGGGCGCTGCGGGCAGCTATGTCGGACAGCATATCAATACCTTGTTCACCTGGATACATGTCGGTGATTTCAAAGCCGACTGGGCGATCCGCGTTGATGCAATGTCGATTGTGATGATGGCGGTTATTACAAGTGTGTCTGGACTCGTACATCTGTATAGCTGGGGCTATATGGAAGAAGATCCGCATAAAGCGCGCTTCTTCGCTTATTTGTCACTGTTTACGTTCGCCATGCTGATGCTGGTGACGGCAGACAATTTTATCCAGCTGTTCTTTGGCTGGGAAGGTGTCGGACTGGCCTCATATCTGCTCATTGGCTTTTGGTATCAAAACAAAGCGCCAAACGATGCGGCGATCAAAGCGTTCGTCACCAACCGTGTTGGCGATTTCGGCCTCGCGCTCGGGATTATGGCGATCTATCTCGTCTTTGGCTCTGTCGAGTTTGAACCCGTCCTGACGGCGATTAAAGAAAATGCCGAAGTGGTGCCGCTGGCCCTGGCAGAAGCCGGGCAAGTGCGCGATGTCGTTGTGCCGTTCCTGGCCTGGAACATTCCGGCGCTCGAGCTGATCGGTGTCTTGCTCTTCATTGGTGCAATGGGCAAGTCGGCGCAATTCTTCCTGCACGTCTGGTTGCCGGACGCGATGGAAGGCCCAACGCCGGTCTCTGCACTCATTCACGCTGCCACCATGGTGACTGCAGGTGTCTATCTCGTCTGCCTGGTCTCACCGATTTACGAGTATGCGCCCGTTGCGGCGTCAATGATCGCGCTCATTGGTGCCGTAACAGCCCTGTACGCCGCCACAGTCGGGATGGCGCAGAATGATATCAAACGCGTCATTGCCTATTCGACCTGTTCGCAGCTCGGCTACATGTTCTTCGCCGCAGGTATCGGCGCGTATGAAGCTGCCATGTTCCACTTGTTCACGCACGCTTTCTTCAAGGCGCTGCTCTTCCTCGGCGCAGGCTCCGTCATTCACGGCGCGCACCATGAGCAGGATATGCGCAATATGGGCGGTTTTGCCCGATATATGCCGCTGACCTATGGCGCGATGATGATCGGGACGATCGCGATCATTGGACTCGGGATTCCGCATGTCTGGGGTCTGTCCGGCTTCTTCTCGAAAGACGCGATCATCGAGACTGCCTTTGCCGCCGGTACGAATGGAGTCGCGTTTGGACAGCTCGCCTTCTGGTTCGGGATTGTCGCGGCGTTGCTGACCAGCTTCTATTCCTGGCGATTGATTTACATGACCTTCCACGGTCCGCGCGCTGAACCGCACCATGATGAAGCGCATGGTCATGATGATCACCATCATCATGGCGATCCACACGAGTCGCCAATGGTGATGCTCATCCCACTCGGATTACTCAGCATTGGCGCTGTGTTTGCGGGTTGGTATTTTTATGATGCGTTTGTCGGTCACGATTATAAGACCTTCTGGGACGGCGCGATCTACACCGCGAAAGAGAACACGGTCCTCAAGGACAAGTATAATGTGCCGGAATGGGTGTTCTGGGCGCCGCTCATCGTCACTGTGACGGGCTTTGTCATCGCCACGTTCACTTATCTCTTCAATCGCGGCGTCGGCGCCAAGATTGCTGAGAATGGCGGGCCGCTGCACGGCCTGTTCGCAAACAAGTGGTACTTTGACGAGCTTTACAATGCCACACTGGTGCGCGGCTCAGCCTGGCTCGGCGACCTGTTCAAAGCTGGCGACAAGAAAGTCGTTGATGGCGTCGGTCCGGATGGCGTCGCGGCCCTGGTGCGCTGGGGCTCACGGCGTCTGTCCGCCATGCATACCGGTTATCTCTATCACTATGCGTTTGTGATCATTGGCGCAGCCTTGGTCTTTGGCGCGATCCTGTTCTGGCGCAGCGGAGGCGCAGGCTAATGGACTTCCCAATTCTCTCTGCGGTCACTTTTGTGCCGCTGGCGGGTGCCATCCTGATCTTGCTGGTCAAAATGCTGACGGGGGCGCAAACGCGGCCGGACGGCAGCGAAGATGATCGCGTGCTCTACGCTGGTCTGCTCTTCAGCGTCATGACTTTCGTCATTTCACTGGTCATGCTGCTCAGTTTTGATTTGAATGGCACGGGCTACCAGCTGGTCGAAGAAGTCGATTGGTTCGCGGGCATCAAATATAAGATGGGCGTCGACGGCATGTCGCTCCTGCTCATCCTGCTGACGACGTTGCTGACCCCAATCGCGATTTTCGGCAGTATCGGCTCGGTCAAACACCGCTTGACCGAATATATCGTGTCGTTTCTGGTGCTCGAGACATTCATGATCGGCGTCTTCTGCGCGCTCGACTTGGTCGTCTTCTATGTCTTCTTCGAGGCGGGATTGATCCCGATGTTCATTATCATCGGCGTTTGGGGCGGCATCGACCGGATTTATGCGAGTTTCAAGTTCTTCCTCTACACGCTGCTCGGATCGCTCTTCATGCTGGCGGCGGTCGTTTACATGTACCTGACAGCGGGCACATCGGATGTGGTCCAGCTCGAACAGTTTGAATTTGCAAAGTCCGCGCAAACCTGGCTCTGGCTCGCCTTCTTTGCATCCTTTGCAGTCAAATTGCCGATGTGGCCTGTGCATACTTGGCTGCCTGATGCACACGTTCAGGCGCCGACGGCGGGGTCCGTGATCCTGGCGGGGATCTTATTGAAAATGGGTGGCTATGGCTTCCTGCGTTTCAGCTTGCCAATGTTCCCGGATGCCAGTGTGTTGTTCCAACCCTTCGTGTTCACGATCTCGGTCATCGCGATTGTATACGCCTCGCTCGTGGCGTGGCGGCAGACGGATATGAAGAAGCTGATCGCTTATTCATCCGTTGCACATATGGGCTTCGTCACGCTCGGTATTTTCTCATTCACCGAAATCGGCGTTCAGGGCGCCATCTTCCAGATGCTCAGCCACGGTTTGATCTCCGGCGCGCTCTTCCTGATCGTCGGCGTCGTTTATGATCGCATGCATACAAGAGAGATTTCTGCTTATGGCGGCCTGGTCCATCGAATGCCGATCTATGCCACCCTGTTCATGCTGTTCACCATGGCCAATGTCGGCTTACCGGGCACAAGTGGCTTTGTCGGCGAAATCTTGACAATGGTCGGCGCGTTCCAGGCTAATACCTGGGCCGCAGCAGGTGCTGCGCTCGGCGTGATCTTCTCAGCCATTTACATGCTGACCTTGTATCGGCGGACCGTGTTCGGGGAGATCACCAATCCTGAGCTTGAGACTATCGAAGACGTCAATCTCAAGGAATTGATCTGCCTCATTCCATTGGCCATCGGTACGATTTTATTGGGTATATTGCCCAACCTGATTTTCGACATCACGCGTGAATCCTCACTTCACGCACTCGCCCAGATGGCGGGAGGATAAGGCGCATGTTTGATATTGAAGCCCTTTTGAATGCGATTGCGCCAGAGCTCTTGCTCGCAGCCGCTGGGTTGTTGGGTGTCACGATTGGCGCGCTGATAGGCGACCGATTTAACGGCATCTCTTTCAAGGCTGGGGCAGGAGTCTTGTTCGTCGCCGCTGCGTTGGCTGCGTTCTATTGGGAAGGCGGCCGCGCATTTGACGGCTTGGTTGAGACCAGCAGCTTCGCCAATTTTGCAAAAGTTGTGAGCTTTTCCGCCGCCGGTATCACCTTGCTGATGGCAGAAGGATTCCTGCGTCGCCATGACACGATGCGCTATGAGTATTCGTTGTTGATGATTTTTGCCGCGCTCGGAATGGGAATCATCCTTTCATCGTCGAACTTCATGACGCTCTATCTTGGTGTTGAGACGTTGAGCCTGTCCTCTTATGTGCTCGCTTCTTTCCATCGTGACAGCCCACGTTCTGCTGAAGCGGGACTGAAATATTTTGTTCTGGGCGCGCTCGCGTCTGGGCTGCTGCTCTACGGTATTTCGCTGGTTTATGGTTTTGCGGGCGGCACCAGTTACGAGATCGTGGCAGATGCGGAAGCTAGCCTCGGCTTCATGTTTGGCATGGTGCTTATGATTACGGGCCTTGCCTTCAAAGTCTCAGCAGCGCCGATGCACGTATGGACCCCTGATGTCTATGAAGGCGCGCCGAGCCCCGTTGTCGCTTTCTTCGCTACGGCGCCAAAAATGGCCAGCATGGTTGTATTCGCGATCATCATGTTCACTGCATTTCCGCAAGCCTTGGCATTTGAAAACTGGCAATTGATCATCGGGATCATCGCGGCCGCGTCTATGCTTGTTGGCGCCTTCGGAGCATTGCCACAAGCCAATTTGAAACGGCTACTTGGATATTCGTCCATCGCCAATATGGGGTATGCGCTCGTCGCGGTTGCAGCTGGGGTTCAGTATGGCATTGGTGCGCTTTTGATCTTCATGACCGCTTATGTGATTGCGTCTCTTGGTCTGTTTGGTGGCGTACTGTCAATGCGCCGCGAAGGGGGCATGGTGGAAAATATTGACGAACTAGCCGGTCTTATTCGCCGTCAACCTGGGCTGGCCACTGCGCTCACCGTGCTATTGATCTCTGTCTCGGGTTTTCCGCTTGCCTTTGGGTTTCTCGGAAAGCTTGCTGTCCTCGAGGCGGGTTGGAATGCCGGCCTGATGCCTTTGATCATCATTCTGATCATTAGCTCAGTGATCGCGATGTATTATTATCTGCGGATCGTCAAAATCATGTGGTTTGATGAACAAGCCGAAGATTTTGAGCCAGTTGATGGCTGGGTCACCGCAACGATCTATCTTTCTGCGATTGCGAGCGTCGTGCTTCTGATCTTTGTCAGCCCGTTCAGTGACCTTGCGGCGAGCACCGCGGCGAGTCTGGTCTCGTGATACAGACCGCACCGGTCTATTGGTACGACAATATAGATAGCACCAGTGAGGAAGCGAAGCGTCGTGCGCGCCGCGGCGAGACGTCCGCTGTGTGGATCGCGGCAAAACAACAAGACGCTGGCAAAGGGCGGCTCGGTCGCAGCTGGGTGTCTCCGGTCGGCAATCTATTCTGCACGTTGCTCTTCCCCGAGCCTGGTGGACTGAAAATCGCGGCACGAATTCCTTTCGCTGCAGCGATTGCTGTGCGCGATACTTGTGAAGCCGTCACGTCCGATCTGGGGTCTCTATTAAAATGGCCTAATGATGTGCGCGTTCGGGGGCAGAAAATCAGTGGAATACTCACCGAGACAGGCGAAACGAATGGCGTGGTTTGGATTGCCTTGGGAATGGGGATCAATGTCCAACACGCGCCAGACAATATCGAACAAGCCGCCACAAGCCTGGTTCAAGAAGGTGCACCGTCGGCGCTGACGCCGGAGCTCGTGCTAGATCATCTCAGACAATCTGTCAGTTCCCGAATAGAGCAGGCACGGTTGGACTTTTCAGGCCTGCTAGACGCCTGGTTGCAAGCCGCTGAAGGTCGCGGGCAACGGGTCCAGGCTGGTCCCGTCAATAATCGTATAGAAGGCGTATTTGAAACCCTTGCCGAGGATGGCGGTCTGGTCTTGCGATTGCCGGATGGGGCGCAGCGCATCATAAGGGCGGGTGACGTAGATTTAGTAAAGCGAGTGAGCTGATGCTGTTAGTGATAGATGTTGGCAACACAAACACCGTTTTCGCGCTGCATAGTGGCACCGACTGGGTCTCTAGCTGGCGGAGTGCAACCGATGCGACGCGAACGGCTGATGATTATGCGGTCTGGCTAGGAACGCTGATGCGGATGGAGGACCTGGAGCTATCGCATATTAAAGGGTGCATCATTTCATCCGTTGTGCCCCAGGCGAAGTTTAATTTCCGCAATCTGTCGCGACGGTATTTCGACGCGGAGCCGATATTTGTTGGTGAGCCCAGTACCAAACTCGATGTTCCCATTCGAATCCGTCGTCCTGAACAAGTCGGCGCTGACCGCTTGGTCGCGGCGATTGGGGCGCATCAATTGTATCAAGGCGCGAAGCTGGTCATCGATAGCGGCACCGCAACAACGTTTGACGTGGTCGGACCCGATGGCGGGTTTGAGGGCGGCATCATTTCACCCGGTATCAATCTCTCCATGCGGGCGCTGCACGATGCGGCTGCGCAATTGCCGCGCATCGCGATCCAGAAACCCCCTCAGGTGATTGGCCAGGATACGGTATCTGCGATGCAGTCCGGCGTGTTCTGGGGTTATGTTGACTTGATTGACGGCTTGGTCACTCGCGTGAAGGCTGAATATTCAGCGCCATTGAAAGTTATTGCAACGGGTGGCGTCGCCTCTCTTTTCGAAGGGGCCAGCGAAACGATAGACCATTTTGATCAGAGTTTGATGGAGGTTGGACTGTTAGAAGTCTACCGGCGAAACCAGAAAGATTAAGCGGGGCATATGATACAATCTGATAATGCGGAACTCGTTTTTCTGCCTTTGGGCGGATGCGGCGAGATCGGGATGAACCTGAACGCCTATGGCTATGGTCCCGCGCACAATCGCCGCTGGATCTTGATTGATGTTGGCGTCACGTTTGGCGGCGATGATACCCCTGGTGTCGACCTCATCACGCCCGATCCCACATTTCTGGAAGATCAAGGCGACAATATTGACGCCATTTTTCTAACGCACGCCCATGAGGACCATATTGGCGCGATAGGTTTGATTCTACCGCGTTTGCAGACGCGAGCGCCCATATATGCCACCGCGTTTACGGCCCATTTGGCACAGGCGAAACTGACTGAACGAGGTCAGAAGAAAACCAGTATTCAGGTGTTACCACTCGGCGCTGAAATCGAAGCTGGGCCATTCAAGGTTCGCTACATCACATTAACGCATTCGATTCCGGAACCGAACGCGTTGGCCATAGATACACCGCTTGGAACGATCCTGCATACCGGCGATTGGAAGATTGACCCGGATCCGCAACTTGGTGACCAGACAGATGTAGAGGCCCTCACGCAATTGGGCGATGCCGGCGTTCTGGCGATGATTTGCGATAGCACGAACGTTTTCGTCGAAGGCGAAAGTGGATCGGAAGGCGTTGTACGCGAGAATTTGATCAAACTGATAGGCGGGCTCTCAGGGCGCGTGGCGGTAACGACGTTCGCATCCAATGTGGCTCGCGTAGCAACCGTGATCGAAGCCGCCCGCCAAGCAGGGCGCAGCGTCTGTCTTGTTGGTCGCAGCATGCATAAGATCACGGATGCAGCAATTGCGACTGGCGTCATTGAAGACCTGCCCGATCTGATCAGCGAAGATCAAGCCGGCAGTCTACCAGACGATAATCTTCTATTCCTGTGCACGGGATCGCAAGGCGAGGCGCGCGCGGCTCTCGGGCGGATATCCCGCGATGATCACCGCCATATCAGTCTTGGAGATGGTGACACAGTCATTTTCTCCAGCCGTGTCATTCCTGGCAATGAGAAGGGTATCTATGACATGCAGAATGCGCTCGCGGAAAAAGGCGTGCGGGTGATCACGGATAAAATGACGGACGGCCCTATTCACGTTTCGGGTCATCCTGCGCGGGACGAGCTGCGGCGCATGTATCAATGGGTGCGCCCAAAGATTTCTGTTCCCGTTCATGGGGAACGCCGCCACATTGTCGAGCACGCGGCCTATGCGAAGAGTTTGCAGGTCAGTGAGGCTGTCACACCGCGAAATGGCGACCTCATTCGCCTCGCGCCAGGACCCGCTGCAACGATTGATAATGTCCCTAATGGGCGCCTATTCCTCGATGGGAACCGCCTCGTGCCGGCCGAGAGCGAGGGCATTCGTGAACGCCGCGCGCTGGCCAATTGGGGGTATGTCAGCGTCGCGATCGCGATTGATGAGAATGGCGATGTGATCGATGGCCCTTTGCTAACAGCTCGCGGCCTGTCAGAGCCAGATGGCAGCAATGCAGATGAAAGTCTCATTGATGTTGATGAAGCGGTCGAAGTCGCGGTCAACGGCATGAAACGCCGTAAACGGATTGATGATGACGAAGTCGAACGCGTGCTGGCGCGCGCCGTCAAGAAAGCTTGTGAACGGACGTTCGGTCGCAAGCCCATCGTGGATGTGAGTGTGCTAAGGGTTTAATATGCAGTCGGCACCAACCAAAACACTGTTGAGAATTTGGATCGCCTTTTTTTGGCGCGCGACTGTAATTGGGTTTATCGTCGGAGCATTAGCGGGCGCCTTGGTGGGGATGGTTCTTGCTGCGTCTGGGGCAACCGAACATATTACTATCGCGGCCTCCTGGGCTGGTTACATTGTCGGGGTTCCGGTGAGCATGTGGGCTTTCGTATCCGCCCTAAATTCGAAATTTGACTCATTTGAAATTCACATCACTCGAAAAGAAAACATTGGAGAGACGTTTGACTGACTCATTCAAAATCGGCCCTCTCAATCATGTGGGTGTCGCCGTGCCGGATATTCAGGAGGCGATGGACACGTATCGCACTCTGTACGGCGCGACAGATATCACTGAGCCATTCGATATGCCGGCGCAGGGCGTCAAAGTCTGTTTTGTCAATTTGCCGAACAGCCAGATCGAATTGATCGAACCGCTGGATGAGCACAGTCCGATCCACAACTTCATTCAAAAGAATCCGCGTGGCGGGCAGCATCATGTCTGTTTTGAAGTCGCTGACATAAAAGAAGCTGTGATGGAAATGAAAGATCGCGGGGCAACCGTGCTGGGCGAGCCGCGGATTGGTGCGCATGGTACGATGATCATTTTTATTCATCCAAAGAACTCAAATGGCGTTCTGGTCGAGTTGATGGAAACTCCAAAAAACGGGCATCCTTAAATGGACCCGGTCGGATTTGTCGTCATATTCATTATTGCCTGGTGGCTGAGCTTCTTTTGTGTGCTGCCAATCGGTGTTCAGTCTCAGCATGAGCAGGATGGCGAAGTCATCGAGGGCACGGAAGAGGGGGCACCGAACGAGCCGATGCTGAAAAAGAAAGCGCTTTGGGCAACGGCCGGAGCGATTGTGCTGACTTTGATTGCGCACTTCATCGTCGTCCCGTGGTTGGCCGCTCAGTAATTTCTCTGCCGATATAAAAAAAGGGAGAGGTCTGAAGACCTCTCCCTTAGTTTTTTCAGCGATTGCGCGTCTTAGTAAGAGTAGCGAATGCTGACTTCGAAGCGTCGATCATTGACGAAGCTGGACCGCGCGAAGCGTTGTCCGGCCTGGTCGACCTGCTGACTTGCGAATGCTTTCGTATCCAACAAGTTCGCGCCAAGGACACCGATCTGGATCTGGTCGGTAATGTCCCACTTAAACGACGCATCGAGGAACCCAATTTCTTCTTGGATGATTGGGTTACCGGTCACGAAGTCACGGTAAGAGCTGAAATAGTCAGACCGCCAATTATAGGCGAGACGAGCCTCGAAATTCTCGTCCTGATAGATACCGATCAGGTTACCTGACAAGTCAGACAATCCGAGCAATTCATCAATGCCCCAGCGATATACGGTCAGGAAGTTATCCGGAACGCCATCGCCATCCGCATCTTCGAAGGCAGGAAGCGGTGTTGCTTCTGACTCGATGATGGTGAAGTTGGCTTGCAGACCAAGATTGCCCAACAGACCCGGGAGGTCGGTGTAGAATTGCTGATAGGCAAATTCGATACCGGTCACGGTGCCATCATTCAGGTTCGTGTTCCCGCCGAAGTCGAGCGGGATATTGTAACCGTCAAATGTGGCTGATCCCTCATTGGTGGTGCCGTACACGATGATGTTCTCGAGCTCTTTGTGGAAACCAGAGACCGTGAACTGACCGTCATCACCAAAGTACCATTCGAAGGAAAGGTCGAAATTGGTGGCTTCAATCGGTTCAAGGTTCGGGTTGCCGCCATCGATGCGAACGGCATCTGGGATGATGTCAATGACACCGGGTAAGGTGCCCGGAGCCGGGTTTGGATCCGTCACAAAGCCCAAGAGTGCGCGCGAATTTCGGCTCGCATTCAGATCTGCGATATTTGGCGGCGTGATGGCCTGGCTCGCGGCGAAGCGGATCAGCATCTCATCATTGAGTTCCCACTTCACGTTAAGGGACGGAAGGAAATACTCATATGAGTTGTCGATTTCAATCACACCGTCAGCTTGATCCAAGAACGCTGCCAATTCAGGCAGATAGGTTCGTGGATTAGACGTGTCATCAGTTGTGCCGGTCAGGTCAGCAAACTCTGAGTAGCCGCCAATGCCGCCTCCAGTGATATCAGTTCTCACATAGCGGACGCCAACATTACCAGATAGCGCTTGGCCATTGTCAAACTCATTCCCGAAATTCAACATTCCGTAGAAGTTCATGGTTTGCTCTTTAACAGACCCGTCGATACCACGACCGGCATAGTCAACTACACCATTCTGATTCAATGGAGCCCAATCACCAATCTGCAGATTGCCATCAGAGTTGATACCAACGGTCAGCAGAGGCTCGTTGGCGAGCGAGTCGACGAAAGCGCCATAATCCTGCATCTGCGCACGAGATGGGAATACCACACCCGCATCACCGACGAACAGGCCACCACGCTGGAAGTCAGAGAAGTCAAAGACTTCAAACGCGTCTCCGTCCTGGCGGTTGGCGTATGGCAGATAGCCGCCAGCCCAAGGTGGCGCGATGCCGGCCCAGTTGAGACCTGCACTGCGGTTGATTTGCTCGCGCTCAGAATAGCGCGCACCAAACTTGACCGAATCGAACCAGCCATCATCGGCGAATTCATACTCGGCATCACCTTTAATGGCGTAGAGATCGCCAGTATTGTCTTCGAACTGGTCCGCAGCATACAGCAAGTAAGCCGTATTCGGATCAGCTAAGGAAGTTGGCGCTGTGTTTGGTTGTCCACCACGTGGAACCCACGATTGCAGTTGCGTACCGGTTTGGAACAGGCCGATCTGCGGGTTCATCGGATCAGAGAAGTCGAAAGAATAGTCGGCAAAGTGATTGCCGCCTGCCCAGAGACGATCCAATGTGGCTTCTGCGTCTGTATAATGCGCATCGAATTCGAAGAACCACTGATCATTTGCGCGCCATTTCAGGTTTGCACTAATATCTTGGGTGACAGATTCGCGGGCCTCATACACCGCCAGGGATTGGAATGGTGTCCCAAGGCTGCCTGTGCCAGTGGCACCATCGCCCAACCAGTCACGAAGTTGGTTTGAAACGATGCCGGACTCGAACAGTCCGCCATCCACTGGGCGCAAAGTTTCACAAATGCCGATACCGCCATTCGCGGCTTCGCCGTTACCATTACACTGTGCGATCCCATCCGATGTAAATGGACGTACGGAGAATCCTGCAGGTCCAGCCAGGAAGTCCCAAGACGCCCAAGATTCCGCGTCCGTGAAGAATTCGAACGTACGCTCGTCTGACTGCGTCTGATTCTCGACGCGGACGGCTTTGACGGTCAGTTCCGTATTGCCGTCTGGCGCGCGCCATTGACCTGCTAGGTAATAGCTGTCGCGTTCGCGCTCGAATTCCACATCACGTGCTTGCCAACCACCTGGAAGGGCGATTGTGGATCCCGCTTCGAATGGATTGTCGAGCGTCAGCAACGGACCAAACTGGAAACCGTGGATCGCTGAGTTCAGCGTCGATGTCGAGAATGACCCAAGCAGACCAAACTCGCCCGAATCTGTATCCCAGCGATTGCCGAGCACCGCACTGAAGCCTGGGCTCCATTCTTCGGCGAGATCGGTATAAGTGCCGTCTGCGATTGCGACTGCAACCAGACCATCGCGGTCAAATGGCTCAAGTGTACGCAGGTTAACGACACCAGAGATACCGCCTTCGATCATGTCTGCAGACTGGTTTTTAAAGACGTCTACCGCACCGATCAGTTCCGGCGGGATACTTGCCCATTCTAGCGCACGCCCGCCATTCGCAGAGAAGGCGTCACGACCGTTAAATTCAGACCGCACATATTGCAGGCCGCGAACGATATTGCCTGAGCCTTCAGGTGACGGGAAGTCACCATCGCTGCCGCCGAGTTCGAAGCGCTGAGTGACGACGCCTGGAACACGCGCAAGCGCTTCTGCAACAGAAAGGTCTGGAAGCTGAGAAACGTCTGATGCCGTGATGGAATCAACGAACGTATCAGAGTCCCGTTTCAGGTTCCGAGCGGTTTGTAGCGCGCCTCGGACACCTTGCACGACAATGACATCTTGGCGGGCTTCTTCTTCGGTTGTGTTATCGCTAACATTTTCAACCGCTGAGTCATCTGCAGCGTCTTCTTGAGCCATAACCCCAGGCATGCCGAATACGGCAAACATGGCGGTTGTCCCCAAAAGAGTGAGTTTGTTCGGCCCTTTACGGCCAAGTTTCGACTTCGAATTCACTGATTTACCTCCCTAAATCGAATTCAGTGACTATTATGTGAGCGCTCGATTTGATCTTCGCTCTCTACTGAGTTGTAGCGGTCAACGTATGCAAACGCCGTTCCGACTCCTCAAAAACTTATTGTACTGATATCTATCCCTGATTGTGAGATCACCACTTGGATCACTCGGTTTCCTCGCCTTAATTGCTCGCGACACTCGCATAGGTACTGAGCATGTATTTTCTGTTTTGATAGCGCTATCATTTTTTCTTCCTTTAATGCAAGAGGGGAGTCATAAAAGTGATACGTAAATGGCAGTCGCGGGAGGAAGCGTGAGCCAGATAAAGAAGATCTGCATTTTGGGTGGTGGCACCGCCGGCTGGATGACCGCAGCTGCACTTTCCAATAAATTCAAGGCATTAAGCCTTGATATTCAGCTTATCGAGTCCGACCAGATCGGTACGATTGGCGTGGGTGAGGCAACTTTACCACACATTCGCTATTTTAATCAGCAGCTCGGAATTGACGAGCGAACCTTCATGCGGGCCACCGAAGCGACGTTCAAACTGGGAATCGAATTTTGCGATTGGGGGCAGCTCGGCGATCACTACATTCACCCGTTCGGCGATTATGGGATTCCATCCCTGGGAATGGACTTTCACCAACTGTGGCTTCGCTTGCATCAGCAGGGGATGGCGACCCGGCTAGACGACTATTCCTATCCGATTATTGCTGCGGAGCAGGGGCGATTTCAGATGCCGGGCGACGATCAGAATCAAATTGGGTCGAACTTCGGATACGCCTACCAGTTTGATTCAAGCCTGTACGCGAAGTTTCTTCGCGCATATTGCGAAGCCAATGGCGTTATACGAACTGAAGGCAAAGTCGTAGAAGCAACGCAAAATCCCGAAACCGGCCATATCGATCGACTCACGTTGGAAAATGGTCAACAGATCGAAGCCGAGCTTTTTGTCGATTGCTCCGGGTTCCGCGGCATCCTGATCGAGCAGACCCTGAAAACGGGGTATGATGATTGGAGCAAATGGTTGCCGTGCAATCGGGCCGTCGCGGTTCCGTGCGAAGCCCGCGGCAAGCTATTGCCCTATACGCGAGCCACGGCGCGAAAAGCCGGCTGGCAGTGGCGAATTCCGCTGCAACACCGTACTGGAAACGGGCATGTCTATTGGAATGAATTTATTTCAGATGATGAAGCGACGCATCAATTGATGAGCACGCTGGAAGGCCCAGCGCTCGCAGATCCGAAACAACTCTTCTTCAAAACCGGTCGACGTAACAAATTCTGGAGCCAGAATGTCGTGAGCATCGGGCTGTCAGGCGGTTTCCTGGAACCCCTGGAGTCAACCTCAATCCATCTCATCCAGGAAGGCATCACCGCCTTGATCGAACTATTCCCCGGCGCAACAATCGAAGCCGCTGATGTCGAAGAGTATAATCAAAGAATGGGTCTAAATTTCGAACGCGTTCGAGATTTTCTTCTACTCCATTATGTTGCCACGCAGCGAGATGATAGCGAGATGTGGCGTTATTTCCGCAACATGACCTTGCCGGATAGTTTGCAAGAAAAGATCGCAGCCTGGAACTCGCGCGGATATGTGCTGAAGTATGAGTTTGGCGTGTTCCTGCCACCGAGCTGGATCGCGGTGATGCTCGGCCAGAATTTGATGCCTGAAGCCTATGACCCGCGTGCGGATCGATATTCGATCGATCAATTGCGGGCGAGTTTGGCATCGATCAAACAAGAAACGGAAAACGCGGTGCAATCGACGCCAGATCAAATTGACTTCTTGAAGCAATATGGCGCGGAGTCACAATCTGCGCCTCTTGTCGCGTCGCCTTCGGTGCCGAATTAGCGTTGAATGACTCCATGCAGCGTTCTGACATGAAAATTGTAGTCTGCGGCGGTGGCGTAGCCGGACTTATGACCGCGCTGGCGCTCGACGGGGCGCTCGGGACCCAATATGAAATTATTTTGATCGATGACGGGCATGCAAATGAGGCGGATGTCGTCTATGGCAGCGTCACATCCCCAATCGCCTATGACTTTTTGCGTGGACTAGGACTAGATGAACCGGTCCTCTTCTCCCAAAGCAGCACGTCATTTTCGTTCGGGACCCAATATTATGATTGGCCAGGGGTCAGCGCGGATTGGGTGCAATGCCACCATCAAATCCTTCCCGTTTTGGATGGCGTTCCCTTGCAACACCACCTGACCCGCAACCAACGTCAAATCGCGCCATTGCTGATTTCCGGGTTTGCTGCACGCCAGGGGAAATTTGCCCACCCACCTGAAGACAACTCCAACCCGCTGTCGCGCGCGGAATATGGATATCAGTTCGCCGCCAATGAATGGACGCGCTTGCTGGCAACCAAATTGACCAGAACGCGCGTGACGCACCTTTCGGAACCGGTTGCGAAAGTAAGCGCCCATCAGGGAGAGATTGAGGGCGTGCTTCTGACCTCCGGTGAAGCCGTTACAGGGGACGTTTATATCGACTGCACTGGTTTGAAGCGGCAGCTTATGAGCGCCATAGGGGCTTCGTTTAACACGTCGCGCACGATTGGGCTCAAACAGGCGGTGCAGCCCATTGATCAATTGGGTCCGGCGTGCCGCCAGGTGCGAGCGAATGCGAATGGCTGGAGTGCTCAAGTTTTTTTGCAGAATGCGATTCGAACTCTGACCGTCGAGCGCGGTGGTGACGCCACAAATTCTATACTCTGCGAGCTCGGTCATCTAGATGCGGGTTGGGTTGGTAATACGATTGCCGTCGGCGCCGCGGCAAGCGTGCATGATCCATTGACGCCTGGGCCGATGGTGATGCTGCAAAGGGACATTGAACGGCTCTTGGATTTGGTTCCTATCTCGCATGACGTTTCGATGGAGCGCCGCGAGTTCAATCGTCGGCGGATAGACGATGCGGCGCACACTGACATGTTTGCAGACGCCTTCTATGTCTCCAACACCGCGGCCGCTCCGTTTTGGCGTGATGCTAAAGCATCGGCTCAATCTGAGGGTTTGACGCGCAAGATTGTCCAGTTTGAGAGCCGCGGGGTCCTGGCGAAGTATGACTTGGAACCATTCAATGATGAAGACTGGACAATCCTGCATCACGGCATGGGGCGCCGGGCGGCGCGGTATGATTTGCAAGCAGACGCATCGCCGAAGCTAAAGATCGATCAACAACTCGATGGTATGTCCCGAGCGATTGAGCAATTGGTCGCCCGTATGCCGCCGCACCATCTATATGTCGCCAATATGAAACGCTATTTTGAGAAGCAACAATATGCCTGATCCGAGCAAGAAGATCCAAAATATTGTCATTGTTGGAGGCGGGTCTGCAGGCTGGATGACGGCCGCCGCATTATCGAGCCTGTTGCCGCCGCAAGCTGTGCAAATCACGCTTATTGAGTCCGAGCAGATCGGCACCATCGGGGTTGGTGAGGCGACGATTCCAGACATTATCAATTTCAATGCCATGCTGGGTATTCCAGAACAAGATTTCCTGCGCGCCACGAATGGGACGTTCAAACTCGGGATCGAGTTCGTGAATTGGGGGCGCATTGGCGAGGCCTACTTTCATCCGTTCGGCCCACATGGGGTCGATATGCAGGGGATCGACTTTCATCAGTTCTGGATGCGGTATCGCCAGACCAACCCAACCAGCGAGATTGAAACCTTCAGCCTAAGTGCGATTGCCGCAAAGCAGAACAAGTTTGCGATGCCGCAAAATGATCCGCGTTCCGTCTTGTCACAGTTGCGCTATGCCTATCACTTTGATGCAACGGCCTACGCTCGCTACTTGCGATCATATGCTGAGCAGCGCGGTGCGAACCGGATTGAAGGCAAGGTTATTGAAACGACGCTCAATAGTGAAACAGGGTTCATAGACAGCGTTAGCCTGGAAAGCGGCGACGTTGTACAGGGTGACCTGTTCTTTGATTGCAGCGGGTTCCGGGCCTTGCTTATGGGGCAGGCGCTGGGAGTTGGGTTTACGGATTGGGCCCATTGGTTGCCATGCGACTCCGCACAAACCGTGGCCTGTGAACGGACAGGTCCACTTCTGCCGTATACAAGGTCGACTGCGAAGTCAGCTGGCTGGCAATGGCGGATCCCGACACAGCATCGCACAGGCAATGGTCATATCTATGCCAGTGATCACATCAGCGACGATGATGCTGTCGAAAGCTTGCTGGGGGACCTTGATGGCCGGGCCAAGGGGGCGCCGCGCAAAATCAAATTTCGGACTGGGCATCGCGACAAATTCTGGGAAAAGAACTGTATCGCAGTTGGACTATCTGGCGGATTTCTGGAGCCACTTGAATCGACTTCTCTCTTCCTCATTCAGGAAGGGATCAGCAAGTTCATTTCGTTGTTCCCAAGTGCCGATATGCCCGTGTCTGTTATCGACGAGTACAATCGGCAATTGGGCAAGAAATTCGAGCAGGTACGTGATTTCATAATTCTACATTATAAGGCCACGCAGCGCGATGATTCAGAGTTTTGGAACTACTGCCGGAATATGAGCGTGCCAGACTCTCTGATGCAAAAAATGGAATTGTTCCGGGAAGCAGGCCGCATCTTTCGGTATGAGGATGAGTTGTTCACCCGGCCAAGTTGGGTCGCCGTGATGGTTGGACAGAATCTCATGCCAAAAACCGTCGATCCGATCGTGCACAGCTTAAACGCGCAAGAGATTGCGCGCAGTCTCGGCTCGATGCAGACGGCGATGATCCGTGCGAGTGACAATATGGAGACGCATGAGGCGTTCTTGAAGAAGTACGCATGGGCCACTGCGCCCGCGTAAGACAGGTAGGAAGCATTAGATGCAAGACGTAAATATCAAGGAAATCGTCATTGTTGGCGGCGGCACGGCCGGCTGGATGGCGGCGTCGGCGCTCTCCCTCTTATTGAGGAATCCGGCGATACGCATTCGCTTGGTTGAGTCCGAACAGATTGGCACGGTCGGCGTTGGTGAAGCGACGATCCCGCATATCCGCTATTTCAATCAATTGCTGCAATTGAACGAGAATGACTTCCTGCGCAAAACCAATGCGACATTCAAAGTGGGCATCGAGTTCGTCAATTGGGGACAAATCGGGGAACGCTATTTCCATTCATTCAGCCCGTATGGCGTCAATATGGATGGCATTCACTTCCACCATTTCTGGTTGCGTCACGCTCAAAAAGAGGGCGTCCCACCGATTGATGATTACAATTTGCACTGTTTGTCGTCGAAGGCGAGTAAGTTCGCTCATCCCAAGCCCGAGCTGCGTGGATCGCCATTAAGTTCAATTGAATACGCGTTCCAGTTCGATGCTTCTCTATACGCACAATATATGCGCGGTGTGGCGGAGTCGCGCGGTGTTCAACGTGTCGAAGGCAAAGTGGTCAGCGTAAATCAACGCCCGGAAGACGGCTTCATTGAAAGCGTTGTGCTTGAATCTGGGGAGAAGATGGACGGGGATCTTTTCATTGATTGTTCAGGCTTTCGCGGCCTCCTGATCGAGCAGACGCTGGAAACCGGTTATGATGATTGGTCCCACTATTTGCCAGTCAATCGCGCCGTAGCGCAAGGCTGCGAACTCGATGGCCCACCCATTCCTTATACGCGGGCGACGGCGCACAAAGCTGGATGGCAATGGCGCATTCCGCTGCAAAATCGGATCGGCAACGGCCATGTCTATTGCAGCGACTATATCAGTGATGATGAAGCCTATGCGCAGCTTGCATCCGGCCTTGATGGTGCACCGCTGAAAGACCCAAAATTTCTCCGCTTCGTCACTGGCGTGCGCAAGAAAGCGTGGAATAAAAATGTTGTCGCGCTCGGTCTCTCCGCAGGGTTCCTGGAGCCGCTCGAATCGACATCGATTCATCTGATTCAAACCGCCGTTGCGCGCCTGATGACCAATTTCCCCGACAAGCACTTCAATCAAAGCGATATCGATTATTACAATCAGAAAACTCTGCTTGAATTTGAGCAGGTACGGGACTTTTTGATCCTGCACTATTGCGCCACGCAGCGGGATGACAGTCCTTTCTGGAATTATGTGCGGACCATGAAATTGCCTGAGACCCTGCGCCAGCGCATCGACATTTATATGGAGAATGGCCGCCTCTATCGAGACAATAATGAATTGTTCAGCGAGAATAGCTGGTTTGCTGTTTTCGAAGGCCAGAATTTCCGCCCGAAAAGATATCATCCTGTGATTGACTATATGAGCGATGAGGCACTCGATCGGCGCATGGCTGAGGTCCGACGCACCATGTATAAATGCCTCGAAGCATTCGAGGATCACAACACCTACCTTCACAAGTTGTGTCAAAGCGCGTAATGTTCGCTTGGGAGTTGAGGTAAAAAACTAAAAGAAAAGGCATTCTTATGCATAAACTTTCAAATCGTTTCCTCTCTGCCTTTGCATTAGCAACGGCAATGAGCTTCGCTGCACCTGTGGCAGTGGCTCAAGAAAACACAGAAGAATCCGAAGGCGATGAGCGTGTTCTGGATACAGTCGAAGTTCAAGGCGTCCAAGATGATGCTGCCATGGCAGCGTTCAGAGCTGGGGATTATGAAACAGCGGAAGTCGAGTTTCTTGACAATGCGATGTGCGCACTGCGTCGCGAGCGTCAGCTGACAAATTCGGTCGAAAGCGCACAGATCAATTCTATTCGCGCGGAAACGTTCACCAATGCTGCAGGCGTTGATTCTGGCGCGTCATCCCAGGGGGCCAATGCTGGCGCTGGACAGCAGACGCCAACTGGTGTGGCAGCTGTCGACGGGATCGCAGCGCGCAACATTCAAAATACGTATGATCGAACCTGCGAGATGCGAGGCCGCCAGCTTTATTTTGCGGGTCTTTCGCAAATTCAGCTGGGCAAGACCAATGAAGCCCTTCGTAGTTTCGAGCGGGCGACTGCATCGAGTAAAATTCTGTATGATGCGCATTATAAGATCGGTTTGATCAAGCTTCTCACCGGCGACTCAAAGTCTGCCGAATCAGAACTGAAAAAGATTGAAGGCATATTGAACCGGTGCCGCAATTGCGACGACGAGACCAAGCAGGAAATCGTTGATCGCCGCGATCATCTGTCAAAAGCGATCAGTGGTGAAGTTAGCCTGCAATAGGCTGACTTTGCTCTAGAAAAGGCCACACTTTTCCACCTAATGTTAGCGCGTCTCCAATCAGGGGATAGCCATGCTCTTTGAGTTATGGTAGCGCTAACATTTCAGGCTGCTCGCTGATCTAAAAACTCGATCGGCGTCTAAAGACAGCCAATGAATACCGGGGACTGGGACCCGGAGAATATGGGAGGAGAACAGTATGAAGTCTCTTAAACTGTGTGCCATTGGCGGAACGCTCGCAATGGCAATGATTGTATCACCAGTCGCAAGTGCGGATCCCGCTTACGAAGTGGCGCCGATAGATCAAACGACTTTGCCTGGACAATTGGTTCACAATCCAATGGCCATCAAATGGCAACCTGAAGGCGGAAATAAAAGCGTTTCCATCGTTGATTCCGAAGGCGTTCCGGGATCGCAAGCCATCAGCTTTCGGGTTCGCAAGAAAAGCAAGAAACCTTGGGACATCAACATGCGAGCACCTTTTGAGCGCGATGTGTCCGCGGGCCAAACCGTAGAAATCTATTTCTGGGCGCGTGCGTCAAAGCTGCCGCGAAAAAAAGATACAGGAAAGATCAGCGTCGCTCTTGGACGCAATGTTGAGCCTTATGACACTGCGGTCGTGCAAGAAATCATGCCCACGGAAGAGTGGAAAATGTACCGTGTCTCGGGTGTGGCTGAGCGTGACTTTCCGATCAGCGAGTCGGATATGGGATTCAATTTTGGTTTCGAAAAGCAGACTATCGAGCTTGGTCCATTCTTCGCAATTACGCGGAACGCGAGCGCCGAGTAGCGCCCGAGAAAGTGGAAGCAAACTGACCCCTAACCAAGGCGTTTCAAATGTATCTCGGCATCGATATTGGAACGTCTGGGGTCAAGGCCATCTTGATGGATTCGGCAGGGGAGGTGGTGGCACAAGCCACGACCTCTTTGCCGATATCGCGCCCGCAACCGCTTTGGTCGGAACAAGACCCGCATGATTGGTGGCGCGCGACCCATGCTGCGATTGACCGCTTGCCGGAGACATTGCGAAGTGGCGTCGAAGCCATTGGCCTGGCGGGTCAAATGCACGGTGCGACATTGCTCGACGCGGCCGATACACCCATTCGCCCCGCAATCTTGTGGAATGATGGACGCAGCGCCGACGCTTGCATCGCATTGGAGCAAGATGTTCCTGAGCTTCATCAGATCACCGGAAACCTTGCGATGCCAGGCTTCACGGCCCCCAAACTGCGTTGGGTGCGCACGTATGAACCAGATGCGTTTGCAAAAGTCGCGAAAGTCTTGTTGCCGAAGGACTATGTTCGCCTCTTGATGACAGGTGAGTATGCCAGCGATGTCTCTGACGCTGCCGGCACACTATGGCTTGATGTTGGCAAGCGCGGTTGGTCAGACGCAATGCTCGGCGCGACAGGGCTGTCACGTAACCAAATGCCTAAACTGTATGAAGGCAGCGAGATAACGGGATTTTTGTCGACCTCCGTCGCCAATGATTGGGGCGTCCCAGCAGGGACGCCTGTGGTTGGCGGGGGCGGCGACAATGCTGCTGGCGCCGTGGGTGTCGGCGTATTTGGAAAAGGGGATGCTTTCCTGTCGCTCGGAACATCAGGTGTCTTATTCTCTGGCGATGAAACTTATCGACCCAATGCCTCCAGTGGCGTGCACACGTTTTGTCACGCCTTGCCCGGCCGCTGGCATCAAATGGCGGTCATGTTGTCCGCGGCGAGCTGTGTCGACTGGGTCGCGAACCTTGTCGGCGCCCGTGATGCGGGGGCATTGATCGAGCAGACCGAACAGGCAGATCTTTTCGGTCAATCAAAAACTCTCTTCTTGCCCTATCTGTCCGGCGAACGGACGCCGCATAATAATCCTTATGCCCTGGGCGCCTTCTTCGGTCTGAATCATGACAGCGCCGCCGCGACACTCGGGCAGGCAGTATTGGAAGGTGTCGCGCTAGGCTTTGCCGACGGATTGGATGTGCTCGGGGCGAGTGCTGACATCAACGCGATTAGCGTGATTGGCGGCGGATCCAGATCTGCTTACTGGGGAAGGATCTTGGCCGCGGCGCTCAATCGACCGCTAGTCTATCGCAAGCATGCAGATGTTGGCCCGGCGCTGGGCGCCGCACGTCTTGCGCAAATGGGGGCGGAAGGACAATCAGCTCCGGCCTTTGATGCGCCAAGTGTCGAGTACGCGATTGAACCGCGCGCTGACGATGTCGCGTTCATGGCTAACCAATTACATCGCTACCGACAATTCTATCAATCTACCAAGGACCTAGTTTAGAGGACGTACGACATGTTTGACGCAGCAAGTTTTTTCGAAGGCATCGGCCAGATTGCGTATGAAGGTCCGGAGTCGAGCAATCCGCTCGCATACCGCTATTATGACAAAGATCGCCTCGTCATGGGAAAACGAATGGAGGACCATTTGCGGCCATCCATTTGTTATTGGCACACCTTCTGTTGGGATGGCTATGACGTGTTCGGAGCCGGCACGTTCAATCGGTCATGGCATGCGCTGGAAGGCCAGGCGATGGCGGAGGCCAAGCTCGCAATCGCTTTTGAGTTTTTCCAGCGTCTGGATTGGCCGTTCTTTGCGTTTCATGATGTCGACGTCATGGCGCCCGCTGAAACCATGACCGAGCACACGGAAAATTTCGCTCGCATCCTAGATCCCATCGCCGCTCAGATGGACCGCACTGGTTTGAAACTGCTTTGGGGCACAGCGAATGTGTTCAGCCACCCGCGCTATATGGCCGGCGCAGCGACCAATCCGGATCCGGAAGTCTTTGCCTGTGCTGCCATGCAAATTCGTCAGGCACTTGAAGCAACACATCGCCTCGGCGGTGAAAACTATGTGCTCTGGGGAGGCCGCGAAGGCTATGACACGCTGTTGAATACAGATCCAGGTCGTGAACTCGATCAATTGGGCCGCATGTTGTCGCTCGCGGTTGAGCACAAGCACAAGATTGGCTTCAAGGGTCCGCTGCTCATCGAGCCAAAGCCACATGAACCAACGAAGCACCAATATGATCGCGATACGCAAACAGTATTTGGATTCCTACAGCGCTATGACCTGCTCGAAGATGTCAAAGTGAACATCGAGACCAATCACGCGACCCTGGCGGGCAATGCGATGGATCATGAAATCGCTATGGCCTTTGCGCATGGTATTTTTGGATCCGTCGATGCCAATCGCGGTGATCCACAGAACGGATGGGATACTGATCAATTCTGGATGGAGTCGTTAGATATTACGCGTTCAATGGTTCATATTCTGAAACATGGCGGTTTCACAACGGGCGGCTTCAACTTTGACGCCAAGGTGCGCCGCCAGAGCATAGATGCGGCTGACCTGTTTTACGGCCATATTGGCGGAGTCGACGCGCTGGCGCGCGGTTTGCTTGCAGCCGAAGCGATTTTGAATGACGGCACTTATGAGGACTTTTTGAAAGATCGTTATAGCGGTTGGGATGACGGGCTTGGTGCCTGGATCATGAACGACGCCTCATTGGAAGAGATAGCGCAAAAAGTTGAAGGTGGCGGGATTGAACCGACACCCAAATCCGGTCGCCAGGAAATGTTAGAAAACCTGATCAATCGTTTCGCTTAGGCGGCCCAGCTGAATCTCGGATCATCAACTCATAATCAAGTGTCAGTTTCTGCACTTCGATCGGCATCATTGCGCGACTCTGCGCAACGCTTTGGGCGAGCAATTTGATCGCGCTGTTCGCCATCTCTCGGATCGGTTGTCGGACGGTCGTAAGCGCCGGCCACATGGCCGATGCATTCGCTGTGTCATCAAAACCAACCACTGAAATGTCTTCCGGGACACGAAGGCCGGTCTGATGCACGGCGGCAATCGCGCCTGATGCCATATCGTCATTCGTCGCAAAGATCGCGGTCGGTGGATTGTCTCGATCGATCAGCGCTTTGGCCGTTTCAATGCCAGAGACATAGGTAAAGTCGCCGGATACGACAAAATCTTCCTCAACAGCAATTCCAGCTTTCGCCAACGCATCGCTATAACCGGCAAACCGCAATTCACTGGACCTGTGATCAGGTGGGCCTTTGATCAGACCAATTCGTGTGTGTCCAAGCCCGAGCAAGTGTTGTGTCATGTCACGCGCTGCGTCGCGGTCATTCATGCGCACACTCGGTCCGGTATAGCCATTCAGCTTCGGACTTACGCAGACGAAGGAAATACCGGTCCGCTCGAGCGTATCTATCAGCTTAGGGTCATCCGATAGAGGCGGCACGACGATCAAGGCCTGGATACTCATATCCAGGAACCGTTTTTCCATCTGCTCGAAGTCGACCATATTGTCGTCGACCAGAGGTTCTTCGACAATCAAATAGTGTCCGAGCTGGCGGCACGTATCTAGCGCCCCGAGCAAGAATTCACTGAGATAGCCATAACTTGGGTTGCGATAGATGAGGCCGATGAACAGACCCGCCCGACCCGCAAGATTGCGCGCCATAATGTTCGGGCGATAATTCAATGCCCGCATCGCTTCTTGCACGCGCTTGCGCGTGGTCTCTTTCACCGAGCTTTGATCGTTCAACACGCGTGATACGGTCATTTGAGAGACTTGAGCGCGTTCTGCGACCTCTTTGATTGTGGCGGTTTGCTTCTTGTTCATGAGCAAAAGTGAGAAAAACCCTCTTTCTCTTTTGGATCTAAGCACTTTAGTGCAAAATGTAGGCGCAGTTTACGACTTAATCGTGAAGAAAGCGTCCGGACCTTTGAAAATGAGTGTTTCCTTTCTATTTGGGCGTGCGCCACGATCCTTTTGATGAAGATCGTGGCGCACAAGTCTCTTAGCCGCAATTTGCTGCGGCATCCTGATCTTCGGACAAATTAACGTCAGAAATCGCGATTGATTGCCCAGCATCTGCGCCGATGACGAGAGCTTTCTTGATGATCGCCATGTCAACGCCGGCATCCGCGAAGCAAGACAAGCTTAAGCGAACTTCACTCCATTCAGCGGAAAGCGTCACGGGTAGGCTCTGCTCGCAGCCATCCCTGTCACAGCCCATGCCGACTCGGACCTCAGCGGACCCATCAATCGACTTAGCAAAGAAGCTGAGCTCCATCGCGCCATTCGCTTCGCGGGCGAGATCAACCGGATAGCTGGATGCGATCTCGAAATTTTCTTCGCCCGTCTTGAAAACAATTTTGAGCGAATCTTCTTGCGCGGCGCGGTCATAGGCCGAGACAATCAGGCCCGCTGATTCGAAGGGTAGGGCGGTCACTGGCGAGCCATAGCGGATCAATTCCCATGGGGCCGGGAATTCCCCTTTCGAAAAGAACACGCCTTTGCTGACTGCAGACCCATCGGCAAGACCCGAGTCTTCAGACAGCGCTGGTAAATTGCCTTCGTCAGCATAGCCAAGACCGTAGCCAAATGCGAACAGCGGGTCATACGGCTCCTTCGTCACATTCAGCTCAACCTGTGTGGCCAGTTTCGGCCAGGAATAAGAGAGGCGGCCGGTAAACTCAAAAGAAGGATCTGTTCGGAACAACATATCTGCGATTCCGCCACCTTCCGTCCCTGGCAGCCAGGCCGCAATAAAGGCGTCAGAATCGTTGATCTCTGGATTTGTCCAAAGGGGGCGCCCAGACAGGAAGACCGAGACTGTCTTCATGCCTTTGGCCTGATAGCCCTCTAGCAAATCGGTATCGAACCCATTTGGCCGAAAATCCATGTCAGGCACATCGCCTTGGAATTCAGCGTATGGATCTTCGCCATAAACCGCGATGACAATGTCCGCGTCGACGTCTGAGGTACCTTCAGGATCAAAAATCAGATTGCCGCCATTGGCATTGATGACCTCGGATAAGCCCGACAGGATCGTTTCACCGCTTGGGAATTCCTCGTTCGGATAGCCGCCGCCTTGCCAAGACAAGGTCCAACCGCCGGCGACTTTGGAAATACTATTGGCGCCATCACCGACAACGAGAATAGTCTTAGATGCGTCCAAGGGTAGAAGGCTGTCTGTGTTCTTCAACAGGACCAGCGACTCCCGTACCGATTGCCGCGCAACCGCACGATGTTCAGGCGCGCCCAACAGGCTCTCGTCGCCAGCTAAGGGTCGATCGCTTGGCTTCACCGGATTGTCGAATAGACCCGCATTCATTTTGACGCGTAAGATCCGACGCACGGCGTCATCGAGGCGTTCCATCGGAATACGCCCGGACTGAGCATGTTTGTAAGTCGAGTGCCACAGGCCTTCCCAACTATCGGGCGCCATGTACATGTCGACACCGGCATTGAGCGACTCGGGACAATCCGTCGTCGTGCATCCTGGGATAAGCGCGTGACCATTCCAGTCGCCGACGACGAAGCCTTTGAAATTCATGCGGCCTTTCAGAACGTCGGTTAGAAGTTCTTTCTGGCCATGCATACGCTGACCATTCCACGCGGAGAAACTCGCCATTACGGTTTGCGCATTGGCGGCAATCGCCGTGACATACCCCGCGGCGTGAATGTCCCGCAGTTCCGCTTCACTGATCACGGCGTCGCCCTGATCAACACCATCCTTGGTGCCGCCATCGCCGACAAAGTGTTTGGCGCTGGTCAACACATGTTCAGAGTCGAGAAAATCGGGGTCGCCTATATGCCCTTGCAGACCATATACGATGCGGTCGCCATATGAGGCGACGATGTCCGGGCTTTCAGAGAAGCCTTCATACGTTCGACCCCATCGATCATTTTGCGGCACGGCCAAAGTCGGCGCGAATGTCCAGTCATGACCTGAGACGCGCAATTCGCGCGCGGTGACGGTGTAAATATCTTCGATCAGATCCGGATTATTGGCGGCGCCGAGACCGATATTGTGCGGAAAGACGACCGCACCGCGTAAATTGGCGTGACCGTGAACAGCATCAATGCCCCAAATCGTTGGAATAGCGATTTCAACACCTTCAGGATCAATCGATGCTTCATAATAAGCGTCCGCGGCCTCAAGCCAGGTTTGGGCGTCTGCATATGGCTCCGGCCCTGGGGCAGAGTTGCCACCGCTTAGAACAGAGCCAAGGCGATACTGCTTGACCTGTTCTGGCGTCACAGAGCCGCTATCGGCTTGAATGACCTGACCGACTTTCTGCTCAAGGGTCATCTTCGCCATGATTGCATCGATGCGGGCTTCGATCGCAGGATCGAGCGGCGGCGTTTCAACCGAAGGCCAATTCTCCGGATTGATTTTTGGGGCAGCATCGTCCGCGTCGGCTTCAACAGTGACCGGTGGTGCGTCGACCACAACAGGATCCGTTTCGATTGTGCCGATATTGGTGCAAGCGCCGATAAAAGCGGCGGTCGAGAGTGCAAAAACAGATGCGGCAGTGTGTTTTCTGAGGGTCAAAGTTTTGGGCTCCTGATTGGATACTCATCATGATGCTTTGGTTCACACATTCAAAGCAATGGCAAAATATAGTCGCGGGAAGACGTGCGTCATTAGACGTAGTAGATTCACGTGATCGTCCTCCCTCAATTCTGGCGCTCTTAATGTCCGGCGCTTCTTTCGCGGGTTTTT
Source organism: Pseudomonadota bacterium (assembly GCA_039818185.1). Taxonomy (GTDB): domain Bacteria; phylum Pseudomonadota; class Alphaproteobacteria; order Caulobacterales; family Hyphomonadaceae; genus Henriciella. Next base: position 136,152 of record JBCBUI010000009.1, read on the forward strand.
GGCCGCTTGCGACAAGGTTATAGCAGCTCAAAATGATAGCGCTATCATTTTATTCGGCGCTGTGTTACGCCTCAGCGATAAATCGCAGTGATGTCCAAATCTGAACGTCGCCAAGCGCAAAATTATCTCGTCGAGGGAGGACGACCCAATGGAAGCAACGGCTTCAACGCAATCCGAGCAAACCAATCTGTTTCAAATCATTCTGATCAGTGTCATCGCCACCATTGGTGGCTTTCTGTTTGGGTTCGATAGCGGTGTCATCAATGGCACAATTGATGGCTTGCGGGCCGAATTTGGCGAAAGCGATTGGGCGATCAATTTCAGTGTTGCGTCAATGCTGATCGGATGCGCGGTCGGCGCCATGATTGCTGGACGCACGGCTGATATGTTCGGTCGGCGAGGAGTCTTGATTGTCGCCGCTGTGTTCTTCTTCATCAGTGCCTGGGGGTCGGGTGTCGCGACTGGCGCGGTGGAGTTTATCGTCTATCGCATTCTCGGAGGATTGGCGGTTGGCGCTGCCAGCGTTCTCGCGCCCGCCTATATTAGTGAAATCACACCCGCCAATATTCGTGGTCGACTGTCCAGTATCCAGCAAGTTGCAATCATTGTCGGCCTGACCGCCGCGTTCATGAGCAATTATGTCTTGGCCGGCACAGCCGGGTCTTCGACCAGCGAGTTTTGGATGGGATTCGAAGCCTGGCGGTGGATGTTCTGGATCGAAATGATCCCAGCGGCGATTTTCTTCTTCGCCCTGTTCGCGATTCCCGAGAGTCCGAGATTCCTCGTCATCAAAGATCGCGACCAGCAAGCGCGATCCGTCCTATCGCGCCTGTTTGGCGAGGCCGCCAGCGACGTCAAAATGGGAGAGATTAAAAACTCCATCGCGACTGACCATAAGCCGCGTCTCGCGGATCTGTTCGATAATGGCAAAATACGCCCCATAGTCTGGGTCGGCATCGGTCTCGCTGTCTTCCAGCAATTGGTCGGCATCAATGTCGTTTTCTATTATGGCGCCGTGCTTTGGCAATCCGTCGGCTTTACGGAAGATAATGCCCTCTTGATCAATGTCATCATGGGCGTGGTCAGTATTGGGGCGGTCTGCATCGCGCTTGCGGTTATCGATAAAGTCGGCCGGAAGCCGCTCTTGATGATTGGCTCTATCGGCATGGCAATCACGCTGGGAACGATGATGATCTGTTTCTTCAACGCGACGACCAACGAGGCCGGGGATCTTGTTTTGCCAGGGTTTTGGGGCCCATTGGCCTTGTTCTCAGGTGTCGCCTATGCCGCAATGTTCAACCTGTCCTGGGGCCCGGTTATGTGGGTGATGCTAGGGGAAATGTTCCCGAACCAGATTCGTGGATCCGGGCTCGGCGTCAGTGGCTTCTTCCAATGGTTCGCCAATTTTGGAGTGACGCTCACATTCCCATTCCTGCTTGCGACGATCACATTGGGCGGGGCTTACTCACTCTACTTCCTCGGTGCGGTTGTATCGATCTTCTTCGTCGCGAAAGCCGTGAGCGAAACCAAAGGCATTGAGCTGGAAGATATGAAAGGGTTCGACTGATACGAATGATCAACGAAGGTGTTGGATAAGTTTATCGAAAACCTCGACGCCTTTTTTTAATTGCGCCACGTCGATAAATTCATTCGGCGTGTGCGCCTGATCTATTGAGCCTGGGCCACAAATGACAGAGTCCATGCCAGCCTGATGAAACTGACCTGCTTCCGTCGCATAGGCAACAGCCCGTAACGCATTGTCACCGGTCAGCGCGCGCACCAGCGTTTCTGCGGCATTGCCATCTCCAGGCGCGAGAGATGGCACGTTGGTCAGTTTGGTCACCTGTACAGCACACTCTTGAAAACGGGCTTTCAGTGCAGCGTCTTTCTCTGCCGCGATTTTAAGGAATGGCTCTAAAATATGATCAGGGTCGTATCCAGGCGGGCACCTCAAATCGAACAGGAACTTACATTCGCGCGCCAGGATATTGGTCGCCGTACCGCCATTCAGCTCGCCAATGCTCAGCGTGGGGTAGGGAGGCTCAAAAGCGGAGTCAGGATCAGCATTTGATGCAAGTTCGCGTTCGATGCCGCGTAAGGCGCTCATCAGATCAACCGCTTCACCATTCGCTGAAACACCGAGGTGCGGCAGACTGGAATGTGCTTCTTTGCCGGTCACCACGACTTCAACCAGCATGATACCTTTATGCCCGGAGACGACTTGCCAGAGCGTTGGCTCGCCGACCCAAACCGCATCGGGCCGCGCGCCCTCAGCGACCATACGATCGATCATGAGAGGCGCACCCTGACAGCCCACTTCTTCGTCGAAAGAAAATGCGAAATGGATGGGCCGATCCAGATCGCGTTTTGCAAAGGCCGGGGCGTAGGCCAGACACAGCGCGATAAAGCCTTTCATGTCGCTCGTCCCGCGCCCGTACAGACGTCCATCCGTCTGCGTCATCTTGAATGGATCTGTATGCCAATCCTGGCCATCGACCGGGACGACATCGGTATGACCTGACAGAACCAATCCACCGTCGCGATCAGGTCCAATGCGCGCCCACAGGTTGGCTTTGTCGCCTGCACTGTTCGGTATTCGAATGCACGCAGCACCCAGCGGTAGAAGCTGCGTTTCCAGCCAGTCAATGATTTCAAGGTTGGAGTGTCTGGACGTCGTGTCGAAACTGATCAGCTTGCCCAGAAGCTGTGTGACAGTTGTTAAATCAGCCATCCACAAACGCTCTTAATCAGTCATATCGGAATATGGATTGTCTTGCGGCAAGGTGATCGGATTGGCCAGCCCTTTGATTGTGACTGCGGTCTCACTGATCTCAATATCGCTCTCAGCGATCTGCGGATCGCCGAACCGATAAATTGGCGTGTAGTCGCCGCGATCTGCGCCTGCAATGTAAGCCGCGGATGCGGCGAGGCTGGCTTCACGTTTGCCAAGATAGGTGGTCATGGCCGCGTTGCCGTAACGGCGTTTCAGCATCGCTTCGGTACGTGCCGGCGACAACACGACGGCGGATGCATTATTGCCACCGAACCCTTTGGAGTTGAGGATTGCGACGTCCAGCTTCTTGTCATCGCGCGTCTGATGTTCTGCCCCCAACTTGAGGCGGTCTTGATGGACATCATCCGCGACCGCATCAATGGTCGGGATACCGGGGACGATACCATATTCAAAACTGCCTAAGGCGGCCGCTAGTTGATCGCCGCTGGCAGGGGCAATTGTGTGTCCAAGATAGGCTTTCACAGCCGCGACAGGCCAATCCTGAATGCTAAAGGCTTCAGCCACTTGATCGAAAATTTGCGATTCCGTGACCCGATTTTGCGGCGTGCTCGAACCGTGCGCCAAGACGAAGCTGTTCTCGCGAACCGCCTCGATACCCGCGACATTTACCGCCGCTGCCGTCGCTTTGGCCATACTGATATGATTGCCAGGCCCGGGCGCGGTGATTGATTTTTTGGTGCCATCTGCATCAATGAAGACATCGGTGATGGCGCCGAGACAAGGTGCGCCTAGCTCCATCGCCAAAGCGTCATCCATGAGAATGAAATACTGGCTCGACTCGCCAATGGTGAAACCGCAATTCTTTCCAAAAGGACGACTGGCGCGGCGATGATCGACCTGCGCATCGCCATACGTCTTGAGCATCGCATCATCACTTGCCAGGGCGCCCATCGTGCCAAACCCGTCCATTAGTTCCGGGCCGATCGGTGCTTCGCTATTGCCCACCATGGCCACCCGGATCTTTCCAGCCTGAAGATCCGAGACGGCGTGCCGCAAGTTGGAAAGAAATGTCGCACAGGCCGCCACGGAACTGCTGGCAATACCGACATTAGACAGGACGTAAGCATTGATGAAATCGGTTGGCATCGAATTGATGCCCATGACCAGCGCTTTGGTCGACACACGTTCGCCTTTCATCCGGGCCTGATGCATGCCGCCATAGCCCTCTTTGTCCATTTGACCGAAACCACTGCTGGAATACACCCCGACTTCATCCGGACCGATATGGTCGAGCACGATCTCCCACGGGATGCCCATTGCGCGTAAGGCATCCGTAGCGCCGAACAAAGCCATTTGCAGGCCCCGCGGCTGAAAGCGAGAATTATAAAGACCGGCCATTTCAAACCCCGTTGGCAATTGACCGGCCGCTTTGATCGGGAAATCCCGCACATTCTCAAACTTAACATCCAGCGCGCCATTCACGGTGACCCGCACAAGGTCTTCTTCTCCGTCTTCGATGGTCCACGTCTCAGGAATTTTTAGAGGAAGCTTGTCTTTCGCGAGAGAGAAAGTCATCGCGCCGGTATCAGATGTCAGCGACGCATTCGATTGCCAGTAAAGTTCATCCACGTCGAAGTGGGATCGTTCGACTTTTCGGACCAACGTGCCTTGCAACACCTGCTCGCGATAATGATCTGTCACGGCGTTTGCAGATAGTTGTCCATCCGTGTCCTGGTTATTGGGCGAGTATGTGCCATCCGCGTTGGCGGTAACCAAATTCATCATGACAGCGAGTCCGCAAATCGTGTTGATCTGCTCTTCTTGCGAAAGTTGGTCCAGCACCATGCGGCGGAAGCTTTGAAATCCAGATGTTCGTCCGGCAGCATTCACGCCGCCCATGCTGACGATAATCGGTAATCGCACGAGACACTCTCCTGTATTGTATCGCGCAGCAGCATTGGGCCACTTATCTATTTATAGCCAGTTCGCCTCAGTTTGCTATTGGATGCAATGGTCAAATCGCGTCTACCTGCGCCAGGCACAACGTGGAATTTGTCCTGAATCCATCTCGCACGGTTAGCGGTCAGTTGCGTCATTCATCTTTGATGTCGGCGAAAAATCCTGGCGGAGGAGGAGGGATTCGAACCCCCGGAACGCTCGCACGCTCAACGGTTTTCAAGACCGCCGCATTCAACCACTCTGCCACTCCTCCGCAGCAGGACGCTTCCTTTTCTACAGTCCGGAGAAGATTGCAAGTCCTGTCATGAAATTGCCTGCATTTGGTCTGTTTATGGTTAATCAGACCTTGCTGTCGATGAAGGCAAGTTTTGCTTTTCATTCACCGGGCGTGCAGCTTGGTATGGTAAACAAATGCCTCGTCGACAAAGAGCTGAATGCTCAATCTGCCACAATCTGGCAGGGACCACAGAATGAGGTGAATGATGAAGTCGTCTGTTTCCCGCGCGCTTGGCTTGGCGTTTACTGGCGCGTCTTGCATCGCATTTGCGTCCATTGGACCTGCTCACGCGGACCGTCGCGGGGCACCGATTGTCTATGCCGATGCTGAAACGGACTCATCCACACCTGAAATAACACAATCGGCGACACAGCCTGTCACAGGCATTTCGCCCACCGTGACTGAGAACAGCCGTGTGCAATTCCAATACCCAACACTAGGTGCGAGTGCAGCAGAGCCTGTGACTATCGTTTCAGACCGGGCTGAACAGGCATTCTCATTGGATGTCGCAAAGCCTCCGACGCTCGGAGGGCCAGCCGCCCCATCACAGCCGATACGCATCGCCTCCGTACAAACGCAGGAAACCGCGAGAACCGGCAAACCTCTGACCCTTAGTCGTGTCCAGGCTTCCCGCGACGCGCAGATCCTCGAAGAACGCGGGCGCGCTGGCGTTTACATGGATGGCTTTGATGGCCAGCCGACGGCAAATGGCGAGATTTTTGACGAGTCAGCCATGACGGCCGCGCATCCGAGCCTGCCGCTGCCGAGCCTTGTTCAAGTCATCAATGAAGACAATTCGCGTGAAGTGGTTGTCCGGGTAAATGATCGTGGTCCGTTCGACGGCAAGCGAGTCTTGGAATTGTCGCCGCGAGCAGCATCAGTGCTCGGTGTGCAAAGGGATGGGTCTGCCGCGGTGCGTATCCGTTATCTAGGCCCGGCTCCGGTGCAACAAAATCCAGAGACTTATGCGTCGGCGCGGATCGAAGATGAGTCGTTGCCTCCTGTGACCACGGTTCAAGCGCCGGTCACGTCGCCGGTTCGAGCCCAACCGGCGCCAGCAAACCGCCCAGCGCCTGTTCGAGTTGCAAGTTTGAGTGTTGGATCTGCAGCGCCTGCTGGTAACATCTTCATTCAAGCAGGCGCGTTCGCTGACATCGCCAACGCACAGCGCCTCAGCACCAATATTGGCGGCGGTTTGCCGGTGAAGATTGAGGAAGCGCGCGTCAATGGAGGTGACTTTTTTCGCGTTCTTGTCGGGCCTTTTCCAAATCGCGACATGGCAGAGCGGGAACGCCAGGATTTGTCACGCTCTGGCATCGTAGACGGGTTTCTGACCACACGCTGACGCGCCGACCGCTGCAAAGATTGACCTTCGCCACGAACTAGCCCTTTTTCCGCGGCAGGAAAAAGGGCTAAGTCATATTGGCGAAAGGACCCAACATGAAGTTCTGGCGTAGCGCTATTCTATTCCTGACCACTCTGGTTCTACCAGTCTTCGCATCGGCGCAGATCCTGGAATCTGATGCCGACTATGCGGTCATTATGGACCATGAAACAGGCGAAGTTTTATGGTCCAAATCTGGCGAAGTGCCGATGATCCCAGCATCGATGACCAAGATGATGACGGCTTATTTCGTGTTTGATCTGATTGATCAGGGTGAAATCACGCTGGATACCGAAATGGCGGTGAGTGAAGATGCCTGGCGACGAGGCGGTTTTCCGTCCGGCACGTCGACGATGGGCTTGCGTCCGAAGGAGCGACCGACGGTGCGCGAATTGCTTCAGGGCATGATTGTCATGTCTGGCAACGATGCCTGTATCGTGCTCGCTGAAGGGATTGCCGGATCAGAAGCGGCTTTCTCGCGCCAAATGACCGAGCGGGCGCATGAGCTCGGCTTAAGCAGTGTGAATTTCGTCAATGCGACAGGGTTGGAAGGCGAGGGCCATGTCGTCTCTTCCATCGATCTGGCAAAATTGGCCAAGAAGATCATCGACGATTATCCACAATATTATGACTGGTACAGCCAGGACTCTTACACCTGGGGGGAGTACACCCAGGCCAATCGCAATCCTTTGCTCGGCACTATGGCGGGCGCCGATGGTTTGAAAACAGGGCATCTCGATATTTCAGGATACGGCCTCACCGCCTCAGCGGTGCGCGAAGGCAAGCGGCGGATCATTGTGATCAATGGATTGGAGAGCAAACAGGCGCGCGCACAAGAAGCTGAACGTTTGATGCGAATGGCGTTCAGCGCGTTTGAAACGCGATCTATCGAAGCCGACGATGCCCGCTTGGCTGAATTGGATGTGTGGATGGGCTCCAAGCGCACCGTCGGCGTCAAGCTCGCGGAAGGCGCCGACGTCACCGCGCACAAACGCGCGTTCGCGAAGGGCAAAACCGAGATCGTGCATGACCGATTGATCGAGGCACCAATCAAGTCCGGCGAACAGATTGCGACTTTGGTTGTCAGCATAGAGGGTAAGACGCCAATCGAACTGCCTTTGGTGGCAATTGAGGATATCGGCCGACTCGGATTCTTCGGCAAAGCCGTGGACGGGTTGAGCCGAATGCTGGAAGGCGGAGCCTGAAGACGTGATCAAAACGGGGCGATTCATTACGCTCGAAGGTGGAGAAGGTACGGGCAAATCCACCCTCATACAGGGCTTGAAAACCGAGTTTGAACGCAGAGGCCTTAATGTCTGTGTGACACGCGAACCGGGCGGGACGCTTTTAGCTGAGCATGTACGGGCCCTGGCGCTTAACCCGCCAGAGAACGAGATCTGGTCTCCGCTGTCGCATGCGCTTTTGATGAATACGGCGCGGTCAGATCACTTGCAAAAACTTATTCGTCCAGCATTAGCGAGAGGCGATTGGGTGCTGTGTGATCGGTTCGCGGATTCTACACGGGCTTATCAAAGCATTGACGGCGTTTCGCTCGAAACACTGATGACCATCGAGAACGCCGTCATCGGGGAGACGCAGCCTGATATGACTTTGGTCCTGGATGCAGAGCCCGCGGCGCTCGCCGAACGCCGAAACCAGCGTGGCACGCAAGACGTGTTCGAAGCTAAAGACCTTGCCTTTCACGAAAAAGTCCGCGCTGCATTCCTCGCGATCGCTGACGCGGAACCAGACCGATGTGTCGTGTTGAATGCGCTGCAATCACCGCCACAAGTGCTCGCGTCTGCACTAGAGGCGATCGATGCGCGATTGGAAGCGTCATGAGCGCCGCATTCCCTTTGATTGGCCATGACGCGCCAGCAGAGCGATTCCAACGCGCCCGTGCCTCCGGACGGCTTCACCATGGTTGGATCTTTCAAGGTCCGTCCGGCGTTGGAAAATCAATCTTCGCGCGACGCGTCGCTGGTCTGATGCTCGGCGCCGAAGCCATGGACGCCAATGCGTCGGATGAGACGATGCAGTTGATCCAATCTGGCGGCCATCCGGATTTGAAATGGATTGAGCGCGGATTGAATGACAAGGGCAAGCTGCGCCAAGATATAACGGTCGATCAAATCCGCGAGCTCAATCAATTCTTCCATTTGCGACCGGCGCTTGCGGGTTGGCGCGTGGGCGTCATTGATTCCTTGGACGAGATGAACGTGTCTGGCATGAATGCGCTTTTGAAGACGCTCGAAGAGCCGCCGAATAATGCGCTCTTGGTTCTGATTTCGCATTCGACCCAACCGATTTTGCCGACCATTCGTTCGCGCTGCCAGGTCTTACGCTTTTATCCGCTTAATGAAGCGGATACTCGCGTGGTCTTGAAGGAGCAGGGCGCGGATGCAAATCTGGCTTGGGACCTGGCGCCAGGGCGGCCAGGTTATGGCATTGAGCTATCGCAAACCGCGGGCGCGAAAGCTGTGCAGACCGCGCGGGCCTTGCTGCGCAATATTAGGAAGCCAACAGGCGGAGTCGTTTCCGCAGCATTGACGTCGACTCTGGTCGATGAAGGATCTTTGCGCGCATTTACCGACACATTGATGCACTGGGTCGCTGACAAGGCTGAATCGGAACCGGAGCTGGGTGCGACCTGGTTGGCGATGCATGAAGTTCGAGCAACTTCGAACAGCCTCAACCTCACGCCCCTTCAAACCGCAACGAAACTGTTTTCTGTCTTGCAAGATGGCGTGAAGGCTGTAAGCGCCTGACGCCATGTTTGATACCCATGTCAATCTCCACGCCGAAGCCTATGCACAGGATTTGGAAGATGTCCTGACCCGCGCCCGCGAGGCTGGGGTCTCACGTATGCTGGCCATTTGCGAGCGTCTGGACAGTTTTCCGCGCGTCAAAGCGATTGCCGATGCGAATGCGGATATTTGGTGCAGTGTTGGCACGCACCCGCATCACGCCAAGGATTTCACCGAAACCAAACCTGAAGACCTGATTTCGCTCGCAGAAGACGCCCAAGTCGTTGCGATTGGTGAGACCGGCATGGACTTGCATTATGGCTACAGTCCACAAGCCGAGCAGGAAGCAAGTTTCCGAACCCACATAGTCGCGGCCCGCGAGACCGGGTTGCCGCTCATTGTGCACACCCGCGAAGCCGACGACCTGACGGCAGATATTTTGGAAGATGAATACGCGAAGGGCGCGTTTCCGATTCTATTGCATTGTTATACGGGTGGTCCCGACCTCTGCCAGCGTGGATTGGCTTTAGGAGCTTATGTTTCTGTCTCAGGAATCTTGTCCTTCAAGAGCGCCAAAGAGGTGCGGGCGGTGATCGAGGATGTGCCGCTCGATCGTTTGATCCTGGAAACCGATTGCCCATATCTGACCCCAATGCCGTATCGCGGACGCCGAAATGAACCAGCCTATCTGCCATATGTCGCAGATGCGCTCGCGACGCTGCACGGCATGACGCGAGAGGAGATTGGGGCGATTTGCGAAGTAAACGCGCTGCGACTCTTCCACCGAGTATCATGAGCGCGCAACGACTTAAGCTTACACTCCTTGGCACGGGTTCGTCCGGTGGCGTGCCGCGCGTAGGCGGTGATTGGGGGGCTTGCGATCCATCCGAACCTAAGAATCGTCGTCGGCGATGTTCGGCGCTGGTTGAGACTTGGACCGCAGCAAGTCCTGATGAAAGAACGACGGTCTTGATCGATACGTCACCAGATATGCGCGAACAATTGCTCGACGCTCAAGTGACCCGATTGGATGCTGTGGTTTTCACGCATGATCATGCTGATCAAACGCATGGGATCGATGACGTTCGTGCCCTCGCTATTCGTCAGCGTGCACAAATCAATGCCTATATGGATGCGGCTACGGCACGGACGCTAACCCCTAAATTCAAATACGTTTTCGAGGGCGAAAACGGGTATCCGCCGATCTATAAATTGCATCCTCTGATCGAAGCGGGACAGGCATTCTCAATTTCCGGGCCGGGGGGAGAGATGACATGGCTGCCGATCGATCAAGAACATGGCTATATTCGGTCGCTCGGATTTAGAATCGGTGACGTCGCCTATTGCAATGATTTGAATGGCTGGCCGGAGGAAAGCAAAGAGGCGCTTGGCGGGCTCGACTTGTTGGTCGTGGATGCGCTGCGTTACGCACCGCATCCATCGCATGCGCATCTCGATCAGACTTTGGCCTGGATTGAAGAGCTCAAACCCAGTCGCGCCGTGTTGACCAATCTCCATATCGATCTCGATTACGCGACCTTGAAACGCGACTTACCTGAAGGCGTCGAACCAGGATATGACGGTTGGTCTCACGAGGGTTCCCTCTAAGCTGGCTCTGTCAGCGCCTGAACCATTTTGCCGACAGCGCCATAGTCTGTTTTGCCAGTGCCCAGAACAGGAACCTCATCGACATGAAATACTTTTCGCGGCACCGAGAGCTCCGACACGCCATGCGACTGACACCAGGCCAGAATGGCGCTGCGATCAGCATCCTGCGCCGTCGAGAGCAAGACTATTTGTTCGCCTTTGCGTGGATCTGGTATGGCGGCCGCGGCATGCATTTCATCTGGCCAGATGGCGCTTGCGCAATTCTCGACGACGGCTAGCGAAACCATTTCACCACCAATCTTCGCGAAGCGTTTTACACGGCCCATAATGCGAATGCAGTCGTCTTCATCCATGATGCAAATGTCGCCTGTATCGTGCCAGCCTTCGACCGGTGGTTCGATAACGCCGGGTGCCGAAGATCGCATATAACCGAGCATAACGTTCGGCCCGCGAATGCGCAGCTTGCCGCCTTCTTCGATGCCTTCGACAGGCACCAACTCATATTCCATGTCAGACATCAATCGGCCGACGGTGCCGGCCTTGTTGAATTCCATCGTATTGGCCGCGACCACAGGCGCCGCCTCGGTGGCGCCATAGCCTTCCAGAATTTCGATATTGAATTTCTTGCGAACAAAGGCGCGTGTCTCATCGCGCACGCGCTCAGCCCCGCAAACCGCCAGACGCACAGAATCCATCGCGCCGTCTTTCGCGACACGAGCATACTGACCGATGAATGTGTCCGTCGCTAGAAGGATTGTGGCGCCCGTTTCTTCAATACGACCCGCGATTTCGCGAGGCTGCAAAGGGCTTGGATGAAACACAGCACGCACCCCGGCGATCAGCGGTAAGATTGCGCCGACAGTGAGACCAAAACAGTGGAACGTCGGAAGTGGATTGAACACACTGTCCTTGTCGGGGTCGAGACCAATATGCGATCGCACCTGTTCGACATTTGCAACGATATTGTGATGCGAAAGAACCACACCTTTTGGTTCGCCTTCCGTGCCTGAAGTGAACAAGACCACGCCTGGCTTTTTATGATTTTGGCGACGGTGAAACAGGCTTGGCAACATAGGTCCCAATCCACCCGCGACTTTATCCATCAGCCCCAGGCTTTCGCGAACATCTTCGAGATAGATAAACTCCGCCACGTCGGCGAGTTCTGAGATCAGGGGTTCCAATCCGCCAAGCTCGACGAATTTATGAGCGGTGACAATCTTTGTGATCTTACCGGCCTTCATCGCGGATTTAATATTAGCGGAGCCGGCCGTAAAGTTCAGCATGGCCGGCAGCCTGCCAGAGGCGAGCACGGCGCAGAATGCGATGACCGCGCCGGCGCCGGTGGGCAACATGATTCCGACCGTCTCGTCACGATTGAATTTTTTGCCGAGCGCCGAACCAAGCGCAAAAGAGCCTCTCAAGAGTGTCTTGTAATCGACCTCAGTACCATCGCCATCGATGATCGCGACAGACTTGCCACCAAACTCTTTGGCGGATCGGATCACGGCCGAGAATATATCAGTCTTTGCGCGGTTGGCACGCCAGGGCAGCGGAGCGGGAATGGTTGTTTCCGTCATCGGGTCACTATGCTCTGATCTATTAATTGTTTGCAACAAAGTGTCACAGTCAGTGATCAGTGCAAGTATTTTTGCTGTCATTCTTGGTGCTCTGCATAGGCGCTATGCCGCTCTGACGCTTGCAGAAATTGGCGTTTCACTCCATTTATCCTGCATGGCAACCTTGATTGATAAAAAGCCTCCGCACCGGCATCCGGAAAAACGCAATCGACCGGATACACCGCTTTTGCGCAAACCGGATTGGATTCGTGTGAAAGCGCCGACATCCAAGGGCTATGCCGAAACGCGAGAAATCGTGAAATCGAAAGGCCTCGTTACAGTATGCGAGGAAGCTGGATGTCCAAATATAGGTGAATGTTGGGACAAGAAGCATGCAACCATGATGATCATGGGCGATACTTGCACGCGTGCCTGTTCTTTCTGCAATGTCATTACGGGCAAACCTGCGCCGCTCGACACGGACGAGCCTCGCCGCGTCGGATTGGCGGTCGCCGAAATGGGGCTAGAGCATGTTGTTATTACCTCGGTGGATCGAGATGACCTTGAAGACGGTGGTGCAATGCACTTCGTGCATACGATCAATGCCATTCGCGACGCTTCACCCGGAACAACAATCGAAATCCTGACACCGGACTTTTTGCGCAAAGACGGTTGGGAAGCGAAAGTCATCGATGCCAAGCCAGACGTGTTCAATCACAATCTCGAAACCGTGCCGCGCCTGTATTTCTCTATCCGCCCAGGAGCGCGCTATTATCATTCTTTGCGATTGCTCGAGAAAGTGAAGGATCGCGACCCGTCGCAATTCACCAAATCTGGCCTGATGGTTGGTCTCGGTGAAAGCAAAGAGGAAGTCATGCAAGTCATGGACGATATGCGCTCAGCGGGAATCGACTTTCTGACGATCGGGCAATATTTACAGCCGACGAGAAAGCACGCTGCTGTTGATCGCTATGTCACTCCAGACGAATTTGCTGCGTATGAAGAAATTGCCCGCGCGAAGGGGTTCCTGATGGTGTCGGCATCGCCCCTCACACGCTCCAGCTATCATGCCGGTGAAGACTTTGCGCGATTGCGCGAAGCTCGCGACGCGCAATTGGGATCGAATGCCTAGAGTTTCCGAACAGGTTTTAATCCCTCACAGCGCGGACAAACTCTATGAATTGGTGCGCGATATTCGGCGGTATCCTGAATTCATTCGCTGGATCCGGAATGTTCAGGTCAGCCAGGAACATGGCGAGCCGGATGGACCATATTCATGCTTGGGCACCGCTTCTGTCCACTTTAGCGGGTTCAGCGAACAATTCTCAACGCATGTTACCGCTGATCCGACCGCCCGCAGGATTGAGGTCAAACTCAATCGGGGCCCATTCAGGCATTTGCGCAATCGCTGGCAATTTGATCCGCGCGATGAGACCAAGACTCGGGTGCATTGTTTCATCGACTATGAATTCAAGAACCCGGTGCTTGGCCTCTTGGCGCGCACCAATACACGCATGGCCGTCGAACAGATTATCGATGCCTTTCGCATCGAAGCCGATCGGCGCTTCAATTAACGCAAGCGCTCATCGGCGGCGATGGTCGAGGCGATAAAGCCGCCGCCGAGAATTCGGGTCGACCCATCAGCACCGTAAAGAACGCTCGCTTGCCCGCGCGCGACGCCTTCTTCGGGGGCATCGAACCAGACCGCCGGCGCGCCGTCATGAAAGCCCAAACGCCCCGGTGCCGGTTCCCGCGTCGAGCGTACGCGAATAAGCGCGGTATCGCCGCGTTCGCACGCCTCATGCAAGCTACCTTCACCGAGCCAGTTGAGTTCTTCCATTGTCAGGCCGGCGGTTAGAAGCGCTTCTCTTGGGCCCACAATGACTTGACGCGCCGCTGCATCAATCTTGACGACAAAGAGCGGTTCACCCGTGGCAACGCCAAGCCCGCGTCGCTGGCCGATCGTGTAGTGAATGACGCCTTGATGCTGGCCTAGGATGCGCCCGTCCAGATGCACGATCTCGCCGCCGCGCCCGGAGCCGGGGCGGAGTTTTTCGACGACTTTTGCGTAGGACCCTTCGGGCACGAAACAGATGTCTTGGCTATCCGGTTTTGCCGCGACCGGTAGCGCAAAATGGTCTGCGAGTTCACGCACTTGCGTTTTTGGCAAGTCGCCGAGCGGAAAACGCACATAATCGAGCTGTTCAGCCGTGGTCGCGAACAGAAAGTAAGACTGATCGCGGCTAGCATCGGCAGCGCGGTGCAATTCTGGTCCTACCTCTCCGTCTTCGCGGCGAATATAATGGCCTGTCGCCAGGCAATCTGCGCCAAGATCTTTCGCCGTTCTCAAAAGATCAGAGAACTTGACGGTCTGATTGCACCGAATGCAGGGAATGGGGGTCGCGCCTGACAAATAGGTGTCCGCGAAATCTTCCATGACGTGTTCTCTGAACCGACTCTCATAGTCGAGGACATAATGCGGGATGCCAATCTGATCCGCGACATTGCGAGCATCGTGAATGTCTTGACCCGCACAGCACGCGCCCTTCTTCTCAATCGCGGCGCCATGATCATAGAGCTGAAGTGTAATGCCGATGACGTCGTATCCACGTGCAGCGAGCAAAGCCGCAACAACGGAAGAGTCGACCCCGCCAGACATAGCGGCGACGACGCGCGTTTCGGATGGGGGTTTGGCAAAGCCCAGCGCGTTTAATGCACCAGGCGCAGGATCAGGCTCGCGGGTGGCGAGCGCATTTAAGTCTGTCATGTCAGTCTCCAAACGGGTTCAAGGCCCGAAGCAGATGGATTTGCGGCGTATATAGGCGCTTTCTATAAGAACACCATCTATGTTTGCACGCGTGACGGTCAGGCGGTGAAGAATGGCCGATCGCCAGCGATCGTCACCCGCTCCATAATCCGGATATTTGGGAAATAGTCGCTCGCGGCATAATGCTGACACGCGCGATTGTCCCAGAAAGCGAGCGAACCGGGTGCCCACCGAAAACGGCACTGATATTCTGGAAGCCATGCGCGCCGGTACAAATAGGTCAGCAATTCATCGCTTTCCTCTCGATCCATACCCACAATATGATCAGTGAAGGCGACATTGACGTATAGGACGCGCTCCCCGGTTTCTGGATGCGTGCGAACAACGGGATGTTCCTTTGGCGGGAATTTTTCGTGCAGCGCAGACGCATCTTTTTTCAGGCGACGCGAGAAAACGCGAGCAATATCATGCACCGCGGTCATACCGCATAGGCGTTGTTTCAAGTCCTCATCGAGATCATTGAAGGCCATCACCATGTTCGAGAAGAGCGTATCGCCGCCAATTTCTGGGAGCTCGATTGCGCGCAGGATAGAGCCGAGAGAGGGCTCCTCGCGCCAGGTCACGTCGGAATGCCAATTATTCTCCTGACCCTTCGAGTTGGGACCATGGGCGATGCGCAGGACTTCAGGGTCGGGTTGGTCCTTTGGCGTCGCTGGGTGGATTTCGAGGTCGCCGAAGCTTCGCGCAAAGGCAATATGCTGGTCCCGAGTAAGCTCGTGCTGATCGCGGAAAAAGACCACTTGGTATTTCAAGAGTGCGGCTCGGACTTCATCCACCAGTGTGTCATCAAACTTGGCCAAATCGGCGCCAATGAGTTCTGCGCCAATCGCAGGCGACAGTAGTCGGGGTTCAAACTTCGTGAATTCTGTGTTGGCATCGTAAGCCATGTGACCTCCCGTTTTCTTTTGAAGGTAACATAGACAAGCGCATCGCCCTAGGACCGTTTTAGATTTGAGTTTTGATCAAATTCAGTGCTGCTTCGACGGTCGCTATGCGGATCTCGTGCCTTCCAATATCACCGAGGGTGAGCATCTCATGAATCATCGCTTTATTTTCGCGCGCGCAGGCAAGATGCACGGTGCCAACCGGCTTCATCGGCGTGCCGCCGCCTGGGCCAGCAATCCCGGTCACCGCAATCGCGAGGTTGGCCCGACTTTGCTCCATTGCGCCTTCAGCCATCAGCCGAGCGACCGGTTCCGAGACGGCGCCATAATCAGCAATGACATCGCCCGCGACGCCCAGAATCTCAGCTTTGGATGCATTGGAGTATGTGACGAAACCGCGCTCAAGCACTTTCGAGGACCCCGCAAATTCGGTGAACAAAGCTGCGATAAGCCCGCCGGTGCAACTTTCTGCGGTCGCGATCCTAACGCGTCGCTCCATGGCTTCATCCATGGTCAGCAAAGCGAGATTTCGAATACGATCTGGAAACATTCGCGTTTTCTAATCCGCTGTGGCCACAGGTGACAAGACCGCACTTGCTTGCGCGGCAATGCCTTCGCCGCGGCCAGTAAAACCAAGGCCTTCTGTTGTTGTCGCTTTGACGCTGACAGCATCAAGGGACAGACCGGTCACGTCTGCTGTGCGTTGCCGCATGGCTTCACGGTGCGGTTTCACTTTTGGAGCTTCGCAAATGATGGTCAGGTCGCAACTGGAAAGCTGCCAACCGGCTTCACGCGCCACTTTGACCGCATGCTTCAAAAACACTACAGACGCGGTCCCTTTCCATTGAGGATCAGATGGCGGGAAATGATCGCCAATATCGCCCAGGGCCGCTGCGCCAAGAATGGCATCGGTCAGCGCATGCCACGCGACATCGGCGTCGGAATGCCCGCTCAACGTTTGATTGTGTGGAATATCGATCCCACAAAGCGTGACCTGGTTGCCGGGTTCAAAAGCATGCACATCAAATCCAGTGCCGAGTCGCGGGGCCGAGTGCATAGGTGTCAGAAGCCTTTCTAGATTGGAGATATCTTCGGGATAAGTGATTTTCGCGAGACGTTCATCCCCGGGTATCAAGGTCACGCGACCGCCGGAGGCTTCGATTGCGGCAAGGTCGTCGACATAATCACCGGGGGTGCTCAACGCGGATTGTATGCGATCAAACTTGAAGGCTTGTGGAGTCTGTACGCGATATAGGTTCTCTCGGTCGAGATCTTTTACGATATGGTCTTGAGTTCGTTTAAGAGCGTCTATGATCTTAAGGGCCGGCGCAGCGGCGTCCGCATCGTCGAGCGCTTCGATTAAATTTGAGATCATTCCCTCAGAAAGTCCGGGACGTGCGGCATCGTGTATGAGGACCAGTTCGGTTGTATCCTGTGCACACGCCGCGAGCCCAGATTGCACAGATTCGGTTCGGGTCTGGCCACCCGCGACTATAATTGTCCCATCGGGGCAGGCGAGCTGATAAATGTCTTGTTCGCCAGCGGGAACGACGAGAATTGTCTGATCTATGTCCGAATGAGACCCGAACGCCTCCGCGGACCATTGAAAAACCGGGCGTCCAGCGAGGCGACGCCGCTGCTTCGGGACGCCTTTTCCGGCGCGCTCACCGCGGCCGGCGGCGACAATTATGGCTGCAATAGACATGTTGGCTGAATAACGCGTTGCGATAAAAAAGCCACACGCCTTGCAGGAATGCATCGAGGAAACTCAGTGCTCCACTTTTGTGCAGTGCAAAAATGTGATTTGACAAACAAGATGATGAAAATGCCCGCATTTCAGGCAGAACGCGTGTGGCTGGCTCCCATGTCAGGCTCTACGGATGCCGCATTTCGACGCCAAGCCGTCCGCTATGGCGCGCCAACGGTTGTGTCTGAAATGGTGGCAGGCGAAGCCCTTATGGCGGCGCGGCCCGACGTCGTGCGCAAGACTTGTCGCCATGAGGGCAAAGGACTTTGGGTCGTCCAACTCGCCGGTCGACGCCCGGAGGACATGCGGGCAGGCGCAGAAATTCTCGTCGATGCGGGTGTCGATGTGATCGATATCAACATGGGCTGCCCATCGCGCCAAGTGACCGGCGGCAATTCTGGATCCGCTTTAATGCGCGAGCCTGAGCTTGCTTTGCAAATTATTGAAGCGACTCTTGAAGGCGCGGGTGACACGCCTGTGACGCTCAAGATGCGCCTGGGATGGGACCACACCCTTTTGAATGCACCTGTCATTGCACAAGCAGCGACTGAACTCGGCGTCCAGCTCATCACAGTCCATGGCCGAACACGATGCCAGTTCTATAAAGGCGAAGCCGATTGGCGCGCCATTCGCGATACGGTCGAAGCTGTGAACGTACCCGTTATTGCGAATGGCGACATTCATAGCCTTGAAAGCGCAGCCCTCGCACAGCGCGATTCCGCTGCTTTTGGCGTTATGATTGGACGCGCAGCGATGGGGCGCCCTTGGTTGATTGGCGAAATCGATGCGCATCTAAAAGGCGTTGCCTTTGATGTCCCAAACTTGCGCCAACAATCAGAAGGATTGTGCGAGCAAATTGAAGACAGTTTGGCCCTGTATGGCGCGCCACTTGGGATTCGGATCGTGCGAAAACATATTGCGGCTCATATTGATAAAGTGGAGCTACCATTAAGCGAGTCTAACCGACGCCGTCGCCGCGCTGAGATGTGCCGGATCGACGACCCGAAACGCCTGATCCGAGAGATCGAAGCGTTATACTCGGGACAATCTTTAGAGGTCGCGGCATGATGACTTCCCTCGATCTTGTCGGTCTCGCGCCGTTTGCTTTACTCGGACTGGACGAACGTCGCCGGATCAGTGCGGCCAACCCGGAAGCTCAATCCTTTCTCGGCCACTCTGAGCGCGCTATGTATCGCAAACCGCTCAGCGAAATCCTGTTTCACGACTCACCCGTCTTCGGGCTGATTGATAAAGCGCAATCTCTTCAAGGTGATGTGACTGCGCACGCGGTTCCGATCAATGGGCCGTCATTGCGGCGACAGCGCGTGCTCGATCTTCGGCTTCGACCTTTACAGGATGGTGGCATGGTGATTGGCATGACCGAGGCCAATCAAACCGAAGTCGTCAACAATAACCCAGCGGGCGTCGCGGCGTTTGGTCGTATACTCGGGCATGAAGTCAAAAACCCGCTTGCAGGTATCTCTGGCGCGGCGCAACTGCTCTCTCGCAAAGCGCGTGATGATCAGTCGGCGATGATCGAAATCATTCAGAGTGAAACCCGCCGGATCGAGCGGTTGGTATCCCGGCTATCCGCATTCGAGCTATTCTCAGCGCCTGCTAAAGAGACTCTCAACATTCACGAATTGCTCGACCGTGTGATTGCTGCAGAAGAGGCGGCGCATCGCGGTAAGATTTCAATTGTGCGCCTCTATGATCCGTCATTACCGAATATCGAAGCAGACCAGGATCATTTGCACGAAGCGGTTCAAAACATTCTTCGCAATGCCGTTGAGGCGACCTTGGCGCACACGCAAAGCCCGCAAATTCAGATCGAGACAGCATTCGAGACAAGTTTCGCCATCGCCCGAAAAGACGGCACTGCCCGCCTGGGCCGGGCTGTGCGGGTGACAATAGAAGACAATGGCCCCGGTATCCCGCCTGAGAAGAAAGCCCGTATGTTCGACATGTTCATGTCGTCCAAATCGGGTGGTCGCGGCCTTGGCTTGAGTGTCGTGAATGAAATAATCGGCGCGCATCAAGGCCGAATCAAAGTCGACTCCAAGCCTGGCCTCACACGCTTTTCCATATTCCTCCCGCTGCCAAGAACGAAAAAATCATGACTCAAAAAACGGTTCTCCTCGCAGAAGACGATGCCAGCATCCGATTGATCGTCAATCAGACCCTGGTCACTGCCGGATACGCAGTGCGCGCCACCAGTTCTCCAGAGGCACTCGAACGTTGGGTGCGTAATGGGGAAGGGGATATAGTCGTCACCGATGTCTATCTGACCGACACACCGATTTTCGAACTGTTACCTTCATTCAAGCTTGTTCGGCCAGAGCTGCCAGTGATTGTGATGAGCGGCCAGAACACGATCCTGACCGCCGCCTCCGCCGCACAGCATGGCGCGTATGACTATCTGCCAAAGCCATTCGATATTGATCAACTGACAGATCTGGTTGGCCGCGCTCTGACCGACACCAAGCCGGCCGCAGCCGCGACACCAGCCAAAAAGGTCAATGGTGATGCCAGCAATAGCGGTTTGCCTTTGGTCGGACGGTCGGCCGTGATGCAAGACGTCTATCGGACCATTTCTCGAGTGATGAATACAGACCTGACCGTGCTCATCGAAGGCGAGTCAGGGACAGGCAAAGAGCTCGCCGCGCGCGCTATTCACGATCTTGGACAATCGCGCCCAGGCGCATTTTACTCCTTGGATCTCGCGACCCGTCCTGCTCAAGATGTCAGCGTGGAGCTGTTCGGCACGGATGATAGCCCTGGCGTCGCTTATGATCGCGAGGCCACCATCTATCTCGATGAAGTCGGTGATCTAAGTCAGGAAGCGCAAACACAGCTAGTCAAGTTGATGCGTGAGGATGGGGGCGCACGGATTGTCGCTTCAACCCGTCAACCGCTCTCGGCTCTCGTGGAGGCCGGCGATTTCCGAGAAGACCTATATTACCGCATGAATGTTGTTCGGATTGAAATGCCACCATTGCGGCGACGCAAAGAAGACATCCCAGAATTGGTCAAAGCATTCCTGATCCGGGCCGAGGGGCGCGGATTGGCGCAAAAACAAATCGCCCAGCCGGCGATGGACCTGATGATGGCTTATGATTGGCCCGGCAATGTCCGCGAGCTTGAAAACCTGATCTTTCGCCTGGCTGCCCTAAGTCCTGATGCAACAATCTCTCAACGTGATATCGAGCGAGAGCTGCGCGCCGAGACGCTGAAAGAGCTCAGCCCAGAGGCATCGCTGGAGAGCGAGATCGAAACCTTGCTGCATCGCTATGTCATGGCGGACCTACTGAAAGGCGGTGAAGAGGGTGAGAAGATCTACCAATCGGTGCTCGAACAAGTTGAACGTCCGCTCATCAAACTGGCGCTCAGCGTGACCTCTGGCAACAAGCTGCGGACCGCCGCTTTGCTAGGCGTTAACCGCAACACACTTCGTGCACGCATGTCGGTCTTGGGAATGACAGAAGACTGATTGACCTGAGGTCAAAGTGTTGCTCTAAATCATCAGTGTTGCTGAATAGCGACAGTGTGGATTAGAGGCCCAGCATTGGCATCAAGAATTTTGGCGACCCTTCGCAGGAATGGCGGGCTTTGGTTCCAAGGCCTGTTTATTTTGGCCGGCGTTCTCAGCGCCGCGGCCACCATTATCGCGCTAGGACGGTCCAGCCCCACCGATGATATCCCCGAAGCCCTGTTGACCCTTCTGGTCGCGAACATGGTTATCTTGCTTGTCTTGGGCTGGCTGATCGTTTCGCGCTATCGAGCCATTCGCCGCAATCCGGATCTCGCCAGTGGCGGTCGATTGACGCGCAGGTTTATGCTTCTGTTTGGCACGGTGGCGATGATCCCGGCCATTGTGGTGTCTTTATTCCTCTGGTTGACCATCACCCGCGGCATTGACACCTGGCTTGGTGATACGGTGCTGAACCTGGTGGATGAGTTCGCCACCATTACTGCCGAAAGTGGGGAAGAATTCGCATTCCGGTTTGAAGCTGATGCGCTAGCCGTGGCGGACGATGTTGATGCTGCTGCAGACGGCTTTGAAACCAATCCGGAAGCGTTTGAGCCATTCTTCAGCCTGGTCGCCTCATATCGCGATTTCTCAGCTGCTTACATTATTGATCGTAATGGTAAT
This sequence comes from Pseudomonadota bacterium, assembly GCA_039818185.1. Taxonomy (GTDB): domain Bacteria; phylum Pseudomonadota; class Alphaproteobacteria; order Caulobacterales; family Hyphomonadaceae; genus Henriciella. The sequence continues at coordinate 158,028 of JBCBUI010000009.1, forward strand.
CTCCTGGCGGAAGCGGAAAACTTAGCGCCGTCGGTTAATTATGCGCCGCCCGTGGATGAGGACTTCCTGGCCGCAGATCGAGGTGAAACCGTTGCAAAGCTGAGGCGACAAGCCGGATATACTTTTGCTCTGAAAAAGCTGGCCAATTTTGATGGCAGTTATCTCTATCTCATTCGCCCGATTAATCCTGAATTGTTTGCGCGTCTCGACCGTGCGCGCACCGCGCAGGAACAGTATGAAGTTGCACAGCAGCGCAGCAATGAAATCCAAACGCTTTTTGTGGTCGCATACCTACAGATTGTCGCGCTTGTGCTGTTACTATCGGTCCGGTTGGCGCAGGAGATTGCGGATCGTATTTCGCGCCCTATCAGTCGCCTGGCCATGGCCGCGCAGGAAGTCAGTGAGGGCCGCCGCGGGGTCGCAGTGCCACTGCCAGAACCCGAGGACGAAGTCCGCGTTCTATCCAATTCGTTTAACTTGATGACTCGTCAGCTTGATGAGCGTCGTGACGATTTGGTCTCCGCACGAGAAGAAGCAGAACAACGACGCCGGTTCCTTGAGACTCTGCTCGTGGAGTTGAGTTCCGGGGTTATTCGGATCGATTCCGGCGGAATTGTCACGATCGCCAATCGCTCAGCCGAAACGCTTTTGAATCTCGGGCAACTGGAAGGCAAACCGCTCTCAGAACTTAGTCCGGAAATTTGGCAACGCGTCGTCGATGCTCAAGTGCAACGTTCCCAAGACGATACCTTTATCAGCTTGATGACAGATGATGGCTTGCGTCATGTTCGGTTGAAAGTGACGTCAGATACAGCCGAAGGATATGTTGTCACACTAGATGATACAACACGCCTGATCTCAGCGCAGCGTCAATTGGCCTGGCGCGACGTCGCGCGCCGGATCGCGCATGAAATTCGCAACCCACTGACGCCCATCCAATTGTCGACGGAACGTATCCGGCGGCGATATGGCGATCAGATCGATGATGAAGATGGCGTGTTCGATCGCTGCATAAACACGATCTTACGACAGGTTTCCGACATCGGTCGTATGGTCCAGGAATTCTCAGACTTCGCGCGGATGCCCAAGCCGACGCCAAGCCGTTTCGACCTTGCCGCTTTGATCACAGATGTTGTGTTCGCACAGCGGGTGGTAAACCCCGACTTCAAGTTCAGTCTCAGTCTACCGCAAGATGGCATGTCAATTTTGGGCGATGAACGCCTGCTCGGTCAGGCGTTTACGAACATCGTTAAAAACGCTGCGGAAGCCCTGGCTGGCCGCCCGCAAAATGATGAAACACAGGGACAGATAACCGTCGCTGTTGATCCCATCGGTGATGATGGGCTGATTGTCATTCGCATCGAGGACAATGGTCCAGGTTTTCCGCAAGAGGCGCGGGAGCAATTGCTCGAACCTTATGTCACCGCGAAAGAGGGCGGAACTGGCCTGGGTCTTGCGATCGTCAATCGCGTAATCATGGACCATGGCGGAAGCGTACAATTACTCGAACCAGAACACGGGGCCCGGGGGGCCATTGTGAAAATCGTTTTGCCTCTGAGTCTAACCGCAGATTCAAGCACAACAGACCAGCCTTTGGAGCTTGCAGATGAGTACTGACATTCTCGTTGTGGATGACGAACCGGATATTCGCGAACTGATTGCAGGGGTCTTGGAAGATGATGGCCACGGCGTCCGCACCGCAGCGACCGCAGAAACTGCGATCGAAGAAGTTCGATCTCGCGCGCCGAGCCTCGTGGTCCTCGATGTCTGGCTTCAAGGCAGCGACATGGACGGCTTATCGGTCTTAAAATATCTCAAGGCGATTGATCCATTGCTGCCAGTTATCGTGATCAGTGGTCATGGCAATGTTGAAACCGCGGTCGCCGCTATTCGCCGCGGGGCATATGATTTTATCGAAAAGCCGTTCAAGGCGGATCGGCTTTTGCACCTGGTGTCGCGGGCGATTGAGTCGGCCAAGTTGAAGCGCGAGAATGAAACCCTCCGAGCGCACAATTTTTCCGTCTCAGAATGGATAGGCGATAGTGGCGCGGCTCAAGCCTTGCGGGCGCAGATTGAAAAAGTTGCACCGACGAATTCTCGGGTGCTGGTTTCTGGCGAAGCGGGTGTCGGCAAAGAACTTTGCGCCAAACTCATCCATGATCATTCGCGTCGCGCGGGCGGGCCGTTCGTCGCGGTCAACGCGGCCAATATCGCGCCTGAACTAATGGAACGCGAACTGTTTGGCGAAGAAGACTCTTCCGGCATGCCAGTCAAGATTGGTGTGTTTGAGCAAGCCCATGGCGGCACGCTATTGCTCGACGAGGTCGGCGATATGCCGCTCGGGACGCAAAGTAAAATCCTGCGCGTGCTGACCGAGCAACGCTTTCAGCGCGTTGGCGGTGGCTCGGATGTGAGAGTCGACGTTCGGGTAATGTCGTCGTCGACGCGCGACCTCGAAAAAGCGATCGAAGCCACAGCGTTCCGAAAAGACTTATATTACCGCTTGAATGTGGTGCCATTGTCAGTGCCCTCGCTGGCTGAGCGGCGGGATGATATTCCGGATCTCGTAGAGTATTTCAGCGCTCGAATTGCTGATTCTTCTGGTTTGACGCCGCGTGTGTTCAGCAAAGAGGCAATCGCCGTACTGCAATCGATGAACTGGCCGGGCAATGTACGCCAATTGCGCAATGTCGTTGAACGCGTTCTTATTCTTTCGCGCGACAGCAATGATCAGATGGTCACCGTTGAAGAGCTGCCCCTTGACCGCGGTAATGATGATGCTGGCGACGCGATGGGCGTTTCAGCCGATTTTGTAGGACTTTCCTTGCGCGATGCGCGAGAGCAGTTCGAACGAGACTATTTAACCCTCCAGATCACGCGATTTGACGGCAATATCTCACGAACGGCGGAGTTTATCGGCATGGAGCGCTCGGCTCTACACCGAAAATTAAAGGCCCTTGGTGTAAATGCATCAGCGAGTCGTACGGATAGTCGTTAAATGCGTGTGATCATATGTGGAGCCGGCCGTGTGGGGCAGGGGATCGCCCGCCACTTGGCGCACGAGCACCACGACATCATCATGATCGATGAAAATAACAGTCTGATCGAGCAGGTTCAGATTGATTTTGATGTCCGCGGTGTTGTTGGCCACGCGGCGCATCCGGACGTATTACGCGCAGCAGGCGCTGAGTCTGCAGACATGCTGATCGCTGTGACCCATTTTGATGAGATCAACATGGTCATCTGCCAGGTCGCGGACACGTTGTTTTCAGTGCCAACAAAGATTGCGAGGGTGCGGGCGCAAGCATATCTGGACGCGCAATACTCTGAACTATTCTCAAAGTCCGCGCTTCCGATCGATTTGATCATTTCTCCAGAAATCGAGGTCGGCGAAGCCATTCTCCGCCGCATCCGTGCGCCGAGTGCAATTTCAAGCATCTCATTCGAAGCAGGTGAGCTGCAAATCCTTGGCATGAAAGTGCGCGATGATAGTCCGTTGCTCGAAACCGCCTTGGATCAGATTTCGGGCATATTCCCAGATCTCGGCGCTCGCGTGATCGGCATCAAGCGCGGTGCCAGCGTATTTGCGCCTCGCGGCAATGATCAATTACAGCCAGGCGATATCGCTTATGTCGCTGTGACGCGCCGGTCGACGCCACGGCTCAATAAACTGTTCAACCGGGACATTGAAGAGCATCGCCGCGTCGTGATTGTCGGCGGCGGCAATGTCGGGACCTATGTCGCCCACAATCTTGAGCGAGACGGTAAAGTTCGCGTTCGCATCATCGAATCTGATGTCGGCAAGGCGGATATTGCGGTCTCCGCGCTTAAGCAGACCATCGTCATCCATGGTGACGGTCTGGCGCGGGACGTCTTGGAAGAGGCCGGCGCCGACAAGGCCGATATCGTCATCGCGGTCACCAATGATGACAAAACCAATATGCTGATTGGGAAGCTCGCGAAACAATTGGGTGCCAAGCGGACGCACGCTTTGGTCAATGCGTATGAGTTGATTGCGATCTCGCAAGACCTGGATATTGATGCCATTCTGGATCCACGCGCATTGAGCGTCTCGAAAATTCTCACGAAATTGCGGCGCGGACGCATTCTCTCGGTTCAGTCTATCGAGAACGGGGCCGCGGAGATCGCTGAAGGCGTAACGCTTGAATCCTCACCTCTGATCGGAAAGCCAATCGATTATGCGCATTTGCCTGACGGCGTGACGTCCGCAGCTCTTATTCGAGGCGAAGAGATCATCTTCCCGAACGCCAAGACGGTTGTTGAGACTGATGATCGTCTGCTGCTGTTCTACGAAACCAGCGCGACTCGCAAAGTTGAACAATTCTTCAGGGTCAGCGCAGACTTCTTCTAGGCGGGAGGACAGATTGAATCATCTCGCCGTCGTTCGTGTTTTCTCTTTCGTCGCGCTCGGGTTTTCAACCCTATTGGCGATTTGCTTCCTGGTTGCCGCGGCGACCGGAGAAACGCAGCAGCTCATGGTATTCGCAGGAACCGCGGTCAGCGTTGGAGCGCTCGGTGCGACGGTGATCCTGCTGACAGACAAGCCGCAAAAACGCGCGCAATCCCGGGACGGATTGGCTGTCGCCCTCCTATTCTGGACGGTTGGTGGTGCGATCTCAGCCATCCCCTTTATCGACTATATTGGCGCGCCTGACTTTCTTGCGGCATTTTATGAGAGCATTTCTAACCTGACGACGACCGGGCACAGTCGGCTGGATCCGATCCTCGACCCAATGCCCACCAGCATTTTTGTCTGGCGCGCTATGCTGCATCTGATTGGCGCTATCGCCAGTATAACCATTGCAGCAAGCGTGTTTTCAGGGCTCAATCTGGGGGGACCGGGTGTCCACCGCAATCGGTTCTTCAGCGAGACCGAAAGCAGTTTTTTCGATCCGATTTCCCGGATTATCCGTGTCAGTACGGCGCTCGTGCTCAGCAGTACCGTGCTCTTGGCAGCCATCTTGTTGGCCCTGGGACTAGCGCCACGCGACGCGCTTGCAGGCGCTGCGAGTGCGATTACGACAGGGATGGTCGATCCCTTAGCTTTTGATTTGGCGCCGCAAGCCGGTTCGTTTCACGCCTTTGCGTTATGGCTCGGCTTGGTGTTTGGAACGTTGGGTCTCGTCGCTGTAGACGGGGCAGGGCAAGGGAGATTGCGCGCCGTGATCGTCGACCCGGAGACGTTGGCCTGGGCGGGATCACTGATGCTGATCACGGCACTCGCCTTTTTTGCCGGTTTGCCTCTGATCGAGAGTATTGGCTGGGCGACATCATCTTTGTCGACTAGCGGCATCGCGCTTACTGACCCGCAACAATTTTCGCGCTTGCCGATCGTACTGGTCTTGTTTCCCGTATTAATCGGTGGCTCCGCTCTGTCAGCCGCGGGGGGATTCAAGCTGGCGCGCCTGATCGTTCTAAGCCGCCGGGTCGCGCTTGAATTTGCCCAACTCGGCTATCGCGGCAGCATGCAACATTTTACCTTCCGCCGGCGTCGACAGTCTGATCGAACGGTGATGAGTGTCTGGGTCTATCTCGTTGGGTACATCGTTGCCTGCACACTTGGAACGCTCTTGCTCAGCGCCGCTGGATTGTCGTTTGACGACGCCATTCTAGCCGGGATTGGCAGCCTCTCCAATGCCGGGCATATTCTTGCGGGGATGAATTCTGAACTGCATGGCGCCGCTCAATTCTGCGTCATTCTCGGCATGATTCTTGGGCGTTTAGAGGTGATTGCGCTTTTGCCAGCCTTGAATCCCTCATTTTGGCAAAGATAGCGCTGCCATCGCTTGCCATTTCGGCTCAATCGTTATAGCCGCTGCAGTATAAAAGAAGGACAGGCAAAACATGTCTTCAGATAAAAAGCAGAACCTCCAGGACACATTCTTAAACGCAGTCCGTAAGTCCAAAACACCATTGACCATATTCTTGGTGAATGGCGTTAAATTACAAGGCGTTGTGACTTGGTTCGATAACTTTTGTGTGTTGTTGCGCGGCGACGGACGTCCTCCGCAACTCGTCTATAAGCACGCAATCTCGACCATCGCGCCAGGCGCACACGTGCAACTCTTCGACGAAGACGATAGCTAGGTCAGTTGACGCAAAAACCGTTCGATTTGGAACAACCGCCTGAAAAGGCGGGCATTATCATCCCATGGACTCAGGTTTCTGAGCGGCCAAGTGAAGTGCGCCTGGAGGAATCAGCCGGCCTCGTCGAGGCGCTGGGCTGTGACCTTGAGTTCTTGCGCGCCGAGAATGTCAGAAAACCGACCCCGGGCTATTTGTTGTCGGGCGGATTGCTGGACCGGCTAGACGCAGACGTGAAAGGCTATGGCTGTTCCATCATCATTATCGATGCTGCGCTATCGCCGATCCAGCAACGCAATCTCGAAAATAGGCTCGGCGTCAAAGTCATTGATCGCACGGGTTTGATCCTCGAAATCTTCGGCTTGCGCGCGCGCACCAAAGAAGGTCGACTGCAAGTCGAGCTCGCCCGTTTGCTCTATGAGCGTTCGCGATTGGTCCGAACCTGGACCCACCTAGAGCGACAACGCGGTGGACGGGGCTTCCTGGGCGGCCCCGGCGAAACGCAACTTGAGGCCGACAAGCGGATGATTGATCGAGCGGTTGGCCGTCTACGCCGAGATTTGGCCGACGTCCAGCGCACCCGCCGAGTGCAACGCGCCGGACGCAAGCGCCGAGAGACCCCCATTCTGGCTCTGGTCGGTTATACCAATGCCGGGAAGTCAACACTGTTCAATCGTATGACCGGCGCTGATGTGATGGCCAAGGATATGCCTTTCGCGACTTTGGATACGACGATCCGAAAACTCGACCTACCTAATCTTGGCGAAGCCAATTTGATCGACACGGTTGGGTTCATTTCTGATTTGCCCACCCATCTGGTCGACAGTTTCCGCGCGACTTTGGAGGAGGCATTGGAAGCGGATTTGTTGATCCATGTTCGCGATCGCTCCAGCGACGCTGATGAGGAGCAAAAACAAGATGTTCTGAAAGTGCTGCATCAGCTCTCTGAGCTCGCTGAAATGGATCTGCCCCCGATGATCGAGGTCTGGAACAAGATAGATATGGTGGCGCCCAGTGTGCGCGAGGGTCTGGAAGCTGAGCGTCAGCGGCTCTCTGGTCAGATGATTGCTGTACCGGTCTCCGCTGTCACGGGCGAAGGTATCGAAGATTTACTTGCAGAAATCGAGGGCGTGATCGATGAAGGCCGCGCCCGATTGCGCGCGCGGCTGACCAGCAAGGACGGTGCCTTGCGCGCCTGGCTGCATGCCAACACGCAAGTCGAGCATGAATCGTTTGACGACGCTGGAAATGCCGAACTTCATATCTGTGTCAGTCGCGATGAGTTCGGGCGCATGGCAGGAAAATTTCCCGAAGCCGCGCATCAATTTAGCCGCTTGGGGGATGTGTGATGCGCAAAGATATTCTGTTTCTCTTGCCGCCCGGTTTCGAAGACAATGACCGCCGCGAGTTCTGTCCGGAATGCGCTGAGCTCTGGGGTGTGTTGAATTATTATCCGGCGATCAAGGAAGCCTTGGAGATCCGATATGTCGGCATCGACCACCCGCGTGGGCCGATCTGTGACTTGCTCGGCGACGGGCGCTGGAATGCCCCGACCCTCATCGTGACGGAGCCAGATCCAGACATGATTGGACTGCGAAACGACAATGGCCACGCCCATCTCGGCTCCGCTCGCGATATCGCAAAACACTTCGCCAGAAAATTCGGCACCGCCATGCCGCGTGGGCGCTGATCGATTTATACGGTTAAGCGCCATCCACACCTTGTATCTCTTGGCGAATGGACAAATATGTCAGCGTCTGCCAGTTCTTGGCCAAATTTTTCCGCTTGAAGGTAATTAAATGTTCGACCCGCGCCCGACTGATGTGAACCTGGTCCCAACTGTTATTGAACAAACCAGCCGCGGTGAGCGCGCGTTCGATATCTTTTCCCGCCTGCTTAAAGAGCGTCTGATTTTTATCACCGGTCCGATTGATGACACGACCGCATCGCTGGTCTGTGCGCAGCTGCTTTTCCTGGAATCGGAAAACCCGAAAAAAGATGTCGGCATTTATATTAACAGTCCCGGTGGTTATGTGACCGCTGGGCTGGCGATTTATGACACAATGCAATATATCCGCTGCCCGATCTCGACCTTGTGCATCGGACAGGCGGCCAGCATGGGGTCATTGCTGCTCGCGGCGGGGGATAAAGGCAATCGTATCGCCTTGCCGAACTCGCGCGTCATGGTTCACCAACCATCCGGCGGATATCGCGGTGTCGCCTCAGATATTGAGCGACATGCTGAGGAAATCCTCGATCTGAAGAAACGTCTCAACGATATCTACGTGAAGCATACGGGCCAGGACTATGAAACGATAGAGAAAAAACTAGATCGCGACACTTTCATGACGGCCGAAGACGCAAAAGAGTTTGGAATCGTTGATACGGTTTATGAGCGCCGCACCGATCCCGGTGAAGATTAATAGGCACTCATCCTGCATTGAGAATGTGAGCTAAGGCTTGCGCCAACCCGTCAGGGTTATAGAGTTACGAGTAGTGGCTGGGATTCGGTTCCAGTAAATCGCATGTTAATCCATGCGTGTCATAGAGGTTGCCCATGGCAAAGCAAAACGGTTCTGGTGGCGATTCGAAGAATACGCTTTATTGCTCTTTCTGCGGAAAGAGCCAGCATGAAGTAAAAAAGCTGATTGCGGGCCCAACGGTGTTCATCTGTGATGAATGCGTTGAACTCTGCATGGATATCATTCGTGAAGAGAACAAAACCTCTGGCTTCAAAGCGAAAGAGGGGGTTCCGACCCCGCAAGAGATCTGCGACGTGCTCGATGATTATGTCATCGGCCAGGCTTATGCGAAGCGCATTCTCTCAGTCGCGGTGCACAACCACTATAAGCGTCTGGCTAATCCAGGCGGTGCAGACGGTGTCGAACTTGCCAAGTCAAACATCATGCTGATCGGTCCAACCGGGTGTGGTAAGACCTTGCTCGCTCAGACACTGGCCCGCGTCCTCGATGTGCCATTCACCATGGCGGATGCGACGACGCTGACAGAAGCCGGTTATGTCGGTGAGGATGTCGAGAATATCGTTCTGAAATTGCTGCAAGCCTCTGACTATAATGTCGAGCGCGCGCAGCGCGGGATTGTCTATATCGATGAGATCGACAAGATTTCTCGCAAATCAGACAATCCATCGATCACACGCGACGTTTCGGGCGAAGGTGTGCAGCAAGCGCTTCTGAAATTGATGGAAGGCACTGTTGCTGCGGTTCCCCCACAAGGGGGTCGTAAGCACCCACAACAGGAATTTCTGCAAGTCGATACGACAAATATCCTGTTCATCTGCGGTGGCGCGTTTGCCGGCCTCGACAAGATCATTTCTTCACGCGGCGAAGCAGCTTCAATTGGCTTCGGCGCTGATGTACAAGATCCGGAAGCCCGTCGTGTCGGTGAAATCCTGCGGACGGTCGAGCCTGAAGATCTGCAACGTTATGGTCTGATTCCGGAATTTATTGGTCGTTTGCCGGTTCTGGCCACGCTCGAAGATCTTGATGAAGACGCTTTGGTCACCATCCTCACAGAGCCGAAAAATGCGCTCGTCAAACAGTATCAGAAGCTGTTTGAGATGGAGGATGTAAACTTGACCTTCACGCCAGACGCCATGTCCGCCGTCGCCAAGAAGGCGATTGACCGGAAAACCGGGGCACGCGGTCTGCGTTCAATCATGGAATCCATATTGTTGGATACGATGTTTGAACTGCCTGGATTGCGCGGTGTCGACGAGGTTGTGATCAATTCGGAAGTGGTCGATGGCAATGCCAAGCCGCTTTACGTTCACGCGAAGCAGGTTCAACCGAGCGAAGCGTCCTGATCAATCCGGCGCCATAGGATTAAATTACCACATTTCCACCGCTATTTTGTGGTTGAAGTCTCTGATTGTGGTTATCAAATAAATGAGACGCCAGAATCATCCGATCACAGGATGAAGGTGACGGTCGCCGCTGAGCGGGACCCGAAGCAAAGGAGTCAGTTATGACGACGAAAAACCTCCCAGTCCTCCCGCTGAGAGATATTGTTGTGTTCCCGGACATGGTGGCGCCGCTTTTTGTGGGCCGAGATAAGTCCGTTCGCGCGCTCGAAGTGGTTGATGAAAACCAGAACGAGATCATGCTGGTCGCGCAAAAGGATCCTTCGACCAATGATCCAGATGTTGATGACTTGCACGCCGTCGGAACTACAGCGACCATTCTGCAATTGCTGAAACTGCCGGACGGGACGGTCAAAGTCCTGGTCGAAGGCGGCCATCGCGCGCGTCTGAACAATCTGGAAGACCGCGGCGACCATTATGTTGCTGAAGTAGGTATCATTGAACCCGTCGAGGCCAGCTCGAGCGAGCTCGAAGCCCTGATGCGGGCGGTCACTGAGCAATTTGAAAATTACGCGAAGCTGAACCGCAAGATCCCACCGGAATCTGTCTCGACCATTTCTGACATTGTCGAGCCGGGCAAACTGGCGGACGCGGTCGCATCTCAATTGCAAGTGAAGCTGTCTGAGAAACAAAGTCTGCTGGAACTGTCTGACATTAAAGACCGTCTGGAAAAGGTCCTGTCGCTGATGGAAGGCGAGATGGGCATGATGCAGATGGAGCGGAAGATCAAAAACCGCGTCAAGCGTCAGATGGAGAAGTCTCAGCGCGAATATTATCTGAATGAGCAAATGAAAGCCATTCAGCGCGAGCTGGGCGACCAAGGCGAAGGCGAGCGCGACGAAGTCGCCGAGATCGAAGAAAAGATCAAGGAAGCCGGCCTGTCTGAAGAAGCACGCACCAAAGCAGAGCAGGAAGTCAAAAAACTGCGCCAGATGAGTCCGATGTCGGCGGAATCCACTGTTGTGCGCAACTATCTCGATTGGCTGCTAGCGTTGCCTTGGGACAAGCGCAAAGACATCTCGACGGATCTCGAGGCGGCTGAAAAGCAGTTGAATGACGATCATTATGGCCTGGAAAAGGTCAAGGAACGCATTCTCGAATATCTCGCCGTCCAGAAACGCACGAACAAGCTTCGCGGCCCGATCCTGTGCCTGGTTGGACCTCCAGGTGTTGGTAAGACATCGCTCGGCAAGTCGATAGCGGATGCTACGGGTCGCGACTTCGTTCGCGTCTCATTAGGCGGCGTGCGCGACGAAAGCGAGATTCGAGGTCACCGCCGGACGTATATCGGCTCTATGCCGGGGCGCGTGATCCAGAGCTTGAAGAAAGCCAAGACGGGCAATCCACTCTTTTTGTTGGATGAAATCGACAAGATGGGCATGGACCATCGCGGCGATCCGTCCGCGGCCTTGCTCGAGGTGCTCGATCCGGCGCAGAATTCGACCTTTAACGACCATTACCTGGAGGTCGATTACGACCTTTCCGATGTCATGTTCGTGACCACGGCGAATAGCTTGAACATGCCTCAGCCTTTGCTTGACCGGATGGAGATCATCCGTATCGCTGGCTATACCGAAGACGAAAAGCTTGAGATTGCGGAACGGCATTTGTTGCCGAAAATCCGCGCCGATCACGGTCTGAATGAAGAAGAGTGGGTGGTTGATTCCTCTGCGATCCGCGACTTGCTGCGCTATTACACGCGCGAAGCCGGTGTTCGGTCATTGGAACGCGAACTCGCGAAGCTGGCGCGGAAAGGCGTGCGTGAGCTTGGTAATAATGGCATCGTCAAAGTCATCGTCTCGTCTGACAATCTTGCGGATTATTCCGGTGTTCGGAAATTCCGTTTTGGATTGGCCGATGAAGAAGATCAAATTGGCGCAGTCACAGGCCTTGCCTGGACTGAAGTTGGCGGCGATCTGTTGACCATTGAAGCAGTCTCTATGCCGGGACGTGGCAATACAAAAGTCACGGGCAATCTGCGCGATGTGATGAAAGAATCCATCTCGGCTGCCCAGTCACTGGTTCGGTCGCGGGCGGTCCTCCTGGGCATCAAGCCAAGCACGTTCAACACGACGGACATTCACGTTCACGTGCCGGATGGGGCCACGCCGAAAGACGGTCCAAGTGCAGGGATCGCTATGACAACGGCGATGGTCTCCTTGCTGACGGGTAACCCGGTTCACCGCGATGTCGCGATGACAGGTGAGATTTCTCTGCGCGGTCGGGTTCTGCCGATTGGCGGCTTGAAAGAGAAGCTTCTCGCAGCGCTGCGAGGGGGTATCAAGACCGTGCTGATCCCGGAAGAGAATGAAAAAGATCTCGCGGACATTCCAGACAATGTGAAGGAAAGCCTGTCCATCATTCCGGTCTCTGACATCAATGAGGTGTTGGCCCGCGCTCTGGTGCGTCCTTTGACACCGATTGAATGGTCAGAAGAAGACGAAGAAGCGCTCGCTGCAACTTTGGCGGGGCGTGGAAGCTCGAATGATGACAGCGCCTCTGTCCGCCACTAAGGCGCAAACATAAAACTGCAGCAGCCCCTGATTTTTCTGTCAGGGGCTGTCTTGCATTTCTTGCCAAGACAAGGCAAAGGATGCGTCCCGGAAGGGCGGTTAGCTCAGTTGGTAGAGCATCTCGTTTACACCGAGAGGGTCAGCGGTTCGAGCCCGTTACCGCCCACCATTTTCCTAAAGGATTTTCGTCTCCAGGCTGGCGCCGCGCGCCGCGAGCATGTGCCCTGAATCTGTAACGTGCAGGCGGGTCAGACTGCAATAGTTTGGCCGAAATACAGTGACGCTATCCGATCCCTCGAAGTGGCCGACTATGGCGTTGATCGCGACGAAATGGCTAAATACGGCCGTATTCGCGGGCATCGCGGTCACCACGTCGATCAAGTCGCGCCGCCAGGTCTGAACAAGGTCAGGCGTATCCGCCCAATTGCCAGCCATAAGCGTTTGGAGCCACGGCACCCGATCGGTGACATCGCCCGGTGTCGGAATTTCTGTGACTTTGGGTTCAACGACCAGATCCAGTCCCGATCGTGCCGCAAACGCGCGGCCGGTTTCCTGACAACGGGCCATCGGACTGGAGAATATCCGCTCTATTCCGAGTTCGGAGAGCGACTCGGCGACGGCTTCAGCCTGATCGCGTCCAAGCTCGGACAGACCGGGATCTGGATGAGATCCCCAGCGGGCGGCGGCTTCACCATGCCGGATAAGGTAAATCATGCAGCGACGAGCTGCGGATCTTGATTATAGCGCTCAAACACCTCCAAAGCGCGGTGGTAAAGCACAGGCTCGGCAATGTTCAGTCGCTCGCGCACCTCTTCGATTGGCTGATCCAGCAGAGATTCAATATCCTGTTCGACAATCCGCTTGGCCTGTTTGCCATTGCGACGGCCTTCCGCGAGCACGTCTTTGACGCGTGCTTCACGTGGCGCTTCTTTCGCTATCTGACGGTTTCCCATGAAGGCGATGAAACTGATCCCGAGGCCACCATGCTGACTGTGTGTATAGCCGAGCAGGGCGTCCTCGCCGAGCGCATCGCGGCCGTATCCCGTCAGGACGTGGTACATATCATGCGTGTCGCGAAGACGGTTAACGTACCAAAGCAAGTCATCATCAAATTGCTCATGATGGGCGCGCTGGATTTTGCTTTCTTCGACAAGACCATTCGCCGTCAGGCCTTCGCGTTCCATGAAGTCGACATAAGTCCGCCCGACCGTGCCTTTCGGTAGCGCTTTTAATGGCGCGTGATCGTCCAGCAATTCTGGCAGATATGACCGACCTTCGAGCAGCTTCATGCCATTCTCGGATGACAGGAAACGCTTAAAGTCCTTGCGATTGGAGCCACCATTCAGCGCTTCAATGATATGAAACACCTGCGCGGTGTCTTCCTTGTCCGCTATGAGCTTTTGCATATGCCGCCAGGCTTTAAGCGGGCGGCGCTTGGGTTTAGGGCGACTTGGGTCGATATAAGGCGTTGGTGTCGTCATGCTGAGCTTCTTCCGATTTGAAGGGACAATAGCAGACCAGCCTTAAACAAACAATGACGCAGGCGTCATGTTTCATCAGAAAGCGTCTGCATAAGATTAATGCATGATTGCATCACCTTTGAGCATGACTGTTCACAGAAGAGAGTCGCGGCGCTTCAGCTATCGCCCTGCGCGAAGAGCCATCCTATTCGAAACCCATTGTTAGTAATCGAAGGGTTGAGGGTATGAAAAAGATTGAAGCCATCATCAAGCCGTTCAAATTGGATGATGTAAAAGAAGCGCTGCACGAAGTCGGCGTGCAGGGAATGACGGTTGTTGAAGCAAAAGGCTTCGGACGTCAGCGCGGCCACACAGAACTGTATCGCGGCGCAGAATATGTCGTCGATTTTCTACCAAAACTGAAAGTCGAAGCGGTGGTTGCGGACGCAGGCGTACAGAGCGCCATCGAAGCGATCACGAAGGCTGCCCAAACCGGCAAAATTGGTGATGGCAAAATTTTCGTTTCGGATGTAGGCGAAGCTGTTCGCATCCGAACTGGCGAAACAGGTGACGGCGCCCTTTAGCGCTGCAAACAGGAAGACAGGAAGTAACTGGAGGGCGATATGGCCGATAGTGTATTGAAAATGATGAAGGATAATGACGTTGAATTCGTCGACCTTCGTTTCACGGACCCACGCGGTAAACTGCAGCACGTCACGTTCGACAAGAGCATGGTGGATGCAGAATTTTTTGAAGAAGGTCAAATGTTTGACGGCTCTTCTGTTGCGGGTTGGAAGGCCATCAACGAATCCGACATGAACCTCGCGCCAGATCTGGCAACCGCGAAAATCGACCCCTTCTTCCAGCAAACCACGCTGGCCATTATGTGCGACATCTTGGACCCGATCACGGGCCAGGCTTATAATCGCGACCCACGGATGACAGCCAAGAAGGCAGAAGCCTATCTCGCTTCTACAGGTGTGGGCGATACGGCGTATTTCGGTCCAGAAGCGGAATTCTTCGTGTTTGATGATGTGCGTTGGAACACTGAGCCGCATATGACCGGCTACAGCTTCGACTCAACAGAACTGCCTGCTAATACTGGCAAATCCTATGAGATGGGCAATATGGGCCACCGCCCGGGTCCAAAAGGCGGCTATTTCCCTGTCCCGCCAGTCGATTCAGAGCAAGACATGCGCTCTGAAATGCTGTCTGTGATGGGTGAACTTGGCCTCGAGCCAGAAAAGCACCACCACGAGGTGGCGCCTGCACAGCATGAACTCGGCATGAAGTTCAACACGCTGGTCACCATGGCTGATAACCTTCAGCTTTATAAGTACGTGATCCACAATGTTGCGGCGAGCTATGGCAAGACGGCGACCTTTATGCCGAAGCCATATTTCAACGATAATGGCTCAGGAATGCACGTGCACCAGTCTATCTGGAGCGGTGGCAAGCCAACTTTCGCAGGCGATCAGTATGCTGGCCTGTCAGAAACCTGCCTGCATTACATTGGTGGCATCATCAAGCACGCACGTGCTCTGAACGCTTTGACCAATGCGTCGACCAACTCTTACAAGCGTCTGGTGCCAGGTTTTGAAGCTCCGGTTATGCTGGCTTACTCGGCTCGCAACCGTTCGGCTTCGATCCGTATCCCGTTCGGCAGCAGCGAAAAAGCCAAGCGGATCGAAACCCGCTTCCCGGATCCGACCGCCAACCCATATCTCGCCTTCGCTGGCTTGCTCATGGCGGGTCTCGACGGCATCGAAAACAAGATCCATCCTGGCGATGCGATGGACAAAGACTTGTACGATCTGCCACCGGCCGAAGCGGCAGCGATCCCGCAAGTCTGTGGATCTCTTGGCGAAGCTCTGGCGGCTCTGGATGCCGACCGTGACTTCCTCAAGAAAGGCGGCGTGTTCGATGATGATCAAATCGACGCCTATATCGAACTGAAGCAGGAAGAAGTTGAGCGTCTTCAACTCCACCCACATCCTGTCGAATTCGACATGTACTACAAAGTCTAAATCTTCGCGTACGTCTGGGGGTTTAGGACGCAAGCGAAAGCACCGGGGCTCGGAAGGGCCCCGGTGTTTGCATTTATTCATTAAAAACAAGCACTGGCGGGCCCGTGGCGGGGTGCTGGCGTGCGGGCGGCGGGCGCATGGCGTGGCTCAAATCGGGGGTTTCCGGTCTTTAGAGGGTATTGTACGAACCTAAACAGGAGATCCTCATGCCGTTCAAAGCAGATGCCCAAAAAATCAAACGTTGGCGCGAAGAGCGCCATTGGTCACAAGAACACCTCGCGGATTTAGCTGGAATCGGATTGCGTACCATTCAACGCATCGAGAATGGTGAAACGGCGTCCCAGGAAAGCATTATGGCACTTGCCGCGGCTTACAATGTCGACGTGATGGCCTTGTCTATCGATCAGGAAGAAGAGGCGGTGAAAATCGTTGCGAAGCAGAATGCCAAAGCAAGAGCCGCCTTACGTCTCTCGTTCTTCATTCACCTTGCCAGTTACGTGCTGGTCGGTTTCGTGGTCTTCACCGGGATTAATATCGGCACCGGCAGCTATGTGATGCTGTGGCCACTCATCTGGTGGACCGTTGGTCTGGCCTCGCACGCCCTGACGGTGATTATTGTTGAACTGGCGACACGCTATTCGGATCAAATGAATACCGCGTCTTAGGCCTCGTCTTTTTTGACCGCCTGCCAAAGCTGTTCTTGCGCGTCGAGGGATAAGGAAGCGAATCCTGCTTCACCCCCCTCGGCGCGCGTCTCCATCGCCCTGAAGCGTCGCTCGAACTTGTCATTGGCTTTGCGCAAGGCGACTTCCGGGTCGACGTTCAAGCGACGGGCGAGATTGACCGCTACAAAAATAAAGTCCCCAATTTCTTCTTCAATATGGTCCGCATCACCTTCATCGATGGCGTCTCGAACTTCATCCATTTCTTCATCGAGCTTGTTGAAAATGTCCTTCGGATCGGTCCAGTCAAAGCCTGTTCGAGCCGCGCGTTTTTGAAGTTTTTCAGACCGCATCAGGGCGGGGAGGGCGGCTGCAATGCCGGACAGTGCACTTGAATCAGATGCGGACTTCTTGGACCGTTCAGCGGCTTTGATGTCTTCCCAGGCCACGGTCTGTTGCTCTGATGAGCGCTCAGACGGGTCGGCGAACACATGCGGGTGTCGCCTGACCATTTTATCGCAGATGGCTTGTGTGACATGACTGATGTCAAAATGGCCTTCATCCGATGCGATCTGTGCGTGAAACACCACTTGCAGCAACAAATCTCCTAATTCGTCACTGAGATCCGCCATATCTCGTCGAGCGATCGCATCTGCAACTTCATAAGCCTCTTCAATCGTATAAGGCGCGATTGTTTCGAAGGTTTGCTCGAGATCCCACGCGCACCCTGTGACCGGTGTTCTGAGCCGTTTCATGATGCTGAGCAGATCCGCGAAATCATAGGGCGGGGTGAGTGGGGCGTTCGCCATTGCGCGTCTCCAATCCAATACGCCCTAGCGCGCGTATAGCGATTGATGGGTCACGCCAAGCAATTGCGACAAAAAGTTCATGCTTTCAGGCATTGAAAGATGCAAGAAAAGCAATAACTGACCAGTCAGTCATTATTTACGGAGATCCAAATGGATCATACTAAACATGGATCTGCGCCTAGAGAGAGCAACAGTTGGGTTCTTGGCTTGATACAATTGGCATTTGTCATCGCCGTGATTGCCGCCGCCATAGGGCTAACGCAAGTCCTCAAAGGGCAGGTGAGCGAACGAGCGCCGAGAATTGCCGATTTGCGGTCTGCTTCAGAGGTCTCGGTGCGCGTGGCAGATCTTGCAACCTCTACGTTTTCGCCAACCATTCGCGTTAACGGAACTGTGCAAGCGGCGGCAGAGGTCTCAGTTAGTCCCCAGGTTTCCGGCGAGATCAGGATCGTCAGCCCGGCATTTCGCGCCGGCTCTGAAGTGCAAAAGGGCGATTTGCTTTTTGAAATTGATCGCGCAGACTATGTGCTGGCGGTTCAGCGCGCCGAGTCCGAAATTGCGGCCGCAAGCTCGGATCTCCAGCAGCTCGAAGCGGAAGCTGCGATTGCTGTGCAGGAATGGCAGGAATTGTATCCTGGGCGAGAGGTTAATGAATTGGCCGCCCGCGTCCCGCAAATTGAAGCAGCCAAAGCACGGCTTGCCAGCGCGGAAGCGAATAAACGAACATCTGAATTGTCGCTGAAACGCACACGCGTATATGCCCCGACCAATGCGCGCGTCCTGGCGTCTACGCTTGATATCGGGCAAATCGTGTCACCGGGTCAGTCGGTGGGCCGACTGGTCTCGCTGGACAGTATCGAACTGGCGGTGCCGGTTTCGCTGGTTGACCTTACAATTATTGAACCGGCGCGAGGCCGATCAGCGACATTCCAACGCCGTGCATCGACGTCAGACACTAGGACTGCCACGGTCGGGCGAATCGATGCGACCCTCGACCCTCGCACACGATTATCCACTCTATACCTCATCCCTGCCGATCGGTCAGGCTTGCGGATTGGTGACTTTGTTGATGTCATCATTGCCGGTGACCCGATAGAGGATGCGATCACGCTGCCAGCAACCGCGCTGACTGGACAGTCGAGCCTCTGGGTCGTCGACAATGGTATGCTCGCAGCGCGACAGATCACGGTACTGGGAGAGGCTGATGCGGGCGACAGTATCATCGTTACCCCTTTTGATGTCGCAGACGGCGTTGTCGCCTTGCCGCCGCTGGAGGCGACAGACGGGCAGAAAGTCAGCATCCGAGGACAAGCGAATTTGAAGGTTGCGGATGGGGGAGCTGGCGATGCCGCCGAATGAGGATCAACACATTGGCGGCGGTCTGATCGGTTGGTTTGTTCGCAATCCCGTAGCGGCCAATCTCTTGATGATCGTCTTGCTCATTGGTGGCCTGTTAATGGCTGGCAATCTCAGAACCGAAGTCTTTCCGACGATCCAGCCTGGTATTGTCACTGTGAGCGTGCCTTATCCCGGTGCAACTCCCGCTGAAGTCGAAGAGGGTATCACTCGCCGGGTTGAAGAAGCGGTTTTGGGCATTGACGGCGTAAAGCGCGTTTCTTCAACAGCTTCGGAAAATATCGGCACCGTGACGATAGAACTGGCCGATTTTGCGGATAAGTTGATCGTAAAAGATGACGTCCAATCGGCGGTCGAACGGCTCGCGGATTTTCCACCTGAGAATGCTGAACGAGAGACAGTATCTGCGCCAAAACCGACCGGCGGCGTAGTGACGCTTGTCGTTGTGGGGAATGTCACGCCTCTGGAACTTAGACAAGCCGCCGAGCAGCTCGAACGCGAATTGTTGACGCAAAATGGGGTATCTTTGGTCAACCTCGCCGGCGATCGCGATTATGAAATCTCGATCGAAGTTAGCGAAGACACATTACAGAAATACGGCCTGTCGATTGATGATGTGGCACGTACGGTGCGGGCCGGATCACTCGACTTGGCCGGCGGTTCTATCGAGACGCAATCTGGCGAAGTGCTGCTCCGTACCAATCAGCGACGTTTGGACGGCGACGGATTTGAATCCATTGTCATTCGCAATTTCGAGGATGGGTCGCAGATACTTCTCGGCGACATCGCAACGGTTCGCGATGGTTTTACACGCGAGTCCTTGAAGAACACATATAATGGTCGACCGGCCATATTCGTCGAAGTGTCCCGCGCGGAAGCTGAAGACCTCATTACGGTAAAAGCTGCAGTCGATGCCTTTATGCAGACCTATACGCCTCCAGACGGGATCGAGGTCATCGAATTTCGTAATCAAACCAGCATTCTCGAGGAGCGGATCAATTTGCTGCTCCGAAACGCCTTGTTTGGCTTCGCCTTGGTCTTCCTGTTCCTGGTTCTGATGCTAGATTTGAAACTTGCATTCTGGGTCTGCATTGGGATTGCAACGGCCTTCATGGGTGGGTTCATGTTGTTTGGCGCAGCAGGTGTGACGATCACCATGGTGTCCTTGTTCGGATTGATCATCGTACTCGGACTCGTCGTCGACGATGCCATCGTGATTGGCGAAAATATCGACGCAGAAATTGCCAATGGAAAGAGCGGCGCCCGTGCTGCAATTGACGGCGTCCGCGGTGTCTTCTCGCCCGTGCTTGTTGGCGTCATGACCACCGTCGCAGCGTTCTCACCCTTGCTCGTTGTTGGTGGCACATTCGGAGATATCACACGGGCGATTCCACTGGTGGTGATTTGTGTGCTCATCGTATCATTGATTGAAGCCTTCTTCATTTTGCCAAGCCACTTAAGTCATGGTCGGCCATGGTCCCGCGGGCCGGTTCTGGCCATTCAAAGTCGGGTCGCAAGACGCATCAACTGGGTCAGCGACAATGTCGTTCGCAAAGGCGTTCGGTTTGTTGGAAAATGGCGATACGCAACGCTTGGCCTGGCGACGGCCTTTTACATCCTATGCATGAGCCTGGTCAGCAGCGGGCTGGTGAAATTCGTCTTCTTTCCCAACATTGAAGGAAACGACATTTCAGCGACGCTTGTCATGCCGGAAGGCACGCCGTTTGATCGAACCGAAGCGGCGATGCAGCAGCTGACCAATGCAGCTTTCAATGTCGCCGAACGCGTCAAGGAAGAGCGCGGTGAAGATCTCTTTCTTTCGGTTGCAGAAACTATAGGCGGCAACACTGCTCAAGGGGGCGGTCCGGTTGGCAATTCCGGATTCAGCGCGGCCGAAAATATTGGTCAAGTCCAGATCGAATTAATTCCCTTCGGAACCCGACGTATGTCGGCGTCGGAAATTGAACGCGCCTGGCGTGAAGAAGTCGGTCTGATTGAGGGCGCAGAGCGACTAACTTTTACGGCATCCGTGGGCGGGTTTGGGTCAGATGTCGAGTTTGAGCTCGCTCATGCCGATGAGGAAGCTTTGATACAGGCCGCCGACCGCTTAAAAGCAGAAATCGCACGCTTACCTGGCGCCAATCAAATTGAAGACAGTTTCGATCTCGGCAAGCGACAATTGCTGTTTGAATTGACGGATACGGGTCGTGCGGCAGGCCTGACCCCAAGCGATGTCGCCCGCCAAGTCAGACAGACATTCTTTGGTGAAGAGGTTCAACGCATTCAACGCGGTCGCGAAGAAGTACGTGTCTTCGTTCGGTATCCGGAAACGGCGCGGCAATCCCTGCAATCTCTGAATACGATGCGCATTCGCTTGCCGGATGGTTCCAGTGTGCCGCTCTATACCGTCGCGGAGACAACTGAGAGCCGTGCCTATTCATCGATCAATCGCATCAATGGGCGCCGCGTGGTGACGGTGACAGCAGATATCGATGAGTCGATCAGCACGCCGGCCATCGCGAACGAGGAATTGTTGACCAATGTCTTCCCGCAACTCGACGCAGCGTATCCTGGACTGAGCTGGGCCCAAGCCGGCGCCAGTCGGGAACAAAGCGAGGATCTGGCCAGTCTCGGGCAGGCCTTCGTAATCGTGCTCCTGGTGATCTTTGCTTTGGTGGCAACGCAGCTGCGGTCATACATTCAGCCGCTTGCGATCATAGTTGCCATTCCGCTCGGCGTCGCTGGCGCTGTGCTCGGTCATTTTGTATTGGGCTATCCGCTTTCATTCGTGTCGATTTTCGGGATCGTGGCGCTGGCCGGGGTGGCTGTTAACGCCTCCGTGGTGCTCGTCGACTTGTACAATCAATACCGAAATGAAGGCGCAGATCCGATCACGGCGGCTGCCAATGCCTCGGCGCGGCGATTCCGTCCAATCCTCTTAACGACGCTCACCACTGCGCTTGGACTTGGTCCCTTGCTCTTGGAAACCAGTCCGCAAGCTCAATTCCTTATCCCGATGGGTGTAAGCCTGGGCTTCGGTATCGTAATTTCAGGCATTATGGTCCTATTCGTCACCCCGGCGGTAACGCTCGTCATTGAAGATATCAAGAATCTGCCAGGGCGTGTGCGCCGTTTGATGGCGCGCAGGGAGGAAATAGGAGGACCTGCAGAATGATCGAGGTCGAAGAAACCGCGCCGCAAAGCCGCCGTGCGCAACAAAAAGAAGCGAAGCGCCTGGCGCTCATTGATGCGGCACTGGCCGTCTTTTCTCGCGTCGGCTTTGCGATGGCGAAAATCGACGATGTCGCGGAGGAGGCAGGCGTTTCAAAAGGCACCGTCTACCTCTATTTCGAAAGTAAGGAAGACCTATTCGAGGGCATGGTGAAAGCCAAAATGATGCCCATGCTCGACAATGCTGCCAGCATTGCGTTCGATCCAGAGATGACTGCAACGGCGCGCCTGAAGCAGCATTTGCGGTTTTTCTATACCAAAATTCTCGACAGCGATCGCCGCCAGATCATGCGCTTGATCATGGCAGAAGGTCCAAACTTCCCGCATCTGGCGGAGTTCTACCACGCCAATGTGCTGTCACGCGGACAAGCCATGATTAATGCAATCATCCAACAAGGCGTCGACAATGGCGAGTTTCGCAACATGTCGGGACATGGTCTGATGCAGAACGTCGTCGCTGGCGCGCTGGTGGCAGGGATTTGGAAGCTTATCTTCGATCAATTCCAACCCATCGATCTGGATACCTATTTCGAAACGCATATCGATCTCATTCTAAACGGTTTGCGCACGACAATGCCAAGCGATTGACAAGCCGCACAGCTCCGCTCAGACCGCTGTCACAGACACGTGCGGAGAATCAACTTTGAGCGACGTCAGATGCGTAGCACCAACGGGCTGTATGCTGGGAGAGGGGCCGTTATGGAGTCCGACAGAGGGCTTTTTATGGTGGGTCGACATCAAACGCGCCAAACTTCACCGCCACAATCCACGGACTGGAAACACAAGACGCTATGATCTGCCTGTTCGAGCAAGCGGCTTGGCGCTCGCTGAGGGCGGCTTGATCATGATCGGAGATCTCGAGGTCGGACGGTATGATACCGCTACCGAGCATTATCAGCGTGTGTGTACATTAAATGAGCCCTATGGCTTCCGCACAAATGATGCTGGTATGGCACCAGATGGCAGTTTCTGGTTCGGCACCATGGACGATGCCGAGACCGAAGCAGAAGGCCAATATTATCGCTTGCGTCCCGACATGACGGCTGAACGGATCGGTTTGCCGGAAGTTTTGGTCACAAACACGATGCAATTCTCACCTGATGGCCGCACCTTCTATACCTGCGATAGCGCGGAACAGATGATCTTGTCCTTTGATTACGATCCGGACACGGGCGCATTGGCCAATCGCCGGGTCTTTGCGTCGACGCTGGAAGCTGGCTGCTATCCTGATGGATCCGCCATGGATCAGGACGGCTTTCTTTGGAACGCGCAATGGGCAGGCTCTCGCATTGTGCGATACGCACCAGATGGATCGATTGACCAGATTGTTTCGCTTCCAGTCTCGCGGCCGACCAGTTGCGCGTTTGGCGGCCCTGAACTGAAAACGCTGTACATTACGAGCGCCCGCGTCGGGCTCAGCGATTCTGCTCTCGACCGGCAACCTATGGCTGGCAGCCTGTTCGCGATCGATGTGGAAACGCCAGGTTTGCCGGTGGCTGAATTTGTCCCGACAGGCACTGTTTAGCTTGCGATTGACAGCATCTGCACCCAAGTGACTTCACAAGCGCATAAATGCGCAGTATGGAGCCGGATTACCCCAAAAGTCAGGAACATGAGAATGGCCGACAAGGACAAGAAAAAGAGCGTTGGGCCAATTACCTTCGCCCGTCAGGTGGAAGCGGAAGGTCGCAAAGTGACCTGGACGTCGACCCCTGAAACCATTCAGGCCACGATTATGGTCGTCATAATGTCGATCATTGTCGCCATGTTTTTGTTCCTGTCCGACCAATTGATCGCTTGGGTTATTCGTTTGCTCACAGGTCTGGGTAGCTAGACCTCTTAATAAGGAGTGCTTCGCCCATGGCTGAGGCAAAATGGTATATCGTCCACGCCTATTCGAATTTCGAAAAGAAAGTGGCGCAAGCGATACGCGATCAGGCCGCGATGAAGGGCCTGGAAGAGATGATCGAGGACCTCGAAGTACCGACTGAAGAAGTCGTCGAAGTGGTCCGTGGCAAGAAAAAGACGATCGAACGTCGTTATTTTCCCGGCTATGTGCTGATGAAAGCGCGTCTGACCGATGACGTGTATCACTTGGTCAAAGACACACCGAAAGTGACCGGCTTCCTGGGCGCCGATGGCGGCAAAAAGCCATTGCCAGTGCCACAACGCGAAGTCGACCGGATTCTTGGAACCTCTGACGAGCCGATTGAAGAACGTCCGAAGCCAACCATCGTTTACGAAATTGGCCAGGAAGTGCGCGTTAATGAAGGCGCGTTCCAGGGCTTTGAAGGGACGGTTGAAGAATTTGATCCTGAGACAGGCCGCATGAAGGTGAACGTTTCAATCTTCGGTCGTGCCACACCCGTGGATCTGGACTTCACACAAGTCGACAAGATCGCTTAATCAAAAAAAGCGAATTTCTAAAGATCATCCCCGTGCTCGCGGGGATGATTGAGTCTAGAGCTGTTTGATCAGCTTCTGTGTCGCAGCATCGTCCGCTTGCGCCTCCCCGCGCAAGGCTGGCTTCAAGCGTGTCGCCATTGTCTTTCCGCGCTCAACGCCCCATTGATCGAAACTGTTGATACGCCAGAGGACACCCGCAAGATAGGTCCGGTGCTCATAAAGTGCGATCAAGGCGCCGAGGCGTTCAGGTGTGAGTTCAGACGTCGACATGAAGGTTGACGGGCGACCACCCGGATGGACTTTTTGGCGTGCCACTTCTGGTGACAAGTTGGGTTCTTCCAATTGAACTTCTTCGAGACTACGGCCGTTGGCGAGAACTTCAGCCTGTGCCAAAGCATGCGCCGTAAGCGCTTCAACCCCGGTTGAATCGCTATGACTGCCGGGCGCCAGGATGAACTCTGTCGGTACGACATGCGTGCCCTGATGCAACCATTGATGATAGGAATGCTGCCCGACAGAGCCTTCACCGCCCCAAAGCAGTGGCGCGGTGGTCAATGGCGCCGCTTCCCCCATTGGGCCGACTGACTTGCCGTTTGATTCCATTTCAAGCTGCTGGAGATAAGTCGGTAACATGCGCAGTCGCCGCGAATAGGCGAGGACTGCGCGGGCGCCGAACCCAAGAAAACTGGTATTCCAGACATCCAGGAGTGCCAGTCGCGCCGCCAGGTTTTGCGCAATCGGCGTGGTTTTCACATGTGCGTCCATTTCGGCTGCACCGCTCAAAAACGCTTTGAAGGTTCCGACGTCGAAACTCGCCATAACGGCGACCGAAGCCGCGGACCAAATTGAATACCGTCCGCCGACACTGATCGGCATGTCTAGAGTGGTGGCCGGGATGCCATTTAACCAGGTCGTTGCGCGATCTGGATTGGCGGTGACCAGTAGCAGATTTTTCGCGGCCTGTTCCGCCCCGAGCGCGTGTTCCAGCCAGGCTCTTGCGCGGCCGAGATTGTACAGCGTTTCTTCCGTCCCGAACGATTTCGAAATTCCGATGATTAGCGTGCGCGCTGGATTCAAACCTTCCAGAGCCAAATCTAGGTCCAACGGATCTACGTTGGCGCAAAACCGCAGATCGATAGCCGCCAATTGTCGATCAGCAAATGCATCAGCATAAAGGCGTGGGCCAAAGTCTGATCCACCAATCCCGATGTGCACAATGGCTGAGTATTGGCCAGATGTTGCGATCTCACCCGCTTTCGCGAGCGCGTTTACGGTCGTCTCATGCTCGGATTGTGTCAGTTCACTTTCTGGCGCCATTCGCAGCGCCCAGTGCAGAGCAGGGCGGTTCTCTGATGGATTGACAATGGCTGCCGCGAACAGGTCATCGATTGCGCCTTGCAAATTGACGTTGCTGGCGTGCGCCATGAGGGCTGTATTTATCTCTGCGTTTAAATAATGACGCGAAAGATTGATCGTCCAACCGGCGCCGGACAGAGTATGATCTGTCGCCATTGCGGCCAAATTCTTGAGTGAACTTTTCCGAATCGCTGGCGCAAGAGCCTTCAGGTCTTCAATCGACATTTCATTAGATCCTAATCGCAATAATAGACGGTCAACGCGTCACCTGCTGCACGCTTCATGAGACTAACCGGGGCATCCGCAGGTGCTGACTCGAAGACGGCGCGCTTGTCAGCCCCAGTGATCAAGAGCAGGACCTTGCGCGCATATGCGATACAAGGCTGGGTCAGCGTCATCCGCAGCAAGTTTGGTCCTGTGACTTCACTTTCAATCGCTTCAACGGCAGCCACCACGGACGTCGTGTTTGGATCAATCGCGTCTTCATAGCCGCGCCCACCTGCGAACCATGACAATGTATGCGCGTCCGGCCCCATGCCGAGCAGCATGATATCTGTCAGACTTGCATCCATATAGAGGTCATTGACCTCTGCGGTGGCGGCGAATGGATCGTCTCCCGGTATTTTCATGGGCGTATAGGCGGCCGCAGCTGCGTTATTCTGCAACAGCGTGCGTTCCATCATGGCGCCATTGGATGCAGGATGATCAACATCGACCCAGCGCTCATCGCAAAGTCCGATCTGAACTTGATCCCAGGCCAAGTCGGCCTGTGACAGTGTTTCATAAATGGGGCCCGGCGTGCGGCCGCCAGAGCCCATGAAGACGGCGCTGCCACGACGCTCGATGGCGTCTTTTAAGGCGGCGATAATCCAGTCCGCAGCGGCCTGTTGCAGGTCCGCTTTGCTCTTAAACGTCTTGAAGACATGTCCTTGCGTCATGGGCCCACGCTAGGGCCTTTATTGGCGGTGTTTGTCAAGCCATTTTGAGACCGTCTGCAAATTGTCTGCATACGGCAGCACTATAGGTGCTTGAAACCTGTGGCGGGCATGTGTATGTGGCGCGCTTCAACGGGACTCTTCTGGCCCGCTTTGAGAAAGGACCAACGTCCGGTGGGCCGGACACTGAGAAAAGGAGGCCTGGTATGGCCAAAGAGAAGTTTGAGCGTAATAAGCCGCACGTGAACATCGGTACGATCGGACACGTGGACCATGGTAAGACGACGCTGACCGCAGCGATCACGATGGTGCTGGCAGATGTCACGGGTGCTGAGAAGCGTTCGTAC
>JBCBUI010000010.1:0-171704 GCA_039818185.1 Pseudomonadota bacterium
GCAAGCTGATATGGAGATTCCAGAAGATTTTTTAGAAGCCCTTGAGCAGCACCCAGTCGCAAAGCAGTTTTTTGAAACGCTTGATCGAAAGAACCTCTACCCAATTTATTACCGTCTCAAAACAGCCAAAAAACCAGAGACTAGAGCATCCCGCATGGAGAAAATATTGGACCAACTAAACCGTCGAGAAAAGTTTCATTAGGCGGATCAAGGCTAATGGCCTCGATGGCACAAGCGCGAGCACAAAGAGGCTTGAGCTCAACGGCTTATCTTCGCCCCAGAGCAGACTCTCACAGTTTCTGAAAAGCGAGCATTATCAGAAATTAAATAGGAGGCGGGAAACGCCCTAAAACGGTCGCACAGATTTCGCGCGCTGCCCTAAAAAAGGCAGTCTGTTTACTACTTTTTGCCGGCGACGTTCACGATGCCTCCCACGGCATAGTCTAAGAATGGTGCGCGAAGACGGGCCAAATCATCCGAGCGAAACTGCCCTGATGAAAGCGTGTCTAAGCGTTCATTATTGCAAACAGCGTATAGTGTCGTGCTCAATAAAAATTGGAAGCAGCAATGAACCCGATATGAATCCGCATCTGGAAACGTCGACTGCAGCGCTTCGAGAAAGAGATGCGCATGATCGTCATACTTTCTGGTCACAGTATTCTCGCCCCACTGTTTTTGGACAGCGAGGTGAGCGATAAGAACGCAGTAGTTTTTCCAGCCGGGCCCGCCATGCGCAGCGAAATCTAACATTGGCTCGGCAAATGATCGGACGATATGGCGCACGCTGGTTTCGGGTTCGGCGGGATCAGGTTTGGTTTCGAGCAAACGCTCACGCCGCAAGGCGGCCAAAGGTTCGATGCGGCGCTCAATCACGGCGAGGAATAAGTTTTCTTTGCTCTCAAAGTGATAATTGATACTCGCATTGCGGACGTTGGCCGTCTCCGTGATGTCGCGCACCGATGCACCATGGAAGCCGCGTTCGGCAAACAAGGCTTCTGCCGTGTCCAGCAACAGTTCCCGCATCGATGCAGATTTTTTGTAGGCGCGCGTCAAGAATGTACTCCATTCCCGGGTTCAAATCCGAGATCTAACAGACTTTTGCAACATATATAATGAAACGAACGTTTCAATTTTGTTGACTCAAAAACGAAACGAACGTACCAATTCTATCCAGCTTGAACTGGAGAGATCAAAATGAAACTGCGTCGACGCCTCGGCAATTCTGGGTTTATCGCGCAGGCTCTAGTGGATGGGACGTGGCTCACGCTTGGTCCGCAGAGCGCTGTTCGCTTTGGAAGTGGCTCTGACCCCGTAATGGAAATTCTCAAACTCGACGCGCAAGCGCGACAAGCCTTAGAGCGGATCGAGACCCATCAGGAAGAAATGATACTTGAGGACGATCCAGCCATGCTACCGATCCAACCCGCCTCGTTTCGCGATTTTATGTTGTTTGAGAAACATGTCATCGATTCCAGCCGAGGATTTGTGAAGCGGTTTATGCCAAGGGCCTTTCCCCTCACTCAGCTGATTGAGCGAGTGACTGGTAAGCCGTTCAAGCGCTTTCGACCACACCCGCTCTGGTATCAGCAGCCCATCTATTATTTCGGCAACCATCTAAACTTCGCGCCCTCCGGCAGCGTCTTAAAATGGCCGCGCTATACCACAGCATTGGACTATGAATTGGAGCTCGGCGCCGTTCTTGCCAAACCTCTTTTCAATGCCAGCCCAGATGAGGTGGCGGACGCGATTGGCGGCTTTGTCGTTCTAAACGATGTCAGCGCGCGGGATATTCAAAAAGAAGAAATGGATAGCGGATTTGGCCCGCAAAAAGCCAAGCATTTCGTGTCGACTATGTCGGATACGATCGTCACAGCGGACGAAGTCTTGCCACATATCGATCGCTTAAGCGCAAGCGTGTCGATCAATGGCCAGCAAGTCGCCGAATGCTCGACCGCTGGCATGCAGTTTAGCCTGTTGGAAGCCATTGCCTTCGCCTCCAAGGACGAACAATTGCATGAAGGCGAGCTGTTCGGCACCGGCACGCTGCCGGGGGGCACCGGCATGGAAAACGGCCATTGGCTTCAGCCGGGCGACACCGTCACGTTGCGGATCGATCAGGTCGGTGAGGTCTCCAACACAATTGAAAGAGCGGTTTAAGTCATGCGCGTGATCGATCTATCGAAACCCATCCAATACAATAAGAATGATCCACGTTTCATGCGGGTCAAGATTAAGCATAAGCCGCATTGGATCGCCCGATGGCTGATGCGAGGATTAGGATTGCCGTTCAAGCTCATGCCCAAAGACTTTGTCGGTTGGGCAGATGACACGATCACCCAGATGGGCGTGCACAGCACCACACATATCGACGCGCCATGGCATTATGGTCCGAAAAGTGGCGCCCCGGGCGAAGAGACCGACGCGCTCACGATTGAACATATTCCGCTGGACCAGTGTATCGGACCCGGCATCGTGATCGACATGACCGCTAAGGAAGAAGGCGATGTCATTACGGTCGAAGATCTTAAGAAGAACCTGGCCGAGACCGGCGCGAAGATCGAGGAAGGCACGATTGTTCTGATCCGAACAGGGCGCGATCAATTCATGGGCACAAAAGAATTCTGGAAGCGCGGCACAGGTATGGGCGCCGACGCGACCGAATGGCTCATTGATCAAGGTAGCACCGTCATGGGCATTGATCAGTGGGGGTGGGACTTGCCATTCCACTTGCAAATTCAACAAGCCAAAGATGAAAACCGGGACGATCTGTTCTGGGAAGGTCATCGGTTGGGGCAAAGAAAGCCTTATTGGCAAATGGAGCAGTTGACCAATCTCGGCGCGCTGCCCGCGCATGGATTCAAAGTGTGCGTGTTCCCCCTCAAACTCGTTGGCGCATCTGCAGCACCCGCGCGTGTCGTCGCATTGCTTGATTAGAAAAAGAGCTGCGCATGGATCTGCAAATGGATATGGGGCTGATCGACCGGATCGCCGAAGGACCCGCTTGGATCTATTGGTGGACACGCGTGATCGATACGTCGAATTGGTTATTGGTACCGCTCGCGTTTATGGACCGACGCGCGCATTGGGGGCTGACCGCGTGGTTTGCCAACATTATTATCATTCTGACTTTGTTTGGAACGTTTGGGTATGTCCGCCTACTAGGTCTCAGCCATATCTTGGTTTGGACCCCGCTCTTGATCTATCTATGGCGCGAAAGAAAGCCGTTCAGAGACGAGAATTTGGCCGGTAAATATTTGTACTGGTTTATGATCATGGCGTCGGTTTCGTTGGTGTTCGATTACATTGACTTGGTTCGATACTTTATGGGCGATACCGCTGCTTAGACGGTGCTTCGCCGCGCGACCTCTGCCGTCTGAATGTTTGTCGACCAGCGACTTAAAATCGCTCCAAAACAGCCTCTGGTGATGTTGTCTTTGGGTCAGGAGCGGACATCAGGCTTGTTGCTCACTCAGTGCGTTTCTTGATCCTGAAAACGACAAGTGTGATCAGCACAGATAAGACTGCCCATACGATAGCTATTACTACACTCAATGGTAATATCGTTGCTAATAAGGATGGGCCAGTGCCTGTTACAAACTCCTGATAAAGCGTATACAGAATCAGCGCTAGTTCGAACGCACCTACCCCCCATAGGAAGACCGGTTGGAAAACCTCAATGAATTGAGTCTCGAAGTCTGGCTGAGTGTTCATAAGGAAAGCGTTATCTCAACCGTTCGATTTAAGGCAAGTGCGCGCGGAACGTTTCGACCAAGAAAATAGGTTAGCACTGCCGGTTGCAGATGCGTGGTGCGTCTAACCTGGTACGATTCACAGAATAGCCGCACTCGTCTCACATGCCCGCTCTGATGACCAAAAAGAACATTAGTTCAGCGTCCTAAATTCGCCCCAGAGCAGACTCTCAGCCGCGCAGAAACTTGCAGGTTTGGCATCCGGAAACCATCAGAAAAGCCCGCACCATTCGGCGCGGGCTCAATCATGTTGAAACGCGAACGCGTCGCTTGAGGCTTATTTCCCAAACCCATAAACCAGCGACACGCGGCTGATTGTGTCTGTCGCTTCAAAGCCGTCGACTGGATCGGTATCATGACGCACTTCGAATGAGACGCGGGCGGACAGCGTATCCGTCAGGGTCGCGGTGATCGCAGCGATATTGCCCAATTGGGTTGATGTCTCCGCATAAAGTGCCGTTGTATCATTGGTGAAGGCGACATTGTCGTTGAACTGATGCGCAAAGTTGGACTGCGCGGTCGCACCGAAAGATTCTTCAGTGGTCGCGGGCGTAATCACAGTGGCAGGCACGGTGGTATTGTCCAGAACCGCTTCAATCTCGTCAATTTTCAGACCCGGGCCGCCGCGGACCGTCCAGGTCGTGACGTCGCCGGTCAGAACTTCATAGCCAAGACCGCCGCCAATAAAGGCGCGCGATTCAAAGCCGGAAAACTCGTCGCGCTCATAACTCAGCTGACCGAAGCCGAAGAGACGATCATTGATCTGGCGATCGAAATTGGTGCCGAGGAAGATCCGGTTCTTGGTCTCTGCGCCATCGGTTTCGCCATAATCGGCTGTGGCTTGCAGGCCAATGGTCCAAACGTCCATAACCCGGGCAACATCAACGCCGAGGCCGAGATCGGTGGTTTCGGTATTACCGGTGGTCACACCGGCGCTGAGCGAGCCTTCGCCGCTCCAGCCATTATTGGCCTCATCCTGGGCGTGACTTGGCAAAGCCAGGGTCATGGCGCCAGCACAGGCGGCAAGTTTGAGAAACTGGGAGAATGTCATGTAAATCCGCTCCTATCTTGGAAGATGCGCGCGACATGGCCCCAGAAACCTGAATCTGATATGAATTACAGCAGTTTTAACTGCCGATCTGGCCGCGGTGTCGCAATTTTGCATCGGCCAGAACGCAAGCCAGCATAGCCTCTGCGACCGGAACTGCACGGATGCCGACACAAGGATCATGCCGGCCTTTGGTGCGCACATCCACGTCCTGGCCATCACGCGTGACTGATTTTGTTTCGGTCAGGATTGAAGAGGTGGGCTTGATGGCGACACGGACTATCACGTCCTGCCCGGTCGAGATACCACCTGCGACCCCGCCATTATTGTTGGAGAGGAAGCGGACGCCGTCATTGCCACTGCGCATCTCGTCAGCATTTTGTTCGCCAGAAAATGCGGCCGCGTCGAACCCAGCGCCGATTTCGACGCCTTTCGCAGCATTGATGCTCATCATCGCGCCAGCGAGTTCACTGTCCAGCTTGCCATAGACCGGCGCGCCCCATCCTGCGGGAATGCCAGAGGCTTGTACTTCGACCACTGCGCCAACCGATGATCCGGCTTTGCGAACCTCATCAAGATAGGTCTCCCAGTGCGCCGCCATTTTGGCGTCTGGGCACCAGAACGGGTTGGCGTCGGTAATCGACCAATCCCAGGCGTCGCGGTCGATCTTATACTCGCCAATTTGCACGACAGCGCCGCGAACTAGAATGCCATCGCCGAGGACGCGACGAGCGACGGCTCCAGCGGCGACGCGGGCCGCCGTTTCGCGGGCGGATGAACGTCCGCCGCCACGATAATCGCGAACGCCATATTTCTGGTCATAGGTATAATCAGCATGGCCGGGGCGATAGCGGTCACGGATTTCGGAATAATCCTTGGACCGCTGATCGACATTCTCGATCATCATGCTGATCGGCGTCCCGGTCGTCACTGGGCCGTCTGTGCGATCATCTTCAAACACGCCGGACAGGATCTTCACGTGATCCGGTTCGCGGCGCTGGGTCACAAAACGGCTGGTCCCTGGACGACGTTGGTCGAGGAATTGCTGCACCCAGGCTTCGTCCAGCGGCAAGCCGGGTGGGCAGCCATCGACAATACAGCCGAGCGCTGGCCCATGGCTCTCGCCCCAGCTTGTGACGCGAAAGAGATGTCCAAATGTGTTATGTGACATATGGGCCGTTCCGTAGTTGCGGTGTTCGCGGTCTCCTATATGCAAATGCCAAGCCTGCCAAACCCCTAACGCGCCCTGACCCTAAATGAGTGACCAATCGAATGACTGATGTGCCCGTATCAATTCCCGGTTCGCCAAGCGCAGCGGATTATGCCGCGGACGGGGATCGTCCGCTGATCCCGGACGTGCCCGAGCCCTTTGAATTACTTGAAGCTTGGTTGAAAGACGCCAATGCGCACGAGCCGAATGATTCCACGGCCATGTCTCTGGCGACGGTGGCTTCGGATGGCATGCCGGATGTCCGCATCGTGTTGCTACGCGGGCTCAGCGCTGCAGACGGATTTCAGTTCTACACCAACTATGACAGCGCCAAAGGTGCGCAGCTAGCAGGACACCCCAAAGCTGCTTTATGCTTTCACTGGAAGAGCTTGCGGCGGCAAGTGCGCGTGCGGGGCACGATTTCGAAAAGCTCAGCTGCGCAATCAGACGCTTACTTCCAACAACGCGCGCCACAATCGCGGATTGCTGCGATCGCGTCAGATCAATCGCGTCCGCTCGACAATCGAGACGCGTTCAATCAACGCGTCGCGGAGATCAGTTCGATCTATGGCGATGATGATGACATTCCGCGGCCGGAGCATTGGGGCGGTTATTGTCTGATGCCGACCGAAATTGAGTTCTGGCAAGATCAAGCCTTCCGCATGCATGACCGACTGAAACTGGTGCGAAACGGTGATGCGTGGACTCGCACGCGGCTTTATCCTTAAGAGGCGCAGGGCTCCCACGCGGCGGCGAGCGGTCCGGCACTGGAGCGCGCCATCACGACATCGCCGTTTGAAAGCGGAATAAAATCGACATCCGGGGCAGAGCGGACGAACATTGCGAAGCGATATTCATCTGGCGTCTCGGTGTCCGGATTGGCACAAGTATAGACGCCGGCATTGAACTTGAGCTGGTTCTCGCCGGGCGACGTGCGCTTCAAGTCTTGCAAGACCAGGTCGCCAGCACGCATGCGATCATAATCTGATTGATCCAGCTTGAAGGTGCGGATGAAAAAACCATCACGCGCGGCATCGGTCAGTATCGGGCTTTCAATGCCGCTGGTCTCGACGAGAATAAATTCCTCATCCAGTCGGGTTTCGCCAGCGCCGTCTGTGACGCCGAGCTCAAACACCACACCATCCGACTTGATGCGGAACCCGTCATGCATGCGAACGGCAACTTCCAGTCCGCGCAGATCATTCTCGAGCGGGTTGATCGAGCCGATAATCTCTTCGGCCTTGGCCTCATCCATATCTTCCAGACCTTCAATCTGGATCGGGAGTTCGGGCGAGGGGCTCGCCGAATTTGGCTCGCTTGGACCCGAACAGGCCATGGCGAGCAATGATGCATAAATCGCAATTTTCTTCATTTGTGGGTCCTGTATTCTATATCCAACCCTACGGGTCTCGGTCCAAATAGAAAGAGGCGGGTGCGATTGAGCGCATTAAGACTTGTCCAGCATAGGAGACAGCATGACTGAGCTTTCAGACTTCGAGGGCAAATTGGCGATTGTGACCGGTGCTGGCGATGGCATTGGCGAAATGCTAGCGCGGAACCTGGCGGAGATCGGGATGCGCGTCGGCGTACAGGACATTCGCCGCGAAGCTGCGGACCGCGTCGCGCGTGAGATTGGCGGCGATGCCTTTGCACTTGTCTTCGATGTCTCGGATCGCGGGGCTTGTATCGCCGCAGCGAGCGATGTGGCGGAAACAGGTCCTCTTAGTCTGCTCTGGATCAATGCCGGGGTTGGGGTCGGGTCGCCGGTGCTGACAGGCAAGGCCAAGGCGGTGGAATGGGCGCTAGATGTCAATGTGCGCGGCGTGATCTGGACCGCGCAAGCCTTCGCGCCGCTGATGGCTGAGGCGACCGGGCCGCGCCATGTCGGCATTACGGCCTCGACGGCGGCCTTGCGCAGGCCGGAAGGCGACTTTCCGCTCTATGCGACGACCAAACATGCGACCTTTGCGGTTGCCGAAGCCTTGCGCGGTGAGCTTGCTGGGCAGGGGATCGACACGACCATTCTTTGTCCGGGCTTGCTCAATACAAAGATCTGGGATGGTGCGAAGGCCCGGCCGGAACGATTTGGCGGCGCGCGTCACATGGATCCTTCCGTATCGAAAACGTGGGACGAGGCGAAAACGCCGGACGTCATGTGGCCAGAGATTGCGCGCGTGATTAGACAGGGCGGAGGATATTTGATCTGCTCCACAGATGAAGGCGATACCAAAGCGGCGTTTGCAGCGCGAGCGCAGGAGATTTCGTCGGGCATTGTGGAGGTCTGAATGAAGCTGGGGCTACAAGTCGGGTTAGGGGTCCTGTCCCTGATCCCGCTTTTCTTTTCGATTATGGGCATTGTGAATGGCGCCGCATTTTTCATGCCGGATGGCGGTTATCCCGCCGCGATTGACAATCAGCTGCGCTATCTCTCAGCGATCTATTTGCTGGTGACGCTGCTGCTCTGGTGGACCATTCCGAATGTCGAGACGCAGGGCGTCATTCTGGCCTTTATCTGCGCCGTGATCTTTCTTGGCGGCCTGGCGCGGCTCTTTTCTTACATGACGGTGGGGCCTGGAATTGACACCCAGCTCGCGGGCATGGTGCTGGAACTGTCCGCCCCAATTTTCATGATCTGGCAAAGACTGGTTGCGAGAAAAGCCGCTGCCGCCTAAAGGGCGGGCCATGAGCTTGAAACTTGCGATTTGGGATATGGATGGCACCATCGTGGACAGCCGCGAGGTGATCCAATCGGCGATGGTGCGGACGTTCAAGGCGCTCGGCTTGGCGCCACCTCATTATGACGCGACGCGCAAGACGATCGGCCTGGGTTTAAAGGAAGCCTGTCAGATCCTCGCCCCCGACTATGATGATCTTGATCGGCTGGCCGCGACCTATAAAGAGGCCTTCGTCGCGAACCGCGCTAAGCCTGGTTTCAAAGAGCCACTCTATGACGGCGCCGTCGAAACGTTGCGGCGTCTGGCGGATGATGGCTGGCTGATTGCGATGGCCACTGGTAAATCTCATGCTGGCATTCGCGCCATTTTTGAGATGCATCCGCTGGAAGCGTTTTTTGATACAATCTGGTGCGCCGATGATGGTCCGGGCAAACCGCATCCCTTCATGTGTGATGAAGCGATGAAAGCTGTTGGCGCGGAGCCGCACCAGTCACTGATCATCGGCGATGCCATTCACGACATCCGTATGGGCCTGAATGCCGGCATTCACACGCTGGGCGTCAGCTGGGGATTCGGCGAAGCGCAGGAATTGTCCGAGGTCGGGGCGCATGAAGTGCATCATGATTTCGCCACGCTGAATACCAGCCTCGATGCTTTTGCAGAGCGGGTCTCGTGATGGACAAAACCAATTTGCCCAAACGCTTCTACAAGCAAGCCAGTGTCGCGCCGGAGGGCGACGGCTTCGCAGTGCTGCTTGATGGCCGCGCCATCAAGACCCCGGCCAAGACCGGCTTGTCTGTTCCGACTGAAGCCCTCGCCGCCGCAATTGCTGCCGAGTGGGACGCGCAGGACGAGACTCTGGATTTGCCAAGCATGATTTTGACGCGCTTGGCCAATGTCGCGATCGACCGAACCCCGGAGACGCGCGAAGAGCTGGCAGAAGAGCTCAGCCGATATGCGGGCACGGATGTGACCTGCTATCTCGCTGAATCGCCCGCTGAGCTGCAGGCGCGCCAGGATGCCGCCTGGAAGCCCTGGCGCGACTGGGCCGGGAAAGAATTGGGTGTGATCCTCGTGCCAGTGATTGGATTGATGGCGAGCCCGCAACCCGAAGCCAGCCTGCAAGCCGTGCGCACGCATGCCCTGTCTCTGGATGATTTTCGGCTGACGGCGCTGACCTGGGGCTCCAGTTTGCTCGGCTCAGCAGTTTTGGCGCTCGCCGTCGAGCAAGGCGCCTTGACGGCAGAGGCGGCCTTGGCGGCGTCCTGCGTCGACGAAGACTGGCAGATCGAGCAATGGGGCGCTGACGAAGAGGCGATGGCGGTGCGGGCCGGTCGTGCGCGCGAAGGGGCAGCACTTCAACTCTGGTTTGAGGCGCTGCGCTAGAATTCCCCTATAAGGCGCTGTCTTGCTTGACTAATTTAGAAATGTCACGTCCTGTCTGTATTGGAGGACGAATTCATGTTTCGCATCATTTTGCTCGCCTTGAGCGCCTGCGCTTTGACGGCCTGTGCCTCGGTGGGCAATCTCGCTGCGGTCAACAAGAAAGAGACGCTCGGCTCAGGCTTTAACGGCAATGGGTCAGCGCCGGCGGGCGTTTTCATCGACGCTGAACAGCGGGCCGTCTTATCGAACAGGCGCGCCGATGATGAGTTAAGAGTGGTCTGTGCTGAGCCTGCGCCGGACGCGTTATCTGCGATTGCGGCTCAAGCCGGTGTAAGTGTGTCTGACATTTCGAATGCGGTGTCGGCTGAGGGCGGCGTGTCGGAAGCTGCGGCGAATATCGGACTGCGGACCCAGACGATCCAAACCTTGCGCGATGGCTTCTATCGCGTTTGCGAGGCCTATATGAACGGGCTGTCTGATGAGCAATATTCCATCATGCTACGCCGGTTTCAGACCAATATGATTGCGCTGCTCGCGATCGAACAGTTGACGGGCTCGGTAAAAGGCAGCGACGCAGTGGTCAGCGCCTCGGCCGGAAGTGGCCTTGATTATCGCGAACAATATTTGCAGCGCTCCGCGATGGCCTCAGCGGAGCAGACGCGGCTTGCGAGCGAAATCCAGCACACCAATGATGAAATCGCTTTGCTCGAGCAGACCAATAATCAATGCTATGTCGGCGACACAACGGCAGGCTGCTCGGCAAATGATATTGAGCGGCGCAATCGCCAGGTCCTGGATTTGCGAGCGCAAGCGCGAGCGATGGAACGCGCGCAGGCCTCGGCCCAGGCAACGTCCGACATCAATTCTAGCCTGGCGTCTACAGCGCCATCTGCCAGCGATTCCAGTGCTGGCGGGATCACGGGGTCCTGGCCATCATCGCCCGCCTATCCGCCATCTTATGCGGTGGCTGAAGCGGTGCGCGATATCACCATGGCGATCGTTCAGAACGATTATGGCGTGCAATTGTGTTTCGAACACTTGCGGACAGTTTCTTCGAATGGCGCCACCGCATTGTCCGAGCATTGCGACGACGTGATGGAAGCCTATGTCGACCAGCTTGAGAATGCCAATGAGATGCGCGTCGAGATGCAACGCGCGCAGGCCGCCATTATGCAGGAAGTCGCGCTGGGCGGGATCAGTGTTGATGAAGCGAGCCAGCTTATGTCGTCCGTTTTTGGCATTGGTGCGCCGGCGCCAAGCACGGCACGGTCATCGACCTTGTTCATGGAACCCTTGGCAGCTCCGGTCGTGGGTGCGCCCGCGCCGCCACCCCCGCCGCCCCCTCCACCGCCGACACGGCAATAAGCGGGCGCGGAACAGCGTCATTTTCCCTCTGGAATCGTCGCGCGCTCTGTGCTCCTATCATGGTTAAGGGGGCGTGCGTTGGATGGGTGGGGACCCTCCGCAAACGCGATACAGACCGGAGTCAGCTCGACCATGTTCAAGCGTGCGATATTATCTGTTTTTATTGTGTTTTTTCTGCCGCTCTTCGCTTTGGCGCAAGACCGGATTGCCCTCGTGATCGGCAATAGCAATTATGAGACAATGGGGTGGCAATTGGCCAATCCCGCGAATGATGCGCGTCTGATGAAAGATGCGCTGGAATCAGTTGGGTTCCAGGTCAGCCTGCTCATCGACGCCACCGAAGACGATATGGAGGACGCATTCGCAGCGCATGGACGGCGCTTGTCGTATGCCGGAAGCAATGCGGTTGGCCTGATTTACTTTGCCGGGCATGGCATTCAATCCGAAGGCTACAATTACCTCATCCCAGTGGATACGAACGCCGTCACGGAACAAGACGTCTGGGCACAGGCGCCGCGGCTGGGTCAGGCGCTGCAACATGTCCGCGCGGCCGGAAATGGCGTCAATTTCGTTATTCTCGATGCGTGTCGTAACAATCCATTGCCAAGTTCCAGCCGCTCGCTCGGCTCAGGCGGTTTGGCGCCGGTGGAGCGTTCGCGTGGCCTCCTGGTGTCTTACTCGACAGAGCCTGGATTCACCGCGACCGATGGTGCCGGCAATAACAGCCCTTACACACAAGCGCTTGCCGCGGTGATTCAGCAAGACGGGCTGATTGCCGAACAAGTATTCAAACGCGTCGCAGACCAAGTCTATCAAGCGACGGGCGGGGCGCAGACACCATTCTACAATTCCGGTCTGATTGGCGAGGATTTCTGCTTCGGAGATTGCGGCAAGCCCGCGCCTGCGGTGATCGATGCGGGGCTTGTCTTCCAGATGGCGTCGATGGGACGAGATGTTGGGGATACGGACACGGCGGCCAGTGACGCACCCGCGACGACATCGACCGAACCCGCAGGTCTATCAGACTTTAACAGCTTCCAGGATTGTGACGGCTGCCCAGAAATGGTGGTCATTCCAGCCGGCAAATTCATGATGGGCTCACCTGAGACCGAATATCGGCGCCATGATGATGAAGGCCCGGTGCGCGAAGTCTCTGTGGCGCGGTTTGCGATGGGCAAATATGAAGTCACATTCGGGCAGTATGAAGCCTGTCGGACGGCAGGCGCGTGCACGCATGACCCGAAATCAGTAAGATCCTCAAATCCTCTCTGGGTCATGGACGATCGTCCCGTATTCGATTTGAACGCATTTGATGCGCAAGCCTATGTTGATTGGCTGAACAGCCAGGTCGATGGCGATCCTTATCGTCTGCCATCCGAGGCTGAGTGGGAATATGCGGCGCGCGCTGGGACCACCACGCCATTCTATACCGGCGAAGAGATCACCAGCGAGCAAGCCAATTATAATGGCACGCGCGGCTATAATAATGGCGCCAAAGGGGGCGGCTATTTGCGCATGCCGGTGGCGGTTGGCTCATATCCTGCCAATCCGTTCGGCTTGCATGACATGCTCGGCAATATCGCCGAGTGGACAGCTGATTGCTATTCGCGGACCTATGCCGGTCTGCCACGCGATGGCAAAGCAATTCCAGGGCGGGAAATGTGTTCACAACCTGTGCGCGGGGGCGATTACGAAAAAGTCCCGTCTTATGTGCGGTCTGCGATTCGGCGGGCCCAACCTTCATCCAGCCGCAATGATACAATCGGTTTCCGGGTGGCCAAGAGTTTGGACTAGAAAAAAGGCGATCCGGATTGGATCGCCTTTTCCTATTGAGTGACAGATGACCCGCACAGCGAGTCACCCTTTGACACAAACGACCTGTTTCAAAGTGTGAACCACTTCGACCAGATCGGTTTGTGCGGCCATGACTTTGTCAATGTCCTTATAGGCCATTGGCGTTTCATCAACGACACCGCGGTCTTTCCGGCATTCGACACCTTTTGTGGCTTCGATATGATCCGCCACAGTGTACTTGGCCTTGGCCGCTGTCCGAGACATTTTCCGACCAGCTCCATGCGAGCAGGAACAGAAACTCTCAGCATCGCCTTTGCCCCGGACAATGAAGGATTTGGCCCCCATGGAACCGGGAATAATGCCAAGCTCGTCTTTGCCAGCGCGCACCGCGCCTTTCCGGGTGACCCAGACATCTGCATCAAAGTGGTGTTCTTTTTCCACGTAATTGTGGTGGCAGTTCACCGCAGACTTCTCGATCGTGAATCCCGGCAAGGTTTCACGGCATGCGATCAGGACACGATCCATCATCGACTCACGATTGAGTCGCGCAAAATCCTGCGCCCAATCGACGGCTTCGATATAGTCATCGAACAGAGGCTCGCCTTCGACGAAGAAAGCCAGATCCCGGTCCGGGACATGATATCCAAGCACCCGCTTCTCCAGCGCAGCCCGCGCTTCGCTGATAAAATAGGTGCCGATGCGGTTGCCCGTGCCGCGTGAACCAGAGTGCAGCATGATCCAGACGCGGTCATCTTCATCCAGACAGAGCTCGATAAAGTGATTTCCGCCGCCAAGCGTCCCAAGTTGCGCACTGAATTTTCCAGGCGTGATCTTGGGGTGCTTGTCGTGGATCAGGTCCAGCCGCTCGGCTAGACGAGACTTGCGCAGCCGCGTCACGACGCTCGCTGGGGTATCCCGGTGATTGCCGCGTGGGCCATTGCCGACCGGGACTTTGCGCTCGATCTCGCTGCGGACACGCTTCAGATTGTCCGG
The DNA here is from genome assembly GCA_039818185.1 of Pseudomonadota bacterium. GTDB lineage: Bacteria > Pseudomonadota > Alphaproteobacteria > Caulobacterales > Hyphomonadaceae > Henriciella. Next base: position 14,221 of record JBCBUI010000010.1, read on the forward strand.
CAATTGCCGGGCGGTCAGACTGGTCCGCATCGCCATCATGCCGCAGCCAATGTCGACTCCGACGGCCGCTGGGATGATCGCGCCCTTGGTCGGAATCACTGACCCGACTGTGGCGCCGCGCCCAAAGTGGACGTCCGGCATCACCGCCAAGTGCGAGTGAATGAAGGGCAGGCCAGCCACATTCTCAAGCTGTTCACGGGCTTTGGGTTCAACAGGAACGCCTTTCACCCAGGCTTTGATCGCTCCGCCTCGCGACGTTTCGATCACTTCAAAATTGCTCATTGGTCTAAGGTCTGTCTATGACCCCTCCTTTGATTGGTTATCCCCCCACGCGACCCCTTTGAGCAAGAAAAAACCCTCCGGGCGGAACGCGCGGAGGGCGGATAGACCGGCGATCAAGCCGGCTGGGTGGCGCGTCCACCCGTCATCCAACATCCTCCATGGCGACGCAGTCCTGGCCTTCATAGAAGGCCGGCAAGCGACGACTGAGTTTTAGATTCCGCGTTTTCATGACGGCCTCTTTTCGTTGAATGGACGCGCCGTTTGACAGAGTGTCGCAGGCGCGTCAACGGATTTTTTTTAGACTATTTTATGACCGCGCACGCGACGCGCGGTCCGGCGCCCCCAATCGGTTGGGTCATATGGTCATCGCGATTCTGATGAATGATCAGGGCGGTGCCGTCCGCATCTGCTAGCTCAGCGCTGGTGATCAGACTGGTGAAAGCCTCATAGCCAGCAGAGCCGTCTGCGGCCGCCCAAATGTTTGGCACATCACCAGCTTCAGGACCCAATGGGTTCAGCAAGCCATGTCCATTTTCGATCTTGCCGACATGGCCGCCAGACAATTTAAAAGCCCCCGTATCGCTGCAATCGCCGACCTGATGCAGGTGCAAGCCATGCCAGCCCGGTGTCAGTCCGCCAGGCGCGATCGTAGCTTCGATCAGCAAACCGTTCGGGCCATCGAGAATGTTCAGCGCGCCGATCACGTTACCCTCGGCGCCGATAATATCACCGCCCATCCGCATCATGCTGGGAAATACGCCCTGATCCGGGCCCGGCATCTCCGCTTCGGTCGGCAAGGATGGGGCGTCCTGCGCGGGCGCGTGGGCGCAGGCGACGAGGGGCAGGACAGCGGCAAGAAAGGCTTTACGGATCATCAGGAGGGCTCCATTGGCTTAACTTCAGCAAGTGTAGAGCGTTCGCCGGAGAAGTCAGCCGTGATAGAAAAACTTGATCGCGCCGATAAAATGCTTGTGTCGCTCGGTTATTTTGACAGCCGCTCTGCCGCGCAGGCGGCAATTGCGGCCGGCAAAGTATCCGTCTCTGGCCGGGTCCTCAGCAAGCCCTCTGAGAAGATCTCCGCGACGGCGCGCATTCAGGCCGAGCGGGAACATCCCTGGGTCTCGCGGGCAGGGCTGAAATTGGCGCATGCTCTGGATATGTTCGGGGTTGATCCAGCAGGGTATCATTGTCTCGATATTGGCGCCTCGACCGGTGGGTTTACCGACCTCTTGCTGGCGCGTGACGCCAGGCGAGTCATCGCCGTTGATGTGGGGCGGGATCAGTTGCATCCAAAGCTGCGCGATGATCCGCGCGTGATGTCTTTAGAGGCGACTGATGCGCGGGCTTTGACCCCTGAACAGGTCGAACGCCCGCCGGATATCGTGGTCTGTGATGCCAGCTTTATTTCGCTTCACAAGCTGCTCGCTGAGCCGCTTTCACTGGCGGCTGAGGGCGCAAGTCTCATCGCGCTGTTCAAACCGCAATTTGAAGTCGGTCGCGAGCATGTCGGCAAAGGTGGGATTGTTTCAGATCGAGCAGCGGTCGAGATCGCAGAAACAGCGTTCGTAGCGTGGCTCGCAGAGCAAGGCTGGCGCGTCGAAGCGTGCGCTGACAGCCCCATCAAAGGCGGGGATGGGAATGCAGAGCGTTTGATTTATGCGAAGAGATTCTAACCCGCTGGCCCGCGTGGGCTTGGACCTGACTGACGTCGATTGAGGAATGCCAGGCGTTCAAACAAGGCGACATCCTGCTCATTCTTGAGCAAAGCGCCATGCAGAGGCGGGGTCAGTTTCTCTGGATCCTGCTCACGCAGCGTTTCCAGATCGACATCTTCATTCATCAGCAGTTTCAGCCAATCCAGCAGTTCCGACGTAGACGGTTTCTTCTTCATGCCCGGCACTTCGCGCATGGAATAGAAAGTGGTCAGGGCGTCAGAGACCAGCTTCTCCTTGATGCCCGGATAGTGGACATCGACAATCTCTTTCATGGTCTGCTCGTCCGGGAATTTGATGAAGTGGAAGAAGCAGCGACGCAAGAAGGCGTCTGGCAGCTCTTTTTCATTGTTCGAGGTGATGATCACGATCGGGCGCTGTTTGGCTTTGATCGTCTCGTCGGTCTCATAGACATAGAATTCCATCCGATCGAGCTCTTGCAACAAGTCGTTCGGGAACTCGATATCGGCTTTGTCGATCTCGTCGATCAGCAGGATCGGGCGCTTGTCGGCGGTGAAGGCTTCCCACAGCTTGCCCTTCTTGATGTAATTCTTGACGTCCTTGGCGCGTTCTTCGCCCATCTGACCGTCGCGCAGGCGCGAGACCGCATCATATTCGTACAGGCCTTGGGCAGCCTTTGTGGTCGACTTGATGTGCCATTCAATCAGTTCACAGCCGAGCGCTTTAGCGACTTCAATGGCCAGAACGGTCTTGCCGGTCCCGGGTTCACCTTTGATCAAAAGCGGGCGCTCTAATTGGATCGCGGCATTGACCGCCACCCGAAGGTCTTCGGTTGCAACATAATTCTCTGTGCCTTCAAAGCGCATGGGAGGACCTCTCGTTTACGTTTACGGTAAGGATAAGCCTGGTGACAGCAGAAGCAAGCTCTAACGCTGGGGGAGGGCTGTGATTCGTAAGCCAAGAGACTTTGAGAGAATTTTCTTCACGCTAAGCCCCTGATCCTTATCGGTTTTCGAACCAACCTTACCAATTTGAAAGTCCGCGTTAACCATTTCCGCGTACCCTTTCTGGAACTCTGGAGATCGGTCTATGCCGTTAAAACTGTCACTCAAGCCGAAGGAGGCTGTCGTCGTGAATGGCGCGGTGCTTCGCAATGGTGACCGTCGGGGCACCATTTTATTGCAAAACCATGCACGGGTTCTGCGGCAAAAGGACGTGCTGGATCCAGACGCCACGAAAAGCGCAGAAGAGCATCTCTATTTTGCGGTCATGCAAATGTATCTGACCGGCGAGACTGAAGGGCCTTTATACGATCAGGCCGTCACGGCAATTGCGAGCGCTTTGGACCAGACAAAAAATGAAGACGGGCGTGCACACCTTGTTGAAATATCCACGGCCTGTGCCGCGGGAGAGACCTACCAAGCGTTGTCTTCATGCCGAAAACTGCTGAAGGCGGCGGAGGTGGGCAATGGCTGATACGTCGAATATGAAAGAGCTTCCTGAATCTCCGATCATCAGCTTGGACGACGCGATCGCCATGCTCGAAGCTGATGAGGCACCAGAGAATATTTGTGTCGATATTGGCCATGACATTCTGGTGCGCGCCAACGGTCCGAAAGGCCTGCAGGGACTGCTGCAACGGTTGCGCGGTCATCGCATGATCCTGGCTCTATCATCAGGCGAGCTGGCGCAAAGCGTTGTGCCTATGCGTTCCGGCAAACCCGACATGCATCCCGATGTGGCTGAAATCCTCGACGCCCTGAAAGATCAAGGATAGAGCGCGGCCTCTTGTCTAATTGAGGGAGCCGTCAGCATGTCCGGCGAGTTCATTTCTATCTTTCTTGCGTCCTTTGTGACCTTCTTCGTATTGATCGATGCGCTTGGCGTCGCGCCCGTCTTCGCGTCGCTGACCGTGCGCGGTCCGGCCAGTTATCGCCGGTCGATGGCCGTGCGATCAGTCCTGGTTGGGACGCTGATCATTTTCGGATTTGCCTTTTTTGGCGCCTGGCTGCTGGACAAGTTGCACATCTCGATCGACGCCTTTCGCGCGGCGGGTGGCATTCTGCTCTTCATCATCGCGCTGGATATGGTGTTCGAGAAACGCACGGAACGGCGTGAGAACCGAGCCGAGTCCGTTCTGGCGGATAGCGAAGAAACGCCGGAACAACTCGACGATGTTTCGGTCTTTCCGCTCGGCATTCCGATGCTCGCCGGTCCCGGATCAATCGCCACGGCCATGCTTTACATGTCGCAACACGATGATTGGATCGGCAAAGGTGCGGTGTTGAGCGCAGTCGCAGCCAATATGCTGATCTGCTTGCTGGTCTTTCTGGCCGCAGGGCCTTTGGTGAAAGCCATGGGCGAGAGCATAGCCGGTGCCATCACGCGGATTTTTGGCGTCATCCTGGCGGCGCTGTCGGTTCAGCTATTGATTGATGGCATCAAAGGCGCATTCGGGATCTAGCGTAACCGGATCGCTTCCGCTTGAGTCAGCGCAGACAGGGTGGTCCAGATCAGGGCCATGCCAAGCGCCATCAGCCCCATAACCTGCAAGACCAGAAGTTGGCTCCATTTCACACCGATTTGCGCCAGAGACAGGACTTCGGGGCCCATTTCACGGGCCAAGGCGACCGAGCGATGTCCGCCGGCTTCTGACAGCAACAAAGCGCGCCGCATATCTTCTGGCGTGGTGGCTTGTTCGACCAGCGTGATGGCGCCGGATGAGCTCGTCAATTCTGCGATTCGAGCAATGATCGTCATGTCGCGCGCGAGACGTTCACGCGCTGTCGGTTGTAATGCGGCTTCATATGCTTGTAGGACTTGCGTCGACCGCGCCTCGGTGGTCATCACGGGTTCGAATGCGATCGACAATTGCGCCCGCAAAATATCCTCTGGCAGCGCGTCTTCAATTCGACTGCGTAAATAGCCCGCAAAGCGATCACTCAAACGACCAGCGCGATGTGCGGCGCGCATGATTGAGGCCGCTTCGAACACGGCCTGCGCCTCTGCGCTGGGATCGTTTTGGGTCATCAGCCCCAAGGCCCGCAAGCGAAGTTGTAGACTGTCGACTTGTTCGCCAGCCAGCCATCTTTGGCTGCGGCGGGTAAGGTCAGCCGGGTCACCCAGTAAGAAGAATGAGCCTTGCTCCGCAAACGGTTCGTCCAGGGGCGCGAGCTGCACCAGATCGCCAGTCGCACGTGGCGTATCCGCGGCTTCAGTTGGCGCCGTTTCTGCGGACGCATCCATCTCAGAGGCGTCTCCTGGTTCGGTCGACTCGGTCGCGATCGGTTGTGGCGGGGCGATTGTGCGTTGATACGTCGCCCGCAAATCTTCCGGCAGGAAGAGTAATGCCGCGCGGGCGAGGCGCTGATCGCGGGTGCCGGAATTTTCTGCATCTGCCGCGGCAAGCACAGCAGCGGAGTCCTGCCGGTTCAACATTAAAGGCGCCGCCAGCAAATAGCCACGTGCGGCGGAGAAGTCGCGCTCATCCAATGTCTGTTCGATCCGCTGGGCCCAGGCGAGACGTTCCTGACCGCCGCCAACGGACAGGTTCCGGAACTCTGAATCGATCTCTGCGCGGGTTTCTGTGCGCGCTTCCAGGCTGAGCGGGTCGGTGGCGATGTCTGACGTATAGGCGGCCACGATGACGCGTGCAGCAAAAATTGGAATCAATAGAATCAGGCTGTTGAACAGCAAAGATTGCCGCCATGTCGACGGTCTTTGGACTTCTCGTTGTCTCCATCTGGAGGTCATCTACCGGGCCCAATCCTGTCTTCTGTCTCGCGCAGATTGCTGTTTCCTTTAGCGCACGAAGCGGGGCGTCTGATCAAGTCTTCGTTACCTTCATAGCTGCAAAAGCCCTGCATAAGCCCAGTGTGTGCCACAATTCGTCGGCAGATTTATGGCTAATTGGTCTGATTATTGCGATTGCGTATCTATCGGGTCCGCAGTATAGGGCGCCCAAACTTCGTAGAGGATTTGATTCCATGAGTGACTTTGATCTGAATGGCTACAAGCCGTCGACTAAAGAAGAATTCATGAATGCAAAGCAGAAGGCGTACTTCCGCCAGAAGCTCGAAGACTGGAAGGCTGAGATCCTGGATGGGGCGAAAGTCACGATCGGAAATCTGCGGGCAGAATCCTCAAATCACCCGGATCTGGTCGATCGGGCCTCAGCGGAAAGCGACAAAGCGCTTGAGCTGCGGACGCGCGATCGCCAGCGCAAGCTGATCTCCAAAATTGATGCAGCCATCCGTCGGATCGATGATGGCACTTATGGCTATTGTGACGATACCGGCGAGCCCATTGGCTTGCGTCGCCTCGAAGCGCGGCCCACCGCGACGCTCAGCCTGGAAGCGCAAGAGCGCCACGAACGCAATGAGCGCGTTGTTCGCGACGATTAGGCCTTGCGAATCTGCTCTTGCGGACTCTAAAATACTAACGATTCATTAACCGTGTTGGCGCACTGGTAATCCGTATTGGCGACAGGTGCAGAATGCGAAACGGTCCCGACCCCAAGAAACGTTCTGACCGTCCAGATTTGGCCGGTGAAGAGGCGGCTGTCTTGGATTCTGAAGAGGACTATCAGTTTCCGACCGCGCGCGGCGTTCTGACCGCTGACGAGATTGCCGCGCTGCTGCGGCCCACCGAAGCGCAGGGCGCTTTGACCGATGTGCCGCCAGAACCGCAATCAATTGAACCAAAGCCTGATCTATTGTTTGATGAGGCGCCTGAAACGGCGGTCGGCATTCCGCCTGATCCAGCGCTGGCCGCGCGCTTGTCCATGGCTTTAGGCAGAGGTACCGGCATCAAAGCGGCGATCACGGGAACGCAGACAGCGACTCTGCCGCGTGCCGATCTTGCGGGCCTGTTGCATGGCAAATCCAGCGCCATTGCATGCCTGGGCGAAACCGAAACGGAAATCCGCGCCTTCGTCTGCCTGCCGCCAGACCTTGCTGATGCGATTATCGCCAAAGCCTGCGGCGCGACGGGGTCGACTGGGCGTATAGGCGATGGCTGGACCTTGAGCGCCATTGATTGCGCGCTTCTGGAACAATTGTTGGAACCGTTTGGCGGTGCGGTTGGACCAGACTTGAAGCTACAGGCGATCGAAACCGATATTCCTTTTGTCGCCAGCCTATTGCCGGTCGACCAAGTCACGGTCACCGAGTTTCGCATTGAAGCGCAAGGACTACATTCTGATCTCGCTGTCATCGAGGGCGAGTTTGATGATGCGGGCGCGCGCGATGAGCCCGTGGCCAGCACGGCGCCTGTGACCGCCATCGCGACGGCGCGCCTGGCCAGTCTTTCCGTTCCTCTGAGCCGCGTCACGGCGCTCAAAGCGGGATCAACGCTTTTGCTGGGATTGCCGCCGGACCAGCCGGTCGAGCTTCTGTCCGGTGGCCGTGACGGCACGCCGGCTTATGAAGGCCGCATGGGGCGCAAAGGCGACAAAGTCGCGATCAAGGTCACCAAGAAAATGCGGACCTTCAAGCCTTAAGCGTAAAGGTCCGCGGCCCTGATATCAGCCAATATTTCCATGCTTGGCAATGTGCGCATCGACGGCCTTGATAGCGTCGTCGGCTTTATTGCCTGAACTTCGCAATTCGGCTTCGCGCTGGGCCCAGAGGCGTTTCTGGTAATTGGTCGAGATGATGTCTGTGATCACCAGGACGCCGACGACCAGGTAGAAGCTGGACTTGCTCATCGCGTCGATCGGGAAGCCGAACAATTTCAGATGCGCCAGGTGCGCACCTTCTGTCACCAGCAGCACGCCGACGAGGAACAAAATGAACAGGCCGAGCACTTCATACATGCGATTGCGCTTGAGGAAGTCAGCGACATAGTCGGCCAACAGGATCATCACGACGCCTGAAGACAGAATGGCAATCGCCATGATCCAGACCTGATAATCTTTGCCTGGTTCGCATCCGACGGCGCCTGCAATCGGATTAGCGATCAGATCAGACTTACATTGCACGACTGTGCCCGTGAATGTGTTCATGACGGCGCCAGACGCGTCGACGACATTGGCCACTTCGACATTGGCGATCGCCATGGCCGAGAGGATGGAGTCGAAGGAAAAGACCAGGTTCATGGCGACGATCATCGCCACGGCCTGCATGACGGACTTCCCAGCCGAGCCCTCCGTGTGTTCGATGTGATCAACCGCCAACAAGTGGTGGATTTCCTTGACCGCGGTATAGATGATAAAGCCACCCCCCGCCAAGGTCACCAAGGCCTGGAGCGTGAATTCACCCTCCAGTACTCCCTTTAGCGCCACGTCGAATAAGGGTTCGGCGAGCAGCGCGAAGATATTGACGATGATGACCAGAAGAACGATCCGCAAGATCACCGCAATGGCGATCCCCCAGCGGCGCACCATGGGGGCCTTTTCAGGCCCTACACGCTGCGATTCAATTGAGATATAAAGCAAATTGTCGAAGCCGAGCACGGCTTGCAACAAGAGCAACATGAGCAGCGTGAACAGGCCGCTGACGGAAAACACTTCGGCAATAATCTCGCCCATCGTGAACCCCCTTCGAGATGGTTGTCAGATGGACGCGAGCTTAGACTGAGTCCGAGCAAATGAAAGCGCTGAGACGCTGAGGTCTAAGCGAGCATGCTGCCCATACGCTGTTTGATGATGGATTCGGCGTCTGCAACGATGCGATCGATCAATTCCTTGACGGTCGGGATGTCGTGGATCAGGCCCTGAACCTGCCCAGCCGACCATATGCCGCCATCCGGATCGCCCAGCTCCATGGCGTTACGCCCGCGGCTGCCCGCCACGAGATGCTGAACATCTTCGAACTTGGCGCCGCCAGCGCGTTCGATTTCGACCACTTCGGTACTGACCGAGTTTTTCATGACGCGGGCTGTATTGTGCAACGTGCGGAAGATCAGCTTGGTGTCGCGCTCATCATTTTCCAGCATTTGCTGTTTGAAGTTCTCATGGATCGGCGCTTCCTGCGTGACACAAAAGCGCGTACCCATATTGATGCCATCGGCGCCAAGCGCCAAAGCGGCCGCCAGGCCACGGCCATCGCCAAAGCCGCCAGAGGCGAGCATCGGAATGCTGACCTTGTCTGCTGCAGCAGGAATCAGGATGAGACCCGGAATATCATCTTCGCCCGGGTGACCCGCACATTCAAAACCATCTATCGAAATCGCATCGGCGCCCATGCGCTCGGCCGACAAAGCGTGGCGCACAGCGGTACATTTATGGATCACTTTGATGCCGTGTTCCTTGAAATGATCGATATGTTCTTTCGGCTTATAGCCCGCGGTTTCAACAATCCTGATGCCGCCTTCGATAATCGCCTGGCGGTATTCGGCATAAGGCGGCGGCTTGATTGCGGGCAGGATGGTTAAGTTCACACCGAATGGCTTATCCGTCATCTCCTTGGTGCGCTGGATTTCCTTGAACAGGTCGTCTGGTGTCGGCTGGGTGAGGGCCGTGAGAAAGCCGAGGCCGCCGGCATTCGCCACAGGCGCGACCATCTCGGCATAACCGACCCATTGCATGCCGCCTTGGACCACCGGATGCTCGATGCCAAATTCTTCGGTGAAGCGTGTTTTGATGGCCATGACCCAGCCCTCCCAGTATTGTTTGTTTTGCAGTCAAGGTGCCACTAGAGCGCCTTGACGATATCCTCGACCATTTTCTTCGCATCCGAGAGCAACATCATCGTATTGTCGCGGAAGAAGAGCTCGTTCTGGATGCCGGCATAGCCAGACCCCATAGAGCGTTTGATGAAGAGCACTGTGCCGGCATTCTCGACATCCAGGACCGGCATGCCGTAAATCGGGCTGGTCGTGTCGGTCTTGGCGGCTGGATTGGTGACGTCATTGGCGCCGATAACAAACGCCACTTCCGAGTTGCGGAAGTCTGAATTGATGTCCTCAAGCTCGAACACTTCATCATAAGGCACTTGGGCTTCGGCGAGCAGAACGTTCATGTGGCCCGGCATCCGACCCGCAACTGGGTGAATGGCATATTTCACATCGACGCCTTCTTCTTTCAGCTTGTCCGCCATTTCCTTCAGCGCATGCTGCGCTTGCGCGACGGCCATGCCATAGCCTGGCACGATAATGACTTTCGAGGCGTTCTTCATGATGAAGGCCGCATCATCCGCAGAGCCGCGTTTGAACGGACGATCTTCCTGGCCGCCAGCCGCAGCCGCTGCATCGTCGCCGCCAAAGCCGCCCAGGATAACCGAAATGAAGCTGCGATTCATGCCCTTACACATGATGTAAGACAGGATCGCGCCTGAGGACCCGACCAGGGCGCCTGTAATGATCAGCGCAAAATTGCCGAGCGTGAAGCCGAGTGCTGCCGCAGCCCACCCTGAATAGGAATTGAGCATCGAGACGACGACCGGCATGTCGGCGCCGCCAATCGGGATGATCAATGTAATGCCGAGGATTAGCGCGAGCACAGTCAGACCCCAGAAAGCCCATGTGGCTGTGCCGCCGCTCATGACCAGGATAACGATCAGCGCAATAATGCCAGCGCCGATCACGATGTTCAGCAAGTGGCGCGCCGGCAACAAGATCGGTGCCCCTGACATATTCCCGTTCAGCTTCGCAAACGCGATCACCGATCCGGTAAAGGTCAGAGCTCCGATCGCGGACCCGAGCGACAACTCGATGAGGGACGCGGTGGCCAGGCTACCCACCGTGCCAATGCCGAAGCTGACGGGCGCGTATAGCGCGGCCGCTGCGACCAGAACGGCGGCCAAACCGACCAGTGAGTGGAAGGCCGCCACAAGCTGCGGCATATCCGTCATCGGGATCTTACGGGCGATATAAGCGCCAACGCCGCCGCCAACGACCGCGCCTGCCGCGAGAATCCCCCAGGTCGTCGGGTCGATCGCATCCCAGAACAGGATTAGAGTTGTGCCGACCGCGATGGCCATGCCAATCATGCCGTTGCGATTACCCGCACGGCTGGTGGCCGGGCTGGACAGCCCCCGCAAGGCCAGGATGAATAAGATGCCCGACGCCAGATAAAGCAGAGGGGCCCAAGTCGATTGGAACTGTTCCATCGGACTAGTCTCCCTTCTTTTTATACATGGCCAGCATGCGCTGGGTGACGAGGAATCCGCCAAAGATATTGACGCAAGCGAGGGCGACCGCGATGCCGCCAAGGGCTTTGGCCAAGAGGCCGCCTTCATCACCAAGCGACGCGGTGGCAGCGACAATCGCACCGACAATGATGACCGATGAAATGGCGTTGGTCACCGCCATGAGCGGGGTGTGCAGCGCCGGTGTCACGGACCAAACGACGTAATAACCCACGAAACACGCCATCGCGAAAATCGCCGCCAGGAAGACGGTCGGGCTGATTGCGCTCGCTTCAGCAGCATGGGCGGGCAGGGCCGCCGTGGCTGCGAGAGCAGCGGTTAGAAATAGTTTTTTCATCGGGCAATCTCCCAATTGTCATCCCGGCCGGAGCGCAGCGTAGAGCCGGGACCCAGTGGAAGGTTTGTATCGAATAAAGTCTGGGTCCCGGATCGCTTCGCGTCCGGGATGACAAGGCAAATCAAGGTCATGATGTCAGCCTCTCATTCACAGTTTCGCCGCCGCGGGTCAGCATCATCGCGGTGACGATTTCATCATCTGTCTCAAGATTCAGGCTGCCGTCTTCCGCTGTGATCAGCGGCAAGAAGGCAATCAGGTTCTTGGCATAAAGCGCGCTGGCATCGGCTGGTAAGTGCGCCGGAAGGTTGGTGTATCCCGCCACTTTCACGCCGTCTGCATCAACCACTTCATCCGGTTGCGATAGCGGGCAATTGCCACCTTGGCTGACCGCCATATCGACAATCACTGAGCCCGGGCGCATCGTCTTGACCATATCTTCACTGACTAGGACCGGGGCGGGACGACCCGGGATCAACGCGGTGGTGACGACAATGTCCTGTTTGGCAATATGTGACGCGACGAGCTCGGCCTGCTTCTGCTGATACTCGTCAGACATTTGCTTGGCATAGCCGCCCGCGGTTTCAGCCGCTTTGAACTCTTCATCCTCGACCGCGATAAATTTCGCACCGAGGGAAGCCACTTGCTCTTTTGCCGCTGGGCGCACGTCTGTCGCGGTGACGACCGCGCCAAGGCGACGCGCGGTTGCAATGGCTTGCAGGCCAGCAACCCCGGCGCCCATGACAAAGACCTTTGCCGGCGCGACTGTGCCAGCCGCGGTCATCATCATTGGCATCGCACGACCATACAATGTCGCGCCTTCAATCACGGCGCGATAGCCGGCCAGGTTGGACTGAGACGACAGGGCGTCCATGCTTTGCGCCCGCGTGATCCGCGGCGTGAATTCCATGGCCAGCGTCGTCGCCTTTTTACCGTTGAACGCAGCGGCGTCGAACTTGAAGGGATCGAGCAGTCCGATCACGGTCATGCCGTCAGGCAGTTTGCTGGCATCCGGCGTGCGCACGCACAAGAGCACATCTGCGCCTTTGACGACGCTCGCGGCGGTCTTCAAAATCTTGGCGCCGGCTTCGGTATAGGCGTCATCGGTATAGCCCGCGGCGAGGCCGGCCCCGGCTTCGATTGTGACTTCGTGACCAAGCCCGACATATTTTTTGACGGTCTCGGGTGTGGCTGCGACTCGATCGTCGCCCGCGGCCACTTCTTTCAGGACTGATAGTTTCATAATGCTCCAATAGGGTATGGAATTGCCGCAGTGCAACAAAAATTCCTAAACGATGGAATCAGATTTCTAAAAACCTCCCCTTGCGGGAAGGATTTTGCTCAACCTTGCTGGCGTGTGATCCAGGCTTCAACACTCTCCTCTAGGATTTGCAGGGGGACCGGGCCGTCCTTCAGCACGACGTCATGGAAGTCCCGAATATCAAAAGCGTCCCCTAGTCGCGCGCGCGCATCTTCCCGCAGCTCGACAATCTTGATCATTCCGATCTTATAAGCGGTGGCTTGGCCGGGCATGACGATGTACCGCTCGATTGCTTTTTTTGCGTCACCTTCTGGGTTGGGCGTATTGGTCAACAGGTAATCAATCGCCGCTTCGCGGGTCCATTGCTTTTCATGCAAGCCAGTATCCACGACCAGGCGTGCGGCGCGCCATAATTCCATCGCGAGGCGTCCGAAGTCGGAATAGGGATCCTCGTAAAAGCCCATCTCTTTTGGCAAAAATTCAGAATAGAGGCCCCAGCCTTCGGTATAGGCGGTGAAGCCGCCATATTTGCGGAACTTGGGAATGCCGGTCAGCTCCTGAGAGATGGCCAGCTGCATGTGGTGGCCGGGAATGCCTTCATGATAGGCCAAAGCTTCCATCTGATAGAGCGGCATATCCTGCATGCGATACAGGTTCGCGTAATATACGCCAGGCCGTGAGCCATCCGGGGCGGGGCGCTGATAGAAGGCTTTGCCGGCTGCTTTCTCGCGGAACGCTTCGACGGCTTTCACTTCCAGCTCTGCTTTCGGGAACGTATTGAACACGCTTGGCAGCGCCTCGCGCATCGTGTTGATCATCGCGGTGGCCTCGGCCAGATATTCAGCTTTGCCTTGATCCGTGTTCGGCTTGAAGAATTGCGGGTCAGTGCGCGTGAAATCAAAGAATTCCTGCAAACTGCCTTCAAATCCAACTTGCTGCATGATCGTGCGCATTTCATCGTGAATGCGATCGACTTCAGCCAGACCCAAGTCATAAACCTGATCGGCCGTCATATCCGTCGTGGTCATCAAAGACAGGCGATCGCGATAATACTCAGCGCCGCTTGGGTGTTTCCAGGCGCCATCGTCAGTGCTGGCATTGGCCTTGTCGCCACTGACCCAGGTGATCAGCTCAAAATAGGTTGGATAGACATGGTTCAGTAGAGCGCCGCGGGCCTGGAAATTGAGCTCATCGGCTTCGTCCGTCGTGATGGTGCCATTGGTGACGAGGGCTTCGACTTTGCTGGTAAAGTCCGCGTAGAGTGGTGATGGCTCTTCTGGTCCGACGCCCTCAAAAGGATAACCGTCAACGACATTGGCAGCGCCTTCGATGACGAAATCATAGACAAAAAGCGGCGGGCGAATGCCCCGCATCGCAGATTCCTGGGCATTGGCGAGATGTTGTCCGAGATATGTCTCAACCCCTTCCAGACGGGCGATATAGGCTTCGGCGTCCGATTTCGACGTCACTTTGTGTTGCCCGATCAGGAAACTCGCGACCCCGGCATGTGCGCCGCGCATCTGGCTGAACGTGTAATTATAGCCACGCCAGCGCGCGACGATTTCATCACGCTCGAGCTGATATTCTGCGAGACGAAAGGAGAGTTGGCCTTGATCAGTGAGGGTGGCTGGATCAAACTGCTCACGCATTTCAGCTATGTTCGCGCGCTTGATTTCTAATTCTTCGCGCTGCGCGGCGTCGCTGACATCATTCCATTTATCATAATTTTCGCGACTGCCGAGGAAGGTGGCCGTCATTGGGCTGCGCGATAGGGCTTCATTATACTTGGTTTCAAACCAGGCATTCAGGCGCTCCGTTTCAGCGATTTTGGTCGCTTCCAATGCTAGCTGATCAACCTGTTGTGTGGAGGTGGCGGAATTTGACGGCGATTGAGTGCCGCAAGAGGTGAGCCCAATCGCAAAAATCAGGGCCAACGCAGATGACGCGAAGCGCATGGCGTTCCTTTCTTAAACTGTAGTGAAATCTGTATAATTGGTTAGATAAGATTAACCAGCCTTCTCGTTTGATTAACCATTTCGGGGTCAAAAGGATAAATTGGAGCAGGGTCCGTGCGTTCGCTGATCAAGTCCTGCTATAAGTGAGTGCGAATCATCGGACAGTGGGATGTCCGCGTTGGAGTATGCGTTATGGCGGCTGAAATGCCAGAGATTCAAGAGCAGGCCATCCCAGAACCCGCTCGCCAATTAGATTGGCTGCAAATGGGATTTTGGTCATGCTTGTTGCTGGCTGTTGGCGCGGCGAGCGCAACTTTGGCCTGGCCCAGCGCCGGTGGGCCGACCGGACTGATTCTGCTCATCTCCATGGCCGCTGGCGGCATGGTATTCTTGCTATGGATTCTGCGCGGTGCTGGCCGACGTATGGGTCTGTTTCCGGAGCGCGGCGCAATGGCCGATGCTGTGAAGCCTGCCACTCCGCGCTTCTCCTGGGTCGAGGCGCTGAATGAAGCGGTTCTGATTTGCGACCAGGGCGGGGCACCTCTGGCGGCGAACGAAGCCTATAATGACCTCACGCAAATGGCGCTGCTTGGACAGTCTGATGCCATGGGGCCTGTCTCAGTTGATCGTATATTCAGCGCGGCACCAGGATTGGCGGCGCCCATCTTCCGTCTGTCCAAGGCGGCCAAAGCCGGCGAAGAGCGACGCGAGATCCTGCCCGCGATGACGCTGGGCACAGAAGCTCTGCCGGTTCAGTACGAAGCGTCGGTGGCGCCGTTGAAAGGAGATCGGGTGCTTTGGCGCTTGCGACGGATCACCGGGTCTGAACAAGTGACCGGCGCCGCGGATATGCGCGCGCTTTATGTCGAAGATGCCCCGATGGGATTTTTCTCGTCTGGCGCGGATGGCACGATTTCTTATGCCAATGGCTGGCTGCGCGAAATGCTCGGCATTCCGGAAAGCGCAAAGAATATCCGTCTTGACGATATCATGCGTCCGGAATTTGTGAAAATGCTGCGCCGTGACCGCAAGTCGGGTGTGCCTGGCCGCGCGGACATCATGATCCGGTCGCGCGATGGCGTCGAAATGCCGGTGCAGACCATCACGACCTGGAATGGCAAAGGCGCAGATGCGACGGGGCGAACCATTGTGCTCGCCAATGCGCAAAATCTGCTTGATGGCGAAAGCAGGATGCTCGCAGCGTCTGCCAGCCGACCACCACGCCCGGAAGGCGATCCGATGTTTGACGATGCGCCATTTGGCGCCGCACGTCTGGAAGGCAGCTCTTTGGAAGGCGCCATCATTGCCGATAGTAACCGGGCATTGATGGGTCTGGCGGGTGGCCACGCGTCACCTGGCACGCGTTTCATTGATTTGTTCGTGGCGGAAGAAGGCGAGGCCAAGCTGCGTGAAGCGCTGCTCGATTCCATCGACAAGCCGATCGGTTTGCGTTTGGCGGATGAAGACCAGAAACACGTCAACGTGTTTGTGACGCTGGACGGAATGGGGCAACCTGCGGTGGCTTATGTCATCGATATGAGCGAGCAGAAAGAACTGGAACTGCGTCTGGCGCAGGGCGAGAAGATGCAAGCGATTGGTAAGCTTGCCGGCGGTGTCGCGCATGATTTCAACAATGTCCTGACCGGCATCATGTTGAACAATGATGAACTGCTTTCGAAGCATCCTGTCGGCGATCCGTCTTTTGATCACTTGAAGAAGATCCATGAATTCTCGGTCCGGGCAAAAGACCTGGTGCAGATGCTGCTCGCTTATGCGCGACAGCAGACTTTCCGCCGGGAAGTCGTCGAGCCGGGTGATTTCCTGTCTGAATTTGCCATCCTGTTGGGACAGCTTCTGGATGAGCGGATTGACTTTAACGTCGTGCACGGACGCGACCTGCCAATGATCAAGGCTGACCGCAATCAGCTTGAGACCGCGATCATCAATCTCGCCACAAATGCGCGCGATGCGTTGCTGATGGATGGCGGCAATGGTGGCAAACTGACCATTCGCACCTCACGCGCGACCGAAGCCGACGCCCACAAGCATGGCTTCCGCTATGTTGAAGATGGTGAGTATTTGCTGATCGAAGTCGAAGATACTGGTCACGGCATTCCGCCGGAAAACCTGCAAAGCATTTTCAATCCGTTCTTTACCACGAAGCCAAAGGGCCTCGGAACCGGACTTGGTCTGTCGACCGTGTACGGCATTATCAAACAGTCTGAAGGCTATATCTGCCCCCTCAGCGAAGTCGGCCAGGGCACAAATTTTCAAATCTATCTGCCGGCGCTGAAAGCGGATGAAATTCCAGACGTCGAGCTGATCAAAGCCGCGCCGGCGGATGATGAGGTCGTGCCCGTCGACATTTCCGGCCGTGGTCGGATCTTGCTCGTCGAGGACGAAGATGGCGTTCGCTCAATCGCGGCGTCGCAGCTCAAGTCGCGGGGCTATGATGTCGAAGAAGCCTGCGATGGCGAAGAGGCCATGGAAATCCTGGAAGAGAATCCAGGTGCGTTTGATCTGATCGTTTCAGATGTTGTCATGCCCGGCATGGATGGGCCAACCCTAATCAAGGAAGCCAAAGACCTGCTGGGCACCGCCAAGGTTCTCTTCATGTCTGGCTATGCTGAGCGCGATGTCGCGGCCAAGCTGGATGGCGACCGCGAAGTCGGTTTCATGTCGAAGCCGTTCACGGTGAAGCAATTGGCAGAGCGCGTGAAAGCCGAGCTGATCGCGCGGGCCAAAGAAGCCGCTTAGTCGTTACTGGCAACCAAACGCAACTGGGCGGGCTGACGATCCGGCTTTGGCGGATAAATCGCGGTGACGCGGTGACGCCAGACAGGGCGACCTTTCAAGACCGGACTCGGCTGCAGGATCTGATACAGACCCAGAAGGCGCGAATTATTCGTCTTGGCGCGCGGGCTTGGCAGCGGCGCCAAGGTCAGCTCGATATTGACGCTGGTGCCGGTCAGAGTTTCACCTGTCGCATGTAAGATGCCGGGTTTGCGGCTTTCGCGCACGGTGTCGATCAGAGACGCAACCATGGTGCGGTCATGTCCGGTCCAGAAATCGAGACAATCATGTTGTCCCAGATCGCGCCCCAGCAGCTTGCCGAGTTGATTGCCGGCATTCCGGAACAACCAGCGACCTTCATCTGACCGCTCAATCACGAAGAGGCACTCCAGCAGATCTGGATGATCGCTGGCTCTCTCGACTCCGCCGGTCACGTCAGGCGATTCATTCATACGCTCCCATGCGGAGAGGAGTGTTCTTGTGTTCGGATGTTGGGGCATCGTCGTCATTATTGTCTCTCTTGATACGGTCCCTTGCCCGACCGTTTGGAAATTCTGTTTAGAGACGCTGTCGCAATGTTCGCGCCAGTTTGCGGGGTTCGCTTAAACGGCGAAAGTCGGTTCATTTTGGGGCTGTGTTCAACGTGAAGGGGAAACTCGGCACGGAACCTGCTTCTTTCTAGGCGAACTGTTTGGGAGTCTTTGGATGACCGTATCAACTCGGAACACAGTCCTGGCGACGGCTGGCCTGCTTTCCGTCGCTGTTTTGGGCGGAATTGCTTACGCAGGTGGTGGCTCAGGCGGACAAAGCCCTTGTAGTGGGGGCGGCTGTGCGCACGGCCCTGCAGTCATCCCTGGCGCCGGCATGGGCGGCACCAATATGGGTCATGGTGGTGGCTATGGCGGCCAAGGGGGGCACTGCTGTAAAGGCCCAAAAGGCCCGAGCGTGCATATCCCTGGAGTCAACGTCTCCGGTCCGAATGTGATGATTCACGGCTCTAATGTGTCTGTCCACCAAGGCAGCTTGGTGACGCATACACAAAGCTATCTGAACACGCATGTCGCAAGCAGCGGCGAGAGCGGTGTCTATGTCGCTGGCGGTGGCGGTTATTATAGCGCGCAAGGCGTCGCGCCGACGGCGATCAATGCGCTGAACGTAACGGGTGGCGAAGAAACCTATCTTGAGACGATTACCGAACAGGTGCCGACAAAAGAAGAATTTTGCGAAGACGAGTTCGTTGTTTCGCAAACCATTCGTCCGCTGCAGGCGGTGTGCATCGATGATAAAGGCGTGCCGCATCCGGCATCCCGCGTGGATGCCAGCGATCGTGTGCCTGCTGACTATCAGGGCGAACTGTTCCGCTGCATGGCAGGCACCAGTATGCAAGTCACGCTGGGCCATGTTGAAAGCGGCAAGGCGAGCTTCAAACATGGCGAGACCTTCGCGTGTCGCAAAGGCGAGGCCTTGATTCATCAACGCGGTGGCGCGCTAAGTTGTGCACCGCAATCGCCCGCGCGGTCATGTAATGAGCGCTCATTGCTGCGCCGTCATGGGCCCGGCATCAAGCTTGTCGAAGCGCGTACCAAGACAAAGACATGCGTCCCGCGCACGCGCACCGTTATGAAAACGGTTGAGCGGCAGGTCGAGCGCACACGCGCTGCAGCAGCGCAATCCATGGTCTTCGATGGTGGCGTCGGCCAAGGCGTTCAATAGGCCCCGGTCTTCTAGCTCTGGCTTTTTCAATTCAGATACAAAGTGTTCGGGCGATAAGCTGACACACCTGACAGTGTTGCTGTCGTGCCGCGCCCGATCACGATCCTGATATTTCTGTAATTGTGTCCTTGTCAGAGCGGCGAACTCAACTACTCCTCCTGTATCAACCCTCCGGCAAGAGAGGGTCCCCAGAAACGCAAAATACATTCAAACTATTCGGGAGACGTGAGTTGAAAAAAACCACTATGACCAATTTTGGCTTGAAGGCAGGTTTGTCTTTCAGTGTTGGCCTGACCGCATTGATCGCGGGCAGCGGCCTGACCGCAATGGCGCAAGACGAGGCCGAAGACGACGCCAAACGCTTGAACACGGTCACCATTACAGCGACCAAACGTGAGCAAACCCTGCAGGATGTGCCGGTTGCGGTCTCTGTTGTGGATGACAGCGTCATCGAGAAAGCCGAAATTCAAGATCTCGGCGATCTGCAATCTTTGGTACCTTCACTTACAGTTGGACAGCTGCAATCTTCGGCCAACACGAATTTCATTATTCGCGGATTTGGTAATGGCGCCAACAATGCTGGCATTGAACCTTCGGTCGGTGTCTTTATTGATGGAGTATATCGTTCGCGTTCTGCTGCGCAAATTTCGGATCTACCGAATCTCCAACGGGTTGAAGTCCTGCGTGGACCGCAATCAACTCTGTTCGGTAAAAACGCATCGGCGGGGGTAATCTCGATCGTCACGCGAGGCCCCCAATTTGAACAGAGCGGTTCTGTTGAAGCCGGCATTGGCAATTTCAATGCGTATCGACTTAAAGGCGATATCACTGGACCTTTGTCTGAAACAGTCGCGTACAGCCTGTCTGGCAATTACAATAAGCGCGATGGTTACGCCGATGACCTCGCTACCGGTTCGGACGTAAACCAACGCGATCGCTGGGGCGTTCGCGGGCAATTGCTGATTGAGCCAACAGAAGATCTGTCTTTTCGCGTCATCGCCGACTATGATCAGATTGATGAGATTTGCTGTGTCGCGGGTAACTTGGTCAATGGACCAACGGGCGCAGCGATTGGGCTTCTCGGCGGTCAAATCGACGCCGAAAACCCATTCTCATATGAGGTTTTCAACAACTTTGACTCGACGAACGAGATTGAGAATTCTGGAATCTCTCTGCAAGCGGATTATGCCTTGCCATTCGCTGATCTGACCAGCATCACTTCTTTCCGAACCGTGGACTCAGTAACCGACCAGGACTCTGACTTTACTAGCGCTGACCTTGTGGAGCGCAATTTGTCTGAGACGAATATCGAAACCTTCACCCAGGAAGTTCGCCTGACGTCCAACAATACTGACGCTCGATTTGACTGGATGGTTGGCGCGTTTTTGTTCGATGAACAAGTGGAAGTCTCAAATGAGTTCTTCTATGGCGCTGATTTTCGGGCTTATTCAGATATCCTCGCAGGCGGCCCGGCCGCATTGGCTGGGACGGAAGCTTTCGTCGGTGTGCCGACGGGGACCTTTGGCGCAGCCGGGCAGGGGCCGACTGAAGAATTCGGTCAGGACAACACATCCTGGTCGCTGTTTGGAACGGTCGATTTATATGTCACCGATCGTCTGACCGCCACGGTCGGATTGAATTATACGGAAGACGAAAAAGATGCCTTCGGGCGGGCAACCAATACAGACGTGTTCTCGGGACTGGATTTGACCCAATTGGGTTATACAGCCGTGCTCGCATCTCTTTTAGGGGACATTGGCGTTGACATTACTAACCCTGCTTCCGTCGGCCCATTCGTGCAAGCTAACCCGGCTTTATACGGACAGTTGCAGGCTGGCGCGGCTGCCGCGGCACAGGACCCTACATTAAACCCGTTTGCAGGTCTGACAGCATTGCAATTCCTGCCACCGTTCCTGAATTTTCCGAACGCGGTTGAAAACGGCAGTTCGTCCGACAGCAACACCAGCTATACGCTGCGTCTGGCATATGACCTGACTGATAATATAAACGTCTACGGCTCTTATGCCACGGGCTTTAAGGCAACGTCCTGGAACCTGTCGCGAGATAGTCGTCCATTCGCGTCAGACTTTACGCCTGGATCAAATATTGTTGATCCGGTGACGGGACAGGTGGTCGTAACAGCGCCGTCTTCACCAATTCAGGATGCAGGCTTGGCTACGACGAACCTGATCGCGGGTACACGCTTCGCGGGACCGGAAGAAGCCGAAGTGTTTGAGCTTGGCGTCAAAGGTTCGTTTAGCAATTTTGCCTTTAATTTTGCGGTCTTCGACCAGGTCATCGAGGGTTTTCAGTCAAACGTATTCACTGGTACGGGTTTCCAGCTCCTGAACGCGGGCGAGCAGTCAACCCAAGGTATCGAATTTGATGCGACCTGGAATCCAACAGAAGCGCTGACGATTACATTCGCGACGACTTTGCTGGACCCGGTTTATGACAGCTTTCCGGATTCGGCGAGCGGTGATCTTTCCGGACAGACTCCTTCAGGCATTCCGGAAACGTCAACATCGCTCGGATTCAATTATGACTTCACCGTTGCGAATTGGGATAGTTTCGTGAGGGCGGACTGGCAATATGCCAGCAATACAGACTTCTTCGATGATGCTGCCAATCAGGCTTTACTGGAATCAGTTGGCTATACGCGTGAAGTCAACAATGTGAATGCGTCCCTCGGCTTCATCTCCGAGAACGGTCTCGGCGTGACCTTCTGGTCGCGAAACCTGTTCGATGATGAGCGGATCACGACAGCCTTCCCATCAGTTGCTCAAGCAGGCTCCTTGTCGGGATACCCGAGCCAACCTCGCACCTATGGTGTAACGGTGCGCAAGACTTTTTAGAGTCTCGCCATATAGAATCGGAAAAGCCCGCACTGAAAGGTGTGGGCTTTTTTTCAGGGGTTAAACCCGGACAACGAAACGCTGACAAACTAGGACCGTTCATCCCGATCCGCGGCCACGAACAGCTCCAGAAACTTCGCTGGCAGTGGCGCCGCTTCGATTTGCGCCTGTGTGAGCGTGTCGATGTCGTGTCGAATGCCGTCCGTGTTGCCGAGCGCGATCAGCGTCCAACCTGCGTCCGGCGCCTTTAAGAACACACCGGCATAGGCATCCGGCCACCAGCCTGTATGCCAGACCAATCGCTGTCCGTTCCAGGTCTGCACAAACCAGCCATTTGCATAAGGGGCCGGTTGACCATCGGCATCGATGGCGGGCGTCCACATCTTTTCTCGCAAGGCGGGCGACAGAATATCCCCAGCATCGAGGGCATTAGAATATTGCGCGAGATCCAGCACGCTCGCAATCACGCCTGAACTCGCATTGAGTTCGGGATTAGGCAACGGGGACGGTTCGATCCCGTCTGAATCTTCCGGCGCATGTCGAAAGGGCGGTGCAAGATGGGTCAACGCAGCCGCGCCTTTCGCGTCTCGCCAACCCGCCGCCACGTTGTCCAAATGACCTGGCTCGATTACGTATTGCCGCATCCATTCACGCCAGGAGCGGTCTGTGTGCTCCTCGACCCAGTTTGACAGGCGGCCAAAGACGATCGGATTGTAGAAGAATGATGTGCCAGGTTCGCCTTGCACCCGATTTTGCAACACCTGACGTAAGCTGATCGGCCCGTCACAACGCGGCGCTTCAATCGAGCGGCCATCATCCATGACGCCACCGCCAAAGATGATGCCGGCACCGGTCATCCATTCGCATCTTTCGTCCCAATCGCTGAGGCTTGTAAAGTCTGCGTCGAGATCGATATGGCCATCCGCCTCCATTGCGAGCAGGGTGGCGGCTGTGAACGTCTTGGTGATCGAAGCGACGAGGTAAGAGGTCTCGGGGACCGTCGGCTCTTCGGCATCATGATCCTGCCAGCCGATCGTCTCGAGCATGACAATTTCACCGTCCTTCATCACAGCGACAGAGAAGCTCAGAACCTTATTCTCGCGCCGGAACTCAGCCAGAAAATCTCGAAATTGAGTGATTTCATCCGCCCAGGCCTCGGTGTTTTCCATCTGTGGGATCGACCTGGGTGCGGCCGCCAGGCTGCTGTCGATCACAGGCGCAGCGGGCGAGACGTCTGGCAGCGCCGTCGTCTCGCAACCACAAAGGCTGGCAGCGAAAATTACGACAATAAGGGGGGTATAACGATCTAGCATCTAGATAGCCTCCGAGTTGAATGAATTAAAGAAAAAGGGTGCCTACCGCATGCGGTAACTGGCGAAGAAAAGCCCAGCGGCGCCGAATAGCAGCGCGAGGCCGGGAATGATGAACCAGCGCAAAGGCGACTTCACAATTTGTGTTGTACTGCCGATCAGCCGCCAGGACTGGGTGCCTTCCGGTGTGGTTTCTGTGAAGAAGGCATCGCGATAGACACTAAGCGTTCGGAATTCAGCCTCGAGCTGCGCGCGGCGCGGCGATGACGGCGCGTCATTTCCATTTTGTTCGAGGTCGGCAGCGCGATACTGGTAAAGGATTGCCTCAGACTCTTCGGCGAGCGTCGCGGTTCCGATGCAGGCGCCGCCAAGCACGAGGGCGGCAATCCCGGCGAACAGCAAATTTCGAACCCGGTCTCGTTGATCGCGCTCATTCTTCAGAATGAAGGCGCGTACCTGGGCGACTTCTCGCAAGCGATCCAATTCAGCTGCGAATAGGGCGCCGTTCAATTCTGAAAGGTCGATTTTGTAGCGGTCTATGATGGAGGAAAATACGTCTTCAGACGGGTATGATTTACCGGATTCAAGCTTTGAAAGATACGACTGCTCGATGCCAATCTCTTTTGCCGCTTGGGGCTGCGTCCAGTTCAAGTCGCGCCGGATCTCCCGGATATAGTCACCAAACCTCATAGGGCGTGCTCCGCTGTTACTCACGTTTGCGTTCGCTGTGAGCCGAATGAATAGGCAGGAATAACAGGAATGCGAGACGAATATTCGGGAATATCCGGCCCTGGATCCGAATTTTGGGTCTTTTAGGCGGTATTTCTCATGCGCCACGCCGCGATGACGAACATCACAAGTTCAAAGCCCGCAAACTGCCAATTCGACGCCAGGGCGCTATCGCCATAAGCGAAAGAGGCCGCACGACCGACCACATAACCGCCCATATAGAACGCGATGAAACAGAGCGCTGGAAAGGCAAACCGGTCGCGCACAGCGCCTAAGCCACACAGCGCCGCTGCGCCAAGGCTGACGCCGCCATAAATGCCGCGCATTTCAAACACACCGGATACGCCGCCAATGGAGACGCCTAAGCGAGCGGCCATACCTTCTGGATCTGTGATCGACCAGAGCCCGAACGCTGTGAACATGAGCGCCGTCAGGGCGAGAAAGATTCGTGTTGTCATGCTGCTCACCTAGTCCGAGCGTCTCAGCTGTCGAGCTTCCCGTTACGGCGGCCAGCTTTTCACTTGCCAGACTGCGGCGCTTGAGGGACAAGCGCGCTCGGTGACGCGCCGCAAAGCGCCGCGCGAATGTAGAAGGACTACCAATGCCATTTGATATGCCCCGCCATGACTGGTCCAAAGCCGAGATCGAAGCCTTGTATACACAGCCCCTCGATGCCTTGGTCGGACGGGCGCTTGAAATCAAGCAAGCCAATTGGGCAGATGGGAAGCTGCAAAAGAGCCAGCTCTTGTCAATCAAGACGGGCGGGTGTCCTGAAGATTGCGGTTATTGCAGCCAGTCTGCGCATTTTGATACCGGTCTGGCTGCTGAAAAGCTGATGCCTCTCGATGAGGTTGTGGCAGCGGCCAAGCGCGCCAAAGCGGGTGGGGCGGACCGGTTCTGTATGGGCGCAGGCTGGCGCTCTCTGAAGGATCGCGATGTGCCGAAAGTCGCGGCTATGATTTCGGCCGTCAAAGCAGAAGGGCTGGAGACTTGTGTGACCTTAGGCATGCTGGAAGAGGGCCAGGC
Organism: Pseudomonadota bacterium; assembly: GCA_039818185.1. Lineage (GTDB taxonomy): Bacteria > Pseudomonadota > Alphaproteobacteria > Caulobacterales > Hyphomonadaceae > Henriciella. Next base: position 39,241 of record JBCBUI010000010.1, read on the forward strand.
TGAAGCGCTGAAAGAGGCTGGTCTCGATTATTACAATCACAATCTTGATACCTCGCCGGAGTATTACACAACCGTCGTGACCTCGCGGACGTATGCGGACCGTCTCGATACGCTTGGAAAAGCGCGTCAGGCCGGGGTGAAACTCTGCGTTGGCGGCATTCTGGGCATGGGCGAGGGGCGTGAGGATCGCATCGGACTGATCCATGAGCTGTCCAAACTGACGCCGCATCCGGAGAGTGTCCCGATCAATATGTTGGTCCCGATCAAAGGCACGCCGCTCGGCGAAAGTCCGCCCATTAGCGTGACCGAAATGGCGCGCGCGATCGCGACCTGTCGGATTGTGTTTCCAAAGAGCTGGGTGCGCCTCTCCGCTGGACGTGAAGGCATGAGCGAAGGCGAGCAGGCGCTGTGTTTGCTGGCGGGCGCGAACTCGATCTTTATCGGCGATCGCCTGCTGACCACGGACAATCCAGGCGAAGATCGCGACCAATCGCTGCTCGACGCGGTCGGGTTTGAAGCAGCGCATCGAGACGATATGACCGGTTCAAGCAAGAAGACACTGATAGACGCGCGTTAGGGACACAATATGAGCACTGATCTACAAGCCGTAATCTGGGATTTTGGCGGCGTTTTGACCTCGTCTCCTTTCGAGGCCTTTTCCCGCTATGAAGAAGCCAATGGACTGCCCAAGGATTTCGTGCGCTCGGTTAATGCCGTCAATATCCAGGAAAACGCCTGGGCGAAACTTGAGCGTTCGGAGGTTACAGCGGACGAGTTCGACGTCCTGTTTCGGGACGAAAGTCGCGCTTTAGGGCATGAAGTGCCGGGCAAGGACATTCTCGGCCTGCTATCAGGCGATGTCCGTCCGGCTGTGGTCAAAGCACTGAAGATCTGTAAGGCGCAAGTGAAAGTCGGCTGTATCACGAATAATGCCCCGATCGGTAAAGGCGCAGGGATGAGCTCTGACTCATCAAAAGCCGCACAAGTGGCCGAAATCATGACGCTTTTTGATCATGTGATTGAGTCGTCCAAGCTCGGAATTCGCAAGCCAGATCCGCGTATCTATGCCTTGATGTGCGAGGCCCTGGACGTTGATCCAGCACGCTGCGTTTACCTTGATGATCTTGGAATTAATTTGAAACCGGCCCGCGCCATGGGCATGCATACGATCAAAGTCCTGAATGAGGCGCAGCTTTTGCAGGACCTGAAAGGAGCAACTGGTTTTGGTGGCATATGAAATCGCTTTTTTATGGAGTCAGCGCAGCATTTCTCGTAGCCGCATGTAGCGGTGAAGCATCATCGCCGAAAATGCGAATGGCGGTGTCTGCCGCATCCGTCGTCGTGCCCGCTGAGCCGGATGTTGAACCGCAAGTTGCATTACCGGTCCCGGTTAACGCCAAAATCACTGAAATTCGATCTGTGTTGGAACGCGATTCCTTGAATCGGCTGGTCCGGTTGGCGGAGGCGGAAGAAAACTTCGTTTCCAATTTCGCCGGAGAGTCGCACAAAGTGCATTGGGATATTTTGAGGCGTACCGGATTTGACCCTCTGCATCGTTTGGACGCGCTTTTAGACGGCCCGTATGGTACGCGCCTAGTTGGCGAGCAGACCTGGTATATTTGGCCAGATTTTGCGGCGCTTGAGGCGGATGAGTTGATGCCCGAGAAGCTGAATTTCGCAGACCGCGCGCGTTTGTCGGCGCTGGTCGGGGCGCCTGGCCTCGCGCGCATTCGCGACGGCCAGGACTATCCAGGCATTCGAACAGCGATTGCCGAAGATGGTCGTTGGCTCTACTTCGTACATGAAACCATCGAAGACACAGAAGCGAACCACTAATGGCAGAAAAAATTGGCGCCGAAGCCGGCATGGCTCAGCTCACAGGCTGGGCTCGTGCCGCGGATGATCGCGATGCGATCTGCAAGACTTTCAAATTTGCGGACTTCAAAACAGCGTTTGGGTTCATGACCTCCTGTGCCCTGAAAGCCGAGCAGATGGACCACCACCCCGAATGGTTCAATGTCTATAATCGGGTCGAGGTGACCTTGACCACGCATGACGCCGATGGCGTCACGGCGCTGGATGTCGAGCTGGCCAGCTTCATGGACGCGTTGGCGAGCAAACTCACCTAAGGCGCTAGCAGTACGACGCCCCGAGGATGGGACCAAGCTGTCCGCCCCGTTTTTCCTGAATAATGATGGCGCAGGATTCATCCGCTGCCGGCGCGCGGATGTCGAGCACGGTCGCGTCTCCGGAATAGCTGCCAACACGCTCTGCTGCGAGGACGACATTACGGCTCGACAGAATGGCGCCGCGGTTTTCGCCGCGCGGCACCGACGTGGTCTGCTGTGGCAAGAGCGTCAGTCGGTAAATGTCCGCGGCGTGGCGAAGCGGTGTCTCAAATGCTGAAATATCGACGTGTTGCGTGTCGCCCTGTTCAGTCACTTTGAGTTTGGCCGTGGCGTGGGGAGCCGAATTGAGCAAGCGGGAAACTTCGCTTGCGCGGCTGCCGATTGTTTCCAGCCGTCCATTAATCACGGCTTGCGGCGTGTAAACGCCTGACGTTTTGCGCAAGGCGCGATTATATTGACGTTGGCGCGTCGTGTGGCTGGCGTCAGAATAGGGGTCCTTCCAGGCGCCGGCGCGACCGTGGACCAGGCGGTCCCAATAGTCGACATGCCATTCCAGGACGATCAAGTCCGGGCGCTCAGCCAATTCAGCGAACAATTTCTCTGCTGGCGGACAGGATGAGCAGCTCTGCGATGTGAACAATTCCGCGACAACCGGGCTGTTCGAGACGCCGCTTGTGAGCGGAAGGTCCTGCAAGCCTTGTGCACCGCTGCGCATGGAGACAAGCAACAGGATGGTGACCACAGTGGCCAAAGCGGCGAGCGACGCGCGCATGAGCATACTCCTTAAAATTGGTGACCTTGAAATGCGTGACATTGGGCGCTGGCTCAAATCGCGATTTCTCAACTTGGCGTGAGCGGACGTCGCCGCGTCAGGGCTTGCGTGTGCGTCCGGGCGATGGCTTAACCCGGCTGAGATCAAATATTGGAGGGCGAGCATGGGCCGCGTATCAGGGAAGAAAGCAATCATCACAGGCGGCGCGCAAGGTCTTGGCGAAGCCACGGCCTGGATGCTGGCGCGCGAAGGCGCGAAAGTCGCGGTCACGGACATTAATGGTGACGGCGCCGATACGGTTGCGGCGGCGATCAATGCAGAGCTTGGCGAGGGCACCGCATTTGTCTGGCAACATGATGTGACGGATGGCGATCGCTGGAAGGCTGTCGTGCAAGAGGCGCATGACGCGATGGGTGGCTTGAATATTCTGATCAACAATGCCGGAATTGGCTCGCTGGGCAGTGTTGAGGACGAGGATTATGGCATGTTCCAGCAGGTCATGAAGGTGGATGTCGATTCCATTTTCCTGGGCTGTAAATATGCCATTCCGCTGATGCGGGATCATGGGCTCGGTTCGATTGTGAATATCAGCTCGATTGCCGGCATTATCGCCAGTGGCAATTACGTGTCTTACAACACCGCCAAAGCGGCGGTGCGTCACCTGTCCAAATCGGTCGCCTTGCATTGTGCTAAAACAGGGGGGCAGATCCGCTGTAATTCAGTCCACCCTGTCTTTATCAACACGCCCATTCTGGATCGCACCAAGGAAATGTTCGGTGAAGAAGAAGCGCTGGCCAAGCTCGGTCGCCAGATCCCGCTTGGTAAAGTCGGTGAGCCGGATGATATCGCTTATGCGGTGCTGTATCTGGCCAGTGATGAAAGCAAATTGGTCACCGGCGCAGAATTGAAAGTCGATGGTGGCATCAGCGCGATGTAGCGCTTGCAATCCGCGTCTGTTCCTGTAATGTTCCGATCTCAATCAAGGAGGCTGGAATGATTGGTTATGTCACATTAGGAACAGCGGACATGGTGCGCGGTGCGGCATTCTATGACGCTGTGGCGAAGGTGCTTGGCTACGGGCGGATGATGGATGAAGAAACCTTCATTGCCTGGGGTGATATGACTGGGCCGGGAGCGGGCTTGTCGATCACGAAACCATTTGATGGCAATGCGGCCAGCGTCGGTAATGGAACGATGGTTGCGCTGAATGCTAAAGATCCCGCTCAGGTCGATCAGATCTATGCCACAGCGCTAGAGCAAGGTGGTACTTGCGAAGGCAAACCAGGTGACCGTGGCGGTGGCTTCTATGCCGCTTATTTTCGGGATCTGGATGGCAACAAGCTGAATGCATTCTGCATGGTGGCGGCGGAGTAGATCCAGGCTCAGCCAATCGGGCGCCGCGCCACCACCAAGGCGGCGTAGGCACCCAATACCGCCATCACGCTCGCAGAGACGTAAAGCGGCAGCGGCGCGGCAACTTGATACAAAGCTGCACCGATCAAGGGTCCAAAGATAAATCCAGACGGCGGGGCCGCTGCGAGGAGCGCGGCCGCGGAGCCTTGTTCGTGGCGTTCGACGGATAAGCTGCCTAAGGCGTTTGCGGCGGGTACGGCCAAGGCCGCGCCGCCACCGACAATCAGGAAAGCCAAGCAAATGGCCCAGAACGGCATCAGCAAATTGGCAAGTACATAGCCAATCGCGACAAGGAACAAACCGGCCGGTAACATCCGGCGCGGATCGGGCTTGCGTGGCTGCACATAACCGAACTGAACGAATACCATCATCACAGCAAGGCAGGCAAAAGCAATGCCAGCATAAAGCACGGTCTCTTCTTCGCCGAGCTCGTATCGGTCTTCGAGGAACCAGCCCAGCGTTTGCTGGATCATTCCAACGGCGACGAAATAGGTGAACAGGAAAAGCAGGTGCGGGAATACACGGGGGTCGCGCATGGCCAGGGGCGAGGGCCGATCCGCACTCTCACGCGTGCTGCGTGATTTCGGCAAAGCGAAGGCGATTAGAATGCCGCAAGAGATGCATAGGATGATCGACCCCCAAAGCGGCACCAATGCGCCAAAGGGCGCGAGCACGGTTGCTCCCGCGGGCCCGAGAATGGAACCGATGCTCATCGCCGCGCCAAGCATGCCGAGCCCTGCGGCGCGAGTGGTCGGCGTCGTCGCATCGGTCATGGCGGCCATGCTGGCAGGTTGCAGTCCTGGCGATAGCAAGCCGAACCAGATCCGCACGAAGACCAATGTGAAAAACATGGTCAGGCCGGTAATCATGCCCGCGAGTGCGGCTTCGAGCGCGAACAGAAAAGCCATATTGGTGAAGCCCATCGCCATCAATGAGAAGACCATGACGCGTTTGCGTCCGAACCGGTCGGCCCAGCGGCCCCATTGCGGGATCATCAGCGCATAAATCAGGGCCGATAGTGTTAGAATCCCAGCCACCTGAATCTCGGTCAACCCAGCCTTGCGGGCGAGCGGCGCCACAACGACAAAATTGATCGTCATGCCTGCGCCCATGGCGACGCTGGCCAGAGCGATCATGCCTTGCTGAAATGGCGTTAGGGGCCGCAGCGGCGTGTCGTCGGGGGTGCTGGATTCTGTCATGCCCAATCTCTCTCAAAGATGAGAGTTACGGGCTTTGCGTTGTGCGGCAAGGGAGACCTTGGGGAAGCCCTAGGAGTCGTCGTGTGGCCGGGCGAGACTTTTCAGGGCTTCTGATTTGACGAAATCGACAGCCGGGGCGAGCTGGTCGAGATTGCTCGCCGCGGTGCCATTGGTGACATGGTCAAACCGGATGAGCGTTCCGCCTGTCTCGTTGGGCGTCAGCGTAATTGTCCAGACCGATTGTACGGCCAAGCCTTGCAATGGGCCAAATGGCGCGGACAGGCTGAGCACTTTATTCGGTTGGGCCTGCAAGACTGTGCCGTGCCAGACCGAATTGCCATCCCATTCCTCGCGCCAGATGCCGCCGGCCTTGGCCTCAAGACTAAGATTGGTGGCATCACCGGAATAGGAATGATCGCCTTGCCACCAGTCCGCAGGGACGATCAGGCGCGCCCAGACCTCTTCAGGCGAGAGCACGGTTTCGGCTTCCAGCTTGAGCGTGAAATGATCGCTGGTTGCGGTCACGATCTCGGCCTGGCCTGCCAATGGCAGTCCGAGCGCCAAGGGCAACAAAGTCAGCGCAGATTTTAGTTTCATAAGTCCCGCTCCGTCCATGTGACTGATGTGACACGACTGAAGCAAAATCCCGTGTCTGAGTCGAGAGGCAGCTAGGGTCAGGCCGGCCTGAACGCGGGCAACCGATCGATCCATGGTTGTGCTTGCTCGAGCTCATAGGCAAGGGTCAGCAACAAACCATCATCGCCGCGCTTGCCTGAGAACATGGACCCGATTGGCAATCCGTCCGAACTCCATTGCAAAGGCACACTCATCGACGCCGCGCCTGAGACATTCATGGGTGCTGTGAAGGCGGCAAAGTTCAATACATTGGCGCGTACGGCGTCGTAATCTCCATCGGGTGCCTGCTCGCCGATTTTCGGCGCAACAGTCGAGACAGTCGGTGTGAGCAGGATATCGAAATCGTCGAACAGAGCGTGGTACTCGGCTTCAAACGCTTGCAAATAGGCGATCGCTTCCGGCATGTCGCCTTGGCGTTGCATGAACTCTGCTGCCAGGCCGAGGGTCCACGGTTCGAGAATATCCGGCCCCACAGGTTGGCCGCTAAAGGCGCTGGCCTGTTGGGCAAAGCCCGCAGCACCGGCAGCCCAGTAGAGCAGGAAAGCATCGGTGAATTTGGCGCCATTGGTTGGCATGACATAATCGATAACTTCGTGGCCGAGGTCTTTGCAAAGCTGCGCTGTGCGATCCAAACCGGCCTGGGTTTCGCTGTCCAAAGTCGCATCGGTTGTAGGAGCGGGCGCATAAGCGATTTTCAAGCGACGTGTGCCGGGCTCGGTGACATTTCCGGTTCGCGGCAAGTCGGTGTCCAAATCCACTTCAGCCGCGGCAAACAAGGCTGCACTGTCCCGGACGGTGAGCGTCACAGCATGATTGACCGAAATATCGACCGGGCCGGAATCCCGACTGATCGGCAAGGCGCCTCGGCTCGGTTTCAGCCCAAACAGACCGCAGCAGGCGGCTGGAATTCGGATCGAACCACCGCCATCGCTGGCATGCGCAAATGGCACCACACGCGCGGCGACCAGCGCGGCTGCGCCGCCCGATGATCCGCCCGGGATCCGGCTGAGGTCATAAGGGTTGCGCGTGGCGCCGGTGACCAGAGGTTCTGTCGACGAAATTAAGCCCATTTCCGGGCTGGTGGATTTGCCGAGACTGATGACACCGGCTTTGCGCCAGGCTTTCGCGAATTCACCATCATCAGGGGCAATATAGCCGCGGAAGGCCCGTGATCCGTACAGCGTCTGTGCGCCTTTCCAATCAAGCAGGTCCTTGATGAATGTCGGCACACCGCCAAACTCACCCGGCGGTGGCGAGGCGGCGGCCTCCAGCGCAGAATCATAAGTCTCCGCTGCGATCGCATTGATCATGGGGTGCGTCGCCTTCGCTCGCGCAATCGCAGCTTCGGTGAGCGCGAGAGATGTGGTTTCACCACTCGCCAGCTGGGACAATTGGTCCAGCCCATCCGGAATGGCGCTGGCTGTGTAAGACGCGCTACTTGTCTCGACCGGTGGCGGGGGCGCATCCACCGTGACTTCGGGCGTATCTTCTTCCGTGCCTGCGCAGGCGCCAAGCGTGCCGAGCGCCGCGATGGCGGCGCTGGTTTGTAACAATCTGCGGCGATTCAGTTTCGTCATTCTGTCCTCCCATTTGTTGTTTTGCTTAACCCTTGCGCGGGCTTGCTCGCGTGGCAAGGGGATCGTAGGGGTAGCCCTCGTTTTGCGAGCGTAAGGTTACATGCTTTCAGTTTTGGATTTGTTTCGGGTCGGTCTCGGCCCTTCATCGTCTCACACCGTTGGTCCAATGCGGATTGCAAAGCGCTTTTTGCGACAGGCGCGTAAGACGGGATACTTGAAGGATACGCGACGAATTGAGGTTGAGCTGCAAGGCTCCCTCGCTTTGACGGGCGTCGGACATGGTACCGATAAGGCTGTGATTCTGGGCCTGCTGGGATTTGATCCGGAAACGGCCGAACCGGACGCGGCCGAGACCGCGTTTCGAACCGCGATCAAATCCAAGTCGCTCGCATTGCATGATGGGCCGACGGTCGCGTTTCATCCCATCAAGGATGTTCTTTATCGGGGCGATATAGTTCCTGACCTCCACCCAAACGGAATGGTCTTGCGCCTGTTCGCAGACGTATCTGGCAAAACCCCGGACTTCATGCGCGTCTATTACTCAACCGGAGGCGGCTTTGTCGCATCCGCCCGGCGTTTGTCGCAACCCGCCAAAGATGATGTCATTGATGATCGCGCGCGCGCGGCCTTTGCATTTGGCTCTGCGGCCGAATTACATGACTTGTGCTCGACGCATAGCATGCCGATTGATGCGCTCATCCTCGCCAATGAAGATGAACGCCGCCCGCGCGACCAGACCGAAGGCCAAATCGATCTCATTACCGATACGATGCTGGCCTGTATTGAGCGCGGGTTGCATACAGACGGCACGTTGCCAGGCGGCCTGGAGGTCGAACGGCGGGCGCCAGACCTCTATCGCAAATTGAAAGCGGGCGCGGGTGTCAATGAACGCGAAGCCCTGTTCGATTGGCTCAATGTCTATGCCATGGCCGTGAATGAAGAAAATGCAGCCGGCGGGCGCGTGGTGACCGCGCCGACCAATGGCGCCGCAGGCATTCTGCCCGCGGTCTTGCGTCACTATTGTTGTGACGATGATGGCACGCCGGTGCGCAGCAAAGCACAGCGATTTCTTCTGGTCGCGGGTGGAATTGGACTGCTCTACAAACAGCGCGCGTCCATCTCGGGTGCTGAAATGGGCTGCCAAGGGGAAGTGGGAGTTGCTTGTTCGATGGCTGCTGGCGGGTTGGCCGCTGTTTGGGGGGCGACGCCGATTCAATGCCTCTCTGCGGCCGAAATCGGAATGGAACACAATCTCGGACTGACCTGCGACCCGGTTGGCGGACTGGTCCAGATCCCGTGCATTGAGCGAAATGCGATCGGCACGGTGAAAGCGGTCAATGCGGCCCGTCTGGCGCTGCATCAAAGCGGGCAAGGCAAAGTCAGTCTTGATCAGGTGATCGAAACGATGCGCCAGACCGGGCTCGATATGTCGTCCAAGTATAAGGAAACCAGCCAGGGCGGATTGGCGGTCAACGTCGTGGAATGCTAAAGATAACAAATATGTAAAGTTGCGTTTATGCGGCATTCGCCGCACCTGACGGCACAGCATGGACAATACAGGAGACGGTCATGCGCACATTTAAACTCATTGGGGCCGCTTTGGCATTGGCCGCCCTTCCGGTCATTTCGGCGTGTTCGACGACCGCGAATTCCCCGGCATCGCAAGCGGATCTGACGGCATCGAGCACGCAAGCTCTGAACAAGCTCGTGCGTGAGAATCCGGCTGCCGCGGCGATCTCGCGCCAGTCGCGCGCGGTGCTGATTTTCCCATCTATTGTCAAAGCAGGCTTGGTTTTTGGCGGCGCTTATGGCGAAGGGGAGTTGCGCAAAGGGGGCCAGACCAGTGGCTATTATAACTCGTTTACAGGGTCCTGGGGTCTGCAAGCCGGGGCGCAGTCTTATGGCTATGCGGTCTTCCTGATGAATGACAATGCAATCCAGTATCTCGAGGAGTCGGATGGCTGGGAAATAGGTGTTGGCCCGACTGTTGTTGTGGTCAATGCGGGGGTGGCTGAGAATCTGTCCTCTTCTACGCTGCAGGATGATGCTTATGCGTTCATCTTCGACCAACGCGGTCTGATGGCAGGCGTCAGCATTGAAGGCACCAAAGTCACCAAAGTGGCGGGGCGCTAGGCGCTTCTCCTTTGGGCATGCCGCATGGTGACGGATTGGTCCGCACCGTGCGACGTGCAAGATTGCGATCATGGATGGATTTGAAGGCAAAACGGCCGGGCGTGCGCCGCTGACTTACCCGTTTGGGGAAGAAACGCCAGCGGTCGGCGAGACGATGGAAGTCGCACCTGGCGTGCACTGGGTGCGGATGCCGCTGCCTTTCTCGCTGCAATGGATCAATCTCTGGCTGATTGATGATGGCGACAAGGGCTGGACGATTGTCGATACCGGCATGCCGATGGACGACACAAAAGCCGCCTGGCGCAAGATTTTCGAAGACAAATTGGGCGGGCGACCGGTTTGGCGGGTGATTGTCACGCACATGCATCCCGACCATATCGGTAATGCGGGCTGGCTCAGCCGGAAATTCCCGGAGTCGCAATTCTGGATTAGCCGGCTCGAATATGTCAGCTGCCGCATGTTGGTTGCCGATACAGGCCGTGAGGCCCCTCAAGCAGGCACCGTCTTCTATCAACAGGCGGGCTGGAATGACGCCCAGATCGAGACTTATAAATCGCGCTTTGGCGGTTATGGTCGCGGCGTGTCACGTCTGCCCGACGCCTATTATCGCCTCGAGGATGGCGATGACTTCGAAATGGCGGGCAAAACCTGGCGGGTCATTACCGGTAACGGTCATTCGCCGGAGCATAGTTGTTTGTACTGTCCGGACCTGAATGTGGTTATTTCTGGAGATCAATTGCTGCCAAAGATTTCTTCCAATGTCTCCGTGTTCCCAACTGAGCCAGACGCAAATCCATTGCGGGATTGGCTTGAGAGTTGTGAAAAGCTGAAAGCGGAACTGCCGGAAGACGTTCTCGTCCTGCCAGCGCATAATGAGCCATTTACCGGCGCCCATGCGCGTTTGGATCACTTGATCAAAGGGCATGGCGTGGCGCTGAAACGCCTGTCACAGCGGCTCGGTCAGGAGCCGAGACGCGTCATCGATGTTTTCCCCGCCATTTTCGGTCGCAAGATCGGGGATGATGTCATCTCCATGGCAACCGGCGAAGCGATTGCGCATTTGAACTATCTCATCGCGCAAGGCGAAGCGTCCCGTTCCGTCGATTCCAGCGGGGTCGCCTGGTATCGCGCGAGTAATTAACCTGACATCCGCCATGTTCTCGACAGAAGCTTGCGATACGTCTAAATCGCGTTGACTTCGCTGTTAGAGGAGATCGCAATGCAGGAATCTGGCAAAACAGGTGGATGGTTCACCATTGGTATCAGCCTGATTGTGCTCGGGGCGGTGATCTATGGCCTATTAATGCTGTTTGGGATCGGATTTGCGATCAATCAGGCCAGTCAGGAGGCAGGCGCGCCATTCTGGGGCATCTTACTGATACCAGGCCTTGTCGGACTAGGGTTTCTCGTGCTTCTGGCAAAAGTGATTGTCGATCGATTGAATAGTGCCGAAGACGACCATTATTCCAAGAATGTCGATCAGTAAGAAAGGCTCAGCATGATTGTGACCATGGGCGAAACCGTGCCCGGCCGCGAGATTTCCGAGATTCTCGGCACGGTCAAAGGCAATACGGTCCGAACCCGTTTCTTCGGGCGAGATATCATGGCCGCACTGCGCAACCTGGTCGGCGGCGAAGTGCCGGAATATACCAAGCTGATGGCTGAAGCGCGCGAGCAAGCGATCGACCGCATGGTCGCGGACGCCGCGGCTCGGGGCGCCGATGCAATCATTAGTCTGCGCGTCACCACCAGCATGATAATGGGCGGGTCCGCCGAATTGCTGGCTTATGGAACGGCGGTGCGACTGTCATGAAAGATGATGTAAAAGTGCCAGAGGCAGCGGATCCAACACCGCTGACTTTGCAGCAGAAAATCGTCAAAGAGCTGCGCGAGTGGGGGATCACCCTCTCGATTTTTGTGCCGATTTTCCTGATATTCTCGGGGCTTCTATATGAATTGCGGGTGATTCCGTCCGAAAGCATGGTGCCAAATCTGCAAGTTGGCGATCGGGTCACGGTGAACAAGTTTGCGTATGGCTATTCGCGCAATTCCTTGCCGTTCAGTCTTGGACGTTATGTGCCGCTGCCGGATGGCCGAATCTTCTCCAGCATGCCGAAACGCGGGGATGTCGCCGTCTTTGAACATACCCATACCCCGCGCGTCATGATTAAGCGGATCATCGGCTTGCCTGGCGATACAGTCGTGGTGCGTGACGGTCAGCCGGTTGCGATCAATGGCACGCCGATCGAGCGCACGTTCAATCGCCGCATTCGCTATCGCCAGCATGATAATGGCAAATACATTACCGCGGCTGAATTCACCGAATCCTATGATGGCGCCTCCTGGGTCAGCCATGACATAGACGGCGAGACGGGCACGAATATCTCGATGACATTTGAAGTGCCGGATGGGCATTTCCTGTTCATGGGCGATAATCGCGACAATTCCATGGATGGCCGCAACCCGACAGGCCATTGTCCGACCAGCGACGAGAATGTAATTGATCGTGCCGGATGTCCGCCACGCTCGGGCTGGGCGCCAGATCAGGCTTCTGTCGGCTATGTCCCGTTCCAGAATCTGATCGGACGGGCTGATACCGTGCTGTTCTCCTTCTATCGCTGCGGGCAGGCGCAAGCCGAGCCATGCATGAAAAAACGCGTCTGGCGCGGCCTTTAGAGCAAATTTGAACGTCCCAATTCACTAGAAATCGACCGTCATTCGGTACGTGTTTTGCATGACAATTCGCGTATCAGGTGAATCGGGGCGTGGGATCGTGAAATTTCAGTTGTATCGACCGCAGCAAATGTCGGCTGAGCAGTGGCAAATCTTTGCCGCGCTTCGTGACGCACGCGCGATCTATGATGATCCCTTTTTTGACCCGGATTTTGCGCGTCTGGTCGGCGAGGTGCGAGAGGATACAAGGATCGGGTTTGCCAGCGACGGGGATGGCGTCTTCGCCGTCTGGGCCTTGCACATTCGCCCCGGCAATTGGGCCCGTCCGATTGGCGCCCCGTTTTCAGACTGGAATGGCCCTATCGTGGCGGAGAATACAAACCTGTCGGCTCAAGAAATCCTGGCCGGGTTTGAGATTTCAGGTTTGACCACTCAAGGGTTTCAACCGCTCGGTGCGGCCGCGACGGACGATTTGGATCGTTGCGGTGCAAACATTTCCGATCTGTCGGAGGGCTGGGACGCGTTCTTTGCCGAACAACAAAAGCAATGGCCTAAACACTTCAAAAAGATGCGTCGTGTGTATCGCAATGTCGAGCGCGACTGTTCGGGTGCGCGCTTCATATGGGATGATACGAGCGATGCAACATTTGAGCGGATCATGCGGCTTAAACGCCAACAGTATGCGCGCACGGGGTATTACGACGTGCTCAACGCGCCATGGACGCAAGCCTTGTTCGACCGATTGAGACATTTTGAGGGGCCAAGATTTCGGGCGAGAATGAGCAGCCTGTTTTTTGGCGATCATTTGGCGGCGGCTGAGTTCAATCTGCAATCCAATACCGTTCTACATGGCTGGATTACGGCTTTCGATCAGGCGTTCGCAAAGTATTCGCCCGGCAACATCCTGGTTCATGAGATTCTGCCCAACATGCGCGAGGAGGGCATGGTCATTTATGACGCCGGACCTGGCTTGGACCATTATAAGCGGCATTACACGAACGCCCAATTGCCGATCGAAAGCGGGGTTCTTTCCGGCAGTTCAACATCGCTGAACGCAGCCAGGGTTGCCGGTCAGGTTTGGCGCTTTGGTGAACAGATCATGCCGCAAAAGGCCAGTGCCCTTATGGCGCGTGCGCGGCGCCGAATGGATCAAATCGCGTCTGTGGATACGTCCTTCTCAGGACGTGCCAGCGGCTTGATCAATGCCTTGCAAAACCGTCCAGTTTAATCAGGAAGAGGCTTGAAGCCGTCCGGCAAGCTGGCTAATGCGCGAGTCAGCATGCAATGCGACGGGGGTTGCCATCACGGATCCGGCTGAACAATCCAATACAGGCCGTGGGCCGATTATCATTTCGCGGCACGGTCGTCCGGCGCTGGATCGCACAGCGGGGCCGAAACTGAGCTGGCAGGAATATCGCGATTGGTGGCAACGCTATGAGGCGGGCAGCCTGGCGAAGGACCAGACCGTGCCGGAAAAGCTCATCGAAGAAGTCAAAGCGGTCGATTTGGTTCTGAGTTCCGAACGACCACGTGCAATCGAGACAGCAGAGTGGGCGACCAAAGGGCGTTCGCCGGAGCCAAACCCTGTCTTCAATGAAGCGCCATTGCCACCGCCGCGATTCAAGACGCGCAAATATCTGCCAAAAACCTGGAATATATTGGCGCGAACGGTCTGGTTACGTGGACACGCCCTGGACGGAGAAAGCGTGCATGAGGCCCGCAAACGCGCGACTGATGCTGCGCAGCGTTTGCACGAAGCGGCTGCCGGCCAATCGGTCTATCTGGCTGCGCATGGCTGGTTCAATCGCATGTTGCGGCGCCCTCTCCGAAAGCTCGGCTGGGTTTGCGTTTATGATGGCGGCGACAAATATTGGAGCTACCGCGTCTACGAATATCGTGGAAAATCCTGAAATCGCCATTGAGGCGAGTTGATTCCGGTTCTAGGGTGCCGCGCAAACCTAAAGAGCTGAGATCACAGAATGGCGACCAAGGCGAAACCCGTCAAAGACATGAGCTTCGAAGAAGCCCTAGCTGAACTTGAAACAATTGTCCGCCAATTGGAGCAAGGCGATGTCGAGCTGGAAAAGTCGATCGCTATTTACGAGCGCGGCGCTGAACTTAAGAAACACTGCGAGTCGCGTCTGAAATCGGCTGAGCTCAAGGTCGAGCAAATCGTGCAGGGCGCCGATGGCGAACCGAAAACCGAGCCAGCGAGCTTTGACTGATGGCCGCCGATGGCGAACCTGACTTTGGTCGGCGACTGACCGAAATCGCCGATCGCGTTACGGTCGCCCTTGATCAGCTCATTCCACCCGCGCAAGGGCCGGAAGCGGACCTGATGCGCGCCATGCGCCATTCTGCCCTGGCCAATGGCAAACGGATGCGGCCTTTCTACGTGATTGAAACAGGTGCGATCTTCGAAGCGCCTGAGAAGAGCCTCTTGCGGACAGCGGCGGCGCTTGAATGCGTGCATTGTTATTCCTTGGTCCATGATGATTTGCCGTGCATGGATGATGACGATTTTCGACGCGGTCAGCCGACCGTGCATAAGGCGTTCAATGAGGCGACGGCGGTTTTGGCCGGCGATGCGCTGTTGACCCTGGCCTTTAAAATCCTCGCCAATAAAGAGACCCATCAGGATGCGCATGTTCGCCTGAAACTGCTTGAACGGCTGGCCGACAATTCCGGCGCTCTGGGCATGGTTGGCGGGCAGATGATCGACATGCTCGAGGATGAAAGCCCGCGCGATCTGAATACGATTACCCGCATGCAACGCCTGAAAACTGGGGCGCTGATCTCTTATTCGGTCGAGGCAGGCGCGATTATTGGCGGCGCCAACGAGGTTGAACGCCAGGCCCTGCACGGGTTCGCTCATGATTTAGGCCTGGCCTATCAAATTTCCGATGATTTACTGGATGCGACAGGCGATGAGTCCGATGTCGGCAAGCCTTTGCGCACTGATGAATCCGCTGGGAAAGCGAATTTTGTCACGTTATTGGGGGTCGAACAGGCGCGTGAGCGGGTGCGGCTCCTCGCCGCGCAAGCGAAAGAACACCTCGCAATTTTCCGCAGTCGCGCCAATATCTTGCTGCAATCGGTTGATTTTGTTTTGGACAGAAAACACTAAAGTCACCGAATTGGGGTTTAAGGCTCTCGGGAGGCCGCCGAATGACAGACCTGAAGAATACGCGCTTGCTCGATGAGGTTCAGAGCCCGGACGATTTGAAAGACAAATCGCGCGAAGAACTGAAACAAATTGCAGATGAAGTGCGTCAGGAAGTCATTGATGCGGTTTCGGTGACAGGCGGCCATCTCGGCGCTGGGCTTGGCGTTGTCGAGCTGACCGTTGCTTTGCATGCTGTCTTCAAAACGCCGGTCGACAAGCTGATTTGGGATGTTGGCCATCAATGCTATCCGCACAAGATCCTGACCGGCCGACGCGACCGCATTCGCACGCTACGTCAGGGCGGAGGATTGTCTGGCTTTACCAAACGCGCCGAAAGTGTGTTCGATCCATTTGGCGCCGCGCACGCGTCGACCTCTATTTCTGCTGCGCATGGCTTTGCCACATCACGCGACCTGCAAGGCAAGAACAATCATGTCGTCTCAGTGATCGGCGATGGCTCGATGACGGCGGGCATGGCTTATGAGGCAATGAACAATGTTGGCGGCGATCAAAAGCGCCAGGTTGTCATTCTGAATGATAATGACATGTCGATTGCCCCGCCTGTCGGGGCCATGAGCCACTATTTCAGCCGTCTCGTCTCCAGTCGCCAGTATCGCGGCTTGCGCCGCCTGGCCAAATCGGTGGTGAAGCCGATCGGCCTCGAAAATCCAGCGCGTAAAGCCGAAGAGTATCTGCGCGGGTTTGCCATGGGCGGCACGATGTTCGAGGAGCTCGGCTTCTATTATGTCGGCCCGATTGATGGCCATGACCTGGACGTGCTCCTGCCGGTTCTTGAGAACGTCAAACAGATGCAACGCCCGGTCCTCGTGCACGTGGTGACGCAAAAAGGGCATGGCTATGCCCCCGCCGAGAACAGCGCTGACAAGTATCACGGTGTCTCAAAATTCAATGTCGTCACGGGCGAGCAACAAAAATCGAAACCTGGCGCGCCGAAATACCAGGATGTGTTCGGGCAGACGCTGGTGAAACTGGCGGAGACGGACGACAAGATTTGCGCGATTACGGCTGCCATGCCGTCCGGTACCGGCGTCAATATTTTCAAGGACGCGTTTCCAAAGCGCGCCTTTGATGTCGGCATCGCCGAACAGCACGCGGTCACGATGGCCGCTGGCATGGCCGCAGACGGGATGAAACCCTATGCTGCGATTTATTCGACATTCTTGCAGCGCGGCTATGACCAGGTCGTGCACGATGTCGCCATTCAAAGCCTGCCTGTACGTTTTGCGATCGACCGGGCGGGCCTCGTTGGCGCGGACGGTCCGACCCATGCGGGCAGTTTCGATATTGGCTATCTTGGCGCGCTGCCGGGTATGATCTGTATGGCGGCCTCGGACGAAGCTGAGCTGGCACGCATGGTCGTGACGGCGAACGAAATCGATGATCGACCCTCCGCGTTTCGGTATCCACGTGGCGAAGGCTTTGGCGTCGAGATCCCAGAACAGCTGACGCCGCTGGAAATCGGCAAAGGCAAAATTGTGCGTGAAGGGACGTCGGTTGCGATTCTGTCTTATGGTGCGCGTCTGCGGGAATCTCTGAAAGCCGCCGACATGTTGGCCGCGCAAGGCTTGTCTTGCACCGTGGCAGATGCCCGTTTTGCGAAGCCGATTGATGCTGAGCTCACCGAGCGCCTGGCCAAGAATCATGAAGTCCTGATCACGATTGAAGAAGGCGCTCGCGGGGGCTTTGGTGCGTTCGTGTTGCAGCATCTGGCAGAAGTTGGGGCGCTGGATTCAGGGCTGAAAGTCCGCACATTGCACTTGCCGGATACGTTCCAGGATCAGGACAAGCCGGACTTGATGTATGAAGAAGCCGGCCTGACCGCGCGGCACATTGCGGCACGCGCCATCGAGGCGCTCGGCCGCGGCAATGTCGAAGCCATTGAGCGCATTGCCCGCGCCTAATTTTCCGTAACAGTCCCTGCCGTTTTTCGGCCTTAGTCGACTGTCAAAGCCTGTTGCGTCCAAGCACGGAACGCAACAGGAGCAAGCATGGTCAATCGGGTCATTATCTGCCTTTTTCTCTTGGGGCTCGCGGCGTGCGAGACGGTCCCCAAGACGATGGACCCTGTTCTGTTCGAACGTGAGGTCGCAAGCCTCTCGGACAATCCAAGCATTGCTTCAGTCGACGCCCAGATCAGCACGCTGCTGGCACGACCGGACCTGACGGAGGCCCAGCAGGCAGACGCGCTGTTTCTGCGGGCTGAGAAACGCCTTGATAAGAGATTCGATCTGCCCGGTGCTCTTGCGGATTTCGAGGCCTTTATCGCGCTCCAGCCGGAAGATGTGCGTGTCGCGACCGCTGAGCGCCGGAAACTTTTTGCCAGCGAAGAAATTCAGTCAGCCCAAAGGCGATTGGCGCAATTACAGAACCTGTCTGACTGGTTCGACGACAAAGTGTTGATGGGCGATCTGAACGTCGGCGCGGCGCGCTATCGCAGCGCCGGCCTGACACCGAACCCGGCTCAATTTTATCTGTTGAAGGAAAGCGGTTTCATTTGCCTCGACCCTGAAGAGACAGAGCGACAAGTCGTGCATCGATACGGAATCGCCCGCGAGGATGTGCACGGGGCTGTTTGGTGCGATGATCCAAGCCTCTCCTGATTTCTGCCTTAGTCTCGCCATCGCGACCATCAATCTTTGACACATCCAATGAGAGAGGGATCAAATCATGCGCTTATTCTTTGCCGCCCCTTTGCTGGCGCTCGCCACCGCTTGCGCAAGTGCGCCCGTCGAAACGGAACCTGTAATCGCCGACGCGCCGCCCGTCGCTGTTGAGCCAAGCCCGTTCGAACTGGCCATGGGAACGGTGGATGATCTCGTCGCGGCCGGTAATGAACAAGCTGCCATTCTGCGTCTCGAACAATTGATCGGGATGCAAACTGCAAGTGATGATGAAAAAGCTGAAGCGCTGTATCGAATGGCCGAGCTGAAAATGGGTGAGGGCAATCAGGTCTGGGGTGCGATTGACGCTCTGGATGAATTCCTCGAAACCTATCCCAACCATGCCAAAGCCGACGCCGCATCGGAATTGCGCGACTATGCGCGCGGGGAAGCGACTAGCCTGAATGGCAGCCTCGAAATGAACGACCATTCGCCGATGGAAGAATTCAAAAAGCGCTTTCGGCTTGGCGAACATCAAGTTGCTGCGGACATCATGTTTGAGAATGCACTGACCCCTGGCAATGAGTATATTCTCGACATGTATCAGATTGGCTATCTCTGCGATTCCGCCGAGCTGACCGGCCCGAGTTATGACCTTGTCGAGCCGGATGGAACCGAGCGCACTGTCCGGTTCTGTGATTTCGGAAAATAAGTTTTCAGGCTCCGCTGTAGAACACAGCCTCGTACGAGACTGAGCGCCAGCGCTGACCAATGGTCAGCGCTGGTTTGCCATCAAGCCTTTGGAATTGGTTACAACTTTCTTAAATTTTTCTGCAAAATGTAACTCGCCAAATTAGGGAGTTTGGCATAGGTATTGCTCGTGGGGGCAGGTAGAGTAGTTGGGAGTGGTCCCCAAAATGCAGTCGTTTTTGACGGTTTTTATCGCCGGAATCCTAGCATTCATCGGCGTTTTCATGATGAACCCCGAAACAGAATCCTCGGTTGAGTTATACGCCGAGGCCGTGTCTCTGGCAGATGTTAACGAATTGCCAACAGTCCCGAGTGTGGTCATCGACGCCGTCCCGCCTTTGGTGCTCGCTCTGGATGCGTATCAGCACTTTGATGGCGGCGCGTATCTCCCAGCTGACGTTTTGATCGCGTTTGACGAGTAATCTGCTCGAAAATCCAAACAAATACAGGCCTGCCGCAGCGTCGCCCCTTCCTCAGGGGCCAAGCTTGCCGCATATCCGATAGGAATAAGACAAAATTCCCGGAGGATATTCATGGCCGCAGCAGCTTTGCCAGACGGTTGGCCCGTAATTTCGATCGCCCAGGCGAATGCCGCACTGGCCGCATCCGACACCCCATTAAAACTCGGTGATGGTGTCGTTGGCGGCGTGCCGATGAAGATCTATGTCGATGCCCCGCCGACCATTCGAACCATTCTCGAACTGGCAGAGCCGCAATTTGGGGCGCGCGATTTTCTGGTCTATGAAAACGAGCGCGTGACCTATACCGCTTTCACCCGCGCTGTTGAGCATTTTGCAAAAGCCCTCCGCGAGACTTATGGCATCTCCAAAGGCGACCGCGTCGCGGTCATCATGCGGAACTTCCCACAATGGCCGGTGCCGTTTTTCGCCGCCTTGTCGATCGGCGCCATCGCAACCCCGATGAATTCCTGGTGGACCGGCGATGAGCTGGAATATGGCCTCAAGGATTCCGGCGCGAAAGTCGCCGTTATCGATCCGCAAATCATGGCGCGGATACAAGATCATCTGGGCAATCTGCCAGACCTTGAGCACATCATTGTCGCACGCGCCAGTGGCGACCAATCCGGCGACAATATCACCACTATGGAATCCCTGATCGGGCCCGCGACCAGTTGGGCCGATCTGCCAAAAATCGGTTTGCCTGACGTCGATCTTGAACCGGACGATGATGCCACCATCATGTACACGTCAGGCACCACGGGACGCCCGAAAGGCGCGTTGGCTTCGCATCGTGCGATCATTTCCAACATGCTGAACTCGTTGACCTGTCAGATGCGGATGTTGCTGCGGCGCGGGGAAGAACCGCCTGAGCCAGATCCGAACGAACAGAATGCGACCTTGCTGGCGATTCCGTTCTTCCATGCCACGGGCGCCTTTGCGGTGCTGATTCCGAGCATGCTGCAGGGCAATAAGATTGTCTCCATGTATAAATGGGATGCTGGTGAAGCGCTGCCGATTATCGAGCGTGAGACGATCAGCAATGTGGGCGGTGTGCCTGCGATCGCCTGGCAATTGCTGGAGCATCCGGACCGTGATCAATATGATTTGTCATCGATCAAAGCCGTGTCCTATGGCGGTGCCCCCTCGGCGCCTGAATTGGTCACCACGATCAAGAAACGCTTCCCGGAAGCAGCGCCCGGCAATGGCTGGGGTATGACGGAGACATGTGCGACGTCATCGGTCAATCTGGGTGAGGACTATGTAAACCGCCCGGATAGTGCTGGGGCGCCTCCCGGCGCAGTCGAATACAAGATTGTCGGTCCAGACGGCAAGGTTCTGCCGGCCGGCGAAGTCGGTGAATTGTGGTGCAAAGGTCCGATGAATTGCAAAGCCTATTGGAATAAGCCGGAAGCCTCCGCAGAGACTTTTATTGATGGCTGGGTCGTGACAGGCGATTTGGCGCGGCTGGACGATGAGGGATTCCTATATCTCGTCGACCGGGCCAAAGACATGCTGATCCGCGGCGGTGAGAATATTTACTGTATCGAAGTCGAAAGCGCGCTTTACGACCATCCGGCAGTGATGGACGCCTCTGTTGTCGGCATCCCGCACAAGATTCTTGGACAGGAAGTCGGGGCTGTGGTGCAGCTAAAGCCCGGCATGGAGAGCAGTGAGGATGAGCTGCGCGCACATGTGCGCAATCAGCTCGCCGCCTTCAAAGTGCCGGTAGAGATCCAGTTCCAGGACGAGCCCCTGCCGCGCAACGCCAATGGCAAGATTCTGAAGCCGGTCCTGCGGGATCGCTTCGAAGCGCGCGGTTAGGGGAATGCATGCAACGAGCTCACCTCGCTCACCCCGCCCAGACGTCCAGCACGTATCGGCCGCTTGAGGCGAACTCTACCATCCACGCTTCGGCTTCGGCATAGCTGACATCGGATTGTTCGGCATAGAGCTTGGTGATCGTGCGCCGGACATCAGGTTCCATGCTGGCGCCGTCACCACAAACATAGACAATGGCGCCGCCTTCAATCAGGCGCCAGACTTTATCTTGTTGCTGACGTAGCACGTCTTGGACATAGACCCGTTCGGCTTGTGCGCGCGAGAAGGCGGTGTGAAGGTCGATTACGCCTTCCGCTTCGGCCGCTTTCAGCTCGTCCTCATAAATGAAGTCCTGCTCCGGGTGACGACAGCCAAAGAACAGCATTGCGTCACCAAGCATTGCACCATCTGCCTTCAGTGCCTGACGCGCCTGGATGAACCCCCGGAACGGCGCGAGGCCGGTTCCAGGTCCAATCATGACGATGGGCACAGATGGGTCCTCGGGCAATCTGAACGGCGAGCTGGGCGGTTGCACCACGGCCTGCACAATGTCGCCTTCGGATAGGCGAGACAGATGCGTCGAGCACACGCCGTGATACATGCCATGTCCGGAGCGCGCAGGCCCTTCGACCAAGCCGACCGTGATCGAGCACCGATCTGATTCCGCGGCCATGGAAGATGAGATCGAATAATAGCGCGGCGTGAGCCATGGAATGAGTTCCAGGAAAACCGCAAATGGAAGCTCGCAAGCCGGAAACTCTTCGAGAATGTCGAGCACCGATTTGCGCTTAGCTTGCACCTCGCGGCGGTAAAGATCGACGCCGTCCTTTTCGGGCGCGGCCAGGGCTTCCAGTTTGGGTTTACTGTCCGGGCAGCGTGTATGCGTGGCAAGGACGCTAATGTCCTTGCGCGTCGCCACGGCCTGCAATTCGCCATAGCGTTCGGCCAGGCGCCGGACAGAGAATGTGCTGCCGCTTGGAAATGGCCCGCGCATCTGGCTGCGCGACTCGATGCGAATATAAGCGTCGGCATCAATACCGATCCGCTTCAGGCAGCGCTCCACCAGTTCCGGCGGGTTCTTAGGGACGACGCAAAGGTGATCGCCGGGTTCATAGGTGACGCCGTCAGGCAATTCGATTTCGATATGCCGCGTCGAGCGAACTTCCGTGCTGTCTTCGACAGGGGTTTGCAATTCGCGATTGGCCAGAATGCGCATGTCGACGGCGCCGGCCATGTTTGCCACCGGATTGGCGGTGACGCTTTCGGCGATCTCGACCTTGTAGAGCGGTTCGGCGGCAATCGGACTGGTGAAATCCACGCCAATGTCGAAAGCTTCACCGAGCGTCGGCCAAAGCGTTTCGAGCCAGGTCTGAAACTGGCCATCGAGATCGTCGCGCGCGTCCCCTTCAGCGCGGTCTGCGAGCCGTGTGGCGCCAAGCGCCTGCAGCCGGTCATCAATCTGGCGGGGGATGGTTTGAAAGGTTGCCGCCCAGTCCCGGCTGCCACAGCCGAAGACCATATAGGAGACGCCTTTGACATCATCCTCAGAGGCGGTGTCGAGCCAATCGATGAACTTCACCGCATTGTTTGGCGGGGTGCCATTGTAAGACGCGCTCAGCAGAATGACCGCGCCCTCCGTCGGTAAACGTCCGACATAATCATCTAAAGCCCCCATGGTAACAGAAAAACCATTGAATTCGGCGGTTTGCGCGACTTCTCGCGCGAGGCCTTCAGTCGTGCCAAGGTTTGACCCGTACAGGACGGTGAGCGGCGTGTCATGCTTCGGTCGTTGCGCGCGATTGGCTGTGTCATCTGTATCCGTCGATGCCGCTGCCGCCGGTCCAGTGCCGCGGACAATGTCATCGCGCACACGGACTTTGATCTTGAAGCCGTCAGGTTTCAGCGACAACGTCTCTTTGATTTTCAGCTCATAATCGGTGTGATCGAAGAGATGGAAACGCTGCAGCAGCATACCCATCACCATGACCGCTTCCTGCATCGCGAATTGGCGACCGATACAGGCGCGCTGGCCATTGCCAAATGGTTTGTATCCCGCCGGGTGGCGATTGGCTTCCGCATCGCCCATGAAATTTTCAGGATTGAACGCATCGGGATCATCCCCCCAAACGGTCTTGTCGCGATGCAAAGAGAGGCCAAGCACATTGACGAACGTGCCTTTTGGCAAGCGGTATTTGCCGCCGATGACCTCGTCTTCAAATGGTGCGACCGCGAAGGCTGGCGCCGTTGGCCAAAGCCGCAAGGCCTCAAGCAGGACCGCTCTGATATATTTAAGCTGACCGATTTGCGCCATGCTCGGTGGAATTGAGACGTCGTGGCCTAGCACTTCGTCTGCTTCCTGATAGGCGCGCTTCAAGACGTCCGGATTCTTGAGCAGGTAATAAAGCGCAAAAGACAACATCCCGGACGTGGTTTCATGACCGGCAATCAGGAATGTGTTGATCTGATAGCGGATATTTTCGTCCGACAAGCCTTCCCCGGAGATCGGGTCTTTGCCAGCCAACATGAAGTTCAACAAGTCATTCTGGTCACCGCCCGTCTTGCGGCGTTCGCGAATAATATCGTCGACCAGCGTATTCATATAATCGACATCCTGATCCAGCTGTTTGAGCCGGCCGCGCAGGAAAAAGTCCTCGAGCGGCAAGCCGCGTTGCAGCATCGCAATCTCGAGCGTCCGTGTGAGGGCGTCGATGAAAGGATGGAAATCGTCATTGTAAAAGGAATTGAACCGGTAATCGAACCCGCAAAGCCCAATCGTGTCGAGCGTCAGGCCGATCATGTCACGCGGCACATCGACTTCATCATCTGAATTCAGGCGTTCCCATTTCAGCATCAATTGTTCTGCAATATCGACCATCATGGGCAGATAATCATGCATCGACTTCTGCGAGAAAGTCGGCATCAGAATATTGTGTGCTTTACCCCAGTTTGGCGCGGTGGTGTCGCCGGTAAACAAGCCATCGCCGCCAATCACGCGCAGTCTGCGCAAGGGGCCGCGCACGCTTTTGTCGAACCTTTTCTCATCGCAAAGCTCTTCCACCAGGTCGGCGCCAGAGACGAACACGATCGGCGTGCCCATCATGTCGAGCCAAAATATCGGGCCTTGTTCATCTGCGAGTTGTTTGAGGCTTTGCAAGGGAGCGTTGGCGTCCACGGACAGCACATTGCCCACGATCGGTTTGCTGGCGGGTTTCGGAATAGGTGCCAGTTTGTTCGCTTCAGCCATGTTCTCCCCTTGGTCTTTTGTTGAAACGGTAGTCTCGATCCGGATCGCTCGCAACTGTCTGCAACCGCAATGTATTTTATGCGGGTTTCGCAAAATTGCCGGATGCCCTAGATGCAGGCCATGACGGATGAGAATGCAGACTATCAAAAAGCCCAATCCGGCCAGCCACTGGCATTGGAAAAACGCGACCATTCGGAGGACGGACGCCGCTTCTCACCTTCGACCGGGCGCAACAAGGATGTCGTGCGCGACGCCTTTGTGAAGCATATGCCGATGCAAGGGCGTGTGCTGGAAATCGCTTCAGGGACGGGGGAGCATGGCGTGCATATCACAGCCGTGGCAACAGGGCTCGAATGGACTTACTCTGATATCGATCCCGCCAGTCAGGCGAGCCAAGCCGCTTGGCGGGCGCATGTTGAGCATGACCGGCTTCGCGGCCCGCTCACCGTGGATACGGTATTAGACAAATGGGGTGAGGCCGAACAGATCGCCCCATGGCACGCAATCTTCTGCGCCAATATGATTCACATCGCGCCCTTTGAGGCCTGCCGAGGCTTGATCACGGGCGCGGGCCGGTTGCTTGCCCCGGAGGGGCGTTTGATGTTGTACGGCCCCTTCGCGCGGTCGGGTGAGATCGCACCGTCCAATGCCCGGTTCAGCGCAGATTTGAAGCGCCGAGACCCGCGCTGGGGCGTCCGCGATCTCGATCTGGACATTGTCCCGTTAGCTAAGAGCACCGGGCTCCGCCTGGCTGAGGTGCAGGCGATGCCCGCGAACAATCTTTGCGTGGTGTTTGAGAACACTTAGTTGGGTTTCTCGTCTTTCGAGCTGAGGTCCAGAATATCGGCCCTCGCTTGATTAAGAATGCTGACAATCGCCTCATAGTCAGATGTGTTCGGCCAGGCCTGGGAGACCGCCTCGAATAAAGTATGCCGCAAACGTTGGCTCGCAGCCCGCACATCACTCGGGTCGAGGTCCGAGTCCGGATTGGCGAGCGCCTCGAGGCGTTCCTCGATTTTGATCAGGGTTTCCGCGCGATCTTCCAGTTCGGCTTCACCATCTTCGGTGATGTAATAGACATTCTTGCCGTCTTCCTTCTTGACCTTAGCGAGACCCATATCCTGGATCACGGCGAGGGCGGGATACATGACGCCAGGGCTCGGTTTGTAAGTGCCGCCTGTGCGGGCTTCGATTTCAGCGATCAGGTCATAGCCATGTCGCGGCTGTTCCGCGATCAGCGACAAGATGAGGAGGCGCAGATCGCCATGATCGAGGGGGCGACGGCGACGCCCGCCCGCGGCGCGGCGATGCATCTTGCGATACGCGGCGGCCGCTTTGCGCATGCGATGGGTATAATACATGTGGAGCTCCTGTTTCGATATATCTAAATAATGGTTTCGATATATCGAAATGCAAGACAGGCGTTCGAACTTTCCTGGAGTGAACTGATTATAAATCGAAAAAAATTAGGCCGCGACCTGATCGTTTGAACCAAGCGCCTGATGCAGGTCTGCGACCAGGTCTGACACATCCTCAAGCCCGACCGAGATTCGGACCAGACCTTCGCTAATGCCGTGCGCTTCGCGTTCTTCTCGCGAATAGGTCGAGTGAGTCATGCTGGCCGGATGCTGGATCAGGGTTTCTGCATCGCCGAGGCTGACCGCGCGGCGGATTAATTGCAGGCGGTTCATCATGGCAATGCCGGAGGCATAGCCGCCTTTCAGCTCAAACGCGATCATGCCACCAAAACCATACATCTGGCGCTTGGCGAGCTCATGCTGCGCAAAACCGGGCAGCCCCGGATAGTAGACAGCGCCGACAGCCGGATGCTCCGTCAGCATTTCGGCGACGTGTTGCGCGCTTTGCGCATGTCGCTCCACGCGCAGCGAAAGCGTTTTCAGCCCGCGCAGGATCAACATCGCATTGAACGGTGCCAGGACCGAGCCGGTCATGTCCTTGACGCCCACCATCCGGACCTCTGCCATATCGTCAGCAGAACCGATCGCAATGCCGGCGACGAGGTCGCCATGGCCGCCGAGATATTTGGTCGCCGAATGCACAACAATGTCGGCGCCATGTTCGAGCGGGCGCGTCTGCACCGGGGTCGCATACGTATTATCGACGATTGTCCGCGCGCCATACCGCTTGGCGATGGTGCTGATGGCGGCAATATCGACCAGGCGCATGTTCGGATTGGCCGGCGTTTCGAAATAGACGATTTTCGTCTTGTCAGAGATCGCGGTTTCCAGGGCCAGGGGATTGGTGAGGTCGACATGTGTGACCGTGACCCCGAACCGGCTGAGGCCGTGCTGGAAGAATGAGAATGTGCAGCCATATAGCGTCTTGTCTGTGATCAGCTCATCCCCAGCGCGCAAAAAGCTCCACAAGACGGAGGTAATCGCGCCCATGCCGGACGCCATTGCAACCGCCGACGCGCCGCCTTCGAGTGACGCCATACGTTGTTCCAGCAGGTCCGTGGTCGGGTTGGAAATTCGCGTATAGATGTGCCCCGGCGCTTCGCCGGCGAACCGCGCGCCGCCTTGTTCGGCGGTCTCGAAAGCGAAGGTTGATGTCAGGTGGAGCGGCGGGGTCAAAGCGCCATCTGCGCTCAGGGGATCATAGCCGTGATGAATGGCACGGGTTGAAAATCCTTTAGTGCGATCATGGGGCATACGATGTCTCCTATGTAGACAGAATACTCCAAAATCGACCGCAGAAGTTTGCGAAGTGTCTATATAATTGCTAAATTATTGGCAGAAACTACCAGGAAATTCGATATGGATAGCAAGGATCGCCAGATATTGCAGGAATTGCAGGCGAATGGGCGCCTGACCAATCAGGAATTGTCCGAGCGGGTAAATCTGTCGCCCAGCCCCTGTTTGCGGCGCTTGCGGCTGCTGGAAGAGCAGGGCGTGATTACAGGCTATACCGCCATGGTCGACCAAAAGGCCTGGGGCTTGCCGGTGACGGTGTTCATCCGGATCAAACTGGAACGACACGGCGACGAGGCTGTGCAGGCGTTTGAGCGGACAATCATGGATATGCCGAAAGTGATGGATTGTTGGCTGATGACAGGGCGTTCTGACTATCTCTTGCGGGTCATCGCGGCCGATCTCGATGATTATGAGCAATTCGTACGGCGAGAATTGCAACGCGTGCCCGGCATTGCCAGTATTGATACCAGCTTTGCCTATGGCAGCGTGAAGCATGCGCAGGTTCTGCCGGAGGTTTGAGGGGGTAGGAGTTAGGGGTGGTGGCTGATTTCGGCGTCGGAACGGACTTTAATTCGAATTGTCATCCCGGAAAGTGCGCAGCACTTATCCGGGACCTAGTTTATCTGGGTCCCGGCTCTCCGCTTCGCTGCGGCCGGGATGACAAATCACGTTTCGAGCACATCTAACGCCCGCTCCTGACCGAAAGCCGCCTTCGCCTCCAACCCTCTCCTTCAAGCGCTCCCCACGGAATTTTCCGTGGGGTCCAACACGAGATCTGGCGGCAATGGGCGGGAGAGATGTCTTCGCTCCCGCTCTTCGCGGCACATGCGGGCGATGGGCTGCCCAGACCGGGCTGGGCAGAGCGCCGAAAGGAGAGTGCGGTCGAAGCAGAGCGGCTCCTCTGTGACCCAAAGCAGACGTCAAGAGCGGCTAGCTCAGCAGGCCCTGTCGATTACTCGGCTGATCTTCGCTCCGCCAACCATCGCGCCCGAATTTCCTCGGTCCGATTGTGCACGCCATCTGGGCTCCAGCCTGGCGCATTGATGGCGCGTTTAAGCCAGGTCAGCGGCTTCACGCCGTCTGACCAGCAATCGCGCAGCAGGCCCGCAAATTCGTGATAGGCCACGACCAGCGGATTGTAGGAGTTGAGCGGTTTGACGATGCCATAATCCGGCCGGTCATCTTCGCGCTCGGCAATGAAAGAGCCGAACATCTTATCCCAGATGATGAAGACGCCGGCATAATTGGCGTCGAGATAGCGCGGATTGGTGGCATGGTGCACGCGGTGATGGCTCGGCGTGTTGAACACCGCCTCAAACCAGCGCGGGCATTTCTCGATCGCTTCGGTATGGATCCAGAACTGATAGACCAGATTGATCCCGCCGGCGATGCCGATAAAGGCCGGATGAAAGCCCATCAGGACGAGCACCCAGCCAACCGCGATCAATCCGGTGAACGGCCCGAACCAGGGCTGTCGTAAGGCGGTGGTGAGATTATAGTGCTTGCTCGAATGATGCGTGACGTGTTCCATCCAGAACCAACGGACGCGATGCGCCCAGCGATGCTTCCAATAATAGACAAAATCATACAGCACAAAGACCAGCGCGAAGCTCCACCAAGTCTGCGGCATAGTGAAGACGCGGTAGGGCCAGACCAGCATCATGATCCACAGCGCCGCAATGCCGGTCAGCGTGCCGATAATCGCATTGCCGAGGCCCATGGCCATGCTCGTGAACGCATCCGCGGTCTCGTAACGGCCTTTGGCATGGCCGGACTTTACCGACCACCATTCGAAAGCGACGGACAAAATGAAAATGGGCGCGAACAGCGCTTCAATGGGGATTCCGGCGGGCATGTTTTACGCAGTGAGACTTTCTTTGGCGGCCGCCCGGATCATATCGCTCGCTTTTTCCGCAATCGCAATGGTGGGCGCATTCGTATTGCCGCTGACCAGGCGCGGCATGACAGAAGCATCCACAACGCGTAAGCCCTCGACGCCATAGACGCGCAGCTGGTCGTCAACCACCGCCATTTTGTCGCCCTCAGGGCCCATCTTGCAGGTGCCGACCGGGTGATAGATCGTCCCACCGGTCTCACGCGCGTATTCAAGCAAGGCCTCATCGCTCTCGATTTCTTTGCCAGGCTCTAGCTCGTGATCAATGTACTGCGCCAAGGGCGCTTGCTGCGCCAAGTCCCGCGCCCAACGCAGGCCGGCAATGGCGGTTTGCTGATCAAGTGGATCGGCAAGGTAATTTGGCCGGATGGCCGGATGCGCTTCATGTTGGTTGGATTTGATATGCACACTGCCCCGGCTTTCCGGGCGCAGCTGGCACGGCGCAATGGTGATGCCCGGTTGTTTCTCAAGCTCCATATCGCCGGACTCGGTCATTTTTTGCATGTCCATGGTCGCCGGTAAGATGTGATATTGCACATCTGGGGTGGCGAGTTCCGGACGGGTTTTGATGAAGGCGGCAATATGAGCTGCTGAGAGCGTGAGCAGGCCCTTGCGCTGGGTCAGATATTTGAACACTTCTCCAATCATCGCCAGCCCGCGCGATTGCGCGTTTACAGATGGCGTGCCGGGTTTCATGCGATAGCGCACACCCATGACGAAATGATCCTGCAAGTTTTCGCCGACGCCAGGCAGGGCCGAGACGGTTTCAATGCCTTTGGATTGCAACAGATCTGGGTCGCCGATGCCGGACAGCTCCAGCAATTGTGGGCTGTTAATGGCGCCGCCCGCGAGAATGACTTCGCGGCGCGCTTTTGCGGTCACCGTGCGCCCGTTCTGTGTGTACTCAACGCCGACGGCGCGCTTGCCCTCGAACAAGACCCGGGCCGCGAGCGCTTTGGTTTCAATGCTCAGGTTCGGACGTTTCTTGGCCGGATTCAGGTAAGCGACAGCGGCGCTCCAGCGGCGGCCATTTTTGACCGTCAGCTGATAATAAGCGATGCCTTCCTGATCCTCGCCATTCACATCGCGGTGCGCCAGGCCGAGGGCCTGACCCGCTTCGATCACAGCATCCGAAACCGGGTGTTTCTCGGTCACGTCCGAGACGTTCAGCGGGCCACCTTTGCCATGCCCGTCCATGCCATCGCGTTCCTGGTTTTGCGAGCGCAGAAAATAGGGATGCAGATCGTCATAAGACCAGCCACGCAGACCTAGCTGGGCCCAGCCATCATAATCCTGACGTTGTCCGCGAATGTAGAGTAGGCCATTGATCGACGACGAGCCGCCCAACACTTTGCCGCGCGGCCATGTGTGGACGCGGTCATGCGTGCCTGGATCTGGCTCGGTTTCATAAAGCCAATTCACTTTCGGGTCTTTCAGGGTCTGGGCATAGCCGACCGGGATGTGAATCATCAAAGAACTGTCTTTGCCGCCTGCTTCAAGCAATAGGACGGTCGACTTGCCGTCCTCAGTAAGCCGGTTGGCGAGCACGCATCCCGCGCTGCCTGCGCCGACAATGATATAATCGAATTCTGCCACTCTATCCTCCTGATCCGTCTTGCGAGACGATCTCTTTCAGCAGAAGATGACACAGGCGTCACGAATTGGAAGGGGCAACGCTGCGTCACGCTTGACGACCGCACTGTGAGGCCGCTTCCTGTCGCCAAATTTAACACTGGAGAGCAAGATGAGCAGCCTCGGCGATTATGAGACCATCAAACTTGAGCAAGAGGGCGGGATTGCCATTCTGACTCTGCATCGGCCGGACAAAATGAATGCCTTCACCGGCAAGATGATGTTCGAGATGATTGATGCGTTTGATAAGACAGATGCGAATGATGACATTCGCGCAGTGATTGTCACGGGATCTGGTGATCGCGCTTTTTGCGCCGGAGCGGACCTATCCGAAGGGGCGAAGACGTTTGATTATGAAGCGCGCGCCGATAGCGGTGAAATCGGCCGGACGGAGAAAGTCGACATTCAACGCGATGGTGGTGGGCGTCTGACGCTGCGCATGTTTGATAGCCTAAAGCCCATTATCGGCGCGATAAACGGCGCGGCTGTCGGGGTCGGAGTGACCATGCAGCTGCCTATGGATATCCGCATCGCCTCTGACAATGCTCGGTTCGGCTTCGTCTTCAATCGCCGGGGTATCAATCCGGAGGCCGCTTCAAGCTGGTTTTTACCGCGCCTGGTTGGCATCCAGCAGGCATTGGAATGGTGCTATTCCGGTCGTGTCTTCCCCGCCGAAGAAGCCTTGAAAGGCGGTCTGGTGCATTCGGTTCACCCGCAAGCCGAATTGATGACTGTCGCGCGCGCCATGGCGAATGAGATTGCCGACAATACAGCCGCTGTCTCAACCACGCTGACCCGCCACATGATGTGGCGCATGCTGGGCGCCAGTCATCCGATGGAGGCGCATATTGTCGACAGCGCGGCGATCTATTCTCGGGGGCAAACCGAGGATGCACGCGAAGGCGTGATGAGTTTCCTGGAGAAGCGCAAGCCGGTCTATCCTGTGAAAGTGTCAGACGGAATGCCGAGCTTCTTCCCTTGGTGGGAAGAGCCCGGTTTCGAGTGGATTGGCGAATAAGCGCCACCCGTCGAAACAGTCGCCGCGTTTGCCATTTTTGAGCGCGGCGATATGTTATGAGTATGAGTAGAAAAGATCGATCAAAACGCGTTCTTGAGACGCGTAAGACAACTGGCGCGGGGGCTGTCTATGCCCTGCGCGACAGTCACTGCAAGTGGCCGATAGGCGAGCCAGGAAAATCCGGGTTCCACTTTTGTGGTAAGCCAAGTGAAGAAGGCTCGCCCTATTGCGCAGGCCATCAACAAAAAGCCCTGCGCGCTTAGACAAATTGCTATTGCCGTTTAGGTAACAGCGGCATCCAATAAGAGATAGGTGGCCAAACGCGCGCTCGCATTCTTGTTTGAAGCATGCGTGTTCTCAAGCGCATTCAAAGCATCGGATTCTTCCAGCGCCAGGAAATCCCGCGCCAGTGTCATCATTTCCAGATTGCCGCGCAGGCGTTGGCGGACCCGGTCGACTTGGCGGCCCACCTGCTGATTGGTGGCCGTTCGGCGATAATCCTCGCCTTTGCGCGCCGCATGCGCGATTTTCTTTTTATCCTTGGGACGGAAGACATCGGTCAGCTGAATGCCGGACTCTTGTAGTTGACCCAGCAGGGCTTCGGCCGTTTCTTCGCGCGACAGGGTGGACCGCTCATCGCGCTCCATGTCGGCAATAATATCGCTCAGGGAATCCGCGCGCTGGCGTGGCGGTGTGACGATTTCAACTTCGTCCTCGTCATCGAAGCGTGGTGCGGCGTCCTGGACCGCGTCGAGAATGTCAAAATCACCAAGATCCTCGACTTTCGTCATGCGCGAATCGCCATTGCTGCCATTTGAGTGAATGCTCGTCTTGGCGGCATAGCCATTGCCATTTGAGTCCAACCCGTTGGACAGGTCTTCAGCCGTATCATCGAGCATGGCTTTGGCCATGCGATCCGCGCTGGCTTCGAACAAATCATCTTCCACCGCGCGAGAGGGGGATTGCACCACTTGTTCGGGCTGCAAACGTGGCTCTGGCGCCGGCATGCTGATCGGGGTGTCATCCGTTTCAGACACCAGGACTTGCTGAGGCGCAGGGTCCGGGTTTGGAGCGGGGGTCGGTGCGGGCTCCGGCATCGGTTCAGGTGCCGGTGTCGCAACGGCCGCGCTCTGCGCTTCAACCGAACGCGTCTTCTTCAGCAAGGCCTGGCTGGTAATATTGGCCCGGCGTTCGGCAATATCCATCTCGGCGCGCGCGGCCATGCCGGCCGCACGAACGGCCGCAGCGGCTTGCTGACCCGCTTCTTTGAGCTCTGCGAGAGAGCGTGCAGCTGACTCAGAGGCTTCAAATGTTTGATTTTGAATTTGGCTGCTCGCTTCGCGGGCGCCATCCAAGGCCACTTTGACCGATTCCATCAGGCGATCGCCTGTGGTGCCTGCGGCAGCGGCAGCGAGTTCACCCGCCCGCGCGGCCGTCTCAACCGTCTTGCGGGACTGTTCGAGTTTTTCTTCCATTCGCGCGATGGCAAAGAGAAGAGTCTCATTTCGCTGACCGGCTTCTGCGGCGAGCGTGTCCATAGCAGAGATTTTTTGCGCCAGGCTGCGTCCGGTCTGATCCAGCGTCGACAGACGGGCTTGCAGCGCGTCTTCCGCAGCAGCTACTTCGGTCGCGGCCACGCGTGCGGATTCGACCATGAGATTGGCTTGCTCCGGAATCGCTTCGTTCAGCATATCCGTCTGTTCGCGCAGATCGCGGGCGAGTTGTTCCAGACCAGTGCGCTCATTGCCGAGACGGGTCGCGAGATCGCGGGCATTGTCGGCGCTGGCATAGGTGACCGATTCCAGACGTTGGCGTTCGTCACCGATTTCGCCCGCCATGGCTTTCATCGCAGACAGAGCATGTCCCATGGAGCGATCCACTTCAGCGCTGGCTTGCGACATCTCATCTGCAAAGGCGCGGGCTTCGCTTGCCATGGTCTCTGATGGCAGCAGCAAACGTGCCGCGGCCTCGAGCACGACCGCATTGGCGGCCGTCGCACGGGCTTGCTCTCGGGCCATCATGCCGGCAAGGACCAGCATCAATCCAGGAAGTATAATCGCGATCAGCCCGGCCACGATTAGGGCCGGCTGCATCTGTCCCAGCGCTTCAGCGCCAATCATGGCGGCGCTGCCTACAAACGCTGCCACCCACCAGAGGAACGCTAATCCAAGGGCTCCCCACGCCAGCCATCCAGAAGCGCCTTGCGCAGCTTCCAGTCTGGCAATCGCATCAGACGGTTTGATGTTTTGTTGCTCAGATACTTCACTCATAGCGGCCATTATACACTCGACTGGGGCAAAATTGCGAGGGGAGAGCGCATTTCTTCCCTGTCATACATGCAATGGCTGAACCAAGTTGAGAGGCTGGATTCGGTGTAGAGGGTTAAGTATCTGAATATATGAAAGAAAATACGCATTTATGAGGTGCAATTGTGTCTCAAATTGAACCCTGGGATTGTCCAAAAACTGGGCTTTCCTTACGCGGTCTCCATTGGCGGGCGAATTCAGTGTTCCATTTTTCGCCCGAAAGGCGAGTTGTGGCCCCAAGTGTGGTCAAAATTGGACTGGTCATTCGGGCCTCATTTGGGCATGCTCGCAGCGTGAAAAAGACCATACTTCTCTATGCTTTGGCGCTGGCGGCCGTGGCTTTTGTCCTGCAATGGATCGAGTATCAGTACCTGGCGCGCACGTTTACGACAGAAGTTTACATCGTTCTGATCGGAATCGGATTCACGGCGCTCGGTCTATGGCTGGGACGCGCGCTGACCAGTTCGCCGAAAGCGCCCGAATTCATGATGAATCAGGCAGCGCTCAAAGCGCTCGGAATCACACAGCGTGAACATGCCGTTCTCGAGCAAATGGCGGGGGGGCAAACGAATAAGCAGATCGCCGAAACGCTGCACGTGTCCCCGAATACAGTCAAAACGCATGTCTCGCGGCTGTATGAAAAACTCGACGTGAAGCAACGCGTGCAGGCGGTGCAGAAAGCCAAGGAATTACAACTCATTCCTTAGGGTGATTGCATGGTCATTCGCGAAAATCACCCGCATGGGTGATAGATCAGGGGAGGGGTTTCAGTCAGGTCTGACGACATGATTTGAACCCAAGGAGGACAATATGTTTCGAATTATGCTCGTTTATGGCGCGATTGCCGGTGTGGTGATCATCGCCGTGATGGTCGCAGGCATGATGCTTGGCGGTGGCAGTGGCTCACAAGTTCAGGGCTATCTGACCATGGTCGTGGTCTTGTCGCTGATTTTTGTCGGCATCAAACGCTATCGTGACAAGGATCTGGGCGGTGTCATCAAATTCCTACCGGCATTCGGGCTCGGCGTCGGGATCGCAGCCGTCGCCGCCGTGTTTTATGTCGTGTCCTGGGAAGTCAGCCTTCATCTGACGGATTTTGCCTTCATGGAGTCCTACAAAGAGTCGCAAATCGCGGCCTATGAAGCCAAAGGCCTGACGGGCGAAGAGCTGACGGCAAAAATCGAAACCCTTAATGAAATGATGGCTGGCTACACCAATCCGCTCTTCCGGATCCCGATCACCTTTATCGAGATCTTCCCTGTCGGCCTGGTCGTCGCCTTGATCAGCGCCGCCTTGCTCAGAAACCCGAAAGTGTTCCCGGCCAAGGCTTGAGACCTGATCACAATTTGTGGATTTAGCAGGCCCTCCAGCACAGGAGGGCTTGCTTTGTTGTGTTTGCAATGGTTCTCCTGCGCCCATCTAGTAGAATTTCGCACAAGAAACCGGAAACGGGCAATTGACTGTGCGCGGAATCAAACCATGTTCAGGCCGTTTGCCCGCATGGCGGCGTCGGCGAACACGGCAAAATGAGAGGAATACCCATGGCAGCGCTGGACACACATTCAAAAATCGATCTGATCGGCTTCAACCTGAAGATGCTTGCCAAAGGGCAGCAGCGCTCCTTGCTGATCAGCGCCGGGGCGATCGAAGATAAAGAATTCCTGCTCGAATCCTGCCGCAAAATGGCGGACATAGGCGTCGGCCTATATGCCACGCCCGGAACGCATCGGTTCCTCGCAGAAAATGGCGTCGAGTCGATCGCCGCGCGCAAGATTTCCAGCGAGGAAGAGCCAAATATCCGAACACTGATTCAAGAGGGCAAAGTCGATTTCGTCGTCAATATCCTCACCGGCGACACGACCTATGACGAAGCCTCTGACGCTGCCAGCATCCGCTCTTTGTCCGTCAAGCATGGGATTCCGCTTTATACGGATCGCACCGTTGCCAAAGAAACCATTGAGCTCGTCCTCTCTGATCTCGAAAAAGGCACTTATAGCTATAAGATCGATAATGCCGACCGGCCTTGGGATTTGCGCACACGTTTCCTCGAACTGGTGCGCGAACGCGGCGGCTTCTCCAACCATCATGGCCATTTTGACAAAGCCTATCTGATCTCGCCGGAAAACCTGGCGCTCGGTTTTGCCGATATGGAGAAGAAGTGGGAACTGTATCGCCACCTGAAAGAGAATTACACGCATGAAGACCTGGTCGAGCGGATTTCGCGCGCGCTTCAGACTGTAGTTGATCAAGGCTCACAATATTGCCGGACCATGGTCGATGCCGACAGCATTATTGGCCTCAAGCCGATCCATGCGGCAGTCGAAGTGAAAGAGCGGTTCAAGGACAAGATCCGTTTTGAAATCGGCGTACAACCGCTCGAAGGCGTGTTGGATGAAGCCTCTCGCAAGCAATATGTCGAAGCTTGTAAACTGGCTGATTTCTGCGGCGGCCTGCCCTCCCGCGATCGCCCGCAGGAAGAGAAGCATCTCGATATCGTTATGGAGACCGCGAAAGAGCTCAACAAAATGGTCGAGGTCCATGTCGACCAGGAGAATAATCCGTTCCAGCACGAGACCGAATTGCTCTGCCTCAAGACGATGGAGCACGGCATGCAAGGCCGCGTCTATGGCATCCATTCGATCTCGGTCTCGGCCAAGGATGAGAGCGAACAGGACCGGATTGTTGAGCTTTGCAAGAAAGCCGATGTCGGCATCGTCATTTGTCCATCCGCCGCGCTGTCAATGAAACAGTTGCCCATGCAAGGCCCGCTGCACAATTCCATCGGCCCCTTCGTGAAGCTGAAAAATGCGGGCGTGCGGACCTATCTCGGCATCGACAATATCGCTGACCTTTTCATGCCGGTCGTTGATGGCGATATGTGGACCGAAGTGCGCATGCTGATGGAAGCCTGCCGCCATTATGATCTCGAGCAGATTGCCGACTGGGCGAGCCAGCCGCCTCTGCACATTCTGAACGAGCAAGCTGAGCGAGTTGCGGCGGAGTAGGCTGTCGAGGTCGCCCGGGGCGAGGTTAAGCCATTCAAGTAATGTCTGCTCTCGGCGTCAAAGCTATTATTGCGGCGCAATTATACCACGTTCTTCTAACTGCTTGCGCCGCTCTGCATCGCGTTGCTCTATTTCCTTCAGATCGGCAAGCGCCGTCTCCGCCCGGATGACAAATGCCTCTAGATCGACAAGGCTGCCGTATTGGATTGCCGGGACGTCAAGTTCCGCTTCGCGCGCAAATCGGGTCGCTCCGCCAACCGTGCCGGACCCGGCAATTCCGTCCACCGGGCCTTGCAAATGGCCCAGATCAATTAAAGCGCGTTGTAACCGCTCGACCAATGCCCCGCGTGCAGCTGCATCTGCGGGAGACTCGCGTTCCGAAGCAGCGTCATCTAGGCCCTTACCGACAATACGTTCCTCGACGAGCGCGGAGAAATCGGGGGCGCTGCCTGGCGGGTCATCAGGGTTCGCCAGAGCATCTTCGAGCGTCATCGCAGGTTCTTCTTTGGTGACCCCAGCGCCTTCGCTTGCCCTGTCCGCTGTGGTTGAGTTGGACGCCAACAGTCTCTGAATTCCGAATAGATCGCCGAACCAAACC
Source organism: Pseudomonadota bacterium (assembly GCA_039818185.1). Taxonomy (GTDB): domain Bacteria; phylum Pseudomonadota; class Alphaproteobacteria; order Caulobacterales; family Hyphomonadaceae; genus Henriciella. The sequence continues at coordinate 77,000 of JBCBUI010000010.1, forward strand.
CCCGCGCCGCCCGAGATAAGTGCCAGAATGCTTACAGCCGCAATCATGCCGCGGCTAGATGATCGTTTGGAAGGAGCAGAAACCCCTGATTTCTGCACCTGAGCCGATTCCTTCAGGCCGAGTCCGCGGGCTAATGTCTCTACATTGGCTTCAAAAGTCGCTCGTCTTATCTCTGTTCCATTTCGACGCGATAGAGCCCGTATGCTCGGCGGCAATTGATGCTCGGCCGGCACGGGCGCACCATCCAGCAGGATCGGAACCACGGGAATGCCGCGCTTAAGCGCCGCTTCAATCTCGATCCGCACAAAGTCCTTCGGGTCTTCCGCACGGGCCTGGATCTCGCTGAGCCAGTTCGGTCCAATGACACATAGCAGTGTCTCGCATTCAGCAACTTTGCTGGATAGATGGTCCTCAAAATCAACACCCAAGGGGATATTATCAACATCCATGAAGATATCGCGCTTCGGCTCAGCCATTTGGCGCGAGAGCCCGGCGTAAAGCCGATCAACCGCATGCTGGCTGTCCGCCCGCCTGTAGGATATGAAGACCTTAGCCATCAATTATATGCTTAACAACAAAGCCTCGTTCAGCAAGGGCGTTCGCGCCAGAATGAGAGCTGCGGCCAGAGGAAGCATTGGTTTGCGCCCCCGGATCTGACATATAGACTAAAGAGAGGCGGACCGCTGTGGGCCGCCTTTTTGTTCACGAGGGAACATGCTCGCGGAAATCGGTCAGATTGCGCTTATCCTGGCGCTGGTCATCAGCGCCCTGCAAGGATGGATGGGGCTGCAAGGCGCGCATCAGAATGATGCGCGGGCCATGGCCTTTGCTGATCGCGCCGCCATTTTGCAGGCGGTGCTTTGCATCAGTGCGTTCGCCTTGCTGGCGCACGCCTTCATGGTTTCGGATTTCAGTGTCCAACTGGTCGCCACCAATTCGCATACGAGCAAGCCGCTCATCTACAAATTCAGCGGCACATGGGGCAATCATGAAGGCTCGATGTTGTTATGGATCATGGTCATGGCGCTGTTCGGCGCCGCTATGGTCTGGTTCGGCAAGACGCTGCCGGCCGGCTTGCGCGCCCGTGCGATTGCGATCCAGGGGCTGACAACGACGGGCTTCCTGGCCTTTCTCATCTTCACATCGAATCCGTTCGCGCGGTCACTGCCGGTGCCGGACAATGGCAGTGGACTGAACCCTTTGCTTCAGGACCCTGGCTTGGCGCTGCATCCGCCTTTCTTATATCTCGGATATGTCGGCTTTTCAGTCGCCTTCTCATTCGCTGTGGCCGCTTTGATTGAAGGGCGGGTGGATGCGATGTGGGCGCGTTGGGTGCGGCCCTGGGTGTTGATGGCGTGGAGCTTTCTAACCATTGGCATCGTGCTCGGATCGGTCTGGGCTTATTATGAGCTTGGCTGGGGCGGCTGGTGGTTCTGGGACCCGGTTGAGAATGTCAGTTTCATGCCCTGGCTCGCCGGCACCGCCTTGTTGCATTCAACGCTGGTGGCGCAGGCGCGCGGCAGCTTCATTCGCTGGACGCTGTTGCTGGCCATCACGACCTTTTCGCTCAGCCTGGTCGGCACATTCATTGTCCGCTCAGGCGTGCTGACCAGCGTGCATGCATTCGCGGTCGATCCAGATCGCGGCGTGTTCATCCTCGCGCTGCTGGTGCTGGCGACCGGCGGGGCGCTGGCGCTCTACGCGATGCGATCCGGCAAGATTGCGCATGGCGCCAGCTTTGAGTTGGAGAGCCGCGAAGCTGGCCTTGTCCTGAACAATATCCTCCTGGTCGTAGCGACAGCGACGGTATTCCTCGGGACCTTTTATCCATTGGTGATCGATGCCATGACCGGCGACAGGATCACGGTCGGTCCGCCATATTTCGAACTGACCTTCGGGCCGATCATGGCCGTGTTGATCCTTTTCATGGCGGTGGCGCCTTTGATCAAATGGCGCAGCGACAGCTGGACCCGTATTCGGAAAACCCTGATCATCATGGCGGCCGCCGCGCTGGCATTGACGATTGCTGTGGCGATCTTTGGCAAGTCTGTTTTCGGCGCGATTGGCATGGGCCTCGCGGTCTGGTTATTGTTCGGCACTTTGGCGAATTATGGTCGCAAGCTGCGCATCGGCGAGACCAAGAGCACGACGGGTAATCTGTTCAAACGGTTCGCGCTTTTGCCAGGCGCGACACATGGCTTTGCTTTGGCGCATATCGGGCTTGCGGTCTGTACGGTCGGCATTGTGGCGATGGGCGTGTGGTCTGACGAGGAAGTCGACCGCTTGAAGCTTGGCGAGCGTATTTCGGTGGCGGGCTATGAGTTCACGCTGGAAAGTGTCGATCGCGCGCAAGGTCCGAACTTCATCGCTGAGACCGGGCGCGTTGTGATTGAACGCGGCGGGCAACGCGTCGCGACGCTCAACCCGGAACAACGTATGTATCCGGTCGAACGCAACAATACGACGGAAGGGGCGATGGAGATTGGCGCCTTGCGCATCCTCTATGCTGCCAAAGGTGAGGGCAATCCGGAAGAGGGGTGGGTGGTCAGTGTCTATTATCACCCGCTGGTCATCTGGATCTGGATCGGCGCTTTGATGATGGCATTTGGCGGACTGGTTTCCGTGGCGGACCGCCGACACGCCTTTGCCAAAAAAAGAGCGCCCAGCTCAAGCGTGCAACCCGTGGCAGCGGAGTAACGCGATGATCTGGTCCCGAATCGTTCCGGTTGGCGTGTTTCTCGTCCTGGTCGTGTTCATGGCGATTGGCCTGACCCGCGACCCGAGCGTGATTCCGACAGAGATGATTGATCGCGAGATGCCGCAATTCGAACTGCCAGAGCTGTATGCACCGGAAGAGATGATCAAGACCGAAGACCTGATCGGTGAGACGACACTGGTCAATGTCTTTGGGTCCTGGTGTGTCGCGTGTCTGCAAGAGCATCCGACGCTGATGCGGTTAGCGCGGGAGGGCACTGTCCGGATTGTCGGTGTCAATTGGCGTGACGATCGGGGCGACGCCTTGGCTTGGCTGGAAAAGCATGGCGATCCGTATGCCCGCATCGTGTTTGACGCACAAAGCGATCTCGTCATCGAAATGGGCGTGACAGGCGCGCCCGAGACCTTCGTCGTCGATCCAAGTGGGCGCATTCGGTATAAACAGATCGGCCCGATCACGCCGGATGTCTGGGAAAACACGATCCGACCTGTGATTGAGGCGATCGCGGCTGAGACAGAGGCGGCGTCATGAGGGCGCTGATCGTCTTAGTCCTTCTGGCCCTGGCGATCGCGACCGGGCCCGCTCAGTCGCAGGATGAGGCGGAGATTGATGCCCGCACAGAAGCGGTCTCGAAAACCCTGCGCTGCGTGGTCTGTCAGAACCAGTCTATTTATGATTCCAATGCCCCGCTTGCCGAAGACATGCGACGCATGGTGCGGAAACGGATCGAAGCCGGCGATACAGATGACGAAGCGCGGGAATATCTGCGCAACCTCTATGGCGATTATGTTCTGATGTCGCCGCCATTACAGCTGAACACGATTCTACTCTGGGCCGGGCCGGTCATTCTGGTCTTGTTTGGCGGCATCTGGTTCCTGTCGCGTTTGCGCCAGCCGCAGATCGCCTCGCCAACCGACCTCACACAAGACGACCGAGCGCGGATTGCAGCGGCACTCTCCGGCGAGGACGACCGATCATGATTTGGCTGATCTGCCTGGCCCTGATCGTGATTGGCGGGTTCTACGTGATGCAGCCCTTCTTGGGCGCTACCGCGTCGAATGAGACGAGCCAGTTGGATGATCTGCGTCAGCAACGTGCCGCAATTGATCTCGATGCGGCGGCCGGTCGGCTGAACCCGCAAGCCGCGGGCGAAGCTCGTGATGCTTTGGATCGGCGCATCCTCGCAGTGCTGAATTCTGATGAGACAGGCGCTTCGCAGCGCCTGAAAGCCACGGCGCTGGCGGCGGTTCCGGCCGCATTGCTGCTCGGCGTCGTGGGGGTTTACACGCAAGTCGGCGCGCCAGGGTATGAACCGATCAGCTTGGCCGACTATCGCGACCAGCAATTGGCTGAGCTTCCTGACACATTGGAAGAGCTTGTGGTCGTGCTGAAAGCGCGGCTCGACTCTGATCCAAATCCACCCGCGACCGGTTACGTCCTGCTGGCGCGATCCTATTTACGCCTCGGGGAGTTTGATGCGGCGCTCGCGGCCTATGACACAGCGATCGACATTTCGGATGGCAGCACGGATGTGATGAAAGAACGCGAAAGCGTCGTCGACGCCTTGCAAAACCGCGCGGCCGCGCCGCCGATCGATCCGGAAGCGCGCGCGCGGATAGAGGCGATGACGCCAGACGAGCAGGCCGCGATGATTGCCGGCATGGTTGACGGCCTCGCTGTTCGATTGGCGCAAAACCCGGATGACTTCGAAGGCTGGTTGCGACTCATACGTGCGCGCGCGGTGATGGGCGATATCGATCAAGCCCGTCTCGACCTGGCGTCCGCGCTGGCGCAATTTCCGCCTGAAACCGATGAAGCTCAGACCTTGCAACAACTCGCAGCTGAGCTCTTGCCGCCCGACCCAGAGTCCGCGCAAGATTAAACCCTGATGCACGCGAAACGCGAGGTGAGTTGACATCGCTGTCACGTGTCGCTTAGGGCTAAAGAAAGGACAGACAAAGTCTCTGTTCAGGGAGGAAAACCAATATGTCATTAGACACCATCGACCTGGTGATTGTCGGCCTATATGCGGTCGCCCTGTTCGCCATTGCTATATTCGTGTCCCGCGAGCCAGCGGGCGAATCCAAGGATACGGAAGACTATTTCCTGGCGGGCAAAGCCTTGCCATGGTGGGCGATCGGCGCCTCTTTGATTGCCGCAAACATTTCAGCGGAACAGATTATCGGCCAGTCCGGGCAGGGCTTTGTCGTCGGTTTGGCCATCGCAGCCTATGAATGGCAGGCCGCCTTGGTCTTGATCATTGTTGCGGCTTTCTTCCTGCCCATCTTCCTCAAACGCGGGATCTATACGATGCCGCAATTCCTCGAGACCCGGTTCGGGCCGAGCGTGAAAACCATCATGGCAGTGTTTTGGATTTTCCTGTTTACCGCCGTGAACCTGACCACGGTCCTTTATGGCGGGGCGCTGGCGATCCAGGCGGTGACAGGTCTGGGCGTGTTTACGGGCATGGCCATGCTGGCCGCGTTCGCCTTGCTTTATTCGCTTTATGGTGGCCTGAAAGCCGTGGCGCTGACGGACATTATTCAAGTCGTGATCCTCATCCTCGGGGGCTTTGCCATTACCATTCTCGTGCTCGGCATGGTGGGCGGAGAGCGCGGTGCGATGGGCGGTCTATCCACCTTGATGGGAGAGCTGCCAGGTCATTTTGAAATGATCCTTGATCGCGATCATCCAAGCTATGGCAACCTGCCAGGCATCTGGACACTGCTGGGCGGTCTTTGGGTGCTGCATTTCTCGTATTGGGGTTTTAATCAATATATCATCCAGCGAGCGCTGGGGGCCGAGAGCCTGGCCGAAGCGCAAAAGGGTCTGGCCTTTGCGGCGCTGTTAAAATTCCTGATCCCGTTGATTGTTGTCATCCCTGGCATTGCCGCACTCTGGCTCGCTCAGAACGGCTTGCAGGGGCTCAGCGAAGAAGCCTTAAGCGCAAAGCCTGACAGCACTTATGGTGCGCTGATGGCGCTGATGCCGGTGGGCATTCGCGGCCTGATTTTCGCAGCCCTGGTCGCGGCGATCGTTTCGTCACTGGCCTCGATGATCAATTCGATCTCGACCATTTTCACGATGGACATTTATCGCGACTATGTCGCCAAGGACCGGGCCGAGACGCATTACGTTCTAATCGGCCGCGTGACGGCAGCGACCGCCATGGTGATCGCGCTGTTCCTGGCCATTCCACTACTCGGCGGCGGCACCAGCATCTTCCAGACCATTCAGGAATATACCGGCTTTGTGGCGCCAGGCATTGTCGCGGTCTTTGTCCTCGGCTTTTTCTGGAAGCGGACCAATACAGCCGGTGCCTTCGCTTTGTTGATTTCGTCCGTGATCCTGTCGCTGCTCTTCTTCACTGCCTCGGGCTCGGATGGCGGCGGTGTGGCGGCTATTCTTGGACCGATCTTCAATCCGATCCTGGGCCTGGCTGATTTCAATGTCACCAATATGCCTTTCGTGGTGCGGATCTGGTTTATCTTCCTGATCTGCGTCTTGATCGGGGTCGTGGTGTCGCTCCTGACCGACCCGCCAGAAGCGCATCAGCCTGTCGATCTCAGCGATATCAGCTTTGCCACCTCCACCACGTTTAAAGTGGCGTCTGGCATCGCAATCGCGATCCTGATCGGCCTTTATGCGATGTTCTGGTAACGCGAAGGCCACCTGACGCTGCGAGAGTATTTGCCTTGGCCCCGATAACACGCCACTTAAGGCGCAACACATAATAGGAGGGTGCCATGGCAACTGGCCGCGAATTTGACGTCATCGTTTATGGATCAACGGGCTATACCGGCCGACTGGTCGCCGAATATCTCGCAAAGACCTATGGGGTTGGCGGCGATGTGACTTGGGCTATGGCCGGACGCAGCGCAGAAAAACTCGCCGCCGTCCGCGATGAGATTGGCGCCCCAGCTGATACGCCTTTTGTGGTCGCGGATGCGAATGACCCGGCCAGCCTGAAGTCCATGGCTGAGCGCGCCGGATGCATCTGCACCACAGTTGGACCTTACCAGCTCTATGGCGAAGCGCTGGTTTCGGCCTGCGCCGATGCCGGCACGGATTATGTCGACCTGTGCGGGGAACCTGCCTGGATGCATCAGATGATCGACAAGTATGAGAGCGCGGCACAAGCGAGCGGTGCGCGGATTGTCTTCTCGTGCGGGTTTGACTCAATCCCGTTCGATCTTGGGGTCTGGTTTACGCAAGAAGCAGCGAAAGAGCGGTTCGGCGCGCCTGTGCCACGGATCAAAGGCCGCGTCCGCAAGATGCAGGGCACCTTCTCCGGTGGCACCGCGGCGAGCTTCAAAGCGACCATGGCGTCGGTCGGAAAAGACCCATCCATTCTAGGCGTTCTACAAAACCCATTCAGCCTGACCAAGGGCTTTCAAGGGCCGGAACAGCCACATGGCATGGCGCCGATTGAAGACTCTGACATTGGCAGCTGGTCTGCGCCTTTCATCATGGCCTCGATCAATACCAAGAACGTGCATCGCTCAAATGCTCTGATGGGCCACGCTTATGGCGAAGACTTTGTCTATGACGAGATGATGCTCACCGGACCTGGCGATCAAGGTAAGGCGGCGGCGGAAGCGGTTGCCAATATGGACATGATGGGCGGAGATGATGGCCCTAAGCCTGGCGAAGGTCCGTCCAAGGAAGAACGTGAAGCCGGATTCTATGATGTCATGTTCTATGGCATCGCGGCGGATGGCGGCGTGATCGTTGCGGGCGTCACCGGCGACAAGGATCCAGGTTATGGCTCGACCTCGAAAATGATTGCCGAAAGTGCCATCTGCCTGGTCAAGGACGATACGGGCACGCCTGGCGGGGTTTGGACCCCGGCACCAGCCATGGGCGGACACCTGGTCAAACGCCTGACGGAAAAAGCTGGGCTGACATTTGTGATCGAGAATTAGGTCTTAGCCCAATTTTGATTGCGGCAGATGCCTGCTTTCGCAGGCGTTCGCGGGTTTAGGGTCTTCGCTAAGAGATACCGGCGACAACGCGCACCGCTTTTGCCGCTTTCGCCGCTTTCGCCCGCGCGGCTTCAATCGTATCCGCATGGGCGATCGCGACGCCCATCCGGCGCGTTTCATAAGATACGGGCTTCCCAAACAAGCGGACTTGCGTGCCGGGCTCCGCCAGCGCTTCAGCCACACCCTCAAACGCGACGCCCTCTGCTTCGACGCCGCCATAGATCACGGCGCTCGCACCCGGGCGATTCAGTGATGTATCGACTGGCAGCCCCAGGATAGCGCGGGCATGCAATGCAAATTCGCTCTGGTCCTGCGTCGCAAGCGTAACCAGACCGGTATCATGGGGGCGAGGACTCACTTCTGAGAACCAGACCGTATCGCCGCTGACGAACAGCTCGACCCCAAACACGCCATAGCCGCCAATTTCGTCGGTGACTTTGCGTGCCATTGCCTGCGCGGCGGCTAAGGCCGCATCCGACATCGGTTGCGGTTGCCAGCTTTCGACATAATCACCGTCTTTTTGGCGATGACCGACCGGGGCGCAAAAGCTTGTGCCATCCACGTGCCGCACCGTGAGCAGCGTGATTTCATAATCAAAATCGACGGCGCCCTCGACGATCACCCGGACTTGATTGCCGCGCCCCGCGGTCAAAGCATGATTCCAGGCGGCGGCAATATCGTCCGCTGAGTCGATTTTGGACTGGCCTTTTCCGGAGGAGGACATGACCGGTTTCACGAATACCGGATACCCGATGCGTTCCGCTTCCGTCGCAAGGGTCTCGGCGTCGCTGGCAAAGGCATAGTCGCTGGTCTTCAAACCCAGCGTTTCGGCCGCCAGACGACGAATGCCTTCACGGTCCATGGTCAATTGCGTAGCCCGCGCGGTCGGGATCACGGTGGCCAAACCTTCGGCCTCGATGGCAGCGAGTTCGTCCGTCGCGATGGCTTCGATCTCGGGGACAATTAGAGCCGGCGTTTCCTGTTCGATGACTGCGCGCAACGCCGCCGCATCGGTCATATCCAATACATGCGAGCGATGGGCGACTTGCATGCCCGGCGCGTTCGGATAGCGATCGCAGGCAATCACTTCGACGCCAAAACGCTGCAACTCAATCACCACTTCCTTGCCGAGCTCACCCGCGCCGAGGAACAAGACTTTGGTGGCGCTGGGCGAAAGCGGCGTGCCGATCCGGGTCATTTGCTATCGGCTTTCTTGTGGCGCTTCTTGATCGTGCCAGAAAAGTTCAGGACCGGGCGACCATCGCTCGTGATCACGCCGCGCACGAACGTAATAGATTTTCCGCCGCCCATGACTTCGCCCCGCGCTTCGATCAATTCGCCTTCAAGTGCTCCGGCGAGGAATTCGGACGTGAACGCCACTGTCACGCCATAGCCATCATCTTCGCCGGAATGAGCGAGGGAGAAGAGTGCGAAATCGGCGAAGGTCATCAGCGCCCCGCCATGTACCACGCCGCCGGCATTCATGTGTTTGCGCTCAGCCCGGAACGCCGCGACCATGCCGCCATCCTCGTCCTGGCGCATATAGAACGGACCGGCTGTATCATGCTCAAACGGTTCGCCCGGCCATGTGTGCCAGCCTGCAAACTCGCCTTCGGTGATGGTTTTGGTATGCATATCCGCGTCTCCTGTCGCCGCTTTGATAGCAATGCCTGCACAATTCGCCAGCGTGACGTCGTGTCAGGGTTCGACAGAGAGGGGGGCTCAGCATATTGTGTAGGTTAGGAGGTGCCTCACTATGGCTTTTGATCCCGAGATTCGCGCCGCTTTGATCGATCAAGTCCGACGCTTTGTGCGCGAACGGTGTGTGCCTGCCGAAGCGCAAGTGGCTGAAGATGATTTGGTGCCGGACGAGCTGGTCCAGGAAATGAAAGAACTCGGCCTGTTCGGCCTTGCCGTTCCCGAGGCGTATGGCGGGCTGGGCCTGGATATGGAAACCGAGTGTTTGGTTGGGTTCGAACTTGGTTGGACCTCACCGGCGTTCCGCTCGGCAGCGGGCACGAATATCGGGATCGGATCGCAAGCCCTGGTTCTGTTCGGCACGGAAGCTCAGAAAGAGACCTATCTTCCCGGCATTGCTAGCGGCGATATCGTCACCAGTTTCGCTCTGACCGAGCCCGAAGCCGGTTCGGACGCGGCCGGATTGCGGACGAAGGCGACCAAGGATGGCGATGCTTATGTGTTGAATGGTGGCAAGCGCTACATCACCAATGCAAATGTCGCCGACTTGTTCACAGTAATGGCGCGAACCAATCCTGACGAGCCTGGCGGCAAAGGCGTTTCTGCCTTTATCGTCCCGCGCGATACGCCGGGCCTGAGTGTTGGCAAACCAGAAAAGAAAATGGGCCAGCAAGGTGCGCATATTTGCGATGTCAATTTCGACAATGCCCGCGTCCCGGCTGAAATGATGGTGGCGGGCGAAGGCGAAGGCTTCAAAGTCGCGATGAGTGTGCTCGACAAAGGCCGACTGCACATCTCATCTGTCTGTACCGGCATGATGGAGCGCCTGATCAGCGAAATGGTGAATTACGCCATGGAGCGCGAACAGTTTGGAAAGCCGATCATGCAACACCAGCTGATCCAGGCCATGATCGCTGACAGCCAGGCCGAAGCCTATGCGGCGCGGTGTATGATCATTGATGCCGCGAAGAAGCGCGATGCTGGTGAGCCCGTCACGATGCTGGCCTCGTGTTGCAAGATGTTTGCTTCGGAAGCTGTGGGTCGAGTTGCCGACCGTGCGGTGCAAGTGTTTGGCGGCGCTGGCTATGTCGCGGATTATGGCGTCGAGCGCTTCTTCCGTGATGCACGAATTTTCCGGCTCTATGAAGGCACAACGCAGATCCAGCAAATCATCATCGCCCGCGAGCTCAGCCGCGCGGCGAAACGTGGAGAAATTTAAGCATGGCCGATACTGAACACGAATTCGCCCCGGAGGATGTCGGCCTCAATCCGGAACGCCTCGATCACATTCCAGACTATTTCGACAAAGCCTATCTCAGCACCGGCAAACTGCCTTGCATGGCGACCTTGGTGTCGCGCAACGGTCAGATTGTGCATGAAGCCTATCGCGGCAATACGCATCTGGAAGGCGGTTCACCGATTGGACCGGACACGATTTTCCGCATCTATTCGATGACCAAGCCGATTACGTCCGTCGCGGCGATGATGCTGCATGATGAGGGTGTCATCCGGCTCGATCATGAGATTTCCCGCTACATCCCTGAATTCGCTGAAGCCGAAGTCTGGGATGGTGGAGATTTGAAGGATTATAAGACCCGCAAACCCGATCGCGCGATGTTGATCCGCGATGCGTTCACGCACACGACAGGCGTCACGTATGGCTTCCTGTTCCAGCACGAAGTCGATGCACTGTATCGCGGCGCTAAGATCGGCAATCTCGGTGAAGGCGATGGTGAGACGCTTGGAGAAATGTGCGCGCGGATTGCCAAACTGCCTTTGGTTTTCTCACCCGGTGAGCGCTGGAATTATGGCCACTCGACGGACATTCTTGGTCGCATCGTCGAAGTTGCGAGCGGCATGTCGCTCGACGTTTTCTTCCGCGAGCGCATCTTTGAGCCCCTGGGCATGGTGGATACAGATTTCTTTGTGCCCGAGAACAAGCTGGACCGGTTGCTGGCTTGCTATGCCAAGAATCCGATCACTGGCGAAGTGACGCTAAGCGATGGCGCTGGCGCGGACAGCAAAGCCTATAAGACGCAACCGAAACTGCTCAATGCTGGCGGCGGGCTGGTTTCGACGCTGCGGGATTATCACCGCTTCTGCCTGATGTTGCTGCAAGGCGGCAGCCTGGAAGGCGCGCGCCTGCTCAGCCCGAAAACGGTAGAATTTATGCGCATGAATCATCTGCCTGGCGGCAAGACGATCAAGGAGATGGGCGACCAGACCTTTTCCGAGGCGCGCATGGACGGCAATGGTTTTGGGCTTGGTGGATCAACCACGGTTGATGTGGCCGAGACCATGACCCCTGGATCACTCGGCACCTTCAGCTGGGGCGGGCTTGCGAATACGTTTTTCTGGATCGACCCGGTTGAAGAGCTGATCGCCATTCAGGCGACGCAGATGATCCCGTCTGGCTGTTACCCGATCCGTCCGCAATTCCAACAATTGGTCTACGCGGCGATTGACTGGTAGCGTCTGAGGCGAAATTCGACGCTTCCAGTCCCGGTCGGAGGGGTATTTTGTGCCCCAAAACGAGAATACGAACTTTTTAGCTTGCGTGCCAGCGCTGTCAGGGTTGCCAAACCGCAAAAAAAATCCATGTTCCGCTGCGTAAGTCCCCAAAAACGCGCCGGAGCTTCTTCTGGTAGACAGATAAGGGGTCGTCACCGGAGGATATGAATGACGAAATTGGACAACCCGTTCCACACTTATGTAGAAGACCTTTTCGCCAATTTGGGTCGAATTCGAATTCGAAAAATGTTTGGCGGTGCCGGAGTTTATTCTGGCGAAGACATGTTTGCGCTGATCGACAAGGATCGCGTCTATGTCAAATCAGATGACGCCCTCAAACAGAGCCTTCAATCTGAAGGCGGAACCCCGTTTGAGTGGACCAATCCGAACACAGGCAAGACCATCAAAATGAGCTATGTGTCGCTGCCTGTGAACGCTCTAGACGATCGCGACGAAGCCTCAGCCTGGGGCCGAAAAGCATTGGACGTGGCCATTCAAGCCCGCCGCGCGAAAGTCAAATCACCGCGTCGGATGACCTTCTAGAAACGACAATCAGTCGTGTCGGAAATTGGCAGGCCGTTTTTCGAGGAATGCTTTTACGCCTTCCCTGAAATCGGGCTGTCGTCCGGCTGTGCGCTGCGCAAACCGCTCAGCTTGCAGTTGACTGTCAAAATCATTGTCTTCGGCTTGCCAGACCAAGTCGCGGATCAGTGCGAGCGCTTGCGTCGGGCCGTCCGCCAGGCGTTTGGCATAAGCTTGGGCTTCGTGCATCAATTGCTCGTCTGGCACCACCCGATTGATCATTCCCCATTCAAGCGCTTGATCGGCGGAAATCTTGTCTCCGAATAAAGTCATTTCCATCGCTTTGGTGCGCCCGATCAGGCGCGGCAGCAAGAAAGTCGACCCGCCATCCGGCACCAGTCCAATGCGTCGGAAGGCTTGCAGGAAATAGCCGCTCTGTCCGGCTACAATAAAATCACCCATCAATGCGATCGAACAGCCGACCCCCGCTGCGGCGCCATTTACCGCTGTGATGATGGGATGCGGGTGCGTGCGCATGGCTTTGATGAACGGATTATAGTGGGTGTCCAGGGCTTTGCCGGCATCCGGTTTGCCTTTCGGAGTCTCTCCTGGATTGGAGGAGAGGTTGGCGCCGGAGCAGAAGCCGCGCCCATTGCCGGTGATAATCGTGCAGCGCGCCGTGTCAGCGGCTTGCTCAATTGCCAGCAAGAGCTCCTCAACGGTGTCCATGCCAGCGGCGTTGAGTGTTTGAGGGTCATTGAACGCGATGGTCGCAATATCGTCGGCGACATCATAAGTAATCTTGTTGAAAGACATGGTTTGCTCCCGTTTGAACTCAATCTATTCGCCCGCGAGACATTGGAAACCGTGACGTTGGGTTAGGCGGAATTGTTTTGTCTTCCGGGCATTCTGAGTTATCCTTTACGTCAACGATAAGACGCCAGTGGAGGAAATGATGGCATTGGATGGACTTTCAGCGGATGGCATGGGTGCCATTCTGGCGAAACAAAAGGCGGCGCATATTCGCGACGGCATCCCGTCTGCGGAACAGCGCGAGGCCTGGATTGATAAATCCATCGACTTGCTGGTCACGCATGGCGACGCGTTGTCAAAGGCGATGGCTGAGGATTTTGGGCACCGGTCCGTCGATCAATCCAATCTGACCGACATTGCGGGTTCGATAGGCGCCCTCAAATTTTCGCGCAAGCACTTGCGCAAATGGATGCGGCCGGAAAAGCGCAAAGTTGATTTTCCGCTTGGACTGCTCGGATCAAAAGCCCAAATTCAATATCAGCCAAAGGGCGTAATCGGCGTCATCAGTCCCTGGAATTTCCCGGTGAATCTAACCTTCGCGCCATTGGCCAATGTGTTTGCTGCGGGCAATCGGGCGATGATTAAGCCGTCAGAATTCACTGAGAAAACCAGCGAATTGATGGCTGAGCTGATCGCGAAATATTACACGGACGAAGAAGTGGCGGTCGTGACCGGCGGACCCGACATTGGCGCCAAGTTCACGCAATTGGCTTTCGATCATATCATCTTCACGGGCGCGACCTCGATCGCGCATCATGTGATGCGCGCCGCTGCGGACAATCTCGTGCCGCTGACGCTGGAGCTTGGTGGCAAGTCGCCTGTCGTGCTCGGCAAGTCGGCTGACCTTGAGAAGGCGGCAAGCCGGATCATGGCGGGCAAGACTTTGAATGCCGGTCAGATCTGCCTGGCGCCGGACTATGCTTTTGTCCCTGAAGAGAAGACGGGAGATTTTGTGGGTGCGGCGCAAGCAGCAGTCGGCAAGATGTTCCCAGAGGGGTTGAAAGACAATGATGATTACACCTCGATTGTGAATCAGCGTCACTATGATCGCCTGAATTCTTATCTCGATGACGCGCGCGAGAAGGGCGCGGAAGTGGTTGAGATCAATCCTCAGAACGAAAATTTCAGCCAGCAACCGCATCACAAAATGGCGCCGCATATCGTGCTCAATCCAACCGATGATATGAAGGTCATGCAGGACGAGATTTTCGGCCCGATCCTGCCGCTGAAAACCTATAATGAGACCAAGGATGCTGTGGCTTACATCAATGATAATCCACGTCCACTTGGTCTTTATTATTTCGGAGATGATGCCAGCGAGCGTGACATGGTGCTCAACAACACCACGTCTGGCGGCGTGACGGTGAATGATGTGATCTTCCATGTGGCGCAGGAAGACTTGCCATTTGGCGGTGTCGGACCATCCGGCATGGGCGCCTATCATGGCCGTGATGGCTTCTTTGAGTTCAGTCACAAGAAAGCGATTTACACACAGACGGGCAGCGAATTGCTCGCCATGATGCGCCCGCCTTATGGTGAAAAGTTCCGTAAGCAGGTTGCAGGGCGGATGAAGAAATAAGCCGCTCGGCAGATTGAATGAGAAGGCCGTCTGGTTTCAGGCGGCCTTTTTTTTCATGGTCCAACCGGAATGTGCTGTTGAACAAACCGGTCCATCTGTTCCAGCGTTTCAAGTCGCGTACTCGCAAAAGATAACCCATGATCTTCGCCTTTCAGCCTGATCAGTTCGACGGACTTTCCGGCGCGCCGCAAAGCTTGTTCCATAGTGCGGCTTTGCGCGATCGGGACGACCGTGTCGTCATCGCCATGAATCAACAGGATCGGGGCCGTCGCGAGGTGCGCGTGTTTGGCCGGTGAGATCGATTCCAGTTTCGCTTTACGGGCCTCACCGTCAGCCATGACATTGGTCCAATATTGAATAACCCAGTGGTTCTTCCCGTAATTTTGCCGTTCTTCTCTGAGCATCTGATTGAGATCCGACACGGGAGCGATGGCAATGACGCATTTATACATGTCAGGCGTGAACACCGCGCCGGCCAAGGCAGCATAGCCACCATAGCTTGCGCCGGCGATGCAGACGCGATCCGGATCCGTGATCTGGGCCGCGATCAAGGCTTTCACACCGTCTGTAATGTCGTCCTGCATTTGCCCGCCCCATTCGCCGCGCCCGGCATTTTCGAACGCTCGTCCGAAGCCTCGCGAGCCTCGAAAGTTGGGCTGCAAGACGGCGTATCCGCGATTGGCGAAATATTGTGCCATCCAGTCAAAATCGAACCGATCATAAGAGGCGGGGCCGCCATGAGGGATAACCAGGGTGGGCAATGGGCCAGTGTTTTGAGGATCGTAATCCGGCGGCACGGTCAGAATAGCCTGGATCGTCAGATCGTCTCGCGCCTGGTATTCGATGCTCATCATATAGCCGATCGCGCTGGGCGGAATATCCGGGCGTCGATTGGCAACCATGGCCAAACTATTATCTGCGGTTTTGTGGATCAGCCATGTATCTCCAAGGTCTGACGCGAACACTTGGTACAAGACGATGCTGCGATCATCCGACCAGGAATCCATATAGATGGTCGCATCCGGCAGGGCGTCGGAAATATTCTCGAAGCTTTGCTGAAGCTGTTCGTCAAGGAAAACATAATCAGGTTCGACACCGGCATATTGAACGCCGATCAGGGCCCGATTGTTATCAGTCATGATGCGTTCGATCATCGCGTCTTTGACCGGCAAAATCGGACCTGTCACCTCGCCGTCGGACGCAAGCTTCATCAATCCGTTCAAGCCAATCTCATCATCTTGGATACGGGAGAAGACCAGACCTGACTCGTCAGGCATAATAGCATGAATGGCCATCGGGATTTCTTGCTCGCGCTCGTAAATGGTCTCCCATTTGCTGCCATTGCGCCATTGCACGCGAAACATATTGTGCTTGTTATTGTAGCGCTCGCGGGCCAGGACACGGCCATTCTTCCCAACAAACCAATCTCTGGTATCGCCCGTCCCGCGCGCATAATTCTTTCCGGATGGATTGCGCAGTCTGACCTTCAGGAGATCGTAAGACGGCTCAGAATACCGCTCGCCCATGAAGGCGGGCATTAGAATTTCTCCGTCATTCTCGCCGCGGCCAACAATTTTTCCCAATCCGCTCTGCGCCGGAAACAGCTCTCGCGTATTTTTCAGCAATGTCTTGATGTCATTGGTTTCAATATCGATCGCGAAGGCGCCGCTATACTCGTATTCGCCGCGGAATCCGAATGTGGTTTTGGTTTCAGACGCGCGCAGGATGACATGACGATTGTCGAAGAACTCGACGCCGCGCGCTTTCAGGTTTTCGATCCCTATCGGATCGCTGATGCCGCCACCGTCGAGATTGAAGACAATCATCCGCGTGCCATCTGGGACGTTCGCAATCGCCGCGACTTTGGTTCCGTCGGGCGAGAGTTCCGCGTCTGATATCTGTTCTAAGGCGCCATAAGCCTCAAGCGCGGGCTTCGGGTATTCGGCCTGTGCAGACAAGCTCCCAAGCAGCAATGAAGTTAAAACAAGCCCATTAAAGCGCATCACTTTCCTCCCTGGAATGCAAGGCGAGAGTAGACGCGTTTTTTGTTTCTACAAGACTGAATCTAGTTTTTAAGAAAGGCTGGCACTTCATCACCGAACCCTTGCACATCATCCGGTGCGGGATCGAGAATGAGATCGTCATCCTTGCGCTTATAATCGCGCTTTGGACGCTCTTTGCGGTCTTTTTTGGGGCGCTCTGCCGCGGTGGTCGTAGCCTCTTTTTCAGACGGTGCTTCCGTCTCATCTCGGCGTTCAGACCGATCCCGTCGCCCGCGTCCGCGGCCGCGACCTTCGCTTCGGTCTCTGCGCCCGCCGCGATCGCCTCTGCCGCGCCCCCGTCGACCGCCGGACTCTTCTGGCAGGTCTTCCAACTCTTCGACCAGGCCGTCTGGCATATACTCGGCGACATCCGTGTTGATCAGCATCATCACGCCGCGCCAGCCTTTGGCATCGTCTGGTCCGACCATGGTGAAACTCTCGCCTTCGCGCCCGGCACGCCCGGTGCGGCCGATGCGGTGGACATAATCCTCATCCTTTGGCGGCGGCGCGTAATTGAAGACATGGCCAACATCCGGGATATCGAGACCGCGTGCGGCGACATCAGAGGCGACGAGCAATTGCAGCTCGCCTTCGCGGAATTTGTTCAGCGTATCCATGCGCGCACTTTGCGGCAGATCGCCATGGATCGGCGCCGCGCTAAAGCCATGCTTGGCGAGCGATTTCGCGACAATGTCGACTTCGCGCTTGCGATTGCAGAACACGATGCCATTCTTCACATCGCGGCTTTCAATGATGCGACGAAGGGCCGTGCGTTTCGCTTTGTCATCCCCGCGCGGCAGTTTGACGACATGTTGGGCAATCGTCTCAGCCGTCTTGGATTCCCGCGCGACTTCAATCCGGACCGGGTCCTTCTGAAAGGTCTTGGCGAGGCGCGCGATTTCTTTCGGCATGGTCGCGGAAAAGAGCAGCGTCTGGCGCCGCGGTGGCAGCAGTTTGCAGATTTTCTCAATGTCCGGGATGAAGCCCATATCGAGCATGCGGTCAGCTTCATCAATGGTGAACACCTCGACGCCGGTGAGCAGGATCTTGCCGCGCTCGAATTGGTCGATTAGGCGTCCGGGCGTCGCGATCAAGACGTCGACACCGCGCATGAGTTTCTGTTCCTGTTCCTTGAAACTGACGCCGCCAATCAACAGCGCCATATTCAGTTTCAGGTCTTTGCCATAAGTCTCGAAATTCTCAGACACCTGGGCCGCGAGTTCTCGGGTTGGACAAAGGATCAAGCTGCGCGGCATGCGTGCGCGCGCGCGGCCTTTGGTCAAGCGATGCATCATGGGCAAAGTGAACGCGGCGGTCTTGCCCGTGCCGGTCTGTGCAATGCCCGTGACATCGCCGCCCTTCTTGATCACCGGAATGGCTTGTTCTTGAATGGGTGTCGGGTGCTCATAGCCCGCGGCATCGATCGCGCTTTGGATACGCGGATCGAGATTGAGCTCGGCAAAAGTAATTTTATTTTCGTCTGTCAAAATATTGTCCAGCTAGTGATTGAAAGGTCGGTCACATCAAGCTGTTCCGGATTGAACAGCGGGGCCGACTTCGAATCACTGCGCCGGCAAACGTGTTTCGGTGCACATAGTGTAAAAAAGCCCACCGGCAAAGGTGGGCTTTTCAGTCAGTTGTGTTGTGCGGTGTTTTTGTTGCCACTGCCGCGGTCTTGTTCAGCTTCCATTGATCCACTGGATCAATTGATTTCGCATTTGTGAAACCGCTTACGAAGCATCCGCTAAGTTCTGGTTTGCGAAGTCCCAATTGACCAGATTGTCGAGGAAGCTCGCCATATAATTCGGGCGCGAGTTCTGATAATCGAGATAATAAGCGTGCTCCCAGACATCCATGGTCAGGATTGGAGTCACGCCCTCTTCTGTTAGCGGGGTTTCGGCATTTGGCGTTTTGGTGATGGCGAGTTTGCCGTCTTTCAGGACCAGCCAGGCCCATCCGGACCCGAATTGACCACCGCCAGCCGCTTTGAACTGGGTCGCAAACTCATCATAAGAACCGAAATCGCGATCGATCAGCTCTGCCACTTTGCCATGCGGTGCGCCGCCGCCACCGGGCTTCATGGAGTGCCAATAGAAAGTGTGGTTCCAGACCTGAGCCGCATTGTTGAACAGACCGGCTTTTGACGCGTCGCCCGCCGCGGCTTTGACAATCGCTTCCAAAGAGGCGTCGGCGAGATCGGTGCCATCAATCAGCTTGTTCAGGTTTACGACATACGCATTGTGGTGCTTCCCATGGTGGAAGTTCAGCGTGTCTTCTGAAATATGCGGGGCGAGGCCATCGCGGCCATAGGGTAGCTCGGGAAGGTCGAAAGCCATGTCTTTGGTCTCCTTGCAGAATTTTTTCGCTTTGCTTGCTGAGCGCTTGCCACAGATATGGGTGTCATGACCAGACCTGCCAGTGAATCTTTGAAAGAAATTCATCTTCGGCTCGATGCGCGGGTTCAATCTGTCGACGAGCCACGCTGGCTTTCCAGCCGTTACGCGGCTGAGGCAGAGCGCACGACGCTCATCACGCTATATGCGTTTTACTACGAATTGGCGCGCGTGCGCCTGGTCGTCACGGATGAGACCATGGGCAATATTCGCTTTCAATGGTGGCGAGATGCGCTTGATGAGCTCGGCCAGGGCAAGGTACGGCAACATGATGTGGTTTTGGCATTGGCCGAAGAAGTCGAGCAAAAACGGCTGCAACTCACAGATCTCACGCCGCTGATCGACCAGCATGAAGTCGCCTATCTGGCCTATGATCGCTCGCAAGAGCCGGAAGATCGGCTGTTTCAGGTTGCTGCAAAGATCTGTGATAGCGCCGTGCCGCCCGACGCCTCGTTGCTCGCTGTCGCTCTGGACTGGGCCGCATGTCGGCGTGGGGAGGGGACGACGCAGGATCGCAAACGGCGGGTGATCCCATCCAGGATTCGCCCGGCCGCCGCGCATTTCCGTTTGCGTCACCTCTGGGCCTACAAAACCGAGCCGTCTGCGCTGCAGCTTCGATTATCCATCCTGCTGGCAATGCTGACGGGGCGGGTCTGACACGCGTGCGCGACAAAATGGTGAACAGTGTTCACTTTTTTTAATCAAACGCTACATATGGCTGACCGCATCGAAGAAATGAGGCCTCCCATGTTCCGTAAAACGCTCCTGGTTTCCGTCACCGCTCTGCTGCTGGCATCGCCCAGTCAGTCTGAAACCCTGCCAGAAGCGCTCGACTTGGCTTTCCAGACCAATCCGGCGCTCGCAGCCCAGCGCGCAGAGCTTGGCGTTGCGCGTGAGCAGCTCAATCAGGCCCGTGGCGCACGGGCACCGACCGTCGATCTCACCGGCTCGGCAGGCTATGAATCAACCGATAGCAACCAACCCATCGCCTTTGGCGTCGGCGATCGCCCTCTGGCGCGGGTGCAGGTGCAAGCCAGTCTTCCGCTTTATACCGGTGGCCGTATCAATGCCGGTATCGATCAGGCTCAGGCCGGTATTCTGTCCGCCGATGCTCAATTGGATGGTGTGGCGCAGGATCTCATCCTAAATGTCGTGACGTCTTATGTCGATGTCTTGCGTGACCGGGAAGCCTTGCGCATTCGGGCCAATAGTGTGGCGCTGTTGCAGGAACAATTGCGCGCTGCGACAGACCGATTTGACGTTGGTGTCGCCACGCGCACGGATGTCAAACAGGCAGAAGCCCGCTTACAAGGCGCGAAAGCGGCCTATGCCGGGGCAGAAGCGCAACTTGAGGCGTCTCTTTCGATTTACGAAGTCTTCGTTGGTCAAGCCGCAGGCGACCTGGCGCCGGCGCCGGATGCACCTGAGGCGCCCGCAACTTATGAGGCGGCATTGCAGATGGCCTTAGCGGACAATCCCGATCTAAAGGCGTTGCGCCAGGCAGAGCGGGCAGCGGAACAGGCTGTACGCGCCGCCAAAGGCGAAACCCGTCCGAGCCTGTCGCTTGTCGGCACGGCAAATGCGCAGGAAACCTTTGACCAGGAAGCTCTGGGCGTCGGGCCAACGGGCGAATTCATCACGCTGCCACCGGACAATTATCGCGACACATCCGTCAGCGTTTTTGCGCAAGCCAGCGTTCCGCTCTTCCAGGGCGGTGTTTTGCGCAGCCGCATCCGCGCGGCGCGGCTGCAACGCGAGCAAGCACGGCTGCAAACCATCAATACCGAGCGCCAGGTCACGGCCAGCATCGCGCAGGCCTGGTTTGGCAATATCGCTGCAGAACAAGCCATTACGGCGTCTGAGCGCCAGGTTGAGGCGGCCGAGATCGCTTATGAAGGCGCACAGGAAGAGTTGAGCGTCGGCACGCGCACGACTTTGGACGTGCTCGATCAGGAGCAGCAATTGCTTGAAGCTCGTTTGAGTCTGATCGAAGCGCGCCGGGATGCTTATGTCGCAACGTATCAATTACTGCGCGCAATGGGCGATCTCAGCCTTTAATATTGGCCGTTTTCGGACGAATCGTACAATAGTTAATATCGTAATCGCTTATTAACCGGCCTCCGGTAGCGATTATGGGGTGAAGCTAATTTGATGGGACCGGCTATGGCGGAGCAAGCTCAGAACGAACCGACCATGGAAGAAATTCTCTCTTCCATCAGAAAGATTATTGCAGACGATGACGCGCCCGCAGCGGCAGCACCGGATGAGCCAGATGTGGCGGTCGATGAAATTGGTATGTTCGATGAAGAAGATATTTTAAGCGCAGACGCTGCGCCGATTGAATCAGAGGAAGACGTCCTCGCCGCGATCAGCCAGTCCATGGAAGATGCGACCAGCGAGCTTGAAGCTGGTGCGATCGAAGCCGCGGTCGAAGAAGAAGTGTTCGATCTCGATATCGAAGAAGACAGTTTTGAAGCGTTTGAAGAAGACGCTTTTGAAGGCGTTGAGGATTTCACAGAAGTTGAAGCCGCCGCCGATCCAGTTGAGGATTCATTTGAGCCGGTGGAAGAAATCGCGCTCGAGCCAGCTGATGTGCCGGAGCCTCAACCAGAACCAGAAATGAAAGATGAAGCTCCCATGGCAGCAACCGCCGCACCGCTTACCGATACCGCCACTGTGACCGCCGCTGCAGGCGCGCTCAGCAAACTCCTTTCAAATGTCGAATTTGGCGAAGAAGCCGGTGGCGCGACCACGATTGAAGGCCTGGTCCGCGAGATGATGCGTCCAATGCTGAAAGAATGGCTCGACGAGAACCTGCCAGGTATTGTTGAGAAGCAAGTGGAAGCCGAAGTGCAGCGCATTGCGCGCATGGCTGGCTAGACCCAAACAAATCCTCTGCTAAAGAGACGGGCGCGCCAGAAATGGCGCGCCTTTTCTATTTTTCTGACCGACCGGACGTATTTTGATGATCGACCAGCGTTTTGACCCAAAGGCCCACGAACAGCGCATCTATCAGCGCTGGGAAGATGCCGGCTGTTTCCGGCCCAGCATGGACACGTCGGCTGAGCCCTATGCGATCATGATCCCGCCGCCAAATGTGACGGGCAGCCTGCATATGGGGCACGCCCTGAACAATACGATCCAGGACATTCTGTGCCGGTTTGAGCGTATGCGCGGCAAGAATGTCCGCTGGCAGCCCGGCATGGACCATGCGGGCATCGCCACGCAAATGGTGGTTGAGCGCCAGCTGGCGGCGTCTGGTGGTAATCAGGACCGCCGCTCGATGGGCCGCGACGCTTTTGTCGAGAAGGTCTGGGAGTGGAAAGAGGAATCCGGCGGGACGATCCTCAATCAGCTCAAACGCCTTGGCGCCTCCTGTGATTGGGAGAATACCAAGTTCACTCTGGACGATGATCTCAACACAGCCGTGAACAAGGTCTTTGTCGATCTCTATAATGAAGGCCTGATCTATCGCGCCAAACGCCTGGTCAATTGGGACCCGCATTTCCAGACCGCAATTTCCAATCTCGAAGTCGAGAATAAAGAAGTCGACGGCCATATGTGGCACTTCAAATACCCGCTCGCCGGCGGCGAGACTTACACGTATGTCGAGAAAGACGAAGATGGGACCATCACGCTGGAAGAAGAGCGCGATTACATTTCCATCGCCACGACGCGGCCCGAGACCATGCTCGGCGATGGCGCGGTTGCGGTCCACCCCTCAGACAGTCGTTACGCGCCAATTGTCGGCAAGCTGTGCGAGATCCCTGTCGGTCCGAAAGAACATCGCCGCCTGATCCCGATCATCACAGATGAATATCCGGACCCCGACTTCGGCTCAGGTGCTGTGAAGATTACTGGCGCGCATGACTTCAACGACTATCAGGTCGCGAAACGCGGCGGCATTCCGATGTATGCGCTGATGGATGAGAAGGGTTTTATGCGGGATGACGGTGACGACTATGCCGCCGTCGCCGAGGTCGCGCAGCGGATTGCGGAAGGCCAGGAGGATTTCGACGAGGCCAAGATTGCGGCGATGAATCTGGTTCCCGATCAGTATCGCGGATTGGATCGGTTTGAGGCACGCAAGGCGGTGGTCGCGGACATTACGGCTGAGGGAAATGCGGTGATGGTTCCCAAGCCAAAGAAAAAAGCCGCATCCCCGGCCTCCGAGCCGGGGTCTGGTGCGGCAGGAGACTCCGGGTCAAGCCCGGAGCCATCGGTTCCAGAGCTCGTTCCCTTGGTCGAGAATAAGAAAATCATGCAGCCTTTTGGCGACCGCTCCGGCGTCGTCATTGAGCCAATGCTGACCGACCAATGGTTCGTCGACGCCGAAACGCTCGCCAAACCCGCGATCGCAGCGGTGCGTGACGGGCGGACCAAGTTCGTACCTGAGAATTGGGACCGGACATATTACAATTGGATGGAGAATATCGAGCCCTGGTGTATCTCGCGCCAGCTCTGGTGGGGACATCGGATTCCGGTTTGGTATGGGCCTGAGATTGTCTCGAGCGAAACTGGAAACAACGAATTCGGTCTAGATTTCATAGACCGCAGTGAGGTTCATGACACACCTCATGGCGATATTCGCCTTCTCAATGTTCGTAAACGAGTGTTTTGTGCGGAGAGGTTCGCGGATGTCGAGCGTTTGGCGAGCGAACATTACGGGTGTAAGGTTATTCTGGTTGAGGATGAGATCGAATATAGAGAGCGAGTTGCTGCTTTTTCTCTAGGCAAGGCTCAAGATTACGCAGTGCCACTTTTACAAGACGAAGACGTCCTCGACACCTGGTTCAGCTCTGGCCTCTGGCCCTTCTCGACTCAAGGTTGGCCCGAACAGACTGATGGCCTCAAGACCTTCTACCCGGGCGCCACGCTCGTCACGGCGTTTGACATTATCTTCTTCTGGGTCGCCCGGATGATGATGCTCGGCATCAAATTCATGGATGGGGAAGTGCCGTTCAAGGACGTCTATATCCATGCCATCGTGCGCGATGAGAACGGCAAGAAAATGTCCAAGGCCGAAGGCAATGTCATTGATCCGATCGACCTGATTGATGGCGTTGGCGTCGAGACGCTGGTTGCGAAGCGGACGTCCAATCTTAGACAACCCGAAAAGGCGCCAAAGATCGAGAAAGAGGTGCGCAAGCGCTATCCGAACGGTTTTGACGCGTATGGCGCCGATGCCTTGCGCTTCACGCTCGCGGCCATGGCGACCAAAGGGCGGGACATCAATCTGTCAGTCGACCGCATTGCCGGGTATCGCAATTTCGGCACCAAATTGTGGAACGCCACGCGCTTCGCACAAATGAACGAGGCAAAATTCGGCACTAAGATTGAACCACAATCCCTTGATTTATCTGTGAATAAGTGGATTATCGGCGAGCTGTACAAATGTACGGCACAGGTTTCTGAGGCGATTGAAGATTACCGTTTCAATGATGCGGCGAGCGCCGTTTATCACTTCACCTGGGACGTTCTCTGCGACTGGTATCTGGAATTATCGAAGCCGATTTTGAATGGCGACGATGCTGAGGCCAAATCTGAGACTCAGGCTGTCCTGGGCTGGGTGCTCGAGCAGACTTTTGTCGCTCTGCATCCCTTCATGCCCTTCATCACCGAAGTTTTGTGGGAACAGACGAGCGATCGCTCAGACTTCCTGATGCAACAGACCTGGCCTGGCCTGAACACATCGTTTGCGGATGAAAGCGCCGCCGAAGAGCTCGATTGGGTCTTGAAAACCATCTCGCAAATCCGGTCGGTCCGGTCAGACGTCAATGTCCCGGCAGGGGCGAAAGTTCCGGTCAGTCTGGTCGGCGCTAATGATGAAACCGCGCGCCGCGTTGCGGCCCATTGCGATGTCATCATGCGCATGGCCCGGCTCGACAAATTCGAACTGGCGGACGCTGCCCCGGCTGGATCCGTGAAGGCAATTGTCGACGAAGCGACCGTTGTTCTAGAAATCGCCGATCTCATCGATGCCGGTGAAGAAATTGCGCGCCTCGACAAACAGCTCGGCAAGCTCAGCGGCGAAATTACCGGGCTCGAAAAGCGCCTCGGAAATGACGCCTTCGTGGCCAAAGCACCAGCCGAAGTCGTCGCCGAACAACGCGACCGCCTGGCTGAGTTGCAAGGCACGCGTGACAAGCTTAGCGTCGCGCGGGAGCAACTTGCAGCCCTTTAAGGAGCCTATTCATGTTACGTCCTGTCCTTGTCGCCCTGACGCTCGCGCTGACAGCGTGTCAGACACCCGCAACGGTCAATGCAGAGGAGGCGGACGTGGCAGATACGGACACAATCGAATGGCGGCTGGTCATCCATGGTGGGGCCGGGGTCATCCTGCGCGAGAATCTGACGCCCGAGCGCGAGGCTGCTTACACCGCCGCTCTGGAAACGGCGCTGGAAGCGGGCGCCGCGATCTTGCGTGACGGTGGCTCGGCCGTCGATGCGGTCCAGGCCGCCGTCATTCCGATGGAAGACGATCCTTTGTTCAATGCCGGGCAAGGCGCGGTCTTCACCGCAGCCGCTGAGCATGAACTCGACGCTTCGATCATGAGCGGCGCAGACCGCGATGCCGGCGCCGTGGCCGGCGTGAAACGCGTGAAGAACCCGATCCTGGCCGCGCGGGCTGTGATGGACCAATCTGAACATGTCATGTTTGCCGGTGCGGGGGCGGACGCGTTCGCGGAGTCGGTTGGCATCGAGATGGTCGAGAATAGCTATTTTGACACTGAAAGCCGGCGGCAATCGCTCGAGCGCGTGCTGCAAGAGCAGGCCAGGACCGACGCTGACCGTCACGGCACCGTTGGCGCTGTCGCAATCGATGCAGCAGGGAACCTTGCGGCGGCCACTACGACCGGTGGTATGACGGCGAAGGCTGCAGGTCGGATTGGTGACTCGCCCCTGATTGGCGCCGCGACTTATGCGCAGAATGGCGTTTGCGCCGTCTCGGCCACCGGCCATGGCGAGTATTTCATCCGCGTTGCGGTCGCCAAGACGATTTGCGCGCGGGTTGAATTGGCGGGCGACAGTGTCGGCGCGGCGGCGCAGAGCGCGCTGGATCAAGTCGCGGAACTGGGCGGCGATGGCGGGGTCGTGGTGATCGATGGCCAGGGTCAATATGAGTATGTTTTCAACTCAAAAGGCATGTATCGCGGCATGATTGACCCAAACGGTATGGAAACCGCCATCTTTGAGCAAGAATAACCCCTTTTGACTGGGTGACAGTTTTGCGCGGACCGGCTAAGCGTCGGCGCAGTAAAGGAATACCAAAATGAGCAAGACCTGGGACAAATCCAAATTGCCGTCTCGGCATGTTACTGAAGGCCCGGCGCGGGCCCCACACCGTAGTTATTATTACGCTATGGGCCTGTCGACCAAGGACATTCAGAAGCCCTTTGTTGGCGTTGCCAGCTGCTGGAATGAAGCGGCGCCGTGTAACACCGCGCTAATGCGCCAGGCGCACGCTGTGTCTGAAGGCGTAAAAGCCGCAGATGGCACCCCGCGTGAATTCTGCACCATCACGGTCACCGATGGCATCGCCATGGGCCATGAAGGTATGCGCTCGTCGCTGGTCAGCCGCGACTGGATTGCTGACACGGTGGAGCTAACCATGCGCGGCCATTCCTATGATGCGCTGGTTGGCGTGGCCGGGTGTGACAAGTCTTTGCCCGGCATGATGATGGCCATGCTGCGCCTCAACGTGCCATCCGTCTTCCTGTACGGTGGCTCGATTATGCCGGGCAGTTTTGAAGGCCGGGATGTTACCGTGCTTGACGTGTTTGAAGCGGTCGGGGCGCATGCCGCGGGCTCGAATGATATGGATGGCGACAAGTTGCGGGCGCTGGAAAAAGTCGCCTGTCCGGGCGATGGGGCCTGTGGCGGTCAATTCACGGCCAATACTATGGCTTGTGTCAGCGAAGCGATTGGCCTGGCTTTGCCGCTCTCGTCGGCCATGCCTGCACCTTGGACAGACCGCGATGGTTATGCCCGCGAATCCGGGCGCGTTGTGATGGACCTGGTAGCCAAGAATTTGCGCCCGCGCGAGATTTGTACACGCGAAGCTTTCGAGAATGCCGCCATCGTCGTCGCCGCAACCGGCGGATCGACCAATGCGGCGCTGCACTTGCCGGCCATGGCGCATGAATGCGGTGTCGAATTCACTTTGCGCCATGTCGCAGAAGTGTTCGAGCGGACGCCTTACGTGGCCGACCTCAAGCCGGGTGGAAACTATGTTGCCAAGGATTTCGGCGAGGCGGGCGGTGTCCCGATGCTGATGCGCACGCTGATGGATCACAAGATCGTCAATCCCGATTGTCTGACTGTGACCGGGAAAAGCTGGGGCGACTATCTCGAGGGCATGACCTTCGACGAGACCCAGAAAGTGATTTATCCCGCTGGCAAGCCGATCACCGAGAATGGCGGCGTTGTCGGGCTTTGGGGCTCACTCGCGCCAGATGGAGCGATTGTGAAAGTGGCCGGGCTTGAAAAGCTGCAATTTACCGGCAAGGCGCGCGTCTTCGATGGCGAGGAAGCCTGTTTCGAAGCCGTGACCAATCGCGAGTATGAGGCCGGCGACGTTCTGGTCATTCGCTATGAAGGGCCGAAAGGCGGACCGGGCATGCGCGAAATGCTGTCGACGACGGCGGCGATTTACGGCCAGGGCATGGGCGACAAAGTGGCGCTGATCACTGACGGACGTTTCTCCGGCGCAACCCGCGGCTTCTGCATCGGCCATGTCGGACCGGAAGCGCAGGAAGGTGGCCCGATCGGACTGTTGCAAGACGGTGACCTGATCACGATTGATGCCGAGGCCGGGACGATTGACGTCAAACTGACACCGGCAGAGCTGGAAGAACGCAAGCGCAAATGGAAACCGCGCGTCACGGCTTATGGCAATGGCACGCTATCAAAATTTGCGAAATTGGTTGGTCCTGCCCATCTTGGCGCGGTAACCCATGAAGGGTTTGCCGGAGAACGCCATGTCTACGCCGACATCTAAAGGCCCCTGGGACGACGGGCCAGAAATTGATCCTCTGATCCTGCAATCCATGCGGGGCCTGCCGAAAGACTTTGCGGATTTCCCGCGTGTCTATCAGGACGAGCTGCAACCGGCCTTGCGGGCGCAGGAAGTGGAGCGGCAGGGCGCGGCAAAGTCCTCTGTCCGGTGGTCCTGGATCGGCGGCGCGATTGCCCTGATTGGCGCGTTGATCGGCTTCTTCGCCTTTCGCGTGCCGCAACTGGCCATCGTCGCAGGCGTGATCGGCTTTGCTGTTCACGGCGCCGGGCGAGGGCCGCTGAACCAGATTGGCAAACGCGCCAAACGGATGATTGTCGATCCGGTCGCGGCGCAATTCAGTATGGTGTTCGATCCCGATCCTGGCCATCAGGACTCGATCATGGACGTGCACGCCGCGGGCCTCGTGCCAAGCTGGGATCGTTCCACGTTCGAGGACCGCCTGACGGGTGAGCGCAATGGCGTCGATTTCGAATTCTTTGAGGCGAATCTGAAAGAGCGTCGCAGGACAACCGACTCACGCGGTCGGACACGGACGCGGTGGGTGACGGTTTTTGATGGCCAGTGCTTGCGCTTTCGTTTTCACAAGAATTTTCATGGCCGGACGACGGTGATGCGCGATGCCGGCCTGTTCAATCGGTTTGGTGGCGGACGCGGGATGGAGCGCGTGCGACTGGAATCGAAGGCGTTTGAACAAGCCTTTGAAGTCTATTCCACCGACCAGGTTGAAGCTCGGTTCTTGCTGACCCCTGACTTGATGCAACGCTTGATCGAATTGGAGAAAGTGTTCCGCGGCGGGCGTCTGCGATGCGCGTTCCAGGCCAATGAATTGTTGATCGCTTTAGAGGGCGGTGACCTTTTTGAACCGGGCTCCATGTTCACTCCCTTAGATAATCCTGATCGCGTGCGAGAATTGCTTGACGACTTTGCTGCAATTTTCAATTTGATTGACAGTTTCGCTGACCCCGAGCGTGTGTCGCGGTCGCGGCGGGACTTGGACAAGGAGTGATCCAGGCACAGCTTGGTCACACTTTGGTCCAGATCTAGGCATTTGTGTTCAGGAAAGCTTCAGCTCTCAACATCTAGAGAAACTTGTATGAAACCAATGATTTCCTCTTTGAGTGCCCTTGCGGCGATGATCGTCATGGCAAGCCCGACCGCAAGCGCGCTGACCTGCGCGGAACAAGCGGCGGATTTGCAGAAACAACAAGCCAAAGCGCAAGAAATTGCGGATGCCCGGATCGCGCTGGTCGATGAAGTCGAAGCGGCAGGCGACGCCTGGGAAAACGCAGAAGCGATGCGGAATTTCAGCCAGGATCAAGCGGCAGAAGCGGATGCCACCAAGGTCGCATATGACTCGCTGAAAGCGGATTTGATGGTGAAAGAGCAGTCCTTGCAAACGCTCGTTGTGTCGCTGAATCAGGATGTCGCCGCTTACAATCAGCGATGCGCGAAGGACTAGTTTAGTCTCGTAGCGTTGCAATCACGGGGACATGATCTGACGGCTTTTCCAGCCCGCGCGCCTTGCGAAAAATCTCGACACTTTCCAGCCGATCCGCCGCTTGCGGACTGAGCAAGTGGTGATCGATCCGAATGCCGTGATCCTTTTGCCAGGCGCCGCCCTGATAATCCCAGAACGTATATTCATGGCCGCGATTGTCCGTTGCTTCAAACGCCTCGGTCAAGCCAAGATGCTTCAGCCGTCGAAACGCCGCGCGGCTTTGCGGCAGAGCCAGCGCATCGTCTGCCCAGACGGTTTCTTCCCAACAATCTTCGCCGCGTGGAATGATATTATAGTCGCCGCAGAGCACGATGGGTTCCTCAGCTTGCATCAGATTGGCTGCATGGGTTTTCAAATGTCCCATCCAGTCGAGCTTGTAATCGTATTTCGGCCCGGGCGCCGGATTTCCGTTCGGCAAATATAATCCGCCAACCCGTACCGGATTGTCGGACAAAACCAGAGCTTCGATATAACGGGCTTGCTCATCCGCTTCGTTGCCGGGTAGACCGCGGACGACGTCTTCAAGCGGGAAGCGCGACAGCATGGCAACGCCATTATAGCTCTTCTGTCCATGCGCTTCGACATTATAGCCGAGCTCTTCAATCTCGAGATACGGAAACGCATCGGTTTCGCACTTGATTTCTTGTAGGCAAATGACGTCGCAATCGATGGCCTTGAGGACTTCGATCACCGTGGGCAGGCGGGCTTTGATGGAATTGACGTTCCAGGTCGCGATTTTCATGGCGTCTGTTTAGCGCGCTTTGCGCCAGACACCAGACTCGAAATTGCGCTTGACATGAAACTATTTGGTTTCTTATAAAAGGAAACTGAAAGGTTTCATGATATGTCTGAACAATTGGTCTTTCGCGCCATCGCTGATCCGACCCGGCGCAGCATCATGACGATGCTGAGTTCTGGTGAGCGATCCTTGAATGAGATTTCGTCCGAATATGAAATGACACGGCCCGCCGTGACTAAGCATTTGAAGATCCTGGAACAGGGCGGCCTGATCCGCGTGCGATCCCGCGGACGCCAGCGGCTGCACGCCTTGCAGCCCGAAGGCCTGAAAACCGTATCCGACTGGCTGAGCTTCTTCGACCAGTTCTGGGATGAGAAATTGGCAAATCTAAAACAAGCTGTGGAGACGGATGATGAGTGATCCTGTGATGGTGAAGACGATCTATTTAAAAGCGACCCCGGAAAAGGTCTGGCGGCATTTGACCGATAAGGAATTGCTTGCGCGGTGGTTTCACGAGACCGATCGCGACCTCGCGGACAAAGCGTCGTTTCAATATTTGAGCTTTCACTATGATAAGGACGAGCGCAAATTGATGTGGGGTGAGGTCTTGGTTTTCGAACCGAACAAAAAGCTCGTCCATACTTTCACCCATCAATGGCTGAAGGGCGTGGTCACAACCGTGACTTGGGAATTGGTAGAACTTGCGGGCGGCACGCAATTGACCATGACGCATGATGGCATGGCTGCGTTCGATCAGCTCGCAGACCATGACAAAGGTTGGGACGAGCATTTCCTGCGCTTGCGCATGATGCTCAGCTAGGCAGGAACCGAAAACGGCGCTGGTCGCCGTATGCCCAGATGCGGCTGTCTTCGAGCGTGCCAAGACCGATATTGTGAATGGCTTTCCAGCGTCCGGCGAAGTCTTTGCGGCTCGACAAGATGCCGATATGGGGCAGGCTGCCGCCGACCCGGCAGGTGAGGATATCGCCGGGCTGCCAATCGGTGGCGGGTAATTCATGTCCGTGACGCTTCAACCAGGTCTCGACATTTGGCACACGGCGATGATCGATGTTTCGGTCCGTTCGGGTCAGACCCCAGCGTTTAGGATAGGCCGCGAAATTGGCGGCCATGTCTTCGTGCACATGTTTCTGGAAGTCAAAGCTGAACGCATCGCGATAAGCGCGGATGATGACGTCAATGCACACACCGCTTTCGCGCGGCACGTCGCCGCCGGGATAATCGAGCGCGACATATGCGCCGTCATACGACGTCGTAACTCCGATCTGTTTTCGGGCCTGGGTAATCAGGCGGGCAGACTGGGTGTTGGTTCGCGCGCCCATGCTTGGCAGAAGCGGCAACGCCAGAAAGCTGTTTAGACAGGTGCGCCGGGTCAGGTCCATACTGCTGAACTACCGACCCAGTGTGGCGCGAATGAGGTAGAAACTAGGTTTGTGCCTCCCGGGCATCGTGAACCACCAAGTGTCGGATGTGACAGGTTCTGGCGACGAAAATTCTGCCTAAAAAAGCGGTCTTCGCACGCCTCGAAAGAATAGGAGTTACACCATGCTGATCAGGGTTTCAGCCACCATTGTCGCCATTACGCTCTCTGCAAATGCCGCCTTTGCTGGCAGCTGCACGGATTCCGACCGCTACGTCGACAGCAACAAAGTCGACGTCAACATCAAAGTGAAGAACGACACAGACGCGCCGATCATTGTTTCGATTTGGAAGGGCACTGCGACCGAGAAGAAAACACTCTTCGCCGACGAGGTCTCCGTTCCCAGCGACGGCAAAGAGGGCAAGACCGACAAGAATGTGACGGACGCCCAATTCTACTTTTCTGCCAAAAGGTCTGCCGGCGATACCGAAGCGGTGTGTCACTTCAATGCCTACACCTCGTCAAGCCGGGACATCACCGGAATGTCAAAGAGCTACGTCGCAAACATCGATTATTTTAGCTGTCTCGAAACCGGCGATTTTGACATCTCTTGTGAGAAAGGGCTCGACGACAATAAGGATCGTTGGAACGTCACTTATTCACTCGAGTAGGCCCACGCCTGACTGCGTTCGTGATGCCTTAGAAACCGCGAAACTCCGCGAACTCGTCCAAACCGGCGCGTTCCGTATAGAGCTCATTTACAGGATTATCGGGATCCGGGATCCCGACCGCGATACCGCACCAGACCATTTCATGCTCGCCCAGTTTTAGGTGCTCTTTCAATGTTGGTCTCAAAATGCCCCAGCATTCCTGCATACAGGTGCCCCAACCGCGCTCTTCTGCCAGCAGGCAAAGGGTTTGCATGAACATGCCGGTATGCCCCCATTGGCCGTGCCCGACGCGTTCATCCATAATGATGAACAAAGCCAGGGGGGCATCGAAGAAACGGTAATTACGAGCGAACCAGACCATGCGTCCGGCGCGGTCTTCGCGGGGAATACCGATCTTGCCATACATCGCCTCGCCGACGGCGCGACGTCTGGCATTCTGAACATCCGTGATCTGTTCCGGATAGATCGGATAATCCGTCGGTTCGCCGCGTGGATTTGAGAGTAGTTTCTCTGCCGCCAGATTCTCGACGGCGAGTTTGTCTTCGCCGGCCAACGCAATGACGCGCCAAGGCTGCAAATTCCCGCCAGATGGCGCGCGCTGGGCGTCTTTCAGCCAAGCCTCGACCTCCTCGCGCGGCAGTGGTGTGGGCAGAAATGCGCGCGTCGAAATACGCTTTTTAACGGCGGTGCTGACATCCATGGAACGCTCCCTCAAACCATCCACGACTCAACCTAGCGCCAGAACACCAGACGGCTAGGGGTCTCGTCACGAGAAGGATCAAGTTTGAAAGGATAATGCCGCGGCCCTTTCACACACGATCATTCGCCATTGAACAGGGCCAGCGCCGTCGCTGTCATGCTGGTGACACCCGTTTCGATCGTTCGCTGGTAATCCGGCGCGAAAAAGGGCGAGTGCAATGAGGGTAAAGCCAGCGCGCTGTCCTGAGCCGCGTCCCATTTTTCGGGGGGCACGGCGCCGACCCAGAAGATCAGTCCCGGGATTTTGGCGTCAGTGCGGCCATACTGGCTGAAATCCTCTCCGCCCATGACGGGATCGACCTGATTGACATTTTCAGCGCCGATCGCGGCGCTGATTGCGGTCGCGGCGATGGCCGCTAACTCAGGGTCATTATAAGTCGATGGCGTGTAATCCGGCTCAATGAAAATTTCTGGCTCGGGCGCCCCGAAAGCCATCGCCTGAGACTTGGCAATTCGCTCAATTCCTTCAAGCAACATGGCGCGTGTGGCGTCATCATAAGAACGCACCGTCAGCAATAGCTTCGCCTCGTCTGAGATGATATTGTGCTTCGCTCCGGCCTGGAATGAGCCGACCGTGACGACGGCCGGTGTTTGCGGATTTACATTGCGCGAGACCAGGGTTTGTACCGCCGTAACAATTGCTGCGCCGACAACGACCGGATCCTTGGTCGTGTGGGGATACGCGCCATGCCCTCCTACGCCTTTGACCGTGATGTCGACGCTGTCGACATTGGCCAGCGCATAGCCGGATGAATACGCCACTTTGCCACTCGGCGCGCCCGCCGAGACATGCAAAGCGAGATTGTAATCCGGTTGCGGGAAGCGTTCGAACAGGCCGTCGGCGATCATCGCCTTGGCGCCATTGCCAAGCTCTTCTGCCGGTTGCGCGATCATGATCAGCGTGCCGGACCAGTCGTCTTTTGCAGTAATCAAGTTGCGCGCGGTACCGACCCAGCTGGTCATATGGATATCATGGCCGCAGGCGTGCATGACGCCATTGCTGACCCCGGTCCACGTCTCGTCAACCACTTGCGAGGCGTGCGGCACGCCTGTGCGTTCAGCCACGGGAAGCGCGTCCATATCGGCCCGGATCAAAACGGTCGGACCATCGCCATTCTCAAACACACCCACAACACCATAACCGCCGACGCCATCGCGGACGACACCATAATCGCGCATGGATTTCTCACGCGTCCAGGCGTCGCCAAGACCGGTTGCAACTTCAAACCCGAGGCTTTCAAGCTCATTCGCCATAATGCTCGAACTGTTGATCTCTTTGAAGGAGAGTTCAGGATTGCGATGAAAATAGGTGTACAGCTCGATCAGATCGGTGCCGGGGCTGGGCAAATCCGCCGCGACCGCAGGCGCTTGCGTGAGCGTTGCGGACTCGACCGTGGCGTCCGATTCAACCGTTTCAATGGCCTTCTCAGCCGGCGCGCACGCGGCCAATCCGGCCGTAATTGCAAGCACGGAGATTACCGGAATAGATCGAAACATGAGCCCTCACTTATCAGCATATTAAGGTAACCATGCCATCGTGGCCGCAATGTATCTGCAAGGCAAGGGACGCCTGCAAATCAGGCGGAAGAGGAACGGTATGAAGGTACGTCGAGGGTTCAAAGCAGCATTGCTGGCTTGCACAGTACTGGGACTATCTGCGTGTGGCGGCGGCGGCAATGCGGTTGATCCGGCCATGTTTGATGCCGAAGTTCAGCGTCTGGCCGATTCCGGCGATATGTATGGCGAAGTGTTCCTGGCGCTGAAAACGCGGCGGCCAGCCTTGTACAATGATTTCCGTCGCATCGCACAACGTGAGTTCAATAATGGCCGGAGCGCCCGCGATTCAAGCCGGGTCGCGGGTTTGCGGATGCGCGACAAATTCCTGAACGAAATTCTGGAACTGTCTAAAGTTGCCAGCGATGAAACCGTCGATGAGATGATCGATGTGATGCTGGAAACTTATAAACACCTTGGTGAGAAGAATCCGGATGATTGCGCCCGCAATATTGAAGGCCTCCCGCCGGAAAAAGTCGAAGACTTGCCGCGCGAACTGCGCCAGCGCGAAACTGAATTGGTGATCAAGCTGTTGAGCGCGCCTCAGACCGCTGCCAATCGTCGGGCGGCGTCACGCGGGGAAGTGATTAACTGGATGGTCAATCTGTCTCAGCTCGAGCCGTCTGTGAAACGCATGCTGGAAGTCATCAATAATGAAGGCCGCAGCAAAGCTGACAATAAAGAGCTCTGCGACGGTATGATCGCGACCTATAAGCGATTGAGTTACAAGAAAAGCGCTGAACGCGGCATCCTGTTCCGCGGCATTGCGTTGATGGCTTTGCAAGAGCGCCTGCGTATCAGAAACACGACAGAGCCTGAAGAAACGTCGTAAGACGCGCGCATTCGCTCAGAAATCGATTTCGCTTCCCGGTCCAACTTGCTAAGATTGAGCAAGTTATGGAGGGACGCGCATGTCCGATTCACCTGAATCAACCCAGCCCAAGGCCGAGTCAAAGCCTGACACACACGCGCATTCCCACACCGCGGATGCCTTGAACCAACTCAGCACGCTTAAAGCCTATGCGCATTCGCCGATCATCTATTGGTGGCCGATCTGGGCGCTAGGGCTGCTCTTTGGCTTTGTCTCAATGTTTGTCCCAAGTGGTGGCAGTGAGTCGCTCGATACGGTGACAACAGCGGCACGGGTCCAGGGTCAGACCTTTGTCTTTGTGCTGGTCTTTGTCATCTTCTCCACCACAGTGAAGTTGCGAGGCGCCAATTCCGTCATTCTCGGACTTATCCTGGCGATCGGGATCATTCTCCTTGTGATGGGCAATCTGTTCGGGCCGATTGCGGCCTTCATTGGCGGGCTCGAAATCTATATGAGTTCGTCCTTCTATTGGTTCATCGGGATCACGGTCTTCATCATGTGGGCGGTGATGGTGTTCGGGTTCGACAAGGTGAAATATTACGAAATCGCGCCCGGCCAGGTCCGCGAACGCGTGTATTGGGGTAGCGGCGACCGCGCTGAGAGCGGCGCCAATGCGCGGTGTCGTTATCTCAAAGATGATTTCTTGCGCCATCGCATGCTGGGCGGCAATTTGTTGGGCGATATCGAAATTACGCTTGGCGATGGCGAAATTTGGTATTTGCACAATGTCCTGTTCGCAAAGTCGCGCGCAGATCGCATCAATGAACTGATCGTCACGCGTCCAGTCGACTAAGGCCGCGCGCTCGGGTGCACCTCTGGCGTATATCCGTTCGCGAGGGCCTGGCACGTAATGTGCGGCGTCAGGCGTACCGATTTTTCAGGCAACTCGACAGGTGCAGCATAACCTGAAAAGCGCCAGGCAAAAGCCTGATCCTGCCATTTCAAAAACGCGGTCGCCCCGGTCGTGAACATGGCGCCGTCTGGCAGGGCGGCCGTCTCGACTTGCTCGCGCTCGGATTTGCCTTTCAGCACCGCCTGGATCTCGCCTGCAATGGCATCGCTGAGATCACTGGCTTTCGGGCGATAGCGGAACACGCCAGATTTAATCAAGGCTTCCCGAAACCGTTTCGCATCCGGATATCGGCATTCATAACAAGGCCGATGCCCAGCCGCGAGCGCCGTCGCTTCGTCCAGGAAGAAGAGCTCAGTATAGGTGCCTTCGCTCATCGGCGTTCGACGCCGGTCCTTGAAATCAAGCACGCAGGTAATCCATTGGCGTGTTTTCCAATGGGTCGGCTTCAACCGTTTGTCTTCGGTATGGAAACAGCCGCCGCGATTGCCCATCATCAACCCACGTTCAGGCACCGCGTGGATCAAGCCAAAGGGGTCAACGCGGTTCTGCAAGGGCATGGATCAGCTCTCTTCGCCGCCAAATTTTTCGGTCCATTCCGCGACCATGGCATCTTCGATCTTCTGAAACAGGACCGGCGGCGCCTGGATCGGCATGCCGTGCGGCAAGGCATCAAGCAGACCTTCATCATCTGGCGATGGCCAATTGCGATTGCCCTCTGGAATGCCAAGCGTGTCGAGAATGGTCTTGGCCGTGTTCGGGATCAGGGGCTGGGCGATAATGGCAAACAGCACCACCAGGTTCAGCCCCGTGCGCACCCCGATCGCGGCCGCATCGACATCGTTCTTATACTTCACCCAGGGCTCAGCGCGGGTGAGATATTCATTCCCGGCAGCCCATAGCGCCCGGGTCTCGGCCGCGGCTTTGCGAAACTCCATGGCTTCATAATGCTCTGCGATGCGGGCGAGGCCGGCTGTCAGCTCCGCCGCCATCCAGGCTTCATCTTCGCCGGCAGTGCCCGTCGCGGGCACGACGCCCTCAAATTTGCTGACCGTATATTTCGTGATCCGATTGACGAAATTGCCGAGCACATTGGCGAGATCCGAATTGATCGACGCCTGGAAGCCTTCCCAGGTGAAGGCGGCGTCAGAGCCTTCCGGGGCATTCGCCATCAAATACCAGCGCCAATAATCAGCTGGCAGCAGCTCCAGCGCCTGATCCATGAATACGCCGCGCTTCTGGCTGGTCGAGAATTTGCCGCCATACCAGGTCACCCAATTAAAGGCTTTCAGCTTGTCGACCGTCTTCCAATCCTGCTCGGACCCAAAAATCGTCACCGGGAAAGACACAGTATGGAAGGCGACATTGTCCTTGCCCATGAACTGGACATATTCGACATCGGCGGCGCCATGTTCCGTGCGCCACCAGACTTTGGCATCATTGCCCGTCGCAGTGGCCCATTCCTCGGTCGCGGCGATATATTCGATCGGCGCGTCGAACCAGACATAATAGACCTTGTCCTCAAAGCCTGACCGGATCGAACCATCGGGCTGCGTGACCGGGACGCCCCATTTCAAATCGCGCGTAATGGCGCGATCCCGAAGACCTTCGTCCAGCCATTTCAAGGCAATCGAGCGGGCCAGTTGTGGCCAGTCCGTCGATTGTTCGACCCAGTCGCGAATTTGGTCCTGCATTTTTGATTGCAGCAGGAAGAGGTGCGCAGTGTCGCGGATCTCGATATTGGTGCCGCCAGAAACGGCGGAATACGGATTCTTCAAATCCACCGGATCGAGCAGGCGCCCGCAATTGTCACACTGGTCGCCGCGGGCTTTCTCATAGTCACAATGCGGACAGGTGCCTTCGACATATCGATCCGGCAGAAAGCGGCCATCATCGACGCTATAGACTTGTTGCGAGACCCGTTCCTCGATCAGGCCATTGGCTTCCAAGGCGTAAGCGAAGCCTTGCGTCAGGGCTTTGTTCTCATCGCTTGAGGAGCGTCCAAACCAGTCATATGAGAGCGAAAAGCCATCGCCTGCCGCGCGTTGAATGTCGTGCTGCTCGTCACAATAAGCCTGCACGCTCATTTCCGCCGCCTGTGCCGCCAATTCTGCGGGCGTGCCATGCTCATCGGTGGCGCAGATATAAAGCACGTCATGTCCCTGCAAGCGCTGGAAGCGCGCATAGACATCGGCTGGCAACATTGAACCAGCCAAATTCCCCAAATGCTTGATGCCATTAATATAAGGCAGGGCGGAGGTGATCAGGATCCGACGTTTACTCAAGTTTTATCTTCCCGTACAAAGGTTTACCTCGCGTCAGACGGAATCAGTCGCAGAAGCTGTCCCCGTCATATCGCGAGATGGGATAAAAGAAACATCCTTGAGGAGGGAACAATGCCAAAAATTGCAGGGGTTAATCCGCTGGGCGTCTTATTGGGCGCAGTTGCAATGTATTTCGTGGGCTTCATTTGGTACGGCCTTTTATTCACAGAGCCCTGGATGGCGGCCAATGGCCTGTTTTTCACGGATGCCTCGAAAGAGACGATGCAATGGCTGACCGCAGATGGCCTGGAAACCGTGTCGCGCGCCGCTGGTCCTGACACAATGGTTATGCTTTGGGGCTTCGTCCTGTCACTGGTGCTCAGTTTTGGGCTTGGCTGGCATATGAAGCAGAAGAGCATATCCAAGCTCGGCACGGCGGCGCTGTTCGGGTTGTGGATGGGCTTGCTGATCGGTGTACCTTTGATGGCTTATGACACCGTCTACACGCCATATGGTTCGCTGATGGGCTTGTTTGTCGATGGCAGTCACACTGTGGTGACCTTCGTGGCCGCGTGCGCAGCGCTTTCATTCTTCGACTAGGCCAGGCCGACCTGACCAAAAAGTACCCTCGGATCGCGTTCGATCCGAGGGCAGTGAAATGCTCGGTTGGGAGGAAACAGAGCAATCTTGAATTGATGGCTGCACTTAGCCAATTTCTGGCGCCCAGGCGGACAGCCGGATTTCGACTTTGCGATCGTTCGGCGCGGTATATGTGGCGGGCGTGATCGCTTCCACATCTGTCTCCAGCGCAGCGCCCATCAGGCGGTGCTGGTCGAGGGCGGACGCAACCGTCTCGATCCGCGCCTGTGCCAGTTGCTTCGCTTGCACCGGAGAGGCGGCATCGGCTGCAAAGGCTTCGATGGAAACCGGCCCGATCATGCAATCGGCGAGCGTCTGTTCGGCGTGCGCCAACATGGCCTTCGAGGCTGCGCTCAGCGCGGATTGTCCGGCCGCAAAATAGACGTGCAAGGTTTGTGTCGCGCACGGTGAGGTCGTCGGCGCTGTATATGTCGCGGTTGGCGGGGCCGGCAGCGGTTGCGCGCTAGCAACGGCGGCCGTGGCGGTAAACAGTGCGGCGGTGAGGAATGTCTTGGTCATTGGTCAGCTCCCATCTTGCATAGGCTGAAGAAACGCTGAGGCGACGGCGAAATCATGCCCGGATCGGGATGAAATGTGGCAACTGCATGATCTTGTCATGACGGCTTGCGCTTTGTGGACGAGCACTATAAATGGGCCGCCAGTGCCCCTATAGCTCAGCTGGTAGAGCAACGGATTTGTAATCCGTAGGTCCGCGGTTCGAGTCCGTGTGGGGGCACCATTTCCCCAAGATATTATGTCGTTGAATCGCCCGATCCATCACGAACCACTCTAGGTGCCGAGTCACTCTCAGTGGCCGCTCGCATCTTTCTTCACAAGCTCAGTGTGATGCCTCCGTCGCCTCTTGCACGCGCAAAACATAATTGATCAGTTGGGCATAAGCGGCATGCAAGGCTTCGGTGACTTCATCGTGCAGAGCCTGATTGATCAACGCATTCGGATCGTCCGGGACGTACAAGTCCTCAAACATCCAAGCCAGTTCCAATATGTTTGTCGCGAGTGAACGGGACGAGGTCGCAAGGTCAAGATTCACGAATTCTAGTCTATCACTCAACCATCTCTCCGTAAGGTCGATTCGCCCACGACGCTTTGCCAATCGAGCCTGCAGTGCAAGACAATGCCAACTGTCTAAACGCAGTCATTTGGTGCGCGGAGCCTTTAGATTGTAAGTTTACTTATGACATCAAGTATAGCAATACTCAAATATTAAAACCGCATCAATATAGGTGGTGCGGTGTGTTATGGCTGAGTCGATTGACAGACTATTCTGACTCACGCTTCGGTCCGCCCGGCATGATCGGGCGGTCGCGCCAGGCACCAAGGCTGCGGACGCGATCATACATAACAAGCGCGCCCGCCAGGCTGACATTGATACAGAATTTGGTCGGGATTTTCACAATATGGTCGCACCGCTCCACCATGGCCGCCGAAAGATTGCCGCGCTCAGGTCCGAGCACATAAGCCGCCATGCGGGGATGCTTGAACTCCGGCAGTTCGACAGCATCGTCCGTCAGCTCAATCCCGACCAGCTGACAGCCTTTCGGGAACACCATTTCATCCATCGATTCCCAGGCATAATAGGGGACGTTCTTGAACGTCCTCGATGTGTCGGAAAGATTGGCGATCTTGGTGCGATCGGCGGCTTGAACGGAAAACACAAAACTCGCTCCAAACGCATTCGCCGTGCGCATCAATGCGCCGAGATTCATCGGTTTGGAAATACCTTCGGCGCCAATGGCGAAATAACCCTTCATCAAATCACCCCCAAACCAAACCGACCGACAGCGACCAAGATGATCAGCAAGACCGGCAATATCGTGCTGTAGCGGCGCGCGGTGCGCAAATGATTGAGCGGCATTGGATAAGTCGCTTGTAAGTGCGCTACGGCCTCGCAGAGCCAGGGCTTTGCCGCATCGGGTAAGGGCTTTGATCCTGCTGCCCAGACGACCGCGCTATTGGCTTTGGCCCGATCTTCGAGGTCCGTCCGCCATGCCTTCAATGCTCGGCGTAGAACCAAGGCCACCATGACTCGCATTTGCACAGCCAAGGCAAAGCCAAATCCAAGCCCGCCAAATAGGATCCAGAAAAGAACGGTTTTGTCCAAACTGAGTGTCTCCGCTACGTCAGACCTTCACAGCGCCCGTTGCCATGGCTACCAAAGCTTCGTCAACGAATGAGATGAGGAAACCTCAAGATGAAAGCCCTGCTCTCCAAAGCCCCTGGCGGCACTGATACGCTCGTGCTGGAAGACATTGAAAGCCCAAAGGCGGGCAAAGGTGAGGTGGTGATCGATGTCAAAGCGATCGGTGTCAACTTTCCCGACACCTTGATCATCCAAGATCTTTATCAGTTCAAACCGGAACGCCCGTTCAGCCCGGGTGGAGAAGTCTCAGGCGTTGTGAAAGAAGTCGGTGAAGGTGTGACGAACCTGCAAGTCGGGCAACGCGTCATCGGCTCTTGTGGCTGGGGCGGCATGCGCGAGGAGATGACGCTGGAAGCCGGGCGCTGCATTCCAATTCCAGATTCGGTTCCTTTCGATGAAGCGGCGGCCTTTGTGATGACATATGGCACATCCTATTATGCGTTGAAGGATCGCGCGGATCCAAAGCCGGGCGAAAAACTGCTCGTGCTCGGCGCTGCCGGCGGGGTCGGCATCGCTGCTGTGGAGCTGGGCAAGGCGATGGGCTTGGAAGTGATCGCCGCCTGTTCGACGCAAGAGAAAGTCGATTTCTGCTTGTCCAAGGGCGCTGATAAAGGTCTCGTCTATGATCGCGGCCCGATGGATCGTGGCCAGCAAAAGGCGTTTTCAAATGCTATCAAAGAGGTTAGCGGCGGCGGCGTCGATATCATTTATGATGGCGTCGGCGGCGATTATGCGGAGCCCGCCGTACGGGCTATGAATTGGGAAGGTCGCTTCCTGGTTATTGGTTTCCCGGCCGGCATTCCGAAATTGCCGCTCAATCTGACACTGCTGAAATCCTGCGATGTCCGCGGCGTGTTCTGGGGCGCGGCGGTGGCGCGCGATCCGGCAGCCAATCAACGCAATCTGGCAGAGATGTTTGCGATGTACCAAGAGGGCAAGATCAAGCCGCACGTATCGGAGACTTTTCCGCTCGAACGTGGCGGTGAAGCGATCCAATACCTGATCGACCGTAAAGCGCTCGGCAAGGTCGTGGTGACTGTTTAGCGCGCCTTTCGGGGCGCCTCGACAGTCGAAGCTGGTTGCACGGCCTCGCGGAAAATCGTGCCGAGAATGAAGGCCCCTGCGACTATGACGCCTTTCAGGGTGCCGGAAATCTTCGACACACCAATGCGGCGGCGATAAGCGACCGGGACTTCAGTGCAGCGCAAATTCTGTTTCAGCGCGCGCACTTGCATTTCAACCGTCCAGCCAAAGGTCGGGGCTTGCATCGCGAGCCGCTGATAGGAGGTCCGCCGGATCGCTCGAAACGGGCCGAGATCGGTGAACGGTCCATTCCAGAACCAGCGCATCAAGCAGGTTGCCAGCGCATTGCCCCAGCGTTGCGGCAAAGTCAGCGCGCCAATTTCGGTCCGCCCCAAGGCCCGCGATCCAATCACCAGGTCGGCCTCGCCGCGCAAGACTGGCGCGATCAAATCTGGCAGATCTGTAGGGTCATCTGCGCCGTCGCCATCCATAAAGATCAGCAAGTCGCAGTCTGATGCCACAGCAACCCCCGCAAGACAGGCGCGGCCATAACCGGGCTTTGCGACATACACGACTTCCGCACCAGCTTCCGCGGCACGCTCGGCGGTCTGATCTGTCGAGCCATTGTCGACCACAATGACGCGGTCAACTTGATCGCGGACGCCCGCGACCACGCCGCCAATAGCGTCTTCTTCATTCAGCGCTGGAATAATGATGACCGATTTCATCACGTGTCTCCTGTTTTCGAAGGGTGTTGGCGAGAAGAGCGAGCGGGATCCCGAAGGCGAGCGGCACGATGATCCATTGATAGACAGGATTGTCGTCTCCGAGCTGAAACCGCAGCCAGTATAGCGGTGCCAGCAAGATCAAGCCGCGCAGCCCGGCCGCGGGAATGAAAGTCAGGAACGGCGCCAACCAAATAAAATACCAGGGATATCCTGTCGGTGAGAGCAAGATCAGGCTGGCAATGATGGCTACCATTAACGCAGGCAGGCGGTCTGTCGTGTCAGCAAAGCGCAAAGACAGGAAAGCTGTTAGAGCGATCACCATCGCCGCCACAAATAGGCGCGCAACTTGGCCGGGATCGTTGGTGAACGCGAAGACGAAGTCTTCGAATAAGGCGAAGAGAAAAGCGTGCGTCCGCCAATCCGAGGCATAGGCGTTCAGGCCCGCGTCCGGATTGATGGCATGCAGCAATTGCGGGGCGAGCAAGAGACCCGTGGCGCCAATCACGATCGCGCTGATCCAGATCAATCGTCTAGGGTGAGACAAATATGGGCGCGCAATCAGCGGGAAGAGCAGGATTGGCCAGAGCTTTATGCCCGCCGCACCCGCGAGCGCCAGCGACGCCCAGGCCGGGCGCTGTTGCCGTGCCGGCAAGACCGTGCCGAGCAAGAAAGGCAGGACCAGAATATCCATATGGCCGGCGCCAAATCCCTGCAGGATCACAACGGGATTCCACCAGTACAGAGTCGCCCAGGCCGGATCGCGTTGATAGGCACGCAACAAGCCGATCAGTAGTACAAAGCTGATCAGATCGGCCATTAGTAAGACCAAGCGCCAACCGGTCAGCCCAAACGGGTCGATGATATGAGCGAGCGCGAAAGCCGCCTGTGTCAATGGCGGATAAATGGTCGACACATAAGGATAGTTGATC
This sequence comes from Pseudomonadota bacterium, assembly GCA_039818185.1. Lineage (GTDB taxonomy): Bacteria > Pseudomonadota > Alphaproteobacteria > Caulobacterales > Hyphomonadaceae > Henriciella. The sequence goes on from JBCBUI010000010.1 coordinate 121,342, forward strand.
CGACTGTGGATTTCCGGATGGTCTGTCGCCAGCGTCTTCAATGTGGCGAGGTCGGGCGCAAGTTCATCCTGGCGGTCTGAGGCCAAGACCAAAGCCTCGCCGGCTTCGCTCGGGGCGTACTGATATGGATCGATCCCACGCGCCGTGACGGCACCATCCCAGAGATAACGATAGGAATCATCCTCCAGGACCGGCGATGAGAAGAACATTGCGCCGCGTGCAATCAGGCCAATGGCCAAGATGGCGACAAGAGAAACAGATTGTGATCGCTTGGACTTGATTTGAAGCGGCAGCACAAACCAGACCGCGCCGATCAGCAGAGCGACCCCGATATAAGCCAGGACCGGCATGTCGGTGATCTCCGCGCCATACGGAAACCAGGCCGACAAGCCGCTCAGCCCAATCAGCAACACGGCAATACAAAGACCGGTTTTGAGGATTGGGCTGAAGGCCGCCATGACAATGGCTTACGAGCCGAAGCCGCCACGCGAGACGGAACCGCCGCCGCTGCTGCCAGATCCGACATTGGCCTGGCGGGTGCGGTATTCTTCAAACTCGGTCGAGAAATTGCGTCGGTCGAGCTTGGCATTTGCCTGAACAATGGATTGATGTTGCGGCTTGACCAGGGTCGCCAGATGCGTCCGCAGGTCTGTTTCGTTACCGCCATAGGCCAGCGGCAGATACCAATCGAAATAAGAACTGATCCGGACTTTATCGCCCCGCACGCGCAGGTTTCTTGTGTCGGCGGTGAAGCGCGCGGCGGCCTCAGCGAGATTCTCATGGACATTCGCACCGGTGAAAGGGCGCTGGGGCAGAGATGGTCCGCCGCGCACCCCTTGGTACAGTCCAAAGATAATGTTCGGCTCGTCCCATCCCGCGAACAGAATGTCCTGCTCTATGTCTTGTAGCGAGAGCGGGGTGCCGGACACAGTGATCCGTTTCTCTGTCCAGAAGGATCCCGGCTCGGATGGCGTGCCGCGCTTTTTCTTGTATCCACGCACGCGACGCTCTTCAGAGATGGCCTGGATCAAAAGGAAATTGCGGGTGTTCAGCCAATAGGCCAATTGCTCATCGCGATTGAGTTGCGCCACCTCAACGTTGGCCAGGTAATTGGCATAGCCAGAGAAGAAAGGCAGCGCCTGCGCATGCGCGATGTCATAAGCGACCAGCGTGCGACCGCGTTCATTCGCCGTCAGCGCGCGGATCATTTCGGCATATGGATCAGTGTCCACAGCGGCTGTGCTCTCTGCGTCATAAGTGGCGAAGAGCGGTTCAGCTTGCGCCGTCGCGGCGAACGGTGTGGCCAGTCCCGCGATGGAAATCGCCAGCGCTGATAATGCGGATTGGGGGAAACGAGCGAGAGGCATGATCGGTCCTGTCCTGCTTTGATATGAGTGAGTCATCAGGCCGCGGAACGGGTCCGAAGCGGGTGCAGGATGCGATGTCAGGCGTTCACTTGAAACTCAATCTCGCTCACGGTTTGGTCATCATGCAGGTGAAGACGGGTGGCTAGGATCTTGGGGAATTAAACGGCGCCTCTGCGCGTCGGCGCATTAGCGGCACTTGCATGCCTTTGTCCGGATCAGAATCACCGCTCTCAAAACGATTGACCAATCGATAAGCGAGCCAGAAACCAACAATGCCGAATAGAACGCCGCCGACGGATTGTCCGATCAGGACCCCTGGCGCGCCGCCAAGCGCGGCGCCGACGGCAATGAAGGGCACCACGCCAATCGTGTTCTTGCCCCAGTTCAGGAAGGTCGAGAAAAGCGGTCGGCGCAGATTGTTGAACGCTGCATTCGAGACAAACAGTGTGCCATTGAACAGGAAAAGCGGCGCCACCACCAAAGCGAACCAGAAAATGATGTTCGCACCTTCCGCGCTGAGTTTGAAACTGTGCGAAATAAAGCCATGGGTGAGCATCAATATCAGCCACATCGCAGCGACATAGATCGCGGTAAACTGAACCGCCTTGATCAAGGTGCCGCGCACGCGTCCGAACTGTTTGGCGCCAAAATTCTGACCAATGATCGGCCCAACGGCACCCGACAGAGCAAAGATGACGCAGAAAGCGAGGGGCGTCAGGCGACCGGCAACGGCCATGGCGGCAACGGCACTGTCGCCAAATTCAGAAATGGCCCGCGTCACAAAGCCATTGCCGAACGGTGTCGCGATATTGGTCAACATAGCCGGGGCGGCGATCGCGACGATGGGGCCGAGGTCGCGTTTGAACCGGGCCGCATTGATCTTCGCGAAGCCGCCATAATGTTTGAAAATCGGATAGAGCGCTGTTGCCAGGGTGGCAAATCGCGCTGCGACAGACGCGTAGGCCGCGCCGTCCAGGCCCAGACCGAAGCCAAAAATGAGAATCGGATCGAGGATGGCATTCACGGCCCCCGCCGTCAGCGTCACCGTCATCGCGCGCCTCGCATCCCCGCGCGCCCGCAAGATGCCGGTCGCCATCATGCCAATCGCGGCAATCGGCATCGCCGTCACAACAATCCGAAAATAGCGCACAGCCAGGTCCAGCGTGTCGCCTTTGGCGCCAATCAAGCCGATTAATGAGGGCGCGAATACCCAGCAGAGGATCGCCATCATCGCACTGACCAAAAACCCAAACAGCATCACACTAGAGGCGATCTTTCGCGCTTCCAACGGCTGGTCCTGGCCCAGCCGCTGCGCCACCAGGGCGCTGGTCGCGATGGTCAGGCCAATCGAGACCGAGAAGGTAAAAAACAAAACGGTGCCGGCAAAGCCGACGGCGGCTGCCAGTTCGGCTTCGCCAAGCATGGAAATGAATAGCAGGTCGGCAAAATCGACCAGAAAGATCGAGACCAGGCCGATACTGGCCGAAGATGCCATAATGATGATGTGACGCAGCAGATTGCCTTCGAGAAAGATCGCCTGCTTATTCGCCATTCCCGGTCCCTCGCGCGCCGCATGCCCCAAAGTCAGCCTCGCGCTGCGCCCGAAACCTTGCTTCAATATTCGCACATATAGGAGGAGACATGCCCATGAGCCAGATCCAAGGCCATTGCGATCCAGCTTTTACACAAGTGAAAGAGGAATTTGAGCGGAATTTCGCTGAACGAGGTGAAGTTGGGGCATCTGTCTGCCTGTCCGTGAATGGCGAAACCAAGGTCGACCTATGGGGCGGCATCGCCAATCCGGATACCGGTGAGGCCTGGCAAGAAGATACGGTCTCTATTGTCTTTTCCTGTACGAAAGCGGCCACCGCTTTGTGCGCGCATATCCTGATTGATCGCGGGCTGCTCGACCCGGCGGCGCCGGTCTCTGACTATTGGCCCGGCTTCGCCAAGAATGGCAAAGAGGCGACCACGGTCCAGATGATGCTCAATCATGAAAGCGCCGTGCCCAGCAATCGCGAGCCGATTCGTGAAGGTGGGTTCCTCGATTGGGATTATATGATTTCGCGCATGGAGGACGAGCCGGCTTGGTGGGAACCAGGCACGCGCAACGGCTATCACATGGTCAATTTTGGCTGGACGGTCGGTGAATTGGTGCGCCGCGTATCTGGCAAATCGCTCGGCCAGTTCTTCGCGGATGAGGTGGCGGGTCCAACCGGCGCGGATTTCTGGATCGGGGTTCCGAACGATTTTGCCAAGCCGATCGCGCCCATCCTGCTCTACGAGCCGAAAGAAGGCGACATCCCAACAGCCTTCACAATGAAATTGTTCAGCGATCCGCAATCCCTTCAAGCGCTCTCCTTTCTCAATAATGGCGGCTGGAATATGAACGACCCCGAAGCCCACAAGGCCGAGATTGGCGGCGCCGGCGGCATCTCGAACGCCCGCGGGCAAGTCGCGTGGTACACGCCGCTGGCAACCAATGACGGGTCTTTGGTCTCCGCCGATCGCCTCGCTGCGATGGGGCGTGTGACCACAGCCACAGGCATGGACGCAACGCTGTTGGCGCCAACGAGATTTGCTTCAGGTTTCATGAAATCCATGGACAATCGCGCTTATCCGCAAGGCGATCAGATGAGTGCGATCATGGGCGAAGCCGCATTCGGCCATGTCGGCGCCGGCGGCTCGATCGGGTTTGCCGACCCAGAGAGCGGCATGGCGTTCAGCTACACGATGAACCAGATGGGATCTGGTATTCTGCTTAATGATCGCGGCCAAAGCGTGATCGACGCGGCCTATCGCTCGCTGGGCTATCGCACCAATGTGCCTGGGGCATGGGTAAAATAGGTCGCGTCACAAGAAAGTGTCTTGAACCGTATCCGCATCGCGTCATGTTCCCTTCTGCAACCAGTCCAGGAGGGAGACCGCCATGTGCGATGAAGTGACCGAACGCGAGCTCGACGAATATCTCAAACGCAAAGCGATCACGCGCCGCGGCTTCACGGCCGGAGCATCAGCGGCGGTCGCCTCGACCAGTCTGATCTTGCCCGCTTGTGCCACGCCGGTTGAGACGGGCGAAATAACCTTGACTGAGACAGAGGTCATGGTGCCCACACCAGATGGAGCCGCAGACGGGCTGTTCATTCATCCTACAGACGGTGCGCACGCTGCGATCATCATGTGGCCAGATATTCACGGCGTCCGTCCGGCTTTTTTTGATATGGCCCGGCGTTTGGCGACGTCCGGATATTCTGTCCTGGCGATGAATCCATATTATCGCACCATGAATGGGCGTTTGTTCGAAGACGGGCAAACGATTCGTGATCCTGGCGGGCGAGAGCTTGTGATGCCTCATTACTCGGCGCTGTCGCCGGAAACCGTAATCGTCGACAGCCAAGCCTATGTGACTTGGCTCGATGCCCAATCATCCGTGGATACGGGGCGTGGGATGGGCGCCATCGGCTTCTGCATGACAGGATCCTGGACCATACGTGCCGCTGCAGCCGTTCCGGACCGCGTTAAAGCGCCTTCCTCGTTCCATGGCGGCGGGTTGGTGACCGAGGCGGAAGACAGCCCGCATTTGCTGGCCAGCAAGATTAAAGGCGGCGTCCTGATCGCGATTGCCGAGAATGATCATGAACGTGAGCCGGACGCGCAAGGCGAATTGATTGCGGCCTTTGAGGCCGCCAGCGTGCCCGCTGAAATCGAGGTCTACGAAGACGCGATGCATGGTTGGGTGCCAACGGATTCACGGGCGCATAACCCGGAACAATCTGAGCGCGCCTGGTCGCGTATGTTAGCCTTGTTCGATCGGGAACTGTCTTAGGGGCGTTTGGCAATTCACAGATAAATCTTCGCTATTTCGCGATTGCTCTGGTCGACGTGAGATACGCTGACTATAGCTGTTACTTTCGTCACACGACAGAATTGGGAGCTTTCTTATGACCAAACGTTTTGCCTTTGCGGCAGCCGCGACCGCCTTGCTGGCCAGTTGCACCGTTTCTGAGCCGGTCACGACTGACCCAGCCGGCGATCAGGCTGTTGCTGTTGACGAGACAGTTACGGCTGAGCCAGCAAAACCGGATACTTTGCTACCCTATGAGTCCTTCATCTTGGACAATGGTCTCACAGTTCTGTTCCATGTTGATCGCTCGGATCCTGTCGTTGCTGTATCGCTCACCGCCCATGTCGGCTCTGGGCGTGAAAAACCGGGCCGCACCGGATTCGCGCACTTGTTCGAGCATTTGTTGTTCCTGGAGTCCGAAAATCTGGGCCCAGGCGGGCTTGATCGTCTGTCCGCAAGAATTGGCGGCTCTGGAGCGAATGGTTCAACCAGCCGTGATCGCACGAATTATTTGCAGACCGTGCCCAATGATGCGCTCGAAAAAATGCTCTGGGCCGAGGCCGACAAGCTTGGTTGGTTCATCAATACCGTGACCCAGCCCGTTCTGGACAAAGAGAAGCAAGTCGTCAAAAACGAAAAACGGCAAGGCGTCGATAATCGCCCTTACGGGCACACATTCTATGTCATGCACAAGGCGCTCTATCCCGAGAGCCATCCGTATAATTGGCAAGTCATCGGTTCGCTCGCCGATCTCCAAGCGGCGACTTTGGATGATGTGAAAGAGTTCTTCCGCGACTGGTATACCCCAAACAATGTGACCCTGGTCGTCGCTGGCGATTTCGACACGGAACAAGCCAAGACCTGGGTCGAACGCTATTTCGCAGAGATTCCGCGAGGGCCCGAAATTACCCGTATGACGCCGCAGGCTGGGTCCATTGACGCCCCGGTCTTGCTTTATCACGAAGATAATTTCGCGCAGTTGCCACAGCTGACCATGGTCTGGCCGACGGTCGAGCAATATCATCCTGACAGTTACGCGCTGAACGTGCTGACCGAATTGCTCACCGATGGCAAAGAAGCCCCATTGAATGAGGTCTTGATCGATGAGGCGAAAGTCGCGGCTTCTGTTGGTGGCTTCAACTATGATAGCGAGCTCGCTGGCGAGCTGATCCTGCAAGTCAGCGCCTTTAACGGCACGGATCTCGATGACGTTGCCGCGGCCTTGAATGACGGGTTCGCGCGATTTGAAGCTGAACCGATCAGTGAAGAAGCTTTGCAGCGGGTCAAGATCCGTCAGGAAGTCGATTTCTATGCTGGTTTGAACAGCGTCCTCGGCAAGGGCGCGCAACTTGCGCAATACAGCATGTTTGCTGGTGATGCTGGGTATATCGATGAAGACCTGGCACGCTTGCAAGCGGTGACCGCCGAAGATGTGCGCCGCGTCTATGACCAGTACATAAAGGACCAACCTTATGTGGCGACGAGCTTCGTTCCCAAAGGCGCGCCTGATCTGGCCATAGATGGATCAACTGTCGCGGACGTGGTGATCGAGCCGATCGTCCAGGGCGCGGAAGACGAAGTCGATCCGACCGCGACTGCGAGTTATGACAAAACGCCTTCCATAATCGATCGCAGCGTTGAACCGCCATACGGCGAAAGCCCAGAGCTGGCGACGCCTGAGGTTTGGCAGACGGCGACCGAAAATGGCATCAAAGTCTTCGGCATCTCTGACAGTGAATTGCCTTTGGTTCAGTTCTCCATGGTCATGGAAGGCGGGCATCTGCTCGATACGCCAGAGACCGCAGGTACGGCGAATTTGCTGGCAGAAATCCTGACCAAAGGGACAGCAAGCAAAACCCCGGCTGAGTTCGAGAACGCGTTGGCGCTGTTAGGGGCTGAGGTCGATGTCTTCGTCACAACGGAGACATTCGAGATCAGCGGCGAAACTCTGGCACGAAACTTTGCCGCGACCATGGACCTGGTCGAGGAAGCCTTCATGGAACCGCGCTGGGATGAGGCCGAGTTCGATCTTGCTGTGTCACGCACCCGCGATGCCATTCAGGCGGGCCGTCAGCGTCCAAACACGATCGCCAATCGGGCGCTGAGTTGGGTGACGTATGGCCCAGGGGCGATGCGCTCATTGAGCACGCTGGGCAGCGAAGACAATCTTGAAACCATCACGCTTGCGGATTTGAAAGCCTGGAAACAGCAAAACCTGTCACCGGACCTGACCAGCTTCCGCATTGTCGGCGATGTGGATGATGCCGGTGTGTTGGCCGCTCTGGACGGCCTCGCGACGCGGTGGGAAACGGTGGAGGTCAATCTGCCAGAGCCAGAGACGCCGATCACGCCGAGCGAGTCTGCGGTCTATTTCTATGATGTGCCCGGCGCGTCGCAGTCCGTCTTCCGGTTTGGCTATCCGGCCCTGAAGCGCACCGACGAACAGTATGACGTTGCAGGCGTGATGAATTATCGCCTTGGCGGCGGCGGATTTGCCTCGCGCCTGACGCAGGAATTGCGGGAAGGAAAAGGCTATACTTATGGCATTGGTTCGAGCTTTAGTGGCACAGATCAAGTCGGCACGTTCGGCGTCTTTAGCGGCGTCCGCTCTAATGTGACGTTGGAAGCGGCGGCGCTGGTGCGCGACATCATGCGCGACTATGCAGCGACCTATACCGCCAATGACCTGGATGTGACGCAGAGCTTCTTCGTGAAAAGTCAGGCGCGTCGGTTTGAATCGCTGGGCGCGAAACTCAACGTTCTGTCTGATATCGCTGACTATGATTTGCCATACGACTATGTCGCCAAGCAGATTGAGCGGGTCGAAGCGTTGAGCGTCGAGGACATGCAAGGCCTGGCGGAAGACTTCATCCGTCCGGATGCGATGAACTATGTCTTCGTGGGCGATGCTGAAACGCAATTGCCGCGCTTGGCTGAGCTCGGCTTTGGTGAGCCGATCTTGATCAATGAGGAGATCGATGCGCTGACGGAATAGGGCGCCTTACGCCCGCGCGATCATATCCGCGCCCTTGGCGGCAATCATGATGGTGGGTGTATTGGTGTTGCCGGAGGTGATTGTCGGCATCACGGACGCATCAATGACACGCAGATTGGCGATCCCGCGCACTTGAAGTTTGGCATTCACCACGGCCATCGGATCGCTGTCGACGCCCATTTTTGCGGTGCCCACAGGGTGGAAAATGGTCGTGCCGATCTCGCCGGCCGCGTGCGCCAGGTCCGCATCCTTTACGGACGGGCCAGGCAGATATTCCACAGGATTGAACCCCGTCAGGGCGGATTGCGCCATCAACTTGCGGGTAACGCGGATGGCGTCCGCGGCGACCTTTTGGTCGGCGTCTGTATGGAGATAATTTGGGTCTATGATCGGGGCCGCGTCAGCGGTCGGCCCGCCGATCCGAATGCTGCCGCGCGAAGTCGGTCTTAGATTGCAAGCCGCGACCGTTATGGCCGGGAAGCGATGCAACGGATCGCCAAACTTATCGAGCGACAGCGGCTGAACGTGAAATTGAATATTGGCCCGCGTTTGATCCGCAGAAGAGCGCGTGAAAATGCCGAGCTGTGACGGCGCCATGGTCAAGGGACCACGCCGGCGAAAGGCATAATCCAATCCCATCTTGGCCTTACCCAACAGGGAATAATAGGTCTGGTTCAGCGTCACGGTATTCGACACTTTATAGATCGCGCGCTGCTGCAAGTGATCTTGCAGATTTGCGCCCACACCCGGCAAATCGTGCACTGGCTCGATGCCAGCGTCTTTGAGGGTCGCTGCTGGCCCGATGCCCGAGCGTTGCAAGATTTGAACGCTGCCAATCGAGCCTGCGCTCAAAATGGTCTCAGCTTGCGCCGTGACATGAAAGCGCTGGCCATTCTGCCTGAACGTAAGCCCGGTTGCGCGCTTGCCATCGAGCGCGACCGTTTCGATCAATGCGCCGGTTTCGACCCGCAAGTTCGGGCGATGTGAGGCGGGTTTCAGAAACCCGCGCGCTGCCGACCAACGCCGGCCGGCCTTCTGATTGACGTGAAAATAGCCTGCGCCTTCATTGTCACCTGTATTGAAATCAGGAGTCGCTGGTATGCCCATCTCGACCGCAGCGCTGCGCACCGCATCGAGAATTTCCCAACTGATGCGTGGCGGTTCTACGCGCCAGTCTCCCCCTGCGCCGTGAAAGGGGCCATCGCCGAGATAGTGATCTTCCAGGTCGCGAAATACGGGCAGGACCGCGTCCCATCCCCATCCGTCCAGTCCCAGGTCGCGCCAACCATCATAATCGGCCGCCTGACCGCGCATTGTGATCATCGCATTGATCGCCGAAGAGCCGCCCAGAACTTTGCCGCGCGGATAATTCAACGAGCGGCCATTCAAGCCGGCTTGTGGCACGGTCTCGAACATCCAGTCGGACCGCGGATTGCCGATTGCAAACAAATAGCCGACGGGAATATGGAACCAGATCCAATTGTCGCGCCCTCCTGCTTCCAAGAGCAGGACTCGTTTGCTGGGATCCGTGGACAAACGATTGGCAATTACGCATCCAGCTGATCCGGCACCTGCGATGACATAGTCATATGTGCCCGGAAACGCCGCGGCGGTATCTGTCATCAGCCCGGCTGAACGTCGATAAACCGACCCCCATCCGCGGCGAGGCGTTTGAGCGTGTCACATGGTGCAAACCGGTCATCCTCAGCGCCGAGCGCCTCCATGGTCGCCAACACGGCTTCTGCGCCGACCATGTCGCCATACAGCATTGGTCCACCTTTATCGGCGGGCCAGCCATAGCCATTCAGCCAGACAATATCGATGTCAGAGGCGCGTTGGGCCTTTTTCTCTTCCAGGATTTTCAAGCCTTCATTGATCATCGGATAGATGCAGGTTGCAATGATCTCAGCTTCGCCTGGCGCGCCGCCTGGCTCAACGCCGGTGACGTCCGCGATTATTTTCGCGGTCACTTCTGATGGGATCGGGCGGCGATTCTCGTCATAGTCATAATAACCGGCCCCCGTTTTTTGCCCGCGCCGATCCAGTTCGCACAAGGCGTCTCGGATTGGGTTCGCCGTCTTGGCGCCTTTCTTCCAGCCAATATCGAGACCCGCGAGGTCTGACATCTGATACGGGCCCATGCGGAATCCGAAGGCGTTGAGGGCGGCATCAACATCCCAGGGCATCGCCCCTTTATTGACCAGTTTTTGCGCTTGCGCCTGACGCGCAAACAGAATGCGGTTGCCAACAAAACCCGGGCAGACGCCGACCAGGGTCGCGACTTTATTAATCGTCTTTGCGAGGTCCATACTGGTCGCGATGACATCATCGGCTGTGTGGTCTGCTCGAACGATTTCCAGCAGCTTCATCACATTGGCGGGTGAGAAGAAATGCAACCCGATGACATCTTCCGGGCGTTTGGTAACGCTCGCAATCTCGTCAATGTCCAATGCGGACGTGTTCGTCGCCAGGATCGCGCCAGGTTTGGCGATCCGGTCGAGATCGGTAAAGATCTGCTTCTTCAGATCCATGTCTTCGAATACCGCTTCGATGATCAGGTCACAGTCTGCGAAATCGTCCATGCTCAGCGTGCCGATCAGGCGGCCCATGCGCTCGTCGACTTCTTCGACCGGGAAGCGACCTTTGTCGGCGCTGCGTTGATAATGGCCGCGAACGACGCTGAGGCCGCGATCGAGGGCCTCTTGCTGGCGTTCGAGGATGGTGACGGGTATGCCTGCCGTCGCAAAGTTCATGGATATCCCGCCGCCCATCGTACCGGCGCCAATGACACCAACTTTCTCGATCTTTCGGCGCGGCGTGTCAGCGGGAACGTCTGGCACCAGCCAGGCATCGCGTCCGGCTTGAGCGATATAGTCAGAGACTTCTTGTGGGGTCATCGAAATAGCAGGCATGGCGTCAGGTCTTTGTTCCAAATTGATAGAGTGACCGCACTCTAGGCCAAGACGCAGCTAAAATAAAAGCGCCGCATCGACCTGCCGTCGCGGCGCTTGTCTGCACATTTACATGTTCTTGATCAGGGTTCGCCGGCGCTTCCCAGTGGCTTTTCCGTCCATAAGAGGAAGCCGTCTTCTCGGAATTTGTGCCAGGTCGAATAGCGCCATTTGTCAGGATGGCTGACCAGACCATGCTTAACGGGATTGCCGTGCATATAGCCAATATGACGCTCGAGATCGACCAGATCCCGGATCTTATAGTCCCAATACCGCTTTTGCCACAGCGCCGTTTCACGCTCCTTATCCGGCACTGCGCCGCTTTCGAGAACACGTTTGGTGAAGCCAGACTGAAGGTATGAAATTCGGCGCGGATAATCGAGGTCGCCTTCTGGTAGGGTCCAGATCAGGTGCATATGATTGGGCAGGATCACCACGGCAATCGCATCGAACGGATACAGACCCTCGACATCCCGCGAGCTCTCGGCCAGCAGGTTGGCGTGTTTGGTCAGCAAAGAACTGTTCTTATCCGCCAGATTCAGCGTGAAGAACCAGGTTCTGCCCGGGTGGAATCGAGACTCGTGCGCGCGCATGCGGCCATACAAGCAAAGCTTGGGCCGCTTTCGCAAGTTGCAGTTTTTTCATTTAAATACAGGGCTTAGTGTGCCTATCCTGTGTCAATCGCACCAGGTTGGCTTCACCGTCTCTGTCAACCAGGGTTTGGACAAGCCATCCTTGGCTAAAAGCCAGCCAATATGTGTGCCATCAAGATAGACATGCGCCCGCGTCCGCCCAAAGCGATCTGTGCCCTCAGGTTTAAACGTCAGAGTCTGCCCGGCCTCGAACATTTCCTTGGCACGCGCCTCCACTTGTCGACCCAGCGCCTCTTCTTCCGGGCAGCCCGCGCTGTTGCCCGTCTCAGGACTATCCCAGCCGATCAGGCGCAGGCGGATCCGCTCCACGCCGCGATCACCAAGGCGTTGCAATTCGAACGTATCACCGTCGACCGCGACAACATCTCGAACCGGCGCACTGACACATTGGGCATTCGCTTGCGCGCACAGATTGGCAGGCTGTTCTGGAAGATTGCTGGCCCCACATCCAGACAGGATGAGGGTCGTGACTATAAGGATCAAGCGCATCCGAGATTTGTGTCCGCCCCCTGGGCGCAGGTCAAGTCGCAAACGCGCCCCGCCACAAGCACGGGCGGGGCGCCTTTGCTTGATCTGGATCAGAGCCGTTCAGAGACGGCCATGAGAGTTTCTTTCAGCGCTGCGATTCGCGCTGCGCTCGTCGGGTCTGCGTTTGCGGCGCTCAGGTCTGAGGCGAGCTCAGTCAGTTCTGACGCCGTTGCGCGATCGCCGCGATCTGCCTCAAGCGACCCTGTCGCCGTTTCAAGCGCGACGGTCAGCGCATTGATCTGATCCTCCGACAGCGCGGCGTTGCGTTCAAGTTGATCGACATAAGCCATCGCCACTGCCGGATCGCCTTGCGGCCAGGTGACCGCGAATTGCTGCTGGGGATTGAACAATTCGCCTTGATCCGCATTCGCGGCTGCCGCGATTTCATGTGCGCTCATGGCGTCGCTTGCTTGTAATTCAAACACGTCCAGACCGCGAACGATTTCAGTGCCGTAGATTCGGCCATCATACCAATACGTCGACCAGTATCCGCCAAGCACCAGGCGGTCCTCATGGATCGGACCGCGGTCAAAATAAGCGATCTCTTGCGGATTGGCGCTGTCCGTAAAATCGATCAGCGACATGCCGCCCTGATACCAGGCTTGAATGAACAGATCACGGCCCGGCACAGGCACGATCGAGCCATTATGGGCGACACAATTCTCCTGCTCGGTCTGCGGTGCTGGCAGTTTGAAATAAGAGCGGAATTCGAGCTTGCCATCGACAATGTCGTAAATCGCATTGGCGCCCCAATCCATCGGGTCTGACGCACGGCAGCGCGGCCGGCTGCCGCCGCCCCATTCGTCGGTGAACAGGACTTTGGTGCCGTCATTATTGAACGTGGCGGAGTGCCAATAGGCGAATTTCTGATCCAGAACAGCATCAATCCGCACCGGCTTGTAGGGGTCGGTGATATCGAAGATCACGCCATTTCCAGAACACGCACCCGCGGCGATATTCTTCTCAGGAAACACTGTGATGTCATGGCAATGATCGGTGCGGCTGGAGCGTTGTGTATCCTCGCCATGATCGCCGCCTTGCCACAGGCCAGCAATCTGTCCGGACTCTGTATCCATGAAGACGGTTGGGCTGTCCACAATGCGAGACTGGGATGGGTCAGTGACGGGAATCTCGATGACATCAATGCGGAACAGGGCGGTCCGATCATCGCCAGGGACATCGCCGACACATCCGGCCAGCTCGTCTTCTTCACGGATCGACGCTGTGCCGGAATTATAGACGATGATTTTGCCGTCTGCGTCAGGACCTGAAACGACTGAATGCGTGTGCGAACCGCGACAGGTTTGAACCTGACCGACTTGTCGTGGCAATCTCGGGTCAGAAATATTGAAAATTCGCAGGCCGCGGAACCGCTCCGCGCTGACATCGTCTGCAATTCCTTGCCGTCCACAATCGACTCGGCCGCGCGTCTGTTCGACCGACATGATCAGCAGATCGCCAACAATCGAAACATCGCCTTGTCCGCCCGGGCAAACAACTGAGCTGATCAAGGTTGGCGTTGCATTATCGGTCAGCTCGTAAATGTTGAAGCCGTGATAATTGCCGACAATCATCATATTGTTGGCAAAGGCCATATCCGTATTCGAGAAACTCAAGAGCGGAGAGCGCTCGCCCCATTCGGTTTCGTCATTTGACTGATCCTCGTCGCGTTGCGGATCATTGGCAGCCGCTTCGGCCGTGTCTTGATGATCTGCATGACCATCATGCCCAGCATGATCCATGTCTGCCATTTCGGCTGCATCATCTTTCTTGGGCGTCACAATGGGTGGCAATCCGGATGGGTTGCCCGGATCGAAGAAGCCGGGCGGTTTTGGCAGCGAGGCCAGGAGGGTGAGATTGGAAATGGCTGACCCCGCATCGCGGAAGCCGGCACTTAGCGACCCGCGTGGATCAGATGATAGACCGGCCAACATGTCATTCATGCGCTCAATCTCGGCGGTCTGATCATTGACGATGTCATTGACGAATTCGAACAGGACAGGGTCATACGCGGAACCGGGCTGTTCCAGCAGGTCCTGCACCATGGTCACTGCGCCATCATGGTGGGTGACCATCAGGCTCAGGAATAAGCGATCAAAGGCCACACCCTGCGCTGCGGCGAGCTCGGCCATTTGCTCTGGTGTCGCCATGCCCATCATCTCATGCGACATTTGGGTGCCATGATGACTATGGGCGCTCGGCGCCGCTTCGCCGCGGGTGGCGAGCCAGTCTTGCATGAATTCTATTTCGTCAGCTTGCGAGGCATCAATCCGGCCAGCAATATCGACCAGGGCCTGATTGTTTGTTCGCGTTTCGACCAATGCCGCCATTTCGACCGCTTGTTGGTGATGCGGGATCATATCCTGCAAAAAGCGCACATCATCGAGCGAGTAGCTGGTATCGGCAATCGTCGCGGCTTCGTCCGCGCTCAGCGTTTTGGTGGGCTGACCCGGCGCACCAGGTTGAATGATGGCGACATCTTCTGCCGTGGCAGTGGCGATACAGCCACTCAACACCAAGGCGAACACGCTGGTCATCAATCGAAGGTGCGATTTTGAATTGCTCATTCCGAACTCACTCTTTGGTTAACAGATTTGTTAAGTGATATGGCACACGCGGCAAAACGGGCAAATACAATTACAAGTGATTGGGGGAGGCAAGCAAACTCGCTCATCCCCGCGCAGGCGGGGACCTCTACCGTGGCGTCCCGGATGGGCTCGCGACGGCTTGATGGCATGCCCCGGTCTGAGCCTCTCTTCCGATTGCGAGAGAAGGGCGCGCGTGTGGCAATCCCTACGCGTGAAATTGAAAATGGTCCTGTTTTCAGTGGTGTAAATTTATTTCATCCCCACCCTTCGAACCTGCGCATAGAATTAGCGCATGATCATCCACCGCTATCTCTTTGCTCATTACCGACAGGTCGCCGTCTATTTCTGGCCGATCCTGTTCCTGAATCTGTGGCGGGTGGATCTTTGGTGTGCCGAGACCGGGCGCCAGGCTTTTGTCCAGGTGGATCGCTATGGCCGGGCTTGGGTGCCGTATTTTGAAGGCATGAGCGTCAATTACATGACGCATGATTACGATGAACGCTTTTACGCGCCGAGCGAGGTCGAGGACCTTTGTCCTCAAATCTTCGAACACGCCATCACCCAACTCTCCGCAGACGCCAGCGCAAGCTGGGGTCTAAGGACGATACTCGCCAACAGTCTCACAGGCCCGTTCCTGCTATGGACCCCAGCTTGCGCTGGCGTCGACGGACACGAGGTTCACTTAGACCCAGGCTAGCCCCCGCACTCCCTTCTCCCCAAACGCCTCATCCTGAGCCTGTCGAAGGACGAGGCGGAGCTTCCCGAAAGCCCGACCCCCAACCCAAAACCAAACAACCTCGCCGCCCGCTTGCCGGGCCGCGCGTGCTGCGCGCCGTTTTCGCCAAGCCGTGTCTATTCCATCGTTGCGAGCAAATCCTTCGGACGCGAAATCGATCTCAAAATCATCATCGATTGCGCCGTCATCGTGAATTTCAGCGTCACATCCTCCGGTACGTCTGCGTCGCGGACAGCGCAGCTGCCGCCGGTGCCGGCGCGATTGACCCGGCAATCTGTTTCATCGCTGGCAATCCCGAAATGCGTTTGCATCGCGCCGATCTCAGCGGCGACATCGATGCCGGGCTTGTTCAAGGATTGTGAGATCAGTGCCAGTCGCCCATCCGCGCGTCCAAGCGAAATCGATGACACGCCGCCTGCGCCATAAGAGCCACGGACGAATTCGATCGAGCCATGATGCCAGTCTTCAAACCGCGTAATGTCGCCGGCCTGATAGCCATCTGCCATCAACGCATCAAACGCCTCTTCGGGCGTCATCGAGAGGCTGATATTCTCAATCTGAGCGGTTTCGAACAAAGCCGCATCCCGGATCAAGGGCGCGGCATGCGCTGTGTTTGCAATGGTGAGGGTCAATCCCGCAATGCTGAGGGCGGAAAGAAGGCGGTTCATGATCAGTCTCCAACGTGGTCCCCAATGAGATGGCATTTATGACCGATAAGTTGGGCGAGTTTTTGTCGTGCCGGTTCCGTCCCGGTTCAGAATGATCGCAATCCGATCGCCAGATAAGGAAAACCCCAGCCGGGTCTCGGCTGGGGTCCGTGAGCCGGATGGCTCTTGAATCCTTGGCTGCGTTCAACTCTGTATTTGGTTTCCCAAGACAGGCAGCCTCAAGACTGTGTTATCGGGGACTCAGAGGCTGCTCCATGAAACCCTTAACACAAACGGATCCAATCACCGTTCCTGGTTTCTCACTCGACATTGGATCACCTCCTTTCAGCTGTTGAACGACTATGCCCGGTCTGAATCATTTGCACCGGACAATTCGAATTAAGCATGAGTCATGCCTAATGAAAGGTGAACGTAAGGGAAGCGACATAAAAAATTGATCTCCGCCTAAGAAAACACCCACCGCGCCGAGGCAGTGGGTGTTCTTTGGGCGCGAGAAGGACGCGCCGGTGGGGGACTAGTCGGCCAGAGCGCCGATGACCAGGCCAATAATGGCGCCCGTGGCGATAGAGGCGAGGATGGCGTCGCCACTGTCATGGTCATGCACCCAGTGATAGCCGTGTGGCGGATCATACAGGCCCCAATAGTCATAATCGCCAATGATGATCGAATTGGTGTGGTAGCCATAATGCCCACCGATCCGATAGCGTGGCACATAGTGGCTATCATAGACGAAGCTAAAGGTCGGCCGCGAGTAATAATAGAAGGGTCGGTGACCACCCCAGTAAAAGGCGCGCGGCGAATAATGCCGGAAATTGTGCCGACGATAATGATGGCGATAGTGATAGCCATTATTGTGACGGCGATAATACCGGTTGAAATTGCGGTGATGGCGATAATGCCGATCGTGGCGATTATTATAGTGGCGGTTATTATAATGCCGATTGTTATAGTGCCGGTTATTATAATGCCGATCGCCAGCCCGGTTGCGGTGATTATGATAGCGATCATGCTGCCGCGTGCGGATATCGGGGCGGGCTTGCGAATAGCCGCGATCATAGGAATTGCGACGGATCTGGCGGTTTTCATGACGATTGTCCGCGCGCCGATCCGCTCTGCGTTCCGCCCGACGATCCTGACGCTGTTCGAACTGGCGATTGTCGCGGCGTTCGGTTCGACGCTCCTGGCGCTGTTCAAACTGCCGATTGTCACGACGCTCAGTCCGTCTTTCCTGACGACGCTCACCGCGGCGATCGCTGGTGTCGCGCCGGAATTCGCGGCCGGTCATGCTGCGTTCGCCGCGCACGCGATTATCATTGTTGCGGACATCGCGGCGGCCTTCGCGGCGCTCGATCCGCGCTTGGCGATTGCGCTCCTGACGGGCATTATCGCGTCTATTTTCGCTCCGGTCCTGCGACGAGAATTGCGGTTTGCGATCGCGATCTGCGAATGCGACCGGCGCGAGCGTGCTCGCGGTCAAAGCAATGGCCGCGACGCTGGATGTCAGTTTTGAGAGGATGGACATGTGTCGCCTCCCTTTCTCTCTTAAGGCGCCCCCTAGGCACCCACAATTTCGGCTGCTCGTGACAAGCCTTGTCTGCAACACTAGGACTGCTGCCTGAATTGACCCTGAACGGAGCTTTCATGTCCAATCGCGATCACGTCTTTGTGACGGATAGCATACAGATCCCGGAATGGGAGCTGACGGAGCGATTCATCCGCGCATCCGGGCCGGGTGGGCAGAATGTCAACAAGGTTTCGACCGCCGTTCAATTGCGCTGGAATGTGCTCGCCAGTTCAATTCCAGCACCAGTCAAAGCCCGTTTTCGGCGACGTTATGGGGCGCGTCTGACCCAGGACGGCGATTTGATCCTGGAAGCCAAAGATCATCGCAGCCAGGGTCTCAACCGCGAGGCGGCGCGCAAACGCCTGGCCGAGATGGTCCGCAGCGTCGCTGAGGCGCCGCGCAGGCGGATCAAGACCAAGCCGACCCGCGCTTCAGTTCGCCGAAGACTGGACGCCAAAAAGCAGCGCGGAAATGTCAAAGCCCTGCGTGGAAAAGTGTCTGATCAAGACTAAGCCGCATCCGCCGCGCGGAAGGGCAGAACGTCTGTGACGATATACGTCAGCGGCGTCACGCCATGCGACGCGAATGTGACATACTCGCCAGGACGGAATGCGTGGTCGCCAAGCCGGAAGCCCCCTTCATCTGGGCCCTCATGATCTTCATCATAGTGAATGCGCCAATGCGTGCCATTATGCGTCAGCCAGCCATCCGCCACTTCATCAGGGTCGGGATGAAACCGTTTCACTTCGCACACCTTCTTGTGCTCGCGCCATTCAAGCAGGTCAATTTTCCCGTCCGACCCAAGCGGCGCGACAATGACATAGCCTTGCCGATCATCGCCGTCAGGCGCAGCTTCGTTTCTCGCCAAGCGCAACACGATTTGTTTCAATGCCATCGCATCCTCCTCACAGTCTGTGTCCGAGAGGAAGACTAGGATCGGCCGCACCCGGCGTGTACTGGGAAAACTACGTACGTGTCGTTTATGGGCGATCAATGGTGCCCGCGCGATATGCCACGATACAATCCACAGCATCGCGTTTCACATGACTATCGGTTTGCAGGATAGAGCGCCCTTCACCTGTGAAACGGTTATCATCGCATGTATCATCATTGGCATAGTCACCAGAATTGTCGCCAAAATCGAGATACAGAGTCAGTTCGCCAGCTTCGTAAAGGGTTCTGCAATCTGTTGCATCGCGCAGCACGTGATTGCGCTGATAGGTCCAGTCGTCGCCATCGGCCTCAAATCGCGCATCATCACAAGCGCCGTCATTGGCATAGTCGCCAGCATCTTCGCCAAAGTCGATATCCGCAACACTAATCTCGGGCGATTCAGACTCAGCTTGAGAAGACTCTGTTTGTTCCGCCTGTATCTGTTCTGCAATGGCCAGGACATTCAGGACATTGGTGCGGATATTCCCGATTGTCTGTCCGTCATCCAGGATCAGGTATCGCGTGAGATACAAACTTCCATCGGTCTCTGTCGCTTTAATGGCTGACCAGCGCCGATTGATGTCGTTCGCTTGATCAGCCGTGAAGGCGCCTTCAAAAATCACGAATACTTCCAGACCGAGACAATCCGGGCCGTCCTGGCAAGCCTTGCCCTGCATGGCATAGACCAATTCAGAACTGTCATCGCCATCCTGATAATGCGCCAACACGCCGATGGAATCCTCAAGATCCCGTCGCACCGTGTGATCTAGCGACTCAGCGACAAACCGAATGTTGTCCTGATTTATTGATGTCAGCAGATGATCATCCCGGCTTGTGTCTTCGGCATGTGCAGACATCATCAATCCCAAGGCGAGTGCGCCGATTGTAAAGTGTTTCATGTCGATCCCCATCTTCATGTTTTGTGATTCCTTACGCCAAGAAATCGCCTCCAGCCTGACCCTGATCTAACAAAATGGCAATGTTCGGGCGGCGTTTGACCACATGAATGTCACCCGAATACGCCACTCAGGCTGGGTTGCATCGGCCTGTGCATTCCTACAGCCATGATAAATCGTATCATGAAACCTCGAGCAGCCGCGCTTGCCCTTGCGGCGCCTCTGCTCTTCGCAGCGCCAGCGCTGGCCGATCATGGCAAGCCCGGCAAACGCGTCACTGGCAGCGTCTCTGTACAGACCGGCAATGGCGCTTTGCATTTTGGCTATGACACGCGCGGTCATCGCTCGATTGGCTACAGCACGAACCGTCATTATGGCCAAAATGGCTATTATGGCGATCGCCAGAATTTCCGGCAGATGAAACGCCGCGCTATTCGCGCCTGTCGCCGCGCGATTCGAGATGAAGCGCATTATCACGGCTTCCACGACGTCGACTTTGATGATGGTCGTTACGCTGAACAAATCGGCCCGCGCGGGTTCCGCGTGACCTTCAATGAGGTCGAGTTCGAGACCCGTCGCCGCGAGATTGAGCGTCCAGTGACCTGTATTGTCCGACGCGGTGATCAAGTTCGCCAGATCTATGGCATCCCTCAAAGGGGACAACGCGGATATAATCGCGGGCATCGCGGCTATTACAAATAATAGCTTAAACTTTCAGAATGAAAGGTCAGTCGGGCTTCCCCTTAGGGAAGCCCGTTTTGCGTGCGCCCAGACTTGCCCTCGCGCGTGGGCGCTATAAAACCCAGCCTCAAGGACTGCGGATGAATGGAGATCGAAACGACATGCAAGACGTGATCGAAGCCTTAGAGGCACGGCGCGATAAAGCGCGACTTGGCGGCGGCAAAGCCCGGATTGAACGCCAGCACGAAAAGGGCAAACTCACAGCGCGCGAGCGTGTTGCATTGCTGCTCGACGAAAACAGTTTCGAAGAAACCGATATGTTTGTCGAACATCGCAGCCACGATTTCGGAATGGAAAAACAACGCATCCCTGGCGACGGCGTTGTGACTGGGTCCGGCACCATTAATGGCCGTCTGGTCTATGTCTTCTCCAAGGATTTCACCGTCTTCGGCGGGTCTCTGTCACTGGCGCAGTCTGAGAAGATCGTCAAAGTCCAAAAAGCGGCCGCAAAAGTTGGCGCGCCTGTGATTGGCATTTTCGATGCTGGCGGTGCGCGGATTCAGGAAGGCGTGGACAGCCTGGCAGGCTATGCCGACATCTTCATGGAAAATGTGCTTTCATCCGGCGTTATTCCTCAAATCTCTGTGATCATGGGGCCATGCGCCGGTGGTGATGTTTACTCCCCTGCGCTGACAGATTTTATCTTCATGGTGAAAGATACGTCTTACATGTACGTCACCGGCCCGGATGTCGTGAAAACCGTGACAAATGAAGAAGTGACCCACGAAACGCTCGGCGGCGCTTCTGTGCACGCGGCCAAGTCTGGTGTCGTCGATGGCGCGTTCGAGAATGACATTGAGGCACTGACGCAAATGCGTCGTCTGATCGATTTCCTGCCAGGCTCTAATCGCGAAGACCCGCCGGTGCGCCCAACTTATGATACGATTGAACGCGCGGATAATAGCCTCGACACGCTGATCCCGGACAATCCGAACCAGCCTTATGATATGAAAGAGCTGATCGAGAAGACGGTCGATGAAGGCGACTTTTTCGAAATCAGCCCAGCTTTCGGGGCGAATATCATTTGCGGCTTTGGCCGGATGGAAGGCGCTACGGTCGGCTTTGTGGCCAACCAGCCGATGACGCTGGCTGGCGTTCTGGACATTGACGCGTCGCGCAAAGGCGCGCGCTTTGTCCGCTTCTGTGACTGTTTCAACATTCCGATTGTGACGTTCGTCGATGTCCCGGGCTTTATGCCGGGCACCAAGCAGGAATATGGCGGCCTGATCAAACACGGCGCCAAACTGCTCTTCGCTTATGCCGAAGCGACGGTGCCAAAAGTCACCGTGATCACGCGCAAAGCCTATGGCGGGGCGTATGATGTGATGAGCTCGAAACATCTTCGCGGCGACGTCAATTATGCCTGGCCGACAGCCGAGATTGCAGTGATGGGCGCCAAAGGCGCGGTCGAGATTATCTTCCGTAAAGATATTGGCGATGAGACCAAGATTGCTGAGCACACGCAGAATTATGAGGACAATTTTGCCAATCCATATGTGGCGGCGCGCAAGGGCTATATTGATGACATCATCATGCCGCACTCAACACGGCGTCGCGTGGCCAAGGCGCTGCGAACGCTGCAAGGCAAAGAACTGAGCAATCCGTGGAAGAAGCACGATAATATTCCGCTTTAGGCGCCCTCGAACATGAGCCTTTCGGCCCATCACCGGCTCGCCACTTACGGCACGCTCGCGCCTGGCCGCAGCAATCATCATGAGTTATCCGACCTGACCGGCACTTGGCGCGAAGGCCATGTGTTTGGAACGCTGATTGCGTCCGGCTGGGGCGCGGCAGAGGGGTATCCCGGCATTCATCTCGATCCAGAAGGTGATCGTGTGGACGTCTTCGTCCTGGAATCCGCAGACCTGCCGGATCATTGGGACCGGCTCGATGCATTTGAGGGCGACGAATATGAGCGGGTCATCGTCGATGTGCATGCCGAGCAAGGCATTGTCCAAGCGTCGATCTATGCATTGCGACCGGAGCCTGAGTCATGACTCATGTTCACGCCTTCACGGCTAGCCTCGAAGCCGTTGCGGCGCGATGCGAAGATGTCGTCCCGCCGGTCTATGCTGCATTGTTCGAACGGTTCCCGCAATTTGAAGAGCTGTTTGTCCTTGATATCGACCAGGGCGCGCGCGGGCATATGCTCAATGAAGCGCTCAGTATGGCGGAAGGTCTGTTGCAAGATGACCCGGTCGCGATCAGCTTTGTCTCCGCCGAAAGGATGAACCATGA
Organism: Pseudomonadota bacterium; assembly: GCA_039818185.1. Lineage (GTDB taxonomy): Bacteria > Pseudomonadota > Alphaproteobacteria > Caulobacterales > Hyphomonadaceae > Henriciella. Next base: position 144,044 of record JBCBUI010000010.1, read on the forward strand.
AGGTTATGGCATTGATGACGCCGTCTTCGAAGGCTTCTACCAGGTCATGGCCGATGTTTTCCGGTCTTTGGCCGCTGAGACCTGGACAGAAGAGATGGGCGAAGCCTGGTCTGAAGTGTCAAAAGCCGCCGCAAAAGCAAAACTTTAAATCCGACTGCATCCAAACCCGGATATGATTGCATCTCTGTCTATGAGCCCGCACACTGGGCGCAATGACAAGGATATAACCCCATGGACGAGATTTTCGTACCGATCTTTCTTTTCGCCGCGATTGTCGCGATCATCTGGCTATTCAGCCATTATAACTATAAAAAACGCCTGACCGCACATGAAACGCTGCGTTTGGCGGTCGAAAAAGGCCAGGAAGTCTCGCCCGAACTGGTCGAGCGCATGTCCTATCTCAGCGATCCGGTAAAATCGGATTTGCGGCGCGGGATTCTGCTGATCGCTTTCGGCATCGCCTTCATCTGTCTTGGCATGATCATGCCCGCGGATGATCCGGAAGCCGTCCGTGGCGTGATTGCCATCTCCTCCTTCCCAGTTGTACTCGGCTTTGCCTATCTCGGTCTCTGGCGGTTCAGCCACAATTAGGGAAGGGTGGACGCGACGAGCCAGGTCATGCGAACCGATATCGATCTCGCGCGCGACGCAGCCTCTGGACAAGAGGCTGCGTTCGAAGCCTTGGTCCGGCGATATCAGGGCAATGTCCGGGGGCTGACCCGACGCCTCGCGCGTCACGCTGCCGAGGCGGACGATATCGCTCAGGCAGCGTTTCTGACGGCCTGGCGAAAGATTGGCAGCTATCGTGGCGGATCATTCAAGTCCTGGCTTTGCACCATTGCCTACCGCGAATTCTTGCAGGCGCGCCGCAAGCAGAAGCCAGAAGTCGAGTTTGAAGAAAGCGCGCATATTCTGGCCTTTGATACGTCCGCTGCGCGTATGGCGGAACATATGGATCTCGACCGGGCCTTGAAGACCTTGCCCGAAAACCAACGCATTTGCGTGATCCTGTGTGTGGCCTCAGGGATGAGCCATTCCGAGGCCTCGGCCGCCACCGGGTTCCCGCTCGGGACTGTGAAATCCCACGTGACGCGCGGCGTATCCGCGCTTCGCAAACAGCTTGCCGCAGAAGACGTGGCGTGATGGAGTAGACAGAATGCAGACTGAAGAAAATTATGACGATCTGACCACTCTGTTCGAGGCGCAGGATGACGCGCTCCAGAACGAGATTTTTGTCGACCGCGTGATGCAGCCGATCCGCAAACGCTCACGTTGGCGGGCGCCCTTGCTGTTCGGTGCGGGTGGCCTGGGCGTTGGCGCAGCCTTGTCGCAAATGGGCGGCTTGTTTGATCTTGTGAATGCACGCACGGCGAGCCTCACACAATCAGTTGATCAAGTCGGATTTCGCGCTTGGGACGCGCCGGCCATGGACACGCTTTGGATCGGTGCGATCGCGGTTGTAGTGGTCAGCTGTCTGGCCGTCGTCGTGACTGAACGCGCTTAGTCCGCCACCCAGCGCGCACAGATCGACGTCGGCAATAGGCGCGTATCATCGCGATGCGGAATCGCCATTTCGCCCATCTCGATCGACCCGCCAAGCCCATCTAGATGCCCAGCCAAGGCCTGCGCCAGCGCGATATGTGACAGGCGCACAGCATAGGCGGTCAAAATGACAAAGCTTGGTTGATCGGACAACAAAGCCCGGACATTGGCCAGCAAACCCGGTAGGTCTTCTTCAAAGCGCCAGGTCTCATTCTTCGTCCCGCGACCGAATTTAGGTGGGTCGAGCACGATGGCGTCATACGTGTTGCCGCGCCGGATTTCGCGCGCCGTGAACTTCATCGCATCATCGGCGATCCAGCGGATTGGCGCCTCAGCCAAGCCGCTCATATCTGCATGATCTTTGCCATAGGCATTCGATTTTGGGCTGGCATCAAGATGCGTCACCTCCGCGCCCGCCTGCGCCGCAGCGAGGCTCATCATGCCTGTGTAACCGAACAGGTTGAGCAGCCGGATTTTCCGGCCCGCCGCCCGGATTTTATCCTGCGCAAACGCCCAATGTACGCTGTGCTCTTGAAACAGACCGAGATGCCGGAACGGGGTGCGCCGAGCATTAAACGTGATCCCTCGCCACTGCATCGGCCAGGCGTCCGGCGCGCTTTTATTGAGCAACTGCCAATGGCCACGATCATCTTCGCCCGCCTTGGCATCAAAGCGGGCATCGGCCTGCCAGGTCGCAATGGGGTGGGCAGGTGGCCAGAAGGCTTGCGGGTCAGGGCGGATCACGGTTTGCGATCCGAACTGTTCGAGCTTCTGACCATCGCCACTATCGATGAGGGCATATTGATCGGATGCCCATTGGTCGGCGCGAAACAGGATTGGCTTCAATTGCATCAGGCAAACCCCCTTTGGCGCCAGCCTTCATACAGCATGATCGCCGTGGCTTGTGCGAGGTTCAGACTGTCAGCCCCACCGCGCATTGGGATCAGGCAAAGCGTATCGCATTCGGCTTCGACCGCATCGGGTAGGCCGGCCTGTTCATTGCCCATCAGGATCAGACTGGGCCGTTCAAAATCGACCCCGATATGCGATGTGCCGCCATTGACGCTGGCGGCGACCATGTCCAGTCCCGCACGCTTGCGCCAGGCATTGAAACTGGCAAAATCGGTACGCGCCAGTCGGACATCGAACACGGAGCCCATAGAGGCTCGGACGGCTTCAACGCTAAACGGGTCACAGCAATTCTCGATCAGGATAACGCCTGCCGCACCGGCGCAATCCGCGGTTCTGAGAATGGTGCCGAGATTGCCCGGGTCGCGGCACTCATAGAGCCCGATCCAAAGGCCCGGATCATCCGCGGGTAAGTCGCTGAGGCGTAAATCACGTTGGCGGATTGCGGCTATCACGGCTTGCGGATTGTCTTTGCGTGCGATTGAGCCTGCAAGGCGATCCGGCACTTGGACGAGGCGCGCACCTTGAGCGCGGGCCCTCGCCGCAAGGGTTTGCACATAGTCGCGCTCAGCCCCTGCATTGGAAACCACCAAGGTGTCGACCTGCCAATCTTGCGCCAAGGCTTGTTCAATCAGCCGAGCACCTTCAGCCAGGAAAAGCCCGGTCTCATTGCGGCCTTTTTTGCGCTCCAGGCTGCGCAACTGTTTGATCAACGGATTGCTTGCGGAGGTGATGTGGTCGAAAGTCTCGTTCATTGCCGCCCTGTAACACGCACTTGCCTGATTCCAAGGGATAAGGCAGACCTTTCGATGTTAATGCAGTCTTTACGGGAGGAGATTGCGACATGAGCGCCTATGACATACTGACCGCCGGCCTGAGTGGCGCGGGTCTGGTATTGCTAGGCTTCGTCACAGTGCAAGGCTCGTCCGAGTATCATCTCAACCCGGCGCAAATGCAGGACAGTTTGCAAGAAGCGGCCAGCGCCGCCTTGATTGAGTCCGGCCAAACCTGGGCCACCGTCACGATGAATGGACAACGCGCGTTGATTGTCGGCGCGCCGCCCTCGATCGAGGCGGCCGAGATTGCCAAACACGCAGTCTATACCTCGTCAGGACCTGGAGGGATGCTCCGCGGTGGCGTTTGGGCGGTGGATACCGAGTTCGAGGAAATCCGAGATTTGCCGACTGCGTCGCCTTATGTCTGGCGGGCAATCAAGAGCGCTGGCGGCGCAATCATTCTCGTTGGTGGCGTCCCGGATGACAATATCCGCGCCTTGCTTGCAGACCATGCCCGCAGCTTGACGTCAGCTTCACTGGATGACCGCACAGAGTTAACGCTCGGCGTGCCCGAGGGCGATTGGGTCGGCATCGCGCAATTTGGGCTCGACCAACTCGATTTACTGGACAGCGGTGAGGCTCGCCTCACAGATTACGAATTGCGTTTGAGTGGGATCGCGATGGAAGACGCTGCGCGCATCCAGACCACGGCGTCTGTTGCCAATCTGACGGATCCCTGGACTGGAATCGCGGCAATTGATGGTCCGAGCCATTGGAAAGCTGAACATGTCGACGGGACGCTCGTCTTGTCCGGCAGTTGCGAGACGTCTGAAGACCGTGCAGAAATCGCCGCCATCGCAGAATCCTATTTCGACGGGCCTGTTATCGACCAGATGACAATCGAATCTACTGAATACGAACCTTGGATCGAAGGCGTTCGTTTAGGGTTGCCGCATTTCTCGAATTTTGAATCCGGGGAAATGGAGTTCGACCCTGAAGACGAAGGATTCAGCTTCGAAGGCGAGGCCACCAGCTCGACCTTGCAATTCCTGCGCGAGGATATGGCCCAGCTTGAGGGGGCTTACGCGGTCGAGATCGCAGCAGAAACCGTAACCGTAGAGCTGGAAGAAATTTCCGGTGTCGACCTGGGCGAGGATCCGCTTCTGGCCTGTCAGACATCGTTCGATATCATCATGGATGCAAATGCTGTCATGTTCCGGTCCGGCAGCGCCCAAATTTCGCGTGAAAGCGGCAATACGCTGGATAAGATCATGGCAGTTTCGGCATCCTGCGCGGATGATCTCATATTCGAAGTCGCGGGTCATACAGACAATGTTGGCGGCCGTGCGGCCAACCTTTCACTCAGTCAGGCACGTGCCCAGGCGGTTGCCAATTACATGCAAGATGCAGGCTTCGATGTCGCGCGGCTCGTCGTTACAGGCTATGGTCCCGATCAACCTGAGTCGGACAATGCCACGCCAGAGGGGCGTGCGGCCAATCGAAGAATCGAATTTGGCGTTCAAGAACGGAGCGAGTAGATGCAGTGGTTAATTGCGAATATGTGGATAGCGATGGCCGCTGCTACGGTGCTCGGCTTACTGTTTGGGTTTGCGTTTCGCGGCTTATTGGTCGGCAATCGCGTGCAGAAAGCCGAAGTCGAACGCGAGATCGCGAAGACCGAGCTGACTCAATCGAAAGCCGAAGTCGAAGCGCTTTATGCCGCTCAGCGCAAACAAAAAGAGGAAGCCGCCGAGACGGTTGGTGGCGGCGATGTCCTGGTTGCTGCGCTGGATGAGCGCGAGCGGCGGATCACGGCTCTGAGCGAAGAATTGGATGCTGCACGCACAGAATTAGAAGAGGCGCGGTCGAACACCCAGAATGGGAATGCCCTAGAGACTGCTGGTGCAGCCGTGGCGGGCGCCGTTGCAGGCGCCCTCTTGTCGGACGGGGACCAGGAAGAATTGGTGCAATTGCGCGATCGCAACACATGGCTTGAGGAGCGCGTTGGCGCTCTGGAAATCGATCTCGCTAACCAATCCGCGGCGAATATTGACGAAGAGACGCCAAGTCTCGCGGCGCCTGCAGCGCTTGATTCTGACGCGTCAGGGCCAGATGAGAAATTGCTTTGGCAATCATCCTATTTGCGCATGCGCGTGGATGCGCTGGAAGCGAAATTGATTGATCAAGCTGCGATCAAGCCGGAAGAAGAGGCGGCTGAAGAGGTCGAAGCCGTGGCGGTGCCAGACGTTGATCCTGAGCCAGACCCTGAACCCGTCAGCGAAGCACCGGCCAGCTCCGAACTCGATGAGGAATTGGCGCAGTTGCGTTGGCGCAACCGGTACTTGGAAGGGCGGTTGGCTTATTTCGAACAAGCGCCGGAAGAAGCGGTCGCAGAGCCAGAAACCATGGAATCTGAGCTCGTCGAGGCCGAGGACGCGGTTGAGGACTCTCAGATCGAACCATCGGAATCCGAGGCCACCGAAGAAGAAGTGGAACCCGAGTCTGCTTCGATTTCGACAGATGAGACGGACTCAGAGCCGGTCGAGGAAACGGAGACGCCAGTCCCGGCAGCGACTGCCGATGAGCCCGAAATTCACCCGTCGGAAGCGATGCTGGCTGAATTGAATGGCAAGCAGCCCATTCAAGTCGATCGTCCGACCAATGGCGGCGACGACCTCACTACGATTACAGGCGTCGGGCCTCGCATCGCGGAAGTTCTGAATGGACTGGGCATATGGACATTCGCGCAAATTGCAGAATGGAAACCAGAGAACGAGACCTGGATCGAAAACCATCTGTCCTTCAAAGGCCGGGTCAGCCGAGAAAATTGGGTCGGACAGGCGAAAGAGCTTCTGGTCGCCGCCTGAACGGCAGCGCGCGACCAGCTTCATCCGACATTCACGTGACCCGTGGCAAAAATCATGTAAGCAATTGGAGATTCGGGAGTTTTGCCCCCGCGCTTATTCGGGTGTAAGCTTATCAGACATTGGGAGACAGGCAGATGAGCAAGTTGCTGATTACAGACGAAATGATCGAAACCGGGGACCGCATCGACGCGCCAACCGATTTCCTAGAACAAGCCCCGCGTATGCGCTTATCGCGCCGGGCCATGATCCGCGGCTTGGCCTGTGGGACCGTCATACCGATCGTAACTGGGTGCTCGACCAATCCCGTGACGGGCGAACAACAATTGATTTTGCCGGGCTTTGACAACGCGTCGCTTGCTGCGATGTCGACCACGGCCTGGACGGAAATGAAGAAGCAGACTCCCCAAACGGGTGACAGTCGGCTCCGAAACCGCGTCCTGACGACTTGGGATCGGACCGCGCAAGGTCGAACGGCAGCGCTGCGAGATAAGTACAACCAGGATGTCGCCTACGTGCCCAGCGAGTGGGAAGTGGCGGTTTTCGACACCGATGATGTCAACGCCTTCGTGATGCCCGGACAACAGGTTGGCGTCTATCGCGGCATCACGGAATTGACAGAGAATGATGATCAATTGGCGTCGATTCTTGGCCACGAAGCCGGTCACATTGATGGCCGCCACTCTGCCGCGCGAGCCTCTGCGACGGTGGCCGCACAAGCCGCTATGGTGGCCGGACAGGTCGCGATCGCACAATCCGAAGAGTTGAGCGAATATGGCGGCGCGCTCGCTGCGCTTGGCGGCGCTGCGATCCAGTTTGGCGTATTGCTGCCATATAGCCGCAATCATGAACTCCAAGCTGACAAGCTCGGCGTCGATTACATGCACAAAGCAGGGTATGACGTAACGCAAGCGCCGCGCTTGTGGGAGTTGATGGACAAGAAAAGTGCCGGCAATCGCCCACCGGAATTCATGTCGACACACCCGGATCCGGGCCGTCGTCGCAATGAGTTGATCAATTATATCAATGCCAACGGTTACGCGTTTATCTAACGTTCCGATCCAAAGTATGAAAAGCCCGCGCATAGTTTCGTCATGCGTGGGCTTTTTCTTGGGGCGAACGCGTGACTTAAGACGCTGGACGGCACGCGATATTTGCGAGTTTGATTTCAGTCTCATCACCGCGCCGAACCGCGAAACAGGTATCGCCTCTGACATACAGGTCGAACATGGTTGGCATGGCGGCGCTTTGGGTTTCCAAATCGGTCGGCTTCGGCGGCAAGACCGCGATGGATGGGGAAACGGTAGGATCACCGGCTCCAAATTCCACATTGGCGCGCCCTATAACGGGAGCGAATGCTGTCCGAAGGGCATCGAGCGTCTCCGCGTCGGCATCGACCAAGACGGCAGGTGCAGGCGCTTGATTGTGCTGGCACGCAGCGAGCGCAATAGCGGTGAAGAATGAGAGTGTGGCTCTGGTCATCGCGGCATCGTCATATCACGATTATTGGCAACGAAGTCATCCTGTTCGGACAAAGCGGTTGTCGCTACGCTGGTCAGGCCAGGTTTGGAATAGGTGACATCAGGCGAGACTTTCGGAACGATCGCCGGGCACGTGCCATTGGCGCGATAGTCTAAGGCGGCCGCGAGCAGGCCTTCGGCGGGATCGCCCAGCTCATTGTTGATATCATCAGCGACCACACAGCCCGAGACCCGTTCGCCGAAGCCGAAGCTGGAATTGTTGGGCACAAACCCGTCCGAATAATCGCCAAAGCCTTTATCATTCACACCTCGGAACTGAATGGTGTAATAGGTCTCGCCGCAATTGTCGGTCGGATAAAAGCCATATGGTTTGCCGCATGTAACTGCGCCGATGAGGACGATTTCGACATCGATGCCGCGCAAGCCATTGATTACGGCTTCGCTGGCGCTACACGTGCCACCCGTCGACAGAATGAAGACACGTCCAAGATTGAGATTGGACAGCGGCGTTCCATTGGCGAGCGAGAAGCCAAGGCCCGTACTGTAGAACGGAATAGGCTCGTTGATCTCGCCAGTAACGGGATTGCGGTTGCCGGCATCGGCGTTGAATTCCAGAAGCTCGAACGTTCGACCATTGGTCCTGCTCGGTCCCGCGATCATGTATCCGAGCTGACCAGCGACGGCCAAGAGACCACCACCATTGTAGCGCAGATCCAGGACGAGATCCGTGACGCCTTCATTGCTCATCAGTGTGATAGCATTGGCGATGTCTTCTTCAGACGAAAAAGGGCTGAATGTGTTGAACAAGATGTAACCGACTTTGCCCGTTGGCGTATCGATCACATTTGTTCGATTAACGGGCTGCTGAGCGATATCCGCGGACGTGATGGTGATCGTTCTTGTCGTCGACGATCCGGGATCTTGCACTTCGAATGTGTGAGACTCGCCGGCGGTTTCGGGGAATAATCCATCATTAAGTGTGTCGATCTGGGCTTGCGTTGAACCGCCATTGACGAGATCGACGCCATCGACTGTCAGGATGCGCGTTCCGCGTTGAAAGTTGACTTGTCCGTTCACCACTTCGGATGCGGGCGAGTTTGGCTCTGTATAACGCACGCGATAGTCGCGCGGCGGCGTGTTGGAGAAGACTGCCAGGCTTAAGCCATATCCGGAGCGTGCTGCAGAGTTTCGCCGCTCGAGGAATTCATCCGTCGGTTCGCTAAAGTGAAAATCATCCAGATCTTCTCCTGATGCCGTCGTCGCAAACGTCTTCAATTGCTGGAAATAGGCCAAGCGATCAGAGAAATTGTTGGGATCCTGGTCGGTGACCTGATCATTCCAGAGATATGTCTCTTCGGTCCACGAGCGCAGCCAGAACAATTCATCAATCAGCGCGCCAGCTTGGTCCGGAAAAGCGTTGCCTTCGATGTCGACGCCTGAACGCGGCGATTCACACGAATCTTGAAACGTGCTCGCAGGTTCGAACACATTCGGAGAGAAGGAAGGCGGTGGTGGAGGCGGTGGAGGCGGAGGAGGTGGCGGCGGGGGGGATACCTGCGTCGGCGGTGAAACGGTGCTGCCTCCTCCACCGCCTCCACCACAAGCTGCTAATACTGTACCCCCCGCAAGCAAAGCTGCAGCTGTTGCAAGCTTTGTAAAACTGGACTTTGTCATTCGTTCCACACTCCAAAGACAAATATATTCAAATCTACTTTATTGTTCGTATAGGCTTCACAAAGATTGGCCTGAACGCAAGTTGATTCTGCATCAGATTTCCAAATTGTGATGTTGAACCAATCAGCCAGAATGTGCATCCATCTTGACCGGGCACGCTCAAGGTGCTTTACGCCTGCCTTCGCTCAATTGAGCGGCTAAAAACCGTTTGTGGGAGGGGCAGCCAGCCCAAACCACGAACCCTCTAAACCCTGGCGTCTGGATCGAAAGACCACCAGACACCGCTTATTGCCAGAGAGGCTATCATGGCTAAGAAACTGCTGGGGCAGCTGAAGCTCCAGATTCCTGCCGGCGCAGCAAACCCATCGCCCCCCGTTGGTCCGGCGCTCGGTCAGCGCGGCATCAATATTATGGAATTCTGTAAGGCGTTTAACGCCAAGACAGAGAAGATGGAAAAAGGCCTGCCGCTGCCGGTCGTCATCGACTATTATCAGGATAAGTCCTTCACCTTCATCGTGAAGACGGCGCCGGCATCTGTTTTGCTGCGCAAAGCAGCGAAATTGAAAAAAGGCAGCCAGGAACCTGGTCGTTCGGTTGCTGGTAAAGTGACCCGCGCGCAGTGCCGCGAAATCGCAGAAGCGAAAATGGTCGACCTGAACGCTAATGATCTCGATCAAGCAACCAAGATCATCGAAGGCTCTGCCCGTTCGATGGGTCTCGAAGTGGTGGAGTAAGAGCATGGCTGGAAAACGTTATCGCGCGGCTGCTGAGACCGTGAATGCAGACACCGCTTACGGCGTCACCGACGCTGTGAAACTGGTGAAATCCAATGCGACTTCGAAGTTTGACGAGACGATTGAGATCGCCGTCAATCTCGGTGTTGATCCGAAATATGCTGACCAAATGGTTCGCGGCGTTGTTTCTCTGCCATCCGGCACAGGTAAAGACGTGCGCGTCGCTGTGTTCGCACGCGATGCCAAAGCAGACGAAGCGAAGGAAGCCGGTGCTGAATTCGTCGGCGCCGAAGACCTGATGGAAGAAATTCAGAACGGCAAGTCTGATTTTGACCGCGTTATTGCCAGCCCGGATATGATGTCTGTTGTTGGCCGTCTTGGTAAGATTCTCGGCCCACGTGGCCTGATGCCGAACCCGAAAGTCGGAACTGTGACGCCAAATGTTGGCCAAGCGGTCAAAGACGCCAAGGGCGGCTCCGTTGAGTTTCGCGTCGAGAAGCTCGGCATCATTCATGCGGGCATTGGCAAAGCATCATTTTCTGAAGATGCGATCGAAAAGAACGTTCGCGCCTTTATCGATGCGCTGATGAAAGCCAAGCCATCTGGCGCCAAAGGCACATATGTGAAGAAGATTGCGCTGAGCTCTACCATGGGCCCAGGCGTCGTCGTCGACCCAGGTGACGCGATCGCAAGCTAGGCGTTCGCAACGAACAAAACGAAAGCCCGCTGGAACGATCCCAGCGGGCTTTTTTGTTGTGTACAGATAATGGTTATTCAAAGACTTGCGGACCATCAAACTGGCGCGCGAAGAAATCGTCCTTGACCCAAAGTGGTCGGTCATCCCGGTTCGCGAGCTCGAGCGCAATCCGAGCATTGACCTCAGCAAACCGCGCCGCCGCATTGAAGTCGAGATTGTTGTTCAGATCATCCGACGGGCGATGATAGTTTTTGGCAAAGTGTTCAGCCCAGGCCGCATCACCGCCATTTGCCATGCCTGTCGCCAGGAAGACTGCTGGGACACCAATCTCAACCATGCGGAAGTGATCAGAGCGAGTAAACAGGCCTTGGTCCGGAAACGGATCGGGGCTGAGCGCCATACTCATGTCTTCTGCGGCGGCGATGACAGCCGACTCAATCGTCGACCGATCAGAGCCAAAGGCAACGACGTCCTCGAACGGATAGGTCAGGACGGGCATATCTAAGTTCACATTGCCGACTAGGCGCGATGCCTCGACGGTCGGGTTCTGCGCGAAATATTGCGCACCGAGCAGACCTTTTTCCTCCGCCGTTACGATGAGCAGCATCACGGAGCGACGCGGACGCTCGCCTTCCATCATCATCCGGGCGACTTCGAGCAGCGTGGCAACTCCTGCTGCGTTATCGAGCGCCCCATTATTGATCTTGTCTTCCTCAAACGACTGCGAAATGCCGATATGATCGAGGTGTGCCGTTAACACGATGATTTCGTCTTTGAGGTCCGGATCGCGGCCTTCTATCATGCCGATGACATTGTCAGACTCCACGACATCCAAAGTCGAGGCTTGGGAAATCGTGATCGTATGCGGCAATGCGAAGCCTTGCACGGCGCCGCCTTCGGCTTCCGCTGCGTCCATAATGGCATCAAAATCTTGTCCGGCGTCTTCCATCAGTTTCCGCCCGCCCTCCAACGAAAGTCCGGCAGACGCCCGAAGATTTGGTGCAAGCGTGTAGGTTTCGCCATCAGGCCGTAACCAGCTCATGCTCGCCGATTCCAATCGGCCCTCGCCGATCAAGCGTGCGAAAGAGTAGATTTGCTCGCGCGTGGGCGTGGTCATCGAGACGACACCAATGGCGCCGCGTTTTGAAGCTTCGGCGCTTTTACGAGATCCATAATAGGCGCGTTCTTCTGTCTGGATACCTTTCGGCGTGCCGCTCAGCGAAACGACGATCTTCCCGTCGACATCGAGGCCTGCATAATCGTCACGGCCAAGATCAGGGGCGACGATGCCAAATCCGACAAAAACGGCTTCAGCCGTGACCGATGATTCAGCACGCCGCGTCGAGCCGAAAATGACATGGTCGACATTCTCCTCGAAGGTGAGGGGGGCGCCCGTCTCGGTTTGTGTCACCGAAAAGGCGAGTGCGTCAGGATTGCGATAACTGCGTTGCAACGGCACCGTCTGGAAATAGGTGCCGTCATTGCCAGCGGGGCTCACGCCGAGCGCTTCCATCTGAGAGGCGACATATGCGGCGGCGGCATCATAGCCTTCGGTGCCAGCTTCGCGCCCTTGCAAATCGTCATCGGCCAGGAAACGGATATGCGCTTCGATATTGTCCGCGCTCGCAGCGGCCATGGGTTTGGGCTCGGCGGCTTCCGTCACGATTTCGGTGGATTTATCCGCTGGTTCGCTGCTTTGAGCGCAAGCTCCCGCAAGCAAGAGCGTACTCAGCGCCAGTCCGGTTGAATATTTCATATTTGACAGCCCTTGTAGAAAAATTGAAGCCATCCAGACCGCGCGCTGCAAGAATTGTCCAGCATGCGGAGCAGATTTTACGTTTGCGTCCGCTTGGGCCACAGTGTGCGCGGGAGGAAATAACAATGAAACTTCAAGCGTTCAGCCTAGCAGGCCTAATCTGGCTAGGCGCATGTAGTTCAAGCGTCAGCGACACCGAGCAAACCCCATTGCCGGGTGAAGGCGTCACGATTTATGCGGCGGAAGCCGTCGTCACCATGTCCGAGGAGGCGGGAGACTCCGTCGCCGTGCGAGATGGGCGTATCCTGGCCATTGGCGCGCGCGATGAACTCGAAACGCAATTTGCGGGCGCGAACCTGGATGATGGGTTTGCTGACAAAGTCATTGTCCCGGGACTGATCGATCCGCACGTTCATATGGGCCTCTCCTCGCTGCAATATGCGACCCCGCTAACCCCACCATGGCCGATGGCGACGCCCAACGGAATGGTCCGGGGCCTGCCGACGCGCGAGGCGTTCTTCCAGCGTCTGCAAGAGATTGAAGCTGATGCCCCCGCTGATCAGCCCCTGATCGTGTATGGTTTTCATAATCTGGTGCATGGCGATCTTGTTAAAGCCGACCTGGATGCGGTCACCGCAACCCGGCCTTTGGTGATCTGGCATTATTCCAGCCACGATTTCTATCTCAATTCCGCCGCGCTCGAATGGGCCGGAATGGATGCGAGCCTGCACGAACAGTTTGAAGGGGTGGACCTCGACGCGAATGGGGACTTGACGGGCCGGATTTATGAAGACGCCATTCCCGCTTTGATGCATTCGATCGGCCCGATCCTGTTGGCACCGGATCGCCTGGCGACCGGGTTAGAAGGCTTCTCAGCTTTGTTGCGGGCAGGCGGTGTCACCACTGTGGCGGATCTCGGCTATGGCATTTTCACCTTGCCGCTCGAAGACGCCAATATTCGCGGCAATTGGCGGTCGATTGATCATGCCGGCTACCGACTATATCTGGTTCCGGAGCACCGCGCCTTTAACGCGGCTTTCGAAGATGCGCGCGTCGATACCATCCTGAAAATGGTTTCGGGCGAGATCGAGACCCCCGCGCCGGTGCTGCCACAAGTGAAATTCTTTACTGACGCGGCGTTCTACTCGCAGACCATGCGGGTGTCTGAGCCGGGCTATCTCAGCGGGCAATCTTCCGGCACACAAGGCCTTTGGGTCCTGAAGCCGGACGAAATCGTCCCAACAATCCAACCCTATTGGGATGCTGGTTTGGCGGTGCGCATTCATTCGAATGGAGATGCCGCGCAATCTGCCACGCTCGACGCTTTGGCGGCTTTGCGACTTACGGCACCGGATCGGAAGTTCATATTTGAGCATGCTGGGCTGTTTTCGCCGGACCAAGTCGTGCGCGCCGGTGAGCTCGAGGCCGGAATATCTGCTGCCAGTCATTATGTTTTCTATCTCGGACAGGCCTATCAGTCACCGCTCGGACCAGAGCGTGGAAACTGGATCTTGCCATTGGCCAGTCTCAGTTCAGCTGGCGTTCCGGTGACTTTGCATTCCGACGCACCGCTGGCGCCGCCCCTGCCTTTGCGGGCTGCGAGCGTGCACATGTTGCGCGCCACGCGAGAAGGGACGGCCCTGACCCCGACCGAGAAATTGTCGGCGCTGGAAGCGCTTGAATCCGTCACTATCGATGCCGCTTATGCGCTGGGATTAGAGAGTGAGATTGGCAGTCTAGAGCCTGGTAAGCTCGCGGACTTCACAATCCTCGCAGATAATCCACTTGAAACCCCCGCAGAGGATTGGCCAAATATTGAAATCTGGGGCGTGGTGATTGAGGGCGAAAAGCGTCCGCTATAGCAGGGCTTCGCACGATCCTGGCGGACCAAAATTCTATGTAACCTGAAAAAGGCTTGACTTTTGTGATTTTAGGGGTTGCGCGCGTGTGGGGGAAAGGTTAAAGAACGCGGCTTGCGGGAGATTGGCGATTCGTCGGTCTCCCGTTTCCTGTCCGAGACCATGGGTGGCTTCGTTCGAAGCGTAAATCCTCTGATAGACGGGGTGATGCAGGTTGGTCTGTGGGATGCCACAGATTTGACTGGTCTGCTGAGGCCCTGGGCAGGCGCTTGATGAAGCGTCTCGACGCTTCTGAAAGCAAACCCCAGGCGCCCGGATGGTCCGGTCGCCTTGTTTGAAGGAGATCCGTAATGGATAGAGCCGGAAAAGCCGAAGCCATCAAGACGCTCGAAGGCGTGATTGCTGACTCAGGCAGTGTCATCGTGGCACGTTATACCGGTCTTTCAGTTGCGGAGATGACTGAGTTCCGTGGCAAACTGCGTGAGCAGGGCGCGACAGCGAAAGTGGTCAAGAACCGTCTCTTTAAGAAAGCCCTCGACGGAAAAGGTGGTGACGCGGCCAGCGCCATGTTCACTGACCAAACCGTGATTGCTTTTGCAGAAGATCCAGTTGCTGCGGCAAAGGGAGCTTCTGAGTTCGCCAAGGATAACGAGAAGCTCGTGATCATTGGCGGTCTGATGGGAGAGGAGCTTCTTGATGCGGCGGGCGTGACTGCGCTCTCCAAAATGCCATCTCGCGAGGAGCAAATTGCAACTGTTGTTGCCCGTCTTTTGGGACAGGCAAGCCAACTGGGTCAGCGCCTCAACGCGCCTGGCCAAGGACTCGCTGGCGCGATCAACGCCATTGGCGAACAGGCAGCGGCATAAGGTCAATTCCACAACAAAGACCAGCAAACACACATCAACCCGTAACAGGAAATCAGAAAAATGGCTGATATCGCAAAACTTGGTGAAGAGCTCCTGGGCCTCACCATTCTGGAAGCAAAAGAACTTAACGACTTTCTCGAAGAGCGTGGCATTAAAGCGGCAGCTGCCGTTGCCGTCGCTGGTCCAGCTGCAGGTGGCGGCGACGCCGGTGCAGCAGCCGAAGAGAAAGACGAATTTGACGTCGTTCTGACCGATGCCGGCGCCAAGAAAATCAACGTGATTAAAGTTGTCCGCGAAGTCGTGGGCGGCCTTGGTCTGAAAGAAGCTAAAGAGCTCGTCGAAGGTGCTCCGAAGCCAATCAAAGAAGGCGTCGCAAAAGACGAAGCCGAAGAAATCAAGAAGAAGTTCGAAGAAGCTGGCGCGACTGTCGAGCTCAAGTAAGACTTCTGCCCCTTCAAGGGGGTTGTAAAGTAAAGCGAGGTGGGGTTTGCGCGAGACCCTATGTCGTCAAAATTAAGCGCGGCAAAGTCTTTTTGGCTTTGCCGCGTGCGCGCGTTCTAGGCGACACGCGGCTTGGGGGTCTCCCTCCAGGCGGCCCAAAACGGAAGACAAGATGGCACTCTCTTTCACTGAAAAGAAACGCATCCGCAAATCCTTCGGGAAGATCCCCGAAGCCATCGATATGCCAAACCTCATCGAGGTACAGCGCTCCTCATATGAGCACTTTCTGCAAATGCACACCCCGCAAGCCGAGCGGACCGATGACGGTCTCGGCGGTGTGTTCAAGTCAGTGTTCCCAATCATCGACTTTAACGAGCGCGCGTCGCTCGAATACGTCTCTTATGAGTTCGAGCCGCCGAAATTCGATACTGAAGAATGTATGCAGCGTGACCTGACTTATGCGGCGCCTTTGAAGGTGCGTCTGCAACTGGTCGTGTTTGATATTGACGAAGACACGGGCGCCAAGTCGGTCAAAGAAGTCAAAGAACAAGAGGTCTATCTCGGCGATATCCCGCTGATGACCAATAAAGGGACGTTCATCGTGAACGGCACCGAGCGCGTAATTGTAAGCCAAATGCACCGGTCGCCAGGTGTTTTCTTCGATCACGACAAAGGCAAAACGCACTCGTCTGGAAAATTGCTGTTCGCGGCTCGGATTATTCCATACCGTGGCTCTTGGCTCGACTTTGAGTTTGACGCCAAAGATATTTTGAACGTTCGGATCGACCGGAAGCGAAAGCTGCCGGCCACGACGCTGTTGATGGCGCTCGGCTATGATGCCGACCAGATCCTCGACATGTTCTACACGCACTCCATTTACCGGATGGACAAAAAGGGCTGGATCACCGGCTTTAATCCGGACGCTTGGAAAGGCGTGAAGCCTGCCTTTGATCTGGTTGACGCTAAATCTGGTAAAACCGTTGCGCCTGCCGATCGCAAGATCACGGCGCTGGCGCTGAAGCGCATTGCTGAAGGTGGCACCGAAGAATTGCTGCTGCCGACGACTGCGCTGGAAAACAAATTCCTGGCGCGCGACATCGTCAACCGCAAGACCGGTGAGATTTACGGCGAGTCTGGCGATCTGCTGGATGAAGAATTGCTCGCTGAGCTGCGGGAACAGAAGATCAAAGCGATCGAAGTTCTTGATGTCGATGCTGGCGGCCGTGGCCCATGGCTGCGCAATACGCTGAAAGCTGACAAGAATGACACGCGTTTTGAGGCGCTGTCTGACATTTACCGCGTCATGCGCCCAGGTGAGCCACCAACCCAGGAGGCCGCGGACGCCCTTTTCAATCAGCTCTTCTTTGATGGCGAGCGGTATGATCTGTCAGCGGTTGGTCGGGTGAAAATGAACACCCGCCTAAAAGTGGCTGTGCCTGGCTATGAGCCAGCAGAAGACACCGAACGGACACTGCGTCAGGACGACATTACCGGCGTCATGAAGGTCATTCTCGACCTCAAAGACGGCAAAGGTGAAGTCGACGATATCGATAACCTTGGCAATCGCCGCGTGCGCTCTGTCGGGGAATTGATGGAGAATAATTACCGCATCGGCCTGGTTCGTATGGAGCGGGCGATCAAAGAGCGCATGAGCTCCGTTGATATCGACACGGTGATGCCGAACGATCTGATCAATGCGAAACCCGTCGTGGCCTCTGTCCGCGAATTTTTCGGGTCGTCGCAACTGTCTCAGTTCATGGACCAAACCAATCCATTGTCAGAGATTACGCATAAACGTCGCCTCTCAGCGCTCGGCCCGGGTGGTCTGACGCGGGAGCGAGCTGGTTTTGAGGTGCGCGACGTGCACCCGACCCATTATGGTCGCATCTGCCCGATTGAAACGCCGGAAGGTCCGAACATTGGCTTGATCAACTCGCTGGCGACGCATGCGCGTGTGAACAAGTATGGCTTTATCGAAAGCCCGTACCGCAAAGTTGAAAAGGGCAAGCTAACAGATGAGGTGATCTACCTCTCTGCGATGGAGGAGCAGCTTTACAAAATTGCTCAGGCCAACACGCAGGTCACTCCTAAAGGCGAGCTGGTGAACGAATTCGCCAACGCCAGGGTGAATGGTGAGGCGATGCTCGTCCTGAAAGAAGACGTTCAATATATGGACGTATCGCCGAAGCAGGTTGTTTCGGTGGCTGCTGCGCTTATTCCGTTCCTGGAAAATGACGATGCGAACCGCGCGCTGATGGGTTCGAACATGCAGCGTCAGGCGGTGCCGCTGGTGCAGACGGATGCGCCGCTCGTCGGTACTGGCATGGAATCTGTTGTCGCTCGCGACAGCCGCGCCGCCGTTGTGGCGTCACGCGCCGGTGTGGTTGAGCAAGTGGACGGGGTCCGGATCGTTGTTCGCGCAACCGAAGATCTGGAAGGCAAATCAGGCGTTGATATCTATCGCCTGTCCAAATTCCGTCGCTCGAACCAGAATAGCTGCATCAACCAGCGCCCAATCGTGAAAGTGGGCGACGAGGTCAAGAAGGGCGACATCATTGCGGATGGCCCGTCTACCGACCTTGGTGAGCTGGCGCTCGGCCGTAATGTGCTCGTCGCGTTCATGCCGTGGAATGGTTATAACTTTGAGGACTCGATCCTGATTTCTGAGCGCATTGTGCGTGACGATGTCTACACATCGATTCACCTCGAAGAGTTTGAGATTGCCGCGCGCGATACCAAGCTGGGGCCAGAGGAAATCACACGCGATATTCCAAATGTCGGCGAAGAGGCTCTGCGGAATCTCGACGAAGCCGGAATCGTGGCCGTGGGTGCAGAAGTCAAAGCCGGTGACATTCTCGTCGGCAAGGTTACGCCAAAAGGTGAAAGCCCGATGACGCCTGAAGAAAAGCTTCTGCGCGCCATCTTCGGTGAGAAAGCCTCTGATGTTCGCGACACGTCCAAGCGTGTTCCTCCGGGCGATGCGGGTACGGTTGTTGAAGTCCGTGTGTTCAATCGCCACGGCATCGACAAGGATCAGCGCGCGCTTCAGATCGAGCGTGAGCAGATCGAACAGCTGCAAGAGGATAAGGAAGACGAACAGTCTATCCTCGAGCGCAACACCTATGACCGTCTGCGCAAGACGCTGACCGGCAAGGAAGCCGCGGCAGGGCCAAAAGGCTTTAAAACTGGCAAAATCACAGCCGGTGCGCTCGAAGAGCTGAGCGATCGCGACCTCTGGGAAATTGCGCTCAAGTCTGAGAAGGCCCAAGCCGAGATTGATGGTCTGCGCGAACAGTTCGACGAAGCCATTCGTGAGCTGGACGCACGCTTCAATGACAAGGTCGACAAGGTGCAGCAGGGAGATGATCTGCCACCTGGCGTGATGAAAGTCGTCAAAGTCTTCCTTGCTGTGAAACGTAAGCTGCAGCCAGGCGATAAAATGGCCGGACGTCACGGCAACAAGGGTGTTATCTCCAAGATCAACCCGATCGAGGATATGCCATTCCTGGAAGACGGCACCCCAGTCGACATTGTGCTCAACCCGCTCGGCGTTCCATCTCGTATGAATGTCGGGCAGATTCTCGAAACCCACCTCGGATGGGCGGCAGCCGGCCTCGGTAAGCTGGTGACAGAATCTCTGGAAGAGTGGCACGCCAATAATGATGCCAAAGCGTTGAAGAAGACGCTTCAGACCGTTTACGGCAAAGACGAACCTTTACCGGAAACGGAAGAGGAGCTGGTCGAGCTGGCGGGCAATCTCAAGAAGGGTGTGCCATTCGCGACACCAGTCTTCGACGGTGCGCGCGAGCCAGACATTGTCGAGATGCTCGAACGCGCAGGCCTTGATGGCTCGGGCCAGTCAATCGTCTTTGACGGCCGCACGGGTGAACAATTCACGCGTCCGGTAACGGTCGGGTACAAGTATCTTCTCAAACTGCACCATCTGGTCGACGAGAAGATCCACGCCCGCTCAACCGGTCCGTACTCACTGGTCACGCAGCAGCCACTTGGCGGTAAAGCCCAGTTTGGCGGTCAGCGCTTCGGTGAGATGGAAGTCTGGGCTCTTGAGGCCTATGGCGCGGCGTACACGCTGCAAGAAATGCTCACCGTCAAGTCGGATGACACGGCGGGCCGCGCAAAAGTGTACGAAGCCATTGTTCGCGGTGATGATACGTTCGAAGCCGGTATTCCGGAAAGCTTCAACGTTCTGATCAAGGAAATGCGGTCACTCGGCCTGAATGTCGAGCTGATCGGAGACAATGACGGAGACTCAGTGGCGGCTGAATAGCCGTCACACCTTGAAAAAGGAAAGTAGAGTTAACAGGTTCAAGGGTCGGTTTTTCGGCGGGGAAATCGACCAAACCCTCCCAAGGAGTGGAAACATATGCGCCAAGATGTAGCCAGCATTTACAGACAAAAAGAAGAAGTCCCTAGCTTCGACGCGATCCGCATTACGATTGCCAGCCCGGAAAAAATCCGCGGTTGGTCTTCCGGTGAGATCAAGAAGCCAGAGACGATTAATTACCGGACGTTCAAGCCCGAGCGCGACGGTCTTTTCTGTGCGCGGATTTTCGGACCGATCAAGGACTATGAGTGTCTGTGCGGGAAGTATAAGCGGATCAAGTATCGCGGTATTATCTGTGAGAAATGCGGCGTGGAAGTCACGCTCGCAAAGGTTCGCCGCGAGCGGATGGGACACATTGAGCTGGCCTCGCCGGTGGCTCACATCTGGTTCCTGAAATCTCTGCCATCCCGGATCGCGACGCTGCTCGACATGACGTTGAAGGACGTTGAGCGTGTGCTGTACTTTGAGAGCTATGTCGTCACTGAACCTGGGCTGACCCCGCTCGAGCCAAAGCAGCTGCTGACTGAAGAAGAATATATGGATCTTCAGGACGAGCATGGTGAAGACGCCTTCACCGCGATGATCGGTGCGGAAGCGGTGAAAGAAATTCTGGAAGGTCTGGACCTGGACCTTCTGGCTGACACGCTGCGCGAAGATCTCGCCGAATCGACGTC
Source organism: Pseudomonadota bacterium (assembly GCA_039818185.1). Classification (GTDB taxonomy): domain Bacteria; phylum Pseudomonadota; class Alphaproteobacteria; order Caulobacterales; family Hyphomonadaceae; genus Henriciella. The sequence goes on from JBCBUI010000010.1 coordinate 164,662, forward strand.
TGAGCTGAAAACCAAGAAATATTCCAAGCGTCTGAAAGTTGTTGAGGCTTTCCTCGCATCTGGGGCCAAGCCAGAATGGATGATCCTGAATGTCGTGCCGGTCATTCCGCCAGATCTGCGCCCCTTGGTGCCGCTGGATGGTGGCCGCTTTGCGACCTCTGACCTGAACGATCTCTATCGCCGCGTGATCAACCGGAATAACCGTTTGAAGCGCCTGATGGAGCTGCGTGCGCCAGACATCATCATCCGTAACGAGAAGCGGATGCTGCAGGAATCTGTCGATGCTCTGTTCGACAATGGCCGTCGTGGACGGACGATTACCGGCACCAATAAGCGTCCGCTGAAATCTCTGTCGGACATGCTGAAAGGGAAGCACGGTCGTTTCCGTCAGAACCTGCTCGGCAAGCGCGTCGACTATTCTGGCCGTTCGGTCATCGTGGTTGGCCCGAACATGAAACTGCACGAATGCGGTCTTCCGAAGAAGATGGCGCTCGAGCTGTTCAAGCCGTTCATCTATGCCCGTCTCGACGCCAAAGGCTTGGCCGGGACGGTCAAAGCCGCCAAGAAGCTGGTGGAAAAAGAAAAGCCGGAAGTCTGGGACATTCTGGAAGAAGTCATCCGCGAGCACCCGGTTCTTTTGAACCGCGCCCCGACGCTTCACCGTCTCGGGATCCAAGCGTTCGAGCCGAAACTGATCGAAGGTAAAGCGATCCAGCTGCACCCGCTGGTCTGTGCCGCGTTCAACGCCGACTTTGACGGCGACCAAATGGCGGTCCACGTGCCGTTGAGCCTCGAGGCTCAGCTGGAAGCGCGCGTCTTGATGATGTCGACGAATAACATCCTGTCGCCGGCCAATGGTAAGCCGATCATCGTGCCGTCTCAGGACATCGTTCTCGGCCTCTATTACCTCTCTCTCGACAAGCCGAAAGAGCAGGGCGAAGGCATGATGATTTCGGACATGGCGGAGCTCGAACACGCGCTCGCGTCCGGCAAATTGTCTATGCATGCCAAGATCAAGGCGATGTTCCACACCAAGGATGAGAATGGTGATGATCTGTCCAAAGTCATCGACACGACCCCAGGTCGTTTCATGATTTCTGACATCTTCCCACGTCATCACAAAATCGATCCAGAGGAGCTTCTGGGCGATGTCATGGTGAAGAAGAATATCGGGAAACTGATCGACGAAGTCTATCGTCACTGTGGTCAGAAAGCGACAGTGATCTTCGCTGACCGCTTGATGGCGCTTGGTTTCCGAGAAGCCGCGAAAGCCGGTATTTCGTTCGGTAAGGATGATATGAAAATCCCGGCCGCGAAAGTGAAGCTGGTTGAGCAAACCAAAGAGCAAGTGTCTGAGTATGAGCGTCAATATGCTGACGGTCTGATCACGCGCGGAGAGAAGTATAACAAAGTCGTTGACGCTTGGTCGACCTGTACCGACAAAGTCGCGGATGCGATGATGGATGCTGCCGGTGAGGCGGCAACGGACAAGAAGACAGGCCGCCAGGAAGAGACCAACTCGGTCTTCATGATGGCGCACTCTGGCGCGCGTGGTTCGAAGAACCAGATGAAGCAGCTGGCCGGTATGCGCGGTCTGATGGCGCGTCCGGATGGTTCCATCATCGAGACACCGATCATCTCGAACTTCAAAGAAGGTCTGACCGTGCAGGAGTACTTTAACTCCACTCACGGTGCCCGTAAGGGTCTTGCCGATACGGCTTTGAAAACGGCGAACTCTGGTTATCTGACCCGTCGTCTCGTTGACGTCGCTCAAGACTGTATCGTCACGGAAGACGATTGCGGTACAGATCAAGGCATCGAGCTGTCAGCCGTCATGGAAGGCGCCGATGTGGTTGTCTCGCTTAGCGAGCGCATCCTGGGGCGGGTCACTGGCGAAGATGTCAAAGCGCCGAAATCGGAAGAGCTGATCGCGCCTGCCAACACTTATATCGACGAAGTGCTCGCGCGCACAATTGAAGATGCCGGTGTGGACCGCATCAAAGTGCGGTCGCCACTGACCTGTGAAACCAAGATCGGCGTTTGTGTCTCTTGTTACGGTCGTGACCTGGCCCGCGGTACGGTGGTCAATAAAGGCGAAGCGGTTGGTGTCATTGCAGCGCAATCGATTGGTGAGCCTGGCACACAGCTGACCATGCGGACCTTCCACATTGGTGGCGCCGCATCCGTGGCGGAGGAAAGCTCTACCGAAGCGCAAGTCGAAGGTAAGATTAAATTCGAGAACCCGACTTTCGTGAAGCGGGCCGATGGCGCTCTGATCGTCACGGGCCGCCACATGGTCGTTTCCATTGAAGACGCTGATGGCCGCACCCGTCAAACTTTCAAGCCAACTTATGGCACGGCGCTGTCTGTGAAAGACAAAAAGAAGGTCAAGCCTGGCGACAAGATCGCAGACTGGGATCCTTTCGCCCAGCCAATGATCGCTGAAGTCGCTGGCACGATCCGTCTAGTCGACATTGTCGACGGTTTAACGGCGCGTGAAGAGACTGACGAAGCGACCGGAATTTCGTCTCGCGTCATCATTGATGGCCGCGGTTCAAAAGGCGCGGATCTGCGTCCGTCTATCATGCTGGTCAATGCCAAAGGCGAAGCTTTGTCTCTGCCAAATGGTAATGAAGCCCGCTACATGCTGTCTCCTGGCGCCATCTTGTCGGTGGAAGAGGGCGACACGATCAAAGTAGGTGAGTCGATGGCCCGTATCGCAACTGGCGGTGCGAAGACCAAAGACATTACCGGTGGTCTGCCGCGCGTGGCCGAGCTGTTCGAAGCCCGTCGTCCGAAAGATCACGCCGTGATCGCGGAAATGGATGGCCGCATTCAGTTCGTTCGCGAATATAAGCAGAAGCGTAAGATTGCGATCGTGCCGGAAGAAGACGGCAAGGATCCAATCGAGTTCCTGGTTCCGAAAGCCCGCCGGCTCGACGTTCAGGATGGCGATTATGTCAAGCGCGGTGATTATATCATCGATGGCAATCCAGCACCGCAGGACATTCTTGCAACGCTGGGCATCGAAGCGCTGGCCGACTATCTCGTTGACGAAGTCCAGAAGGTCTATCGTCTGCAAGGCGTCCCGATCAATGACAAACATATCGAAGTCATCGTGCGTCAGATGCTGCAGAAGTTCGAAATTACGGATGCGGGAACGACGACACTGATCAAAGGTGAGCATGTCGATGCGCTGGAGCTGGAAGAGGCGAACGCCGCGGTGCGGAAGTCGAAGAAAGCGGATCAACGCGAAGCGACCGGGGTTCCGGTTCTGCTCGGCATTACCAAAGCTTCGCTGCAGACTCGCAGCTTCATTTCAGCCGCCTCGTTCCAGGAAACGACTCGCGTGCTGACCGAAGCGGCGCTGCAAGGCAAAGTGGATACGCTGGAAGGCCTGAAAGAGAACGTCATTGTTGGACGTCTCATCCCAGCCGGTACGGGCGGCGGAATGCGCGAAATGCGCAAAATCGCAGCCCAGCGTGACACCCAGCTGCGCAATAAGCGTGAAGCGGCAGCGAAAGAGGCAGCCGCCTCTCTGCCCGCGCCAGAAGCGGCGGAATAATCCAATCCAGTCAGGGCGGCGGAGCTTGAATGTTGAAAGCTCTGCCGCCAAGGCTTGACGTGGCCATCGCGGGGCCTTAAACGCGCGACATGCTGGCTGGGCAGGTCCATTTTGGGTCTGCCCGGTAATCCTTTTGGGGATTACCCGTTTGGCAAACGCACCGAATTGAGCGGATGTATGATTTGGGAGCTCACGGCCCGGTCTATGTCTCACCTGAAATTGGTCCGACAGGGGCCACGAAACTAGAGAGTATCAAGGCCCCTATGCCGACGATTCAACAGCTGATCCGGAAGCCGCGCAAGCCTAAGCCGCAGCGGTCCAAGACCCCCGCCCTGAAGGGCAACCCACAACGTCGCGGTGTTTGTACCCGCGTGTACACGACCACCCCTAAGAAGCCGAACTCGGCGCTTCGGAAAGTGGCGAAAGTCCGCCTGACGACTGGGTTTGAGTCGCTTTGCTATATTCCGGGTGAGGGCCACAACCTGCAGGAACACTCTGTTGTGCTGATCCGCGGTGGTCGTGTGAAAGACCTTCCAGGTGTGCGTTACCACATTCTTCGCGGCGTTCTGGATACCCAGGGCGTTAAAGATCGTAAGCAGCGTCGTTCGCATTACGGCGTCAAGAAGCCGAAATAAGGGAGGGCTAACACATGTCTCGTCGTCACCGCGCAGAAAAACGTCAGGTCCTGCCTGATCCGAAATTCAAGGACGTTGTCCTGTCAAAATTCATGAACCAGATCATGCAGGACGGCAAAAAGTCGACTGCTGAGCGCATCGTCTATGGTGCTCTGGATCTGGTCGAAGCTCGTGCCAAGAAAGACCCTGTCGAGGTCTTCCACGAAGCTTTGGAAGCGATTTCACCAGCTGTCGAGGTTCGCTCTCGCCGGGTCGGTGGTGCTACTTATCAGGTGCCGGTTGAGGTGCGTCCTGACCGCCGTCAGGCGCTGGCCATTCGCTGGCTCGCCGCCGCTGCGGGTAGCCGCAACGAAAACACGATGCGTGAGCGTCTGGCTGGAGAGCTGATGGACGCGTCACAGGGCCGCGGTAATGCGGTCAAAAAGCGCGAAGATACGCACAAGATGGCGGAAGCCAACCGCGCGTTCTCGCACTATCGTTGGTAGATTTCACTTAAAGAGCTTCCGTTTCCTCCCGGAACACAACTACGAAGGTAAAGCCCATGGCCCGCGAATATCCGCTGGAGCGCTATCGTAACTTTGGTATTATGGCGCACATTGATGCCGGTAAGACCACAACGTCTGAACGCATCCTGTATTATACAGGCAAGTCGCACAAAATCGGCGAAGTGCATGATGGCGCTGCGACCATGGACTGGATGGAGCAAGAGCAAGAGCGTGGCATCACGATCACCTCGGCTGCGACCACCACGTTCTGGGAGCGCACGGAAGACGGCGAAACAGCTCAGACGGAAAAGCACCGCCTGAACATTATCGACACGCCAGGGCACGTTGACTTCACGATTGAAGTTGAGCGCTCGCTGGCTGTGCTTGATGGCGCTGTTTGCGTACTGGATGCCAATGCGGGTGTCGAACCGCAAACAGAAACCGTTTGGCGTCAAGCAGATCGCTATCACGTGCCGCGCATCGTGTTCGTCAACAAGATGGACAAAATCGGCGCTGACTTCTTCAATTGCGTCGATATGATTAAAGATCGCACCGGCGCACAGCCCCTGCCAATTCAGTTGCCAATCGGCGCTGAAAGCGAGCTGGAAGGCCATGTTGACCTGATCACCATGAAAGAATGGGTTTGGGCTGGCGAAGACCTGGGCGCGACTTGGGAACTGCGTGAGGTTCGCGACGATCTGAAAGCAAAAGCGGAAGAGATGCGCGCGGAAATGGTTGAGCTTGCGGTTGAGCAAGACGAAGAAGCCATGGAAGCGTATCTTGAAGGCGAAGAGCCAACCGAAGAGAAGCTGCGTGAGTTGATCCGCAAGGGTACGCTGGAAATGGCCTTTGTGCCTGTGATTGCCGGTTCTGCGTTCAAAAATAAAGGCGTTCAGCCAATGTTGAACGCGGTGCTTGATTATTTGCCGAGCCCGCTCGATGTGCCGGCTTATATGGGCTTTAAGCCTGGCGACGACACGGAGACCCGTGACATTGCGCGGTCTGCGGACGACTCGCAACCATTTGCGGGCCTCGCCTTTAAGATCATGAATGACCCGTTCGTCGGCTCTCTAACCTTTGTTCGTATCTATTCAGGTGTGATGACCAAAGGCGGTTCTATGCTGAACTCCACCAAGGATAAGCAAGAGCGCATTGGTCGGATGATGATGATGCACTCGAACAATCGTGAAGAGATTGAAGAAGCCTATGCTGGCGACATTATCGCATTGGCTGGCCTCAAGCAGACCACAACCGGTGACACGCTGTGTGCGAAGAATGACCCTGTGGTTCTGGAAACGATGACCTTCCCAGATCCCGTGATCGAGATTGCGGTTGAACCGAAGTCGAAAGCTGACCAAGAGAAAATGTCTGTTGGTCTGCAACGCCTTGCGGCTGAAGACCCAAGCTTCAAAGTCGAGTCTGATTTTGAATCCGGTCAGACCATCATGAAGGGCATGGGCGAGCTTCACCTCGACATTCTCGTCGATCGTCTGAAGCGCGAGTTTAAAGTTGAAGCGAATATCGGTCAGCCAAAAGTGGCTTACCGCGAAGCGCTCGGCCGTGCCGCTGATATCGATTACACGCACAAGAAACAGTCTGGTGGATCTGGACAGTTTGCGCGCGTCAAGCTCACCTTCGAACCCTTGGAAGCCGGTTCAGGCTTTGAGTTCGAAAGCAAGGTCGTTGGCGGTAACGTGCCGAAGGAATACATTCCAGGCGTCGAGAATGGCTTGAAAATGGCCAAGGAAAACGGGCTTTTGGCCGGTTATCCTGTGACCGACTTCAAAGCGACGCTGACGGATGGCGCGTTCCACGATGTCGACTCCAGCGTACTGGCATTTGAAATTGCGGCGCGGGCGGCGTTCCGTGAGCTGAAATCTGAAGGCGATCCGCGTCTGATGGAACCCGTGATGAAAGTCGAAGTTGTCACCCCAGAAGACTATATGGGCGACATCATCGGTGACCTGAACTCCCGTCGGGGTCAGATCCAGGGTTCAGAGCCCCGCGGCAACGCGACCGCGATCAACGCCTTTGTGCCGCTGGTGAATATGTTCGGTTATGTGTCTGACCTCCGGGGCATGTCACAAGGCCGCGCACAATTCACCATGCAGTTCGACCACTATGCTGAGGTGCCAAAAGCCGAAGCACAGAAAATCACCCAAGAATTGGCTGGCTAAGCCACAATAACACTAGAAGATTTGGTATTAGGAGTATCCCATGGCCAAAGAGAAGTTTGAGCGTAATAAGCCGCACGTGAACATCGGTACGATCGGACACGTGGACCATGGTAAGACGACGCTGACCGCAGCGATCACGATGGTGCTGGCAGATGTCACGGGTGCTGAGAAGCGTTCGTAC
>JBCBUI010000011.1:0-136400 GCA_039818185.1 Pseudomonadota bacterium
ATCTGCCTCGGTCAGACCAGCGATTTGCGTCGCTGCTGTCCCAGCCAGGAACGGAGTAGAAGCATCGCCGTCATTATCGCTGTTGAGAAGAACAATCACGTTCGTCCCAGCAGGGATAACCGCATCAGCCGCGTTCGCATCCAATGACAAGAACTCAACATCACCTTCGATTCCATTCTGCTCAACACCAAAATCTGCAGCGTTCAGAGAGATTGTATCATCGGTGAAACTGAAATCCTCGATGAAATCCTCGCCGCCAACAATTTGACGACCAGCTGCAGAGACGTCTGCACCATCAAATGGGTCGCCAGCGAAGACTAGAACATCTTCTCCGTCTCCCGAGATAATGGTATCAGAGCCGCCACCGCTCTCAATACGGTTAGCATCATCTGTACCGATAATCGTTTCAGCACCTTCGGTACCAACGATATTCTCTATGCCTTCAAGCTCCACGGTTTGTATTGATGCCGCAGGCCCAGACGCTTCGAGGACGAAGTTCAGTGTTGCGGTAGATGGCGCACTCGTTTGGTTGAGCCAAATTGTATAGGTTCCAGCTTCCAGTGGCGGGGTAAACCCTTCCGACCCTGGAAGCTGTCCCATTTGGGCAAGAATATCGCCGCCTTCCTCGGCAGCGCCATAAGTTAGGCCACCAAGCAGATCGCTTGCAGCGGCTGAAGCTGCATCGACGGTAAATTGCTCACCGCGCTGAATACCGATGAAAGCCAAGTTGCCCGCACCGGCCTCATAGTCCTGAAGCACAATCTCTGTGAGAATTTGGCCTTCAGGAACCGTGATCGTGAAATAATCGATATCACGCGGATCACCTTGTTGGCCCGAGGTAACGATATTATCGCCTTCACCCAAAGCCAGTTCACTTGGGTTAAGATTGTCGTCCGAAAGGTCACCGCCAATGGCTTCATCAAATGAAACGGCACTCGTATTAGCGTCTGCTGCGCCCTCGATTTCTAAGGTTGCGGCTTGATTGAGATCAAAGACGACGGTTGCGTCAGGATCCAAGTCGAGAGCGGAGGCATCAAGTGTGTCAATACCCTCGCCACCATCAATCGATTCGCCATCGTCGAAACTGCTGAGCACGATTGTGTCGTTTCCGTCGCCAGCTCTGATTGTATCTGCGCCAGCACCGCCATCAATCGTATCATCTCCAGCACCTGCATCAATGAAGTCGGCTTCAGCTGAACCAATGATAGAGTTTGCCTCAGCGTCGCCAGTTTCAACATTGGAATTGAAGACAAAATTCTCGGCTGAGAAGTCTGCAAGAGCGTTTATGGCGTCCTGGCCGTCTAAATCTGTTTGACGAGAAACAATCCGTAAGTCGGCTGTCGCATCTGATAGGTCGGTTGAGTAGACCAGACGGTTCACGCCAAGGTTAGAATTGAAGTAGACGAAAAAGCCAGGCCCGGCATCATCGACAAGTGCAGCAATTTGGGCCGCAGCTGTTCCAGCCAAAAATGGCGTTGAGGCATCACCGTCATTATCGCTGTTGAGCAAGACAATAACATTTGCGCCAGCCGGTATCGCTGCTCCGTCGGCGTTCGCATCGAGAGAGGCAAAGACAACGTCGCCAGAAACACCATAGTCTTCAGCATCGAACTGATAGGCGTCATTCGCGAAATCAAAATCCGATATGAAGTCTTCACCACCAACGATTTGCCGACCTTCAGCAGAAACATCTGCGCCCTCGAATGGGTCACCAGAAAAGTTCAGGATATCTCGGCCCGTTCCAGTGCTAATCTGATCGCTACCTGCGAGGCTATCGATGAAGTCGTCACCACCATTGGCGTCGATGATATCGGCCTGATCTGACCCCGTCAGAATATCGGCCTGATCCGATCCGACCAGTTCCACCTGATCGGTCACGCTAATTGTCACGTCGATACTGGTTGTGTTTTCGCCGTCGCTTGCAGAGACAGTAATTTGATATGCATTGTCGCCATTAGCATCGCTTGGTGAGTCGAAGTCAGGTGCCTGAATGAAGGTTACCAGACCTGTGGCTGCATCAATCGTGAAGAGCGCTGCATCTGCGCCGGAAAGCGAAAACGTAATGGCATCGCCATCGGCATCTTCAGCCTGCGCTTGATAGGCATCGGTGCCATTTTCAACAACCGAAACGGCGTCGCCCGAAATGAAGACAGGCGCATTATCGTTTAAATTGTTGACAGTGACTGTAACTGTTTGAGTTGCCGTCGCTTGGCCATCGGAAGCAGAAATTTCGACAATAAATGTGTTGTTCCCGTCGGCATCCGCGGGTGTTTCGAAGTCAGGGGCGTCAATGAAAGAAAGCTCACCTGTATTAGCATCGATTGTGAACAGGCTCGCATCAGCACCGCCAGAGATTGCGAATGTGACATTGTCGCCATCGGCATCGTTCGCTTGCGCCGTGTAGCCAGTGACTACATTGTTCTCGTCAACAGAAACTGCTTCGCCAGACACAAATACCGGAGCGGCATTCACCGCACCGCCATCATCATCATCGTCGTCATATGCGCCTGACGCTGCGCCAATAACGAGTGCGCCTGCGACGCCGGCTCCGATGAGATAAGGGTTGAGTTCCAAGCCGGCTGCTGCGCCGACATCAGCAAAAACGGCAGGATCGGCGTAAATAACGCCATTCTCGACAACGACCTCGCCGGCCGCCAGCGTGATCGTTTCACCGTTGTCCATGGTCACTAGAACCGAACCATCGGATTGTTGCATGACGGATGCGACGCCATCCATATTGGCAAGGTCAACCAGTCCTTGTGCGTCCGAGCTGTAGGATTGCGCATTAGCGCGACCGGCAAAAGCCAAAAAAGCCGCGAGGGCAGCGACAGATCCTAAGATCTTTGGCCGCTTTGTTTGAGAATCGTAGGCCATAAAACAGTTTCCTTTGATGAAGACCAATTTGGTTGTCCAACCCTCGCCGAACGACCGGAAAGCGGGTGGATCAATTGGGAAACAGCGCAGCGACGGAATTTATTCAGATTTTTTTTACGTATTTTTTTTTGAACCTTTTGAGCGCTCCAAACGACGCCTGATAGTTCGCGACAGGTTGCTCGAAGATACTACTTGTCAGGCAGTTAGATTATAGCGCGGGAGCGACAGAATGAATCGGGTGCGAGCAGAGGTTGAAGCTGGCCTTGAAGAAAGACTTACTCGTTTATGGAGGTTTGGCCTATCACTCTGCGGAGATAGGGCCACTGCAGATGACTTGGTTCAAGCGACCTGCATCCGGGCGCTTGAGAAGGCCGCTCAATATCGAACCGGGTCCAGCTTGGATGCCTGGCTCTATACAATTATGCGTTCGATCTGGAAAAATATGCTGCGCGCAAATTCGGTACGCAGAGGTAATGGTGTTGTCGATGTTGGTACAACCGAACTGGAAGCAGCAGGCTGCGACGGCGATACTCGGATGGAGCTTATCCAGACACTAAAGCGGATTGATGCTCTGCCGGAGATCCAACGCGGTGTGATGCTATTGGTTGGTGTTGAAGGATTAAGCTATGCGGACGCAGCGCGTATCTTAGAAGTCCCTGTCGGAACCATTATGAGCCGTTTATCAGCGGCGCGCAAATCGCTTGCTTTGGCAAAAAGAGCTCCAAACGCAAACGCTCTAATGGAACCGCCCCATTCTCGCTCACTTGATCAATCCGCCTCGACCGCTTCATCCGTGAAATGGTCCGATGGTGATGATTTTCGCCAAGAAGCACGGCGTGCTTGAGAGTACGATCTGCATCGCCTCGGCTCAGATGGTCTTGAACACACCACGATAGAGAATTTGGCGCCTCTTCGTCCTGCATGCGCAATTCAGAACGCAGAGTGGACGTTAGATTTTTTAAGCACTGCAGAGCATGATTCAGCTGCTTTTATTCTTCCTTTTTTTTGAACCTTTTTTGCCATCGGCACGTCAAACGAAAGCCCAAGGCGCAAACAGGCCCAAAGTTCAAATGCCTTGAACATAGGGCGATGTTTCTGGAGTAAACTATGAGCAAGGCACGTAAAGAAATTGAGCTCGGATTGGAACAAAGACTTACAAGGCTTTGGCGCTTTGGGCTGATCTTGAGCGGAGATCAAGCTGCCGCAGATGATCTTGTTCAATCTACTTGTATACGGGCGTTAGAACGTGCGGAGCAATTTATCCCTGGCACCAATTTAGACGCTTGGTTGTTCACAATCCTCAGCTCCATCTGGCGAAATATGGTTCGCTCGAGTGCAGTTCGACGCGGGGCCGGGTTGGTGGAGATCGGTGACGCCCTGTTAGAGGCTGAAGACTGTAACGATGAAACGAGAGTATATTTGCTTCAAACCCTATCGCGAATAGATCTATTACCGGAGGGTCAACGCCAAGTTATGTTATTGGTCGGCGTCGAAGGCCTAACTCACGCAGAAGCTGCCGGGATCTTAAAAATTCCGGCTGGAACAGTTATGAGCCGAATGTTCGCCGCTCGAAAATCGCTCAAATCAGGGATGCATCTCTAAGATTTAACACAAAGGCCCATCATACACCGAATATTTTTTAACCGTGAGGTGTTATGAGAAGAGAACCAAGGCAGAAAAGTGCACGAACGTGAAAGATAAAGAGCCCCCTCCAACAGACAACGGTGCTGAACCTACGCGGCCCGAAGACCGCGCAGCAAAAGACGCGCTGGATCTGATCGAGAAGGCGGCGCCGCTGAACAAGTTGAAAGCGTCCCTGGAGAAGGCCAAGCGTGCAACTTCGAAAGAAGCTGAAGGCACTAAAAAAAAGACTCGTTCGAATGATAAGAGAAAACGTCGACAATTCTGACGACGCGCTTATTCGACGGATCGAACGGGGCGACAAAGCCGCGATGCGAGTATTATATGAGCGCCATTCCAACGGACTAACGGCGTTCGCAAGAAATCGCCTTAAAGATCCATTTGAAGCAGCAGACGTGGTTCAAGAAACGTTTTTAGAAGTTTGGACCAAGGCAAGCACGTTTGAAGCCCGTGCGAGCGTTCGATCTTGGATGTTCTCGATTGCACGAAACAAGGCCGTTGATCGCATCAGAAAGTCGGCCAAAGTCATCGCTTCAGAACCCGATGAAACAATCGTCGATGACGGACCTGCGGTCGAGACGATCGTTTCGAACGCACAGGACGCGGAGCGCGTCCAACACTGTCTCTCTGAACTGTCTGACGCGCAGCGAGCCGCGGTCACTTTATCTTTTTTTGAAGAAATGACGTATCGGGAAATTGCTGAGACTGAAAGTGTTTCAGAAAGTACAGTTAAATCTCGTATTCATTACGCTAAGAAGCTTTTAATGCACTGTCTTTCAAAACCTTAGAAGACGCAAGAAACCTATTGGATCTCAGTGACAATTTGTTCTGACCGGAGTATTTCCAAGGCTTCTTTCCTTAGCTCCTCACTTTGAAATCTAAGCGTGTAAAATCCGATTGCGCTTGGACCCGCTATGATTTCTGCATCAAGGCTGCGAATAAGGCGCCGCATTTCGGCCTCGGTGGCTTGTTCTGAGAAAATGATCCGCATGTGATGGTGGTCGACCGTTTCGCTTGTCACCGGCATATAAGAGGCATCGCGAGAAGCGCTTGAAAAAATAGGCTGGGCAAGGGTATGCCAAACCGCAACGGAAAGCATTGCGCAAGCTGCGGCCTGCCAGAGTTCCATACGCTTTGACCAAAAGCGACCGACGGCAATGACACTTGAACTTTGACCTGCAGCGATTTTCAATTCGCTATCAACACCAGCAAGTTCAATACCATCGATAGATTTCGACAGTCTTGCCCACCCAAGCTCGCCGGGAGATTCGCGGTCGATAAGACTTGATTGCGACCGTCGCACGCCTTTCATGATCGCCAGTTCGCTTGCCAGTTGCGGATTGGTTGCAACTTCCGATTCAATGCGGTCGGCCGTTTGTCGTGACACTTGTCCTTGCAAATATGCAAGTAGGATCTTTGTATTGAATTTTTCTTCTGACATTACAGGTCTCACTCAAGGGTTCCGAATGGTCGGGATATTGATCAGTCGCACAAACTTCCATTATGGTTCAAAAAAAATTTTATTTTTTCCAAACGAAAAAAATATCGAAATCTATGGAGATGAGATGGTAGTGCAGCTTGCAAAGCCAGTTTGCTGCGTTCTGGCTTTTTCTCTGATCGAGGCCTCGCAAGTCTCGATGGCGCAGACCGACCAGAACTTCACGAATTTCAGTATCGACGTTCGGTCACGATGGGAGACAGCGTCAACCGATGCGTTGCCAGAACAAGCTGACGCTTGGACAATCAGAATGCGTCCAAGCTTAGAACTTAAACCGGCCAAAAATATTAGTATCATTGCTGAAATCGAAGCCATCGGCGCATTGCTGTCAGACGAACGTAATGGACTTTTTTCTGACGGATTGAAGCCTGCTATCCCTGATACTGAGGGGATAGAGCTTAATCGAGCGCAGATCCTTTGGGCGATGAATGACAACTGGAGCTTCAACCTGGGGCGTCAACATATTTCGTTGGACGATGAGCGCTTCATTGGGATCTCAGATTTTAGGCAGAACCAGCAAACCTATGATGCGATCACAAGCTCCTTCACACATCCTGGCGGGGCTTCTTTGGACGTAGGGTACATTTGGCAAGTTAATCGTTTTGTTGGATCAAGGCAGCCAAATGGACGCCAGAATAGTGATAGCCTTTTTTTTAACGCCAGCATTCCTACGCCAGTCGGACAAGCGACTCTTTTTCACTATTCGTTTTCTTTAGATAGACGCGATGATCATAGGTCTAACACGACTGGTTTTCGGTATGCGGGGCGTCATTTTTGGAACCAAGAGTTTGGATTGTATTGGCAGTTAGGCGCTGCGAAACAAGCCGTCGCGGATAGCGATCCAATGTATGCTTTGGGCGCGATAGAGTTCGAATGGCGCGATTTAACGCTATCGGGGCGGTATGAGCGCTTAGGGAGTGACGATGGTCGCGCATTTCAAACGCCGCTTGGAACACTTCATAAGTTTCAAGGCGCAGCCGACGTGTTCACGGTTACGCCAGATGATGGACTTCAAGATACCCAGTTGGGCGTGACATGGAGGCTTGGATCTTTCGGAAAACTTCGAGCAACGAGTCTAAATGCGACCTACAATGTGTTCAGAAGCACCCGTCAAGAAACTGATTTTGGGGAAGAATTTGGTCTCACACTTGGATCAAGTCTTGGGGGCACGCGCCTTGGCATTGCGGCAACCACCTATCGCGCATCAAATTTCGGGACGGACACTTCCAAGGCTTGGTTGACTTTTTCCAGACGTTTTTGAACCTTTTTGATTGCTCGTGCGTCTCTTGTTTAAGATCGCATTCTTCGAGGACAATATGATGAGATTTTCGTGGACCGTACTGTTCGCCGCATTTCTAATCGCAGCCTGCGAGACGACAACACTTGCGCTGCCCGATGATGGCGAGATCCGCGCTTCGGATGACCAAGTCGTGGATCGCCAGGAAATCATTGTGATCAGTCCATCTTGGGCGGCGGCAAAGAGTCTTGTGAGAAAATCAATGCCGCTTGGTTACAGGCTTAAATCCGAGGATGAACTTGATGGTTTAAACCTTGTAATGCTCACCATGTTGATCCCGAAAGGTCAAAATGGCGGAGCTGCCATTAGAGAGCTAGAGCGATTGGAAGCTGGGCTAACAGCGGGCGTAAACCACGCTTATACACCGCAATCCGAGATGGAGACGAGCCGGGCACGATATGCGTCGGCCCTTATGGATTGGAACAATCTGGGATGTGAAGCGCGATCAAAAGTTGGTGTTCTTGATACAGGAGCGGACGCTTCTTTTTTGGCTGAACATCGTGTTCCGAACGCTGACTTTTCTCGAGTGCAGGGCGCCAGCGAGGGAACGGCTCATGGGACTGCCATTCTCGAACTCTTTCTTTCATCAGGCATGCTAAATGGGTTGACTGTTTATCACGCCGACGTCGTCTCAGTTTCCGGCGCGTTGGGAGAGGTCGCAAGCGTTGACTCAATGCTAAAAGGACTAAACTGGCTGATCGAAAAAGACGTGAAGCTCATTAATATTAGCTTGGCGGGACCGTACAATAAAATACTAGACCGCGCATTTCAAAGAGCCGCTCAAGAAGGTGCGATCATTGTTGCAGCCGCTGGAAATGCGGGTCCCGCTAACAAAGTTCAATATCCGGCGGCATTTGAAAGCACGCTCGCGGTAACGGCCGTGGATGCAGACGCAAAAGTTTACACCGAGGCTGTTCAGGGAAAGTCTATCGACTTCAGCGCACCTGGCGTCGACGTATTTATCGGCGACGGCAAGAGCGGTCAGTACTTGTCCGGAACCTCAGTCGCTGCCCCTTTCGTGACACTGCGTATTGCAGGAGATCCGAGCATGGCACAGGCGAGGAGTGTCGCAAGCGTTCGAGGGGCGTTGTCGAAAGACGTACAGGACTTGGGCGAGGCAGGACATGATATCACGTTCGGTTTTGGTTTGATTATGGCACCTATGCCCTGCAGAAATATTGAGACAGCACAGCACGAGTGAAGCGATCAATCTTTTGTGCGGTTCTCTGCCGTTACTGCCAGGCAAATTGTATTATCCATTGAGTGTACGCTCATGGATGAAGCCGCATCAATCAGCTGAGGTTTGACGTTTCCAGACTAGGTCTGCTCCATCAGGCCTGATGAAGAGCGCCGCCTGAACAGGCGCGGCAAAGCTCGGATCATCAAGCAAGCAATTTATATAGTCTTTGGGATCGTCGCCTTTCGATCGAGCGCTCCAACCTACGCCCAAATCGCTGTCGCCGGCTTTTATAAAATAGTCCGGTGAGTTCTCGCCACGTTTGTTGCGATTGGGAACAAACCGAGCCGATAAACAAAGTGACAGCGTCGAGATGCTACCTTCGAACCCGTGCCGGGTTCGCGTGAAAAATCCAATATTTGCCATGGGAGTTTTCCTTCACAACTGATCCAATACTCGCCGCGAGCGTTTGAACGCGGCGTCGCTGTCTATCAGGGCGCGCAACATATGCGGAGCGAGTTCAACCACAGACACATCTTTGCCGAATGTCTGAGCATGGACCTTCGCATAATCGTTGAGATCAGCGTGAAGCTGCGGATCGCACGAGATGGACAGTTTGACAGGCGTGCGATCGATAAGTGGACCGACTTTGAGTTTTGGGTTCGGCATGTCAGCGGCCTCCATATGGTTGTAGGATAATATCTTGGTGAACGAGGATGCGCAGACGCCAACCAGGCCGCACGGTGATTGTGGGTTGCACGGCCAGTTGCCGACGAATAATCTCATCGCTGGCACGAGACGCGCCATCATGGGTGGCATCTCGCAAAGCCCGCGCAATTCGGTCGTCATCATCATCAGACAGCTCAGCGCCGACGCTGATCAAGCTTGAAAGCGCAGCGGCAGAGAAAATCCGAAGCGTGTGATTGTTGGTTCGGTCTTTAAGACCTGCATTGCCGCGACCATCAACACCCGGAAGGTTCTCGATCCGGATAGAGGTTCCGTCTGGCATTATGATGCGCTTCCAGACGATGAGCGCCCGGTTCTGTCCATAGGCAACCACGCTGTCATAGCGACCAACAATGCGGCTCCCTTGCGGGATGAGCACAGTTTGACCAGTCACCGTATCATAGACAGGTTCGGTCACTTGCCCGATTATCTGCCCAGGCAGGTCAGAATTTATCCCGGTCAGCAACGTCGCCGGGATAACAGTTCCTGCCATGACTTGCCATGGCGAAACCGGCGTTTCGATTTGGTAGGGATTGTAGATCGAGCTATCAGGCGAACCGGCAATGAACTCTTCTTTGCGCTGCTGATAATTCGCATCTTGAGCCAGTTTAGAACTCGCAGACAGCGGACCCAAGGCATTCAAAACTTCAAACGGATCGCCGAGCTGGGTAGGTTTATGGGCTGCGACCTGATCAACAGGTGCCGCCTGCTTGCCGGTATTAGAAAAGAATAGGCCACTTTCGCGCGCGGCTGCGGCGCGATCAGCTTTCAATTGCGCAATTTGCTCAGCCTGTTCATCGATGGTTGGCGCGGATTCCAAGCGCTCCTCGAAACCATACCGGCCTTCGCGCTTTGCTTTTAGAATGGGCGCGCCGAGATCACCGGGCAAGGGCGGACCAAGTTCTGGGGCGGGCGTGTTTTGCTCAATATCTGCATAAGATACGGGCAGCGATGCCAATCCATCAGCTTTCGGTTTGTTCTGCGTTGAGTAAAGTTCCTTGCTCGAAGCTGAGGCGTCGCCACTGGCGGGTGATAAGGCAAGTGAGAAACTCCCGAGAATAATCAAGGCGGCTAACCCTAAAACGATCGCCAGAGCTTTCTTGGAGAACCGCCTGACCGGAGCGGGCGCTGCCCGGATCTCAAGGTCTTTATGCGCGGTATTGGGGTTTACCTCTGTCATCGCGATGCCATTTGCAGATCATTGCGTTCAATCCGCACCACATCCTGGTTTTTCTCACCAAGGCGAAGCTCGGCCAATGCAAACAGGCGGTCGACCACATAATAATTATCGCGCATGCGATAATTTACGAGCTGCGACTTGCCGTCTCGTCCGACAACAAAGAGCGGCGGAGCCTCGCCCTGATCAAGCCGCGCAGGAAATTGAATATAGACTTTGCGGCCATCATCAAAGACGCGGCTTGGACGCCAATGCGGTTCGTCTCCGCTTATCTCATAGCGAAAGCGCAAACGGTCGAGCTGCAAGCCTTGCGGCGCGCGTTCGGCTTGCCCGCTGGTTTGAGACGTCCGGCGCACCAGTGGTTGATCGGAATATCGCCAAGAGACTGCAGCCATGTAGGTTTCGCGAAACGCATGCAGCTCTAAATGATAGGCACGCCGTGACGTTGTGATGATTAGATTGGTTTTAAGCCCTGGCTGTATAGGTTTGACCAGGATATGGACCTGAGCCTGATCACCCGTCCCAGAAACCGTATCGCCAAGGACCCAACGCACGGTGTCGCCGGCTGAGACCGACATCAATTCTTCGCCAGGCTGAAGTGCGATGTCAGTGACCTGCTCCGGGGCCGCATAGACCTGATAAAGCGCCCCACGCGTATAGGGGTAAATCTGGATCGCGTTCATATAGTTCGCTGATGATGGCTCGATTGCGGCTGACGCATTGGCGCGATCTATCGCTTTATGCGGCGCAAGCGGTTCATCTTCCCAGGCGCCCGCGAGCTCAGCAGGGCTTACGCTCGGCCCAAACGTCCGCGCAACGATTGGCGCAGCAGGTACCTCACTTCCAGGAGCGACCTCCAAACCATCCGGTTCGGACAAATACACCGCTTCGATGAATGGTTCATCGTCAAGTACGATGTCGGGGGCTTTTGTACCGAGATCCAGGCTTTCGCAGGCCGTCAGTGAGACCGCTCCGAGCAAGATAGTGATGAGATGTGTCTTCGTCATGGAAGCCTCCTCTAGTTGAGGTCTTTCGACCAATTGATGCCGTGCACGTAGAGGCCCAGCGGATTGCGGTGGAGTGTTTCAGCGTCGCGCGGGGCATCGCGAACAACGGACAGGGTCGCAGTCCAATTCTCGCGGCCTATCTCGGCGCCGTTGCGATATGCAGTCTCGCGCCAGCGCAGAGTGAAACTGTCATCGCTGGCTCGAACAACGCTGGTCACATCAACAGAGATCGACCGTTTGCCAATCTCTGCGAACGGATCGTTTTCTTGGGCATATGTATTGAGCGTCGCGGCTGCCCGGTCGGTGGCATAGGCATAAGCCTGGAGCCAGTTTTGGCGCACAATGATGGGATCAATTGAGATTGATCGCGTATTTTGAATAAAACCCGCCAAGTGATACGCGATCTGCGCATCGGTTGGTTCATATTGTGCGTCCGCAGGCCCGACAGCGCGCACCGCACCGTCGGTCGTCAATTCAATGACATAAGGTGTGACGTATGACTGAGTGGATCGCCACAGTAAGCCGCATGTCAGCACAAAACACATACCAAGTGCGATCAGCGCGGCGAGACGCCAATTTTTGGCTTGTACACGAGCCGACCCTATTCGGTCATCCCAAGCTTGTTGCGCGCGCTGATAAGGCGTGACCGGCTCAGGTGTCTCCCCGTAAGCATTAGTTTGGCGTTTCCAAATCATATTCCTCTACTCCTCATCTTTCAGGCGCGGCACTTCGCCTGCGCCGGGTCGGTCACCGTCACGCACGGCTGCAGCCGCGGTCATTCCAGCGTCTCTGGTTGACTGGCTACGCCGGATACGTTTCGCCCAATCAGGCCCGGACGCGTCATTGGCAGCGTTCGGAGACGGCATCGGTCCACCAGTTCCGCCTGTCGCGGCGAACGCGGCTTGACCGCCCGCGCGATACCGTTCGTCTGGGCGTCCCGTCATGCGTGAGAAAAACCGGCTGCCAGATCGGCGCGCGCCAGAAATCCCTGCGGCTGCAACGCCGCCCATTCCTGCGGCCATCGCGCCCATTCCTGATTTACCCGATGCGGTGCTTGCCAGGGCATATGATGTGCGCGCACCGCCCGCCATGGAGGCGGCTGCACCGACAGAACTAGTGGCAGCTCTTGCGCCCGCACTCACTGCCCCGCGTGCAACCGATGTGCTGGCGACAGTCCCAGCAGCAACGCCTGCTGCTGTTCCTATGGCCGCCCCTGCCCCAAGCTGCGGCGCACCCGAGACTATCCCGGTCGCAATGGCAGGTCCAAAAATGCCGAGCGCCAACATTGCAAGCGATCCAAGGATGACGGATGCAGCCTGCTCGAGCGTCACGGCGTCGGGTGTAAAAGTAGACGTGATAGACCCGAATATGGTCGAGCCAATGCCGACAATAATAGCGAGCACCATCAGTTTAATGCCTGCTGAAATCACGTTACCGAGCACACGTTCAGCAAGGAATGAGGTTTTATTCCAAAGCGCGAATGGTATCAGAACAAAGCCAGCTAGAGTGGTCAGCTTAAATTCGAGGATGGTGATGAAGAGCTGAATGGACAAAAAGAAGAATGCCAGAAGCGTGATCAGCCAGGCCAGAAACAGAACCGTGATGATGACAATGTTGCGAAAGAACGCGATCGGGCCGGTCAGCTTGGATATTTCATCTAAGAGCGGAAACGCTGCATCATATCCGGTTGCGGCGACAAATCCGGGCCGCATGATATCGCCTGCTGTGATGGTACCGCCCGTGGCGGTGAGACCAAGCTGGGCAAAACTTGTAAATATAACGTCAGCCAAAAATCCAAAATTGCCGATGATGAGCGCAAAGAAGCCGACATAGAGGACCTTCTTAAGAAATTTCGCGACCACATCCGTGTCTGGTCCCATAGCCCAGAAGAGGCCTGCCAGAGTTATGTCGATTGTGATCAGTGCCGTTGTTAGAAAGGCGACATCGGCTTGTAGAAGGCCAAACCCGCTATCAACATAAGTCGAGAAGGTTGCAACGAACTGATCGATGACATTTAGGTCGTCCATCTCGCCGTCCCCTTAGTTCCGCGTATAGGCGGATCCGTCGCCCTTGAAGCGTACGTGGCGCACGCGCGCTTGTTCTTCGATCGCGGCGCGCCGCGCCTGTTCCACCGCCAGCATCCGATAGTGCGAAGCCATGAGCTGCTGCATATGCATTTGTTGCTCAACACCGAGCGCGAGCAGCTGATTACCGGCTTGGTTGACTTCCAGGTTTCCCGCTGCGCTTTGGCTCTGGTTGACCAATGTGGTCAGTGTCTCTTTGGACTCAGATATTGATGTCACGATTGCCGATTGAACACGGATTGCGTTACCAAAATTGCCGCGCGAGAGTTTCCATTGATCAGTCGCGCGAACAACGATTTCCTGATTAGTAAGGTCTTCGTAGCTTTCCGGGAAATTCTCTTCATACCGACGCTCGGATTCTTCCACCTCATACGTGATTTCATCGCCTTCGCGCATCAGCACATCGATGCGCTCCAATATCCGGCGAAGCTCGTTGATCGAGTTTTGGTCAAGCCGTTTGAGGTTCTCCGCAGAATCGATCAGCATTTGCGCTTCGTTTTGTAATTGGCGGATCTGATTGTTGATTTGCTCTAGCGTGTTGACGGCGGTGTTGACGTTTTGAACGAGATTGGTTGGGTCAATCACGACATCTCCGACCCCGAACAATGCATCTGCGGGTTGGGGCGATATCAGCGACAGTGCAGTTGCACCAAGAAGGACAGATATTACTCGGCTGCGCATGGCACACCTCCCAGGCTATTTTCGAGGATTAGATCCGCCGCCCATGTGAGCCCTTTTTGCTGCAACCAGCCGGCAGCAAATGCTTCGCCCGGGGCTTGCGATTGCAGGATTTGGTCGATTTGCTTTTGATCCTGCTTGGAGCCCGCGGCGCAAAAGGCGAGGCCAATCTCGCCAAGCTCTAAGTCAAACAGGCGGTTCCCCGCCGGACATTGCAGATAATAGTCTTGCTTTGGCGTTGCTCGCGCGATGAGCTCAGTCTGGCGGTGACTTAAGCCGAAGGCATCATAAGTCTCGCTTTGACCAGGCTCGGTTGCACGCGCATTGGGCAGGAAAATCCGCGTTGGGCAATTCTCGATAAGCGCCGGAGCGATGGCGCTATTTGCAACATCGGACAAGGACTGGGTGGCAAACACTACCGAGACATTTTTCTTCCGCAGTGTTTTCAGCCATTCGCGCAAGCGCGAGGCAAACATTGGGTGGTCGAGGAATAGCCAGGCTTCATCGAGGATCAAAAGCGTCGGAGATCCGTCAAACCGATTTTCAAGGCGATGGAACAAGTAGGAAAGCACGGGCGCAACTAGTCGCGGCAGGTGCATCAAGGCTTCCATCTCGAAGACGGCGATATTGCTTGTTTCCAGACCATCCTCATCTGCATCGAGCAATGATCCGAAAGCACCATCCAGCGTATATGGCTGCAGCGCTTGCCTCAAATCTGATGATTGTAACAAGGCGCAGAAGCCTGTAATCGTTCTTTGACGTTCCGGTGCGTCCGAGAGATTTACCAATGTTCTCCAGACCGCGTCTCGGACCGCCGGCGTCAAACTTACCCCTTCTTGTTCCAGAAGACCGAGTATCCAGTTCTGGGCGAATGTCTTCTCGCCATCGTCTGAGATTTTTGAGAGCGGCTGAAAGGCAAGCGCGCCTTCCGGGTCGAGATCATAATCTGCGCCGCCCATTGCAAGCATGGCCGCGCGGGCGGAACGCCCTTTGTCGAAAACGAACACTTGAGATTTGTCGTAGCGCAGAAATTGCGTTGCCATTAGCGAAAGCAGGACTGATTTGCCTGCGCCGGTCGGCCCCACAATCATCGTATGACCAACATCGCCTTGATGGGTGACAAGGCGGAATGGCGTGTTGGAGTTTGAACGCGCCATGATCAAAGGCGGCCCGTCCAGATGCGAATTGCGCTCTGGGCCTGCCCAAACGGCCGATAGCGGCGCCATATGCGCAAGGTTTAGGGTGTGGATCAGTGGTTGGCGAACATTTGCATAAGCGTTTCCGGGATGGGTTCCCAGCCAGGCATCAACCGCGTTCAGTGTTTCATTGATGGTGGTGAACCCGCGTGCGTTTAGAACGCGTTCGACCGCGCGTGCTTGTTCATCAGCAATGTTGGGAATTGCGTCCGAAACCACAATTGCGGTGGTTAGATATCCGAACCCAACATGATCAGCGCCGAGCGCTTGCAACGCTTCATCAGCGTCCGCGGCTTTATTATCCGCGTCGCTATTCACAAGCGGTGATGGCTCATTTTCCAACGTCTCTTTTAGGATGGTCATGATTGATTTGCGTTTTGCAAACCATTGACGCCGGTATCGGCTCAGCGTCTTTTCCGCATCTGTTTTATCAAGCGGTAAAAAGCGCGTGACCCAGCGATAGGAAAACCCAAGTTGATCAAGTTCCGCCAGAAGTCCCGGTTCTGTTGCACCTGGAAACCCTTGAAGTGAGATGACGCGGAGCGCACTCTCCCCAAGCTGCAGTGATAAGCCTCCCTTGAGGGCGCAATCGGTCAACACCCCATCCAAGTGCATGGGCGTATCTGGCAGCCGGACGGGGTGGCGCTTGGTTGAGACACAGGCATGCAAATAGGTCAGCGTCTCATCGTCATTCAGCCATTCGGCTTCTGGCATCAGCGTTTGGATGAGATCGAGACTTCGATCTGTCTGATTGATGAAAACATCCTTGGCATTGTCCCAAAAAGCGCGCGGTGCATCATTTGGGTCATCGATCAATACTCGCTCTACCCGGCTCGCTCTATCAGCGGGCGGCAGCCAGCAAAAAGTTAGGTAAAAGTCCGTCTCGAAATGACTGCCAGCTTGGAGGAAGGTATTTCGACGTTCCTCATCAATCAGCCAGGTGACCGGATCGGGAAACTGCGAATAAGGATAGATAAGAGCAGGTCTGCGCACAGCTTCAAAGAACAGTGACCAGCCTGATCCAAACCGTCGTAGTGCGTTATTGACCCGCGCGGTATAGGCCACCAATTGCTCTGGCGTGGCACTCTCCAGATCGGGCCCGCGATATCGGCAGGTGCGTTGCAGCGCGCCATCCTTATTGAGCACAATGCCCGGAGCGACAATCGCGGCCCATGGCAAATAGTCGACCATGCCGCGAGGCCGTTTTCGATATTCTGACAGGTTTAGCATGACAGAAGCCCCTTGTGGCGAATGTGACGGGTGAGCACTTCGGTGAATTTAGGGTCGCGTTTTGCGGCCCAGACACAGAGGCCGTGAGACAAGATCCAATAGACGATACCGATGCCCCATTGTTGCATGCCCAGCCCGAGTGCTGCGGCGAGCGTTCCATTTATGATTGCAGCCATGCGCGGCGCACCGCCGAGCAAAATTGGCTCAGTCAGTGATCGGTGCAGAGGCACGCTATATCCAGGTGGAAGCTCTCGAACGGATTGCATTAGAACGCCGCTCCGCCGCCAAATGAGAAGAAGGAGAGAAAGAAACTCGTCGCTGCGAACGCGATCGAAAGGCCGAATACGATTTGCAGCAGTTTACGCATGCCGCCGCCGCTTTCTCCAAAGGCCAGCGCCAGCCCAGTCAGTATGATGACGATCGTTGCGAGTATTCTAGCGACTGGGCCTTCGATCGACTCCAATACTGATTGCAGCGGTCCCTCCCATGGCATACCTGATCCGGCAGCATGGGCGGGCAGCGCGAGGATCGCGACGAATGCCGTCAAGGCAACACCTTTTACGATAGACTTATTCATGAGGGCGTCCTTTCTCTTTTGACGTCATGGGTATGGATGAGATGGGTTTTGGGCTGGTCGTTATCGGCGTGAGCTCATAGCCGTGCCGTGTAAGCCCGCCGACCTGGAGTAGCGTTTCTACTTGTCGGCCACCTGACACGCGCCGAATGAACACTACCCTGTCAATGGTTTCAGCGATCAGATCATGGGGCACGTTGTGGGCAGCTTCTCCGATCAATTGTTCTAATCGATGGAGCCCCGCCTCGGCGGAGTTGGCGTGCAGCGTCGCGATGCCACCCGGGTGCCCGGTATTCCAGGCTTTGAGCATATCAAGCGCTTCAGGCCCTCTCACTTCACCGACAATAATACGGTCCGGGCGCAATCTCAGGGTTGAGCGCACCAAGTCAGCGAGTTCAACCGTCCCCGGCTGCGTGCGAAGGGCAACCGTGTCGTCCGCAGCGCATTGCAGTTCTCGGGTATCTTCAAGCAGAACAATGCGATCGCCAGTTGCGGCGACTTCTGCAAGCAAGGCATTCGCCAGCGTTGTCTTTCCTGATCCGGTGCCACCTACGATCAGAATATTGGCGCGAGATTGGACAGCGTCTTTGAGGGCGATCGAAGTTTGCGCACTCATTGTTCCATGTCGCACATACTCATCGAGGGTAATGATCCGCGCAGCTGGTTTACGAATAGAAAAACATGGCGCGCGGGTGACCGGCGGCAAAACCCCTTCAAAACGCTCGCCGCTCAATGGCAATTCGGCGGAGACAATGGGGGCATCCTGGGTGGCGCTCCGACCGACATGGCTGGCCACGAGGCGGATGACCCGTTCAACTTCATGTGGTGAAAGCTCTGACCCGGTATCAATTCGGCCATCACCGTGGCGCTCAATCCAAAGTCGCCCATCGGGATTCATCATAATTTCAATGACGGCGGGATCGCGCAGCGCTGCGATTATTTGTTCACCAAGCGCCGTCGCCAACATTTCAGACGTTCGTTTAATGCTACCACTCTCACGCATGGCCTGCCTCGCGCTTCGATGTTTCTGGCAGCGGCTGATGCAGCCGCTCCAAATCTTCCTCAGTGAAAAACTCAGCCTGTTCAGCAATCACATCATCGACCGCGCGCTGAAGCAGCCTTTTGCCGCTTTGTAGGTCACGGCCTAATTGTTCTAGGAACTGATCGAAATGCTGATCGCCTTTAGCGCGCGCTGCATCGATTTGGTCGCTCGGCAAATGCGGTGTGACCATTAGGAAGTAGCGTATGTATAACGCTAGCGCCTCACCATTTACGACGTTCTTTTGCTCAATCCGGTTAAACTGGCGTGTCATCCGGTCCAGGCGCCGAAGCATGGCCGATTCGCGCTCATCTTGCCGGGCGCCGTTGAAATAATCGTCTAACGCCTCATCAATGATGCCGCTTAGCGTTTTTCCTGGCCGTCCAGCGGCGGCATGAAGGCGCGCAAAATTTTGTTCGGAAAGATAAATATTGATACGCGGTTTCATCTTTCTCTCCCTTTCAGGAGCCTTGCTGTCGTTAACTCGTCAAAGGCATCGGCCTCAGTGACAGGCTCGTTGAACAAGTCCTTCTGGCGCGCATCAGATTGATCTGGTGCACTATCCAGCTCAGCGCTTGGGTCGGGCTCTGTCTTCGGTTCGGGCGCGAGGTTTGGGTCTTGTTCAATTCGGGGCGTTTGTTGATGTCCGCCCTCATCGTCGGAGGATTTCGCCTCAGCTATAAGTTGTTCATGAATGCCTGCACGCAATCCAGCCCAAGCCGTTCCGGCCCCTGAAAAATCGGCTCCATCATTTGACTGTGCCGGACGGACTTGTGGCACCACGCGTGGAGTGAAGTTGCGATCCTCGTAGTATTTCAGTTTTTTTCCGCGAATTGGAGGCGTGCCCGCGACCATCACGATCTCTTCGTCTGCCGGCAGTTGCATGACTTCGCCGGGCGTCATGAGCTGACGAGCTGTTTCTTGGCGCGACACCATGACATGACTGAGCCAAGGGGCGAGGCGGTGGCCTGCATAGTTTTTCATGGCACGCAGTTCTGTGGTGGTTCCGAGCGCGTCAGAGATACGTTTTGCGGTCCGCTCATCATTTGTGGCAAACGCGACTCGCACGTGGCAATGATCTAGTATCGACGTGTCAGGCCCATAGGTTTTGGTGATCTGATTGAGAGATTGAGCAATCAGAAAAGCGCGTACTCCGAAACCAGCCATATATCCGAGCGAGTCTTCAAAGTATTGGAATCGGCCAAGCGCTGGAAACTCGTCCAACATTAGCAAAACCTGACGCCGGCCCTCGCGCTTACTGCGCTCCTCGGTCAAACGCCGACTGATTTGGTTGAGCATTAAGCGCACAAGGGGGCGTGTTCGTGAAATGTCGGATGGTGGCACCACCAGGTAGAGCGAAAGCGCGGCGTCGCCGCTGATGAGGTCTTGGATGCAAAAGTCCGATACCGAGGTTGCCCGCGCAACAATCGGATCGCGGTAGAGAGAAAGGAAACTTAGCGCAGTCGATAGTACGCCCGAGCGCTCATTTTCAGATTTGTTGAGAAGCTCACGCGCAGATTCTGCGACAATTTTATGCGTCTTGGGCGTGAGTCCCGTGCCAAGATGGTTCGTACAGAGCATGCGCTCCAGCGTTGCGTAAAAACTCCGCGACGGGTGAGAGAGGAAGCGCGCAACGCCGGCAAGCGACTTGTTTTCCTCAGCGTATAGGACATGCAAGATAGCCCCGACAAGCAAGGCGTTTGCTGTTTTGTCCCAATGGCTTTTGCGTTCTAACCCACCTTCAGGATCGACCAGAATGTCCGCAATGTTCTGAACATCTGCGACTTCGTGTTCGCCTTTGCGCACTTCGAGTAGAGGATTGTATCGCAGCGTATTTGGGTGAGTTGGATCAAAGCGGACGGTCCGAGAAAAACTGGAGCGCCACCCTGAAGTGAGTTCCCAATTCTCGCCTTTGATATCGTGAATAACAGCAGAGTGTTGCCAGGACAGGAGCGTCGGGATCACGAGACCGACCCCTTTGCCCGAACGGGTTGGCGCAAATGCCATGACATGTTCAGGTCCATTGTGACGAAGATAGGCGCCCGAAATTTGGCCTAAGAACAGACCATCTGTGGTCAACAATCCTGCGCGTTTTATGTCGCCACGTTTGGCCCAGCGCGAAGATCCATAAGTGGTAACGGTTTTGGATTCGCGTGATCGCAAGACCGCTCCAACAATAGCGGCAAACAACCCCGCCACTCCGCCGCCACCCGCGATCAATCCAGCTTTATTGAACACGTTCGGAGCGTAAGCTTCGAATGAGTACCACCATCCGAAGAAGCGCCATGGTTCATAGATGGGCGTATCCGACAGAACAAACCACGGCTCGCCAAGGCGCGGCGAATATGCCAGCTGGCTTGCTGTCCATTGAGCCGCAATCCAAACACCGCAAACCGCGATGCATAGAACCAGGAGCACTTGCCAGAATATGGTGGTCGTCAGTTTCATGCTCTTAGGCTGGAACACATGACCGTGCTTGCGCTAGGCAGAAAATCGCGCATTATCAGTGAGAATAATGAGCTGAAATTACGCCAGATTATGCGGTGAGAAAGCGCGTGAAGAATCGAGAATTAAAGGCGCAAAATTAGTTGAGGAACTGAGGGCTCTGTTCAGTTTCTTCACCTCAGGCGACACATATAGAATGCTCTATCAAGAAACGACGGGCTAAATTCCGATGGACTTTGATTTCCCAAGGTTCCAGGAAATCGATTGGCCGCGAACCACACCTGATACCTGGCGTCCGAGTGAGCGGTCCATGGCTTTGCGCCATGGTACGATTGTAAATGACCTTTGGCGTTCAATCACCGCGAACTTACCTTCAGGACGGACAATCATTTCGCGGTAGACACCTGCCACGGCGCCGCGATCTGTGAGTGGATGGTATGGCTTAGCCAAACGCTGAGCGAGTTCGTTTCCAGCTGCGTCGAGCCCGCGTTGGCGCAAGGCTGCGCGTGTCTGCGGATCAAGCTCCTTCTCGGCGTGAGAAATGATCCCTCGTTCAACAAGCACATGTCTTCGAGCCGATCGCGCGTTCTGAACATCCTTGCCGAAGCCATAAGCGGGATTGGCGCTCATGGGTGTTTCGTCCAACCATGTCAAACCTGCGGCGCTGATCTGACTCTCAAGATCTCCCCAAGCGAGGACTTCGACGTTAGCGCCTGCCCTCAAAGCTCTGCGCTCCTGAAGTATTTGAACACGGTTGAGATAGTCAGGTGGAATTTGCCAGGTCGCATCTACTTGGCGCGTCACTATTTCTGCTCGTCGCATTGCCTCTAACCTGCGAACATGGGCTGCGATGAATGTTGGAGATGAACGTGGGTTTGCAGACTGGTGAAGCGAAGCAGAATATGTACCGCCATGGTCTCGGGCAATTGCTGCGATTGTTTCGTCGGCGGGTCGAGGAGCCACATCCGCAGAGCGCGCCGCGATAATCATTCCGCGGTGTAGGTCTTCTGGTCGGTTCATTGGGTCGATATCAAAAGAGACGACTCTGCCGTTTAATCCATCCAGAATGATATAAGGCTGATCGTGACCTTCACCGCGCAATCCGGTCTGCAGAACCATACCGGTCTTCACGGTGTGAGGACCCGGGGTTGCAAACGAACGCATAGGATCAAGCGCGCGATCGGATTTACCGCGCAGCGCTTTGTTCATTTGCTTGATGATGTCACTGCGCTCGCCAAGCTCTTTCAAAGTTATTTCAAACCCATCGGCGAGTTTCCAACTTTGATGTGCGATATGGTGTGCGAGGCCAAGTGATTGCAGTTTACGCAATCTCGAAGCATTCACCGCACGATATCGGGGCGGCGTATTTCTTAGATTGATAACGCCGTTCGGCGACCTCAGCCGTGCAAGCGACCGATCATTTTTGGTCAATCGTTCAACGCCGGATTGACGAGCGAGTTTGATATCTTTTTCAAGCTGACTTTGCGGTCCGAGTTCAAAGGTGACGAGCTCTTCGGCTCGCCCTCGAATTCCATGCGACATGTAAGCCCTTGGAATGACCAAGTCTCTTCCATCATCTCGTTTGCCGCGAACCACTATGTGTGCGTGAGGGTAATCGGTATTGTCATGCACAGCGCCCACCCATTCCAGACGAGTCCCAAGATCTTTTTCCATGGTCGAAACCAGGTCGCGCACGAACGGTTTTAGGTCGGCCATCTCGGTCCCGTCTTCGGGCGAGACGATGAATCTAAAATGGTGACGATCATTTTTTGCAGCCTCAGCAAACTCGTCACGCACCACATTGTCAGTTTCACCATCAAAGACGCGGCCTTGATCTTCTTCGCGCGTGGCGCTGTCGCGGCTGATATATCGCAAATGTTCGGCGAGCGCTTTTGGCGATGACATGGCTGTGCGAACGAAGCGGGCTTTGACAATGACTCTCCGTGCATATTGGGACTTCATTTGCGCGCGAGATTGTCGCCGCGCATTTCGATTGGCCGGTCCGGCTCTGCTGACCGATCGCGCGACCTTCGACATGAACGTTTTTCCGCGCCTTGCATTCCCCCCGGATCGCATCCGTCCAATCCGTGGTTCAAAAGGATTTTCGCTTCGCTTTTTCACCACCTTTAATCCGGGTGATCTTGGGAGAATGATCGTGAAGTGACACTTCCCGAATCCCAGCAGTCACGGGCAATCTGGGTGAGCGATAGTTCCAAAATATCTACTTTAACACCATAAAAATCGATGTGCAGACAAGGCTTTAGCGGAGGGTTGGCACCAACCTCTTTTATCTTGCCCTGCGCGCCCTGGCCCCGCGCCCCGCCCTGTTCCCGACTTACCGGTGCTATCAAGCTTCCGAAATCACCGACATATTCTGCCATTCCCAGAACGGCCTGAACATCGACTTCTCCGAAATATCGGCTGTCGAACGAATTGCTGACCCGATCCGACAGAATAAGAAATTTGCCCGCCGAGATGCTACGACAGCCATCAAGTAATCCCGGCAATTCCCGCCCCTGGCTGTCAGTGGAAAGGATCTGGTATGACGTTCCATCAGAAAGTCTTATAACGTCAGCTTCGATGCAATATGTGTCGCCCGGGACAGCCCCTATCCGTTTTATAACCGGTATGTTCTTCGGCAGATATCCGCGTTTCGATGCTAACTCTTCAGCATGTTTTGGGAGCCAAGCAGCAACCAGATCACCTCTATCATAGCTGCCCTTCGCGACAATTTTGTACCAACCAATCGGCGCGCTTGGGCTTGGATTGTAGAGCATTCTTGGCGGTCGTTCGTGTAGAGAAAAGCCCAGTAAAGCCAGGCCTATTGCTCCAATTGCCAGTATGGAAGCGCGCATCTTCATCGCTTGCCAAGCCAATCGTCAACGATCTGTTCGGGGCATTGACCAGACTGCAATTGATGGCTGAGACGCGGCCAGTCACACGGCTGAACTTGCCCAATCAATCCTCGCATACCGAACTCATCAAATAGACTGAGAAGTGATTTGCAGTTGGTTCGTCCGCTTTGTGTTGCGAGAATTTTTGCGCCGGGATTTATGCCGTGGACGCGAGTGATAGCATCTCCCGGTAGAGCTGCTTGCAGTATCTGAATCGACCAATGCTGGGTTCCATATTTGTCGGCTTCCCAGCGCTCATACGCGAAGATACTGCCCGGTTGGAAGGCTGCAATTTTGCGCTGCCAGTTCAACCTGACCTCGCGGTGGGGTGTCCCGAATAAGAGGCGGTAATTCCTCCGCCTCTTTCTCCAAGCTTGCATCACGAGCGTGAGTTTATCCGACATGAGATTTGCCATCATCGCCAGAGTACCGCTCGATTTCATCGAATGGGTAGACAACGGTCCCGCCATGTTTGCGGTATTTAGGACCAACACCCTTCCAACGCCAATTAGCCATAGTCGAGGCTTTTACGCGCAAGTATTCAGCCGCCTCGTTCGGCAAAAGATAGCGCGGCATTTTGTTTTTCTTCGAGCCCTTTTTATTGTCTTCAGATGACATGGTTTTCTCCTTCATTTGATTGCGAAGGGCGCTGAGAAATAGCCCCTTCGAGAAGGATCAAGACAAACGGCGATGGTTAATTGAAGGACAAATCTGATCATTAGAGAAATAGTTCACACATTAACCACGCCGGATTCATCATCCGGCGCGGCCAATCACGTACACTTGAAATCGTTGTTTTAATTGGGGTTCCAGAGGATCACATGGCGGCCTTTCTTACCCTTAACGGGTGCAAGGTTTGCGTAAATCCGGCGAGGTCCAATTTGAGGGTCGGCGAGCGTCATCGAGATATAATCCCGGCCTGATGCTTTGGCCTTTCGGATCCAGGCGCCTCCGATTTCCGAAGCAGTTTCTCCAGCGAGGATGCGATAATCGGGCTGTGCATCCATGTCTTTTTGAGTGTTCTTTTCGAGCCGGATTGCGGTGGTGAGATTGATCATTGCGAGTGTGCCTTCGAACCCTGATTTGGTTTCTGAGACATATCCGAGTGCATTAGCCATGGTGTCGTTCCTTTCGTTTCCATGTTGTCTTCAGAAACCTGATTGTCCCTGTCGACGCCGGACCGTTTGGGCGATGGCGGGCCGGGTTGAACCGTCAGGGCGCAGCGCCAGCGGAGCACTGCGCGGGAGCCGAATTTTGTCTCGCGATGAATGCGTCGAAGACGCAGAGGAAAATTCGGCTCCCGCGCAGTTTCGAGCCGGACAGGCAGCGCCCAGGTCTAAGGCATCAGACGGGAACAAGCTGGTTTTGGCGCGCGTAAAGGCGTGAAGCGAGGAGACTGATACTGGCATCGAGAATGAGATGATTCTTGAAGCATCAGTGGTTCAGCGTCTCATCCTACGCAAAAACAGTGCAAGGTTTCGACGAGAGTATGAAAGCGCAAAGCTGCTTGGCGATTCTGAACCTACTGGTCAACCACGATCCCGTCTTGCGCTTTCTTGGTTTCAAACAAGGTTCGAACGCGACTCCATTGATCGGCATGGAATGGCGGGTGAAAAGAGAGCCCGAGCATCCAAGCGGGCCTTCTCCAGTTGATCGTCGAGAAGGCGAAACCTTCTTCGTCGAAGGCGGGATCCGTGTCAGTTTCGCCCCAATCATAATCATGAACAGTGATGATCGGCGCGCGGCCCTCGACCCAGATTTCTCGGACGAACTGATCTTCGACAACGAGCCGCAAGCGTGGCCGTGGCCCGAGCAATTGTGCGGTATTGGAAATCGCGCGCGGCATAGCGTTCACAGCGTCCACACCCCGTGGAGTCGCCCTGAATTATAGGCCACTAGGCATGCCAAGTAGATACGAGGTCTGATTTCGGTGTTCGCGACAAGAGGTCCTGGTCTTTGCGATTGGCCCATGGTGCTCACCTCCTTGGTTCACCCCTTCGCATTCATTTCCCGGCAGACGGGATGGGGCGGTGAGACAAGTGGCAGCCCGGGCGCATAAGGGCCGGCTGCAAGGCGGACAAGGTAGGAGGACTTTTGCAGATTCAAACGGATTCAACCACCGCCGCCTTGCGGGCGGACCCGGCGCGGGTAGACACGCCGTCCGCCCCAGACCGGCTGCTGGGGAACGTTTCAATAAAGACAGCGCGCATAAGCGGGCTGTCCGCAAACCAATTGACGGCAAATAAGCGTGAAATTTGATATGTGTTCCTTGCCAGATTTTCATGGATGCACGTTTAAGAGACTGCATGTCTCAGCATACGCCTAAAGTAAAAACATCGCCATCTGACATCAGACACGCTCCGACGCTGAGATCGTTGCGGGTATCTGGGGAGATACCGGTGCGGTGGATCCGTCATGGATCGTGGAAGAGCATCTCAAGCGCGCACATCGGTTCACAAATACTGGCTATTTGCACCTTCTTGCCGAGGACCCAACACCTCGAAATGAAGCGCTGGATCAACTAGTGGATTCTGGCGCAATGTCGAAACAAGAACGCGCATTTTTGGACAGTCCATCTGGTGAAAAGTTCTGGCCGCGCGCCAAACACTGACTTGGGGCCGGCTGTGCTCGATCCGCAAAGACGGCTTCAGAACTGAACGCAAAAGTTTGAGAATTGCACGCAGATTTAGTCAGTCCTGTAGCGCCTCATGCCAACGCGTTGATGCTAACCTCTAGCTCAGCGAGCGTGGCAAGAACATCATCGAATGCCGGCGCATCTCCGAAGATCATTTCAGCCATCGCGGAATAGTCTGCGCGTAGTTTTTCTCGAGCGCCGGGCCAGGCGACAGTTTCAGCGTTGGTGGCCTAGCTTCGCCGTATTTAGCCCATGCGGCTGCAAAAAACGTGTTTTGTGGTCCGCGACTTTTGCCAAAAGTTCCAGATTCCCGAGCGCTGTGTCACGCACATCAAGTGATGCAAGCTGGCTCATGTCGTAATAATGTCGGGACATGTTCTTCCCGAGATCTTTTTCGTCTGGCATATGGTGCAGCATGTGAAGAACGGTCGCTTTTTCCCAGAAGGTTCGCTCGATGCTCAAGGTATTGACCATGACGTCCACCTCGGAAATCACATCGGGGAACTCCTGCGCCGCGTAGGCCGTAACCGTTCGGGTTTCGGCCGGCAGGTGATCTGACCGCGCGCCAAATTCGAGTTTCACTTTGTCTTGCAAATAAGCGCCGCCAGGAGGCGGCGGCAGGCTCGCTGGGTAATTGAAGATAAGCGTCTGCGGGTCGTCATCACCGACAAGAAGCTCAATCTCCATGCTCGGAAGCGCACTTTGCATTTGGCTTTGAATAGCTGCCTTGAGCGAGCCCTGGACTGTATCGGCGGAGATCTCAGATAGATCTTTCAACAAAGCTTTTCGCTGGTTGTTGGATAGGTTTTCGTTTGCAGGATCGGTTTCTCCTGAAAACCCCAAATCGGCACGATCGAGACTCAAATCGATGTCTTCAGAGAAGCGATGTATCGCGCCATATGCTTTTGACAGAGATGTGCCGCCTTTGAAGATGATGCTGGCTTTGGGGGCTTCTAGCTCGAATACACGCTTGAGCGCCCAACAGACCCAGAAATCCTTCTCGATGATGATTGGCGCGCCAATCCCCATCTTCGCAGCGGTCTCGTTGAAAACTTCTGCGCGGACTTCTGCGGCTTCCTGTGCAAATGCATCCATTTGCTAGGCTGCCTCAGCGATTTGATGTGCGATAGGGCGAACCCAGCCCGGCGCATATTGGCTATCTTTAACAAGCGCTTTTCGCGTCGCTGCATCCAAATTCTGGGATAAAAGGCGCACAGCCCGTTCATCCACGCAGTCTTTGCCGAGATAGCGCAATGCCTGGAAAATAAGTCCGGCGGGTTTGCCGGCGGCAACTAGATTCTTAGGCGCGGCATTGCGCATATAGATGGTTTGACGCCCAATCTTCTTTGAACGCGTAGGCCCATCGGTCAGATAGACTGATTTTGCCGGAACTTGTGTTGTTAGCCCGAGTAGGTTGGCCGCCTTTGCAGGCGAGACTTGAACGACATGTCCGCCTTTTGCTGCGATAGCTGCGGCAACATCATCCGGGTTAGGCGCGAGGGCACCAAGTCGGGTGCTAACTTTGGGATAGTCATAAACACCTTGCGTAAGACGGCGGATCACCCCGTCCGCAGCTAAACGAGAGAGCGCTTTATCGACAGCCGAACGTGACCCGAGCGCCAGAAAGTCTGACGGGGTAAAGACCGCCCCACGGCCTTTTCGAATAATCCGGCGCTTTATCGCTGCCACGCTCATGGCGCACTCCTTTCATGTCAGAAAATAGCATATATTTTTCTGACACGCAAATGGAATCTGATAATGAGTTTTATTTCTATTATTCAATGTTTTATGATGCAACGCCTCCCCTCTCCCACGCAAACGGAGCATTATGACCAAAGAGATGCACCGTCTGCGACTAAAGAAGGGAAACTGCGTTGACAACCAAACGATCGGCATCGACCGCGAGGGCAGTAAATTCCTAGAAGCGGACATTAGCAGCACCATTTTCGAACGGCGTGAAATGATGGATCGCTGGTCGAACTATGTGACTGGACAGGAGAATGCAGACGTTATCCCGTTTAATCGCGAGGCGATAAAGCAAACTGTCTGATATTGCCCTTAGCACATCAAGTTGGTCTTGGTGGCAACGCGCTAGCTGTTTTCAAATGCTCACCGAAGGTGGATCTTCTAACCAACTGAGATGGTTCGAAAGCGTCTCGCGCGTCTCAACAGTTCTGCGATGTCTTCATCGAGGTTTTTTATGCCAGATTCGGCCAGCTGCTCGGCTGCTTTATCATCGGGGTAAACGCCGGCAACTTTTCGAGCGATTGCATCGGTTGCTTTAAACTGTGCTGTTTCATCATCGTCGGCTTCTGAGCTGGCGGCGTGATCCCTCGCCTCTTTCACGCTCAGTAGCGGGACAGCGACCAATATGAACGGGGCAATAAATTGGCTCTTCTTCGTCGATAATCCGAGCATCACGCCCATAAGTGTCTTAGGCGCATGATCATCTGAGCGAAATTCCTCAGAGTCGTCTTCTCCAACTGGAAAGGACAGTACCGCAAGGCGTTTGAAATCTCGATCGCGCCCAGACAGGATAATTCGGTCCTTACGGACAAGCACGTTACCCTCGACGGTCAAGCGGATGCCTTCTTCAGATTCCTGATAGAGTTTAAAGAGCGGATGATGCTTACCTTTTTCCGTCTGCTCAGGGACAAGGTTCACGACGGAGATCGAAGTAGCGCTGACATACTTTGGGTCGCCGTTGTCGTCTTCGACCTCAATAGTTTCGTTTGAGGGACGTATTAAAAAGCACAGCCCTTGAAGCTTTGCGTAGCGGGACTGGACGTCATTTGCATCAGCAAGGTCTTCGGCGAAGCCACTGAACCGGTCTCTAATGCGCTTGTCCTTTATAGCCCAGGAACGCTCCTCCTCCTCCTCGTCGGGTTCTTCTTTGGGCAGGAGGTCCGCTGCAGAAAAAGGTTTAAACAGAGCTTCAAACACTGATCGCATATACTCAGGGTGCGGACTAGACGATTTGAGATCAGTCCAGATCGTATAGAGCGCCTCTTTGAAGCGGTCATATTCATTGAAAGGATTGGTGGTTTTCCTCTTTAGAAGCTCTTGGACACGCACCAATGGGAATCCCAAGTGCTTGGCATAAGCCGGTTGGGTCTTGCCGTGGAGCTTTAGGCTGTAATGCACCAATTGGGAGGTCGCATCTAAGTTGATGGCGTCCATGGATAGAACGGTTTCTTCCATGCATCGCCTCCTCTTCAGAATTCTCTAGTAATGCGTCCCGATTCTCCACAACCAAGGCAGATTGAGCGAATGTTATCAGCATTTAGTCCGTTGCTTACAGATTATTACTGTTAAAACTAAATCCTGTTGCATCAAGCAGAATTCTCCATTTCTACTCTGAATCCTGGCTTTCCCTGCGGAGTCTATGGGCGGCTCGTCAGAAATGACGACGGTGTCACCGTTTTCTTCTCTGTTAGTGGAGAGTCTGGGCGGTCCCCCATTGAATTGCAGACCAGACGGCCAGGAATCGAGCGTTCGATGTATCTATCCGGAACGTTTTCGGGCTTAGCGGCGTCGCTTTTTTTTCCCATGAAGGGGGTGGCGGAACGGTCCGCCAACCCAATTAATGGAGAATAAAATGACTGAACTCAATCAAGAAGCAAAAGGCTCAATCTCAGCAGCTTTGCTTCGTTTGGCTCGTCAAAACGCCGCCGCGCTTAAGCCTTTGGGCGATGATGGCCGTGAGACACCGCAGAGCCGGAACGCCAGATTTCAAACGACAATGGCGCAGCCGAAACGTCCGCCGTCTCAAACCAATACTGAATAGGAGTTGATCATGAGAGAAGACCTTAAATTCGACGCCGCAAGAGCCATGTACGCCGTAACAGTAACGGAGGACCAGTACGGCATTCGTGGACAAAACAAGGACCGCACCCGTGTGCGGAACTTTGCAAAATCCGGCGCAAGTCATAATGCGCTCTATCGAGCGGTGCACTCGATCATAAAGAAGAAAGAAACAGACCTCGACGTGGTCGCAACTTTTTCAATAGCTCGGCGAAACACATTCGTGGAGCGCGTTGGCATTCTGTCCCCGTTGGAACTCGTGGATGCTTCGCTTCAAATTCCAGGACTGCCCGTGAGCGAGCAACGGGCGTTGCCAAGTGCTTGGCTCATGAATATCGAGAGCGCTCAACGCGCGATCCAAGAGCATGGCTCTTCTCTGGAGGGTCTGTGGGTTGGCTACTTCGAAACGGGCAATGGACAGATAGATCGTATCAACAATGCGACGCTTGAGGACTTGGGACAAAGCGGGTTTCGTTTGGACCATAGACCGAAAGGCATTGTAGAAGACATACGGCACAAAGCGCGTCTCGCGCTTCCTGGGCGGTATTCTTGGCGATCGCAAATGCACCTCGCCTTCGCGCCTCCAGAAAAAGTGCTCGACTTGGCCGCAGAGCAAAAGCATGTCGATGCTTGGTTGGCGCAATTTGATGGTCTTGACGACGCTTCTGTCCTAGGCGCTGCGTCTTCAGCTTTGGGGACCTTCTTGGAGGCTTCGAAGCGCGCCGGCTTTGAAGCGTCAAAAATCTATAAGCTCGTTTTGGATGCTGTTGCGCGGCGGATTGAGGCGGTGTCTACAGAGGTTAAGCCTGACGGAACGACGACCGTCAGGGTCGATATTCGAGAACCGGCTAACGACAATAAGAATTGCGGCGATACAAAAGCTGGATAGTCACAAGCATTGCTCGTCAGAATAGAATTGGCGAGATGGTCCGGACTGGCTATGACAGCAATTCGCAGACGGCGGCGTGAACTTGGTCGCGCCGCTATTGGTGAGCCAAATTAGCCAAAATCCAGATGGATGGGGACTAACCAAAACGCAAGCCAAACAGCCCGCCGGTTTCTTCGGCATCGGTAAGGCGAACCGGATTGAAATAGTCCTCGATCGCAAACCCACGATCAAAGCCTTCGGTTGGCAGTGCATCAGAATTCATCGTCACGATGTACTGATAGCCGATCTCTTCTGCGTGCCGTGCGCCAAGCTGCAGCGCTCGCGCGACCTGGCGCTCATCCACGCCGTCAAACAAGTGGCTGTCATGTATCAAAAAGCCCGGACCGCTATTTCGCTTGGACACCAAATCCATCAGCATCAGATCAAAACAAAAGATCTGCATATTGCCGATGCCCTTGCTGCGCTGGCCCTCAATGTCGAAAGTAATCTCGGGGCCATTGCGAGTGGGACTGATGGTCAGGCGTCCAGCGCGCTCATAAAGCGCGTTAGACAAATCCTCGAAAGCAAGGACGGCTTCGGCAACAATATCAGCGCGTTCCTGGTAATCCGATTGAAGCGCAGCATAGAGCTTGTTCCGTTCGGCCTCTAACTCTGTTTTTGTGCTTTCGATTCGCTCTGCCGCGACAAGACGATCACTCAGTGTCTGAACTTCACCTTCAACCCGGGCCGCCTCTTCGCGAAGACTGGTGTAGTGTTCCAAAGCGCCGCCAGACGAGAGCATCATCATGATCTGTTTTCTGCGGTCATCGGCGGTCTCGCGCTCGGCATTGCGAGTGTCCACACGCTCTCGGGCCGAGTCGAGCTCTGCTGCCAGGTGCTGCTTTCGGTTTTCGACAATCGCGCGGTGGAACGCTTCGACTTCATCAAATCGTTTTTGAACATTGTCAGGCAACAGCACACCGGCATCACGGTACAGCTTTTCGAGATTGCCGACCTCGGGAGGTGTTTCCGATTGAAGCGAATCTTCGAGCCTTGAAATCAGCTGCCGATCCTGGGTGTTCTGGTCGTTGAGGGCCGATACTTTCTGGGTGATCTCATTGGCTTCGCGTTCAAGTTCGCCGTACTCATCGACAACCGTGAATTCATCAACGCGCGCGCCCAAACGCTCGGCCTTGGCTTTCGCGATGGCGAGCTCCGTTCTGAGTTCAGCGGCCGTGGCGACATAGTTTCTGAGCGCGCCGCCTTTAGCAGCCTTGCGAAGCTCCCCGATCAGCTTTTCCTGGGTTCGCAACTCCTGAAACTCTTGAGCGATGCGGCCGTCGAGTCCTAGCAATGTTGAGACAGCGACTTGCTGATCATAGAGCTGTTGTTTGGCCGCCTGTTGCAGTGGATTCGAAAAGGCACCGCTTTCCTGACGCCGAACGAAATATGCGAATAGCTGACGAAACTTCGGCCCGAACCGGTCTTGCCCCACCGGGTTTAGTCCAAAGAAAACTTCGCCGAGAACGGTCTTCCAGTTCTCGTTCGAGATGATCTGTTCGCCTGTGTCCTCCTTCAAATCTGGTTGAACTGGCCAGGACGAGGCATCGCCTTCAACCTCAATTTTGGACGGCTTGGACCCGCTGCGTGTTACGGTGATGGCTTGTCCCAAAACATCGAGCGTTAGCGAGAAACTCTCGGTGACCAGCGCCTCTGATCGAAAAATACCCTTTGGCTTGGCATCAGCTCCGAGCAAAAAATGCACGAGTTCAATGAAACTCGTCTTGCCCGCGCCGTTGCGTGATTGTCGCTCATTCGCCCCGGGGCTCTTGTCGGCAAGAATGATGTTCAGTCCAGGCTTAAACGTCATAGCCTTGAAGCCTTGGAGCGATGAGGAGGTGGCGCGGATCATTGCTGCGTCCTTCTCAATACGCCGCGCTCATAGGTGACCGCCCCTATGATGAACAACATATCGAGCGCGAGCACGAACCAATCATAGGTGATGCTCGCCTGGTCATTGTCGGAACTTCGGTCCTTTCGGATATCGTCCCAAAGGCGAGACACGGTGGCGGGACGTTTAAGCTTGACCAACATCTCCGCGCCAACTGTGATCAGTGCACGCTCCGGTCTTAAGTGTTTTGTCGGAAGAATCATGCACCGCTCTCCAACCGCGCGTCCAAGTCATCTTCAAAAATATCGCAGCTGTCGAAGAAGTAAGACAAAACGGCCAAAACCGCTGCCTGACGCTGCGGGCTTCCCTCCATCCCGCCCGCAAACGTCTGCAGCTCGGTGAAGATTTTATCCGGAGTGGCATCCTGCCCCTTCAAAATTGCGTAGCGGTCCCGAAAGCCTTGGGCGATCTCCTCTCCGAAATCAGGGTCAGGATAAG
Source organism: Pseudomonadota bacterium (assembly GCA_039818185.1). GTDB lineage: Bacteria > Pseudomonadota > Alphaproteobacteria > Caulobacterales > Hyphomonadaceae > Henriciella. Next base: position 33,234 of record JBCBUI010000011.1, read on the forward strand.
AACCGAAAAACGCTTCCACAAGGCGCTGGCGGCCGCGGCCTTGACGGAGCAAGTCAGCAGCGTCCTTAGAGATATCGTTCTTAGACAGCTTCTCAGCTGTCGGAGCCATTAGCGGGGGCGTCGGAGGCGGTTCGGACCGGGCAATCGCTTCAAGCACCGGGCGAAGCGCTTCAAAGTCGAGCCCGTCCAGCGCAGAGCGGGTCGGCGCAAATCCGAAGAGATCTTCCAATTGCTGCAAGGTTAGCTCGAACACGCGCTCGCGAAGTTCAGCATAACCAAATGCATCGACGTCGACTGGGTCGTCATTATTGTTGAGATCGGTCAGGCGCTGAACAACATCAGGCGGCAATCCCTCGTGGTCATTATGCACAAACCGCCAACGGCGCATGCGCTCGCCCCAATGCTTGCGAGCGCCCGCATAATCGTCGTCGATTTTGGCCAGCATCTCCGACTGCTTCGTCGTTTTCGGACCGTAACACTGGAAAACGGTCTTCTCTCTTGTCAGATAGCCGTCGGATTTCTTGTCGCCCTGGTTGCCATAGGCGCGTACTGGTTGAAAATCACTTTGATAGCGATGCGCCATGATGCGATTGAAAAGATCCTCGAACGCTTGAGCCTGAGCCTTCAGAAAGTCCAGCTCAAACCGGTAGCCATAATGGGTCCTTTGTACGGGATCGAGCGTCATCGCGCTTATGTCTTCCAAATATTTTCAATTCACTCAATCGGTATTTGAATCTGATTCTGCATCGGGTCGAAGCGCCTCTATGGTGCCAGGCCAGCGAAACTAAAATGTTCCTTAATTGTTCCGATTGCTGCTATCAAAGTGTCATACCCGGTTTTGCCCGCTTTTCAGAAGGCTGGTGCGACCGTTATGGGGCGATTTTAAGCCGCTTGCGTTCGCCAGTTTCTATTGCCTAAAAATGGACTTTAGGATGTATTGACCATCGTCGCCGTAACGCAAACCACAGCCCTGAAGATTGGAAAAACGCCTCACCTCGCCGATCAGATGCTCAGGTGGTTCGGCCTCTGGACTCGGTTGAGACACGATAATCGCGGCAATTGTTACGCCGTGGGTGTTCAGCCAGTCCAGCGCCGTCAATGTGTGAGAGACCGCGCCAAGATAGCCCGCAGCAACAAGGATGACCGGAAGTCCAAGGTCGAGGATGAAATCGGAGTGAAGCTTTTCGTCGGTTACAGGGGACATAAGACCACCTGCGCCTTCGATCAAATGGAATGCGTTCGGATCACTGGGCAAATCGCGTCGCGCGAACGCTAGAATCTCAGCGTAATCCTGAACCATCCCTGCGCGGCGCATCGCGACGTTTGGGGCAAGCGGTGGTTCGAACCGATGCAGGCAAATTTCCGACACAGTTTCAGGGGTCACCGCGCGCGCCATAGCAGCGAGCAATTGACCTGCATCAGAGGCATCAAGCGCGTCCTCTCCAAAGCCACTCATCAACGGCTTGCATGCTGAGACCGAGTATCCCACGGTCCGTGCCGCGCGCAACAGCTGCGCGCTCGCATAGGTCTTGCCAATGTCCGTACCGATGGCAGTGACGAAATACGCACTCATGCTATCGCCCTCGCATCCATCAAGCTCGCAGCGAGCGCGCGAACACTAGTTTCCTCGTGAGTGGCCGAGAAGGTGATACGCAGACGCGATGTCCCTTCCGCAACGGTTGGCGGGCGAATGGCCGCAACCAGGAAGCCGTCTCGCTTCAAATATTCAGAGGCCTGCAAGGCTGCGCGCTCTTCGCCGAGGATAACCGGAACAATCGTACTGTCTGGCCTGTCCAGGCCCATCAGGTCGCAAAAAAGACGTGCCAATTCCAGAGCGCGTGCGCCGCGTTCGGGCTCGGCTTCGATGATGGACAATGCTTCGAGCGTGGCCGCAAGGACAGTCGGCGGCAAGCCGGTGGTGAAAATCAGACTGCGGGCGCGATTGGTCAGAAGCTCCATCACCGGCTTCGGACCGCACACATAGCCGCCATAGCTGCCAGCGGCCTTGGACAAGGTACCCATCTGGATGTCTGCAGGGTTGTTTTGATTGATGATGCCAAGGCCATGGGCATCATCGGTCATCAGCCAGGCGCCAAACTGCTGGCAGAGCGCGCTGATATCCTCAAGCGGGGCAAGGTCGCCATCCATCGAAAAGACCGTTTCGGTCAAAACCAGCGTGCGCCCGGCATGCGGGACTTGAAGGTGCGCTCGTAAATGCTCGGCATTATTGTGCTTGAACAGGATGATCTGAGCACCGGACAGCTGCGCCCCAGCATGCATGCAGGCATGCGAGGTGTCATCCATGATGATCCGGTCATTTCGGCCTACCAGGACAGGAATGGTGCCGATATTCGCAAGATATCCCGATCCGAACAGGCGGGCGCCTTCTGTCCCTTTCATTTCGGCAAGTTTGGCTTCGACTGTCTCGTTCAAGGGGTGATCGCCGGTAACCAGTCGTGATGCGCCCGCGCCGACACCCCATTGTATAGCCGCCGCCTGCGCTGCGGCGATCACGCGCGGATCTGTCGCGAGCCCAAGATAATCATTGTCGCAGAATGAAATTAGTTCATCGCCGCCGCGATCGGTGCGGCCCGCGCCGCGCCGAGACGTGGGAATGAGGCTGCGAAATCTTGAGGCATCACGCAGTCGAGCGAGTTTTGTCTCGGCGAAATCGCGGAGCGATTCTTGTGGGGACATTTTTGACTAGAGCCTTTTGCAATGAGCTGGGATATGGGGTCTCTAGCACTCACAACCTATCCTCGCAGGAGTACCAATGCGCGCACCCTCTGATTGGTTCGAAACCGGCCTCAACCATATCTGGATTCCCTATGCCCAGATGAAAACCATGCCGATCCCGGCGCCGATTGAAGCGACCAATGGCACAGACCTGATCATGCCAGATGGCCGCCGCCTTATCGATGGCGTTGGCAGCTGGTGGACGGCCGTGCATGGCTATAATCACCCGGCTTTGATCAAGGCCGCAACAGACCAACTCACTCGGATGCCGCATGTGATGCTGGGGGGCATAGCTCATGAGCAGGCTTATCGCTTAGCGACACGGCTCGCTGACCTCACGCCGGGCGACCTCTCGCGCGTGTTCTTTTCCGAATCCGGTTCAGTTTCTGTCGAAGTCGCGATGAAGATTGCGGTCCAATACTGGTCAAACGCGCATGGCGAACAGCGCAGCAAGTTCGTGGCCTTCAATGGCGGCTATCATGGCGACACATTTGCCACCATGTCGGTCTGCGATCCGGCTGAGGGCATGCACAAATATTTCGGCGGTGCCCTTGCCGAGCAACATATGGTCGACTTGCCTGATTCTGACGCGGCCTGTGCGGTGCTTGAGCAGTTGCTGGCACAGGACCAAAGCATCGCTGCTGTGCTGGTGGAGCCGCTCATTCAAGGCGCAGGCGGCATGCAGATGCATACGCCGGAGGTCTTGCAAACCCTTCGCGCCCTTTGTGATCGCCATGGCGTGTTGCTCATCTTTGACGAAATTTTCACCGGCTTTGGTCGCACTGGGGAACTGTTCGCGGCTGATACGGCTGCGGTCACACCGGACATCATGACCCTGGGCAAGGCGCTCACAGGAGGGATCACGCCGCTCGCCGCCACCATTGCCTCTGAGCGGGTCTACCAAGCCTTCCATAGTGATGATGAAGGCAAGGCCCTGATGCATGGGCCGACCTTTACCGGTCATGCGGTGGGATGCGCCGTTGCCAACGCGTCAATTGATTTGTTCGAAGCGGAACCCCGCTTGCAGCAGGTCAAGCAACTCGAAACGGCTCTGCGCGAGGGGCTATTTGGCCTCGTCTCTGATGACCGAGTGTCCGATGTGCGCGCTTGCGGCGCCGTCGCAGCCGTTGAACTTGCCGAACCGTTTGACATTCACGCGGCACGGCAATGGTTCATAGATCAAGGCGTCTTTATCCGCCCGCTCGGACGAGTGGTTTATCTCACGCCCGCTTATATTCTGACCGAAGCTCACCAAACTCATCTGATTGAAGCCATCCACCGATTTGTTCAGACACAATAAGAGTGCATACCAGAATCCGTGGCGTCGCCTTTTGGGAAGGGAAAGAGGCAATAGGAAGTGCCAGCGTCTTTCTTAAGGCGACTTAAGTCTCTGGATTGCCGCCTGCGGAGCGTCCCATGGTCTGAGGCTGGATTGACGTCCACTGATTTTTTCCGATCGCAAATGGCCGTACACCGTACGTACGTAGAGATGCTGAGAGCGCAACTTGAAAGCCGTCCCTGTTTGCATCAAAAGACGCATCTTCTGACGGTTGAACAGAACCAATTCTTCGACCACTTGCGCTTTCAGGTTCCGATGTCGCTTATGGGTAGCCGCCACCAGGGTGCTCAAACCTAAATCACACGCGATACTTCATGACATTTCATCAAAATCTGCTACCCATACGCTACCCGCGCAATTTTTGTGAGTAAGCGCTCAAAAACAAACCCCGTTAACTCACTGAGTTAACGGGGTTTTTTGGGTGCGGGAGTAGGATTTGAACCTACGACCTTCAGGTTATGAGGCGATTATACCACGATTCACGCCACTTCTCGCCACCTCCCATGCCCTCACAAATATCTGTAATATATGTGATTTTTATATTTTCAATTTCTCAGCCATTCATTGCAAATCACGGAAAACCCTTGAAACCTGGTATATATATGGTAGAAATCGATACCTTCAGGGGTTGAACCTGAAGGTCGATTATAGCAAGTATTCTGGGTTTTCCGATGCGTATTTCGCAGCAATCCGTCAAACAATTGGAGCCTAAGCCAAAGACCTATTCGGTCTGGTGCAGTGAGCTCAAGGGCTTTGGAGTGAGGGTCAATCCCGCAGGTACGATGAGCTTCATTGCGAAGTATCGGGTCAATGGCAAACAGCAAATGACCACGATAGGTCGAACTGATTCGCTAAAGGCGGAAGCAGCACGCCGACGGGCACGTGAACTCATGGGCTCCGCCGCCATGGGGATCAATGAAATCGCAATCGAAAAGGCAGAACGGAGCGCCAGCACAATAACAGACCTCGCAGAACGTTTCCTTGAGGCCTACGTTCCCTACCATCTCAAACCCAGCACACAGAAAGACTATCGCAGATCCATAGAGAAGTTCATCATTCCCCGACTTGGCCGCACGAAGGTTCGCGATCTCGATCGTGCGGCGATTTCGGAATTTCATCAGGGCTTTGCGGATACGCCCTATCAGGCAAACAGAATCCTTGGCACACTTTCCGTTATGCTCACACAGGCGGAAATCTGGGGCATGCGCCCCGAAGGCATCAATCCTTGTCTTCGCGTAAAACGTTTCAGGGAAAAGAAACGCGAACGGTTTCTGTCGTCGGAAGAGATGGGACGGCTTGCAGAGTCACTTGACAAAGAAGCCAAGGAAGCACCGAGCGCTGCGGTAGCTTTTCGACTGTTAATTCTAACAGGTTGTCGTCTCGGCGAAATACAAAAGCTTCAATGGCGCGATGTCGACTTTGAGCGGGAGGAAATTCGGCTCAGCGATTCAAAGACGGGGCAGCGCACTGTTTATCTGAGCCCACAAGGTACCGCGCTCCTCCTATCAATCCCACGCATCGAAGGTAATCCTCATGTCATTATCGGCAAGCAGCCTGGCGGCTACTTAACCGACCTCCAAAAACCTTGGCGCCGGGTGCGCGCAAGAGCGGATTTGGAAGATGTACGTATCCATGACCTACGCCATACTTTCGCAGCGAATGCCGCCGCCAGCGGCCTCAGTTTGCCCATGATCGGAAAACTTCTTGGGCACACCCAAGCTCAAACGACAGCCCGTTATGCACACTTGGCAGCAGACCCGGTGAGAAAAGCAAATGCCGATGTAGCCCGGCTGATAGCTACTGTTATGGAGACCAATACTTAGCAAGTTAAGATCCGCGATTCACTACTAGCCATATGGAAAAACTGTTCACAATCATCCCTCTAACTATCGGGATCATAAATGGAAAATTCCAACCTTAAATGGTCCGAAAATTGGTCTGCCCCACTGAGGTGGTCCACCGGCTTTGTTAGTCCGGCGGTTTCCACGTAGCAGCGATCATGCTGCTACCCCCACATGGTAAGGCAGGATGATCGCTGCGGGCAAGATGGTTTCTGGTGCGGGTGATTTATATCCCAAAGATGAGTGCGGTCTGGCCGTGTTGTAATGGTGCCGCCAGCCTTCGATGAGGGCCTTGGCTTCGCGTAGATCGTAGAAGATTTCTCGCGCCAACAGCTCGTCTCTGAGTTTGGAGTTGAAGCTTTCGCAATAGCCATTCTCCCAGGGACTTGCCGGTGTGATGTAGAGCGTTTCGACGCCGATGCGCTGCAGCCACTCCCTTAGCGCGATGGCGATAAACTCTGGTCCATTGTCGGACCGTATATGCTCTGGTGCGCCGTGTCGTACGAACAACTCGCCAAGCACATCCAGAACATCCCGAGAGTTCAGGCGCCGTTCGACGCGGATGGCGAGACACTCGCGCGTGTACTCGTCGATGACACACAGCATGCGGAAGACCTTTCCATCATGGGTGCGGTCCTGGACGAAGTCATACGACCAGACATGACCTTTGTGCGCAGGCCTGAGCCTCACGCACGATCCTTCATTCAGCCACAGCCGCCCGCGCTTGGGTTGCTTCTGCGGGACTTTCAGCCCTTCACGGCGCCATATGCGATAGACGCGCTTCTCATTCACATGCCAGCCGTCTCGCCTCAGCAGTTCCGTAATCCGGCGATAGCCGTATCGGCCAAACTGAGTGGCGAGCCTGATGATCGCTTCTGTCAGGGCAGGCTCGTCACCGCGAGGTGTCCTGGCCTTGCGCTGCGTAGAGCGATGCTGACCGATCACGTGGCAAGCCCGGCGCTCTGACGCGCCCAGCTTTTCCACCACATGATCGATCGCAAGGCGTTTGCGTGAAGGGCTTGCCGCGTGGTTGGCCAGCATCGCTCGACACAGAGACGCGAGAAGACACCCCGGTATGATGAAGGCGCACTGACAGCAGCTATCATCGCTCTGGCCGAGCGGTTCGGACGATATGGCTATCGCCGTATTACAGCCTTGCTTCGAGAAGCAGGCTGGTCCGTCAGCACAGGCCGCGTCTATCGCATCTGGCGACGTGAAGGGCTGAAAGTCCCACAGAAACAACCCAAACGCGGGCGGCTTTGGTTGAACGATGGATCATGCGTGCGACTTAGGCCCGCCCACAAAGGCCATGTCTGGTCTTATGACTTCGTTCAGGACCGCACGCATGACGGCAAGGTCTTCCGCATGCTCTGCGTCATAGATGAATTTACGAGAGAGTGTCTGGCGATCCGCGTCGAACGCAGATTGAACTCTCGCGATGTCCTCGACACACTTGGCGAGCTATTCCTCGAACACGGGCCACCGGAGCACATCAGGTCCGACAATGGGCCTGAGTTTATCGCCACCGCTTTGCGTGAATGGCTGCAGGCACTGGATGTCAGGACGCTCTATATCGAACCAGGGTCGCCTTGGGAGAACGGATACTGTGAGAGTTTCAACTCGAAGCTGCGGGACGAACTCCTTGCCCGTGAAATATTCTTCGACCTGCGCGAGGCGCAGGTCCTGATCGAGAACTGGCGACGGTTCTACAACACCGCAAGACCGCACTCATCGCTGGGCTACAAACCACCCGCGCCCAGAACCATCTTGCCCGCGACCTTCATGCCGCCTTATAGGTTGGAGGCGGCATGAACGCCGCTATAAACCAACCGTCGATCCTAATATTACGGTTGGGCCAGTCAGATCAGGCAGGCCAGGGAAGCCACAATCACGGCTGAACGCCTGCGGAAAATAATTGAAAGGCAACAGTTTCAATTTGGTGGGCGAAACATCTCGGTTTCCGCTAGTTTTGGAGTAGAACTTTTAGACGAAACACTATTTTTTGAGGAAAGTCTCAATAGGGTCGATAAAGCCTTATACGGATCCAAACGTCGAGGACGCAATATGGTGACTTTCGCCCGGAAAAGATGCCGACCAACAGCCGCTTAGCGATGGTAAAGTCAGAGCGCATACCGATATCTAAGCCGCTGAGCTTATGACCGCTACTGCGCGCAAAGCGGACATTGCCTCAGAGGCTTAAGTCGCACCTCGCGGTAAAATCCCAACCCTGGGAAGGTTGCGCGCTACACTGTGTCTACGAAAGAGCGCTTAGGAGTATTACGACAGTGTTCTCGACTATTGGAGTGGGCCAAATCGAGTGGTTTTGATTACGTTTAAACCCTGACCGGATTACTAAAGAACGATATCCTTCTGAACTAAAATCCTAAGCCGCCATCCAGGCCTGATTTTGATCGTCGGCTGCACAGCTAATTGCCGACTGACAACTTTCTCCCCTGCCCTGCTTGCTCCATTCTGCACAGCATCGCGCAATGCCCGCGCGACCTGCTCATCATCATCCTCTGACAATTCCGCGCCCACACTGATCAAGCTGGATAGCGCGGCCGCCGAGAACAGCCTCAGCGTATGGTGATCCACACGGTCAGTCAGCCCGGCATAGCCTTTAACGTCAGTGGTAGGCAGGTTCTCGATCTGAACTGATGAGCCATCCGGCATGATGATGCGGTTCCAGACAATTAGCGCCCGTGATTGACCATAAGCGATCACGCTATCGTAGCGACCGATCACACGGCTCCCCTGCGGGATCAACAGATGCTCACCAGTCACCGTATCGTAAACCGGTTCGGTCACTTGAGCGATGGCCTGCCCTGGTAAATCCGAATTCACGCCGGTGAGCAGCGAAGCGGAAATCATTGTCCCTGCCATCACCTGATATGGCGAAACGGGTGTCTGGACGCGGTGTGGATTATAGATCGACGCATCTGTTGGCGTGTCCAGAAAAGCTTCCTTTCGGTCTTGTCGGTTGGGATCGGCTATAGAGACACCACCCCCAGTGGCCTCAAACAATGACGCCAGCGCCGCAAATGGATCAAACCGCTCTGAGCCCACCGACAAAGAAGGCGCAGTGTCCGCGACCCTGCGAGAGGCTCCCTTTCGGATATTAAAAAACACATCGCTTGTGTGCGCTTCGAGACTCTGGGCCTCAGCCCGCGCCTCAAATTCGGCTAGGCGCGCAAGCCTAGCATCGTCAGTGACCGCTCGCTTTGCAGGAAGTACGTCATCGAAAGCTACCCGCCCTTCTCGCTGCGCCCGAAGAATGGGCGCGCCGAGATCTCCAGGAAGCGGCGGACCAAGCTCCGGAACCACGCGCTCGGGTTCAACCTCACTGTACCCGGCGGGCAGCGCTGAAAGCCCATCAGCTATTGGCTTGTTCGCAGTGGAGTAAAGCTCGCGCGGAGTATGATCGCCTGCCCCATCGCGGGGGCTCATGGCAACACCGACACTGGCCAGCACCAAAAGAGATGCGCCGCCAAGAACCACTGCAAGCGCTTTTTTGCTGAACCGGCGCACTGGTCTTGGCGAAGATCGGATTGCCAATGGTTCGGAGTGATCAGCCTCGGTGCTCATTGCGAACTCCGGTCCAAATCCAAGCGCTTAATCCGCACGACGTCCTGATCGCGTTCGCCCATGCGAAGCTCGGCCCGGGCAAACAGGCGATCGACAATGTAATAGTGATCACGCATGCGGTAATTAACCAGTTGTGATTTGCCATCACGTCCGACGACAAAGAGCGGCGGCGCTTCGCCCTGATCGAGGCGTCCTGGAAATTGGATATAGACTTTCCGGCCATCGTCGAAAACGCGCTCAGGCCTCCAATGCGGCTTGTCACCGCTTATGTCATAACGGAACTGGAGGCGCTCGAGTTGCAGCCCTCGCAATGCTGTCTCGCTTCCAGCCCCGTTCTCCCGCACAGTGCTCGCCGTGCGACGCACCAGTGGATCATCCGGATAACGCCATGAGACCGCTGCCATGTAGGTTTCGTTGAAGGCGGTCAGCTCGAGGTGATAGGCGCGGCGCGATGTTGTGATGATAAGATTGGTCTTCAGGCCAGACTTGATCGGCTTAACGAGAATATGCACTTGCGCATTTTCACCCACGCCTGAGACCGCATCGCCTAGAACCCAGCGCACTGTATCCCCCGCTGAGACCGACATTAGCTCTTCGCCTGGCTGCAGGGCAATATCAGTCACCTGCTCGGGCGCGGTATAGACCTGATAAAGCGCCCCGATCGCATAGGGATAGATCTGGATCGCATTCATATAATTGTCAGGATGAGGCTCGATCGCGGCTTGCGCGTTAGCCGCGTCAATCGCCTGATCGGGTCTCAGATCTGATGTGGCCGACACAGAAGCCGGAATGGGCTTCAGCTGCCCAGGCATCGTGGTGGGGGCCATCGTGCGATACACAACCCGCTCAGCTCCGACATCGAGGGGCTCTGTTTCATCGAGATAGATTGCTTCAACAAATTCCTCTTCATCAAGGATGATGTCGGGGCCTTTCTCCTGAAACGTCAGGGATTTGCAGGCACATAGGCAGCTTGCGCCGAGGAGTGCTAGTATCAATCGGGACGTCATGTGAGGGGTCTCCTCTTTCTTAAGTCAGATCTTTCGACCAGTTGATGCCATGGACGTAGAGTCCGAGCGGATTGCGGTGGAGGGTGTCTGCGTCGCGCGGCGGATCGAGCACAACAGACAGCGTGGCGGTCCAGGTTTCACGGCCAATTTCAGCGCCGTTTCGAAAAGCCATCTCGCGCCAGCGGACCGTGAAACTGTCATCGGATGAGCGAACGACGCTGGTCACATCGACTGAGACAGAGCGGCTGCCAACATCGGCGAAAGGATCGTGTTCGCGGGCATAATCATTGAGTGTGGCTGCCGCCCTGTCGGTTGCGTAGTCATAGGCAACCAGCCAATTCTGGCGCACCACGACCGGATCAATCGAGACGCCGCGCGTGTTCTTGATGAAGCTGGCCAGATGATAGGCGATCTGGGCATCGGTCGGCTCATAGGTTTCGGTTGCAGGCCTAAGAGCGCGCACCGCGCCATCGCTCGTCAATTCAACAACATAGGGCGTGACAAAGGATTGAGTGGAACGCCAGACAAGACCGCCCGCTAAAACAAACGCCAATGCCAATGATCCAAGAGCTGCGAGCCGCCAGTTGCGCGCCTGAACGCGGGCGGAGCCGATCCGATCATCCCAGGCTTGCGCTGCGCGTTGATAGGGCGTGACAGGTTCGGGCGTTTCGCCGTATCGGTTTCCAGGTCGTTTCCAAAGCATAGTTGTTTACTCCTCATCTTTCAGGCGCGGGGACTCTCCCGCGCCGGGACGGTCGCCGTCGCGCACAGCTGCAGCGGCGGTCATGCCGGCATCGCGTGTAGTCTGGCTGCGGCGGATTTTTCGGGCCCAGTCTGGCGCGCTCACATCATTTGCCGGAGCAGCAGGACCAGTCCCTGCCCCTGTACCGCTTGTGGCAGAAAAAGCTGCGCGGCCACCGGAGCGAAACCGATTCCCGGCTTCGCCCGTCATTCGGCTGAACACACGCCCCGCGCTGCTTCGAACGGAGGCAGCACCTGCGGAGACGACACCGCCCATTCCAGCAGCTGCTGCTTTCATGCCGCTTGCGCCCGAAGCCGTACTGGCAAGCGCATAAGCGGTGCGCGCACCGCCTGCCATGGAGGCCGCCGCACCGATCGAGCTCGTCGCAACACCTGCCGCGCGGAAGACTGCCCCGCCCGCAATCGCGCCGCCCGCTGCACCGCCAGCTGCCACACCAGCGACAGTGCCGATGGCGGCACCTGCACCAAGCTGCGGCGCGCCGGATACGAGGCCTGTCGCAATGCCGGGACCGAAGATACCGAGCGCCAGCATGGCCAGCGATCCGAGAATGACGGAGGCCGCCTGCTCGAGGGTGACCTCGTCAGGCGCGAAGGTCGATGTGATCGAGCCGAAGATGGTCGAGCCGATGCCGACAATGATGGCGAGCACCATGAGCTTGATACCCGACGAGATGACATTGCCGAGGACGCGCTCGGCCAGAAAGCTGGTCTTGTTCCAGAGCGCGAAGGGGATGAGGACAAAGCCGGCCAGCGTCGTCAGCTTGAACTCGATGATGGTGATGAAGAGCTGTATCGCCAGGAAGAAGAAGGCCAGCAAGGTGATCAGCCAGGCCAGGAATAGGACCGCAATGATCACAATGTTCGTGAAGAAGCCAATCGGCCCGGTCAGTTTCGAGATTTCGTCAAGCAGCGGATAGGCCGCGTCGAACCCGGTCGCGGCCACAAAGCCCGGCTTCATGATGTCATCGGCAGTAATGGTGCCGCCCGTCGCATTCAAGCCAAGCTGGGCGAAGCTCTGGAAGATGATGTTTGACAGGAAAGAAAAGTTATCGAGAAGCAGCGCAAAGAAGCCGACATAGAGCACTTTTTTCAGAAACTTGGCGATCACATCGCTATCTGGCCCCATCGCCCAAAACAAACCCGCCAAAGTTATGTCGATCGTGATCAGGGCTGTGGTCAGGAAGGCGACATCCGCGGCCAGCAGACCAAATCCGCTATCGATATAGGTGGAGAAGGTTGCAACGAATTGATCGATGACATTGAGGTCTTCCATCACTCTTCCTCACTTACGCGTATAGGCAGAGCCATCACCGCGAAAGCGCTGGTGGCGAGTACGGGCCTGCTCTTCAATCGCGGCGCGCCGAGCCTCTTCGAGCGCAATCATGCGATAGTGCGAGGCCATCAGCTGCTGCATCTGCTGCTTGACCGATAGAGCTATGAGCTGATTGCCTGCCTGCACAGCAGACAGGTTCCCCGCAGCGCCCTGACTTTCTTCAACCAGCGTCGTCAACGTGTCGCGCGACTCCGAGATTGAGCCGACAATGCCAGACTGGATCATGATGGCGCTGCGAAACGCGCTGCGCGTCACGACCCATTGATCAGTCGCGCGCTCGACAATTTCTTCATTGGTGAGGTCCTTATAGGAGTCCGGAAAGCGCTCCTCGTAGCGACGCTCAGACTCTTCTACCTCATAAGTGATTTCGTCGGCCTCACGCATGAGCGCGTCGATGCGTTCAAGGATGCGCTTCAGGTGTTCAATGGAATCAAAATCGAGGGATTTTAGATCTTCGGCCTGATTTATCAGCATCTGGGCTTCATTCTGAAGCTGCTCAATCTGATTATTGATCTGTTCGAGTGTGTTGGCAGCCGTCAGAATATTCTGAACCAGATTGGTCGGATCGATAACCACATCCCCGACACCAAAGATGGCATCGGCGCGCGGCGAGGCGATAAAGACAAAACTGCCCGCAATCAGTAACGGGATTATTCGGCGGCGCATGGGACACCTCCCTCTTTGGTTTCAAGAATGAGATCGGCGGCCCAGGTGAGCCCCTTATAGGCGAGCCAGGCCGGCGCGAAGGCCTCGCCGCGCTGAATGAGATCATCCATCGCGGTCTGGTCGGCCTTTGAGCCGGCGGCGCAGAAGGCGAGTGCAACAGGCCCGAGTTCGAGATCGAAAAGCCGGTTGCCTGCCGGGCTCTGGACATAATAGTCCCGCTTCGGCGTTGCTCGCGCGATCAATTCGGTCTGTCGATCACTTAGGCCAAAACCAGAATAAGTATCTGCCTGCCCTGGCTCTTGTGCCCGCGCATTGGGTAGGAAGATGCGGGTTGGGCAACTTTCGATAAGGGCGGGCGCGATCGCGCTGCCGGATATGTCAGATAGGGATTGGGTGGCAAAGACCACAGACACATTCTTCTTGCGCAAGGTTTTGAGCCACTCGCGCAAGCGTCCGGCAAACATGGGATGATCGAGAAAGACCCACGCCTCATCCAGTATGAGCAGCGTCGGCGCACCATCGAAGCGCTCCTCCAGCCGGTGGAAAAGATAGGCCAGGACGGGTGCAACAAGCCGGGGCTCGTGCATCAGGCCTTCCATCTCGAATGTGGCTGCACCACCTTTTGACAGACTGTCCTCGTCGGCGTCGAGCAGCCTGCCGAAAGGGCCTTCCAGCGTGTAGGGTTGCAAAGCTTGGCGCAGCTCGCCAGACTGGATCAAGGCCGTAAGACCCGTCAGTGTTCGCTGCTCTCGAGGGGTTTCTGCAAGATTGGAAAGCGCCGACCAGACGGCCTCCTTGACGGCAGGGGTCAGTTCAACACCCTCTTCCCCCAGAAGCCCGAGCACCCAGCTCTGCGCGAAGGACAGCTCAGCTGCCTCGTTAATGCGGGCAAGCGGCTGGAGCGACAGACCGCCATCAAGGGCCAGATCATAGTCCTGCCCGCCCATGGCCAGCATGGAGGCGCGGGCCGAGCGCCCCTTGTCGAAGACAAAGATCCTTGCGCCGTCATAACGCTGAAATTGCAGAGCCAATAGTGATAGAAGCACGGACTTACCTGCGCCGGTCGGTCCAACGATCATGGTGTGGCCGACATCGCCTTGGTGGGTGGAAAGCCGAAACGGCGTTCCGGAACTGGAGCGCGCCATAAGCAAAGGCGGCCCGTTCAAATGGGTATTCCTTTCAGGTCCCGCCCAGACTGCGGCGAGCGGTGCCATATGCGCGAGATTAAGCGAGTGCACGATGGGTTGACGCACATTGGCATAGGCATGCCCAGGCAGCGTGCCGAGCCAGGCGTCGACCGCATTCACAGTTTCATAGATCGCGGTAAAGCCATGCCCGTTCAGCACGCGTTCGATGGCGCGGGCGCGCTCATCGGCAATATCCGGGTCTTCATGCAGCACAGCGATGGCGGTCGTTAGATATCCGAAGCTCACATGATCTGCGCCAAGCGCTTGTAGGGCGGCATCTGCGTCTGCAGCCTTATTGTCAGCGTCAGAATTCACCATTGACGAGGGTTCGTTCTCGAGTGTTTCCTTGAGAATGGCCGCGATCGATTTGCGCTTGGCAAACCATTGGCGGCGATAACGCGTGAGCGTCTTTTCGGCTTCCGGCTTGTCCATGGGCAGAAAGCGCGTCACCCAGCGATAGGCAAAGCCGAGGTGGTCGAGGTCGCCCAGAAGCCCCGGCTCGGTCATGGCCGGGAAGCCCTGAACCGATACGACCCTCAGAGCGTGTCCTCCGAGATCTGGCGCAAGTCCGCCCGTTAGTGCGCTGTCGCAGAGCAGAGCATCAAGGCACATCGGCGTACCAGGCGCGCGCACGCGGTGGCGCTTTGTGGAAACCGCCACGTGAAGGAAGGTGAGTGTTTCATCATCATCCAGCCAGGCCACTTCCGGCATCAAGCTCTCCATGAGATCGAAGGCGCGGCCTGTTTCGGTCTGGAACCGCGTCAGACTGTCCTCCCAGAAGCTCCGCGGGGCATCCGCCGGATCGTCGATCATCAGCGTTTCGACGCGGCCCTGCCGGTCGGCAGGCGGCAACCAGCAAAGGGTCAGATAACAATCTGTTTCGAAATGGGTTCCACCCTCTTCAAAGAGATGGCGGCGCTCTTCATCGACGAGCCAGCTGGCAGCATCCGTGAAGGAGGCATCCGGATAATCGGTACTCGGGCGGCGCGCGGCTTCGAAGAACATTGCCCAGCCGGAACCGAACCTTCGCAGCGCGTTGTTGACGCGCGCTGTATAGGCGACGCGCTCTTCGGACCCTGAGCTTTCAAGGTCTGGCCCGCGATAGCGCAGCGTTCGCTGCAATGAGCCATCCTTGTTGAAGACGATGCCTGGCGCGATAAGTGCCGCCCAGGGCAGATAGTCGACGAGCCCTTTCGGGCGCGTTCGGTATTCAGCGAGATTCAGCATGAGAGATAGCTCCGGTGACGGACATGGCGGACAAGCACTTCCATGAATTTCGGGTCGCGCTTGGCCGCCCAAACGCAAAGTCCGTGAGACACAAGCCAGTAGACAATTCCGACACCCCACATCTGAAGCCCAAGGCCGAGCGCCGCCGCAAGTGTGCCGTTCAGGATCGCGGCCATGCGCGGAGCACCTCCGAGCAAAATCACCTCGGTTAGCGAGCGATGCAGAGGGACTGAGTAACCATCCGGAAGGGTGTCAGCGCCGGCCATCAGACCGTCGCCCCGCCGCCGAAGGAGAAGAAGGAGAGAAAGAAGCTGGTCGCGGCAAAGGCAATCGACAGACCAAAAACGATCTGCAGAAGCTTGCGTATGCCGCCGCCTGTCTCTCCAAAGGCGAGGCCGAGCCCGGTCAGGATGATCACAATTGTGGCCAGGATTTTTGCAACCGGCCCTTCAATGGATTCAAGGATGGATTGGAGCGGGCCCTCCCAGGGCATGCCGGAGCCTGCAGCATGGGCAGGTCCGGCGAGCACCAGAACAAGGCTGGTAAGGGCAAGGATTTTTATACTGTCTCTATTCATTTCGGTCTCCTTTGCGGATTTGCGTCGCCGACCAGAGACAGGTCGGGGCTGACAGGTGAAAGGGCATAACCATCGGGCGTAAGGCCATTTAGGCGCGCAACGGTTTCGACGCGGCGCCGACCGCCGCGCCGAGCAATGAAAACAACGCAATCAATGGCCTCAGCGATAAGCTCGTGGGGAATATTGGCGGAGGCTTCACCGATCAATTGCTCGAGCCGATGAAGCCCTGCCAGCGCTGAATTGGCGTGCAGTGTGGCTATCCCGCCTGGATGACCTGTGTTCCAGGCCTTAAGCATGTCGAGGGCTTCGCCGCCGCGCACCTCGCCAATAATGATGCGATCAGGCCGTAGGCGTAGCGTCGAGCGAACGAGATCAGATAGGGACGCGACCCCAGGCTGAGTGCGCATCTGCACAACGTCTTCAGCGACGCATCGCAGCTCGCGTGTGTCTTCCAGAATAACCACCCGGTCGCCGGTTGCAGCAATCTCTGCGAGCAGCGCATTGGCAAGCGTTGTCTTGCCTGACCCTGTGCCACCCACAATCAGAACATTGGATTTGTCGGCAATTGCTGTGCGCAGCGCGTCTGCATGATGGACGGGCATGACGCCAGAGGCGATGTATTCACCCAGACCAATGATCCGGCCAGCAGGCTTGCGGATGGAGAAACACGGCGCAGGTGTAACGGGCGGCAAACAGCCTTCGAACCGCTCACCGCTGATCGGCAGCTCAGCTGACACGATTGGCGAGCGAGCTGTCGCATCTCTTCCAATATGAGAGGCAACCAGTCGGATCACGCGTTCGACATCTGCTGATGGCATGACGCAGCCCGACACCACCCTGCCCTCACCATGGCGATCAAACCAGAGACGCCCGTCTGGATTGACCATGATTTCGGTCACATCTGGGTCACCTAGCGCAGCGCTAATCTTGGGCCCGAGCGCGCCTGCCAGCATTTCGCTGGTGCGTTTTAGAGAGAGTGCTTCACGCATCGCTGGCCTCGGTCTCAGGCGCAGGCTGATGCAGCCGGTCGAGCTCGGCTTCGGTCAGAAAATCAGTTTCATCCGCGATAAGCTCATCAACGGCGCGCTGCAGCAATCGGCGTCCGGCCCGCAGGTCCCGTCCAAGATGATCAACAAAGCGTTCAAACCGGGCATTGCCCTGCGCGCGCGCCGCATCCATCTGGCTTGGCGGCACGGGCGGGGTCACCGTCAGATAATAGCGCACGAACAAGGCTGTAAGCTCATTTAGTATGAGGTCATTGCGCTCAAGCCGGTCGAATTGGCGTGTCAGCCGATCGAGGCGACGGACGATAGCAGCGTCGCGTTTGTCATCATGATGACTGGCAAAAAAGGCCGATAGCGCCTTATCGACAACCGAGCTCTCGGTCTCATTAGGCCGGGCCGCTATGGCGCGCACACGCTGGTAGTTGTCTTCACAGACATAGGGATGAAGGCGCGGCTTCATGGCTCGTCCTCATCAAGCAGGTCAGTCCCCATCAGATGATCAAAGGCATCTGCTTCGGCGATCTCCTGACCGAAAATATCTGTCTCTGAAGCTTCGCCATCTAGAGAGGGCTCCAAAGCCGTATCGTCTGCAACATCAACGTCAGTTTCCGCTGACTTGCCGAGTTCAGGATGGAGCTCTTGCGCAGCAGCTTCCTGGGCATCGGGCATAAGCGCGGCGTGGATCGTCGCGGTTCGGCCATACCATTCGCTCGAGCGCATCGCTTCATCGCCAGAGGTCGAAGCCGGTGGATCCATCACCCGGTCAAGGAAATTGCGGTCGAGATAATAGCGCAGTTTCTTTGCACGCACGGGCGGTGAACCCGCGACCAGAACGAGTTCATCATCCGGCGGCAACTGCATCACTTCGCCAGGCGTCAGCAACTGGCGGGCGGTTTCCTGGCGCGACACCATAGTATGCGACAGCCAAGGCGCGAGTCGGTGGCCGGCAAAATTCTTCATCGCCCGGAGTTCGGTCTTGGTGCCGAGCGCGTCTGATATCCGCCGCGCCGTGCGCTCATCATTGGTCGCAAAGGCGACGCGGACATGGCAATTGTCGAGAATGGAATTGCTCGGCCCGTAGGCTTTTTCGACCTGGTTCAGCGACTGGGCAATAAGGAAGGCTCGCAATCCATAGCCAGCCATGAATGAGAGAGCGCTTTCAAAGAAGTCGAGCCGCCCAAGCGCTGGGAATTCGTCGAGCATGAGCAGGACCTCGCGGCGTCCGGGCTCGGGTAGTTCTTCTGTTAGCCGTCGCCCGATCTGATTGAGGATCAGGCGCATCAAAGGCTTAGTGCGCGACAGATCGGAGGGCGGAACTGCCAGATAGAGTGAGAGTGGACGGTCTGCATCAACCAGATCGGCGATCGCGAAATCGCTGCCCGCTGTCGCCATTGCCACCACTGGATCGCGATAGATCGACAGAAAGGACAAGGCCGTGGAGATGACGCCAGAACGCTCATTGGCCGCCTTGTCGAGTGCTTCGCGGCAAAGTGAGGCGATGGTTGGATGCACCTTCGGTGTTTCATCTGTTCCCAGATGATTGGTCTGCATCATCAGTTTCAGCGTGTCAGCGACAGGACGGTTCGGGTCGGTCAGCAGTTCTGCAACGCGCGTGAGGGTCTTGTCGCGCTCCGCGTAGAGCACATGCAAGATGGCGGCGACGAGAAGCGCAAAGGCGGTGTTCTGCCAATGGTTGCGAACGCTCAGCGTGCCTTCAGGGTCGACAAGAATATCGGCGATGTTCTGCGCGTCGCGCACTTCGTTTGCGCCAAGTCGCACTTCTAGAAGCGGATTGAACCGCGCGCTCTCAAGAGACGTTGGATCAAAGCGGATGCAGCGGGAGAAGCCTGAGCGCCCGCCCGCTGTGAGCTGCCAGTTCTCACCCTTGATATCATGGACCACGGCCGAATGCGGCCAGGATAGAAGCGTCGGCACAACAAGCCCGACGCCTTTGCCTGACCGGGTCGGCGCAAAGGCCATTACATGTTCGGGGCCGGAATGACGCAGATATGCCCCTTCAGACAGACCAAGGAAGACGCCGTCGGAGCCAAGCAGTCCCGCCTTTCGAATATCTCGGCGCACCGCCCATCTCGATGAGCCGAAGGTAGAAACGTTGCGTGACTGGCGCGCCCGCAAGGCAGAGCCGACAATGGCGATCAGTAATCCGGCCAAGCCGCCTGAGGATGCGATCAGCCCGGCCCGATCAAAAACCTCCGGAGCGTAGGCCTCGTAGGAATACCACCAGCCGAAGAAAGCCCAGGGCGCATAGACCGGTTCACCTAACAGGCGGAACCAAGGCTCGCCTAATTGAGTCGAATAGCCAAGGGCGTGCGCCGTCCATTGCGCCGCCGCCCAAACTCCACAGATTGCTGCGAGGAGGACGAGGAGCACTTGCCAAAAAAGGATCGTTGTCAGTCTCATACCCCTAAGACTGAGACATCCGCCCCCTTTTCGTCCAGAGAGTAAATTTCATAAAAACAATAGGTTACGGAGGCGCGATCAGAAATCCAGCGCACCCTCGCGAAATCTCGTGAAAGTCAGTGAAAAGACTTGGCCGCGCTTTAAGCAGCAGGTCAGATCGCCAGAAGCGCACCCCGTCTCGCCTGCACACCCGCAGCGATACTCTCAATAAGCGCAGCTGGTACGGTATTGTCCGCGAGGTCTGTAATCACTTCAAGCGCAGCAGGAATAGAAGCTTCCAATTCCTCGCAAAGTTGATCGACGCTGCCTCTTGGCAATCCAGCTGCCTCCGCGCTCTGTTCAAAGTGTCGCCGCGAAATCTGTTCGATCTGGTAGCGGTTATTGTCTCCGAGAGACATGGCGAGTTTGTAGCGATTGCGCGCAATGCGACCCGCATCAACAATCGGCTGAGCAGAAATCACGTCGTAAAAAGGTGCCAGCACGAAGCGCCCATCCGGACGATGCTGAATCGAGAAATTCTTGGCATGCCCATCCGTAGCTCCGATCAGCCAGAAGATCATCTGAGCCCGGAAAAAAGCGAGCCGGTCTTCATATGGTTGGTCACTTTCCTTGAGCCTCTCCAGAATTGCTAGCACGCTTGGACCCTCCTCGCGCTGGTATTTGCGAGACGAGGGAACAGACAGGGCCTGGCAGAAATCCTCCTGTGGCAATCGGAGCAAGCGTCCGTCATCGGTCCAGAGCCGGTCGAACCGCGTGACGCTGAGCGCGAGCTGGTCTTCGAAGCTCTCGATTGCGGCTTCAGCGACATCAAGTCCAAGCGCCGCGCAGAGCTTCAAGCAAACAAATTCGTTCTGAACGCTGTCATTCAGATCGATGTCGTTGTGTATGACACCGATGGCCGGTTTCAGAATATGGGTTGTCGCCGTTGTTCCAATCGGGCGATGCCACAAACCGTCCTTTTTCAGCAGGGCAGTCTTATCCTGCGCGCCTGCGATGGAGATACGAAAATCCTCATCGTCTGGATCGAGACCGAGGGGAGCCACACGCAGACGGCGAATGAGGTCAGCGATCTCCGCCTCGCCTACAGGCTCGCCGCGCACCTCCCCTGCCATGCCGGGCGTGTCATCCTCACCAAGGAATTGAAGTGCTCCGACACAGTCTCGGCCTGTGACCGCGAGCAATGAAAACGCATCGACGCCTTCAGCCCCCAGCCGATCAGCGACATTGCGCCGAACGCGGTTAGCGTCTGGTAAGAGGTTCTCGAACACGTTGACGACATCAAATCCGCGCCAGGTCTGATCCGACAATGGCAAGGAGATAGAGACTGGCATGGCATTGTCCCATGCTAGCCAGTCCGGGTCGTAAGCGAAACTGATCGCGCCGCTAGACGCCTGCTCCAAGAGTCCAACCTTCCGAGAATTCAGAAAGATGTTCAGCCGCCGCGTTTGTGACCGACGCGCCATCAGAATATCTCCCCGAAGTCTGTCTTGCCTGACCGGTCCGAAACAACGAGTTCCAGTCCGAGCGCCGTCAGGGCATCGAAAAAGACCTCCATACGGGTGGCGGGTTCACCAGCTTCAAGTTTTGACACGGTGGCCTGGCGCACATTCATGCGATTACCGAGCTCGGTCTGCGACCAGCCGCGTGCCCGGCGCGCCTTGCGCACCAGATCGCCTGCCATTCGGGGGCTTCTCACCAGATCTGCCATCGGTTTCACTCCATACGCATTTGCGGATAAAGCAGATATATACGCTAATACGTATATTTCAAGTTAATACGCGAAACCGTATAGGACGAATTTGCGAGACACCGTTTAGGTGTAACTCACTTCGCTACGACAAAAATACTGGATGACCACAACCGGTTACAAACTTATGCTCACGATGGACCCGACCCCACGCGAAGAAGCTCTTGATGGTCTCATTGCCGGCGGTGCGATGACCAGGAAGGAACGCGTGTTCCTCGACTCACCCGAAGGCGAACACATGTGGCCTCGCCCCAAACACTGATTATCGTCCAATCCCGCGCCCTTTAGTGAGAGTCCAGCTGATCTGGCCCTTGCTGATCTGTCCGGTGACACTCTTACCTCGATTGCGTTCCAGAACCTTGCGCCATGGCACGATAGTAAAGTCATTCTGTCTTTCGATGACGGCAAACCGGCCGCTTGGTCGATCGAGGTGCTGTTTATACACGCCCTCAATACGCCCTGCATTTGGTGCCCTGCGATAGGTTTTACCCAAACTGTGAGAGACTTCCTTGCCCGCCGCATCCAGATCCATCTGCTCAAGTTTGCCGAGCTGTTTTTCTGAGAGCTTTCCGTTTGCGGGGACTGTGATTCCAATCTCTTTCAGAAACGCAATGCGATTGTTCAGGGCGTCACGCACTTCGCCGCCCCAGCCAACATGGCTCGCCTCATACGCTGGCGCGTGATCAAGCCAGGTTGCCCCAATCGCAGATTGTTGCGCAGAGAGCGGCGAACGTGATTCAATGGTCATAGAGAGCGGCGCGCGCCCGGCTCTTCGCCGCTGCCAGGCTTCTACTTTTGAAAGATGGTCATCCGGTATATGCCAACTGCCATCACTCTCCCGGCGAACCAACCCTGCCCGGCGCAGCGCCTCAAGCCTGCGCACATGCGCGGCTATAAATTCCGGACCTGCCTTTGGGTCAGAAGACTGATGCAGCCCCGCACTATAGATGCCTTGATGTCGTGCGGCTATCTCAGCGACGGTTCGGTCTGCAGGTTTCGGAGATGTGTCTGGGGGTCTTAGGCTGACGACCGAACCAATATCCATATCCTCTAATTGAGAGGGATCACCAATGCCGCCATAGACAGCGCGGCCATCAAGGCCATCGAGGATGACATAGGCCTGATCGTGACCTTCTCCGCTGACACCTTTCGCGAGGACTGCACCTGTTACTTTGCGCCCATTAGGATCAACTGATTTCAGAATGGCGTCTGGGTCAAACCGCCGGCCCTCGAGGCCTGCAAGCGCGCGGTTCATCGCCTTAGCGATATCGCGCCGCTCCCCGAGACCTGTCAAAATGGCTTCTAACGCGTCTGCCAGTTTCCAGACGGCTCTACCAGTCTTCTCCGCAAGCCCTAGTCGCTCGAGTGTCTTGAGCCGCGCGGCATGAACTGACCGCCATTCAGAGGGTGACTTTCCCAGCTTCAATTCACCGGCTTCCCCGGCTTGCCTAATCAAGAAGCGGTCAATGCGCGTCAATCGCTCAGCGCTCGCCTCTCGGGCGATTTTCTGTTTTGCCTCCAAGACGGTTTCGGGCCCAAGTTCGAGTGTCACAAGACCCTCAGCCCGATTTCGGATCGTATGAGAGATATAGGCACGCGGCATGACAAGATCACGGCCATCATCCCGCTTTCCCCTTACTACGATATGGGCATGGGGATGGGCGGTATCGTCATGCACGGCTGCGACCCAATCCAACCGCGTGCCAAGATCCGTTTCCATCTGGCTGACCAGGTCACGAGCAAAGGGTTTGAGGTCTGCAAGTTCGGCTCCGTCTTCCGGTGACACAATGAACCGGAAATGGTGACGGTCCTTCTCGGCATTCTCAACGAAATCCCGGGTCGGTGCGTCGTCGCTGATATCGTTGAACAGCCGTCCCTTCTCCTGATCCAGTGCGGCGCTATCGCGGCGAATGTAGCCAAGATGCGCGCGCAGGGCTCCAACGCTGGAGGCTGACATTCGAACGATCCGTGCCTTTACAACAACGCGCCTCTGACCAACCGATCGGACCTGCGAAAAGCGTCCGGCTCCGTACCTTCCGCGAGGCGGCCCTGCAGCGCTCATGGATCGCGCCATTCGCGAGAGAAAAGTCTTCGCACGCCGCCCTGAGCCCCGCGACCGAATACGCCCAGGTCGGACTTCAAAGCGGTCATCTCCAGCCTCGCTCATGAGCGTCTCAGCGATGAAGCAGTGTGAGACGGCGTGAAATAGCGCCGCGTCAACCTGTTGAAAAAGTTGACATCTTCTTCCGAGC
Organism: Pseudomonadota bacterium; assembly: GCA_039818185.1. Taxonomy (GTDB): domain Bacteria; phylum Pseudomonadota; class Alphaproteobacteria; order Caulobacterales; family Hyphomonadaceae; genus Henriciella. The sequence continues at coordinate 56,918 of JBCBUI010000011.1, forward strand.
ACAGCGCTGCACATTCCCAAATGGCGCTGTGAAAAATGATGTGCAGACAAGGTGCTAACAACATTACGGCGCTGCGCGCTTTTATCTTGCAATCCGCGCCCAGAGCCCGCGCCCCGGCCAAGTCCGCACCTTGCGCGTCCACCTGCACATCATGACGCCCGCCGATATATCGGACCGGTCCCAAAACGAGGGACGTATGGACCGGTCCGATATATCGACTGTCGAAAGAGGTTTCTATCCGGGTTGAAACCAGAAACACGGTTTCATGTGGAAGTGTGAAGCATCCAGCTGGCAGTTGAGGTAAAGCTCGCCCCATGTGATCGGAATCTTTAATCTCTAGACGTTCTCCATCTGGCAGCAGAATTGTAGAATCGATCCGGCAAATTTCATCTCCCGCAACAGCGCCAATTGTCTTGATTACGGGTATGCCAAGCGGCAGATAAATTCGATCATTTGCAAGTTCACCAGCTTGCTTTGGAAGATGAGATGCGACGAGATCGCCTTGACCAAACGCTTTACCGGGAAAGACCTTGTACCATCCAACCTGAGCACTCGCAGACGGATTATAGACGAGCCTCGGCGCTGGGTTCAGAAACGTCGGGATCAGCAGCAGAACCAGTCCCAAAATCACCCAAATGATGAGCCAAACAGAAGGCCGTTTCATTTGCTGACACCTCGCACCCAAAGGGGGAATCCAGCAGCTAGCCTGCCCCCAAGAACGTGCCACTGCTCCGCATCTATACGCTCCAGAACGGTCGGCTCACCCAGCTTTTCGAACTCTGAAAGCGCACGTCTTGCGCGGTCTTTTCCATATCCTGTTAGGAGAATTCTGGCTCCTGGACGGACACCAGTGACTGACGTCAATTGCTCGCCTGCCCCACCTGCCTGCAGCACGTGAACACTCCAGTGAATTGTTCCATGGCGGCCCGCCGCCCAGCGTTCATATCCGAATATCTGGCCGGTTTCGAACACTGCTAGACGCCTTCGCCAGTCGAGCCTCACCCACCGGCGCGGCGTCCCGAAGAGAAGGCGATGATTGCGCTTATTCTTCCTCCAAGACACCGACACTGTGGTCAGTACATCTTCAGTGCGCATGACCGTTTCCTGGACGTGAAAACTTGATCAAATCATCCTCGTGATAGACCACGCGCTGGCCATGTTTGTGGAAACGCGGCCCCTTTCCGGCCCATCGCCAATTATCAAGTGTTCTGGCTCCAACACGCAAAAATTCTGCGGCTTCCTCAGTTGTCAGGAATGGGCTCGTTTTTCTCTTCTCCGTCATGATTTACTCCTTTCATATCGGAGCGCCGCTCGAGACCTCCCGTGCAGCGCTAAGAACAATCGGGCCAAATCGAAATCCTAATTTGAAGTGTCGAATTGAGGGGTCGCGAGGCGACACCCCTCTTAACCAAGTCGACGAAGACGCTAGGGAAAGTGACTATAAACGGAAGAAAGCCGCTCCGGAGGATGGCTCCGAAGCGGCTTCGATGGTCCTGAATCCCATGGCTAATCGCGCGGGTTCCAGAGGATGACGTGGCGGCCTTTCTTGCCTTTCACGGGCGCGAGATTTGCGTAGATCTTGCGCGGTCCGATCTGCGGGTCTGCAAGTGTAACCGAGACATATTCGCGTCCCGAGGATTTGGCTTTACGCATCCAGCCGCCGCCGATTTCGGTCGAGGTCTCCCCGGCAAAGATGCGATAGTCCGGCTGTCCGTCCTCAGCTTTTTCCGAATTCTTCTCGATACGGATGGCGGCTGAGAGGTTCATCATTGCGAGGGCGCCTTCGAAGCCTGTTTTGGTTTCGCTGACATATCCGAGTGCATTGGCCATGGTGTTCTCCTTTTCGTTTCCTTGGCTGTCTTGGGGACCTTTTGTTCCCGTCGACGCCGGACCGCCCGGACGGGGGCGGACAGGCTTGAACCTCACAAGGGCGAAACGCAGTGTAGCACCCGGTCCGCGTAGAATTTTTTTATCCGCGAGGAGCCGCAAAGCGGCGGGGAAAATTCTTCGAAGGACCGGTTTCAAGGCAGGCTGGCCGCGTCCAGGTCACACGGCAAGAGACGGGAACGGGAGAACTGCCTCTGACAAGCGAGCATCAGAAAAGGGCAGCAACGGGCCAGAAATACCGATGCAAAGCGACCCTCGAGTTGGGCGCTTTTTCGCCTTTTCTATCCATGATCCTGACCTGCACGCTCTGCAGTCTGGATATGAAAGAGCCGCCCGGTGACCATCACCCGGCGCCCTTCAATTGCCGCGTTAACGGGAGACTAAAACGCCAGGGGGCGTTCTGTTGCTCGAGGACTTGGGCCTCGCGGGCGTCAGGGTCTTCGAGGTCGTCGAACAGGCTACTGATCCGGTTCCGTGTCTGTCTCCTCTTCTGGCGGACAGAGTGAAAGGCCCAGTTTCCATGCCGGGGCTCTCCAGTTGATTTTGGTGAAAGGGAATCCATCCACATCGCGCGATGGGTCCGGGTCGGTTTCGCCCCAATCATAATCGCGGATGGAAATTAGCGGCGCGCGTCCCTCCACCCATATCTCGGCGACTTGGCTGTCGCAAATGATCAAAGTCATGCGCGGGCGCGGCTCAAGCTTGTCGAATGCCATCGCTAATGGCTCCAGAAAACGTGGACTTCATCAAAGCCCAACTGAAAGACCATGATCTCGCCATTCAACGACATGTCGCGGGCAAGGGAATGCCAGTCTATATAGTATTGCAGGCTCTTTGGAATTTCGGTGCCAATGCCTTCGTGCAGTCTCTCGGCAAAATCCGCCACGCGTTTGTATTCGCCTGCATAATCCTCGAACGCTGCGCGAGTGAGGCTAAGATCACCTCCAAAATGGCTCAATACCTTGCCGCCAAGCTCGCCATGCTCCTCGATGAAATCGGCAAGCTTGTACACGGTCTCGAATGAGGCGTGTTCGGACAGGTTCGCGCCCTCGAAGCCCCCATAATCGTGGATCGCCCATTCCTCAGCCTCAGGTTCCGGCGAAGCCGCCAGCATGGCGCGCACCTGTTCCCAAATTTCGTCAGGCGTGGTCGCATCAATCCAGCGCCCGTGCAGGCGACCATTGTTGTACGCCGCAAGGCATGCCACGTAGATGCGCGGTCTATCACGCTGCGCGGGTGCGGTGTTGGCTGCAAGGGGTGCAGCGTTTGCGAGTTGGTCAGTCATGTCAGTCTCCATCCCCGCCCGCGTTCTTTTCCCGACAGTCGGGTGGGCGGCGAGGAGGTGCATGGGCCGGAGCGCATCAGGGCGGCGCGCAAGGGGAGCCGTAGGTATGACGTTTAAAGACGATCAAAGATAACAAAGTCCCGCCCCCTTGCGCGGCGAAGGCGCTCTGGCAGGCGCACCGTCTGCCCACCTGACTGATGGGATAGATATTGAGGCGGGATGACGCTGAATACTATCTTCAGGCAAGCGGGCAAAGAAGTCATTAGCTCAGCGGCTTACGTCGCCCTAAAACGGTCGCTGACAGTAACACCGTCAGATGTAAGGCTTTGCATTTTTTCGACTTTGTTCCATGGTCCCTCAAGAAAGAGATTGGGGACAAGTATGCTTCTACGCCGCGTTACAAAACACGTCAAAGAACAGAACGGGTTTGTGACTGATCATTTGGCGCGCGAGGCTTAAACTCGCCCCAGATCGGTCGCTCGTGGATTCTGAAAAGCGAGCAATAGCGGTCATAAGCGAATAGACATGTTTTCGAACAGTCTAAGGGTTCGTGTTCGAGCTATGAAAACGACGTGCATCGTTTTCAAGCATCGCATCTATTTAGCGGCAATGTCTCAGCTTGCCCGCGGTATTCGCGGTCAAATCTGGACGAACGCTTTACCAATATTCTCAGCACGTGCCTTGAAGCGGACTAGAGTGTCCTCTTTGGTTGCACACACCAGATAACCGCCACCTCTAGAAACCACTCGCTCAATATGCGCCCACATGACGTCGGGTGTCTTAGCCTGTCGCCAAGCTTCCGCGATGCTTGCGTCCATGCGTTTTTCCCCTCCGAACCGATCTGGGCGAGCACGCGCGCCGTCCCAGATGTCGGTGTTCAAGAGGCCGGGACAGAGAATGGTTGACGTGATGCCCTCGCGCCCCACTTCCGCGCCAATCGCCTCTGCGACGGCGAATGTGCCGTGCTTGGTGACCGCATAAAATGGATAGTCTTCCTCAGCAGCCAGCAAAGAGGCAACCGAGGCGGTAAAACCAATATGCGCAGGCGCTTCGCCCGGCTTCATGAGCGGCCTGAACGCCCGCGCAGTCCAGATCGGGCTGACAATGTTTACCGCAACGCCCCAATCGATGGCATTGCGCGAGCCTTCCGTCATCTTTGCGCCAACGCCGACCCCAGCATTCACCCAGAGCATGCAGAGGGGTTCATCCCTGCGGCGCAGTGTTTCGGCGGCCTGAAAACACTGGTCAAAGTCGCTGACATCAAAGGCGAGCGGAAACGCATTGCCTCCGATCTCAGAGGCCACGGCTGAGGCAGCGCCCTCGCGAATATCCTGAACGCAAACTGTCATACCAGCTTCTGCAAACTTCTTTGCCAACATTTTGCCTATGCCGTCACCCGCGCCGGTCACCATTGCGAGACAGCCGCGATATTCCTCAAGTGCGTTTGTCATTTTTTTTGAACTCCTAGTCTGTCGCTGGCTTGTGCCGCCCTACATAACGATCCAATTGATCTCGTGAGAAAACGCTCAAATGCCCAGGGAACACTCTGGTCGCATCAGGCGAAAGACGCTCCAAGATCGCCTCGAGATCCTGGAGATTATCTTGTTCGTCACACATGAAGAAATGTAATGCTGGGCCGGACCCGAAGATCTTCCCTCGTATTTGATCTCCAACAAACACCGCATCGCCAATATTGACGATCACTGAACCGGGCGTATGCCCTGGCAAAGCAATCACTTCTCCAGCAATGGCGCTGATGTCCGATAAGTCATAACGATCCCGCACGTATACCTCTGGCCTAGATGTCCACGTACCGGGTGCAGCGCTTTCCGAGGCGATGAAGCGGCCCATGATATTTGTCGGGCAGACCGCCAGTTCGTCGCCGGTTTCGATAGGACGACGATCGCCTTCACCTGCTATCAATCGCGTGCCAAAAGTCTCCTGAAAGTACCGCGCGCCGCCAGCATGATCATAGTGTCCATGGGTCATGATCGCCGCGTCCAAATCGGCGGGATCTACACCCGCCTCGATCACACGTTTGGCGAGCAATTCTGCGTTCTCAGGCGTGCCGAGATCGATCAGGATTGCGTTCTTTGGATTAGCGCGATCAAAGACGAGATAAGAATTTGCGTTTTCAATTCTCAGTTCCACGATCGCTAGGTTATTTGGCAGATCAGCATGTGTTTGTTCGCGTGATATCAGCATCGACGCCAAAACAACGAGAATGATCAAAAGCGCTGGGAGCCAGACATACCAGCGAGCATAATTCCTTGCTTTAGATAAGTCTCGGGATCGTGTCATTTGGCCCATCGAGCCAACCACGTCGTAAGCGACTCATCCGCGATGCTGTCTGCCTCTGACATCGTTTCAATATTGTCGCCAAGGACCAGACCTCGCATCAGCGTGCCGTGTTCGATCATACCTTGTAATTGACCGGCGACTTGGTCTGGCGATGGAATATGCTTGTATAGGCCTGCGCGGTGGCCGTCCTCGATTTGTTTGATGAAGAGGTCGCTGAGTCGGGATTTCACTGCTGTATAGAACCGTCCACCCAATTCTTCATCGCGGCCGCATTCCGCAACGATCATCCGAAACAAGCCTCGAATATCTGGTTCCGACAAAAGCCGCGCATAAGCGCGCGCCAACCCCGCCAAGCCGCTTGCAGGGTTTGAAGAAGGCGACAGGTTGAGCTCAAGCCTGTTCATTGTCTCGCTAGCGACGGCTTCAAACAAGTCTTCTTTGCTCGAGTAATAGCGATACAGCGTAGCCGTTGAGACCTGCGCTTTACGGGCAATTGTCTCCATACTCGCCCGCGAAAACCCATCCTGCCGGAAAAGCTTCTCAGCTGCTGCAAGTATGCTCGCGCGTTTGTTAGCAGCTCTCTCTGTTCTGAAGTCCTGAAGTGTCATTCTCGTAAGTTGGCACATATGACTTGACTCGTAAACGAAAACCTTCATTTTACTTTGGATCACGATTTGAAGGATACCAGCGGATGGCGCAGAAATGGATATGGATTACGGGCTTCGTACTCGCAGCTGTGGCAGGGTGTGCTTCACTTGGTGACTATGCCAGCGATGACCCGGGTTTTGAGGAGCGGCCTGGACGTTTTGAAGGGCGTTTCGTTGCCGTTTCTGATGCTGATATGGCGGGAACAGCTTATGGTGATGGCAAGATCGAGCCTTTCGAAGGAGCGCTCGACGAAATCACGCTGTTTGCTGAAGGTGCTCCGATCGCTGAAGCCCCTGCGCCGAACTCTGTCGTATCCTGGCCCCAAATCGTCGACGTTTCGCCAGATGGGCGACATGCCTTTGTTATCGAGACGTTTGGGTCGCTACCACCAGGGACGGAGCAAGTTGAAAGCGCCTACTCGGCTTTTCCAAAAGCCAGTACGCTGCGGGTGTACGCCATCGACGGCACTTCGCTGACGGAAGTAGCGATGGTGGAAAACGTGGGATCGGTGCCTCAGTCGGTCGAAGTTTCCAGTGATGGGCGTTTTCTTGTTATTGGCTCTGAAAGCGACGGCGCGGAACTCACCATTATTCCCCTTGATGCCGATGGCTTGCCTGGCGAGCCTCGCTTCATCGACCTTGCGCCACCTTATGAGGTAGATGATAGTGAGCCACGTATCCGCACCTTGCACCTCGCCCCAGACGGGCGCACGCTTGCCGCTAATGTGGGGAATGTGCGCGTGCAGTTTTACAATCTCACGCCGGATGAAGAAGGTATACCAGTGGATGTCGTTGCCATAAATGAACCGATTGAGTTCGGTGTCCGCCTTGCGGTTGGCAGATGGACCCCGGATAACCGTTTCTTTCTGATTACGGATGTGAATGCGTACGACTCAACACTTGCGATGCTGACCCAGCGCGGCGGGCAAGTGCATGTGATTTCGCCGCCTTCAAACACTGAGCCGGCAAGATTGATCGATTCCAGCCGGGTTGGACGCTTTGCTGAAGGGCTTGAGCTATCCGACGATGGCACGATGGTTGCTTCAATTGCAATGGAGCGCACGTATCTTCCTGAACTCTTTTTCCTTGAGACCTGGCCAAGGCGGCGGACCTACATGCTCGCTCTTTTGTCACTTAATCCAGAGACCGGCGAGCTGACAGAAATGGACCGCATCCGCGCCGCAGGCATTCTCCCGGAAGATGTAATCTTCGATGAAACCGGGCGAAACCTAGCTGTCGCGGTGTTCCATCGCCGCAAGGGACCAGACCGGCTACGCGGCTTCATTGACTATTTTGAGATTGATGATGGCGGTAATCTGCGAGCTCAGAACAGAACCCAAGCGGTGATGCGCGGGCCGCACGATTTGGTGAGGCTTCCAGACTGAGTATACCAAGGTGCAGATGCGGTACGTGCCTGCATGTGCGCGAAGGCATTATTTAGCCGATCGTAAAAGTCCGTTGAGGTGCAGATACCGGTCACTTTTGAGGCGATACAAATTCAATCCATCTTAGCTGCTAATGGCTTCTGAAAAACGCGCAAAACCTGACACTAGATTCGTCTCAAGAAGGGGCTTCTATACTAATATGGGCAACAACTTTCGCGAGCGCATTAATCACGCTAACCCGTTCTTCCGGTGATAAAACCTGGAGCATCGTTTCCATGTTGGAGATGTCCTGGCGGTGGATTGCAGCGCGGATGGTCTTGCCGTCGGCGGTGAGGTAATGGGCCTTCGCCCTTTTGCTGGTTGCATGACCTTGGCGTTCGATCAGGCCGTTTCTGATTAATCGATCCAGCGAGGACTGCACCGTCGTGGGAGCAACGCCGAGGGCTTGTGCTATATCAACCCCTCGGCAACCCGGATGGGCGTCGACAAGTCGAAGCGTCTGAAAATCAATCGGATTATAGCGCATGCGCCCTTCGGCTGACGGGAAGCGCTCTTCGTTGACCGTAAATAGCTGCAAAAGCGTGCCGACGCTCTCAAGCAACTGCTCGGCTTGGGTCTTTGCCATTTTTCGGTCCTCAAGTCTTGTATAATACGAAATTCGTATTAATTGCTTTGTACGAATTTCGTATCATATCTCTTAATCAGGAGTCTGCAATGTCCATTCTCACGCTTAAAACTCTGACAATTCCGTTTGCTGCGATCGCCGTGACCGCTTGTGTGGGCTCCGTCGCGCCGCCCTCTGAGCCGCCGCAATATACCGGCGTTGCTCCTGAGCTCACCGGCGGCAAATACGCGGTCTACGAAACAGAGCGTATCTTTAATGCGCCGCTGAAGCCCCTTCGAGCCTTTATCGAAGACGGCAACAAAATCATCGCTGCGATGGAAGAAACCGATAACATCAAAAAGCCGGTCGATGTCGTCGTACTTTCGGGAACCTGGCCAGAACAGGGCTCTGTTCGGCGTTTGGAATTCTCTGATGGTCATTATACGCTTGAGCAGGTTCTCGAAAATGATTTCCCGACCTTGTTTCGCTACCAAGTCTGGGACTTCACAGCAGCAGCCGGAAACAATCTTGAGTACGCTGTCGGCCAGCAAGCTTGGGAAGTGTTGCCAGATGGACGCTCTAAGCTCACTTGGACCTATTCTCTCAAGCCAAATGCGGGGTACAAGCGCTTTTTCGTTCAGCGCTTTGTGAACAATGACATGCGACCGCTCATGGAGAACGCGCTCGATGTTGTAAAAGCGCAAGCCGATGAGGCCTTTTCGGAAGACGCATCATGATCGCGGCGTCCAGACCGTCAACATTGGCCGTAATTGGCGGACGCTTAGCGCTGGCATCGCTTTTCCTGCTTGGAGGATTGAACAAGCTCCTGAATTACGCGGCGACGCTTGAGAGCATGGAAGCCGTCGGTCTCTCACCCGCGCCATTGCTTTTACCGATTGTCATCGGTCTTGAACTTATCGGCGGCGCTTTGGTGGCGGTGGGTCGTCGCGGCGCTTCGCCGGCGGCTTTGGCTCTGGCGGTCTTTACGCTCAGCACCAATCTGTTCTTCCACGACTTTTGGAATATGGACGGCGAAATCGTTGCGCTCGAACTTTCGCTGTTTTTCAAGAATATCTCTATCGCTGGTGGTTTGGTTTTCTACGCAGCAGTGATCGGCAGGTTCCAGCGCGCGGCCGAAGCAGGAAAGCCCTCCAATGAGCGCTGAGACCATAATGGACTTGCTGACATTGACTGCAGAGGAGGATGAATATTTTCTCAGACCAAAACGAATTGCTTGCGACCGCAAGTCAGTCAGGCATCGTCAGATTGCTGGAGGCGTGAAGCCTTCGAGTAAAAGCCGCCTTCAAAGCAGCCTTGCCAAACCCGCCATTTCTTGCTGCTCTCGCCACCTAAACGGAGGATCTTGAATGCTTGATCGTATGGTTGAAATTCTCGGCGGGCCGATGAGCATTTGGTTTCTGGCCGGCGCCTATTTCGGGATGGTCCTGGCTGAAAGGGGTTTCTACCTCATTGCAAGACGGGGCCAGTACAATAATGGCGACGCATTGTGCAGCATTGGTCTCAACTTGATGAATAGTATAATCGGCTTGGCCGTCGGTTTTGCCTTACCTTTTGCTGCATCGGTTTGGCTGTACGATAATGCCAGCCTGTTCACCATTGACGCAGTTTGGCTAGCTTTGATTGTCGCCTTTCTGTGCCATGAGCTTGCTTATTATTGGGAGCATCGGCTTGGGCACCGGGTTGGCCTGTTCTGGGCCTTTCACTCGATCCATCATTCCTCGAATGAGTTCAATCACTCCACCGCCGCCCGCGGCTTCTATCTGGATGGAAAACTGCAGATCACTGGCGCGATTGCAGCCTCTCTGCTCGGTGTATCACCCATGGTGTATTTGGCGATCGTGGTCGTAAAGAGCGCCTTCGGGATATGGAACCATGCAAGCTATGTCGGCGATCTCGGTTGGATGGAGAAAGTCTTTGCGACGCCCCGCAATCACATGGTGCATCATGCCAATCAGCCAAAATATATCGACAAGAACTACTCCCAAGTCCTGATCCTTTGGGACAGACTCTTCGGTTCATTCCACCCCTATGAAGAACGCCCGATCGTCGGCCTTGTAAAACCGGTCCATGATAACAATCCACTGACCGCTCAGTTTGCTGGGATTCAGCAATTGCTGGATCGCATCGACACTGCGGATAAATGGTCGGACAAACTTGCTTATTTGTATCGCCCGCCAGAGTGGTCACACGATGGGATTTGTCGCAGTGATTGTCCGAAATACGGGTCACCGATTGTGCCCGCGGAGTAGGGACTTAAGATCTGCTAAGCCAGCAACAGCACAAGAAGAAGGTGTCCTGAATGGGTCGTCCGCCCCGGCTTTCTAATTCGTCGCATGCGCCTGAAGGAAGTCGACAAGCTCTTCGGGAGATGCATAGGGGACGAACAAATCTCCTGATCCTGCAAACCTAATTGGTATTCTCAATCGAGCGGCTTCGTTTTCAATATCAGTTTGGAATTTCGAACTCTTCTCCTGGCTGGATAGGATCGATGCGCTTATTCCATCGAAACTGTTTGGGTCCCAATCCTTATCCACGATAAGCGAGGTCTTCAAATCGTAGTAGAAGGTATCAATTTCGATGGTTTGAAGCAGCAGACTTGCTTGGCGAAAGTCTTGTTTGTTAGCCTCTATGTAGGAAACGTCGCCCCTACTTTTTTGAGCAAGTTGACGATAAAACCAGATTGGATCGCGGCGGAGTGCAGATTTCAAACCTTTAATCGCGATCGAGGAACCGGTTTTGGTGGCAACGGTTTGCTTGAGCATTTGGGCAAACCAAAAAGGGCGGATTGCGTCCCAAATCGAGGAATGAAACAACGGATTTGAAAGCACGCAGTGGCAAATTTGTGAACTCAGCTGTGCGAGGCGAACGCATATGGAATTTGATGTCCCGATGCCGAGTAGGATCACCGCTTCTAGTTTCAGAGCTCGTATAAGAAGCTTCAAGATCGCAGCCTCAACAGCTGTAGGTGCACAGCTGGCGATTTGTTCATCGCTCATCAGGACCGATGGTAGCCCTCTGATCGCGCCGAACCCGGGGCGCCTTGTGAAAATGACTTGATAACCTGCTGCCCACATTTGCTCGCAAAAAACTATGGAAGGCGGCACGGGCATTTCAATCGAGTTCAAGATCAACAAAGGCTGTCGTTCTGCGACAGCGCCTCTATAAATCATGACTTCAAGATCAATAGAATTGTATCCAACCGAGATGCGCTGGAACTTTCTAGCGTCGGCGTCGTCTATGAATTGGGCATTTTGCATAATAAGCTACAAGTCCCCACTCTGCGAGCAAAGTATAAGGAGCACGATACTATTTGTCTAATTTCGCTCTAGGAAAGATCAGGCACAGAGGAATTTTACGGACTATTGGTTAGCTGCCCGTTGCAGAGCTTCTTTCGCACCTTCTAACTCTTCTTTGATGTCACGTGTGTCTGTAGGGGCATCGATTGCGACCAAACGCAGCGCGTCTTCAACAACCGAGCAAACGTCCAAAACGAACTCTCTTTCATCCAAAGTAAGCATATTCGGATTCTGTTGTTTGCTGTCGTCTGTATTCAACATGCTGCTCCCAGTTGGACTAAGCTCGCATATCTCGAGCAGAGATCAATAGCCGGTTGGTAGGTACGAATTATATTATTAGTCGGCTACGCCCTAAAGCATCGTCCGAGATACCTGGCGAGAATAGCCAAGTAAGAGAATTTGATCTCACTACGACCGCCGCAATCCTATTCCACTCGCAATAAAACCAGCGAAATCTACGAAGTGGATTGCTTTCATCGCCATTGGATAGTCTGGGAAGTCCGAAAAATTGCCCAGAGCCAGGTGGATCACGCGCCCGCTAAATACGCCTCCGTACAAAACGAGCAGAACCATCAATACTGCTGCTGGACGCACCTGACCCGCGATTCCAAGCCCTAGAAACACTGCGAGTGCAAGAAAGAAGCCGCCATATTGACCGCGGGTCTCATTCAAGCCCGCCGGTCCGGTCGACGCCATTTGCATTGCCTCAAGCAATTGCTCGGGAGCACTGAGCGCGAGCAATCCAATCCAAAGCGCGATTAAAAGCGTCACGACCATCACAGAGCGTTGATATAGGGTGGGGGTGTGTTTCTGTGCCATTGTCTAGAAAGACCTTAGGCGAAGGGTGGCCACTGGCATACCAGAAAATTGTATATCGCTTTAAAACTGAAGCGAGTGGCTCTAATAGCTTTCGAGAATGAGCGGACGCGTTCTCCCTGCGTCTTAAACTCGCCCCATAACGGTCGCTCGCAATCCGGCGACTAATCGCCGGAAGCGGACGGTCGCTTCCTCAAATCGAATTGCACAATTGTTCATATTCGCTCTGTCGGGCTGTTAAAGGTCACAGAGCTCAACGCCCACCCGAAGGATAGGCCTTCTCAGGTTGTTTAAACCGCTCCTCTGCCTTATTCGTATCTAAGAGCGTGTGTTTAAGCCATCTATACTATCGGCAGGGACTTATTATGAGAATTTGGATATTGTCGATGTTAGTCGTAGCATTGCTGCCGAGCCAAAAATGCTTTTCAGAGACGACAGAACAGTTCGATCCATCTGGATATTGGACCGGCGCGGTCATCAAAGACGGGTCGGTGTTACCTGTCGGAATACAGATCGACGAGACCGCAGATGGGTATCAAGCCGCGACTGAATTTCCGGACTGGTTTTTTTATCAGCCGTCGACTTTCGAGACAGTGCGAAAAACTCCCGATGGTTTGACCATTGAAGACCTGCTTGACGGTGATGCCGTACTCGAACTGGAGCCGAGATTTGAACAGCTCACCGGCACCGTTGGCGACGATGGGCGCCGTATTCACCTGAAGCGATCGCCGCCACAACCAGAGCCACTCGTGTCGTCGACCGAAACGATGTTTGCATCCTTGGATGGAACACAGATCTCAGGGACGCTAACACTTCCTGAGTTTGGGAATATCGTAGCGGGAGTTGTTATGGTCCGTGGGCGCGGATGCGCAACACGACTCAACGGAAAACCCCGCTTCTTTGCACGTTATGGAATTGCTGTTCTCAGCTATGACAAACGCGGCTCAGGCCGTTCCGAGGGTGATTGTGAAACGTTCACTTTCGAGCAGATTACCGATGATGCCATTGCGGCTCTGGAGCATTTGGCGACCCACCCTCGTGTGGACAGTCAACGTATCGGGTTTATCGGTGAGTCAGCCGGCGCTTGGACGATCCAGGCTGCTGCGGAGAGGCAGAAACTGGATCCTGAAGCAACGCAGGCCGCATTTCTTATCACATGGATTGGACCATCAACATCAATCATACAACAGCAGATCAGCTCTGCTGCTACCTATGGGGAGGCGGTAGGGCTCTCTCCGGAGCGTCAGGCAGTCCTTGCCGAAGTATCACGCATCATTGTCAACACGTCGCTTTCCGATCATGAGGCTTTCGCAAAGCTCGATGAAATTCGGCGAACTGCAGAAGCGGAAGGTTGGCTTGATCAGGGATTCGGCAGTGATGATATTCCTCGCACGCGTGAGGATATGTCCAAACTCTGGTTACGGCGTTTCCGGTATGATCCAACCCCGTTCCTCAAAGATCTACGCGACTTGCCCTATCTGGCCGTGTTCGGTGCAAAAGACCCAATTGTACCCGTCGTAGAAAATGTTGAGGCGCTCGAAAACAAAGGGACCGACGTCGAAATCGTAGTCTTGAGCGAGAGTGGTCACGGATTTGACTTTGACGAACGCTCGCTACATCTTCCAAACGGAAATGCGTTCTGGCTCTTCGAAGGACCCGATACGGGCTTCACAACAAAAACACTGTCGTTTTTGAGAAGTCGCGGATTTCTAACCCGTTGAACATCACAGCCGGGCTCTAATCATGCGTCTTGCCTGAACAACAAGGCACGAAACGCTGGGAGAATCCGATCAAGTGTCTGTATTGATGCCGAAAGACGACAGACACTAAACTCGGCTGGGCGGCTATTAAGGGCCAAAAGTCGCCAGTAGCCCCTATCGGCGAGCGGCTTAAAATCGCCCCATAACGGTCGCTCGCAAGTTCCGAAAAGCGAGCATTAGCAGAAATAGGGTTACAGACTGAAGTCGCTTTAAAGCGAAGATTCATGACCACTTAAGTGAATGAGAATTTAGAAATCAGTTTACCCTTTTAGGCGCACCCTTTAACTAACGTCGCCCTAAGCGCTTTTTTTTATCAATCTTCGCGATCAAACGCTTTGCTTCATCGAGCGCGAGATCCTTGCCCTGCCGTGCCGCAGCAACCGTATTGACGATCGGAATATCAGGCGTCAGACCTGACCCATCGTCAACGCCTGAGACATTGTTGAAATAGCGCAAGAATGGAACCCGTGTGCGGATACCGCTTTCTGGCAAGGTCAAGGTGAATTGCAGGCCCGCTGTTGGACCTTGCGGGCTGCCGCCTGTGGTCTCGCCAATCAGGGTCACTGGGCGATGCGCCCGGAGGATGGAGATGAGGCTTGTGCTCGCAGATGAATTTGCGCGACTGGTAAGCACGAGAAGCTCGCCCTTAAAAGCGAATCTAGCGGGTTTTTTCGATTTCAAATCTGAGTCGACAAAGTTTCTAAGGCAATAGTCGCCATCTTTCGTACGCTTGAATCCAAGCCGATTGGGAGACAGAGCGCGTTTGTCCCAGGTCCATAAATGGTCGCGAATGCCGTCCATATTCAAAGTGCGGGCACAGATGTTCCGGATTGGTGTGACCGGCTTTTCAATCAGATACTGTAGCAATCGCATTTGCGCGTCTGAGGAGCCGCCACCATTTTTGCGAAGATCGAGGATAAGATGCTCTCGCCCGTCTTGCTTTAAGGCCTTGAAGACGGGGGCATAAAGATCATCCGGCTCAATGGGTTTGCGATAGTTGACGAAAGTATCGACCCGCAAATATCCGGCATTAGAACCAATATCCTCATATAGGACAGCGTCTTTGAAATCAGATGCGCTCCCATTAGCGGCCCCTAAAGCGGTCCATGCGTCGAACGTGACGCGATCGACGCGGACCGTTTCACGATCTCCCGTGGTCCGTTCAACCAAAATCGTCGCCGTGGGTTGAACCTCCCACAGCAGAGCGCCGAAATGATCGACCGCGCCGCCCATGAACTCTAGCGAGGCTGCAATCCCCGCATCGGCGGACCAGGTAGCGAACCCATCGACCGGAATAAGGGGGCGAACTTGCGCAACCATATCCTGCAACGGCGTACCATCAATTTCGATAATTTCGTCTCCTGGATGAAGTCCGGTTTCGATAGGCGCCGATTGAATGATCCCGCGCGTCTCGACCCAAGTCCAGCGGGCCGGCAAATAGACCGGCATCGTCCTGCGTTCAGCCTTCATCACTAATGGCAGTTCGGCTTTTGTATGATCACAGCGAATGAGAGTGAGAACGCGCTCTATGGCGATGTAGAGATCTCCAACGCTCATTCCATTGGTGTCCAAAGCCTCCTGTTTCAGCGCCGACCATGCCTGCTCGATGTCTTCGGCGGCCGTGTAGCGATCGAACCCAGGATGGACCCTTCGATAGGTTTCGGCGGCGAGATCTATATCGGTGTGGATTTGCGCGGCACTGAGCCAACGCTCCCCCTCGGGCGATGCCGCTGCAATGGACCCTAGGCTTAAGAGACACGCCAGAAACACGATCGCAGACTTGAGGGGGGTCGACATATGCACACTCCTTTCGTGTTGAAAGGACCAGATGTGCAACCCAAACGTTTTTTTCGACGCAAATCTTGTATATCAGGTGGATTTCACGTTTTGATACGCCTGGCTGCGATAGTGGCTGGGGGTTTGATTTATGTGCTGTCGGAAAGCTCGATTGAAACTCGCTTTCGATCCAAATCCCGAGGCCAGGGCAACGTCCAGGAAGTTATTTGAGCCGGCATCAATCAGACGTTTGGCATAGGCGACACGCATCTCATTGATAAAGTGATTGAAGCTCACCCCAAGTCCGCGATTGATGGCGCGCGAGGCGTAGTTTTGATTAAGGCCGGAACGTCGTGCAATGTCATCGAGTGAGAATCTTGGCTCTAGGAACCACTCATTGTCCTGGACGAGGCGTTTCAGTTTTTGGCCCTCTTCGGCCCAATCGCGCCCGGCTTCTGTTATTGAGGCTGGCGCGTTAGGTTCAGCGTAGGTCATTTTCGGAAACGGCAGCTGGACATTTGCAACTGCGGAAAGCGTTAAAAAATGGGTGAGCGCCAAGATCGCAGAATAGGCCCAGAAGCGCTCGAAGTAATTTAGGCTAAACGCCAGGCCCAAGCCGTATTCTAAAACCCAAACGAATAGCAGCGGCAATGCAAGATAAAGGAAATGGACGAGCCAAACCGGGCGAAACATCGAGCCGTCGGCGCGCTGATTGTCGATCCACGTCATATAAGTCGTCTTCATGCGCCAGACTGCCACAACTGCGGCAATGCCCAGTAGAATACTGATAATCGCAACAGTCGGCGAAACAAATGGATCATGGATTGTTTGCGCATAAGCGAATTTTTCAGACGAACCGTCAAGGGCGGTAAATGCCCAAACTTGATAAAGCCAATAGAAGGCTCCGGGCGCCAGGAGGAGCGCCATCTTGGCGCGCGGCACGTGGGCTTTCATTAGCGTGTGGGCGTGCAGATAAAAAAGCGGACCAAATAGCGGGATGAGGTCAACCGGCAGGAAGCTGAGCCCTGGCCAGCGGTCATAAACCCCAATGAACCCGATTATATAGGGAACGGAGGTGACAATGATGGATCCGGAAAAGGCTGCAAGCCAGACCGTTGAGGCCCGTTCTATGCCTCTTCCCCAAAGCAGCGCAAGGTTTAGCAAAATTGCGGTACTCAACACCAGCAGTGTTGCGCTGCGCCAATTCATCGCCAATTGAATCGTATCGTTCATCTCTGTCGCACATTTGCTTGCTTTTGATCCGTCCGCCTATCAATGTCTCAAATCATATGCGTCTCAAATCATGAGGCTTTCCTCACAAATCCAATATTTGAGGCGCGATTTTAGACTGACAATCCTAGGTCCATTCTTTGTCGGGTGCGTCACACTAAGCGTCTGATTTAATTCATCAAAGCGCAGATAAGGCAAGCAATAGGCTCAGCTTAATTGAAGATAAGGATAGGATGATGCGACTAGCATTTGCAGTAATGACCACATTCGGACTGACACTCATTGGGAGCGCCTCTGCGCACGCAGATCAAGACTTCTACATCGGCGGCAGCGTTGTCCAGATCAATGATGACGACTTTGAACTCGATGGCTTCACCAGCCGCGTCGGATGGAATTTTTCAAACCATTTTGGCGTTGAGGGGGAGGCAACATTTGCGACCGGCGAAGACCAACAACGCATCGTCGCCTTTGAGCTGTCGGACACGTATGCGGTTTTTGCGACAGCGCGGATCGCGCCTTTGGACACCTTGGATCTCGTCTTTAGGACTGGATTGATCGATACCGGTGTCGATATCTCCGCGCCAAATTTTTCCGACACCGAGAAGCGTCGGTCGGCGGCGGTCGGCGTGCACGCCAATTGGTATTTGGGATCTCAAATCGGCGTTCGTAGCGGTTACACATATTCAAAATCGGATACATTTGAACTTGGACTATTTTGGCGCTTCTAAAGGCGCGATATCGGCGAAGGCTAAGCAACGAAGCAACTATCACTTTTACACGGTCCAGTGACTCACCAAAATCTATCGGAAAAAGGGCAAGACCGCGATTTGGCAGAGCGGAAACAACAAAGTTCTCAATCGGACGGTCCGGCGGCTGGCTGAGCTACCGAAAATCGCCCCAGAATATTCGCTCAGGATTTCGGAACAGTATCAAAAGCAGACATAAGTCTAGAGTTTTGAGATATTCGAAAAAAGACTTTTACGCTGTCGCAGGCGTTACGCCATGAAAGCACAGAATTACCCCAGTAAGTCCTAGGGTGTCACCCACGATGCATGGCAATCATGATCTGAAAACTTGATCAGAGCGCGACGATGACCATCTCTTTCAAGTGATAGAATATCGTATTCGAAAGCATCAATTTCTATAAGTGCGAAATGATCGCGAGATAGGCTCAGATCGCGCTCGGGATGTGGATTCAACAAGCGCGCTCCAGGTGCTGTTATAGTGGAGTAATCAGACTGACCGCGAGCAGGCAACTTGTCGAAGGCTGAATCTATTACTTGTCCGTCTACATGAACATTTGAATGACCGCGCAATCGGACCTGTAGCATCTGTTTTGGGTCGAAGAAGACAAGTTCAGCTTGTGATCGTTTAGTCAGATCTTTCACCTTATTTGATCGCCGATCTGTATAGATCACTGCTCGATGGTTTAGCGGATCGAAGCGACGTAACACCACGACACGTCCAGACGAACCTGATGCGACTGATCCTGTCACAAGCACGGGCCACTTCAACGCTGATTTGCGATCGGCGCCAGCTCTCACGAGCTGAGCGGCGATCCAATCGGGCATCTGGTCGAGTTCTCCTGGGATCGGCATCCGCTACTCTTACTAGCCTAGCTCACCGCGCACATACTTTAGAGATGTCTTGAGCTTTTCCATAGCCCGTTGCTCTAATTGGCGCACACGTTCTTTCGATATTCCGAGATGATCTCCAAGCGCTCCCAGTGTCGCCTTCTTTTCGGATAGGCGCCGCTCCGAGATAATGTAATGTTCGCGTTCATTTAAAGTCTCAAGTGCTCTCGATACCCACTTCTTGTAAGTCTCTGCATCTCGCGTCTCGATAACAACTTCTTCTGGCGATGGTCCAAAATCTTCCAGCAAGTCTTGCCGTTCCATATCGCCGTCTGAAGCCAACGGTGCGTTTAAGGAACTATCCGATGCCGATAGGCGAGACGCCATGAATTCTACATCTCGTTCTTTGACTCCAAGATTTTCTGACACCTTTTTTACGTTCTGCGGTGTCATTAAAGCGCCATCTGTATCGTCGATTTGAGCTCGAAGCCGTCGCAGATTGAAGAAAAGCTTCTTATGAGCGGGGGACGTACCCGTTCGAACAATTGACCAATTGCGCAGAACGTAATCCTGCATGGAGGAGCGTACCCACCACATTGCATAAGTCGAAAAGCGAACCTCCCGCGCAGGGTCAAACTTCGCCGCCGCCATCATGAGGCCGACATTTCCTTCTTGAACGAGATCGGCGAGGGGAAGGCCATAGTTTCGAAACTTCGACGCCATGGAAATGACGAGCCGCATATAGGCAGTGGTCAATTCATGGAGCGCACTCTCGTCCTCATTCTCGCGCCAGCGGTTGGCTAGCGCTTTCTCGTGATCAGCTTCTAGCATAGGCGCCTTCATTGCCTTTGTTACAAACCCTCGGTTTGGGTCGTCACTACTCTGCATGGTGAAAGCCTTTATGTGGACTAAAAGGTTTGCGGATCTTGCTCATTCTCTTAAGTGAAGTTGGTTCGGCGAACGTCTTTGAATTATCCGCTGTAATGTCCGCCTATGCATGTTCAGCAAACGCGCCGTTTGCGACACGTTCCGATTATTTTTGTTGTAGACAGACTGGATATACTCCCATCGTGCATCGTCAGGATCCATCGGGGACTCCGGCGGCGACGGCATACTGCCCGGCGCGGCAAGAAGCGAGTTGATGATGTCCTCGATGTCAGCGGGCTTAGATAGCACGTTTTGAACGCCGATTTTCACTGATGCCACCACGTTTGGCAAAGCCCCGTAGCCGGTTAGGACGACGATGTGCGTTGACGGACTGGCCTCTCTTAAAGTCTGTGCAACGTCCAATCCAAACCCATCGTCTAGTCTTAGGTCTAAGACTGCGAACGCTGGAGGGTTATGCACAGCGACCGTCAACCCGTCCCGTACCGTTCCGACAGCGGAAACGATAAAGCCGTATCGGGTAAGGGACTGGGCAAGGCGTTCTCGAAAAATCGTGTCATCGTCCATGACCAAGCAAGAACGATCTGCAAGGACACTGACTTGCGCTGCTAATTCCGTATCAATTCGGTCGTCAGGCATTATAAGTCCCCTGTTCTCAGACGAAACGCTGATGGCGTTTTATGCGCCGCTCCAACAAACGTGTTGCTGGTCGGCTTTTTACGATACTTTTTGCGTCGATGCTCAAAGCGGTTTGAACAAGCTCATTCGGCTCCAACGGTTTGGCTCGATCTGTGGTCTGGCGAAACTCAATTGAGTTCGAGTTCAAGATTCTGGGAGGATTCGTTCTTTTCATTTCTGTCTCTTTTGTCATGAGTTAGGGGCGACGACGGTTGATCCGGATAGGAATTGGTTCCGGATTCATTGCCCAAGCATATGCCTTGAGCTCCAGGCTGCGGTTAGCCAGCGACCTTGCTAAGTCTACTTGGCCAGAGCGCTTTAGAAGCCGTGCTTGACGGATCAGTGACCAAGCTAGGCTACTAAGAGATTGTCTTGTGTTCATGCTTTACTCCATTTTGTATTGTCTACGAAATATAGAATGGAGTGGATGAAGGGGTGCAGTGTTTGTCGCAGGCACAGCGAAAATCCGATCCGCTAGTCGCATTTAAAGGCGGGAGAGAGAGATCCGAACATTCGCGATCTGCGTATTACATGTTGAGACAAAAACACCGTCTCTCAATATCTATATTGCCCTAAGGGTAGACATATGGGCGGGCGTTAAATCCTGAAACAGCTTAGGTGAATTGCCAAGCGCACTGGGTTCGACCTTCGTCCCTCAGAGTAAGGACTACAAATATGGCCATGGATGCCTTCACTCCCAGAGACCAGATTCCTCAGACCGAAGATATTATTAGACCAAGCATGGACGAGGCGATGGATGCTGTTCGTACACTGCTCGCATGGGCCGGCGACGACCCAAGCCGGGAAGGTTTAATCGATACACCGAAACGCGTCGCTAAGGCTTACAGAGAATTCTTCGCTGGTTACGAAATGGACCCCTCAGAAGTGCTAGAACGCACATTTGAGGATGTGCAGGGTTATGATGATCTCGTGATGCTGCGAGACATAGACGTCGAAAGCCATTGCGAACACCACGTCGTTCCTATCTTGGGAAAGGCTCACATCGCTTACATGCCGACAGATCGGGTCGTTGGTATCTCCAAAATTGCACGCGTGGTCGAAATTTTCGGAAAGCGGCTGCAAACTCAAGAAACGATGACAGCCCAAATCGCGGACTGCATTTCGGACGTCTTGAACCCTGCAGGCGTCGCCGTCCTGATCGATGCGAAACATCAGTGTATGACGACTAGAGGTGTTCATCACAAAAACGTCGCGACGATTACAACCCAATTCACCGGTGTGTTTAAAACCGACAAAGATCTGAGAAATCGGTTTCTGCGGCTCGCTGAACCAGCGACGTGACTCCCGCGACTGTGACATGGTCGCCCGTGCGCGAAGATGCGCTCAATCGGCTTCATGCGTTCGCACCTAAAACAGGCGCGAGCTACGCAAAGCAAAGAAACTTCGATTTTGGGACGAAGAAACACGATAAGGTGTCACGCCTCTCGCCTTGGTTGCGTCACAGGATCATAACAGAGAATGAGGTGCTCTCGGCGACCCTCGACCATTTCAATCCGAAGGAAGCAGAGAAGTTCATTCAAGAGGTCTTTTGGCGCGGCTATTTCAAGGGTTGGCTAGAGCATCGCCCGGATGTTTGGACCTACTATAAATCCGACCTTGTCGCGCTAGTTGATCGTCTCGAACAAGATGCTGTTCTCGCCCGAGAGTATGATACAGCTATATCCGGCCAAACCGGTATTGCCTGTTTTGATGCCTGGGCAAGCGAGCTGGTGGCCACCGGTTACTTACATAACCACGCGCGAATGTGGTTTGCCAGCATTTGGATTTTTACACTCAAGCTTCCTTGGCAATTGGGCGCAGACTTTTTTTATCGTCATTTGCTCGATGGTGATCCAGCTTCCAACACCTGCTCTTGGCGATGGGTGGCTGGACTGCACACGGTTGGCAAAACATACCTAGCGCGAGCTGACAACATCGAGAAATTCACAGCGGGTCGGTTCGCGCCTCACGGACAGCTGGCAACGATGGCCGATGCGCTTGAAGACCCGCGAACTGTCTCTATCACCGCACCGAAATACGTGACTCCCGACCTCGTCGGTCGACGGTTTGGATTGCTCGTCACAGAGGAAGACTGTCATCCCGAAAGCCTCGCGCCCCTTCAGCCGGATGCAGTCCTCGTTCTGACTGAAAGTACGCCAAGGTCGGTCCTGCCGCTTGGCGAAAAAAGTGCGATTTTTGCTTCCGAAGCGCTTAGCCATCGCGCCCAGTCTTTCGAGGCGTATTTTGGCGCAGACGTGTCCGTCCAAAAAGGTGGGGAATGGTCTGACATTCTTTCAGAATGGATGGGAACAAACAATTTGGAAGTCTGCGTAACGTCTCGTCTCCCACTCGGTCCCGTTGCGCGGCGGACAAGACGGGCTTGCCGGGAAGCGGGAATTGAATTGCTGGAAATCACAAGGGTGTATGACCAATGCGCTTGGCCTCATGCGAAACGCGGTTTCTTTGGGTTGAAGAAGAAGATCCCTCAAATACTCAGTGAAATTGGCTTGGAGAACGCGGATGCGCGACCCGCAACACTTATTTGAGCAAGCGCATCGTCTGATGGCACAGAGTGACGGCGGCGAGACGTTAGAGCGCGCGGCGAAGCTTATGAAAGACGCCGCCGATCAAAATCATGCTGGCGCTGCCAACAATTTTGGCGCGATGCTGCAATACGGACGAGGCGTTGCACTCAGTCTCGAGGAAGCACTTTACTATTATCAAAGAGCATCGGAGCTTGGACTTGCTGAAGGAGCATTCAATCTCGGCTTCATGCACTTGCACGGCCTCGCAACAGATAAAGACGTCGCGCACGCACGTTGCATGTTTGAGCAAGCCGCAGCCGGAAATGATGTCGATGCTCTAACCCACCTTGGCCGTATGGCGATGTTGGGTGAAGGCGGCGTGCAAGACTTTACCGCTGCGCGAGCCTATTGGACCAAAGGTGCAAAGCTAGGCGACAATCGGTGTGCGTTCAATATTGGCATTGCTAGTGCTGGTGGCCACGGCGCCCCTCCAGATTTCAAAACGGCCTATGCATGGTTTCTGGAGGCCGACAAACTCGGTAATGAGACAGCGCCAACTGAGCTCAACAAACTCAGATCCGTAATGTCGGAGACTGAGATTGCGGATGCTGAAAAGCTATCGCTGAAAATAGGTATCAGTGCGAACTAGGGCGGGCCGCCGAGCGCGCGTTCGATATCCGCAATGAGCTCGGTATCGGCTGGTCGAATGGCCGACGGATAGGCTTGGAGAAATGATCCGTCTCTACCGATCAGAACTTTGTGGAAATTCCACTTTGGCTCGGCTTTGTCGCCCAATGAAGTCTTCGCCATTTGCCACAATTCGTGTTGGTCCTGGCCGACGACAGTCGTTTTGCGAGTAAGGGGGAACTCAACGCCGTAATTCATCTCACAGAATGAAGAAATCTGCTCTTCTGTACCGGGTTCTTGAGCTCCAAAGTCGTTCGAAGGAACACCCAGTATGGTAAAGCCTTGATCTTTGAATGTCGTGTAAAGCTCCTGGAGGCCTGCATATTGCCCCGTGTATCCACACCGAGAGGCAGTATTCACAACAAGAACAACATCACCAGAAAACGTCGAGAACGGTAGTGGCTTCCCATCAATAGTGGTGAAAGATGCTTCGTGCGCCATGCCTAACTCCTGATTGCGTCTGTTATCGCGACCTTCTCCCGATCCATCTTCATGTGGGGTCGCTACAGTCGCATCACTGCATGCACAAATCATGAGACCGATCAGAGAGAATAAAGTCGTTTTCATATACAATTGTACGTGGATGATGGCTCGGCGGATGTTTGGCTAAAATATAATACCAGTGAAAGTCCAAGCGATTAAACGCACAAAGTCTGCAACTCGTCGCCCTAACGTGACCCGATTCAGGAGTAGCTGACTTCTGAAACGCGAGCATTAGCAGACATAAACCGGATCTCTGATTTCGGCGTACGGTTTATAAGCGGACGTTGGCGAGTTCTATTTCGACGAAGCCTGAAGCAGGGCGTTTGGAACTCACTTTCCGCTGATAATTTTCTGCCAAGACTATTAAGCCCGCCCCATCCAGCCACGCCAGGTGAACGCTGAGTAAAACATGGTGACGTCTTTGAGCCCGGCGCCGCGCAAAATCTGTTCGTCCAGTTCAGGATCGAACGCTTCAAGGTTCTCCGAAATCGATTTTCGAGCGGCCTCGGCGTCTTCAGGAGCAACACCTGATGAGATAACAAATTCGCGGTGACGGGCGAGCCAGGCAGCTCTCATCTTTGGATCTTGCGGGAAACTACAATGTGACCTAGCCCCCTGAACTGCAGCCATGTTTTGGTTATAGAAATAGGCTGTTCAGGAGAGAATTATGGCTCGCAAACGTTACACAACCGAGGAGATCATTCGTAAGCTTCGCGAAGCGGATGTGTTGATCGGTCAAGGTCAAACGGTGGCGGATGTTATCCGACATCTTGGGGTGTCAGATGTCACCTACTATCGATGGCGCAAAGAGTATCGCGGACTGAAGGTGGATCAGGCCAAGCGTTTCAAAGAGCTGGAGAAAGAGAACGCTCGATTGAAGCGCCTGCTGGCTGATGCAGAGCTGGATAAGTCGATCTTACGTGAAGCTGCCTCGGGAAACTTCTAAGCCCTGAGCGCCGCCGCAAGTTTGTTGATCACGCCAAGAAGAAGTTCGGCGTTTCGGAGCGCCGGGCTTGTCGGTGTGTGGGACAGACGCGCTCCACACAATGGCGCCGACTAAGGGTCGCTGATGATGAGCACGCTCTGACATCCGCGATCATCGGCCTTGCGCGTCAGTATGGCCGGTATGGCTATCGGCGGATCACCGCATTGCTGCGCACTCAGGGCTGGCATGTGAACCACAAACGGGTTGCGCGCATATGGCGGCGCGAGGGGTTGAAGGTCCCGGCCAAACAACCGAAGCGAAAGCGCCTCTGGTTGAATGATGGATCGTGCATGCGGCTCAGGCCAGGGTACAAGAACCATGTCTGGGCCTATGACTTCGTCCAGGATCGAACGCATGATGGCACCGCGTTCCGCATGCTGACATTGATCGATGAGTATACCCGAGAATGCCTGACGATTGAGGTGCAACGAAAGTTGCGTTCAGGCGACGTGCTGTACGCCGTTGCGGATGCGATGCTTAGGCATGGCGTGCCGAGATACATACGATCCGACAATGGTCCAGAGTTTATCGCAATAGCCCTTCGCGAATGGTTTGAGCGGATCGGTGTGCAGACGCTCTTCATCGAACCGGGTAGTCCTTGGGAGAATGGATACAATGAAAGCTTCAACGGCAAGCTCAGAGACGAGCTGCTCAACGGGGAGGTTTTCTGCTCGATGAAAGAGGCTAGGATACTGATCGAGCAGTGGCGTCAGCATTACAATACGGTGCGACCGCACTCTTCCCTCGGCTACCGCCCGCCAGCACCGGAAACGAAATCACCCTTCCAAATCCACGCTCGAAACACTACACAGAAACTGGCTGCGCTATAGGGGGCGGGTCAATAGAACCTAATGATCAAGCGTCGTTATTCATCGCGATTCTCAAGAACCGGTGAGAACAAGCCTGCTCCCAATAATATAAACTAAGTAGTGCCGCATAGCTGGCGGAGTATAAAAATAGAATACCCAACTTTAGCAAAATTCCTGCGCGGTTAAGAAACAGGAAGATTCCAGCAATTAGCGCGAATTGCACGGCAATGATCTGAGTTGAAAGAAAACCCAAATTCGCTCGCGACATAGCCGCTAGTTCCAAGAGATCTGCTTCTGTCATAGCGCCCCGCTCCTACTAACCGTCGTTCTCCTTAGCATGGAATCGCTGACTTCCGCCAAGAAGGCGAAACAGTCGTTCAATTTAGGCATATTGAATGACCGATACATGTTACCAATCAACTACGAAAGGAGCCGACTGGACACGCCAGAATCTGCTAGCCCACAACCGTCCACGGAACCGGGGGAAGTCCAGTCCTATGAGCTACTTTTTTTGCAACGATTTGTACGCACAAGACATGGCGTAAATTTGATCTAGGTGCTTTGAGAAATAAAAGAGAAACCAAGCGGCATAGCTATTAGGTCTTTGTCGAGTATCTTTGGCTACTTCGTCTACGCTCACAAACGTGACGCTTGAAGCTTCTGCCGGGTTGGGTTGCGGCAAGGCTGAAACCTTGCAACCAAAGACATGGACATACTCGTGCTCAATAAGCACATTCCCGACATTGGCTATGTACGTAGTTTGAAATGACGCGTGAAGAGTTGGCCTGAACCCCAACTCTTCATGCGTGCGCCGGGCCGCAGCCTCGATCGTAACCTCGCCGGGGCGTGGATGGCCGCAACAAGAGTTCGCCCACAATCCTGGTGAATGATACTTTGTTAGTGCGCGCTTTTGTAAAAGCATGTCTCCTGCTGTATTGAATCCAAAAACAGAAAAAGCGCGGTGCAACCGACCGTCTAAATGAACATCTAGCTTACCCGCTTCTCCAAGAGCACGGTCATGCTGGTCCACGATTATCACCCGTTCCTCAACATCTATCATGCGCGCGCTCCGAAGTGCCTGTGCCAAATGCCATCAACAAGAGCCATGTGCGGTATCGTGAGCGCTGCTAATCCAGTGAAGATTATCTTTGTCATGGTCACCTCAAAAGAAATTTGATCGATAAGCGAGACAAAAAATATGACTGCAAAAGAGAGCGTTAAAACCGTCATACCCATAGCGTTTAAGACAGCGGCAGACCGCTCATCTGGTGGGAGAAGCTTCAAGACCGCTCCAAAATGGCGAGCGCTATGCAGGGCGCAGAAGTAGAGCGCGAAATATATGAGGGGGGGCATAAGCCAAGCGAACGCCAATAAACCGATGATAGTCATCAATGTTTGGCTGGCGTGACCTGGAGATGGAGCACGGTGTGCTGTGATCAATATGACTGCCACGGACAAAGGCACTGCGGCAGATTCCAGCGGGGCCGCCACGGCTGCAGCACCTGGCCCTGAAAGCGCTTCAAGCAACATTTGTGTCTCATCCGGCGCAAAGAATGCCGGTAGGCTCAAAAGCATCGCCCCAAACGTCAAACGCTCAAGCGCGCTCTGTGGCTCAAAATCAGCGCCGAAGTGCCAAGCAGATAAAATAAAGAAAGCCGCAAGGGCAATCACCGGCGCGATTTGCCATGCCAAGATACCGAACGCTGCCAATCCAAAGTATAACGAAAAGAACATCGAAAATCCATTAGTTGTGCGCCAAAGCCCTGTGCGCTTCGCTATGAAAGCGTCCACTGCGCCATGCGGCAAACCAAAGAGTGAAATAGCCAAGCCTACGATAAATAACTGGGTGGTGAGCGAAAATTCCGGCAATAGAATCATCAGGAGAGAGACCAGACAGCCTGTTATCACAAACAGAATTTGAGGCTTGGGCAGTGTCATGCCGGTAACTCAAGGTCTGAGCGATTGCCGGGTGACGAACTCGACACAAGTGCAGCTAAAAACGGCATCTTTGGCAACGCTGCCAATACTCTTAACCAGAGCTTTGCATCCGGTGAGCGCGACATGAATCGTGCGAAATCATCTCCTGTCAGGCGGCCTGCGATGCGCACAAACCAATCACCCGCATCGATGGGTCGGCGCGATAATGCTTTCAGGAATACTTTGTCCATGGCAGTTTCGAACGCACTGCCATATGTGGTATCTAGGCTAAATGACCCTTGGCTCATCCGATAAGCTGCACGCTCTGCCCAGTCCTGAATACGTGTAAAGGCGTAACCAGAAGACGCTCGCAGTGCACCGCCGGGAAGCCCCGCTTTAAGCACCCGCGATTTCATTATTTGTGGTGGCAAATTGAGCCCCATAGGCAGTAGGCCGCGCTCCCAGCGCAATATTTTCAATGGACCATCTATAACTGTTGTAAGATCCTCCATAAATATAGGATCGAGGGCCGTTGGATCGATTTTTCTCAAGCTAAATAGCGTCGTTTGAATGAGCGCTCGGCGATCTGATTGCGGAAGAATATATAAAAACTTAAGGCCGTTTTCATCAGCTTGCATTTGCGTCATCAGCCCAGCAGATTTTGAGTCGAAGCATGGGGTAACGGTCTCAACTTCGCCACCGCTAAAGACTTGCCAAACTTGTGCGGAATTGTCTTTGAATGAAGGCGGGCGTGTATCAATTGCAAAGTCTGCAGAATAAACGTCAGCTTCTGTCTTGATTTGTACGTAGTCTGTTTTCTCGATTACAGCTTCTGCTTTTACTCCCAGTTTCAGTTTAATGCTGCTTGCAGTTTCTAACTGCTTCATCATTGCCGTATAGAAATCAATAGATCTGATCTGCTGGTAGGTAAGCTTATTGCCTTGATGCCGCGCACAGACAGTAGCCGTTGAGATGTCCCAATTCGACCATCGCTTGCTTACAAGATAAGACTGCTTGTGATTCTCAGAGGCCCAAAAGCACCAGGTCCGATCATTTTCGTAATTACTCCGTGGCTCAATGATAACGATGCGGCCAGGGAAGCCTATACGAATGAGTTCGGAGGCTAATGAAAGTCCCGCACACCCGCCGCCTATAATTGCCAGTCTATAATGAGTGGTCATCGCTATCCAACATTCGCGCCAGACAAGCCGCCTAGGCAGACATGAAGTCGACTTTCATGCGCATGTTGCGGTCGGCGCAGCCTTGTAGTGTTCAGATATGACCAGCTTGCCCCACCAGAGACTACCACTTTTTCTGCTAATCCAACGATTGTACGGCCACGCCAAACCTGAAATCCGTCTCGCTTAAGCTTGATCCCAATTTGGCGATAAACGCGGGCTGCGATCAAAATGGCAAAGCGCGCACGCGGAGGCAAATAGCCAAGGCCATCGTATGCACTTTCATAGTATTCATCTGCCAGGTCGATCAAGCGCGCAGCCGATCGTGAGAGCGTAGGTCTAAGGTCAGGCCCTTTTCCAGCAAGTCTGCTTGCAGATGCGCCGTCGACCCAGGTCGCCGGAATATAGCGACGTCCGTTTTCCGCATCTTCCTTTATGTCTCTTGCGATATTTGTCAGTTGCATGGCAACACCGAGATCTATCGCAAATGGGTAAGCTTCATCGTTTCTAACGCCTAGCAAGCTGCACATCATGAGCCCCACCGTACCGGCAACACGGTAAGCATAGCGCAGCAAATCAGCCTCAGTCGCAAACGCAACTTCCCCCAAATCTGACGTCACGCCATCAATCAGAGCCGTTGCGATTGAAAGATCTAAGCCTGTTTCATCGGCTAGGGCTAGAAAATCAGTAACGCGACCTTCGCAAGCCACGCGCGTTTCAACTTGTTTACGAACATGCGCGAGCTTGCGTGCAGCATCAGATTTATCTGGTGTTTCGTCAGCCAAATCATCGACATACCGACAAAATGCATAAAGACGCGCTGCTCGATCACTTTGCTCTTTAGTCAGAAACAGGTTTGCAAAGTAAAACGAGCGGCCGTTTTTCCGCAGAATGTTAGCAGCCGTTTCGTCCGGGTCATGAATTTTGTTGTCCGGCATCATTCTGCAGCTTTGAGCAGAGGTTTGGCTTGCGCGGGGTCGCACAGTGGCTCGATTAAGTGTTCCAAGACTTTTGCAGACGAGACAACGCCGGGCAGGCCCGCGCCAGGGTGCGTCCCCGCCCCCACTAGATAAAGATTGTCTGGCCCTTCCGCCTTGTTATGAAATCGAAACCAAGCAGATTGCGTAAAATTCGGCGCGATTGAAAAACCGGCGCCAGCTGGGCTGAGATAATCGTCTGAAAAGGTTTCAGGTGTCATCCAGAAATCATGCACAAGATGGTCAGACAGACCAGGCAGAAGTGTCTTTTCCAGCGCTGCAACAACCTTGTCTCTCAGCTTTGGGCCTTCTTCGTCCCAGTCCACATTGCCTTGCAGATTTGGCACTGGAACAAGAGCGTAGAAGCTATCGCATCCATTAGGCGCAAAGCTCTTATCGGTCGCAGTCGGGCGATGCAGATAAAGCGAGAAGTCATCCGCCAATATTTTTTTATGAAAAATGTCGCGCAATAAGTCTTTATAGCGCGGACCGAGCCAGATCGTATGATGTTCTACATCCGGGTAAGTTGTGTCTGTGCCAAAAAACAGCACAAAGAGACCCATAGACTTCTTTGCATACTTGGTTTTCAAATTAGCAGATGCTTTCACTGTTTCATTCGGCAGCATGTGTCGATAAAGATGAGCAGGGTCGGCGTTCGATACGACCAAATTGCATGGGAAAACATCGCCGTCTTCTGTTCTGATCGAAGTCACTTTGTTGTCTTCTACGTCAATCGCGTTGACGGTCTCATTCAACCGAACTTCTATACCTTCCTCGGCCATCAACTTTGCGAACGCATCAACCAGAGCGCCCGTTCCGCCCATTGCGAAATGAACGCCATGTGCGCGTTCCAGATAGTGTATCAAGTTGTAGATGCAGGTTGTATCAAATGGGTTGCCACCGACCAAAAGGGGCTGCACCGAAAACGCTTGACGTAACTTGTCATGCTTCAAGTGTGACGAAACCAGATCCCAAACGCTCCGGCGAATGCCAAGTTTCAACATTTCCGGAGTTATTTTTGCCATGTCGGCAAAAGAATGAAATGGCTTGTTTGCGAGTTGTTCGTAACCGATTTCATAAATCTTTTTGGACTCGTCTAGCAGCGATAAATAGCCCACTTCATCGAGTTCCGAAATCCGACGGATTTCATTGAGCGTGTCGTCAACGGTTCCGCCATAATCAAAGGTATCACCATCAGGGAAATAAAAGCGATACCATATGTCTAGCGGAACAATATCTACGTAGTCGTCAATTCGCTTGCCGAAGAGCTCAAACAGCTCTTGGAATAAGAATGGCGCTGTGATGACTGTGGGTCCAGCATCATAACGAAACCCATCTCGCTCAAAAACTTGCGCTCGACCGCCCAGTCGTTGGCACCTGTCAAAAACTGTAACATCATAGCCTTTCGCTCTCAGACGAAGAGCTGCGGCAATGCCGCCAAAGCCGCCACCGATGACTGCGGTGTTGCTCATGCCGCAGCTCCTAACGGTGTAAGCTTGACAGCACCTTTGCGAGCATACGCGGCCAAAAGGGTACCACTGTCGAGCGGCAACTGATCGGCAAATTTTGCAGCTGATTCATAATGCTTAGCAGCAATTTTTCGCGCTTTTTCTACTTGCGGTGAACTTTCACTTTGTCCGCCAAGAACTGACACAATGTTTGGTCGACCAAGGCGCGCATCGTTAGTTACGTCTTCAATGTCATCTGCCATCTGGTAAGCAAGTGCAAACATTTTGCTTGCCTTATCGACAAGCGAGCAGCTTCCTAGGTGACCCGCTTGTATAAGTGGCAATTCTAATGGCAACGCCAAAAGTGGGGCCGACTTTAGTGTCGCTATTGTTTGGTAAGTCTCGACATCAGTCTGCGCGTTTGCTTGCAGGGTCAAATCCTTACATTGACCTGAAATTACTTCCGCGATCCGCTTGTGCGCTCGCCCAATAAGCAGGCTCGTCGATAGGGAATTGGTTTGAGCAAGTGCTGCGTAGGCGGCGGAAATCAATAGGTCGCCCGCGCAGATGGCAATGTCATTTCCATAGCGTGCACAGAGCGTTAGCGCACCCCGGCGAGTCTCTGATTTGTCCTGTATGTCATCGTGCACAAGAGATGCGTTGTGAATAAGTTCGCAGGCTGAAGCTATAGAGATTGCTTCGGAGCTTGGCAGCTCTAGCGAAAGCGCCGCACTGAGAGATAATCGCGCGCGAATTCTTTTTCCGCCACTTTCCAGGTGCTCTAATGCGGCCTTTGCCGCATGACCGCCGGACGCATCCACAAGAACGCGCATCACGTTTTCTGATTGGGACAACAAATGATCTGTAATCGAGCTTTGCATATGCCCTACTCCTCCAGGGGTTTGGCCGAACCGATAAATTTTGATGACTGATTTCGGCTTCTGAAGATGACTGGCACCCGCGTTTTGACAGGTGCCAGAGTCGAGGAAGTTACTCAGCAGGGCTGAGCGAAGCGCCCGCAGCGCTCTCTGGTTCTGACTTGCGGACCGCAATCGTGTAAATCAGAACACCGAAGGCTGCTTTAGCCATGACATCGGCAATCGTATATCCAACTTCGATCACGACGAAAGACGATGAGCCCTCCATGTTGATCACGAACGGAGCGAAGTATACGATCGGGTAGAAGAACCATGAGAACACGGTTATGTTCCGAGCTAATTTCACCAAGCCTTTAACATTGTCTGGCTGGCGCTGGATAGCATCGCCGAGGCTCACATAGAGGGAGTAGACGATATACAAGAATGGGATCATTGAAAGCGCGCCCCAAATTAGTCGCGTATTGCCAATGCCATCCGACATTTCACCTGGGTAGCCTAAAATGATCATGAGCGCAGCGGCGCCGCCGAGTGTCACACTTTTCGAGACTGTCTCTGAACGGGACAATCGCATCACAAGGATGAGTTCGATCAGAAGTAACGGAACGGTCAGTAGCCAATCGACGTAACGATATGCTCGATTGAATTCTTTACCGGTCGCCTCGATCATACCTGTATCGAGTGTGACGGCCGCATCGAAGCTCATAAACATTCGAAAATAGTGATAAAAAGCGATAAAAGTCACCAGGCCGGTGATTGTCATAGCGGTTTTATACTCTGGCGCGACTTGCGATCGACCGAACCAGAAGAAGATTGTTGCGGCAGCGAATGTTGCCGCCCCGAAAGAAAACGAATTGTATACTAGCGTATACTGGTCTGGCGTTAGCGCCCCTAAGATCTCAAACATCTTAACCTCCTTAAAAATCCGAGAATTTGTTCCCGTAGACGCAGAGGTATGTCGCACTAGAAGGCCGTCTAGCTAACGCAGCAACACTGGAGAATGAGCGCCGCGTCTCCGAATCCCAGCCGTTACGATAGTTCCTGAGCATTGGATCAATAATTTAATTTATTCAATTAAAACAGCGCTCTGTGCTAATATCATGCTTGTACGCCGGGTTTTTTGGTGCGGAAAGGTAGTGACTATTTTTGCGTCAGAATGTCGCAGATTGTATGCGCACACAAACGACAACTCCGTGCGCTTCTATGCGATTACGACACATCACATGGTCGACTGAAGGCTCTCACTTTTCGGCATGGATGCACGTATCACTGTCATATGAATAGTCACTGTATGAAACGACTACTATTACGAAAAACGTAGCTGGGATTGATCTGACGGCCAAGTACAATCGTAGTGAGTGTATGGAAAATGCAATCAGACAGACGGCGCTATGGTTTTCAATGCGCTGCGCAGGCCGCTCCTGGCCCTTACGCTTTTTTTTGGAAAATAGAAAATCTCAGGTGTCCTGCAAATTCGAAGTAAAAACCCACGCACAATTGAGAGCCTTCCTCGCACCGCATACGTTCTTCCCGTTTTGAAGCTCTGTTTGAATGATCTGATACTCAAATATAACTAGAGTCGGCGGCGGGCCGTGGCTCTTCCTCAATCGATGAACACAAAAACGAGAGACACGTGATGAAAATCAAAGACAGAGCAGAATTTCGAACTAAGCCAGCGCCACTCACCGCCCGGCGAGGTGAAACAGTCCTCGAAGCAGCGCAGCGCATGGCGGAGCGAAATTTTGGTTCCATAATTGTCGTCAACGATGACGGAACAATTGCCGGGATGGTCACAGAGCGTGACATGTTTAAGCGCGTTATTGCGGATCGCCGTGATCCAGAAAAGACAACTGTTGAGGATGTAATGACCAAGAACGTCCGTACAGCCAGTGAAGAAGACGATCTTCTAGATTGGCTTCGTATAATGTCCAACGAACGTTTTCGTCGCCTCCCAATTGTTGATTCGGAAGGCAAACTGAGCTCGGTAATGTCTCAAGGTGATTTTGTGTCTTATACTTGGCCTCAACTCTTTGAGCAGGCAAAGACACTCGCTAAATCGACGGTAGGTTCAAACTATCAGATTTTCTACATCCTAGGAGGAATTCTCTTGTACACAGTGCTCCTCGTATTTGCATTAGCAATCGCAACCTAGCGCTTAACACGCCGAGCCAACTCGGCCACGCCAAGGCGCAATAGCACACCAGGTGCGACAATAGCGGCACATGCAATGCGATCGCGTTCACAAATAAGTTTCGACTGGGCGTCGTAGTCTAGTTTTTACCCGGAGTGCAAAACTAAGCTTACGAGTTGCCTCAAGCGTCCTCGTGTTGGTCGGGTTTGACCTCACGCAAAAACCAGACGTAGCGTGTAAGCTACCGGCGGGCGCGACCAAGGCCTTACCCGCGCAAATCTGCAACGAAGGTAGCCCAGCCGAATGGCGCACGAGACCAACACAATCGAAATTGACCGGCGCGCAGCGGCGCTCCCAGATGCGGAGGCCAATGAGCGCGCCAAGGGTCGGCGCGTCAAATCGCTCGCCATGTTGTGGCCCTATGCACGCCAACACAAGCTCACGGTCGCTGCCGCAGCGGTGTTTCTCCTACTGGGCACGGTCATCTCACTGACAATACCATTATTGTTTGGCAGCGCGGTCGACACGGGCTTTTCCGGTGATGTCGACACAGATGGCATGATCGCCGCGATCAATCGCAATTTCTTTCTGGTGTTCATGGCGGCTGTGGCGCTAGGCGGGGTGAGTGCTTTGCGATTTTACATCGTCTCGCGGTTTGGCGAGCGAATTGCCGCTGACCTGCGCCGCGACCTCTATGGCCATATGCTGGTCTTAAGCCCGCGCTATCACAGCACGATGCGCTCTGGCGAAGCAGTCTCGCGGCTCACGGCGGATATCTCCCTGATCGAAAATTTTCTCGGCGCATCGGCGTCGCTGGTAACGCGCACATTGCTCAACACCGCAGGAGCTCTGATTGCGATGATGCTGGTGAACTGGCAGCTGGGCGGGGCTTTGCTGGTAATTATTCCGCTAGCGATTGTTCCGATCATGGTGGTAGGCCGCGTGATCCGGGGCTTGTCGAACCAAGCCCAGTCGGCGTTGGCTGAAGCGGGCGCCGAGGCAGCGGAAACACTTGACGCGATCGAGCTGGTCCAAGCCTATGGCCAAGGCGATGCCCGGCGCGGCCGCTTCACCAGCGCGGTAGAGGAGACATTCAGTGCTGCCCTGAAGCGCAACATGGTTCGTGCCTGGATGATGCTGCTGGTCTCCATACTGGCCTTTGGTGGCATTACAGTGGTGCTGTGGCTCGGGGCGCGGGCTGTTGCAATGGATACGATGAGCGGCGGCGACCTCACAGCAATAGTGCTTTACGCGCTGTATGCGGGGTCTGGTTTTGGGATGCTGGGTGAAGTTTACGGCGAAGTAATGCGCGCAGCGGGCGCCGCAGACCGGGCCGCCGATGTCTTGCAGGCGAAGCCTGACATTGCCAACCCATCCGCACCTCAGCTGATGGCCCAGCCGGTTATAGGCGCGCTCAGCTTTGACGGCGTGACCTTTGGCTATAGCGACAGCGAACAATCGGCCCTGCGGGAATTCTCACTGACCGTCGCGCCGGGCGAGTTCGTCGCGCTGGTCGGGCCGAGCGGCGCTGGCAAGTCCACAGTATTTCGCCTAGCCTTACGGCTATTCGATCCCCAAGCCGGCGCGATCCGGCTCGATGGCGTGCCCGCCACCGCAGCGGAGTTGAATGCCTGGCGCGGGCAGTTCGCCTATGCGCCGCAGGAATCCGCTCTGTTCACTGGAACAGCGGGCGAGAATATCGCCTTTGGCGCGCCCGGGGCCGATGAGACAGCGCTTTTAAAAGCCGCCGAAATGGCCGAGGTACGGGCGTTTCTGGACGAACGTGGCGGCTTGGATGCACAGCTTGGCCAGAAGGGGCGCAGTCTGTCAGGTGGCCAGCGCCAGCGCGTCGCGCTTGCGCGCGCGCTGGTGCGGAATGCGCCGGTTCTATTGCTCGATGAGGCGACCAGTGCGCTCGATAGCGAGAGCGAAGCCGCTGTTAAACGCGCCATTGCCAAGGCTGCCGAGGGCCGCACCACGCTGGTTATCGCGCACCGATTATCGACTGTACGGATGGCCGATCGCATCATTGTCATGGAGGACGGCGCGATCGTCGAAGAAGGCACTCATGATCAGCTTGTGACCAGCGGCGGATTGTATGCTCGGCTGGCACAGCTTCAGTTCGCCGAAAAGTCCTGATCGCTGCGCTTCCCATGCCTCGCCTGGCCCAGCGCGGCTGACTCGCTATCGCTTTAAGGCCAGTTCAGCCTCAATCGCGTGTCGAGCAGGAGGAGACGTCTGCTCAGCGCCTTGGGGTTCGTTTCTAGGTTGCATAGACAAGCTTGCACTTATCCGCGTAACGTCATCACAGAGAGTGAATGATGGTGTGGCTGCGATGAGACCAATTCCAGATAGGCCTGCGCGTGGGCAAGAAAGCGCTTGGGATTTCCCCCGACCCGCAATCGCTGAGCCGACGTCACTACCTTTGCAGGTGAAATTTGGTGGAGCTCTGATAGCGGAAACAATACGAGGTGTACGTACGCTCGAAACAAGCCATCCTCCGACATATTATTTTCCTTTGGATGCGGTCAAAGTAGGTGTCCTTGCGCAAAGTGGTCACGGCAGTTTTTGCGAATGGAAAGGAGAAGCGACTTACTTCGATGTGGCGTTCGGCACAAAGCGGGTTGAAAATGCGGCTTGGACTTATCTGACCCCCACACCTGCTTTTGAAATCCTGCAAAGTCATATAGCCTTTTATGCGAGTGTAATGGACGCCTGTTTCGTAGATGGCGAGTGCGTTCAACCCCAGCCGGGTGGTTTTTATGGTGGATGGATAACGAGCCATTTCGCTGGACCATTTAAGGGCGAACCAGGAAGTTTCGGTTGGTAGCGAAATACCAAGCAACCGCGCCTGAACAAACGCGAATACTTACCAATCCTGATTGAGGCTACCACGCCAGGATGCTGGGATGACATGCGATCTTTAATTTGATTTTGTTTGCCGGATTAAACTAATTTTAGGCCGAGCAGACTCCCGCTAAGCGATCATTACATCTCAATATTGAGCTTCATTGCAGCCGCCGCTCCACAAGGCCTTTAGCTTGCAATAAACTTATCGGAATACAGCTTTAGCCCGAACTGATTTCAGCGCTAAGAGATTAATCCGGTCCTATCATGTCCAAAACCTGTCTGTTCAATTCACCTTGTCTATTTGCGAGTGCGGGAATAGTCAGGTCCACATCAGCCTCTTCAGTCGCGGTGGCAAATGCTCCGGGGGTGAGGATAACATTCAGCCCCGCACGTTTGGCTGACTTAGCCGATGATACAGTATCCTCGATTGCGATGACGTCGCTAGGATTTAGCGCTGCTTTTGAGAGCGCCGCTTCATATGCGTCGGGGGCTGGCTTTCCATGCTGAACATCAGCGCGACCGATAATCAAATCTACAGTCGCGCGGGTAAAACCGGCATGGCGAAGATCAAAAATCGCATCGATATTCGGTTTGTATGTTGTTGTGACAAAACCAACTTTGCCGCCTGCTGATCTTACCTGCTGCGCCAACTCGGACACACCTGGACGTAGCGGAGCATCCGCCGCAACAATTGCAGCGCAGGCAAGCTCGGTTTTGCGCGCATGGATTTTGTTAATTGCATCGTCATCCAAGTCGACACCAGTCGCGTTTGCTAAAAGACGCAATCTTTCCTTGCCGCCAACGTAATTTAATAGCTGGCGATATGTTTCAGCGTTCCAATGCCAGTCCAGGCCAGCCTCATTCAAAGCTTGGTTATAGGCCTGTCGTTGAAACTCAGAGGTTTCTGCAACGGCGCCGATTGAACCGAAAAAAACTGACTTCATGGCGAGGCGTCCTTAGATGTTATATGGCGACGCTAGCAGGTAAATCGAACGAGCTCATAAACAAGCCCGCACTAACCCCACGAACCTATCCTGGGTCAAACGCAAGCTTCGCGCGTGAGTTCCATCACTGTCCGTCGTCAGATAATTTGAAACTGCGCAACTTACACATCAGTCGAGTCTGTTTCGCGATACATACTACTATCGGGCGAAGGATACTCTGAGATTGGTTTACTTGCCTTCGCCACGGGTTAGAAAATGGTGGGCGTCATCAAGCGTGAACTACGCTAGCAATCCAGAATTTGTGAATCTCGTCGATAGCCTCGCCGCGGATGCTACGGCAGCAGATAAATCAGACAAGGGCGTGCAATCGAGATCGAATACTGAGCCAGAGAATTGACGTTCCTCGGGCGTCTTAAACTCGCCCCACAAAGGACTCTCGCGGTTTCCGAAAAGCGAGCAAAAGCGGAAATTGGTTCTAAGGCTAAATTCATCTTACACGGGAGGTTCAAAGTTATGCCACTCATGAGACGACTTGCTAAATTTTAATATCGAAGCATATCATCGGCGAAGCGCACTGATCTCCGCATTACGAAAGCGATCGGTACGGATCTTAAACGCGTCCATGCAAAAAACACTCTATTCCGTATCTCACTCGCGAGATCGACCAACCCAAAAGGATGGCCTCCTCGATATGAATAGCACGATATATCTTAAGCAACTCGAACTCGACTTGTCCCTTGGCACTTATGGGCCCGATGATATCGTGCCGGAAAAGCATCTGCTAAATCTTACACTGATGATTGATCCGCGCCTTGTTTTCATCGAGGCAGATGAAATGGGCTGCGTTTTTGACTATGACCCGCTTATTCGAGAAATCGATCGTCTCGCAAAAGACAAACACTATCACACGCAGGAAAGGCTTATGACGCTCATCGTTTTCGCATGCGCTGCTTATCGAGAAATCGAAGCCTTGGACGTGTCGCTCAGCAAGCAGCCCGTCTTGCGTCAAAGCGGAGAGTTGGGGGTGCATCTTTCGATCAGCCGAGACGACCTTCGCGCGTTGCGTGAGAAGCAAGACCGATAGGTTCGACATCCGGCATGACGTCAGAAAGGTATGCGGTCGCACAATCCTTCTCTTTGCCTCCGTACATAAAAGCGATCGATCCAAACGCTCTTCTCAATCATAAAAGACCCGCTGCAGCTTTAGAAGGCGATGCAGCGGGTGAGTGTTTTCAATCTTTCGGGAGGAAACATTGACGCTTGAGATCTATCCGTAAAAGTCGATCGCACAACCATAAAGCGCGTTTAGGCTAAATCAACAATCGTATTATGAGTGCTTTTTGAGCACAGATTCAGTCTCTCAGGTCCAAATGCTCAGATCGTAGGCTCATAGTTGCACGCTTAGACCCGGCTTAAACGGTTCGCTTCGAAATCTAGGGCGTGACCCACGATGCCTGACAGGTGTGCCCTGCCACACTGACCTTCGCGCGTCGATGTCCTTCCCTTTCAAGTGAGAGGATATCGTATTCCTGAGCGACAATTTCGATCAGCGCGAAATGATCGCGAGACAATTTGAGATCCCGCTCCGGCTTCGTACTGACTAAGCGTCCGCCAGGTTCCGTAACGGTTGAATAATCAGACCGACTGCGCGCCGGCAACTGATCAAAAGCGGAATCCTTTTCCGTTCCATTGGCGTGGACTTGAGCGGTTCCCCGCAGACGGATTTGCAGTAGATTTTTGGGATCGAAGAAAACCAGTTCAGCGTGTGGTTTATCGGCTAAGTGCGTCACCTTCTTTGACCGTCGGTCTGTATAGATCACGGCTTGATGCA
This sequence comes from Pseudomonadota bacterium, assembly GCA_039818185.1. Lineage (GTDB taxonomy): Bacteria > Pseudomonadota > Alphaproteobacteria > Caulobacterales > Hyphomonadaceae > Henriciella. Next base: position 96,703 of record JBCBUI010000011.1, read on the forward strand.
TTTCCGCGTTGAACCGACGCAAAACAACAACCCGACCCGATGGACCGGATATCTCAGAACCAGTGACCAAAACGGGCCACTTGAAGGCAGATCTGCGATCCACGGTGCCTCGAACAAGCTGGGCAACCGTCCAAGTGGGTATCTCGTCAATTTGAGTAGGAAGCGACATGAAGGTCTCATACGTTGATTACATTAAAACAGCAGGTGCGTCGCATCACCACGCTTGAACGGATTGCCGCCTCGCTATCCCTGCTTTTAGGAGAAGGTATGAATGACGACCCACAACTCTCGCTCGGACTTGTCGGTCCGGAATGCCCGAGCGGATTGGTGCGCGCCCGGTGGCGGTATCTCGTCGGGTGTCGCCTACCAGAAGCGGCCCAAAACACCGACTGGCCTATAAACGCGGATCACTGTTTTGCCCGCGTGCTACTGGACAATGTGCATGGGGTTCCATGGAGACAAATGGTTCAACCACCGGCTTGGCGCAACACGTCCGTCGAACAGCTTGAAAGAGCGATCGAGCTTGGTGAAGACCTACTCGCGGGCCGCGTCGATCTTAAGAGGCTCAATGACGCATCGCTCTCTATGAGAAAAGCCAAGCGTTGGGACTTTACGAGCGATCTATACAAATTCACTGCGCACAGTCTTCAGAGATGTTCTGAGCTTTCCTATAGCGCGCTCCTCCAATTGACGAACGCGCTCCTTGGATATTCCGAGGCGATCTCCAAGCGCGCCAAGCGTCGCTTTTTCATCGGAGAGGCGGCGCTCCTTAATGATAAACTGTTCGCGCTCATCGAGTGCCATTAGCGCCGTTGAAACCCAATTTTTATAGGTCTCTGCATCGCGCACTTCGATGGCCGCCTCTTCGGGCGACGGCCCGAAATCTTCTAGCAGATCTTGGCGTTCCATATCGCCGTCTGTCGCCACCGGCGCATTTAACGAACTGTCCGATGCCGAGAGCCGTGAGGCCATGAACTCTACGTCGCGTTCCTTTACACCGAGATCGTCGGCCACCGTCTTTACATTTTGAGGCGTCATCGAAGCGCCATCAATATCGTCGATCTGGGCGCGTAGCCGTCGTAGATTAAAGAAGAGCTTCTTGTGAGCCGCTGATGTACCCGTTCTAACGATGGACCAGTTGCGTAGGACGTAGTCCTGCATCGCGGAGCGGACCCACCACATCGCATATGTCGAGAAGCGGACCTCCCGTGTCGGGTCAAACTTGGCCGCGGCCAACATGAGACCAACATTCCCTTCCTGAACCAAATCCGCCATTGGGAGACCATAATTGCGAAATTTAGACGCCATCGCGATCACAAGACGCATATAAGCCGTGGTAAGCTCGTGAAGCGCACCCTCATCTTCATCGTCACGCCACCGGGTCGCTAATTGCTTTTCAAACTCTGCTTCAAGCATCGGTGCCTTCATGGCTTTCGTCACGAAACGTCGGTTTGGGTCGTCACTGCTCTGCATCATAAAAGTACCTTTGTTTGGAGGGTTAAGCGGTCAATATGCCGCTAATCTCGGATGTGCAGTTGGTCTGGAGCGCGCCTCTGAATAATTCGCTGCAAGGTTCGCCGGTGCATGTTCAGCAGCCGCGCTGTTTGTGAGACATTGCGATTGCTTTTGTTATAAACCGACTGGATGTACTCCCATCGTGCATCGTCAGGATCCATCGGCGCCTCTGGTGGCAATGGCCGACCATTCGGGTCAGCAAGCAGCGAACTGATGATATCTTCAATATCGGCTGGTTTTGAGAGCACATTTTGCACGCCGATTTTTACGGACGCCACGACGTTTTTTAGTGCGCCATAGCCGGTGAGCACTACGATGTGCGTTGATGGGCTCGATTCTCTTAAGGCCTGAGCGACATCTAATCCGTAACCGTCATCCAATCTTAAATCCAAAACTGCAAAGGCCGGTGGATTGTGCTGAGCGACTGTCAAACCATCTCGAACTGTCCCAACGGCGGAAACGATGAACCCATAGCATGTCAATGATTTAGCAAGGCGCTCACGAAAAACCGTATCGTCATCCATGACCAAGCAAGAGCGGTTTTCGAGTGCGCCAACAATGGCAGCAATTTCGGTATCAATGTGTTCCGTTTGCATCATGAGGCTTCCTCGATCAAACGAACCGACGCTGGCGATTCAATCGGCGCTTTAAGAGCCGCGTGGCGGGTTGGTCGTTCGCATTGGACATTGTTTGAATACCCAAAGGTGAGGCAACAATCTCATTCAGTTCGCGCAGCCGGATTTGATCCGACTTTGGGGCTGGCGCGATGATATATTCAAATGAGTTTCTGGGAGGTGTCGTTCTTTTCATTTCTTTATCCTCTTCAGATGCGGGCTATGTCCCGCGACTGTTTATTCGGATGGGAATTGGTTCAGGCTTCATTGCCCAGGCATGAGCTTTGAGTGCCAGCCCACGATCTGCGATCGACTTGGCTAGATCAAATTGGCCGGCGCGTTTGAGAAGCTTTGCCTGGCGGATCAGCGACCATGCTAGTCGATGAAAGCATTCTCGTGTGTTCATGCGTTACTCCGTTTTGAGTTCTCTACGACATAGAAAACTTAGCGGATGACGACGTGTCGCGTTTGTCGCACGCAAAATCGAAAACTGATGCACCCTAGGAAACAAATCACTTGCGGAATAAATCCAAACATCCGCTATGCGCGTAAGCAACAGTGAGACGCAGAGAGTGTCTCGCAACGCCGATATTACCTTGAGGGTAGATAAACGGGCGGGCGTTAAATCCTAAACTCGTCTTGGAAGTTGCCAAGCAGATCGGGTTCGACCTTCGTCCCTCAGACCAAGGACTAAACATATGGCCATGGATGCCTTCACTCCCAGAGATCAGATTCCTCAAACCGAAGATATTATCAGACCTAGCATGGACGAGGCGATGGATGCCGTTCGCACGCTGCTTGCTTGGGCCGGGGACGATCCTCGTCGCGAAGGCCTGATTGACACGCCCAAGCGCGTGGCAAAAGCGTATCGAGAATTCTTTGCCGGATACCAAATAGACCCAGCAGAGGTCCTTGAACGCACTTTTGAGGATGTACAGGGCTATGACGATATCGTCATGCTGCGAGACATCGACGTTGAGAGCCATTGCGAACATCACATGGTTCCAATCCTGGGAAAGGCCCATATTGCTTACATGCCAACCGATCGGGTCGTTGGTATTTCTAAAATTGCGCGCGTGGTCGAGATCTTCGGAAAACGGTTGCAGACCCAAGAAACTATGACAGCGCAAATTGCGGATTGCATCTCAGATGTCTTGAACCCGGCGGGCGTCGCCGTACTCATCGATGCGAAACATCAGTGCATGACCACGCGGGGCGTGCACCATAAGAACGTCGCCACGATCACAACTCAGTTTACCGGCGTATTCAAAATCGACGAGGATCTGAGACATCGGTTTTTACGACTTGCCGAACAGCCCTGCTAACGGGGCGATGCTGGCGCTCGGCCATTCACTGACCAATCTTCAAACAGAAATAATTCCAAAAGAGATGAGAGAAGGAAAAAACCTCATGACGAAACCAATGAAATACAGCTCTGTTGTGGCTCTACTTACCGCTGGAGCCCTTGTCGCCTGCGAAGCCGCCGACGAACCGCTGCCAGCTGGCGAAGAGGTCGGCACCGTAACTGAGGCGGTTGTCGAAACGCCGCCTGCGACAGAGGTTGAAGAAGTCGCAGAGGTTGCCGTAGAGGCGCCAAACACGATTGTCGCGGTTGCTGCTGGCACAGATGATCTTTCAACACTCGTCGCAGCTGTTACAGCAGCAGGGCTAGTTGAGACGCTGAACAGCGACGGTCCTTTTACAGTCTTTGCACCGCCAAACAGCGCTTTTGAAAAGCTCCCAGAAGGCACTGTCGCAAGTCTGCTTGAGCCCGATCAGAAAGATGCCCTTACCGGCATTCTGACTTACCATGTCGTGTCTGGAGAAGTAATGGCGGCGGATTTAGTTGCTGCCATTGCCGGTGAAGAAGATGGTATGTTCGAAATCACAACCGTCAACGGTGCTATTCTGACCGCGTCTATTGTTGATGGAGCTCCAATCCTAACCGATGCTGCGGGCAATACGTCATCGATTATCGCAACCGACATCGATGCTTCGAACGGGGTTGTCCACTTGATCGATACTGTCGTAATGCCTGGCTAGCGAATTAAGTACGTTTGAAAAATCCAGGCCCCCGGTACGTGTGTCGGGGGCCTTTTTTGTTTGGGATAAAAACCAGATCTCTTATTCACGTACCTCACCAGTGTAAGGTTCCCGGATCGCCTTTGAATGGGCCGACGATATTGCTGGTGATCCAGCCCCCATAAAAGCCCCCCGATTGAGATTGCACGCGTTCGCCATCGACGAAGCATGCACCAACTCGGCTCGGGTAGAATGCGATATAGTCTTTGATGGAGCTAAATGGCTCCGTTGGAGCTCCGTAGCTCCAGCACGCGAGCTCGCTGTAAGCCTCACCAATCTCAAGATCGAAGTAACGAGCTTGGCCTTTCCATTCACACAGGCTGCGATGCGGACTTGGGCGTAGCGCTGAAGCGCTAATGTCTTGATAAGGGATGTAGTAGGTTGGTGGATGACTTGTTTCGAGGGTGCGGACCGCACTCTTTGTTTCCGCTATCGTCTGACCCGCAAACTCCACGCGAATAGTCGCTGACGTTGCTTCGGCGATCGCGGGGCGAGGATAGTCCCAAACACTTTCTTGGTTAGGTCCTGGTTGAATTCGCTCAATCTTCATTGTAAACCTCCTACTCTGTTGCCGCGACCAGCCGCCAAAACACCCAGACAGTGGCGGCCAGTTGGGCAAGATTGATAATAACCGACGCGCGGTGACCTGCATTGAAGCGCGCCGCCGCAGCTTCGTCTCCAGCAAGCTCGCGGTCGCGCCAAGCGTTGATTTTTGGGACCAGAACCTGTCTGACAAGCAAAGTCGATGCGGCGATGCTGAATAAGGCGGTCGCTAGTATAGGCTTTGAAAGTAGGAATCCCCCGCCCAGCAATGATGTGGCGATAATAAAAACGTAATAGGCCGGGAACAGGCGTCTTAGAAACTGTCCCGCAGAGTCTTGGTCCAGGCTCTTAAAGACCGTCGGCGCGACGACCGAAGGGAAGAAAATCATTCCGCCCAGTAGGATTGCGACAAAAAAGGCTGCGAGCATTTCGAAGAGAGGCATTGTTTCAGATCCTTCTCAAATGCGAGATAGCCCTCTTCGCCGGTCCGAGTAGGGACGGGCACACATGGTCGCACGCAGATCACGTGCTCTCCGCTCGAGAGTTCGAAATGGAGTTAAGATATGGATCGCAAAGAGTTTTCGGACTTGGTTGGCGGCACCTTGACGCACGTGACGCTGAAAACTAACCTTCCTAGTATTCGGCAAAGCGGACTCCTAAGAGCGTCAACGCTTATAGAGGCGGCCAACGAGATAAACTGTCCCCCATGCCCTCGTGCGGAAGCGTATTCTTTTAACGTTGCTGGTCTGCCGGTGACTCTGAATCACCAAAAACCATTGCTCGCAGGACGCAAACGAGTAGCTGATTTTCTGGACGGACATTGCTTAAAGTCCTGGGCTCAAAGTTTAGATCATCGTCTCTTTTTCTGGCCAGGCGGCCGTGGCGCAGACTTCTCTTCCAGTCTCACAGATCGCGGAACCGCGACCGCACTAGAGTGTGATGCTGGGGCATTCTTTGATCTTTACGTCGCTTCATTTGACTTGGCCCCAATAAACACTGGAAGCGCCATGCGCCGCGCATCCAAAAGAGGAGATTGGATTTACGTGCCGGCAACCGCATCGATAGATCAATTTCGAGAAAACCGCCGTGCGCGGGGACTAGTAAAAGAACGCGATAGTGTCGTCGAAGTCTCCCTTCGCTATGATATCTCCGCAGAGAGTTTTCAAAAACTGTTCTTGGTCGATGACTAAAGCCGCATCTTCCTATTACCGCTTATTGGATTCACTGAAAGGCGAGCAAAAGCGGCCGTGAGCAAAGAGGCGGAATCGCCCCAAAAAGGCTGATGCTTCAGGACCAAATCGCCAATTGCGACCATTCAAACTCTATGGCATGCCCCATGAGAAGGAGGGCACGCGATGAGTTCTAAACTTCAAACATTGCTCGATTATTTGGTGCGCGTACCGTCAGTACAATCCAACGAGACATCATCACGCGGTATCGGTTATGGTCTAGAGAACGACACTTGGTGGGTTAAGTTTGGGATAGACGTCTCTCATCCTTTAGCGTGGCATGTCGTTCAGGAATTTGGCCATGTATTAAATTCACTATCTATAAATGAGCCGCTTCCCACTGTGTTCAAACCGGTATCGCCCCCGCCATACATGAACGGTGGTCCTGATGAGTATCTTTCCTGGGTCATCGAATGTCCAGCCGACACAACCCCAAGCACAATCGCCCAGTGGTTGGAAGGTAGACTACCGCGGCCGGTCGAAGACCTCGAACAGTGGAATAGCGACGACGCTTAACGATAACATTCGTCGGTGAATGCTTTGAGTAAAAGCGACGCCAGGATTTGCGTTCAGCATTCCCGAGGTTTGCTTCCACTTGGCCGTTTAGCGAAAAATACAAGACTTTGGAGAAACGGTCTTAACTCTCTACACGGCGCTTCAGGTGTTTCTAGTTATTCATTCGCTCAAGAATCGGATCCATCGCGCTCTTACGGCGTCTTCCGAGAGGTGCTTCCAGTCCAGACTCTAACGCCACTAAGTAACTCGATCCAGACTTTTCCACGCGCCGCACGGCCTTTTCGGCAACCCACCATGACCGATGCGTGCGAACCCCCGGAATTCCTGATACGGCACGCACAGCCTCTTCAAAAGTTGACATGATGAGATCGTCGCCGCGCTCGGTGTAAACCCGGACATAGTTTCCCTCCGCAGACAGTGCAAATGGCGTTGCGCCACGAAGTCTGGTCGGTAGTTTTTCAAACAGTAAATCGATTGCTTCCCGACCAGCATTTGTTTCCGCGTCTAGGATGATCTGGCGTGAGATGAATATGGTAGGTAAAATCACAAAAACAGACAGGGTCAGATGCGAAATCACAAAGTATGACCACTCCGTTGGGAACCGCGATCCGAAAGTTGCGTTCAACCCTAAATGATACCCAACAAGAGAAACCGGGTTGATCAGTGCGAAGGGTATAGCAATAAGCACCTCTCCCCACTCATAGGGCCAATCTGGGACGAATCTCTTGCCTAGAGCCCCAAGCCCCCACCAAAGGGCATACCCTCCTGATATGACAATGATCCAATAAATCGTTCGAGGCACCAACGGCGCATAAACAAATGTACCGAAAGGGCCAGTAATTCCTGCGCCCATACCCAGTATTACGGGTAACCAGATGCGATATGCCCAACGATTGAACATCACGTCGCGTTCCCTACCGCCTCAACACTCAACCGTTCGTAATTGACGAGTGGTAACAAGAAACCATCCAACACTTCGCCCATGCCTTCCGTCCATTTCAGCTTTAAGCGCGTTTCATTTTGATCTTCATGAAATTGGCAAGGCGGTTGTCTTGTCAAGCAATCAATAGGAGCAAAATATGACTTCACACTTTCCCTTCACACGCGCTGCTCGAGTCGCTGCTGCGCTTACAATCGTATCCGGCTTTAGCGCGGCGTGTTCTGCCTCGCCCGAACAAATCGAACCTGGAACGCATCAGATAGACGTTGTTTTTTCGAACGTTCAATCTGAAACTGGTATGATTTGGGCAAGCCTCTGCACCGAAGAGCAGCATAAAAAGCTCGGTCAAGAACCTTGTGAAATGAGTGCACGGGTGGATGCAAAAGACGGGGCCTCTTTGTCCTTTTCTGATGTGCCATCGGGAATTTATGCGATCAGCGCCTACCACGACAGCAATGTAAACGAAGCATTGGATTTTGATACGCGAGGCATCCCCTATGAGCCGACCGGCAATAGCGGAAATGCTAAGGGTTTCTTCGGACCGCCATCATTCAACCAAATGAAGTTTCGCTTGAGTGGTCCTGGTAAGATTCCTGCTAAAAAAATCTCAATCAAGCTCAGTACGGTGGAAATGCCATGAGCTACGGTCAGACTTCTCGTTACTCAGCGCGGTTCGCGTGGTTCAAGCTTTCTTTGTTAAGCACCTCAATCAGTCTAGCTGCACCCCTGGTTTCGCTTGCCGATACAGGCGTCATCGAGATTAGCTCAAGCGGGAAGTCTGACACTTTATCAGACGAGCGTGTCTTAGAAGAAATTATTGTTGATGGATCTTATCTCAAAGGGAGTTCACTGTCTGAGTATGAGCCCGAAATTGTGCTTACAGAGAGCGATATCGCCGCGTACGGTGTGTCATCCATAGGTGAACTCCTCAGCATCATCCAGGTTGAGACATCAAGTGGAAAACAACGACGCAACGAACCACCCGTTATCCTAATTAATGGCCGCCGAGTGTCAGGTTTTCGAGAACTTGATAATTATCCGGTCGAAAGCTTGGCGCGCGTCGAAGTGCTTCCAGAAGAAGCGTCTCTTGCGTATGGGTTCACGGCCAATCAACGTGTTATCAACTTCGTATTGAAATCGGATCTTCAAATCATTCCAATCAATACGCGCACCCAAGCTCCTACTGGCGGTGGCACACTCTCTAACACGTTGGACTTATCAAGGGTCTTTATAGACGGCAACAATCGCTCCACGATTAGAGCGAAAGTCAGCAAAAGTTCTCAGCTGACTGAGCGCGAACGCGACATCATTCCATTCGCGCCTGATCAGCCAAGAAGCGCGCGAAGTTTGTTGCCTGCATCAGAGCTCTTTGAATTGAGCGGACTGAAAACGTTTGCTTTGCCAGATGACGCAATTGGGACATTCTCAGCGCGGTTCGAACGTAATGAGTCCGACTTTTTGACGGGCTTATCATCGATTGATGGTACACAGCTCAGCCAATTCAACCGATCGGAAACATTTGACCTTGGAGTCACCATTAACAGTAAGCTGGCTGCCAACACCTGGTCTATTCTCGGCAATTTTTCTCAAACGGATCGCGATGTAGAAAACCGCGGAACATTTGGTTTCGAGGTCTCTCCGGTAAAGACGTCAGCACGTCTTGCTACACTTGATGCCAACGCGAACTTTTCCCTATTCGAGGCGGAGAACGGCCCTTTTACATTCAGTGGTGCGTTCGGTGGTGCTAGCGAAGCGTTTGAGTCGTCTTCTGACCAAGTCTCCATTTCTCGAGAGACAGCCTACATTCAGGGTGCGATCAGTATTCCGCTGCCGATTAATGAAGAGCGATGGGGGCGCGGAACACTGTCTATCGATGGGCGGCACTCGACTCTATCTGATCTAGGCAACCTGTCGGACTTTGGTGTTACCGCGAATTGGATTCCAATCGAAGGTGTTACACTCACTTATTCATGGGCGTCAGAAGATATTGCGCCGACATTGCAAGAATTCGCGCTTCCAGCGACGCTGTCGCCAAATCGCAGCTTCTTCGATCTGACAAGGAGTGAAACGGTCACCGCAACGCTTCTCGATGGTGGCAATTCAGATCTTCAAGTGGCGTCACGCGATATTTCAAAACTCGGTTTGGTTTGGAAACCTTGGGAGGAGAGAGATCTTACTGTTTCAACTAACTATATCTTAACAGACGGCAGCAACGAAATTCGATCATTTTCGGTACCAGCTCCTGGACTTGAAGCACTTGGCCTAAACCAAGTCGACCGTGATCCAGCTGGAGAAGTTACCCTTCTCGACCGCACCCCCACAAATATCTTCGAAAGCGAGTCAGAATCACTGAGAACCAGTTTGTCTTGGTCCATGCCGATCAAGCCGAAACGGGCTAAAGTACCACCCAAACCAGGTGCAAAGCGCCGGAAAAGTGGGCGGCCCGGGACCCGCCGTCTCTCCATCATTCATCGCTGGGAGTTAGCCAATGACCTCCGCCCGCTCGCGACAGGAGGCACACTCGATCTATTGGAAGGTGATACAATCGATTCAATTCTTGCTCGTCCCCGACACCTGATCGATTTGACCTATTATCGGTGGAATAACGGTTGGGGCTTCTATGGCAGTGCCCAATATCGAAGTCAGTCTGAGCTCTCCACCGCAACAGATAGACTGAAATTTTCCGATACGTTGAGAGTTATCTTGAGTGCTTCTTATGAGTTCAACTATGCCGATCAAATTTTGAATCGAATTCCACTCTTAGAGGAAACCCGTCTCACGATCGGAATAGCCAATGCATTAGATAACACTGTTTCTGTTGCTGATAGCCAAAGGCGGACGCCGTTGGCCTATCAAAAGGATGTGCTTGACCCTGTCGGTCTTGGATGGCGTGTCGAATTGCGGAAACGTTTTTAAGACTGGGACTATCGAGGTAAAAATGAAAAAAATTTTGTTCACACTTTGCTTGGTCGTTTCTGCCTGTGGGGTAGAAGATGTTGGACGAACCATTGACACCGGACCAGACGGTAAGCTTGTGAAGGCAGTATCGCAGCTTTGCGCCCTTGTTGAAATGCGCTACGCTTACTTTGATAAAGTCTCCGACTATTGGAACGAGTCATGTGATCGTGCAGAGTTGGAAGCACGGTCGGACGGAAGCTCACCTCAGACTCTGGACGTCTTGGAACGCCTAATCGACGATCTTTACGACCCGCACGTCAATCTCAATACGAATGACGTAACATCGCCGCGGCTTATACCTTCGGGGGCCGACCTTGCGTTTAGAAAGGTTGATGGGGCCTATCGTGTCGCAGCGATTAGACCATTAACGAGTGCGGCTGAGGCGAACATCGAAGTTGGCGACCAACTGGTGAGTTTCAATCAATCGACACCGGAACAAATGATACTCGAGCGGGTCCATTCTGGTCGTAAATATATATCGGAAGAGCGGAAATCATGGGCCATCAATGCAGTGATCGGTGGACGTTACAACGAACCAAGACAGTTAGTGTTACTGCGTGGAGGAAGGGAATTTGTGCATGATTTAGGCGACCCCCAACCATCAGCTCCTGACCGTCTCCTCAGCTTTCGAAAACTAAACAACAATCTTGGATATATCCGATTCAACAATAGTCTAGGCGCAGATCAAACCGTCGACGAGTTTAATAAAGCCATAGCTGCTCTCTCCGAGACAGATGGCTTAATACTGGACCTACGCGATACACCGGGCGGCGGAAACACTGGTGTTGCCGAGCCAATACTGGGTCACTTTATAGACTTCGAAGCCCCCTACCAAGTCACCGCACCTAAAGGTGCGCCAGCGTATGAGCGAGTTATAAACCCCACGACATCTACGGCCTATACACAGCCCGTTTTGGTGCTCGTGGGACGTTGGACAGGCAGCATGGGTGAGGGAATGGCGATTGGCCTTGACGGTATGGGACGAGCGACTGTCTTGGGCAGTCAAATGGCTCGTCTTGCAGGGGGCACAGAAGGAGTCGAATTAGTTGATTCAGGTATAACGGTATTTTTGCCAACCTACGATCTTCGCCACCTTGACGGCACGCCGCGTCATAAATGGATACCGAAAGGGGACAACTTCTTGTCCGCTGATTTTGGCAATAGTGAAGACCTTCTTTTGAATACCGCAATCGAGCGTCTCACAAATACCAAAAACAGGAGAATTCAATGAAACGCATCACGATAACATTGTTGCCCTTATTAATGAGCACTGGCTGCTTACTTGCACCAAACGCCTATTACGAACCGAGCGGCCCGGAAGGGGTCTTGCGTCAAACGCTCACGGCTTGTGAGACATTCGGGCCAGCTCAGAACCTTGTGGTTGCTCTAAAATCGTCACTAGATCTCGTAGTATCGGCAGAACCTTTTAACTATGCGTCCGACAAACTGGAATACGGTGCCACCCTTTCACTTATGTTCTTGTCAGATGAAACGATTACGGTTCCCGACATAAGCGTATTAGCACTGATTGATGGTGCCGAAGTCCCACTTGACCTGATTGACGATAGAGATGTGTCCAGCCGAACGTCCATCGGGCCCGTTTTGCCAGAGACGACCACATATCGCCGAATTCGTCTTTATGGCGAACCAATCCGCGAAGGAGCATTCTCTCAGATAGTATTGACTTATGGCGTTCCGGGGGAAACACCTCAAGAGTTTGAAGTAACGCCGCCGACCGTACAGGCCGGAAAAGAGCTTGTTGCTAGTCCGCCGATTAAGCTCGAAAAAAAGAGCAAAATCACTTCTTACTCATTGAATTGCTGAGCTCTACGACTGGTCGAGAAGTCCAGCGTATGACCGCAGAGCCGAGTGTCCCAAAATCGCTATATCTAGGGTACACGCGAATTCTGCAAAGCGAGCAAAACGAGACATAAGCTCAAATGCGAGAAAAGCCCTCAGTCGGACGCGCGATATGTAGTTCTTGATGATTAAAAGAAACGCTGGCTTTAGTTTTGTGGGCGAAACATTATTTGGGCGTTTGAGTTTCATGTGAGAGGAAGAATATGGAATCGATTTCCGAAGCAGAGGTTTGGGATCTAGCTGGTGAGTCCGATCCTCCAGTTTTGTTCAAAAAAGAGAATGAAGACACTGAATCCGCAGTATGTTTGAAGCAGTTCCCTGGTTGCCTGATCTTGGGCGTCAGCTCGGACGTCATTGATCGAGCAGAGTTTTATAAGTTTCGAGAAAAGGCAACTGCAATGAAAGCATGCGAGCGATTTACAGCGCTCATGGAAGAAAATGGCTTCCCGTTTGAGCCCAAGCCCTGACAGCAAAACTGTTTAAGCTTGCTTGAGAGTGAGCGTCCGTTGAAGCCGCCCTTACGCACGGGTGCAGGACCGTCGTAAGTGTCCATTTATTTTAGTGGACACTTGGCAGGCACCTTATGGTCACACGACGTAAGCGTCGCAGCTGGTCGGATGATGAGAAGCGAGAGATTTGCCAGCAGACGACTGTGCCCGGCGTTTCAATTGCTCAAGTCGCGCGGCGGTATGCGACGAACGCGAACCAGATTCACAACTGGCTGAAGGACGAACGGTTCGCGCCGGCGACGGAGGCCGAAGCCGAACCTGAAAGCGCCTTTGTCGAACTGGATATGACGACACACGAAGCGCCCGCTTCAGGTTATCCGGTGTCCGCAATGGCTGCATTGGACGGCCCCGTCACGGCGACACGCGTTGACCTTACATTGTCTGATGGCCGCCGCATCCTGATCGAAGGCCCCATGGCGCTGTCGGCGATTATTGGGCTGGTGGAAGGGCTCGGCGCTTGATTCCGGTTCCATCAAACACGCGGGTTTGGTTGGCGGCTGGCGTGACGGACATGCGGCGCGGGTTCAACACGCTCGCTGCGCAGGCCGAAAAGGTCATGGCTGAAGACCCTTACTCCGGGCATTTGTTCGTGTTCCGGGGCCGTCGCGGCGATCTCCTCAAAATCATCTGGTGGGACGCGCAAGGGGCGTGTTTGTTCTCCAAACGCCTGGAGAAAGGCCGGTTTGTCTGGCCCGCCGCGAAGGACGGAAAGATCAGCATCACGCCGGCGCAGCTATCCATGCTGCTGGAAGGCATCGACTGGCGCATGCCGCAGAGGACGTGGCGTCCGCTGAAGGTGGGATAGCCTTTTGATTGGCTTCGGGATTCCTTGGGCAAGCGAAACGCCGTACAAGAACAATATGCTGAAGGACTTTGACGCAACGCCTGATGATCCCGCTGAACTGAAGGCGGCGAACAAGCTCCTCTCCGATGAGGTCAAGGCCCTGACGCTCAAAGTGGCGCAACTTCAGCATCAGCTTCACGGCCACAATCGGCATCGGTTTGGATCAAAATCGGAAAGCGCTGATCAACTTAATCTCACCTTTGAAGAAGACGAGCGGATTGCGAAAGCGGCGGCGCGACCTGCTTACCAGTCGCTTGAAGAGGACGACAAACCGGCGCGCCAGCACAGCCGCAAACCTTTGCCGGATCATCTGGATCGGCACGAACAGATTTTATCGCATGGCATAGAATGCAGGGTCTGTGGCGGCGGTCTGAAGACTGTCGGCGAAGATATCACCGACGAACTCGAATATGTGCCGGGTCGCTTCGTCGTGAACAGGATCGTCCGTCCTCGCATGGCTTGCACGGTTTGCGAGACCTTTGCGCAATCGCCCTTGCCGTCGCGCCCGATTGAGAAGGGTCGTGCCGGGCCAGGTCTTCTGGCTCATGTGCTGGTATCAAAGTACGCGGATCATTTGCCACTCTATCGGCAATCGCAGATTTATGCCCGCGAAGGCGTCGATCTTGATCGCTCCACCATGGCGGACTGGGTTGGGCGTTCAACCGCCCTGCTGGAGCCCCTGGCGGAACGTATCGGCCATGTCGTCCGCGACGGACAAACGCTGTTTGCCGATGATACCCCGGTAAAGATGCAATCGCCGGGATTGAACAGAACCAAAACGGCAAGGGTTTGGACCTATGTGCGTGATGAGCGGCCCTGGTCGGGTCCTGCGCCGCCATGCGTCTGGTATCAGTTCACGATTGACCGCAAAGGCGCGCATCCCGTCGATCACCTCGCAGGATACAAGGGCGTTGTGCATGCGGACGGGTTTGCAGGGTTCAACGGCCTGTTCGGCAAGGACAAGGCCGAGGAGCAAGCCTGCCTTGCCCATGTGAGACGCAAGTTCGTCGATGTGTTCACCGCACAGGGATCGTCCATTGCTGAGGAAGCCATTCGGCGGATCGCCGAACTCTACGCCATCGAGAAAGAGGCGCGTGGGTTGCCCCCGGAAGAACGGGCTGCGATCAGAATAGACCGAGCAAAGCCAGCCTTCGATGAGCTGGAAAGCTGGCTGGCGGCGCAGCTGCCGAACATCTCGGGCAAATCGCCTCTCGCCAGGGCGATCCGCTATGCCCTGGGCCGATTGCCCAAAGCCCGGCCTTATCTCAGCAATGGTCATCTGGAAGCGGATAATAATGCCGCTGAGAGAGCCGTGAAGCCCGTGGCTTTAGGGCGCAAAAACTGGCTCTTTGCTGGCTCGGAGGGCGGCGGCAAAGCCATGGCGATCGCCTTCACCCTCATCGAAACAGCCAAGCTGAACAAGGTCGATCCGCAAGGCTGGCTGACCTGGGTTCTCAGCCGGATCGCCGATCACAAGATTACCCGCCTCGACGAACTTCTCCCGTGGCGTTACGCTGCACAAGCAGCGTAACTGATCCCGCCTAGGGGCGTTAGGCCGCGTTCAACGGACGGATACCGAAAGACAAACGACCCGCGGGGCGCAAGTCTCTCCGCCTAGACACCGCTCTGGATCAATACCTGAACGCGCTTAATCAACTCGCCTTAGGGGTTAGACTAGGTCAATTCGACCTGCGTACCGTCCAATTGGTTTTGCGCCCTCGTTTCATCCGGCACGCCTACGTGTACACTCACTATATTCGAGAACAGACCAAAGCCGAGTTTGATGAGACGATCAATCGATGGAGGTCTTCGGTACGGACGTGGGAGCACTTCTTGTGGCTCGCTTCAAAACTCGATGTCCTGGCATCTGATAATATTGTGGAAGCAGAAATCGTCCTGCCGCCAAATCATATAATAGATGAAGACGATGCTCCGAAATCAAATAAGCTCCAGCCTGGCGAAGAGCTTGCTATGGCCGCTTATTGGATGAGCCCGCGTACAGACTAACCCTAGATACGCCGATGCTTTAGAATCTGCCGCATGTCCACAGTCAGAGAGGGCGTGGCCTTCGATCGAACTCTGTCGCCAGCTCTATGCATTGAAGTCACCCCAAAATGCTATTTGTCTCATTCGAATGTCCAATTTTTCCTTATTACTGACCTGACGGACATGTTTCGGTCGTGCTACCTCATCAAGATGACATCTGCGAAACCTAAGAAGATTGGCTTTCTTGTATTTGACGGCATCCAAGCACTCGACCTGTTTGGTCCTCTAGATGCGTTTCAAGAGGCGAACGACAATTCGGTAGGGTCGACGAAACACTATGAACTCATACTCGTTTCGCACGATGGCGGATCGGTCCTAACCTCAAGCGGTGTTAGAATTGAAGCGCATCGGTCCATCAAGAATTGCCCTTCGCTTCACACGCTGATTGTTCCTGGAGGCGAAGGTACACGAGCTCCTGATTTCCCAGCCGATGTAATCCAATGGATCAAGCAGACGGCACCAGGGCTCCAACGCTATGGGAGCATTTGTACAGGGCTATATATCCTCGCGCAAACAGGCTTGTTAAATGGACAGACGGTCACAACCCATTGGCGCCACACAGAGGATGCGCAGGATCGTTTCCCTGAATTAAAAGTTGTTCCTGACGCGCTCTATCTGACCACTGGAAAAGTATTCTCGGCTGCAGGTGTTACAGCAGGCATCGATCTAGCTTTGGCTTTAATCGAAAACGATTTAGGGCCAAGCATAGCAGCAGATGTCGCCCGGCACCTCGTCGTTTTTGTGAAACGTCCTGGTGACCAGCGGCAATTCTCATCAATCCTCCAAACTCAAATGCGCGCAAGCGACGACTTTGCCGATCTCGTTGCCTGGATTGCAAACAATTTGCGATCTGACCTATCCTCATTCGAACTCGCCGAACGCGTTGGTCTGAGCGAACGCCAGTTCAGGCGGCGTTTTGCAAATCATATGGGTGAGACGCCGACACAATATATCGAACGAGTGCGAATAGAGACTGCGAGCCAATCATTGCGAAATGAGCGGGCCAGCATCGAACAAATCGCACTCGATGTCGGCTATGCAAGCTCAGACACCTTTCGCCGCGCTTTCGAGCGATTTTTAGGCGTAAGCCCCACTGCATACAGAGAACGGTTCGGAAGGGGGGCAATATAGTGCAAAGATATGTTCTCATGTTTGTGCTGGTTTTTGCCTCGATCCCCAGCATCGCAGCGCAAGAGCTAGGGTCACAAAACCAAGAATTGCGGCGGGCATTAGATGAAGCCTTGCCGACAACAACCGCGCTGAATGAACCTGGTCACATCCTGAGGATCGTTAAGAACAATAGCGTCATTTATCAGGCAGAGTCCGGCGCTGCCGACATCGAACAAGCAAGGCATATAACAGATGAAACCGTGTTTCATATTGCCTCGCTTTCAAAGCAAATCACAGCTGCGGCATTAGTGCATGCGATCGAGGATGGATTGCTATCCCTCGATGATCCAGTGGAAATGTGGATACCAGAAACGCGTAAATACGGCGGTGAGCTGACGATTGCCCACCTCGTTTATATGACCAGCGGACTGACCGAGTACACCGACCTGCCTCGCCCAGGAGGACGTCCGTGGGCCACATTTCACTACTTCACGATCGATGATGCCATCAATGCCAGCTTATCCGTCGACAGTCTCCAATTCACACCTGGCTCCGAATGGGCATACAGCAATACAAACTATATGCTGATCGCGCGCATCATAGAGAGGGCGTATCAAAAGCCTTTCTCAGATACTGTCCATCACAAAGTGTTCGCTCCATTGGGAATGACTTCATCTCTCATCAACGATGATATCACTGCGATCATACCCAATCGAGCTAACGCGTATTTACCGCGGTCCGAACGTGTATTGGCGGAACTCACGCAGGGAGCAGGAGTGGATGCGAAATACGGCGATGACCTAATTATGATCCGCCGCAATTCACCCCACTATGGAGGAAGCGGTGTAATGACGAGCATGAATGATTGGACAAAATGGCAATCAGAAAGTCTCAACCAATCGGTTTTCGGTGATGGGTTTTGGGAAAAGATGAAGAGTCGACGTCTCTTCGATCACGACAAAAATAATGACGCTCTAGGTTTAGTGTTTGGAGAGATAAACGGGCTTCAATCTATATGGTACTCAGGCGGCGATATTGATGCGTCTGCCTATAGTGTGCTCATTCCGGACCAGGCGCTCATGATCTCATGCTTCTCTAACAACCCACTCGATAGCTGCGGGCATAAAGCGCAAATTGCAATCGATGTTCTTATTCACCACGGCGAACTGAATCGCCTCAGCGGAACTCCAAAAGGGGATAATTTTGAATAGTTTTTCTGAACGGTTTTTTCTCGCAGGCGCGCTCGCGCCACTCGCAATGCTCATTCCCATTTTGGCAAGTTTCTTCGCATCCGATTACAATTGGGTGTCTCAACACATGAGTGAGCTACAACTACGAAAGGATGGCTTCAGCTTGGCTGTCCATGGCGGGGCATTCATCGCGGGGTTAGCTCTTTCTTCTTTCGCGATTGGCGCTCTGTTGCGAGGCGGAGTTTTTACCGCGATCACGACGCTCGCATTCGGAATTGGGATGATGGCGAATGGGATATTTCCGATGGGCTCACCGCTGCACGGATTATATGGGATCGCGATATTTTTGATTTTGCCCCCTGTCATATTTGTGGGGGAATTCCCGGCAGCTTCGAAGCCGAGTTGGTTTCGCAACTATTCCTATGCGACGGCCATCGCATCTCTGACATTCATGTGGTTGCTCCTAGTTGGCTTAGAGCCCGCATCGTTACGCGGCTTGACCCAGAGAATAAGTACGTTGGTGAGCTTCTCTTGGTTCGCTGTTGCTGCTCTGCAAATTCGGAAAGCTAATGCTGA
Organism: Pseudomonadota bacterium; assembly: GCA_039818185.1. Lineage (GTDB taxonomy): Bacteria > Pseudomonadota > Alphaproteobacteria > Caulobacterales > Hyphomonadaceae > Henriciella. The sequence goes on from JBCBUI010000011.1 coordinate 115,235, forward strand.
ACCTGAATAAGATGTTTCTGAACCTACGAACCGCCTCGCTCGGTGATTCAAAGAGGTTCAAATTCGAGCGGCCTAAATCGCCCTAAGAAGGACACTCATGGTGTCTGTTGCGCGAGCAATAGAAGACATAAGCTCAGAGGCGGGAAACGCCCTAATTAGGACGCTCAGGATGTTTGCTTTCAATCGTAATCTCTCGTTGAAATACTTGTACTGGCAGCAATTTTAAACCCACTAGTGTTCATCAATGATTTTCGATGTTAAGTAGAAAACATCGTGAATTGTGATCGGGGGACATAATGACGGCAAACACAGTTGATCGAAAACTGGCCGCCAAATTCGCGCAAGCTCGAAATAGTGCTGAGCTAAATGTAGTAGAAGTAGCGGAACAACTTCAGATTTCTGAAGCAGAATACGTCGTGATGGAGTCCGGCCTCGAACGCATTCCTGCTGCTAAGGTCGCTCAAATGGCACGCATTTCGAATCAACCGATTGCTTGGTTTTTTGATCACGCCCCACGCGCAATCAAATTTCCGTTTCGGAAGTAACATCATTCGTCGGAAAATGGAGAATTTGGGAGTCCGAAAGAATTTTGGCTTCTGCGTCCAACCGTCTGAGCGCCGCTTCCGCGACGCAAAGGCTCTCAATTAATTCTATCATGGTCGCAGCAGAGCCTGCCGGCAACCGCTCTTTATGTATAACCACAGCTTGTAGTATGTCGGCAAGATAAGCCGGCTCCAAAAATTTCGGTTCATTTTCCGCCATGTTTCACCCCTCAGTTGAACACGATCTCTATTATTCACACAACGATACTTGGTTTGGGCTTTCTCGAGCAAATGATAATAACATCTCAAACTCGATATATTGCAGTGGAAACGATCTTTAGTGATCAGTGCATTTGAAACTATCATTTTATGCTTCACCCAATGCCGTAGTAGATACTGCAGATATCGACTATTCTCCGACTAAGAACACGAAGCATGCTCCGAGAATGTCATCAGCGACGAATTCGTAAAACAGAGGCAAAATGACCACCAAAAATGAAAGCTGTGTTCGGAGTGTTCAGCGCGTCATGATGGTTCTTGCCTTGCTTCCAGGAGAAATAGCTTCCTGAATGGTCGCACCCCATGTCATTGGCACCCTTGTTCCACATGCGGGCATGCTCATCGTTGTTGGATACTATTTCCTCCGGATCGCGGTTCAGCACAGCGCGTCCTGTGATCCGTGCGGTGTGGCTAGAGTTGTTTCTGCTGCTTGCGGTCGTTCGTTATGACGCCGAAAGCCGGAACCCATCAATCTGAAATGTGGCCGTGGCATGGCACTTGCGCATCCTCCTAAACTGGGTGGGTAATCTATAGAAGGAGGTTCATTATGAGCGCTTCACGACTAAGAAATTCGTCTAGAGAAACGACGTGGAGACAGTGTCTCGTCAGGGTTGACCAGAGGACGCTCGTTCGTGGATTGCTAACCAATGTATCGCATTCAGGCGCAGAACTTCGTTGTAAATATCCGTTTGAACACCGGCAGCAGATTGAAGTTTTTTCATCACAAACGGAAAGCCGCCGACATGCTCAGATCATGCGAAATGATGGAAACTGTTTCGGTGTAGAGTGGTCGCAAACATCACCGCTAAAGCTCTTCGTTCGCTCCGACACCGAGAGCAGCATCTAATTAAGTGGCCTAAACTCGCCCCAGATCGGCCTCTGAGCCAGCGGCGGAACACGCCCTGAACCGGTCGCCCACACTCATTTGAATACCCGACCTCAGTCGAATCTGATCAGCAGACCCGAGTGGATGAAAGCCGAGAAGTCGATCGGTCTCAGGATTGAAATCTATTTCATTTCTAAGCTTATAATTTCTAATCAACTTGTTTCGCGCTCAAAGGAACGCAGCAAATGTTCACCGGCCAAGATGAGCTGGCAAGTTGGTAGACAAGATAAAACTAGTTGGAATTAATGTATTGAATTAAGATGGATTGGTCGCTAGCTTCCTTTCGGTCGCAACAGATTGATAAGTATCTAGGAGTCTAATGGAGTGCATACTAAGACGCTCCGAACCAACCTATTTTGGGCCAGTGCTTCGCTCATATGGAGTTTGGAGGCGTGCAGCACCTCTTCACTCGCGCATCCTATTATACAACTTGCAGCTCTTAGAACAAAAATTCCAAGTATTCTTGCGATGCAAAAATAAATGGGGAGGGAAAATTGGCAAGAACTCAAGTGGACAAATGGCTTGGCGTTCGATTGTATCAAGCGCGAATTGAAGAGGGTGTGCTCATATCGACCCTCACCGATATGCTCGGAATTTCCGAAGAAGCTTATTTAGACGTTGAGGCTGGCATCAGGCGCCTATCAGCATTTGAGATTGCGCGACTAGCTAGGGCGTTGAACCGGCCAATACCTTGGTTTTTTGATCAGTCACCTGCTGACATAAGCTTCCCTTTAAATCGCAGCTTTCCGACGGAAGACTAATCAGTGCCGAACCGCCGAGAGCTGCGCTTCGAGAACAGCACGGCGCAACGCCGCTTCCGTCGCGACTAAACATTCGAGGAGTTCGGACTTCGTTTGCTCGGACAGTGCCGGCCACTCTGCGTCGGCCTTCGAGACGGCAAGTAGCAAATCCGCTATATATAACAGATCCGCCGAGGTTATTTCGTCACTACTCAAAATCGCTCCCCGCGTTTTCAACGCTTTTATGAGTTCGATAGTTCAGTTGGGTTTGAATACAAACGACCGGGCTGCAAAAACATGTGCGTTTGGAGCCCTCAGCAGATTTCGCAGTGCGCGAACGAAGGACAGGGGGATATGGCGGTTAGAGAAGACTTAGCACGAAAGTGTGAGGGCTTATGCGTTCCAGCCTTTGCGCCGCAAACAGCAGTCTTATGAGCGACCTAAACTCGCCCCACTACGGTCGCTCGTAAATTCCGAAAAGCGAGCAATAGAAGACATAAATTCAGCTACTTAAGCACTCTACTAACGGACGCTACAGATCCGTACCATGCATACTCAAACATAAAATGTATCGCACTGCAGTCGAGCGCCCGATGATAAAGCACAAACGCACTAATTCCAGATTTGGCCGAATAACCGGCGTTAAAAATTATCCGAGATCGAATTCGAAAACCTGGTTGCCCACTAAGTCATCGTCTTCGGCATCGACATCGGAAAACGCTTGGACTGAAATGTAGAACTTATCGCGCGAGACAGTCATGCCGTCCGCAAACGCGGTTCCACTCGAACCTTCAAAGAGTTGCGTCCCCATACCGCTGGCAGATACGCGCAGAAGGGCAACGCTTTGGCTCGCCGCCACATCCAAAGCATATTCGCCAGATGCAAGATCAGCGGCGCTCAGCGTCGTCGAATTGGTTAAATCCTTGAAGCTGCCACTGCTTCCTGATGGCGTGAGCCCTACCGTGAACGTTACCGGAGTGCGGCCGCTCGTATCCGGTGATGAGCCGAGCTGTTCACCCCCGGTGGGGTCTTCAATGGTTCTGCTCGCGAGATTCAAGTTCGCACGAGTGTCGATCAGCACGGTCACGCCAGAGTGGAGAGCGTCATTATAGGTCGCGCCTGGCTGAGGCCATAAATACCCGCGCGCCATTTCAGCCACCAGTTTAATGTGAACATCGTCGCTCACTGTGTCTCGATAGATGGCGGTTGTCGCCGAGGCTTCGAGCATGGCAAGGCTTGAAACCTCACGCACGGCGCGTGCTGCGCTGGTATAAGGATCGTCTAGTGTAAAGGCAGAGTCTGTTGGCACAGGCCCGAGATTAAGCGTGAAACTCTGCCCCCAATCCGCGTCATGCAAGTAAAGACGCAAGAGATTGGAGTCTGAGCGACGATAATCGAGCTCATATTCATATCCCTCAAACAATGGGATTTGGTCAGAAATACCGCCGGCGGTCAGACCGTCAGAGCGCGTCATGAAAACCTCTTCCAAAGGGTTTCCGACGCTGGCGCCATCATTCAGTTCATCCGTACCGCGATCGTCAATGCGCAAGGTCGCACTTTGCTGCCCGTGGGTGATGACCGCGTCCCAAGCTTCATCGACTTCAAAATCGGCTCCAGCGTTAAACTCTGTAGAACCGTCCCGATCGCTACTCTTTTGATAGATCATGGCCCCCGCGGTGCCCGTCACACTGCCATCTACATCAACAATCGCACGCGCCCAAGCATCTGTCCCAATCGCGTTATTGCCGCCATTAATGCGAAGCTTTGCATCGTGCGTGACATTGTCTCCCCAAGTGATGCCTTTGAGCGCGAAGGACGCAGATTTGTGAACGGCGTTGGATAAACCAATGGCTTCGTCACCTGAAATGAAGCCGTCAAAATGCACGTCGACGAGGCTGCCCGGACCATCATAAAGCTGAAACCCTTGGAAGCCATCATCACCGCCCGGCAAAGAGCGCCCAGCCGCGAGTTCTTCGGGCGTCACGGGCGTACCCAGATTGGCGGAGCGACCGACAATCAAACCATCGCGGATGGTTTGATTGAGGCGGAAGCGAGCATTGCTCTGCATTTCAGCGAAGACCGAATCTGTAAACTCGCCCTCGACGCCACGGACATAAACACCATCCGACTTATAGGTCGTAAAACGCTTCACTTCCCACGGTGCGACTTCTTGTGGGCGTTCCGCCGTTGCGATCGGATCGCCATCTTGGATTCTGCCGCCATGATTGAGATAGAAGCCACGGCCATCGGTTGAATGTGCTGTATTACCGATAAACGCGGTAAGGCCGATGGAGTCTCCTCGTGCGTCTGTCCAAAAGCCTTTGTCTTCCGAACCCGCCGCATGATTATCGATGAACGTATTGTCTGGGTTTTTAATCCAGAATGTGGTCGGCTCGCTAAAGTCCGAGCCAACCGCTGCGACCGCTTCGGACTCAGCTCCACGCGTATTGATGCCTAGATTGCCGACCAGAATATTGCCCGTTTCATCGCCATCTTCGAGATAATAGCTGTGACCAATGGTTTCATAAGTCACATTGTCTGAGACTTCAGTATTGCGTGTATTGTGGATGGTCAGGCCCTTATTATAGGTCCTGTGAAAGGAGGAGTTCCGGATATACTGGCCCTCCGAATTGCCGTTCTCATGCCAATGCGCGGCATACTTTCCGAGGAGGCCAGACTGCCCCATCCGCGTGAACTCGGCGCCTGAGATATACATCTCTGCGCCATTCATAATCATCGTATGCCCGCCATACAGAGTTGTGGCAGCTTCAGATGGGCCTTGGAACGTGACATCACGCGACAGCAAACCCACTTCGGCACGCATATCGAGGTCCCAGCTTCGCGTGCCATTGCTATGGGTCTCAACTTCGCCGAAATGCATATATTCGAGCGGTGCGTTCAACGTCACGGTCAAGCCGTCATCAGAGATCGCTTGAATGGTTCGTTGCTCGGCCTGATTGAGGTCAAAATCGGTCGACGCAATCGCGATGGCGTCGCCAACTTCCCAACCCGTCGCGTCTGCTAACACTAAACTTGTATCGCCGACATTGGCGGTGCGATTGATTTGGGTCCAGCTACGCTTGGAGGCATCATCACCAAAAACCGATAAAGCCGAGCCTTCGCCCATCACCATCAAGAATGCGTCATGGTTTTCGATGCGCATGGAACTAGAGATATAATCAGACAGGATAATGTCTTGCTCAGGATCATCGCCGGATAGCGTGATCGCGAGTTCGCCTTGATAGAGAGACTCTTCCCATCCAATATTGAATGACCCGCCATTCATAACGACGGACCATCCGAGCGTTAGATCAAGCGGAGTGGTATCAACACCTTTATCCTCAGCAAAGAATTCACCGATCACGATGAGGCCTTCGACCTCGGCGCTGACATCTAGGATCAAGCGGGTATCCGGCATCACCGTGACAACGTCACCTGGCCCCGGGGCTTCGCCATCTTCCATGGTTAGGTCTGACCAATAGAGTTCGGTCATCCCAACGGCTAGAGGCGGTAAAGTTGGTTCACTCGCTTGCGAGGCGGGCGGGGGTGGCGGTGGCGGCGGAGGAGATGCGGGCGGTGTCGAGCCTGTATCACCGCCAGCAATTGGAGCGATGGCACTGCTGTTATCATCGCCGCCACCGGAACAACCGGCGAGGGCGACCGCGAACGCAAAACTTGAAGCTACCACGCGAACAGAAGCCATTATTTGTCCCTCGAGTTCTGATCTTTTCCGAATAGAACGCTGTGGCGTGATAGCTCGTGCAACTTGCCAAAAACCAAACCAAAAGCGCGAAATTTAATAGGTTTTGTAGGTGTTCTGTTTGCCACTACAGCCGTTGCAAAACGGAGCCAGTTACACTTCGTTAAAATTCAAAATTTTCATGTTCTCAATTCTAAAGCATGCGCCATGGTTGGCGGATCAAGAACGCGCTCTAAAGCAATACTGAATTTGCTCTAAATCGACAGCTATGCGAGCAAAAGGAGACATAAGCTAAGCGGCAAAAAACGCCCTAAAACGGTCGTTCGCAATTAGAATACAGGCCAATATTAAGATTCAAAAATTCTCAAATTGACGAGGCAATTTCACAACAATAGATTCCAAGAACAAGACAACGAAGAGGTCGGGATGTATACTCGTCGAGAATCTATACTGCTCGCCGCTTCGGGTGCTCTTGTGGCCTGTAGTTCACCCCAGAAAGTGAAAATGGAGCATTTCAATCAAATAGAGTCCGATTTTAAGTATCCGGTTTTTGCTGTTGCAGGACGGGACGCATTATCTGCGTGGGAAATGCTAAAGTCTAAACACGCAAATTCTGCATGGCCTATCGTTGTCGGATCGCGTGAAGATTTTGAAATTCTCAGAGAGGGTATCGAGTACGGTGCCTCTCGGGCTCCAAGCGAGCTAGTTTCAGATGCAAGTTCTCTCGATTTTCCAGAGGGGTTCAAACAATTCAAAATTCAGGAGAGCGAGCGTCTTTGGGAAGAAATGCAATCCGATCCAAATGCCAAGGCGTTTTTGGAGGCGGTTGGCATTGAGAATTCGGCATACCCCACTGTTGAAGATTTAATGGGTACATGGCCCGACGAGCCAATAGATCAAAGTCAAATTACCGGGCTTTCCATTGCGCAAGACTGGGAGACCGAAGAGCCGATGGATGAAGCGCTCATCGTATTGATCCCTACTTCTGATTGGACCCATGTCTCAGCTTTCTTGAACTATGGTGGATGGAATGACTGCCCTCCCGCTGAATGGCATGTTGCAGCACTACGTTATTGGGGCGAAGCGTATGAATGCGAGTTAGTGGGTCTCAGCTATGACTCAATGAATATCAGAACACTTAAACGTCCAACCACCCGCGCCAATGCTCTCGAGCTAGCACTTGAGCAATACTATTATTGTGGCGACATAGTCGAACAAGGAGTAGGCGAAATTTCTGTGCTCGCTCAAATCCTGAAATCTTCCAATTGGTGGGACTTTTGGTGGGACTAAGAGAAATGTCTAACTGACACTCGGCTCATGCTTCTCAGCGACCTAAACTCGCCCCAAAACGGACGTTCGCCATTTGAGGGCTGATCGCCAGAAGCCGTCAGATATTCTTATATTTGGAATAGCTGGATTACCCGAAGCGATCTTTTTGGGCGCCCCAGATCAAAAAAAGAAGATAAGACCAGCATTGACAAATTTGGGTGATCACCCTAAATATTGGGTGAACACCCAAATAGTGGATTTTTCGTATGATCTCAGAGTATCTCGCCCCCCTCATATCCGAATGGCCAGCTAGCGCTCGGATTGCCGCGATCGCTCTGGTGATCTCTTTGTTGGTTTTGCTTCGCTATGGTCTGCTCACATCCATAGGGTTCGGCTTGGGCCAATTGGTTGGAAAGTTTGCGCCGCACAGACGCCTTCAGGCGCTTCCATTTAAAGCAGAACAGGTTCGCCGCGAGATCTTTCACTCCATGACAAGCGTGCTGGTTTTCACTGGCGTGGTTGGGGTCATCATATTTTTAACGTCAGCCGGATGGACGAGAATTTATTCCGAGCCAGGGGCCTATGGTTGGGTCTGGTTCTGGCTGCAAATTCCGATCGCGCTTATCATTCAGGATTTCTATTTTTATTGGATGCATCGGTTCATCCACGCGCCTGGAATTTATGACAGAGTGCACCGTACGCATCATCTCTCGACCAATCCGAGCGCTTTTGCAGCCTTCGCATTCCATCCGTTAGAGGCGGTGCTGGAAATAGCTGTATTTGTTGTGATCGTCATGCTCATTCCGATGACACTGTCGGCGCTGATACTCGTTGGCCTGTTCTCGCTCATCTACAATGTGTACGGACACTTGGGGTACGAAATCATGCCGCGCTTTATTGCCAAGAGCCCCCTTGGCTATGTTCTCAATAAGTCTGCTTACCACAATCAGCACCATCGGACATACCGTTACAATTACGGCCTCTACACCGTAATCTGGGATCGACTTTTCGGGACGTTGCATCCTCATGCTGACAGGCTTTATGATGAGAAGACCCGACGTTAAAATCGACCCGGAGCTTGAGGCAATCGACCAAACCACATCGATCCCATGTGACTTAACTTTGAACACTCAAACGGCCTTCGGTACAAAAACCAAAGGCCGCATACTTCTGGCAAGCCTGAATTTGTTTAACCGTTTTGGCTTTGAGCGGACAACGACGGCGCAGCTCGCTGAAGGCTCGGATGTTTTGGAGGGCACGCTTTGGTATCATTTCAAAACGAAGAACGCTTTAGTTCTTGCCCATCTTGATGTGCTCGAAACCAGATTGGAAGAGCACTTGAATGCGCCGCTATCAGAATCACTCACAAAAATCATTGAGCACATTCTAGGCGTTTTCGATTTGCTGTGGGATTTCAGGTATTTGTTGCGCGATCCGATAGCAGCAATTCAAGACGATGATGCCAGGCGATCCCGCTTGCAACAAATTTATGAACGCGTTGAAAAACGGATCGAGGCGCGCCTATATCAGGCCGAGGAAATGGGTCTGATAGACCTCTCCGAAACAGATGCGAACGCATTGGCGGTTTCATGCTTCCTGACTGGACGATATGGTTTGGATTATGCTCGCATCCGGCTTGGTGATGATTTGGACGTGGCCGCTTTTCGCCAGATCGGCATTCCGCAAATCCTTTCCCTATTGAAACCTCACCTGACAGAGAAAGGAAAGGCACGAATCGAGAATACGCCCGAGCTTGCTTCTGTATTGTTACCAAAAACTGGGTAACCCGCATTTTAAGTATGCTGGAATGTCTTTGTGAGGCCGAGTGGGTACGTTCAGAACTCACGGCACCACGACTGATACGAGCCAGACACAGTCAGTAAATTCTTTTGTCAGTGTCCTAAACTCGCCCCACAACGGTCTCCCGTCTAAACATCAGCAAACACTACAAAAAGCAGCGCGATGTATAGTTAGTCGCTCACACAAAACCTATCTGGATGGCCAAGTCTGGGGACGTCGCTGGCCTTACTCGGTTGGGGAGATGACCGTCTCGAAAAAAAGCTCGGCTGCCCCCTGATAGATGTCACGGCGTTGGGCCTCAGTGAACTCAACATGACCCATTGATCCCTCAACCAGGAAAAGCACACCGGTCGCACCGGCAGCCCCGTAGGCAGGAACAACGTCACAGGCTCCGGAGACTTGTAGTCCGGTAAAGCTCGCCCCTTCTGGGGCCGTACTGCAGGGCACCACGGGATCGAATTCTTCATGGGCTGAGTAAAGTAACGCCGAGCTCGCATCGACTGTGGCCAGATCAAGAACTGCGCCCGATAGTGGCAGCGCACCCTGCACTATGGATGACACGCCATTACTCTCGCCGACCGTGCCGTAGACGCCGCCATTGCTGTTGAGAAAGTTCACCAGAGCCTGGTTTGAAATCGGATCATCAGGATCTAGCGTCGCCGCCAGCATCGCCATGACACCTCCGGCTGATTCCCCGCTGACGAAGATCGCATCAGAACGGATACCACGCGGATTGGACCCTTCTCCCTCAGCTCGCAAAAAACGGACGGCGGCGAACATATCGTGCGTAGCCATAACTCCGGCAATAGCGAGTTCATCGGCATCAAGTGGCGCCTGCCCAAGCACCCGGTAGTCCATCGTGGCAGCTACATAACCGCGACGGGCAAATTCCTGAGCGATCGGTTCAACTGATTCTCGTTCCTGTTCCTGGAAACCGCCACCGGACGCGACAATCATAACCGGTCGGTCCGTTACCGTGTCGTCTTCAGGTGTGTAGATTGTGAGCAACAAAGCCTGGCCATCGACCGTCGCGAAGGCGACATTCTCTTCAACCTGAAGACGGGAAAAGACGCGGTCTCGATAACGCACCGGATCGCCTGCTTCCTCTACATTGGTGACGCTTACATTGATCGGGAGAGTCGCACTCAGCCCGCTCGGGTCGCTCACGCGTAGCGTTGCCACATAAACGTTGTTGGCATCACCGTCGCCAGGCGTCTCGAAGTCGGGCGCTGTCGCAAAAGAGAGACCTCCAGTTGCGGAATCGAAAGCAAACGCGCTGGCATCGTCACCAGAGAGTGAAAAGGTCAGCGCATCGCCATCAGGATCTGAAGCCTCAATTGTGGTGAATGGTTCACTAGTATTCTCCTCCACGTTGGTATCTACTGGGTTCGTCGAAAAAACTGGTGCTCGGTTCAGCGGTCCGGGAGGTGGGACAACACTGTCGCCGCCGCCGGAGCACGCGGCGAGACTGAGAGCCAGCAGAGATGTGTAGGTATAGTGTTTGATCATCGGTTCTGAGGTTTCATTGTTTTTGTCAGACAAAGCTGGTTGGAAGCGGGTCGAAATTTCCGAGACCTGGAAGGGCAGCTGAAAGCTCGCTTTCGCTGAGACCAAACCATCGCCCTAACTCGGCAGCGTAGTTATCCACGGCCACGAACGGGATGAGACGACCGCCGCCACTATCGGCGTCGTGCCCCAAGACCGGTGGTGGCAACGCGCCATAAATCTCACCCCCCTTCACGGCACCGCCAAGTACGATCTGATGACCACCCCAACCATGATCGGTGCCATCGCCGTTGACCGCCAGCGTTCGGCCGAAATCCGACGCCGTGAACAAGGTCACATCTCGGTCAAGTCCGAGCGTCTCCATGGCGGTTTGAAAGGCAGACAGCGCCCCATCGATCTGGGAGAGCAATGCGGGTAACGCGCGCGCCTGACCGTCATGGGTGTCAAATCCACCAAGGCCAACGAAGAAGATCTGGCGCGACGCGAACAATCGGTCCCGGACATTGATCGTTTCCGCGACGGCCCTGAGCTGGGCGGCGAGCGGTGTCGCTGGGAAGCTTGTTGGAAGCGAGGCGCCCTGTTGGCGAGCTAAATCATAGGCCTCATTGGTCGCAAGCCCGCCAGAGAAGGCCGTTGCCATGTCGCGTTCAAGCAAGTGGTCCCCGCGATAACTCGCTGCCGACAGCTGGTTGCGGACAGCTTCCAGAAGTTCGGCTCGTTCGCCAGACAGACCGTCATAATAGTCTTCCAGGAAATCTACGCGTGCGGCCCCTGCCGTGCTTACGCGGTACGGCACAGCACGACGTCCCGTTAGGAATGGTCCTACATCCTCGGTTGTGATCGTCGTGAATTGCGGCAGTGAAGCGTTGGCGCCGGATGCGAGGACGGCGTCGGCAAACAATCCGCCCCAACCATACTGTGCGCCTTCGGGTTGATTGGCTTGCCAGACCGCTTGCTGGTCATTGTGAGAGAACAGCCGTGGCGGCAGACGCACTGCACCGCCCTCAAAGCTTGCGCGCGTCGTCGGTTCGATGAGTGGGCCAACATTGCCGACAATTGCGGCCTTACCGCCCCGAAAAAGACCCTCCAGAAGGGGCATCTCCGGCGGCAAGGCGACTTGGCGTCCTTGAAGCACGCCGCCGGTCGCGGGCGATAGAGGTGACAGGCTTGCGCGCTCGCGGGCCGAGCCTTGTTGGGCCAGTAAGGAAGCCCGCAGCTGCGCATACTGATCGTAGGAAGATTGATCATAAGGCAGGATCAAATCGTGGCAGTCTAGGCCGCCAAAAAAGAACACGCAGACCAATGCCTTATACCCGGTTGTGTTCGCGGCATGGGCCGTAAATGTCCGTGGAATGGCGGTGAGCGCCGTGGAGGCCAGCGCGGCGGCGCCCAGCGATTTGATGACGTGTCTGCGGCTGGTAAGCATGATCTCTCCTAGCGCTGGACGAGGTAATCTGCGGACGTCATGACGAGCAGCACCGCGAGCGACACTCTTTCAGATAGCCCTTCGGTGTCGCCTGGGCCGTCAATGGGACGCGCTTCTAGTGTCGCAATGATCGCTGTTTTCGTCTCGTCAGACAGCGTGTGATAAACGAGCAGGTTGTTGAGATGGTCGACCAACTTCGTGGCATCATTCGCAAGCGCAAGTTCATCGGCATAGTCCGGCACAAAGGCCCGCTCAAGCGCCGCAGGATCCACTGGCACGCCCATGGCTTCCAGCTCCGCTCTGAGCTCGTCAGTAGGGATCATCGATTGGCCACCAAAGGCCCAGAACGTCATGAAGTTGATAAAGGCCGGCGTAGTCGTGGCATTCACAATCTGAAGCTCTGGCACGGTCAGACCAGCCGCCCCACTCTCCGTACCGGGCGCGATATAGCCCGGACGGAAAAAGTTGAAGACGGACCGGGCACGGTAAGGATGTTGGGCTAACGCATCCGGTGGGCTCAGGTCAAAAAGCTCAATCCCATATTCAGGTCTTGAGGCGTCCGCATCAAAGGCACGTGCCCAATGGGTGAAACGCAGAAGCGGCTCGCGGATCTTGCCGAATTGGGCATCGGTGAGGCTCGCATCGCCGCGCACATCCGGGTCGAACAAAATGGCGGCGAGGGTTGCCGTAAGGTCGCCCTTGCGTCCGTCGCCCAAGCGGGTCCCATCTGGCAGCGTGTAGAAGCCGGAATCGAAGGCGACAGACACACGTTGGACATAATCCGGATCCGGCGCAGATGTCGTGAAACGTTGGATGAGCTGGCGTGAGATGAACGGCGCGACATTTGGATGCGCGAAGATACAGTCGAGCGCCAGGTCGATGCTAATCGCGGTCGGCGTCCCAGTTGGTATGGTACAGTCAAGAAAGCGCTTCGCCTCTGGAGAATGACGAGCCTCGTCAACCGCCATGGGCTTCAGCAGAGCTTGCTCAAGGCCTTCCCACTCGTCGACCGCGTCGACAACGGAGGGAAACCGTTGCCGGTCAAGACCGTCCAGGTCCAGGCCCGTAAAGACGCGTGCGAGACCAGCAATGTCCATATTATCATAGAGTTCGACCGCGCGACCCGAACCATCAAGCACTGGTGTACCATCGGGCTGGAGTTCGACGACGCCAACGGTGAAGAGCTGCAAGATTTCCCTGGCATAATTCTCATCGGGCATGCGACCTGTGGCCGGATCGGCTTTTTGGTTGCCCATATAGGTCAAGTAATAGCCCATGGCGGGCGAATAAGTGACCGCCTCCAGGAGATCGCGATAGTTCCCGAACGCACCTTCGATGAGAATGTCCTGATAGCCGACCACAGGCTCGGGAATATCGGTCGGTAGTTCGCCCCCAAAGTTCGACACAACGAGGATCTGCGACAAAGCGAACGCCATGCGTTGGCGAAGCTGGTCGTCGCCTTCGATAGCATTGCGCCAGAAAGAAAATGTGCTCGATTGCACGGCCAGAACGGGGAAGTCCTCGTCTGCGCCTGTGCTCATCGCGCGGTAGGCTTCAAGCTGCGGTGTATGCAAGCTGATAGGTTTCTGTAGTTCTGCCAGGAACCAGTCCGACGCGCTTGTACCGGTCAGGGAAGACACCTCATCCGCGCGTGGACCGAAGGTTGCCTGGGCCAGAAAGCGTGACGTTCCAGCCTCGGTGGCGAAGGCGCCGGTTGGCGGCGGCGGTGGTGGGGGAGGAGGAGGAGGAGGAGGAGGAGATGGTGTCGGCGTTGGTCCTCCAATCGGTAGGTTTCCGTCGTCTGGCATAACGTCGCCAGAACAGCTGCCCGCGAGCAGAACGCCTGCGAAGCTGGCACCCAAAACGGTGGTGATAAACGGATGTCGTCTGTTGATCGGCACCTGTGATTCCCTAAACTTTAGGATCTTATGAGTTCAGGACACTTGTAACCCGGTCAGGGTCGGTGCGGTTTTACAAGTCGGGATGCGAAACCATACAAATTTGTATGCGTGCTCAGTGCCCGCGCAACGGCAAGGTGATTTCGAACACCGCTCCCGGTTCTGTAGCGACCACGCGCGCCTGACCGGTGTGAAGCTCGGCAATCGCCCGGACGAGGCTTAGACCCAGACCATTGCCAGGCGTTGACCGGCTAGATTCCAAACGAACGAAACGCTCAAATACACTTTCGGTAGCTTGAGCTGGCAGACCCGGTCCATCGTCACCTACTTCGAGCAATGCGTGGTCTCCTTCGGCACGCAGCCCAATCCATGCTTTCGCCCCATCGCGGGCATGCTCCAGGGCGTTCTCCAGAAGGTTTGAGATCAACTGAGTAAGCAGGTCGCGGTCGCCATGGACGAACACACCCGGGCCCACGCGCAGCTCGAGATGCTTGTCAGCGTCTTCGAAAATGGGTTCGAAACTGTCCGCTAAATCCGTTACAAGTTCCGAAAGGTTCACCTCAGCGAATGCGCCGCGTCGCTGCCCAGCTTCGACTTCGCCTAACCTTAGAAGTGCATCAAGGGTCCGCGACAGCGTCGATATGTGACCTTGGGCCGCCAACACATGGCTCGATACAGCCTCAGGGTCGCCCGCATCGCGTTGCAAGAGCTCCAAGCGTCCGGCCAAGTTGGAAACGGGTGTTTTCAGATCATGTGCGACTCCGACCGAAACGCCTTGCAGGTTCCGCGTCAACGTGCCGATCCGGTCAAGCATATCGTTCACCGCGACTGACAATCTATCGAATTCGTCGCCGGTACCGCTGATTGGAATCCGCCCATCCATCTTCCCTTCATCAATCGCTTCTGCGCTCATCGAGATCGTATTGAGTCGGCGGAAGACCGACCGGCTGGTCAAAAAACCGGTCAAAAGCAAGATCGGGATTGCTGCCAGCGCGACTAACCAGCTCGCTCTCACCAACCACTCCTGAAGGATTACGAGACGATCCGGTATAAAGCGAGCCGCGATCACCTCGGCGCTGCGGTCTTCCAAGGGTAAACGAAACGATAGAACTGGATGGCCGGATAGCTCTTCGTGTTCGATGAAAGTGCGCGTCTTTCCACCGGGTGGGTCAATGCCGTCAAAGCCAGCCAGGGTCTCATCATCGCCAGTCATGACACGAATGATAAATTCGTCTTCTTCAAGGATCGCATAGAGCCAATCGGGTTCCCAGGTCGACTTGCCGTCATAGCTGAGCGCCGATACCAGACCATTTATTCCCTGTTCGGCATAAAGACCTTCAAGGCCCTCCATTTCCGTATCTAGGCTCTCTGAGACCTCGTTCAGCGTTTGCGCTCGGTGGATCGCATAGCCGATCCAAACCAATCCGATCACACCCATCACGCCAATCAAACCCGACAGAACCGTGCGACGAAACACGGTCGATGCGATCAAGTTGTTACGGCGCGCTAAGGACATATCCCGCTCCCCTAACAGTGCGAATGAGTTCGGAATCGAACGGACGGTCAACTTTCGCGCGCAAACGGCTGAGATGGGTCTGCACCAGGCTTGTTTTCGGGTCGAATCGGTACCCCCAGATTTTATCTAGGAGCATGGTTCGGGTTACAATCTGGCCCTCATTAAGCATCAGGTATTCAAGGATTCTGTATTCGCGCGGTAACAATTCGAGGCGCACATTGGCGCGAGTTACGACTTGGCGAGTGCGTTCCATAACGAGGTCACCGACCACAATCCGCGTCGTATCTGCTTCGGCAAGAGGTTGACGGCGAGTGAGCGCGCGTAGGCGCGCATAAAGTTCGGCGAAGGCGAAGGGCTTGGTGAGATAATCGTCGGCGCCGGCGTCCAGCCCGTTCACGCGGTCATCAATCCCATCTAGCGCGGTTAGCATCAAAATAGGCGTCGCGATGCTCGACTGGCGCAGTATTCGCACCGCATCTAGCCCATCCATGCCGGGAAGAAGACGATCAAAGATTATCACATCGAATGTGTGGGCTGCCGCTATTAGGAGTCCCTGCTGCGCCGTGGCGGCAACTGTAACTGCATCTCCGGCCTCCTCGAAACCTCGTGAGGTGAACGCAACAGTCTCTTCGTTGTCTTCCACCAAAAGGATACGCATTCGCCCGACCCGTACTTGAATACGAAAGCTTAAACAAAACCGAAGGCCGAGTCTTCCATACAATTTTGTATGCTTAAACACCGACGGCGGACCTGAGCTCAGCGGCTTAAAATCGCCCCATCTAAGACGCTGGTCAGGTCAGCTGTGCGAGCAAAAGCAGTCGTAAGGAGATGGATGGTCAGCGGGCTAAGTTCGCCGATAGCAGACCTTAGCTATTCGGCTCGTGCCGGCGCAAAAGACATCAAAATTTCTGGTGAACCTTGGCTCAAACTGGTCATTGGTCGAATGACGATTCTTACGCGTTAAACCAACTCCTCAGCACTCAGGCGAGTGCTTCGCGCACTTCTGGCATAATACGTCGACTGACGGGAACGCTTTGGTCACCTATGACGAAGAGTTTACCAGTACCAGAGGGGTCTCTCTCAAGTCGCTCAATCACCTTTGTGTTGACGATGTGAGAGCGATGTACTTTTAGGAAATAGCTCGGTAGCTTCGTCTCTAATTGAGTCAACGTCTTGCTGTCCAGGAGGGTCTGTCCCGAACGAAGGGTGAGTTCGACGTAATCGCCGGCGCCACTGATAAACGCGATATCGTCAGCGACGATCTGCGTGATCCGGCCAACTTCGGTGACGCTGATCATAATGGGTTCGGTTCTGCGCTCTGCCAGAATGAACTCGAGCTTATCAGCGCGGGCTTGCTCTTCAATCACCAGAGCCTGCTCGCTCGAATAGGCTCGGGCTTGCTGAGCAAACAGAAACAGCATCAGCGCAGCGATGGCGTAGTAGAAATAGAAATCGAGAAACAGCCCGGCTCCAAGAAAGTTGATCACTGCAAACGTGGCCAGTCCCCCGCCAATCGTCAAAGCAAACCGCAGGCGCTTTCTGGCCGCCGTAAATGCAAGACCGCTGGCCAATACGGTCGGCCCAAGGAGTGCAAAGCTTGCTTTCGTATCTAGTCCGCGGGGCAGTGTGATCGCCAACGCGGACGCAGTCGCGAACACCGCCAGCCATACCCATAGCGGTCGATACTCAAATTGTCGCAACGTATAAGCGGCCAGCGCCATCCCGAATGCGGCTGAGCAAAACAAAATGACCAACAAGCGCACATCATGCATTGGGTAAGCGTAAGCAAATAAACCGCGGCTCACCTCGGCCAACAGTTGCAATCCGGCTAACCCGGACATCAGGCTCAACAGCCCAGCTTGCAGTCCTTGGCTAGATCGAAACGCCATGACCAAGAAATACAACGCGCCGAGCGCAAATGCGCCAAACGGCAAAAGCGTCGGCCAATACCTTCGCAAAATGACATTCTGGAGGTTGGCATAAGGCGTTACATAAACGCCGTGCAAAGGCGCTCCCAAATCAAGGACCCCCTGGTGAGAGGACAGCTTGAGCGCAATCTGATTGGCCCCCGGTTTTAGCTGGCCCGGCTCCAGCAAAACCACATAGTCCATCTTCCCGGCGATTTCCGAGCTCGCATTATCGCCTGGCTCTCCATTCGCCGCGATCTTTCGACCATTCAGGTAAATATGGCTCGACGCCTTCGCGGACACGACAAGGCTGGCAGGCTTTATTGCGTCCAACTTCGCATCGTCCATTTCCAGTGTGAAAAGCGCCCATATGTGCTCGCCTTGAGGATCTACGCGCCACCTTGATCCCGTTTCACAGCCGACTGAGCCCGGCTGCGGAGGTGCAACATCGGCTTCGGAAGCCGCACAGACAATCACATTCCGGAAGTCCACAGACTGGAAAATTTGCGCGTGAGCAGAGCCCACAAACACAACGGCAAAGAGACAGTAGGCGATCACCGGCACGATATTTTTCATGACGTTACTCTTATGGAAAATTGGAAAAAAAGCCTACACCTCTGACCGAACAGACGCCGCCGTTCACCGATATCCTAATGACGGAGAGCCGCGCAGCCTGTTTTTGGAGACAACATTCACGACAAAAAGGAACCCATGATGTTTCGTTCTCTCCTCGCCGTCACGCTTCTCTTGCCTGCTCTTGCCGCTTGCTCCCATCCCAGCCCAGTCTCGACCGACGCTGCCGAAGTTTTTGAAGCCGCCTCAAAAGAAACAGCCGAGGGGTTTCGGGGACATCTTATGGTCCCGGAAAACCGGTCTGACCCTGACAGTCGAATGATCCGCCTCGAATACGTCCGGTTCCCCGCCACGGGTGCCTCCGCTGGTGCGCCAATCGTTTATCTTGCCGGCGGCCCCGGTGGCTCGGGCATCAATACGGCAAAAGGCCCGCGCTTTCCTCTGTTCATGGCCATGCGGGAGTTTGGGGACGTGATCGCATTTGACCAGCGCGGCACAGGAGCATCCTCTGATCTCTCAACATGCAAGAGTTCGCAAATTGACCCCGACACAGAAGCGCTGAGTGACGCCGACTATCTAACCCGTCACAAGCTCGCGGCCGCTGAGTGTCTCGATTTCTGGAAAGCAGAAGGCATCGATATCTACGGGTACACCACAGCCGAAAGTGCGCGTGATCTTGATGATCTACGCAAACAACTCAGCGCAGAGAAAATCAGTCTTTGGGGAATCTCATACGGCAGCCATTTGAGCCTCGCCGCCCTGAAACAGATGGATGACCGCATCGAGCGAGTGGTTCTTGCGAGCGTTGAGGGACTAGACCAGACGGTCAAATACCCCGCCCGCACAGACGCTTACTTCGACCGCTTACAGGTCGCCGTGAACAATGATCCAGAACTGGCCGCGCTCTATCCCGACATCGAGGCTCTGATGCGCCGCGTCCATGCCAAACTGGAGGCGTCGCCAATCATGCTCTCCGTTCCGCTAAGAACAGGCGGCACAGCCCCCTTCCTGCTGGAACGCCGCGACCTTCAGCAACTCGCAGCTGGCATGATCGCCGATCCGCAATGGGCGATCCTCGGGCTAGGGGTCTATGCAGAACTCGATCAGGGCGGCTCCACGGGCATCACGCAACTCATGGCCCGCTGGATTGATCCGAACGCGCCGATCTCCTTCCGGCCGATGAGTTTTGCGATGGATATCGCGTCGGGAACCGGAAGAGAGCGGACCCGTAAGGTGGCCCAGCAGGCTCAAAACGCATTGCTAGCCGACTATCTAAACTTCCCCATGCCTCAGCTCGACGGCGTCGTACCAGACCTCGACCTCGGAGACACCTTCCGCGAAGCGCCCGTCAGCGATGTTCCCGTCCTCGTTCTCAGCGGCACCCTCGATGGCCGCACCTATCCCGAGAGCCATCGCGAAGCCGTCTCCGGCTTTAGTAACGCCGAGATCGTCACTGTCCAAAATGCTGGTCATAACCTCTTCATGGTGTCGCCAGACGTCACGACCCGCATTCAATCCTTCATGCGCGGCGAACGCTCATCCGTGGACGAAATTGTGATCGAACTGCCAAGAGCTGAATGGCCCTAAAACATGGGGACAGAAACTAGACCCAATCTGTTGCATCGCAAGTCGCACGCCTATCTCGTTCAAAAGAATAGGTATCAACACTTTCATCAACGCCGACTGCCGACGCATGTGTTTGGGCTCCAACGCGAGCAAAACCAGTCATTAGAAATTGGAACTCATCGGTCTGGAATTGGCCCTTATACGCCATTTGGCACAACTCAGCCAACGACCGCTTCTGGCGTCTTAGCAGTCACAACAAGCAGACAATCAAGTGACTGAAACCGCCGGACTGACATAGGCGACGGACCACCTCAGTGGGGTAGACCACAACTTCTGCAATAAATGCAGCGATCCTTTGCGTCATTTTTCTCACAGACAGGGTTTGTGTTGGCTGATCCTTGATCGAAACATCGAGATAGACTGGACTGTCAATTGCATCGATCCCATTTTTGACGTTTGCGAGAAAATCATCATCGGCTTTACGTGCTGTCGCTTCGAGGAAATACCCGGTTCCATCCGCGGCAGCGACAATAAAGTCGGGACGTTTTTTTGTGTGGTCAAGTTCGGGTTCCTGCGCCAAGACAGTATGATCCTGTCGAATCGCCCATTCATCTAAAACGAGTTCAAGAACAGCTCTGCGATGAACGGAGTCATAGTCAGCTCGAACAAACTGTCTTGATGCTCAGCAGGTCCGAGCCGCGTCTTTTCAATATCATCAAATAGAATAATGATCGCAGTCTGCGTAAACTTTTACCAAAATCAGTTCTCATCTACCTGGCAACCAACCCGTGTCGGCGGGCAGGGTCGATCTGGCCGCTCTGCAGTTGGAAGCGATCATGCCCCAGGCGTCCGGCCAGCCTGGATACTTCGCCACCGTTTTGTTTCA
The DNA here is from genome assembly GCA_039818185.1 of Pseudomonadota bacterium. Taxonomy (GTDB): domain Bacteria; phylum Pseudomonadota; class Alphaproteobacteria; order Caulobacterales; family Hyphomonadaceae; genus Henriciella. The sequence goes on from JBCBUI010000011.1 coordinate 135,729, forward strand.
GAGAGAGCCGGATAGTCGGTCAGATAAATGACCAGCGCGCCGTAAGACGGGCACCTGACAGATTTATGTCTATGCATTGTCAGACCGTCGCCAGGATGATTTTGCCAGTCCACCTGCTCTGGTACGGTACTGGCTGGGTGTTATGCCTTCCAGTGCTTTGAAAGCCTGATTAAATGGGGGAACCGAGTTAAAACCATTATTGAGGGCGATTGCGAGAATCGTCATATTTGCGTTTTTCGGGTCTAGGAGTTCGGCTTTGATGGCCTTGACGCGATAGGCATTTACGAAGGCTGAAAAATTATCATAGTCGAGTCTTTGATTGATCAGTGCGCGAAGCTTGTGCTCCGTCGTCTCCATCCTCTTGGACAATGCTTTTATCGTAAGATCCGGCTCAATCCAAGCCTTATGGACGTCCATTTCCTTTATGAGCCTCTGATAGAGAGACTGCTCCTTGACGCTTAACACGGGCTTCGAGCTTGGATTTTTGGCTTCAACGACAGGTACTGGAAAGGCAAAATGATCCGTTCGCACACTGTAGCGGTTCAGCGACCGTGAGACACTTTGGTGGTTTTGCTTAAGGAGGATTTTTGGCTCATCGTAACTGACTCAAGGAGTGAAGATGAGCAGAAAATCCGAAAGTGCCGAACAGCACATAAAATCGGTGAAGCGTCG
>JBCBUI010000012.1:0-130567 GCA_039818185.1 Pseudomonadota bacterium
TCTGGTCGGAACGGCAGGATTCGAACCTGCGACCCCTTGACCCCCAGTCAAGTGCGCTACCTGGCTGCGCTACGCTCCGAACCAGGGCCGGAGGTATAGGCGGATGATCAGATTTGGCAATGGGGAAGACGCGGTTTAAGCCGCCTTACGCGCCCGCGCTTCATCCAGACGGGATTTGAGATCCGTCAGATCCGACAGGATCGATTCCAGACGCTCTTCTGTGCCGGTGGCCGGCATGGCGGCGGGTTTGGCTTCAAAGGCTTGGCGCACGGTTTCTTGCATCTCTCGGGCAGGGCTGGATTGTGGTTCAGCCTCGACTGAGTCTGCCGGCGCGACAATCCTTGCCTGACCGCCAAGCACAGTTGCAACGCCCTGCTCTTTGAGCAGCTTGCCGGCGCCTTTCAGGGTCATGCCCTGATCATGCACGAGCGTCTGGATCGCGCGCAGCGCGGCCATGTCCTCTGGTCGGAACATACGGCGACCATCACGCCGCTTGAGCGGTTTGACGAATTTCTTGAACTTGGTTTCCCAATAACGCAGCACATGTGGCTGCAAGCCTAACTCATCTGCGGCTTCTCCGATCGATCGATATGCGTCAGCGGATTTTTCAATCTTACGGGCAGCAGATGTAGACATGCGATTTGGGTCTCGTGATTAACCTCCGACGCGATCTTTGAGCATCGGAGAAGGTTTAAAGGTCACAACCTTTCGCGCCGAGATCGTTGCCTGAATGCCGGTTTTGGGATTGCGTCCCTCACGGGCCGCTTTGCGGCGAACATTGAAGTTTCCGAAACGGGACAGTTTCACCGCCCCTTCGTCTTCCAGGCTTTCACTGATCATTTCGAGCACGCGGTCAAGCAAGTGCGAGGATTCCTGACGGGTCAAACCGATATCGCGTACAATCGCGTCGGTCAGTTCTACACGGGTGAGTGTTGTGGTCGTCACGGGGTCAACTCCTCTAGGTTAACAATACGGGGCGAAATCTTAACGAATTACCAAAAATCAGAGGCGAAAGAGGCTCGCGCCCCAAGAAAATCCGCCGCCCATGGCCTCGCTAAGCACCAAATGCCCGGGTTGAATGCGACCATCGCTGACGGCGGTGTGTAAAGCAAGCGGAATCGACGCGGCAGACGTGTTGCCATGATCGCCAACCGTGGAAATAACTTTGCTCTCATCCAGCTTCATTTTCTTGGCGACGCCGTTGAGAATGCGTTGATTGGCCTGATGCGGCACGAACCAGTCGACATCGTCAGAGGTAATGCCGGTCTCTTCATAGACCGCGTCAATCGCGCTGGAGATATTGGTCACAGCATGCCGGAAGACTTGATTCCCAAGCATCCGGACATGCCCAATCGTGCCTGTCGACGAGACGCCGCCATCGACATGTAACAGGTCGCTTTTGGTGCCATCGGTGCGGATATGATGTGTGAGGATACCGCGGTCTCCGGCGTCGGCTTCAGATTCGGCGGTCAGAACAACGCCGCCCGCACCATCGCCAAACAGCACGCACGTGCCACGATCAGACCAATCGAGAATACGTGTGAATGTCTCTGCGCCAATGACGAGGGCGGTTTTGAATAATCCAGTCTTGAGCATTGAATCGGCTGTCGCCAAAGCGAACAGAAAGCCGGAACAAACCGCCTGCACGTCAAACGCCGCACCGGGGCCGGTGCCCAGCTTGGCCTGGACCGCGGTTGCGGTTGCAGGGAATGTTTTGTCAGGCGTGGTCGTGGCGAGAACGATCAAATCGACTTGCTCGGCTGCGATGCCCGCATCGGCGAGGATGCGCGTCGCGGCTTGTGTTGCAAGATCCGAGGTCAGCTCTCCATCTGCCGCAATGTGACGTTGGCGAATGCCGGTCCGCTCTTGAATCCACTGGTCTGAGGTCTCGACAATGGTCGACATCTCTTGATTGGTCATAATGCGTTCGGGGAGATAGCCCCCGGTGCCGCGGATAACGCTTCTGATCGCCGTCATTCTGACGCCTCGCTTAGGCTAACTTCGACACTATCGCGACGTAAACCTGCCGCGACTTCTTCCATATAGCGACTCGCCGCCAAGTCAGCTGCCAATCCGACCGCTGTGGCATAGCCATCAGCATCCGTGCCGCCATGACTTTTAACGACCACGCCATTGAGGCCGAGCAAAACGCCGCCATTGACGTTTGACGGGTCCATTTTTTCGCGCAGCCGTTTAAGGCCCGAACTCGCCAAGGCTGCGCCCATTTTGGAAATCACGCCAGAAGTCAGAGCTTCGCGGACATAAGACGCGACGAGACGGGCTGTGCCTTCGGCGGTCTTCAGTGCAACATTACCGGTAAATCCATCCGTGACCACAACATCGACAGCGCCCATGGCGATATCATTGCCTTCGACATAGCCACGGAAGTCGAGCCCGAGTTCAGGTTCGCGCAGGCGTTCCGCTGCCAGTTTCAGCGTGTCGCGGCCTTTGTCTTCTTCAGAGCCGATATTGAGCAGGCCTATGGTCGGTTTCACTTTTCCCGTCACGGCGCGAGCATAGGCCTCTCCCATGATCGCAAAAGTGACAAGTTGGTCAGAGTCCGCGTCCAGGTTTGCGCCGACATCCAGAACAATGGAGCGCCCCTCGATTGTCGGCCAGATCGCCGTCATAGCAGGTCGATGGACGCCTTCCATCTTGCGTAAGGCCATCATCGCAAAGGCCATCAATGCGCCCGTATTGCCAGCCGAGACCGCGGCGCCAGCGCGGCCGGCTTTGACCGCCTGGACGGCCCCCCACATGCTGGTCATCTTGGCCCGACGCAAAGCCGCGGAGGGTTTTTCACTCATGCTGACCACGTCATCATGGTGCATGATCGTGCAGCGATCCATCAATCCACGCGATTCGAGGCCCGACGTGATGTCTTCGGCGCGACCATGGATTTCGAACAGCACATTGGCGCGCCGTTCAGCGAAGAGTTTCAGACCATCAAGCACAACCGTCGGAGCCGCATCGCCCCCCATCGCGTCAATTGACAGTATTAAGCTGGCCATCGGATCAAGACTCCGCATTGCCGTGTAAGATCGGCGCAACCTATGCGCGCCCGATCGGAAAGGCAACGCATCTCTTTACCAACATAACAGCTTGGCAGGACTGCAGATTCACAATGCATCTGGACCCGCGCGGACTTGGGCATCGGAGAGATCTTCAACATCCACGTTGAGATCGATCAAATAGTCCGCCAGCGCTTCAGCTTTCTCCGCGTCTTTTTGGACATTGCGCTGCAAAGCCTCGGTAACGGCCTGCTTGGGTGACGATGCAGAGAGTGCCTGGTCGACCGCTTTGGCGAGGCCGAAAAATTCCTCGCCCATTTTACGAATGCGCCGCGCAATCGACGAATCACCGACGCCATGTTCGCGTAAGGCGTGATCGAAGTCGGAAAAGAGCAATTCAGAGAAGGCTTCCGACAAGGCCTTTCCCTCACCGCCAAGCGCCCGCATGCGTCGCATGGCCAGGGTGGCGACCAGAGTGACCATGTTGAACCGACCATAGACGGTATCGGTCACCCACTCGCGCAGAAACGGCTCTGGTGCGCGAGCAGTTGCGTTGACGGCATCTCGCCAGCGCCGTGCAACATCCTTGTCCGCTATTTTTCGATTGAACCAGTTGAACATGTTTGCCCTATTTTTGACGTCTCACGGGTGTTACCTGGTGGTTGCCAATGGCAGGTTTTCACCTTTATCTCCAGCGCAACTATCAGGAGTTTCCTCATGGCGCGACGTGTCATTCTAGCATCCATTGCGCTTGCAGCGCTGACCACGGCCTGCATCAGCCCAATTGAAGACTATCACGGCTATACCGCAGACGAAGTTCTGCCGCAAAATATCAAAGTCGGTGAAGACACACGCGCAAGCGTCCTGGCCCAGCTTGGATCAGCATCTACGGAAAGCGTGTTCGACGAGAATACCTGGTTCTATATAACAACACGGCGGGAACGGGTCGCCTTTTTGACCCCGCGCACAAAACAACGCGCGATCACCGCGATTAGGTTCGGTGAAGATGATGTTGTCGAAGAATTGCTGACTTATGACGAAGAAGACGGCGAAGTTATCAATTATGCCTCGCGCGAAACCCCGACCCGCGGACGCGAACTGGGCCTTCTCGAACAGATCTTCGGCACAGTTGGCGCGGTTGCGTTGCCACAAACAGACGAGCGCACACCTGGAAACCCAACGGGCCGTCGAAACTAGTTCGAGATCTCGGGCGGTTCCGAAACATATCCGTCCAGACCAGGCGTACAACCGGTCTGAGCGCTGCGCGCATAGACATGCACATAATCGACCAACATGATTGATGGGTCCGGCGTCGCATCAATCGGATATCCGCTCCCAAGCGCCAGGTTCACGATCGGATACATTGGATAATCCAGTTCCTTTGGAGTTGGCTGGCGCCAAAACGCTTTGCCATTCAAAAAGAACACGATCCATTCCGGCGAGATATCGACGCCATATGTGTTGAAGCCGGAGATCAGGGACTCTGCTGGCACCATTGTCCGAGTGCCCTCCGACCACTTTTTGCCTGGCGCTTCGTAATGCAGGTGCAACACTGTATGGAACCGATCCGTACGATGCCCGTAATATTCCACCACATCGATCTCAAGCCGCGGATCGACGCTGCCCACAGCGCTCAGCGGCATGAGCCAGAATGCGGGCCAGGTACCTGGCCCCTCGGGAAATTTCATACGTGTTTCGAAATATCCATATTGCGTCCCCCAGCCTCGTCCGCTGCGATCAGCAGCCGCTAACAATCCTGATCGCCACTGCCCCTTTTGATCCCGCCAAGCTTTGATCGAAAGCATACCCTGCTCGACAGAGAATGGCCCATCGCGTCCAGGATCCGAAAAGCGTGCGTCCCCGAAATCGCCCCACCAGGGCGTATGCGCTGTCCAACGTGCATATCCGATCCGATTAGGCGAGACGCTCAGGCGATCGAACTCTTCAAGCATAACGGGCACCAGATCACAGCTGTCAGGCGATCGCGCGGGCTGCGATTGCATTGTGCAGGCCGAGAGTACGATGGCGACCGAAAGCCCCATGAAATGCGTTGAGACATTCATTCTAAACGTCCACCCGTAATCTACCCTGACCGTAGAAATAGCGCGTTAGATTTCCTCGTGAAGCGCAAACATCGAAAAACCCGCGCCGTAACCGACGCGGGTTCCTCAATTTGGGTCGTCGCTGGATCTAGTGACCGCCGGCCAGGACAGCCAGCATCAAGAGCGCCACAATATTGGTGATCTTGATCATTGGGTTCACGGCCGGGCCCGCGGTGTCCTTGTAAGGATCACCAACAGTGTCGCCGGTCACAGCTGCTTTGTGGGCTTCTGACCCTTTGCCGCCATGATTGCCGTCTTCGATATACTTCTTGGCATTGTCCCAAGCGCCGCCCCCGGAAGTCATCGAGATTGCTACGAAGAGACCGGTCACGATCACACCGAGCAGCATTGCGCCGACCGCTGCCAGAGCCGCAGACGGGCCTGCAATCCACCAGATCAGAAGGAAAAGGACGATCGGCGACAGAACTGGCAATAGCGACGGAACGATCATTTCCTTGATCGCCGCTGAGGTCAAAATGTCGACTGCTTTACCGTAATTCGGCTTAGACGTGCCTTCCATAATGCCAGGATCGTTTTTGAACTGGCTACGCACTTCTTCCACAACTGCTTGCGCAGCGCGACCGACCGCCATCATCGACATACCGCCGAACAGGAATGGCAATAGCCCACCAAAGAGCAGACCGACCACGACGTAAGGGTTTGCGATCGAGAAGTTCACAACACCGATGCCATCAAAGAAGCTGCCTTCCGCGGCATTCGCAGCGAAATATTTCAGATCTTCATTATAGGCCGCGAACAGCACCAGAGCACCGAGACCGGCAGAACCGATGGCATAGCCTTTGGTGACCGCTTTTGTTGTATTGCCAACGGCATCCAACGCATCGGTTGTGTCTCGCACAGAGCTTGGCAATTCTGCCATTTCAGCGATCCCGCCTGCATTGTCCGTCACAGGACCGAAGGCGTCGAGCGCGACGATCATACCTGCCAAAGCGAGCATGGTCGTGGTCGCAATCGCGATACCGAAAAGGCCTGCCAGGTTAAAGGTCAGGATGATGCCCGCAATAATCGTGATTGCTGGCAGCGCCGTCGATTCGAGCGAAACGGCCAAACCCTGGATCACATTGGTCCCGTGACCCGAGGCAGATGCTTCCGCCACGGATTTCACTGGGCGATAATCGACACCGGTATAATACTCGGTCACGACCACGATCAGCGCCGTCACAACTAGACCAGCAACTCCGCAATAGAACAGGTCGAGGCCTGTCACGACGGCGGCGCCCGTACCTTCTGCGTTCAACAAGCCAAGTGCGGCGCCCGCGCCGGCAAGCTCGCCAAAGCCGTTTGGCAGTGCGTATTGAACCGCTACGGCCAATCCACCAATGGTGAGAATGCCCGTGGCAATCAAACCTTTGTACAGCGCCCACATGATATTGGTGGAGCCTTCGCCCAGGCGCACAAAGAATGTGCCGATCACAGAAGCGATGATACACACCGCGCAAATCGCCAATGGGAAGAGCAGGATGCTGCCCAGGTAATCAGTGCCAGCGAAATAGATCGCGCTCAGCACCATGGTCGCAACAATCGTCACGGCATAGGTTTCGAACAAATCAGCGGCCATACCGGCACAATCACCGACATTGTCGCCAACATTGTCCGCGATGGTCGCGGCGTTTCGTGGATCATCTTCCGGGATACCGGCTTCAACCTTGCCGACCATATCGCCGCCAACGTCAGCGCCTTTGGTAAAGATACCGCCCCCCAGACGGGCGAAGATCGAGATCAGAGACGCACCGAATCCAAGGGCAACAAGGCCATCAACCACTTTGCGGCTGCCTTCATCATAACCGACCACGCCGATCAGCAAGCCGTAATAAGCAACGACGCCCAGCAAAGCCAGGCCAACCACGAGCAAACCAGTCACTGCGCCCGATTTGAACGCCATGGACAGACCGCCTTGCAGCGACTCGCTGGCCGCTTGTGTGGTCCGGACGTTCGCCTGAACAGAGACTTTCATGCCGATAAAGCCGGCCGCACCGGACAAGACCGCACCAATGACAAAACCGAGCGGAACTTCCCAGTTCCGGAACAGGATGGCCAGCACAATGACAACACCCACGCCAACATAGGCGATGGTCGTGTATTGGCGTTTCAAATAGGCGTTCGCGCCTTCCTGAATCGCTTCTGCGATCTCTTTCATGCGGTCATTGCCCGCATCTGCTTTCATGATGGACTGGCTTTGCAGCCAACCAAAGCCAATCGCGAGCACAGCCGCGACTAAGGCTATCCAAAACCAAAGGGTCATATTTGCCCTACCTCCCTAAATGCACGGAGCACTCCTCGCCCCGATATTCTTGTTAGTGGTGTATGACTGCAACAGCCACAGCGCCTTCGCAAGGGGTATCCCGCTGAGCGCGAATTGGAAATCTACAATTGGTCTAATGCTCAAACCCAAGGGTTGAGGGAGTCTTAACAGCGCGGCCCCGATGGGAGAGGTGCAATCCTGGCGTTGATGTCAGCTCTCCAATTCTGTGGAAGCCCGGAACTGAAGCGCCTGGATCGGCGCTAATTAACGCGCAATAATCGTCTCCCGCCACGCACTGAGAGATTATTTCTTCAATATTTTCAGTTGCTTTCGCCAATGGAATAGAGTCGAGCCGAATTTCGACACCGCATCCACTCGCCTCTGCGAGACGTGCGGCATCGATCAAAAGTCCATCAGAAACGTCCAGGCTCGCCGTCGCGTGTTTTGCGATGGTCTTCGCAGTTTCCAGCGAACTGATCTGAGGAATACGGTAACGAAGAGCGATATCTTCCAATGCACCGGTTTTTGCAGCCTGCAGCCCCAAACCACCCCAACCGATCTCGCCGCTCATCAGCACGGATTGACCCGCGCCCCCACCTGACCGGCGCACCGGCGCATCGTTGAGACACCGCCCCGTCAATGTGAGCGTCAGGGTCAGCTCGCCTTCTGTGCCAACCAAGTCACCGCCAATCAACGCAACACCAAAAGAGTCAAGCGCGTGCCCAAGCCCGCTGATCAGCGCTTCAAACTCGGATTCGTGACGGTGATTTGACCAGGCGACAGATAGCAGCGCTTCGCTAGGTTCTGCGCCTTTCACAAAGATGTCCGAGACATTCACTCGAACCAGTTTCTGCCCGACCGTCTCAAGCGGATCATCCGTCAGAAAGTGCGTGCGTTCCACGAGTGTATCCATGGTCACGATCATTGGGCCCGTGGCAGACAATAAAGCGACGTCGTCTCGCAATCCTTCCGCCCCTTGGGCCGTCACCAGGGGGGTAATATAGCGATGGATCCAGTCAGATTCGCGCATCAGATCTCCTGAGCGGACTAAGACCTATGCTTCCTCTGGCCGCAAGTCCTTGGACACATTGTCGAGCACGGCATTGACGAAATTGGCCTCTGTTCTGTCGAAGAAGTCATGCGCGAGCGAGACATATTCGTCGAGCAAGATACGCCGTGACAATTCCTGATGCGCCACCAGTTCAGCCGTAGCTGCCCGCAGGATTGAGCGTGTTGTGGAATCTAGGCGCGAGAGTTTCCAACCTTTAGACAGGCGGTCGAGAATGGCTTTATCGACCGTGGCCTGATGTTCAATCGTGGCGTTGACGATGGATTTGAAGAGATCTGGATCGGCTTCTTCAACTGGATCTTCGTCGGGTCCTAATCCAAGCCGATCATCCATTAAATCGCGGATCGCAGCTTTGCCGCTCTGTCCGGTCTGTTCCATTTGATACAGCGCCTGCACGGCTGCGAGGCGCGCACCTGCACGGCGGGCGCGGATCACTTCAAATGGGAGTTTCTGTTCGCTCATCGCGCGTCCTTTGCCACCAGTGGCCGTAAAAAGCCATGCCCTTTTAGACGTTTGGACTGCGTTTCGCGAAGATCAGGCTAGCGCACGAACTTCTTGCGCAGTTTCAGCATCTCGAGGCAGGCCAATGCCGCGTCCTTGCCTTTGTTCTTTTGCGTGCGCTCAGCACGCGCCAAAGCTTGCGCCTCATTCTCGACCGTCACGATCCCATAGCCAATCGCGAGGCGGCGATCTGTGGTCAGAAACATCAAGCCCTTTGCGCTTTCCCCACAGACATAATCATAGTGCGTGGTCTCGCCGCGTATGACGCAACCCAGCGCGATATATCCATCATATCTGGCGCTGTCCGCCGCCATCGCGATCGCGCCGGGCACTTCGAACGCACCGGGCACCATGATGGTTTCGATCTCACACGGCTCGCCAGACGCATCCAGCGCTTCACGCGCGCCCTTCTCCAATTCTTCCGAGATGTGCGCATAGTAGGGGGAATTGACGATCAGAATACGATGCATCGGCTTTAATCCTTGTCTGAGAGCGGGCGCCAGCCTTCAATGGTCAGGCCATAGCCATCGAGGCCCGCGACCCGCGTCGGTTCGGTGTCGGAGAGGTAAATCATTTTTCGTACGCCGAGTTCACGCAAAATTTGTGCGCCGACGCCATATTCGCGCAAAGGCGCATGCGCATCTTTCGGGTCGGACGATTTCATACCGAGCCGCTCTGCCAAAGCGTTCGGGCGCATTGTGTTCACGAAGACGACGACGCCAGGTTCGTCCGCTTCGGCGATAATCTTCATAGCGCGTTCGACCAAGCCTTCGCGTGGCCCTTTCTCGCCCAGAATGTCCGATAGTACATCCGTTCGGTGAACGCGGACTATGGTTGTGCTATCGCGCTCGATCTCGCCGTGCACGATGGCGATATGTTCACTATTATCAATCGCGTTGCGAAAAATTACGGTCTTGAACCCGGCGCCATATGCGCTTTCCAGATCCGCCTCGACCCGGCGTTCAAGATAGCGATCATGATTGCGTCGGTACTCGATCAGGTCGGCGATGGTACCGATCTTTAGCCCGTGCAATTGGGCGAAGGAAACAAGCTCCGGCAGCCGTGCCATGGAGCCATCATCATTCATGATCTCGCAAATCACGCCAGCGGGAAAGAGGCCCGCCATGCGGGAAATGTCGACTGCCGCTTCAGTATGTCCGGCGCGCACCAGCGTGCCACCATCCTTAGCGATCAGCGGGAAGACGTGACCAGGCGATACAATGTCATCCGCATCGCACATCGGATCGATCGCGACCTGAACGGTGTGGCTGCGATCATGCGCAGAGATGCCGGTGGTGACGCCCTCTTTGGCCTCGATAGAGACGGTGAAGGCCGTGCCCATGCTTTCTCGGTTCTCGCGCGCCATCATGTCGAGATTGAGCGCCCGCCCGCGTTCTCCTGTCATCGCCAAGCAGATCAATCCGCGACCATACTTGGCCATGAAGTTGACGGCCTCAGGCGTCGCGAAGCTGGCGGGGATGATCAGATCCCCTTCATTCTCGCGGTCTTCGGCATCGACCAGAATGTACATTTTGCCATTGCGCGCATCTTCGATAATTTCATCGATACTGGAAATCGCGGCGGAAAAGTCTTCAGCCATCTTTGGCTCCTTGCGGATCATGCGGGTCCGGCGCATCTGCGCCAATCATGCGGGCGACGTAACGCGCCAGCATATCGATCTCAAGGTTGACCCGCGCGCCGGGCTGTAAATCGCGCAGCGTCGTTACTTCCCAAGTATGGGGAATGATCGCAACCTGGAAGTCGCCATTGGGCAAGGCCTCAGCGACGGTCAGTGACACACCATTGATGGCTGCAGAGCCCTTCTTCGCGAAATACTTGGCGATCTCTGCGGGCGGGCGAATGGTGATGCGGTAGCTTTGACCTTCAGGCTCAACCGAAATAATTTCGCCGACGCCATCCGTGTGCCCGAAGACAAAATGTCCGCCCAGCTCCTGACCGAGTTTCAGGCTTTGCTCGAGATTGATTTCCGCCCCCGCTTGCCAGTCCCCTAAAATGGTTAGGGACAAGGTCTCCGGAACAGCTTCGACAGCGAACCAGCTGCCCTCGCCGTCTGCACCAAAATCGACCACCGTCAGACATACGCCGGCGTGCATGATCGAGGCGCCCATTTCGATGCTCTCGACCGGATAAGCGCAAGAGACTTCAAATCGGCGTAGGCCGTTTCGGTCTTCGGCTTTGCGGATCGTGCCGACATCGGTGACGAGACCGGTGAACATCTATGAAAGCCCTCCTACAAGCTTAGGCCTTAACATAGGTCTCTAATGTGTCATCCCCAATCCGTGCCGTGGCGGCAGTGCGCCAACGCGGCGCATCTGGCATCTCTGTCAGGCCCAGAGCCGCGACGGCAGGTAAACCATCGCCGCCAATCAAGATTGGCGCGCGAAACCACTGAATTGTGTCGACGAGGCCTGCTTTAATGAAACTCGCCGCAAGTTTGCCGCCACCTTCGAGGAAAATTTTCTCAAGCCCTTCAACCGCACAACGGTCGAGCAGACGTTGTGGCGACACTTTGCCATCGGCGCCCGGAACCACCCAGATTGCCGGAGCACCATTCACGGCGTCTTCGGGGTAGCCTTTGGCCTCGACGGCACTGGCCAGGATAACTCTGCCGAGGGCTTGCGAGCTCAGCAGTCGGGCATGTTGCGGCGTGCGTAGCGAACTGTCAGCGACAATGCGGACCGGTTGCTGTGATGGCGGCGGCACTGTCCGCGCCGTCAGCAAAGGATCATCCGCAAGCACGGTCCCGACCCCGACCAGAACAGCATCATGTGCCGCCCGCATCTCATGCACGCGCGCGCGGCTTTCGGAGCCCGTAATCCACTGGCTAACGCCATTCGCGAGCGCGATGCGGCCATCCATGCTCGTGGCAATTTTCAAAGTGACGCTGGGACGAGACATGTCGGCTCAGTCCTCGTCAAACTCGGATTGTTTGATGAAAGCCGCGAAATCTGATGGGGCATCAAAGTCGCGATAGACGCTGGCATACCGGACATATCCTACCGGATCGACCACGCGCAGGCTTTCCATGGCCAGTTCGCCAATATCTTGCGAGGCGACTTCGGTTTCGCCGCTACTCTCCAGCTTGCGGGCAATGCCGGAGACGATTTGATCAATCTGCTCGCTCGACACAGGGCGCTTTCGAAGTGCGATCCCAATCACGCGGGCCAGTTTCTCGCGCTGGAATGGCACGCGTTTGCCGTCGCGCTTAACGACCGTAATTTCGCGCAGCTGCACGCGTTCAAAGGTCGTGAAACGCGCGCCGCAATTGTCGCAACCGCGTCGGCGGCGCACAGCGGTATTGTCTTCTGCAGGGCGGCTGTCTTTCACCGCCGTATTTTCAGATCCGCAGAAGGGACAGCGCAATCGCTTAGGCTCCTAATCCATTATAAATCGGGAACTTAGCGGTCAAATTTTCAACTTCTGCGCGAACTTTGGTTTCAACCGCTGCACTTTCGCCGCTTGCCACCGCGTCGACCACTTCGCCGATCCATTTTCCGACTTGGGTAAATTCTTCAACGCCAAAGCCGCGGGTTGTCCCTGCCGGAGAGCCAACGCGAATACCGCTGGTCACCATGGGTTTTTCCGGATCAAACGGCACGCCGTTTTTGTTGCAAGTGATATAAGCACGCTCAAGCGCCTGCTCTGCGTCGCGTCCGGTCACGCCTTTCGGGCGCAAGTCGATCAGCGCGACATGCGTGTCGGTGCCACCCGAGACCAGGTCTAAGCCACTGTCTTTCGCGGCTTGCGCCATGGCCTTTGCATTCTCAATCACATCGGCAGCGTATTGCTTAAACTCCGGCGTCAGCGCTTCCCCAAAGGCGACCGCTTTGCCGGCGATAACATGCATGAGCGGGCCGCCCTGGATGCCAGGGAAAACAGCTGAATTCACCTTCTTGGAAATGTCCGCATCATTGGTCAGTACCATGCCTCCGCGAGGGCCACGCAATGTCTTATGCGTCGTGGTCGTCGCAACATGACAATGATCGAGCGGATTTGGATGCGCCTTGCCGGCAACGAGGCCCGCAAAGTGCGCCATGTCGACCAGGAAGTAGGCACCGATTGAGTCAGCAATGGCACGGAATTTGGCGAAATCAATTTGGCGCGGATACGCGGATCCACCCGCAATAATCAGTTTCGGCTTATGCTCTTTGGCCAGGGCCTCGACCTGATCAAAATCAATCAAGTGATCGTCTGCCCGGACACCATACTGGATCGCGTTGAACCACTTACCTGATTGGTTCGGGCGCGCGCCATGCGTAAGATGTCCACCCGCGTCCAGGCTCATGCCGAGAATGGTATCGCCCGGCTGCAACAGCGCCTGGAAAACGGCTTGATTGGCTTGCGAACCAGAATTCGGCTGAACATTTGCGAAGGCGCAGTCAAACAGGGCTTTGGCGCGATCGCGGGCTAGATCCTCAACCACATCGACATACTCACAGCCGCCATAATATCGGCGACCGGGATAGCCTTCGGCATATTTATTGGTCAGCACCGTACCTTGCGCTTCCAACACCGCTTGCGAGGCGATGTTTTCCGATGCGATCAACTCAATCTGATGTTGTTGTCGAGTTTGTTCCTGAGCAATCGCGGCGAAAACCTCGCGGTCGCGGTCTGCGAGAGCTTCAGAAAAGAAAGTGGCGGTGTCAAACCGAGATGGGGCGCTGGTATCGGGCATGGCGTGATTCCTAAAACTGGAGACCATTTACGGTGAGTGCCTTGCACCCGCAAGGCGTCATTTTCTGCACATCTTGGTCACACACGTAATACGAAGACTATGCGCTATATTTGCAACCAAGGTTGAATTCTTACCCGATTTCATGTTTTACCTAGCAACAATCTCGTCTTCAGAACGGGTAAACATATAAATTACAAGAGCTAAAACATGACCAATCACTCGAAAGCAGAGCTGCTCGAGATGACGACGGATATCGTCTCGTCCTTCGTGGCGAACAATCCTGTCCCGGCGGGGGGGCTGCCAGACTTACTCAAAACAGTGCACCAAACGGTTCAATCCCTGGCGTCAGACGAGCCCGTTGCGGCGCCGCGCCCTGACCCGGCCGTGGCGATTTCCAAATCCATCACACCAGACCATATCATTTGTCTCGAAGACGGGCGCAAACTCAAAATGCTCAAGCGCTACTTGCGGTCGCGCTATGATTTGACACCGGACGAGTATCGCGCGCGTTGGGGGCTTCCAAGCGACTATCCCATGGTGGCGCCGAATTATGCCAAAAAGCGCTCCGCCTTCGCGAAGGAGATCGGTCTCGGGCGCAAGCGCGCCAAGTGAGCGTACACTAATCCCACAGCAAGAAAGAGGGGCGCAGCAAATATGCCGCGCCCCTCTTTCTTGTGCGCTATAGCGGACCGTAAGTTAAGCGGCCTGCTCGTCTAGTCCGAGCTGCTTCCAAACGGCCAGGATAGCGGTCAGCAAATCATTCATCATCTCTTCAGTATGAACAGGACCTGGCGTAAACCGCAGTCGCTCCGTACCTTTCGGAACCGTTGGATAATTGATCGGCTGAACGTAGATACCAAAGTCAAACAAGAGTGTGTCGGACAACGCCTTACACTTTTCAGGATCGCCTACGAGCAGCGGTACGATATGCGTCTCGCTCTCAATGATCGGCAATCCGGCATCCCGGAATTTCTGTTTCAATAATTCAGCTTGCGCTTGATGCGTCAGTCGTAACTTGCGGCCTTCATCCGTGCGCAGTTTGCGAATGCTGGCCAAGGCGCCCGCGGCCATAACCGGACATGTGGATGTGGTAAAAATGAAGCCTGACGCTGTCGACCGAATGGCATCAATCATGGTCTCATGCGCAGCGATATAACCACCCATTACGCCGTAGGCTTTGCCCAGCGTGCCTTCAATAATATCGACGCGGTGCATGACATTGTCGCGTTGCGCAACGCCAGCACCTTCGTCGCCGTACATGCCGACCGCATGTACTTCGTCGAGATAAGTCAGAGCATCAAACTCGTCAGCCAGATCACAAATCGCTTCGATCGGGCCGACATCCCCGTCCATGGAATAGACGCTTTCAAATGCGATGACTTTCGGGCGCTCTGGATCATCATTTTCGATCAGTGCGCGCAAATGATCGACATCATTATGTCGGAACACTCGATAGTCTGCATTTGACCGCCGAATGCCTTCAATCATCGACGCATGGTTGAGGGCATCTGAATAGATGATCAGGTCGGGCAGGATTTTGCCCAGAGTGGACAAAGTCGCGTCATTCGACACATAGCCTGATGTAAACAGAAGGGCGCCCGTCTTGCCGTGCAGATCTGCCAGTTCTTTCTCAAGGTCTACGTGATAACGCGTGGTGCCTGAAATGTTGCGCGTGCCACCAGAGCCCGCTCCAAAACTGTCGATCGCCTCATGCATCGCATTGGTGACGTCATCATCCTGGCCCATGCCAAGATAGTCATTTGAGCACCAGACAATGATTTCACGCTCGCCATGCTCAAAGCGCGCCGTCGCTTTGGGGAACTCACCTTTGTGTCGATGCAGATCCACGAAGACGCGATACCGTCCCTCGCTATGGATGGTATCCAACGCATTCTCAAAGGCTTTTAAGTGTTTCATGGCAACTTCAATCCGGAACCGTTTGGGGCGATGTAGGGGTAATCCCTCAGTATTGAAACGGTATGAATGGACGCACTAGTGCAAAATTCTATACGGGAGAACCCGTATAAAGGATTTCTCTAGGCGTCATAGCCGGGGCTTTCCCGGTCCAGTTTCCGCAACAGACCTGGCCATGCGAGCATGTTTGCCAGCGTCTTTGTGCCTTCCGGATTGGCCTGCCCCTTAACAACGTCCTGCACATCTTGAGACGGTATGACCATGTTTTCGCGACCAGCGGTCAGCGCTCGGACTTGCATCGAGCAAGCACGCTCCAGGAAGAACATGCGCAAGAAACACTCCGCTGCAGTTCCGCCGACGGTCAAAGTGCCGTGATTATAGAGCAGCATATTGTTCTTCTCGCCCATATCGGCGACGAGACGCTCGCGCTCCCCATGATCTAGCGCCACGCCTTCATACGCGTGGAATGCGAGATCGTGGCGCACCAGCATGCCAGTTTGCGTCAGCGGCAGCAGGCCTTCCTTATTGCATGAGACAGCGACGCCATCATCTGTGTGCAGATGCATGACCACATGCGCATCGTCGCGCGCGGCATGAATGGCGGAGTGAATTGTAAAGCCAGCTGGATTGATGAAATACGGCGTTTCCTGAACGACATTGCCGTCGAGATCGACCTTAACCAGAGAAGATGCCGTGATCTCCTCAAAGAACATGCCATACGGATTGATCAGGAAGTGATGGTCTGGCCCTGGCACACGATGAGAAATGTGTGTGAAGATCATATCCGTCCAGCCATATAGCGCCGTCAGGCGATACATCGCGGCAAGGTCGACACGTGTTTTCCATTCTTCTTCGCTGACCTGACCTTTCAGGCTGGTGATCTGCATTCCGTCTGCCATCTCTTTCGCTCCCGGCTTGTCGTTTCATCCACAGTACAGGCAAGCTTCCGTTTGGGCAATTCATCCGGGTGCTTGACCCAGCGTTCGATGCCACCGACATAGGGGTCCGATGACAACCTGTATTGCATTCAGCGCCTCGAAGCGCCCCGAGGCCCAGGAAGCCTTGCGTCGGCTGACGCAAAAATATGGGCAATATGATGAGGACAAAGCCGATGTGATCGTCGCCCTGGGCGGCGATGGCGCCATGCTGGACGCGATGCGACGCCGGTTTGACGACCACAAACCCGTTTACGGCATGAACCGGGGCACAGTCGGGTTCCTGATGAATGAGTATGAGGAAGACGACCTCATCGCGCGCATCGATCGGGCTGAACGTGCGACCGTCAATCCTTTGCGTATGATGGTCACAGATGTTCACGACCAGACGCATGATCGCCTGGCCATCAATGAAGTGTCATTGCTGCGCCAGACCGCGCAAACGGCGAAATTGCGCATCATTGTCGATGGCAAAGAGCGGCTTGCGGCGCTGTCTTGCGATGGCATCATGGTGGCGACGCCGGCCGGGTCGACGGCGTATAATCTGTCTGCGCATGGACCGATCCTGCCAATCGGCGCTAATCTTCTCGCCTTGACGCCGGTCAGCGCATTTCGCCCCCGACGGTGGCGTGGCGCCCTGCTTCGCCATGATGCACGAGTCGATATTGATATCATCGCCCCGGAACGGCGCCCGGTAGCGGCGGCGGCGGACAATCAGGAAGTGCGCGATGTTACGCGCGTTTCGATTCACGCAGACCGATCGCAACACCTGACTATGCTGTTTGACCCCGGTCATGCGCTCGATGAGCGCATCCTCCGTGAACAGTTTGCGTTCTGATATTAACCAGTTTTCTGTTTTCGTTCAGGCGTTTGTTAAGCCTAATCTGATACACAGAGAGTATGGTTAAGTCGCTATTCAAAATGTTCAAATCGCCAAAATCTGGCAAAGAACTCCTCACCGAGCTCGACATTTCGCGCGTCGTTGGGGCATCGGAAGAGGCTGATAACAGCCCATCTGAAGAGACAGTTGAAACGGTCGAAGAAAACGATCCGGAATCAAATATTGAAGTCTGGAAACAAAACGATCTCGATTTGCTGCAATTGACCTGGCAGGCTTGCTGCGACGATCCAGCAAATGAAGATTCAAGCACGGCATTCCGCAATGCGCTGCACAATTTACATGGGGCGTCTGGGGCCTATGGCGGGGGTGCGTTGACCCGCCTGACCGGCTCATTGCATCAATTGGTGTCTGGCGTTGACACGCTTGAGCAAGAAGCCCCTCTGATCAATTTGCACGTTCAGGCATGCCGCGCGACCAGTTTTGGCGACAGCGCGGACGATGTCGCCGACGCCGTTTGCGAAGCCCTGGAATATCAAGTTGGTATGCGTTTGATCGGTTGAGACGCGATGGGGGTCAGCTGACCCCCTGAAAGCCTTCGACTTCCCGCTTCGGCTTATCGCCGCGATCAATGCCCAGCAGCAGCACGACCGCTGAGGCGACAAAGATCGAGGAATAGGTTCCGACAATCACACCAAAGATCAGCGCGAAACTCATGCCGCGCAGAACCGGTCCCCCAAACAGGAAGATCGACATCAAGGCCAACAAGGTTGTGCCAGATGTCAAAAGCGTTCGAGACATCGTGGCATTGATCGCCAGATCGACCACTTTCGACAATTCGAGTTTCTTGTATTTTCGCGCCTCTTCGCGGACGCGGTCAAACACGATCACAGTGTCGTTCATCGAATAACCCACAATCGTCAAAAGAGCCGCAATCGTTGCCAGGTTAAACTCGAACCCGGTCAGCGCGAACATGCCCATGGTGAGAATGACATCGTGGAACAAGGCCGCAACGGCACCCAACGCGTACTGCCATTGGAACCGGAACGAGATATAGACCATCATCAGCGCCAGCGCGACGGTCAGCGCGATAATACCTGAGCGGAACAATTCGCCGGACACTTTCGGCCCGACCGAGGCTTCGGAGCGGATTTCGAACCGGCTCTCGCCGTCGGGGAGCCCTTGATCTACCAGAACCTGCAATGCGGTATTCACTTCATCGCCAGCGCGATTTTGCGCCTGATCCGGTGTTTCGTCGCCGACGGGCGGCTGCGGCTTAAATCTGATCACGGCGATGTCAGGGGCATTGGCCCCAGTCCCGCGGGCAGAGTTCACATCGACAGCGCCGACGATTAACGGCTCAACCGCATCTCGGATGTCTTGCGCTTCAATATCATCCGGCTTGGTGATCTCAATCACCGCTCCACCCGCAAAATCAATCCCCAGATTGAGGCCGCGCGTGGTCAGCAATGCCGCCGATGCCAACAAAGCCACAACGGAAATGATCAACGCAAAGAAGCGCAGATTCATGAAAGAGACATTGGTCTTCTCAGGCCATAAACGGAGTAACATAGATCTCGTCCTTCCTTACATGGCCAGCCGCTTGGGGCGGAATGTGCGCAAATACATAACAGTGAACCAACGGGTCACCACGAAAGCAGTGAACACAGAGGTCAAAATACCGATCGCCAAAGTCACCGCGAAGCCTTTTACCGGACCGGATCCCACCATGTACAAGATGGAGGCGGCGATAAAGGTCGTGATATTGGCGTCCAGAATGGCTGAGAGCGCCCGTTCATAGCCCGCTTGGATGGCCGTTGCCGGGGATCGGCCATTGGCCTGTTCCTCTCGTATCCGCTCAAACACGATAACGTTGGCGTCCACCGCCATACCAATGGTCAGAATGATGCCCGCAATGCCTGGCAGCGTCAGTGTTGCCCCGAAGCCGGACAGCGCCCCAATAATCATCACGATATTGGCCATCAGAGATCCGACCGCGAAGCCGCCGACCAGCCCATAAGCGAGCACCATGAAGACGCCGACCAAGGCGAGGCCGATCAAGCTGGCCCGAGATCCGGCAGCAATCGATTCAGCCCCCAAGGTCGGTCCGATCGTCCGCTCATCCAGGAAATTTAGCTTTGCCGGAAGTTCACCGGCTTCGATGATTGCGGCCAGGTCTTCGGCTTCTTCGATCGTGAATTGGCCTTCAATGATGACGTTACCGCCCGGGATCGGCACACGAATGCTCGGCGATGACATGGATGTACCATCCAGCACGATGGCAAAGTTTCGGCCGACATTATTGCGCGTGAGATTGTAGAATTTGGTCGCCGCTGAGGAATTCAGACGGAAACAAACGGCTGGGAAGTTCGCTTCGTCAAAGCAGCGGTTGGCGGTCGCGATATCAGCGCCTGTCAGTTCCGGAATGCGATTAACCAGGATTTGTCCACGATCGATCGAATTGACCAATTCTTCGCGCGGTGGCGGACGGCCAGAGGTCACCGCCGCGCGGATCGCTGATGGATCGAGATTGGCCATATTAAAGGTCAGACGTCCGGCCTGATCTAGTATTTCTTTGATCCGTTTGGGATCAGCTTCACCTGGCGCTTCCAGGATGATGCGATTGTCGCCTTGCGGCGTGATCGAAATCTCAGCCACACCATCCGGGTCGATGCGTCGGCGAATAATCTCCATCATTTTTGACTGCGCGTCTGCTGCAAGCGCGGTGCGGGCATTGCCCGGCACGGTCAATTGAATGAACTGGTCGCCTGTCTGGCGCACCGTAAACAATTCCGTCTGTGTCGTGCCTATGGTCGGGTTGATGCGATTCAATCGCCGGATCGCTTCATCCATATCCTCTTCCGGATTGAGAATTTCGATGGTCAGGCGATCTTCATTCTGAACCGGCGGATTACGTTCGACCAAAGGACTGCGATTCAATGCGGTTCGAATATCGGCCTGAACAGTTTCAAGGCGGTTGGCCGCGATCTCGGCGGGGTCAATCTCCATCAAGAGATACACACCGCCCTGAAGGTCGAGCCCGAGATTGAGCTTACCAGCTGGCAGGAACCACCAGGAGTCTTCAGCTTCCTGCAATTGTTGCTCATACGCCGCCATCGCGACTTCATTGGTCGGATCCGACGGTTCTCTTGGTTCAATCCCCAGGAATCCGTCCGAAAACAGATTCGGGAGCGCCAGAATGGTGCCCCAGACAAGAATGACCAGGATCAGACCCACTTTCCACAGCGGAAAATTCAGCATGGCGGTAAAGCCCTTGTTTTAGTCGTTCGCAGCGACCGGAGTGTTTTTGTCTCGAACGTCCGCGATCATGCCCTTGAGGGACCGTACGCGAACGCCATCTGCCAGTTCGATCGTTACTTCCGTGTCCGCGACGCGGGTCACTTTACCAATCAAGCCGCCCGCCGTTACGACGGTATCGCCCTTCTTCATCGCTTCGAGCATCGTACGGTGCTTTTTCTGGCGTTGTTGTTGTGGACGGATCAGCAAGAAATAGAAGATCAGGATCAAAGGAACGAACATGATCAGGCTGGACATCAAACCACCGCCGGCAGCGGCGTCTTGAGCCATGGCCAGAGGCGCAATCAGAACTGATGCGAGAGTCAGGGGAATAAATTTCCGCATGAAAGATCTACCTTCGTGAAATCAATTGCGCCCGTATATCCATGCCCCCGCGCTTTAGCAATCGCACGGGTGCGTTCCTTGCCAGATCAGATCACGCTGCGCGCGGTCGAATTCAAGAGTGCGCGGAACCGAATCTTGTCCAGACAGTCTTAGTCTGACTCAAGCGCCTTCAGATACATCGAGTTTTTCGGGCTGGCAAAAAGCCGTTCGACCATAGGCTCGAAGAATTCGAGGGACTCGCTCTCATAGTCCGGGTCGAAGGCCGACTGATCGTAGAGATGACAGAATTGCGCCGTATACTCATAAAACGGGTGCTCCTTGAACTGGTCCCGCATATTCCGGTCCAGACCAAGGTGATGGAAGAAATAATAGCCCTGGAACATGCCATGATTGGCAACCATCCAGTGGTTCTGTTCTGACACGAAGGGTTTGAGGATCGCTGCCGCCACATCCGGATGATTATAGCTACCGAGCGTGTCGCCAATATCGTGCAGCAAGGCGCAAACGACATATTCCTCGTCCCGGCCATCGCGGTGGGCGCGCGTCGCGGTCTGCAGCGAATGGGTCAGACGGTCGACAGGAAACCCGCCATAGTCGCCGTCCAGCAAGCGCAAATGATCCAGCACGCGTTTGGCCAGGCCCTTATTAAAGCCCTTGGCGTGGTCTGAGATAATATCCCAGTCCTCTTTTGTGCCTTCCAGCATTTCGCGAAATTTTGCCTGAACTGGCGCGTGTCCGTCGGCCATGTGTCACTCCCGATATGTGTTTCGGTCCAGATTGCGCCTTGACGCTAAGTCCGGTCAAATCAAAAAAGTGAGCAATTAATCACTTGCAAAGCTATCTACCCTATGTTAGCAAGCGCTCACAAAATTGAGATTAAGCTGATGACACTTGCTGACCAGAAACGCCCTCGCGCCCGCAATGCCCGCCCGAAAATTGAAAAGGCGGCACTAGAATTGTTTATTCGTGAAGGCGTCGACGCCGCCACGACGCGCAACATTGCTGACCAGGCCGGCGTCTCTGAAGGCGCGCTTTATCGCCATTATAAAGGCAAAGATGAACTGGCGCTGGCTTTGTTTATGGAAACCCATAACCGCCTCGGCGAGATGATGCTGACCGCGTTTTCTGAGCCTGGCACGATTGAGGAAAAGGTCCGCCGCGCAGTGACGGCCTATTGTGCCTTTGCGGATGAGGATTGGTTATCCTTCAGCTATCACCTGGTCTCGCTAAACCGCTATTTGCCACATGACACGAGGCGCGACGACGATCCGGTTTCCGTGGTTGAAAAGCTGATTCAGCATTTGATCGATTCTGGTGAAATCCCGAAAGGCGATCCCGCCATTCTCGCTGCGATGAGTCTCGGCATTGTCATGCAATCCGGCTTGAACAAGATCTATAGCCGCCTGCCCGGCACGTTCAGCCAGCATGTCGATACGTTCACTCGAACCATTATGGCGATCCTGCTTCAGAAATAGGCAATCAGGAGACTTCCAATGATCCGTGGTCTGTTATTCACAGGCGTCTATTACGTCCTGTCTTTCATCTATGTCGTCGCGTCGCTGCCTTTCCTGGCCTTACCAGGGCGCGGACCCGTGACGGCCATCATCCGTTCCTATACGCGCGCCATCAATATCGCCTTGCACGGGATTGGCGGCATCAAGAAAGAGGTTCGCGGTCGCGATCGTTTGCCGGAAGGTGCGTTTATTCTGGCGCCAAAGCACGCGAGCTGGGGCGACGGATTTATGATCTATCCAGAGGTGAAAAACCTGGCCTTTGTGACGGGCGACCACTTGGAGCGTTTTCCGTTGGTTGGCGGAATCTTGCGCAAGCTTGGCGCGATCGTGATCGACACGTGCGGGGGCGGCGAACGCAAAGCCGCTTCTCTGGCCGAAGGCATGGCTCGGGCGCGCGAAGACGGTCGCCGCGTCCTGATTTATCCTGAAGGGCATTTAGCGCCGGTCGGCTACCACTTCCGTTACAAACCTGGCGTCTGGCATATGCAAAAGGCGATGGATGTGCCGATTGTGCCCGTGGCAACCAATCTCAATTGTTTCTGGCAACAAGAAGAATTGCTGAAAAAGCCCGGAACGGCTGTGATCGAGTTTCTCGATCCGATTCCCGCGGGCTTGCCTAAGGAGGAAGCATTGGCACGTCTGACAGAGGCGGTTGAGCAACGCTCAGCGGAGCTGATTGCTGAGGCCACAGGCAATCCCGTCAAAGCCACAAAATTGCTGCCAGATCCTGACAAGGGCACGATCGGCAAACCAGACGCCAAGCTGGCAAGCTCGGCATGAGTCTTAAAAGACGAAGGCTTTCTCGGCCTCAAATCCTGGCAGGATAGGCGGGCAGCATTCAAACGCTTCGCGGTAAGAGAACGTATCGCCAGCGCGTTTATAGATGCGCGCTGCGCCGACACCACGACCTGTCGCGACAACGACAGCCAGACGTCCGCCATCGGACAGCTGGTCCAGCCAGGCCTGTGGCACCTCTTCGATCATGCCAGCGACCAGAATAATATCGAACGGCCCTTGTTCGGCGAGCCCATCCGACAACGCCCCTTGTACCGGCACGGCTTCGTCCATGCCGATTTCGGCGAAGCGTTCTGCCATTGCGTCGACCAGCGCTTCATCATCTTCCAGCGCAATCACTGCATCTGTCATATGGCCAAGCAGTGCCGCGCTATAGCCAGCCCCTGCCCCAATCACCAGGCTGACATCACTGGCTTCGGCCTCGAGCGCCACCAGGATTTTGCCAAGATCGCGCGGCAACCACATGGCGCGCGCGTCACTGGTCTCAATTTCGAGTTCGGCATAAGCACTGGCGCGCATACCCTTAGGGACAAAAACTTCACGTGGAATGCTCGAAAATGCACTGACCACTTCCGACGATGTCACATCATTCACTCGCACTTGCGAGTCGACCATCACTTTACGAGCTTGCGCGAAGTCCATTTGGCGGCCCTTCTTTAAGAGAATCTCATGTCCAAGGCGGCAATAGCACAGGTTGCCCATGCCGCAATACGACCAATGCGCTTCAACGCACTTTACCCGATTGCATGTCCGAAAAGTCGCTGCTATGCACCCGATCTCACCAGCGAGGCTCTGTGGCGGAGTGGTGACGCAGCGGATTGCAAATCCGTGTACGCCGGTTCGATTCCGGCCGGAGCCTCCATTTTCTCCAGCAATTTCACTGAATTCTGAAGATATTTGCGATTTTGCTTAAATCTTTTGAATTCCGTTTAACAGTCATTAACCATTCTATAGGAGAAGGTTAATGTCTTCTATTGGAGACACCCACCATCACCCAATGCCTCGGCGGAACATTTTTATGTTCCGCCAATTTTTTGTCAGCCAAGTGAATTTCCTGGTTTGACATGGAAATCGGGTTTGCTAATGAGGCGGCTCGCTGTTCCGCGATAGCTCAGTTGGTAGAGCAGGCGACTGTTAATCGCCCGGTCGTAGGTTCGAGTCCTACTCGCGGAGCCAGCGAAAAACTCCCACAGAACTTAGCTCAAGTTGCGAAGCCATGAGGCTTGTCGGCTGGATTGAAAGCCACATCAAACGGCCGGGTGATCGAGAATGGTTGCTGGATGTGATCAACTTGAAGACGGAGCTCGCCAAACAGTATGATGCGCTATCGCCCGAGATGTTGAAAGCCGCAAAGGTTTTGGCAAATCTCAATCGGCGCTTCTGTTGAGCGAAACTCTGCAAATCAGGAGGCAGCGATCAAGTCCGAGAACCGATCTGCCATGACTTTCTTGGGTGTCCGCTCAAGCGTGAACAAACCCCAATGCTTCTCCGGCTCATTTGGATCAGGCGAGCCTTTCCAAGGCTCATCAAAGGCTTCGAAGACAAAGGTCAAAATTTGCTCGTCCGTCACCCAGTCCATCAAACGCTCATAGTAGGCAAATTGTAGATCTTCCGACGCGTTCCATGGTTCGATGCCGCGGCCATTGGAATTTGTGGTCCAGCCAGCCTCGGTAATTATGACCGGTTTGTCCGGATATCGACCCTTCACCGCATAATAATTTTCTTGCGTGTAGGCCAAGGCCTCTTCAATCGATTTATACTCCCAGACGGGATATGTATGAATGCTGATCACATCGAGATGTTCGACAAGGCCTTTCAGCTTGCCAGTCCAAGGCACATAGTTTTCGCAGAATGTCACCGGGTGGCGGGTTTCGTCCTGCAGTGTCTTGGCCATGTCGATGAGGCGGTCCACCGGGACCATATGATCATTCCATTCAACGCTTGCTTCATTGCCGATAGACAAAGCCAACACTTCTTTTGGAAAGCGCTTTGACAAGTCTGCCATGCGGGCGAGCTCAGCATCATTCGACTCGCGATTGGCCCGAAGCTCGGCATCGCTGTAGACGCCGCCCCAGGGACAATTGTAATTGCTGACTTCAGCCGACAGCCCCATGCCCAGCATGACTTGCAATGGCAATTTCTCGTCTCGAATGACTTTCAAGACCAGTTCTGCGTGCGGTGTGCAATCGTAGATCCGCAAATAGCGCCAATGGCGTTGCAGGATCAGCAAGTCCTCGCGGATTTGATCATATGTAGGAAATACACCAGACGGCGGGCTTTGACCCTCGCGATACCCGGAATAGCAAATCGCATTGCCATAAGCCGGCTCAAAAGCCCGGCGCTGTGATCGAAACACGTCTAATACCATCTCAATAATATTTCGGCTGGCCGTCTTTATCCCAAAGGCCCCAATAAGCGCCGACATCACCCTCTTTTTCGATTTTCCATGCTTCATCAAAGCCAGCAAAATAGAAAAGATCAATGTCTTCTGATTGTGTCCACTGCACAGCATCGATGAAATATTTCATCGCATTCAATCTCGATGGCGCGGCGCCCTGCTCTGCGCTGCCAATATTAGGCCAGCCTGTTTCGGCAATAATCACTTTTTTGCCGTTCGCCACGCGCTCGGCACGGCGATACATTTCGCGCATGTAAATGTGCGCATGCTCGATCGGATAGCCTTCCCAAAAGGGATAACAATTGACCAGGATGACATCACAAGCGTCGGCGACGCGCGGATAATTCTCAAACAGGAAATACGCATCGACATAACCGACAGGCACATCTGTTTCGGCCTTGGCGCGTTCAATATAGGAAATGAGCTGATCCTCGCTCAGCTCGCCACGAAGCATCACTTCATTGCCAATGGCCAGGATGCCAGCATCGCCTTGCTTGGCGATTTCAATTCCAGCGCTGAGCTCTTTCTCATTGTAGTCGAGATCATAATCGATCCACACACCCACCATGGATTTCAACCCCATAGCTCGTGCAATCGCAGGCGTGTGCTGATTGCCGCGGGTACAAGAGAAGGTTCGAATCCAGTCAATGTGCGGCGCAAGCACTGACAAGCGCGCTTGTATCTGCTCGGCCGAAACTTCGGTCACATTGTCCTGGCCATCCATATATGGACTGAAGGCGAGACCATGGATCTTGTCATCAAGGAGCTGCTTGATGAGACGAGACAACTGATTTTCCGCCATCTCATCGGATCGAACACCGGACAGCGCCAGTTTTCTATTATGATACGGATTAGACATGTCCCCTCCCGGACCTGTTCTATATGATTTGAACCATAATGACAGCGATGTCAAAAATTGTCTAGGGACTTTTCACGCCTGACCACCTCCGATCGAACCTCTTGATTCGATGGTAATCTTCCAGCACGTTGACGGCCGCAAAGTTGAACCCGCGCGCTGAGAATCCTGACAGTGAAGGACCCTGAACATGAAACACCTCATCCCGTTTTCAGGCATTGCCCTTTTCGCGGCCTGCTCGACGCCCGTTTCGGCGCCGAATGAGGTGACCCCGCTAACAGCTTACCCGTCTTATGCGGGAAGCTATGATGGCTTTACCCTCGTCATCGATGATCGCTTCGATCAGCTCGACACCACGCTCTGGCGACCTGGCGACGGCGCGGTTGGCGGCGAGTCCATATGCCGGTTCCAAGACCAAGGCGTCGTGGTTGAGAATGGTCACCTAAAACTGATCGTGCGGCCCGAAGCGGTTGCACCGAGCTATTCAAAAGACCATCAACAAGAAAAAGGACCGTACGATTATGTTTGCGGCGAGCTGCGAACTGTGGACGATCGACGTTTTCATTACGGCCGATTTGAAGCCCGAATGAAAGCTCCAAATCGCGCCACGGCGTCGGGTTATATTTCGTCTCTGTTCACCTATCGATTCGATACCGATCCAAGTTCAGACACCCCTGAATCGACCGAATGGGAAGAGATTGATGTCGAGTTAGAAGGCGGGCGCCCAGACAAGTTTCAAGCCAATCTGATCTATGGCAAAGACACTTGGGAATGGTGGCGGACACGGGTTTACGGCGCCTGGGAAGACAAAATTGAAGTCGGCCCAGTGGATGAATGGCGGGTCTTCGCGATTGAGTGGTTGCCGGACTCGATCCGCTGGTATGTCGATGGCGAATTGGTGAAAACGCTCACAGCCGACGACATTGATTGCCAACCTGACTGTATTGCACCGCAAGAAAAACCGACTCCGATCCCGAACAATCCCACCACGATCTTCATGAATTTCTGGATCCCGAATGATGACATCCAGGACTATTTCGGCGGCAACAAGGAACGCAATCAATACCCGATGACGACCGAGTATGATTGGTTCCGTTATTATCGCTGGGACGGCGCCCCCGAAGACGCGTCTTAGGCGGGTACCGTCTCTGTGCGGCGGCTATCCAAGACTTCGCGGATTTCATTGGCGCGCTCTTCCGAAACGTCATAGTCGCGCATGAACCAGATCGCCAAAAGCGCCCCCACGATTGGCACCAGACTGTAAGCCAGGCGCATGCCATCCATCGCGCCTTCGGCTTGGACGCTGGCATCTGGTGCAAACCCGGACCAGGCCATAATCAATCCGCTTAAGCCACCAGCAATAGCGACGCCGAACTTGACCATCAGCCAATACAGCGCCCCAAACGTACCTTCACGGCGGGCACCTGTATTCATCTCGTCAAGATCGCAGACATCTGCGGTCATAGACGTCATCAACGTAAACAAGCCGCCAATGCCGAAAGAGAAGAATGGAATGGGCAGCAACATCAATAATGGCTCGCCAGGGCGGAAGCACCACCAGAACATCACATACCCAATCAACGAGATCGCTTGTGTGACGATGAATGTGTTTTTCTTGCCCATCCGAGTCGACATGAATGTGATGACCGGAATGACCAAAAAGCAGGTCGCGAGGGCCGAGATCGTGCCGAACCAAGCTGGCCAATTTCCGGCTGCACCAGCATCGCCGCCAAACAGATGGTGCACAACGATAAAGAAGGAAAAGGCCGCCACAGTCTGAAATGAGCTGAACACCAGCAAGGTCGCCGCGCAGAGTTTTCGAAACGGCTTAAGACTAAGTGCACCGCCAAAACCGACCAGAAATTTCTTCTGATTGTTACCCAAATTCTTCAGGCTGAGATCCTCAAGATCCTCGGCATCTTTGGTCGAAGGGCTGCGAACAATAATGGCCGGAATCGCCGCCAATGCCATGCAACCAAGGCCGACCCAGATGGCCAGCGTTCGCACCCCTTCGGCGGGCGACGCGAACAGGTTCTCATTGTAAAGCAGCGGCCAGAACCAAGGCACAATCACCCAGGCCCATTGTCCGATCCATTGCGCCACCGCCATCAACCGCGTCCGCTCATGGAAGTCATTGCTCATCTCATATCCCATCGCGATATAGGGCGTCGCAAAGACCGTGAGGCCGACATAGAAGAATAATGAACCAATCAGGAAGTAGGTGAAATTGAAGGAGAGACTGTTGGACTCATACAATTGCCACATGACGATATAGGAGAGGCCCGTCATCACTGCGCCAACCAGAATATAGGGCTTGCGGCGCCCCCAACTTGATCGCGTATTGTCTGTGATGAACCCCATCAAAGGGTCAAGAATCGCATCTAGCAAGCGCGGCAAGAAGAACAGCAAGCCCCATAGGAGCGGCGGGAATCCCAGTCCCTGCACCAGGACCACCATGAATATGCCAAGCGCGGCCGGGAACATTTGATTGCCCAGCATGCCGGCGCCATAAGCGACTTTCTCGATCATGGGCACGCGACTGCGCCCCGCCAATTCCTGCATTTTTTCCTCCCAGCGACTTTTGTTTTGTTCGCGCGCTGATACAGAACCCTAAACCAGACAAGGATTGAACCCGCTTCCACTTCTACGTGCCGCCAAATTATGTTAGCGCTATCATTACGTGCTTTGCAAGCCTGCATAGCCGACCTGCAAACGAAATTGACGGATTGATTCCTGAATCCGATTGCGCGAAGTGGCGAAAATCATACAGGGGCAAGATGGCCATGCTGACCAAAACGCAAAATTCGATTCAGACCGGTGCCTATGAATCTCGGATCACTGCATTGCTCGAGCAGATGACGCTAGAAGAGAAAATCGGCCAGCTGACTCAGTTTTCCGGCTTCTATGATGTCACCGGCCCGGCGCCAGCCGGCGATCGGGAAGCCCAGAAGCATGCGCTCCTGCAACGGGGTATTATTGGCTCGATGCTAAACGTGGTCGGTCATGATGATATTCGCGCCTTTCAGACTTTCGCGGTCGAGAACTCGCGTCTCGGAATTCCGATGATGTTTGCGTATGATGTCATTCACGGCCAACGCACCATGTTCCCGATTCCGCTAGCTGAAGCTGCAAGCTGGGATCTCAACCTGATTGAACACAGCGCGCGCGTCGCGGCAATCGAAGCCGCGGCCCAAGGCCTGAACTGGACCTTCGCTCCGATGGTCGACATCACACGCGATGCCAGATGGGGCCGCGTCATGGAAGGGGCTGGTGAAGACCCTTATCTCGGCGCGCTGATCGCTTGCGCCCGCGTTCAAGGCTTTCAAGGCGATGATCTCAGCGCGCATGACACTATTCTCGCCACCGCCAAACACTTTGCCGGATATGGCTTCGCGGAGTCCGGCAAGGATTATAACACTGTCGAGGTTGGCACTGTCACGCTGAACAATACCATTCTCCAACCCTTCAGAGACGTCCTGGAAACTGCGAACCCGCGCTCGGTCATGAACGCTTTCAATACAATCAATGGGATTCCTGCAACGGGCGATCGCGCCTTGCAGCGCGATGTATTGAAAGGCGAATGGGGGTTTGATGGCGTGGTGGTGTCTGACTGGGGCTCGGCGCTCGAAATGATCGATCATGGCTTCGCCGCAAATGGTCGTGATGCAGCGCAACTAGCGATCGAAGCCGGCTCGGACGTCGATATGGAATCCTATGTCTATCTCGATCATCTTGAAGGCCTGGTTGGCGATGGCGCGATTAACGAAGCCCTGATCGACGATGCGGTGCGCAGGACACTTCGGGTCAAGTTTGAACTCGGTCTGTTTGACGACCCTTATCGCTATCTCGATGCCGATCGCGAACGCGCGACGCTGTTTACCGATGCGCATCTCGACGCCAGCTTGAACATGGCGCGAAAATCGATCGTCTTACTGAAGAACGAGCATGAGACCCTGCCGCTGCCGGCTGGTGAGCGGATTGCCTTGATCGGCGCTCTCGCCGCGGACAAGGATGCCCCACTCGGCAATTGGCGCGGTCAAGCCGAAGCCCATAGCGCAATGAGTGTTATCGAAGGATTTGAGCAAGCGGGGTTGAATTTCTCATACAGCCAAGGCGTCACCGTACAAATCGGCGATGCTGGATTTGAATATCCTGTTCACGTCAACATGCATGACCCAAGCGGCATTGATGAAGCCGTCGCCGCCGCGCGAAACGCGGACAAAGTGGTTCTGGTCCTCGGCGAGACCGCGCGGCAATCCGGCGAAGGCCGCAGTCGCGCCGATCTTGATCTGCCTGGCTTGCAACAAGAATTGCTCGAAGCGGTATGCGCGGTTAATCCGAATGTCATTCTGGTCGTCATGAGCGGCCGACCATTGGTGCTCACCTGGGCCGATGAGCATGTGCCAGCCATTGTCCAGGCTTGGCACCTCGGACATCGCAGCGGTGAAGCCATCACGGATATTCTGACTGGCAAGGAAAACCCAAGCGGAAAATTGCCGATGAGTTTCCCACGCGCTGTCGGTCAATTACCGCTCTACTACAATCATCTCAATACGGGCCGCCCAGGACCCAAAGATCAGGTCGTCTGGGCACATTATTCCGACATTGATAACAGCCCGCTTTACCCATTCGGGCACGGGTTGAGCTATGCCCGTTTCGAGTATTCTGATTTGTCCGTCCGCGTTGAACCCGATCACGTCGTGGCCCGCATTGCAGTGACCAATGCTGGCGAGCGCGCTGGCGAGGAAGTTGTCCAGCTCTATATCCGCGACCGCGTCGCCAGCGTTGCCCGCCCCGTGCGAGAGCTGAAGGCGTTCGAGAAACTATCGCTGGCCGCGGGATCGCGCGAATGGGTTGAGTTGCGATTGTCGGCGAAAGAGCTTGGTTTCTATGATGCGACTGGCGCTTTTAAACTCGAGCCAGGCACGTTTGAGATCTTTGTCGGCGGTTCATCTCAAGCCAATCTGATGCAATCGATCGACTTGTCCGCGGAGCAGTTGGCCTCTCTCAATCTGTCGCAATAATCGTAACGCGCCGAAAAATTGATACAAAATTGATTTAGCCGGATCTACGTGATACCGAATGCGGACAATCCTAATCTGGAAGTCGGAACTCTTTCATGACCGTCGTGCCCATTCGATCCGCTGATCTTGATGCGGCGGAAGTCTCCTGGTTCTCAGCTTTGTGCTCGGACGATTACGAATTTCTTGGCGTGCCTGATCCTGGATTGAAGTCGAGTTGGGCGCATTGTCGGGACATATTGCTGGAAGCCGAACAGCAAGGCTTTCGCAACATCCTTTGCCCGTCTTCATATCAAGTCGGACAAGATACACTCAGCTTTGTCGCAGGCTGCGCGCCGCTCACGTCTTCGATTAATATGTTGGCCGCCATACGATGCGGTGAGATGCAGCCGATTATGTTGGCGCGAACCGTAGCAACGCTCGATCATATGCTGGAAGGGCGGCTGACCCTCAATATTATCAGCTCTGACTTTCCCGGCGAAACGGCCGAAAGCGCTTATCGATATCAACGGTCGCGGGAGGTTGTTCAGATCCTGAAACAAGCCTGGACGTCTGACGCCATCAATCATGACGGCGACGTTTATACGTTCAAAGATGTGCCCACAGGACCCGCAAAACCGTTTCAGACTCATGGCCCCCTGCTCTATTTTGGCGGTTATTCACCACCTGCGCTCGAACTGTGCGGAGAGCACTGCGATGTGTATCTGATGTGGCCGGAAATCAAAGACAATCTCGCGGACCGGATGAAAGCGGTACATGCAGTCGCCGAACAGCATGATCGTGTCCTGGATTATGGCTTACGCGTCCATGTCATCGTGCGCGACACGGAAGCTGAGGCTCGCGAATATGCTGATCATCTGGTCTCGAAACTGGATGACGAATACGGCAAGCTGATCCGCGACCGCGCGCATGACAGTATAAGCCTCGGCGTCTCTCACCAGGCACGGGCGCGCGAACTGGCAGATCAATTCGGCTATGTTGAGCCGCATCTTTGGACCGGCATCGGCCGCGCCCGGTCTGGATGCGGGGCTGCGATTGTCGGGTCAGCCGATCAAGTTTTGAGTGAACTCGCGGCCTATCAGAAAATGGGCATTCGCGCCTTCATCCTGTCGGGCTATCCGCATATTGATGAATGCAGGAAATTCGGCGAATTGGTCCTTCCCGAAATGAAGACCTGCTCGCTTCCAGACGTCTATGGCCGGGTCCCGAGCACGACACCAGATACGCCCCTTGGCGCAGGAGCACGCATTTAATGAACAAAGTTGCATTGTCCGATGACCTTTCGATCTCACGCATGGCGTATGGCATGTGGCGCCTTGGCGATGATGCCGACACGTCCGTGAGACATATTCAGGCGAAGATTGAGGCCTGTCTCGAACAAGGCATCACAACCTTGGATCAAGCTGATATTTACGGCGCTTATGGCGCTGAGGAATTGCTCGGCACCGCGCTCAAAGCCAGTCCTGCCCTGCGCGACCAGGTCGAGATCGTGACCAAATGCGGGATCATAGCGCCGTTCGGGCGCTATGCCGACAAGTCCGTCAAATATTATGATACCGGACGCGCCCATATTCAGCACTCGGTCGACCTGTCGCTTCAACTCATGGGCATTGAACAAATCGACTTATTACTGATCCATCGCCCTGACCCGATGATGGATCATGTTGAAACCGGCGCCGCATTGGATGAGGTGATCAAGTCCGGCAAAGTCAAAGCTGTCGGGGTTTCGAATTTCAAGCCTCATGACTGGTCTCTGCTCCAATCTGCGATGACGTCTCAACTGGTCACGAATCAGATCGAAATTAGCGTCATGGAAATGGATGCGTTCACGAATGGCGACCTCGCCTATTTGCAGGAACGCGGCATACCGCCAATGGCCTGGTCTCCACTCGGTGGTGGCGCCTTGTTTGGCAGTCCAGCGCCAGCGGGTGCAACAGAACTGGCGCGCATTGCAACACGTCTCGATACGGACCTGGCCTCGCTTGCTTATGCCTGGTTGCTGGCACATCCCGCCAGAATCATCCCCGTTGTCGGCACGAACTCGATCAACCGTATTTGCGATCTGGGACAGGCATTTGGCGTCTCGATGGATCGCGAGACCTGGTATGAAATTTACACGGCGGCGCTCGGCAAAGAGGTGCCTTAAACCGGGCCGAGATCTAGTCCGGTTCTACAACGACAAGATCGTCGGTTTCCTTGACGGTCTCCATGACTGGAAATGTCGAGGTCTGTGCGATGCCTGGCAGCTCCGACAAGACATCCCCGAGCAGCTCGCGATAAGCGCGCATGTTGCGCGTGCGGATCTTCAACAGAAAGTCATATCCACCCGACATCATGTGGCAGGATTGAATTTCCGGCACATTTTGAACCGCATCGCTGAACGCATCGAGATGTCTCCGCGTGGTGGCTGCGAGCTTGACCTGAACATAGGTGACATAGTCCTGACGGATCTTGGCGGGATCCAGCACGGCCTTGTAGCGACGAATATATCCCTTGTCTTCCAATCGCCGTAATCGCGTCAAACAGGGCGTCTTGCTAAGCCCTACTTCTTCCGACAATTCACTAATGGAAAGCCGTCCGCTGTCTTGCATCGCGCGGAGGATTCTTCGATCCAATAGGTCTAAATCTTCTAACATCATCGGTCATATAGCGCGAAACGCTTTATTTTTCGACAACATAAGATCAATCGCACCACCAAACATCCATTCAGCAGATCGATAGACCCGCGGCCGCATGCTATTCTAGGCTCATGAAAGTGGAGCCAAGGCATGCCATTTAGCGATTCCGATTCGGTCGACCGTTTTCAGACGCTAAACGACGCTTATCTGATCGACGAGGCAACTCTTACAGAAAACCTCGCAAGCACGTTGTGGGACTGTCGCGCGGCCCGCCGCCAAATCCAAGCCCTGGCGGCCGAGCTCACGCATGGCCTAATAGAAGATGCCAGGACCCGCTCGGCAGTCGATGCTCTCTTGAGCGAGTATAAGCTTTCTTCTGAAGAAGGCGTTCTGCTTATGCGGCTCGCTGAATCACTCGTTCGAACGCCAGATTCACAGACGGCGCGCTATTTGTTGAGGGATAAGATTTCGGCCGGACGGTGGACTCGCCATCTCGCCGCCAGACACCCAATCGTGAAATTAGGCACCCTTGGGCTGAGCTTGGCAAAAGTCTGGATCGCTGCGAGCGGTGGTGTGAACTCGACAAACATTATCGCCCACGCAGGCGATCAAGTCATGCTCAGCGCTGCGCGTCAGGCGATTTCCCTTCTCGGGCGCCACTTCGTATTGGGGACGTCGATCGCACGCGCGACGCGCCGCGCCAAATCTCTATCAGATTATGGCGCCACATATTCCTATGACATGCTCGGCGAAGCGGCGATGACAGAGGCCGATGCGGAGCGCTACTTCAATGCCTACCAGTCGGCGCTCGCGCATCTCGCTGATACGTCACCCTCCAGCCAGGAACTTCACCAGTCACCGGCTTTGTCCGTAAAACTTTCAGCGCTTCATCCGCGCTATGAATTCGCGCAGCGAGATCGTTGCGTCCCAGCGCTAACCGAGCGTGTCCTGCACCTTTGCGAAACAGCGAAGGCTGCGAATATCGGATTGACCATTGATGCCGAAGAAGCGGATCGCCTGGAAGTCTCGCTGCTGGTCGTGGATGGCATCCTGAGCTCTGAGAAGGTGCGAGACTGGGATGGGTTTGGTTTGGCCATTCAAGCCTACCAGAAGCGGGCCACCCAAGTGATTGACTGGGTTCTCGATGCGGCACAATGCAACCAGCAACGACTGACCATTCGTCTAGTCAAAGGCGCTTATTGGGACGCAGAGATCAAACGAGCGCAAGAACTCGGCCTGGCGGACTATCCAGTGTTCACACGAAAAGAGCACACTGATATCTCATATCTCGCCTGCGCTCAGAAACTGCTTGAAGCGCAAGCGTGGATCTATCCGCAATTTGCCACTCATAATGCCCATACCGCTGCGGCCATCACGCAGTTGGCAGGCACGCGCCGCGACCTTGAGTTTCAACGTCTGCATGGCATGAGCGACGGTCTGCATCGTCGACTGGCGCAAGAACACGGGTTCGCCACGCGCACCTATGCGCCTGTAGGGCGCCACAAGGAATTACTGCCTTATCTTGTTCGACGGTTACTGGAAAACGGCGCCAACTCCTCATTTGTGAATCAGATTCAAGATGCGTCTGGTACAATCGAAACCCTGATCGAACATCCGATCGAAACCGCGACGCGTCACGGATCCTCATCGCACCCTGCCCTGGGATCTCCGCGCGACCGGATGGGCGACTCGCGCCGCGTCGCTGCGGGTGTGGATCTGACGCAATCCTCGACTGTCAGAGCGGTCGAAGCCATGACACCCCCCGCCGTGGCAACCAACCAGCAAAGCGCAGTCAATCTCGATGACGCCGCGCAAGCGAGCCTGCACAGCGATTGGCCAAAAAAGACATCGCACCAGCGCGCTCAAATTTTACGCCGTGGGGCGGATTACGTAGATCGCGACCGCTGGGACTTAATGGCGTTATGTGTCCACGAAGCCGGCAAAACATGGCCGGACGCGGAAGCTGAATTACGTGAAGCGGTGGATTTCCTGCGCTACTATGCCGATCAAGCCGAACATCCTTCCAATGCCGCGCGACAGCCGCTTGGACCCGTAGCATGCATCAGTCCCTGGAACTTTCCGCTCGCCATCTTTCTCGGCCAAGTCAGCGCAGCGCTCAGCGTTGGCAATGCCGTCTTGGCGAAGCCCGCCGAGCAAACGCCCTTGATCGCTATTGAAGCCATCAAACGCCTTCACGAAGCTGGCGTCCCGGGTGATGCGCTTCATGTTTTGATTGGCGATGGCGAGGTTGGTGCGCAGCTGGTCGCGCATCCGAGCGTGCGCGCTGTTTGTTTCACCGGCTCAACTCAAACCGCCAAAAAGATCGCCACCGCATTGGCCGATACCGGGCGGGGGGACATTCCCCTGATTGCCGAGACTGGGGGCATCAATGCGATGTTGATAGATTCCACCGCCTTGCTTGAACAAGCGGTAGGCGACGTCGTCGCTTCCGCCTTCCAAAGCGCCGGCCAGCGATGCTCGGCCTGTCGCCTCGTTTGCGTGCAGGATGATGTCGCCGACGCGTTTATTGAAATGCTGTCAGGCGCAATGAAGACATTGCGAACGGACGACCCTGCTTATTTGTCGACTGATCTAGGCCCGCTTATCGACGCGCCAGCAAAGCACCATATCACGCAGCATGTTTCTGCAGCCCGGCAGGCGTTCCGGACGATTGGCGAAGCCCCGGCCGCCCCTGATACCGGGCGCACTTACATCACGCCAATCGCGTTCGAACTGGATCGCATTGAAGATCTCTCTGAAGAGATTTTTGGCCCTGTGCTGCATCTGGTACGCTTCAAAAGAAATGCGTTTATCGAGACGGTCGAGCGTATCAATCACCTCGGATACGGTCTCACTATGGGGCTCCATACTCGCATTGATGCCCGCATCAATATCGTGAAAGCCACGGCTCGAGTGGGCAATCTGTATGTTAATCGCAACCAAATTGGTGCGGTCGTCGGCGAGCAACCGTTTGGCGGTGAGGGCTTGTCAGGCACAGGGCCCAAGGCTGGCGGTCCATTTTATCTGAAGCGGTTGTCGCGACCTACGCGCCCAAGCGATCACTCAATTGAGGAATTCTGCCGTAATCTACCAGGCCCGACCGGCGAGCAAAACTCGCTTCGTCTGGTACCGCGCGGACGGCTGCTCTGCGTCGGCGGCGACAATGCTGAAGATCTTGAGGCGCAAATTCGGCGGGTGCGCGAGACCGGGAACGAACCCGCCATCTTGGCCCACTCCGAAACCGTCGCAGACGCCTTAGGCGATCGTTCGCTTTGCGGCGTTGTGGCGGAAGGCGCCGCCCGAGAAGCATTGATCGACTTGATCGCGCGCCGGGACGGACCGATTTTGCCGCTCCTGTCTCACACGGACGAGACCGAACGCTTCTGCCTGGAGCGGGTCACCACAATCGACACCACGGCCGCTGGCGGAAATGCCAGCTTGCTCGCTAGCATTTGATCGAGTTTCATGGCGCGCTAGACTGATACTGTTCGGGCCAGCGCCGCGCTCCAGCCTGCCAGTAGTTTTTTGCGCTCTGCCGCGTCCATGTGCGGCTCGAATCGACGCCCCGGCGCCTTACGCTTTTCCCAGTTTTCTTCGCTCAACCACCCAAGCTGGATCCCTGCCACCGCTGCGGCGCCGAGTGCGGTCATTTCCATAAAGTCGGGTCGCTCAACGGGCCGGTCACAAATGTCCGCCACGAATTGCATCAACCAATCATTGGCCGCCATGCCGCCATCCACACGCAACAGATCGACATCCGCGCCATCGGCCTTAAATGCCTGAAGCAATTCATGGGTTTGATACGCGGCTGCCTCGAGACCGGCTCGAACAATATGGTCCGCCGTCGCCGCCCGGGTGAGCCCAGAAATGGTTCCGCGCGCATTTGCGTCCCAATGCGGCGCCCCCAAGCCTGTAAAGGCGGGGACCAGATAGACGCCACCATTATCAGACAGACCGGCGGCCTTGGCTTCACTCGCAGGTGCGTCTGAGATCAATCCCATCTCATCCCGCAACCACTGAATTACCGTCCCCGCGTTGAAGATTGCCCCCTCAAGAGCAAATGCTGCGCTGCCCCCTTGATGCCCATAGCCAATGGTTCCGAGCAATCGGTTCTCGGATCGCGGTACCTCTCGCCCCGTATTGGCGACAAGAAATGCACCCGTGCCATAAGTAATCTTCGCCGTGCTAGGTGTGAGACAGGATTGCCCGACCAGCGCGGCTTGTTGGTCCCCAATCGCAGACAAAATCGGAATCGACCGGCCAAACAGGTCGGGATCGGTCAATCCGAAGCTCGCGCCACTTGGTAAAACGCGCGGCAATAAACTTTCAGGAATGTTGAACAGGTCGATCATCTGCCTCGACCACCCTCTCCCCTCATCCAGGCTCAGCGGATACAGCAATGTGCGAGACGCGTTGGTGATATCCGTCGCGTGCACCTGCCCGCCCGTCAGGTGCCAGATCAGGTACGAATCAACAGTCCCGAATGCGAGCTCACCAGTATCGGCCCTGCCTCTTGCGTCGGTGACCTGATCTAGCAACCAACCAATCTTTGTCCCGGAAAAGTACGGATCGATGAGCAGGCCGGTTTCTATTTGGATGGTCGGCTCATACCCCGCAGCGACCAATTCTGCGCACGTGTCTGCTGTTCGACGGTCTTGCCAGACGATTGCCGGCGCGATGGGACGTCCGGTATTACGGTCCCAAACCAGCGTGGTTTCGCGCTGATTGGTTATACCGATGGCTGCTATGCGCTCGACACCGCCCGCGGCAGCTATCGCTTCGCGGCAGACTTTCAGCGTCTTGTTCCAGATTTCTTCGCCATCCTGCTCAACCCATCCATCATCAGGATAGCTCAGGCCGACTTCCATCTGCGTCTGAGCGACCGGAGCGAAGGCCTGATCGAATACGATTGCGCGCGTCGAAGACGTGCCTTCATCAATCACCAAAATCAAATCGGAACCCGCCATGCTTTCTCCCATCTCGACCGCGTAGGGTCGTCGCACCTGTTTGTTTGGGCGGCACGCAGGTGTAAGGCCAGCCCAAGCTCATGTTCGTTTTCGAACAGAGCGCTATTTCATTAGCCCCAAATTGGGATGCAAGAAAGCCACAATTACAAAGATTTTCGATTTCGCGCCAAACTTTGTCGTTTACGAACATTTTAAACTTGGTTATGCCTTTTACGAGAGCAAGTAAGGTCAAGTCATTTGTACGACATCCTGATTATTGGAGGCGGGATTAACGGCGCAGGCATCGCGCGCGATGCGGCAGGACGCGGCCTGAAGGTTCTGTTGTGCGAAAAAGACGACTTGGCCTCGCACACCTCCTCCGCCAGCACCAAGTTGATTCATGGCGGTTTGCGCTATCTCGAACACTATGATTTCGCGCTTGTCCGCAAGGCGCTTCAAGAGCGCGAAGTTCTGCTCCGCGCAGCGCCACACATTATCTGGCCGCTACGTTTTGTACTCCCGCATCACAAGGATCTTCGTCCAGGCTGGCTGATTCGCCTGGGGCTGTTCCTTTACGACCATCTCGGGGGTCGCAAATTGCTGCCAGCGACCAAAACTCTGACCCGAAAAAATAGCCCGGTATTCGATCCGCTGCACAGGCACTTCACCAAAGGATTCGAATATTCTGATTGCTGGGTCGAAGATGCACGATTGGTGGTTCTGAATGCTGTCGACGCAGCCGATCGCGGTGCAACCATTATGACCCGCACCGAATGCAAAAACCTACAGTCCAAAGGTGGATATTGGCGCGCCACATTGGGCGTCGATGCGAGCTCTGAAATGACGGTTGACGCTAAAGTCGTCATCAATGCGGCCGGTCCCTGGGTGGATCACGTCGTCGGACAGGCTAGAGCGCGGAGCAATGCTCCGCAAGTCAGACTGGTCAAAGGCAGCCACATCATCGTGCCCAAAATGTTCGATGATGAGCGTTGCTTCATTTTCCAAGCCGGTGACGGCCGAGTTATCTTCGCGATTCCTTATGAAGATGGCCGCTTCACGCTGATCGGCACAACAGATTTGCCGTTCGAAGACGATCTCGACGCCGTTGAAGCATCGAGCGAGGAGATCAAATATCTTTGCGAGGTTTCGAACGAATATTTCGAGCAGCAGATCACACCCGAAGATGTCGTCTCAACCTATTCCGGCGTGAGGCCTTTGTTCGACGATCAAGCGCAAGACGCATCGTCGGTAACACGCGATTATGTCTTGAAGTTTCAAGAAACAGATGGCGCGACGATGCTGTCGGTTATCGGCGGAAAGATCACAACCTATCGCAAGCTTGCGGAAGACGCTTTGAAGCTCGTTGCGGACAAGTTTCCAAATACAAAAGCACCATGGACGGCGACGGCTTCTTTGCCTGGAGGCGACATTGACGAAGCTGACTTCGACGCGTTCGAAGCGCGATGCGCTATCCGATATCCCTGGCTGGAAAGCGAGACACGCCATCGATTGGCGCGGACCTATGGAACACGGGTCCACACGCTTTTGGGGGACGCACAGACCCAAACAGAGCTCGGCCATCACTATGGCGGGGGCCTTTACCAAAAGGAGGTTGATTATCTGATCGCGCGCGAGTTCGCGCGTACGCCGGAAGATATTTTGATGCGCCGAACCAAGCTCGGCTTGCATCTGACATCGGCGGAGCAAACCAATTTGCACGAGCAATTCACTAGTCGGCTCGTTGCTCAAACTCGGTGCCAGCCCAGGCACGCATAAGAAAAGACCATATCCAAGGGAGGATAAAAATGGGCCACAAAACAAAAATGATCGTTGGGGCGAGCGTTGCTGCCCTAATGCTTGGCGGAACTGCGATCGCGCAGGATGCCAACGAAACCGGCGAGGCCGCCGACGAACGGACACTTCAGACCGTTACCGTCAAGGGTATTCGCGGGAGCTTGAAAGCATCTCTCGATGTCAAGCGCGACTCAAATCAGATTGTCGACGCGGTCTCCGCTGAAGATGTCGGCAAGTTCCCAGATTCCAACGTTGCGGAATCTCTACAACGGATCACCGGTGTTGCGATCGACCGCAGCGGCGGTGAAGGCCAGTTCATCACTGTTCGCGGCCTGGGACCGGAGTTCAACACCGTTCTTCTCAACGGGCGCACTATAGCGACAGATAATGACGGCCGCGAATTCTCATTCGACGTCTTGTCATCTGACATTATCCAGCGCGCAGAAGTGTTCAAGACGGCGACGCCAAACCTGCAATCAGGTGGCATCGGTTCGACCGTAAACATTGTGACCGCACGTCCTTTCGATCGTCCAGGTCAAAGTTTCACAGCTTCTGTGGCGGGCACCTATGACACGCTGCGTGAAGAAGTCAGCCCTGACTTGACCGCGGTAGGCTCGTGGACCAATGCCGACCGTACGTTCGGTATTCTTGCAGGCGCGTCCTTCTCTGATCGTGCGGTTCAGGAAGACAGTTCTTTCACCAATGGCTTCGCGCTGCGCAGCGGTGACCCAGCCGTACTGGCCTCTGAAGGTTCGTCGGGTCTAACCACCGTTGGCGCTCTCCCTGACGGCGCACGCGTACAGCAGCAAGTTGTGCACAGCCGCGACATTCAAGATCGCGAACGTCTGACCTTGAACGGCGCCGCACAATTCCGCCCGAATGATCGCATGACGATCACAATTGACGGTCTTTATTCAGAGTTTGATGTCCAATCCTTCG
The DNA here is from genome assembly GCA_039818185.1 of Pseudomonadota bacterium. Taxonomy (GTDB): domain Bacteria; phylum Pseudomonadota; class Alphaproteobacteria; order Caulobacterales; family Hyphomonadaceae; genus Henriciella. The sequence continues at coordinate 41,853 of JBCBUI010000012.1, forward strand.
CGACGCAATTCTCTGGCTTCTTCAGCCCGCCCTTCATTGATCCTGTGATCGATGCAAACGGAACTGTAGTGTCCTTCAGCCGTCCTGGCCAGGACTTCGCGGCGCGCAACCCAGCAATCGCCGCAACGGTCGGTCTGTCGCAAAACGATAACGTGGTGACCTCCAATAATCGCCTCGCAGAGACGTATCAAATTGGCGGTAATCTGGAATGGGAAGTCTCTGACGCTTTGTCGCTCGACTTTGATGTTTCAGCATCTAACGCACAACGCGATGGTACGAACCCATTCATCGTGATCGGTGCGCTGGCACCGACCTCGCCGCTGATCCAGTTGCCGAACAGCGATGGCATTTCGACCATTACAAACCTGTCTGGTTTGACGGATACGTCGATCCAACGTCTGCACTTCGTTAATGTTGAGCGGAACATGGTTGAAGACGATGTGCTCGAGTTCCAGGCCAACGGCAAGTGGGACATCAATCGTGGCCCCCTGTCAGCGATTGCGTTTGGTGCAAGCTATACCGATCGCGAGAAAACACGTGACAATTTCACCAACTTCTCGCCGACACAGGGTGGTGACATTTTCTGCGCCTATTGCGGTTACAATGTCGCGCTGCAAAATCCTGGTATTCTTTCTCCGTTCGCGTTTGACGGATTCCTCGACGATGCGTCTGGCTCAGGCCAGGTTCCGTCGCAAATCCTCGGCTTCTCCATTGCCGATGCCTTTGCAGAGCTTAACGATACGGCCAACATCACCGATCCAAATCGGAACGGCCTGACCGGCGCCGAGCGCGCCGCAAATGATGCCGATCTGATCGCTCGCCGCGACGCGGCTGGCAATTCAGTCTTCGGTTTCTACACACCTGAATTCAATCCAGGTGGCAGCTTTGGCGTCGAAGAGCAGATCACATCCTTCTATGCCAATACCGAATGGGAAGGTGACTTTGGCGGAGACCTGCCATGGTCGGCCAATTTCGGCTTCCGTTTGGCACAGACCGAAGTTGTTTCAAGCGGTTTTGACCAACCGGTTCTGCAATTCCGCGAAACGCCGGGCGACACGCAACTGCTTGTCGACTTTGGACCAACCACCGCGGTGTCTGTCTCGAACGATTACATCAACTTCCTGCCTTCAGCGAATATCAAGCTGGAGCCAACGGAAGACACAGTTGTTCGGTTCAGCTTCTCGGAAACGGTGACGCGTCCGACTTTGACAGCCCTGGGTGTGAACAACACGTTTGGCGGTCGCTCTAATGCACCCACCTCGGGCGGCGGCAACCCGACGCTTGAAGCGTTTGAGTCGTCCAACTGGGATGCTTCTTTCGAATGGTACTTTGACGATGTCAGCTACTTCTCGGTTGCGGCGTTCTACAAGGATTTCGAGAATTTCCTCGAAGCTCAGACCTTGCCCGTTCCCGGACAAGTTCAAATCCCTGTCGGCAACCCGCAGAACCCAACGGGTCCAGATCCGATCCTGGTCAATGTCGACTTCCAGGACACCCGGACACGGAACGGCGAAACCGGTTCGATCACAGGCCTCGAAATTGCGTATCAGCGCACGTTCGATCAACTGCCTGAACCATGGGATGGCCTCGGTGCGGCTGCAAACTACACCTATGTGACCAGCAACATCAACCGCGACCCGAACTCCGGTGCATCTGACTGTGACTATAACGGTCTGTCTCCGAATTCGTTCAATGTCAGTGGCTTCTACGAGAAAGACGGGATCTCGGCGCGACTCGCGTACAATTATCGCGATGAGTTCCTGTTCCAGTGTTTCTCAAACTTCTCAGAGCCAAGAGAGCGAGAGGCCTTCGGTCAGCTCGACTTCTCAGCGTCTTATGATGTCAATGACACGTTCCAGATCTTCTTCGAGGGAATTAACATCACGGACGAAGACACGCGCGACTTCTCGCGCTTCGAGAACCGGTTCCTGACTTATTCAGACACCGGATCGCGTTACCAGCTCGGCGTTCGCGCGTCTTACTAAAGTCGCGCACCTGCGCGCGCCTGTCCTCTACCAGACGGGTGCGCGCAGGGAATGCCGTACGCTTCTCAATCCTCCTGGAAGCGTACTTTGTGTCAGCGCGGGGGTGACTTCGCGCTGACATACCATCAAACAAGACACAATAATTTTGAGGAAATACAGGCATGAATACGCTCCAGGTGGGAATTTTCTTTTTCATCACAGCCTTGATCGGCTTCTTGACCTATCTGAGCTGCCGCAATGCACCGTCCGGTGACCGCGGATCAGACCATGACTATTTCCTCGCGAATGGCGGTTTGAGCTGGTACTTTGTAGCGGGCTCGATCACGCTGACCAATCTATCGACAGATCAATTGGTCGGCATGAATGGCAATCAGATGTTGCTTCTGGCTTGGTGGGAACTGGCCGCTGTAGTCGGCTTGTTCATTCTCGCTTACGTTTTCATCCCGATTTATTATCGCAACAATTGCACGACCACGACAGAGCTGTTGCAGCGCAAATACGACAATAAGCACATTCGCGCGGTGATCTCAGTCCTCTTCCTGCTCGGCAATTTGTTCATCTTCCTGCCAGCCATTCTTTATGGCGGCTCTCTGTTCTTGAAATCGACCACTGGCGCGGACTTTTCTGGCGTCTTTGGCGAACGTCTGTTTGCCGGCACACCGGTCGAAGTCGATTCCACCATCTTCATTATGTCGATCACATTTGCGATTGTCGGCGCTCTTTACGCCATCCTCGGCGGCCTGCGCGCCGTCGCGGTGTCTGACACCTATAGCGGCGTGCTGATCCTGTCCTTAGCAGTCCTGGTTGTGATCCTCGCTCTGAATGCGATCAATTGGGACTTCTCTGGCGTTCCGGCGGAGCGGATGAATATGTTTATCGGCAACAGGTTGGAAGATGGCAGCGAAACGCCCATTCCCTGGCATACATTGCTCACCGGCATGATCTTTATCCAGATCTTCTATTGGAGCACCAATCAGACGATCACTCAGCGCGCCATGGCCTCTCCAACAGTTGAAGAGGCGCGCAAGGGTATTCTCGCCGCGGCTGGCATTCGTCTTTTGATCGTTCCGATCATTGCTGTTGTTCCCGGCGTTGTCGCGTACAAGCTATACGGTGATGTTGGTGACGCCGCCTATGGCATGATTGTTGGCGACATCCTGCCACCGATCCTGTCAGGGGCCTTCGCGGCGGCGCTCGCCGCGGCTGTGCTGACGACATTTAACTCAATCCTCAACGCATCTGCCGCACTGTACGTCTGCGACTTCCACGAATCCTATGTGGACGAGGCACGGGATGTTCCCAAATTAAGCATGTATGTTTCGATCGCGATGACCGTCCTTGCCATCGCATTGGTACCGGTCTTTGCCTCGCAAGAGAGTATCATCAATACGGTACAGCAACTATATGGCCTGCTTTCCATGCCCATCCTGTCCGCCTTCATCGTCGGTCTAGCGTTCCGAAATGTAAGTGCCTGGGCTGCGATTATGGGCGTTGTGACCGGTGTCCTGGTCTATGCGATCTTCAGCTTTAAACTGTACCAATATGTTGGCATCTCTCCGGACGAGGGCCTCGGCGCTTCTCTGGCAAGCGTGCACTATATCCACTACATGTTTGTCACATTAGTGGTCAGCATTGGCACAGCGCTCTTGTCAAACCTGATCGTGTTTGGGCGCAAAGCCGAATTGACAATTGGGCAGTCCTCACCAGCACCTGCTGAGTAAGATCAGCGCCTAGTCATCACCCGCAACGTGGAGTTCCATATCCGCGTCGCGAATGGCGTCCATGAACTCTTTCGGCGGCGCCTTGTCGGTGAATAAGTGATCGATGTCACTATATTGGCCCAGGCGGATCATGGCCCGACGACCGAACTTGGCATGGTCGGCGACAAGAAACACGGTCCGCGAGTTTTGAATGATCGCCTGAGCCGAGCGGATTTCCTGATAGTCGAAGTCGAGCAATGAGCCGTCTTCATCAATCCCGCTAATCCCGATGACGCCAATATCGAGGCGAAACTGTTTCAGGAATTCCGTCGTCGCTTCGCCGACGATACCGCCATCAGACTGGCGCACGAAGCCGCCTGCGATCATGACGTCCGAGCCGTCCGTTTCCCGCATCATATTTGCGATATTGATATTGTTCGTGACAATGCGCAGATCGGTTCGGCCGACCAGCTCCGCCGCCAGCGCTTCCGTCGTGGTTCCAATATTCAAGAATAACGAAGCGCCGTCTGGAATGCGATTGGCCACCATGCGCGCGATCTTGCGCTTGCCATCCATGCCTTCCTGCAATCTGTCCTGATAAGGCTGATTATAGGCATTCCCGATCCGACCCGCGCCGCCATGGAAGCGCTCAATTAGCTCAAGATCACAAAGCAAATTAATGTCACGGCGAATGGTTTGGGGTGTGACGCCAAATTGTTTGACCAATTGCTCCGTCGCCACATAGCCTTGTGACCGGATCAGCTCCAGAATCTGTTTCTGCCGCGCTGGCAGGTTTGAGACATCCGCATCACTCATTTCAGCCTACCCTTATTACGCCCAGCAAGAGTTTTCACCCATGCAAGTCGCGTGTCAAACCTGCGCATGCGAGTCAAACGGCCTCAAAATGGAAGATGAGGCAGGTTTCAGGGTGCAGCAATGGAATTTGCAGCCCAACATGCGCCAAAGCCTCGCCAGGTAACACTGCGCCGTCCCCACCCAGATCAAGCGCTTCTAGAATGGAAGGTCTCGAAACAGATCGGACAGGCGAAGGCCAGACGATCCGCGTGCGGTAGGCTCTGGCACGATCCAGGCCGGGCACATAAATCCGCCCAGGAATCGTCTGCCTATGCCCGCTCATATTACACCAGGAGAAGAGAGCTTCTGACTGGTCTGGCGCGACCACGCCGACAGCGTTGACATGTTCAGGCGTATCGAGCCGGTGGAAGTCCCCTGTATGCAACAGCTTCCGATGCTTTTTGTGCAAGGCGATGCCAGCTTTAAGCACATCGAGATTTTCCGGCGCTTCCTCCAGGAGATTGAGCTCCATACCCATATGCCCGAACAGAGCGGTCGCTACGCGCAACTCCATGGTCAGACGCCGACCGGTAATATGGCAGACCTCAGGCCCCACATGTGCGCCCATGATTTCCAGAGGGAAGAAATGCGAAGCGCCACGCTGAATGCGCTGGCGATCAAGCGCATCATTGCTATCCGACGTCCATATACGGTCGGTGCGCCGCAGAATGCCGTAATCTGCGCGGGCCCCACCCGATGAGCAGCTTTCAATTTCAAGATCTGGATGCGCCTCGCGCAGGCGCTCGATCAAAACATATAGCGCACGCGTCTGTTGATTGATCGCCGGGCGTCCGCGACTGCCTGGGTGGTGAACGTCGCGGTTCATATCCCATTTGACGTAGCTGATATCATGCGCGCTGAGCAGCTTGTGCATATGATCGAACAGATAATCGCTGACCTCAGGACGCGTCAGGTCCAGCACGAATTGGCTGCGAAATGGAACTTGCTCAACGCCTTCAGCATGCAGAATCCAATCCGGGTGCTGGCGGAACAAATCACTGTCCGGATTGACCATTTCTGGCTCGAACCAGAGACCGAACTCCATGCCGAGGCCCGTCACGTGCTCAACCAGCGGCCCTAGACCGTCCGGATAAACGTCCTCAGATGGCCACCAATCGCCAAGGCCGGCCTTGTCATTCCGACGCGCCCCAAACCAGCCATCGTCTAGAATGTAGCGCTCAGCCCCGACCGCCGCCGCTTTTTCCGCGAGCTTGAACAGGGTGTCGTGATCATGATCGAAATAGACCGCTTCCCATGTGTTGTAATGAACAGGGCGCGCTTTTCGATTGATGCGCCCATCCATTACCGTGTGTTTGAGGTGGTGGTGAAACTTGCGTGACAGCGCACTGAAGCCGCGACTGGTAAAACCCGCATAAAGGCGCGGCGTGCGATAGGTTTCGCCGGGCGCGAGCGACATCTCGCCGGGGAAGAAATACTCCCCCATTTGCACAAAGGCGCGGCCGTCGCTCAGCCGATCGACGCGGACCCGGTTATTGCCGCTCCAGCCGAGATGAAAAGCAAAACAAGGGCCGGCTTGCTCGTGGGTTTCATCGGTCCCAACGATCAGGCCCGGAAAATTGTCGTGACTGGTCCGGCCATTCTTGTTCTCACGCACATAGCTGCCCAGAAATGGCGCGACTTCTTCGAGATGAAACTCACCGGACCAACGCCCGGTAAACCCAAACAAGCGCGTTGCGCGCGGGTCGAGGGGGAGACTGGCGGACGCGCACCAATCAATGGCAAGCGGTGTATCGCCAAGGTTCTCAATTTGCGTCTGACAGGTCATCAGATTGCTATCGGGGTTGAAGCCGATGAAATGCGTCGCGCGCACTTTCGTGGTCTCATCCTGGCAAACCACTTCAACGCGGTGCGGCTTTGGACGACGCACTGCCGTGACACGAAACAAGCTGGCCCAGGCGGTACCACTGCGGTGAGCGGAAAAACCAGATAGTCCCGCAATGCCGGAGCCGGTTTCGTTCAAAAGCGAGCTGCCGACTTCTGCATCGGCCCCGCCAGGCGCGTGCTGACGTGTGGTCATCAACCGCAACAGTTTCGGATCAGACTGATCGAGCCGCGAGCCCCAAAACAGGATGCTTGGCCGCGCACCGATAGCGCAATCCAATACAAGGCTCGTATTTCCGGCGGTCAGCGTTACGAAACCCGCTTGATCGGTCATCATGCCCGCGCCTTTCCTGACAGATGTTTCTTCTATTCCCTTTTGGCAAACATCGCCAATGTTGGAAATAGGCAAAATGATTATCGTATTCGAACAATTCGATTCTCCTGTCGCGCGAAATTGAGTCATCGGATAGGCTCACGCATGAGGCGTGACGAACGATTGCCACTCTGCATATACCGTTGATTTTTCCGTATTTATGACGCTTACAGAGCAAAAATTTCGCGAAAGAATGGGATTCAGGATGGATATTTGAATTGTGATCGAATACGAACCTAGAGAGGCGCCAGCACCCTGCTTGTCGCCACGACTTGATGGACGCGATGCGATGACCGATCCGATGACTTTGCTGTCACGAAAGATTGCAGGACGCGATGTTCATCGCCGACATCATCGCAAAACCGATGGCCGAGATCTGTTTCTTTACGGCTACGAGGCCAACACGTCCGAGCGAGTGGAGGGCGAGGATTTACAGACGGTCACAGGCGCAGAATTGCGATGGCATCCTTTGCGCGGCGACTGGTCGATTTACGCTGCGGCGCGCCAGAACCGCACCTATAAACCGAGTTCGGCCGCCAACCCCTTGGCCCCGAGCAAGCCCGGCGCGCCACTGACCGAAATCCCGTTTACGGATTTCGAGCTGGCCGTATTCAGCAATCGCTTTCCGAGCCTGTATCCCAGCGCGCCCGAAGTCGACGGCACCGATGTCGAAATTCGCGCCGCGCAAGGCGCCTGCGAAGTCATTGTCTACTCGCCCGAGGATCAAGGCTCGCTGGCAACCCTGTCTCAATCCCGGCGGCGATTATTGGTGGAAGCCTGGATCGATCGCTATGCCGCGATGTTCGATGCCGGATGCGCATTTGTACTGCCGTTTGAAAATCGCGGCGATGAGGTCGGTGTCACGCTGCATCATCCGCACGGTCAGATCTATGGCTTTCCGATCGTGCCAACCCCGCAACAAAACGCGGCCAATACATTCGAAGCTGGATATGACCTCGCGGGCGATGTTCAATCCTGGGGCGAGACTTATTGGGTCAGTCAGGCTGGCGGCTTGGCCAGCTATGCCCCCCGCTATGCGCGCTTCCCTTACGAAGTCTGGATATCCGCGCTTGAACCCGTCTCAGGGCCATGGGCGTTTAACGAAGAGCAAGCCGATGGCTTTGCGCACCTGCTCGGGGATACGGTCCGACGATATGACGCCTTTTTCGGCCGGGAAACGCCATGCATGTTAAGCCTGCATGCGGCGCCGTATGGGCGCGATGGACGGTTCCAGTTCACAGCCCAATTCTATCCGCTTCTGCGCGCGCCCGATCGCGTAAAGTATCTGGCATCCGTAGAGCAAGCGACCGGCGTGTTCACGGTCGACATTATGCCGCGCCAAGCTGCTGAACGATTGCGAGGTGCGCTATGAACCCGGTAGACGGCTTCACAGAAACATTCGGCTGTCCGGCACTGATCGCAGCGTCGGCACCTGGGCGGGTCAACCTGATTGGCGAGCACACAGATTATAATGGTGGCGCAGTCTTACCCGCAGCTCTTGAACGCCGCATTCAAATCGCCATGGCGAAGAATGATGCACCTACGGTGACCATCAAGTCGACGCGTTTCGACACCAAAATCGAACGCCCGGTCGGCGATGCGAAGCGGGGCGACTGGACCGATTATGCGATGGGGGCGCTGTGGAAAGCCGCAGACCTCGGTTGGTTGCAAGGGGGTGTCTTCCTCCACATTGAAAGCGACGTCCCGGACGGCGCCGGGGTCTCGTCATCGGCGGCTCTGATCACTGCGATCTTGCGCGCTGCTGCGATCATTGGTCAGGTCGCAACCACCGCGGTCGATATCGCCAAATACGCTCGCATGGTCGAGAATGACTATATCGGCATGCCGTGCGGGATCATGGACCAAATGGCCGTCGGACTTGCGGACCATGGCAAAGCGCTGGCGCTCGACACAAGCGATCTGAGCTATGAAGTGGTGGACATTCCGAGCGACTGGACGTTCGCGGTGGTCCATTCCGGTGTACGCCGCGAACTCGCAGATGGGCGATACAAGGCGCGGTTCGAAGAATGTCAGCAAGCCGCTGACGCATTGAACACGAAAAAGCTGTGTCGCCTCGACCAGTCGCAAGTGGTCCAAATGGCGGAGCTGCCAGAAAATCTGCGAAAGCGCACTCGCCACGTGATGACCGAGCACAAACGCACCGTCGCCGCGACCACCGCCATGAAAGCGGGCGACTTGCCGACATTTGCGCGACTTATGAATGAAAGCCATCAATCTTACTCGCAGGACTTCGAGGCTTCGACCCCTGTGATCGATGCCCTGGTGCGAGACGCGATCGATCAGGGCGCGCTTGGTGCGCGTCTGACGGGGGGCGGCTTTGGCGGTTGCATTGTCGCTCTGTACCAGGCGGACGAGGCTGAGGCTCACATTGAGGCCCTCCTCAACCGGCACCCAGACGCGTGGCAGGTTTAAGCGCGTCGCGAACTAGACGCCTGTCTGCGTGGATGGAATACATGTCGGGATGAAACCTGCTCTTATCTCTCTCTTCGCGCTTGCCACTCTAACAGGGTGCGCTCTTAGCAATGCAGACGCCGAGACGGACCAGAATGATTTTGGTTGCACGCTGGCATCGGAAGACTCATCCACGCTCGAACAATGGCGAGAGGACGGATTTGCGGCACAGCAGACAGATGAAGGCGTCCGCGATTTTGCCACTTGCCTTGAACATCCCGATCCATTCCTACGCGACAAGATCGGCTATGAAGGCCTGACCGCTGCATTGCGATCCGGAAACATCTCAGAATTGGTTCGACGTGATTTGATGTCCGACTTGAGCGAAAGCTTATTCAGCGATGACGCTGATGGCTTTCGCGCGCCCTTCGCGGCACTGGCCCTTGCCGAACTCGTTCGCTCAGATCGCATCGAGCCGTTTCTGACGTCTGCGGAACGCCAAAATGTGTCTGAAGCAGCCGCCATCTATCTTTCAAACGTAACCGATTATCGGGCTTTTTCTGACGACGAAGGGTGGCGGCATGGCGTCGCCCACGGCGCCGATGTGGCCATGCAATTGGCGCTTAACCCAAATGTTGAAACTGGATCGCTCGAAGCCTTGAGACTGGCAGTGACGCAGCAAGTCACAGCGCGCTCGGGACACGCCTTCACGCATGGCGAACCAGAGCGCCTGGCGCGACCAGTCTTTTTCATGGCGACGCGTGAGGCCTTTGCCCCCGAGGACTGGACAACCTGGTTTGAGACCCTTGCTGATCCTGCCCCACTATCGAACTGGGGAGAGGCTTATCAATCGGAAACGGATCTCGCGCGTTTGCACAATCTCAAAGCCTTCGCTCGCGTACTTTATATCAATGCCAGTCTCAGCGAAAATGAGGCCTTGCAACCGCTCTCGGACGGCGCGATCGATCTTTTGAAGGCGCTCCCTTAACAGGCCAATCTCTATGACGCCGCTGCGTCGATAACCTCGAATTGCGCAGTCCGTCGTCCGTTCCACACATTATCCTTCAATCGTCCGGCAAGATGGACCTTGCCGCGCTGAAGCAAAGCATCGCCGAGCGGTGTGCCAATGCATCGCCAGACCAGGGCTTCAATGCGGGCCCCTGCATCTTCGACCGTGAGTTTGAGATGGTTTTCGCCGATTGGTCTCGTGTGGGTGATTTCGACATTCTGGATCGCAAAGACTGGTTCTGGCGCACCTTGCCCGAAAGGGCCGATCGTCTGGATCAAATCATAGGTCTCTGTCGTCACCTGTGTCGGCGCCAGCACGGCATCAATGGCGAGCTCTTTCGCCGCCGCGCGCTCCTCCTTGAACTCAACCATGTGATCTTGCATCCAGGTTTTGAGACCATCCAATTGTTCCGGCTCGAGACTGAGGCCACCCGCCATTGCATGACCACCACCGGACAAAATGACCCCGTCTTTGGCGGCGGCTGAAATCGCATCGCCAATATTCACCCCGCGCACGGAACGCGCGGAGCCCTTGGCGACGGGCCCTAGTCCCTGCCCCCAGCCGATCACAATGGCCGGTAGATGGAACCGGTCTTTCAAACGCCCCGCGACAATCCCGATCACACCAGGGTGCCAGCCTTCACCGGCGGCGATCAAGACGCCACTATCCGGATTGTCCTCGAGCTGTTTTTGTGCCGCCGCAGTGGCTTGCTCCAGGATCGCACTTTCGACAGCCTTACGCTCATCATTATGTGCATGCAGACGTTCCGCCAGCGCGATTGCTTCGCCGCGGTCATCCGTGGCCAGCAGCTTCGCCGCCAACCATGGATCGCCGACGCGCCCGCCTGCATTGAGGCGTGGCCCAAGTACGAACGTCGCGTGATACACGCTTTCAATCGTCCCGATCCCAGCGATGTCCGCTAGCGCACGTAAGCCTGGATTCTGGCCGCGTTCCAGGATCTTCAAGCCCTGCTTTACAAAGGCGCGGTTGGCGCCGTGCAATGGCGACATGTCGCAAAGCGTGCCCAGCGCACAGAGGTCGAGCCAATGCAAAATATCCGGCAGTCCGTTAGGCGGGGCGATGCCGCGCTCGCGTGCCAGTTTGTTGAGAGCGGCGACGAAGACATAGACCACGCCGGCGGCCGCAAGATGGCCCTGCCCACTTGTATCATCGTCCCGATTGGGATTGACCAAAGCGGCGCAGGCAGGCGGGGTCTTCCCCATCAGGTGATGATCGATGACAATCACCGGCAAGCCAATCGCTTCAGCTTCTGCAAGTGCCGCAGTCGCCGCGGCGCCGCAATCGACTGTGATAACCAGGTCCGCGCCTGAAGCCTTCAGGTTTCGAAACGCCTCTGGACTGGGCCCGTAGCCTTCGGTCAGACGGTCAGGAACATAAAGACCGATCTCGCGTCCCCAGGCTCTGAAATAGCGCGCCAAGATGGCAGAACTTGTGCCGCCATCGACATCATAGTCGGCAAAGACCGTCACCTGCTTGCCAGCGACAATCGCATCGAGCGTCAATTCTGCCGCAAGCATCATGTCCTGAAAGCTTGTCGGATTTGGGAAAAGCGCCTTCAGAGTTGGGTTGAGAAACGTGTCGACCTGATCAGCAGATATCCCACGCGGCGCCAACAAACGCGCTAAGAGATCGTCACCGCGGAGTTGCGGCGCCAATGCGCGGACAGCACCCTCATCCGGCGTGCTCAAGGTCCAATACCGTCCGCCATGGGACGTAGAGATCAATTCTCGGCTTTCGCTCATGGCGCGTTGAACCACGACTCGCGGCTTGCGGAAACGCCCAACACCAGCAGCTAGCGAAGCTCGGTAACAACCTGAAAATCAAGCAACTCGTCTTCCGACATGTAATGCATGCCCGCTGCCGGAGCCGCTTCCAGTGTGAACCAGTAAAATTCGATCGGGCATCCGACCTGATTGAAATAATCCAGATAGATGTCGTGCTCTTGGCTATCAGGCGATACATCCCCGCCTTCTAATCCGTCTTCATCGGCCCAGGAATGGACGCCAAAACGCGCCCCGCGTTCGGCGATGCGATTGTGACCGGCGCAGAACAGATCCACAGCACCCGATTCGATAATCCCGTCTGCCGGTACAAATGTGTCGAGGCCTGCCGCGTGGATCAGCAAAGCAGTTTGCAGGTTCACATCATCATCGATCGAGCCATCGATATCTTCCAGAACAACCGTTCGGATCTCAGAGTGCTGTTCGAGCTGACGTTTGATCTCGCTATAAGTTCGTCCGTTCAACGTCCCAGCGACGTATAAACGGTCGCCGTCTACGAGTGTATCTGTGATGTCGCGATTATACTCGCTGCCCGCGCAGCCCGACAGGGCTGCCGCGGCGAGCAGCACGAAGGAGGCGATGCGGGTTACGCGCGGTGCCACGTTTTGATTTTACGCACCATGCCATCGGCGCTGCTCATCACCAATGTGTCAGTTTCGATATGCCCATTCTGGCGAACCACGCCATCGACGAGACCACCTTTGGTGACGCCTGTGGCGCAAAATACGGTTTCGCCCGAGGCCAGCTCATGCAGATCATATTTCTTGCCATAATCCGTGATGCCGGTGCGGTCCGCGCGGCGACGCTCATCATCGTTCCGGAAGACCAGGCGGCCTTGCATCTGCCCACCAACGCATTTCAATGCCGCAGCTGCCAGAACGCCTTCTGGGGCGCCGCCGGAGCCGACATAAAGATCGATGCCAGTGCTTGGATTGGTTGTATTGATCACGCCCGCAACATCACCATCGGAGATGAGGTGGACACGAGCGCCAGCGCCGCGAAGGCTCTCGATGATCTCGGCGTGACGCGGCCGATCCAGGACGCACGCCGTCATTTCGCTGACGGCAACGCCCTTGGCTTTCGCCATTTCTGCGATGTTTTCAGCCGGCGATGCATCCAGGTCGATAACTCCATCCGCATAACCCGGGCCGATCGCAATCTTGTCCATGTAGGTGTCCGGCGCGAACAGCAATCCACCGCGCGGGGCGATCGCCAGAACGGCAAGTGCATTCGACATCGCCTTCGCGGTCAGCGTCGTGCCCTCAAGAGGATCGAGCGCAATGTCGATTGCCGGCCCTTTTCCAGTCCCGACCTCTTCACCAATATAGAGCATTGGCGCTTCGTCACGCTCGCCCTCGCCAATCACAACCCGGCCTTGAAAATCAACTTCGTTGAAAGCGGTTCGCATGGCATCGACGGCGGCAGCATCTGCAGCCTTTTCGTCGCCGCGTCCGGCCAGAGTTTCAGCGGCAATCGCCGCTTTCTCAGTCACTCGCACCATGGCATCCGCAAGATGCGGAATCAGAATGCTCTCACTCATTTTTTACTCCCCCAGGTCTCTCCTGACCCAGCACTGTTTACGACTTTACCGCATCGATCGGTATAACCTGCGGCGCCCCCACACTCGCCTCAAGGGCGGAGACACGGGTGCTCGCGGCCTCTATGTCACCGCGAGAACACACATGCGTGACAATGGCAACAGGCGAGACATCGCTGTCATCAGCCGACTCCTGCAAGAGTTTGTCGACTGAGACACTATGCGCCGCCAGCGCCTCGGTCAGGCTCGCAAGCGCGCCGGGCCGGTCTGCCAGCTTCACACGCAAAAAGAATGCCGAACGCTCTGCCGCTTCGCCCGCAACAAAACGGCGCGTTTTATGGTGTGCTGCACGTCCAAACGGGCTGCGGGCCGTCGGTGTGAACAGTTTTGAGACATCGCCCATAACCGCGCTCGCCGTTGGCCCGGGACCCGCGCCTGGACCGGTCAACGTAACAGCGCCGAGCGGATCGCCCTCCACACGCACGGTATTCAAAGCACCATCGACGCGCGCGAGAGGGTGATCTGAAGGCATCGCCATTGGCGCGACACGGCAAACCACGCCGTCATCGGTCAGGATGCCTTCGGTAATCAGTTTGATCCGAAGGCCGAGGCGATCCGCCAGCGCCAAGTCAATCAGCTCAACCGAGTCGACGCCTTTGACCGAGACTTTGCTGAAATCGAGATCTGCGGTGAAGGCGATTGATGCCAGTATGGCGGCTTTGTGTGCTGCATCCATTCCGGACACATCAAGCGTTGGGTCGGCCTCGGCATAGCCGAGTTTTTGAGCCTCTTCGAGCACTTCATCATAGGACCGCCCGGTTTCCAGCATCTGCGTGGTCAAATAATTGCACGTGCCATTGAGAATGCCCGAGACCCGCTGGATCGCCACGCCAGTTAGCGAGTCGCGCAACACTCTGACCACCGGCACGCCGCCCGCGACGGCGGCCTCAAACATCAAATCGACATCGTGTTTCTGCGCCAGAGATTCCAGCGCCTGTCCGTGCATCGCAATCAGCGCCTTATTTGCGGTGACAACGTGTTTGCCAGCTTTGATCGCCTCTTCGACAGCGAACTTAGCTGGACCATCCGATCCCCCCATCAATTCGACGAAAACATCGACTTCCGGATCTTCAGCCAAAGTCGCGGCATCGTCGAACCACTTATAGCCAGAAATATCGACAGGCCGATTGCGGCTCTTGCTGCGCGCCGAGACGCCGACAATCTCTATCTTTCCGGGCAGGCGTAAATCGGCCTGGCGCTCAACCAGTTCGATCAAGCCGCAGCCGACATGGCCGAGCCCCGCAATTCCTAATTTGACTGTTTTCAAGATCCCGTCCTTTGCAGGGGGGTGCTTTGCCCCTCCTCCGCAGTTTTGGCAAGGAAGCGTTTGATGTTTCTAGCCGCTTGGCGGATGCGCTGCTCGTTTTCTACCAGGGCGATGCGCACATGTCGGTCACCATGCTCACCAAAACCCGCGCCCGGCGCAACAGCGACCTCCGCCTCATTCATCAGCTTGAGGGCAAATTCGAGACTTCGCATATCACCGCATTGAGGCGGTATCTCTGCCCAGGCGAACATGGAGGCAGCAGGACTTGGAATCTCCCATCCGGCCCGGCCAAAACTTTCAATAAGAACGTCGCGCCGAGACTTATAAGTTGCGCGGAACTCATCCACACAGTCTTGCGGGCCATCCAAAGCAGCACACGCCGCAACCTGGATCGGTGTGAAGGCACCATAATCGAGATAGGATTTCACGCGCGCGAGGGCACCGATCAGGCGCTCATTTCCAGCCGCGAAACCGATCCGCCAGCCCGCCATGGAATACGTCTTCGACATGGTGGTCGTCTCGACCGCGATATCCTTCGCGCCGTCGACTTGCAGGATAGACGGCGTCGGCTCTTCAAAATAGATTTCGTTATAAGCCAGATCCGACAGGATATAGAGGTCATGCTTCTTCGCTAGCGCAACCGCATCCTTGTAGAATTCCAGATCACAGACATCCGCTGTGGGATTTGACGGATAGCATAACACCATGGCGGTGGGGGGCGGCACCGAATACCGGATCGCCTTGCTGATCCCAGACAGATACGCCTCGGGAGTCGGCGCAGGTATCGCGCGGATTGATGCGCCCGCCATGATGAAGCCGAAATGGTGCAGCGGATAAGACGGGTCAGGTGCCAGAATGACATCACCTGGTGCGGTAATCGCCTGGGCCAGGTTAGCGAAACCTTCTTTCGACCCCAGCGTGACAATCACTTCCCGGTTTTTATCGAGTTTGACGTCGAAGCGACGTTGATAATACTCCACCAGCGCCCGCCGCAGCCCCGGTATCCCGCGTGATGCGGAATAGCCATGCACATTCGGCTTGGCGGCCGTCTCGGCCAGTTTCGCGATGACGTGTGGTGGCGCAGGCATGTCTGGATTGCCCATACCAAGGTCGATAATGTCGGCGCCATTGGCGCGCAATTCAGCTTTGCGTCGATTGACTTGTTCGAACACGTAAGGCGGCAAACGCCTGATTTTGTGAAACTCTCCGCTCATGGTGCGGATCTCCGTATGATAAAGGGCTGGGTCTAGAGGCGGGCGCGCGCAATTTGAAATCGAGCTTTAATCGCTTCCACCTCTTCGTCGGTCATAAAATCGGGGGCGGGCAACCGCCCCTCCACCGCTCGCTTCACCTCCGACGCCCAAGCCAGAATCTCTTCCGGCGTCTCAGTCGCGAGCTCAGACCGTGGATCATTTTCGAAAATCGCCAGCGCGGCGAGAGTCTCCGCCTCTGACAATTCCAGTTTCGCAACCGGGTCATAATCTGTGCGCGGTTCTGGAATGGAATTCAGGCTGGGATAGCCCTCGCCTCGGAATTCGACTTTGCGGGCTTCATACCAATCTGGCGCTTCCGCACGCATCGATTGCACCTTCTCGATCGAGCCTGCACAGCCCGCCAAAAAGACAAACGTTACGAAAACACCAGTGCGCATAAACAAATTCCCTCGCTGGACTCATAATTCCCAAAGCTGTTTAGTCTTATATAGGTTCGCACAGAATTGCGAGAGTCGGTCTGATGACCAAAAGTGGAAACTTTGATAATTTTGGGGCGAGCACGCTCCCGGATGCCTTTTCCGAGATGAATTCGGAGTCATTGCAAGCAATGGCGACGAATATGATGCAGGCCGTGCAAGAGGCACAAAGCCTGATCGTTGAATCCATGAAAGTACCGGATTTGGCTCCCCCAGCCCCTGGTCAGGCTGATCCGTTCGGTGGAATCGATGCGCAATTAAAACTCGGCGCAGCCCTAGCCAGAAACCCGGAAAAATCCGGTCATGCCATGATGACTCTGTTTCAGGGCTGGATGAATCTGTTTCAGTCCATGGCCAATGGCACCGCTCTGCCCCGCGATCGTCGTTTCTCTGACCCTGAATGGGACGCCAACCCGGCATTCAATTTTATGCGTCGCGCTTGGATGCTGAACGCAGAATGGTTGCAAGGCCTGATCGATTCCGTGTCTGATGAGCTCGACGAGGACGACAAACTCAAAGCCCGCTTCTATATGAGCCAGTTCGTCGACGCGATGTCGCCCACAAATATGATGGCGACCAATCCAGCCGCCATCCGCGCCATGATTGAGACCAATGGTGAAAGCGTTTTGTCTGGACTGCGCAATGCGCGAGAAGATATAAAGCGCGGCGATGGCCGTCTCGCCATCTCGCAAACCGACGAGACGGCATTTGAGATCGGCAAGAATGTTGCCACCGCAAAAGGCAAAGTGGTCTTCCGCAACAAGCTGATTGAAATCATTCATTACAATCCGACACGCAAAAAAATGCGCGAGCGGCCAATGCTGATTTTCCCGCCATGGATCAACAAATTCTACATTCTCGACTTGCAGCCCGAGAATTCCATGATCCGGTGGTTGCTCTCGAAACGGGTCAACACGTTCGTGGTGTCATGGCGCTCCGCTGACGACGAGACCAAAGACTATAGCTGGGACGATTATATCGAGCACGGAATCCTCGCCGCTGTGGACGCAGTGACCAAGGAGACCCGAGCCAAGAAGATCAATACGGTTGGGTATTGCATCGGCGGCACTCTATTGAGCACCGCGCTCGCTCATATGGGCAAGGTTGGTGACAAGCGGATCGCTTCCGCCACATATTTCGCCTCGCAATCCGATTTTGAATTGGCAGGCGAGCTAAAAATCTTCACGGGCGAAGATGGTTTGCAACAAGTCGACAAAGTGATCGAAGAGCATAATGGCATCATGCCAGGCGAGATGATGGGCGAGACATTTAACTGGCTGCGCCCGGCGGATCTGGTCTGGCGCTATGTCGTCGACAATTACATGATGGGCAAACAGCCACGCCCATTCGACTTACTCTATTGGAACGCCGATCAGACCAATATTCCGGGACCGACCCACAAAACCTATCTGACCGAATTCTACAATATGAATGGCCTTTCGCGCGGCAAGTTTAAAGTCTTCGGCGAGCCCGTCTCCATGAATGCCATCAAAATTCCGGTCTTCATCCAGGCCAGTCGTTCCGACCATATCTGCCCGTGGCACTCAATCTATAAAGGCGCTCAGAACTTTGGCGGTAAAGTCCAATTCACGTTAGCGGGGTCTGGCCATATTGCCGGTGTAATCAATCACCCCGACGCGAAAAAGTACCAGCATTGGGTGAACACGGACTTGCCAGCAAATCCAGGGCGCTGGCTATCCGGCGCAGAAGAATTGCCAGGCTCCTGGTGGTCAAGCTGGTGGCAATGGCTTAGCCCGCGGACCGGTAAGAAAGTCGACGCCATCAAACCAAAAAACCACAGGCTCGGGGCTGCGCCGGGGCAATATGCGGCGATGAAGCTGAAAGACATTGCCGCTGGCGCGAAACCAGCTGGTCCGTATTCGGATGGGACGATGCCTACGCCAGGCAAGCCAATGGCGAAGAAGAAAAGCAAACCGAGTTTCAGGATGCCAGCCGGTTGGATACCGCGGGATTAGCGGTTGAAGATCGAACTCAATGTACGACTGCGCTTGCATGGGACATCATAGGCTTTGATCGCACTGCCTGGATTTTCGCTAACCCAGCGCCCTGCATCTTTCACACCGTCTAAATATGGCTCCGGAACCAATTTTTCGAGTTCGCGGTGGCCAAGCTTGTCCTTGCTCCAAGCCTCCTCGGCTGCCTCTCCCTCAAGATTCAGGCGTCGGGCTTCGTGGTTCTCCCGCTCATATTCACCAATCCCGACCAATCGCGCGCGAATTTCAAAAATCTGTTCGGCGATCGCATCACACGCCTCAACGGTCTCGACGCGTTTCGCTCGTTCCGTCTTTGTGATCAAGCGAACAGACTCATTCCAGTAGAGCGGCACAATCCGGGCTATTCTTGCCGTAGAAGCATCCAGCGCGCCCCAATTAAAATTGGGAATAATCTCGCTGCGTGAAAGTTCGATGAAGGACTTATTTTCTGATGTAAACGTCAATGCTACGGCATTTGCGCCCCAATATTCGTGTTGATTAAGGGCATGGTCGAGATTCTGTTCGGCCCGGTTATAGATATCTTCCTTATCTTGTTCCGTCGCTCTCGCGTCTTTCGCCTCAATCGTCCCGGTGGTGCCAAGACCACGATAGATACGCCAAATGTACGGATTATAGTCTGGCGCACCTGACGCGATCTGGAGATTACGACGACCGGACATGATGGCATCAACTCCGGCTTGGAAAGCCTCGAAGGAATCGAGTTTACGCCCGCGTTTGCGAAGGCATTCGCCGCGCCAATAATATAGATTGAGCCCGCCACCGCGCGCGGATTTCGCAAGTTCAAACCCACCCGCGCGTTCAAAATCGTCAATACGTTCGATAGTTTTTTGACATGTGCCTTCTATCGTTCGTTCTAAGCCCGCTTGTGAAATCTGTGTCGCATCATATTCCCAGATGAACCCATTTTCTTCTGCGAGTTTGAACTCAAGCGCGGCCAGCGCGGCGAAAGCATGCGGCGCATAATCGGGCTCATCAGCCAGCTGGTTCGCGAGCGTCTCCGCTTCCGTGTAGCTCTCATCCGATGCCAGCCAAAGCGCATAAGCGAGTTTAAGATGTTTCGCCTCGGCAGAGTCGTCGTCTTCCCCCAATTGACTTAACGCGACCGCGATGACGGCTCCCGTCGACGTGTTGAGCTGATACCCCAGAATGTGATCTGAGGCCGCATCCAAGCCGCGCTTCAATACATCCTCTTCAGCCTGCTGCACCGTGTCTTCGAGCCAATCAACGGATTGAATGGCTGCGGCGCGGCGGTTGGCGCTTTCCGCTTCAGCAGAATCAGAAACCTCGCTGGACAGCTGACGCGTTCTCACAATTTTGGTCTGCTCAACAATCCTATCGAATGTCGTTTGGGCACGCTGTTCATCCAAGTAAGCATTTGCAAACAGACCAAGGATCATAAGCCCGACGACGGCAGCGAGCGCGCCAAACATGTAGGGGATGCGTGCTGCGTTCTTATTCTTCTGGCAGGCCGCGAGATAATCGAGATCGACTTGATCCAATCGGTTCGTGAAGCTGGAATCTTCCGCCAGGCTCTGGGCTTCCCGAAGGCGGATGCCGCGATGATCGCAATAGGCGCGTCTGCGATTGTGCCTGTGCCAGACCAAAGCCGAGGACTTCATCAATCGCAACGCTTCGAGTCGTTCCTTTTCCGGTTCCAGCCATTTCACCAGTCTCGACCACTCGCGGAATATGGCTTCGTGCGCCACCTCGATGGTTTCAATATTATCGTCGCTGTCTGGCGACATGCGCGTGCGCCGGACCAGCAATCGCCAATCGAGAAAAGCCAAAATCGCTTCCTGTCCGGCATCATCGAAGGATCGCATATCCGCGATATGGCGCACCGGCTTACCTTCCGCGTTTAGGCTGACCAAGTTCGGAATGAACAATTCCCGGGTTTCCTCAAGAACCCGTTTGGACGGCTCCCGGTTTGGTAATACGCGGTCATCATTTGGCGAGATACGGCGCATTGCGCGCTCTGCAGCATCTTCCAGAATGCCCGAAATTCCGCCAAGCATTTCATAATCATCAAGCGTCACCGCTTCGCCGTCGCTGTGTAAGAACAAGCGCTGCATGGTGAAGGCGAGAAGCGGCAGCGAATCTTCGCCTGGTGCGTCTGAGACCAACCGGTCGATCAAATTACCTTCGATAGACACACCGTATCGCGCAGCGGGTCCGTCAATCGCATTATCGAACCGCCAGATCGGCAACGGCCGCAAGTCGATGCCATCGGCTTCCAATTCGCGGAATCGATGATGCGATTGAAAAGCGGCATAGCTGTCGGTTCGAATGGTGAAGAGAAGCCGCCAGCCACCGCCCAGCGGCGCGTCATCATCCTCGCTCTCATCGATCTGCGTTTGAGGCAGGATCGCAGCCCGCATATAGTCAGCCAGAATGTCAGCATCATCTCGAGTCGACTCAAATAACTCTTCGGCCTGATCGAGCGAAATCAGACAAACTGCAGCCGGGCGATTGGTTCGGTCGCGAAGCTGATCAGCGATTTCATCAAGCTTCACGCGAAGCTCGGCTATGCCGTTTTTGGAAATGGAATTGCTGTCGTCGTCGCGCTCCGCGCCTTCCCATGCGGCCCGCAACTCTTGCGCCATCGACCCCGCCGCCTGACGCACACCATTTTCCCGCAATGTGCGCGCAATAGCATCGGCGAAGCTTAATAACGGGTCTGCCCCGGGACGGAACGCACGCAAACAGATCCAGGGGCGTTCGCGCCGCAAACGCGGCAAAATCCCTGCCCGCATCAAGGACGATTTACCGGATCCTGATGCGCCAATAATCCCGATTGGCTTGTTCGAACTATTGGCGCGCGCCTGCCGTAAATGCTCCAGACAGGAAATAATCTCCGGATCGCGACCATAGAATATCGCGGCATGATGATCCTCATCATCAAACGCCGACAAGCCAGGGAACGGGCTTGGCAGTCGCGCGCGGTCGATCTCAAAAGCGGAAGGATCGATACCGACATTGGATAAGGCGCCGGCTGCGCGGAGACCGCGGATCAGGGTTTCCGCTTGCTGGAAGGCATGCGAGAAATCCAGCTTGCCATCTACAATCGCGGATCGGATATCGCTGCCCTGGTCTTCCCGCAGAACACGGCGCAAAAGCGAGTCTCGATAGCGACCCGCAGCGTCGCTTGGATCGCGGTTCAAAGCCTCCGGTATGTCAGGATCCACCCCAAGCAATGGGATAATTTTCTTGCCCATATAGCGCGCCGCGATGAACTCGCCGTCGCACTCTTTCGAGCGCAGCCAATTCTCCGTCACGAGACAGATTACAACACGACACGCGCCAACCGCCGATTGTAGCGCGCGTTGCCATTTATCGCCGACACGAATGCCGTTCTGACCGTGATCAACAAAGACCTCGTCAAACCCGTTCAGGCCAAGCCAGTTTTCGAGATCCGTCGCAAGCGCATCATCGGCGCCGGAGTGACTAATAAATATTGTGGCCATTACTATACGTCCCGATACGCCACCCGGAATGTATATTAACCAGATGCAATAATGCGTCCAGTGGAGTTCGCGCGTTTAAAGGTCAGAAAGGCACGAAATGAAAGACTGTTGTCTTAATTCAACAAGCCCATTTCATGCCGATATCGACGCCGCAACAAATCAATCGGCGCGAGTTCCCCGCTTTTGGCTTCTTCATAATGCCAATAGGTCCAGCCATTGCAGGCCGGTGCCTGCTGCACGAACGCGCCCATGCGATGAATCGAGCCGGTCGCTTCGCCAGTGGTCAGGCTGCCATCGACACGAATACGGGCATTGAACCGCTTTTTCGGCGACCACAGTCGGTCCCCGGGCTTAAGCCAGCCATTTTCGATCAGCGCCCCGAACGGCACCCGCGGCAGTGACTTTTTCCCTTTTTCGATTTCCAGCATATCGCCCTCAATCGGCGTGATCGCCTTGAGGCGGGCGCGTGAAATGCGGACGTGTGCGGGATCCTGTTCGATGCCGACATAGGCCCGTCCGAGCTTCTTGGCGACCGCGGCCGTGGTTCCGGTGCCAGAAAATGGATCCAGCACCACATCACCAGGTTTAGAGGTGGCCAGCAGGATGCGTTGCAAAAGCGCCTCGGGTTTTTGGGTAGGATGCGCCTTCTTGCCGTCATCGCCTTTTAAGCGCTCGCCGCCAGAACAAATCGGAATCAGCCAGTCCGATCGCATCTGCTTGTCTTCATTGAATGTCTTCAAAGCATCGTAATTAAACGTCACTTTCGACTGATCGGACTTACCTGCCCAAATCATCGTCTCATGCGCATTCTGGAACCGCGTACCTTTGAAGTTCGGCATTGGATTGGATTTGCGCCAGATGACATCATTCTGGATCCAGAACCCGGCATCCTGCAACACAGTCCCGACCCTGAAAATGTTGTGATAGGAGCCAATCACCCAGATCGCACCATTATCTTTTAACACGCGACGGCACTCGGTCAGCCATTGATGCGTGAACAAGTCATACGCGTCGAAACTGTCAAACTGGTCCCAAGCATCTGTGACCCCATCGACCACGGATTGATCCGGCCGGGTTAGGCCGCCACCTAATTGCAAATTATAAGGCGGATCGGCGAAAACCAGATCGACCGATTGGTCCGGAAGGCGCGACAATACGTCGACGCATTCGCCTTCAATAATCGTGTTTTTGTTGAGCTCCATGCCCTATGCTTCCCATCGTCGAATCAGTTGCGAATCAGAAGCACCCCAAATGAGTCTGTTCGGGTTGATGATTCGTTACCGCCCGCGAAACTGATTCGCACCCAATTGTTTTGATATCGAAATCACCCGAGTCGAACCTGTGGACAAGTCTGTGGATTTTGGTGACGAGTCGAATTCCCTTGCCTTTCATGACGCATGCGTCATCTTCGGACATATGAGCTCTGCGTCCAATCGACTTCCGCTGCCGCGGGTGCTGGCTTTTGCTGGCGTCGGAATGCCTTTGGCGGCGGTGGGTTTGCCCATGGCTGTTTTTGTTGCTCCGATGTACGCAGAGCAATTAGGCCTCGGCACAACCATGGTCGGATTAATCTTCATGATCCTGCGATTCTGGGATCTCGGAACCGATCCCGTGATGGGCTGGCTAGTCGATACGCGCCCGACAAAATATGGCCGGATCAAACACTGGTTGATTGGCAGCGTCCCGGTTCTGATGCTCGGCGCGTTCTTCATGTTCATGCCGATGGGCGAGACTGTTTCGCCGGCCTATTTGGTGATTTGGCTCACCGTGCTCTGGCTGGGTTTCACCATGCTGCAGACGCCACACCAGTCCTGGGTGCCAATGATCACGACTGAGTATGATGAGCGCTCGCGCATGTTCATGTGGCGTGAGATCATTAATACGATCACCTTGTTGACCTTGCTGATCGTGCCAACGCTACTGGCCATAAATTACGGTATTGAGCGGCGCGGCCAAGTTCAGGTCATGGGCACCATTCTGCTCATTGTATTGCCACTGACGGTGCTCCTGGCCGTTCTGTTCGTTCCCGATCCGGCACCGAAAACCGATGAAGAACCTATGAGGTTTAGCTGGTCGGCGATCAAAGTCGCCTTTCAAGACCCGAACATGGTTCGGATTCTGCTGGTCGAAGTTCTGGTCGGGATCGCGATTGCCGGGACGGGCGGCACGTTTCTGTTTGCCGCCCAATGGGGATATGGTGTGATTGCATACGCACCGATTGTATTGATGGTGTTTTTCATTGCGGGATTTGCAGCGATGCCGCTTTGGGTCAAACTCTCTGAACGGTCCGAAAAACATCTCGTGTTTATGTTCACATGTCTGTGGTCCATCGCGACTTACCTATTGTATTTTCCGTTCAGCGCATGGGCGGCTCAATATCCAGGCGAAGATTCTGAACTGATCCGCGCGGGCATCCTCGTCTTGCCTGCGATTATTTCAGGCCTGGGATATGGCACGCCCTTCATTCTTGCTCGGTCTATGGTGGCTGATATCATCGAAGCCGAACAAGCCAAGACCGGCGAAAACCGGTCAGGCATGTATTATTCGCTGATGTCCGGATCGTATAAAACCGGTGCTAGCTTTGCGATTGGCATTCCCTACATTCTGCTTGGCGCGTGGGTTGGGTTCAACCCGTCTGGCGAGAACAGTCCAGAAGTCGTGCGTGGATTGATGTTTGTTTTTGTCGGCGTGCCCGTCGTTTCCTATGCGCTGGCTGCCCTTATTCTGCGCAATTATAAGCTCACCCGCGCGCAGCAAAAAGCCAATGCTGACAAATTGGCCGCGCTCGCTGCAGAATGATCTAGAGGTCCATGCGATATTGATCGCCTTTCAAGACGGGCGGCTGGAACAAGTCCGTACGCAAAGGCGTCCGCTGAGGTTGCAATCCCAAACGTCGAACAAGTCGTGCGAAGCGCTGACCGATCAGTTTCGCGCGCGGACCTTGCCCGGCGCCGCGCTTGAACCAATCGGCATCATAATCGCGACCGCCACGCATCTCGCGCATCAGGTTGATGGTGCGTGCCGCGCGATCTGGGTAATGCTGCGCCAGCCATTCGTGGAAGATGTCTTTCAATTCATGCGGCAAGCGCAACATGACATAGCCGGCGCCGATCGCGCCATTCTCTTTCCCGGTCTCGAGAAGGGACTCCAATTCAGGTTCATTCAACGCCGGAATGATCGGCGCCGCCATAATGGTGACGGGAATACCCGCCTGGCTGAGCGCTTTGACGGTCTGAAAGCGCTTATAAGGGGCGGCGGCCCGCGGTTCCATTGCCCGCGCCAATTTCATGTCTTGCGTGGTGATGGAAATACCGACCCGGCATAATTTCTTTGCCGCCATGGGCGCAATCAGATCAATGTCACGCTGGATCAAGGCGGACTTGGTCAA
Organism: Pseudomonadota bacterium; assembly: GCA_039818185.1. Lineage (GTDB taxonomy): Bacteria > Pseudomonadota > Alphaproteobacteria > Caulobacterales > Hyphomonadaceae > Henriciella. Next base: position 67,252 of record JBCBUI010000012.1, read on the forward strand.
TAGCGACACCGGATGATTGTGATCGCTGAGAATTTGCAGGAATTGGCGCGTCAGATTCTGCTCTTTCTCTACCGGCTGATACGCATCCGTATTGACGCCAAGCGCGATCGGCCGGGGCACATATCCCGGTCGCGACAATTCCTTGAGCAGCAAGTCCGGGCCATCTGGCTTGTAGAACAACTTACTTTCAAAATCCAAACCCGCCGAGAGCCCATGATAGGCATGCGTCGGCCGTGCAAAACAGTAGACACACCCATGCTCGCACCCGCGATACGGATTGATCGATCGGTCAAAATGAATGTCAGGCGACTTATTAAAGGTAATGATTGTCCGCGGCGTCTCTTTGGTCAGCGTGGTGGTCAACCGCGGCGCCTCTTCTTCGATTGTGCCCCAACCATCATCCAGCGCTTGGCGTGTCTCTCGCTCAAACCGGCCGGTATGATTTGACACTGCGCCGCGACCGCGATGCTGGAAGCGTTCTCCAACTTCCGACACCGCGGCCCGCCCCACCTGGCCATTTGAGTTCAGCTTTTGACCTGTTCGCATGCAGACACAAGCAGCACGAGATCGAGAACAAATCAAGAACTCTTGATAAGAAATCCACAGGTTGTGCGCGGTCAGATAACGTGTGGAGGGCGCACATCCTCCTCGACCGGTTCAGCCTCCGACACAATCGCGGCCTTCGCGCCAGATTATCGGAAATTTTCGGAGCACACTCACAGCGAAATATGTTCGCTCGGCGATCACGTTGATGGCCCGAACTAGAAATTCACTCGGTTCGAAACGGTGCCGTCAACAATCAGGTTTGATCCTGTCGTATAGGACGAACGTGGGCTGGCGAGGAAAACCGCTGCGTCCGCAATTTCTTGCGGCGTCGCGCATCGACCTGTTGGATTTCGCGAAATCGCCTGTTTGAAAAAGTCTGGCATATTCTGTTCGACCTGATGCCAGATACCGCCTTCGAAATAGACCATACCGGGTGACACAACATTGGTGCGAATGCCACGTTTTGCATGCTGGCGCGCCAATCCCTTGGCCATATGAATCAAAGTCGCTTTGATCGGACCATAAGATCCCGCATTGTCCGCCACCGCAGCGGAAATCGATGCGATAATGACAAAAGCAGCATCGCCTTTCTCGTCTGCCGCAGTGCCAAGGAATGGTTCTGCAGCCTCAAACGCATTGACCGCGCCGAGCACGTCGAGTTCGAAATTCTGTTTCCAGGAAGCCGGATCATTGCCTTGCGCCATCGCTCCGGCATTCGATACGAGAATATCAATACCGCCCAGCTCTTCTGCTGCACGCTTGATCCAGGCCTGCAAAAGCTCGCCCTGGGTAACATCGACAGATCCGCCGGTGGCCCTCACGCCCTTGGCTTCCAGTTCTGCAACAGCTGCTGCAACCTGATCAGCGTTGCGGGCACAGATCGCGACGTTCGCACCTTCATCGGCCAACGTATCCGCAATTGCGCGACCAATCCCACGCGTCCCGCCCAGGATGACGCAATTCTTGCCACTCAGTTTCAGGTCCATCTTAATCCATCCAATCCTGTCTCTTGTTATGAAGTCTTAGACCTTCCAGCCCCCCGGCATAGTCCTCACGTCGGAGCAAGCCTAAAGCGCCAGCTTCAAAGCCTTGGCGAACACGCTAGGCAAATGGTCGACCGCAATCGCAAGCGATGTCTTCGCATCACAATCGTCAAGCTGCGCCTGCCAAACATTCAGGGTCAGTGCGAAATGGGTAAAGACGTGACGGACTTGTCCAATCTCTCGCCAGTCCGCGGGCACCGGAAAATTGGGCTCAGACAGAGAGTCCGCCCAATCAGACGTCGGCAACCCCATCATGCCACCCAGAAGCCCGCGCTCTGGACGCGTCTCTGTGAGGACCGTTCGATCGCCACCCTGCAATACATAGACATGTCCAAGGCGATGGGGTTTCGGTGTCTTCTTTGGTTTAATCGGATATCGTTCTGGCGCCCCTTCTGCCTGCGCCCTGCAAAATGACCGCACGGGGCAGATCAGGCAGTTTGGTGATTTTGGCGTGCAGATGGTTGCGCCGAGGTCCATTAGACCCTCAGCAAACTCGGCAGGATGGTTATCGGGCACCAAATCCTCGACGACGGATTTCAGATAAACCTTTTCGGTCTTCCATGCGCCTTTCAACGCCAGTAGTCTGGCGAAAACGCGATCGACATTGCCATCAACCGCGGCGGCCCGGCGGCCAAAGGCGAGCGCAGCGATAGCCCCGGCGGTATAAGGTCCGATCCCTGGCAATGCGCGCAGCCCCTCGACGGTGTCCGGCCACTGCCCATTTTGCGAGATCTCTCGCGCGCACTTTAACAAGTTGCGGGCGCGCGCGTAATAACCGAGGCCGGCCCACGCGCCCATGACGTCTGCATCCTCTGCTGCCGCCAGAGCCTCAACCGTCGGCCAACGATGGGTGAAGGCTTGGAAGTAACGCGTCGCATGCGGCACCGTGGTTTGCTGCAACATGATTTCAGCCATCCAAACCCGGTATGGATCGGGGCGAACACCTTGCGACCGATCTCCTGGTCCGACGCGCCAAGGCAAGTCGCGCGCTGAAACCGCATACCAATCGAGCAATTGGTCAGCAAAGTCTGCAAAGTGTAACTTTTCATCCATGTCCATGCCGGGCAAAGTGAGGTGAATGATTAAACGATCAAGCCTCGATCCTTTGGAAGAAGCCCGCGCGCGCGTCAAACTCCGCTATGCCAAAGCCAAGCCAGTGCATCCTGGCCCAGGCACAATTGGCAAAGCCGCAATGCGCTTGGCACGCAAGAAAATGCCGACCAAAGCGCCAACACTGAGCCGCCTGAAAGTCCAATGGAGAGAAATTGTTGGCGAACAGTTGGCGCGCTTATGTCGTCCGGAAAAGCTAACACCTGCCAAAGGTGGGCGTCGCTTGACGCTCACCGTTATTCCGGCGGCGGCCGGCCTGGTTCAGCATCAAAGCGAGATCATTCGTCAGCGTGTCTCTGTGGCGGCCGGCGGCGATATCACGGCGATCAAACTTCTGCAGGGACATTTTGGGCCAACACCGACACGATCAGCGCAAAAACAAATTCCACTCACACCCGAACAGCGTGACGCTTTATTGGCCAGCGCACAGAGTATTGATGATGAAAAACTGCGGGCCGCTCTGGTGGCTCTGGGTGAAGCCGTGCTAACGGCAGAACCTGAAGACGATAAACCTGACGCGCGTCCCCACACGCTCCCGTTCTGAACCCTGAAAGGTCCTTCCATGTTTCGATTTTCCCGTCGCGCGGCGCTAATCGCTGTTTCCGCTATTGCAGTGACCGCGTGTGGGGCAGCCGATTCGAGCAATGCGCAGACGTCGGGGTCAGGGGAGATCGCTTTGACGGACATCGCCCTGGGCGCCGATAATGCTCCGATCACCATGGTCGAATATGCCAGCTGGACCTGCCCCGCCTGCCTGCAATTCCACTCGGACGTCATCCCGATGTTGAAATCGGATTATATCGAAGCCGGTCACGTGAAATTTGTGTTCCGCGAATTTCCGACCGCACCCGCTAATGTTTCTGTGGCGGGATTCGCGATCGCAAGATGCGCCGGCGAGGACCGGTATTATGATGTCATCGACGATTTGTTCGCTGCCCAATCCAATATCTTGAACCTATTACGCTCTGGCGGGGACATTGCCGGCGCGCTCAGGACACTCGCCTCCAGCTACGGCATCACAGGAGAGGGTTTCGATGCTTGTCTCAGCAATCAGGATATCACCTATGCGATCAGCGAATCCGTGATGAAAGGCGACAGCCAAGGGGTGAACTCCACGCCCACCGTCTTTCTCAATGGCGAAAAACTGCAAGGCTATGATTGGCGCTCCGCGGACGGCATGAAAGCCTTGCTTGATTCCAAACTGAATTTGCCAGCAGAGACCGAAACGACCGTCGATTAAAGGTCATTTCGACGCCGCAACGGCGTTAACTTCTTGGCAACCAATCCGACTCAGACTGTTAAGGAAAGGTTATGAGAATGCTTCGATTCACCCGTCGTGGCGCAGTAGGCGCCCTCGCTGCTTTGGCGTTGACTGCTTGTGGCTCCGGCTCTGAGAGCAGCACGCCGAGCAGCGATTCCGGATCATCCGGGAGCGATGACGTCGTTCTTCAAGACATTATTTTTGGCGATCCCGACGCGCCAGTAACGCTGATCGAATATGCCAGCTGGACTTGCCCAGCCTGTCTTGATTTCCATGCTCGCATCATGCCGACGGTCAAGTCTGACTATATCGACACGGGCAAGGTGCGTCTGGTGTTCCGTGAATTCCCGACTGCCCCGGCAAACATCGCTGTAGCTGGATTCACCTTGGCGCGCTGTACTGAAGGCGAGAATTATTACGCTCTCCTCGATGAACTGTTCATGCGCCAGGACGCCATTCTGACCCTCGCCCGACAAGGCGGACCCGTCGTTGAAGCCTTGCAACAGGTCGGTGCCAATCATGGCATCGCAACAGAGACTGAGTTTGAGGCCTGTCTGGCCAATCAAGAAAGCCGTGATGCGATCCGAGCATCCATCGCAGCGGCGCAGAGCAAGGGCGTCAACGCCACGCCGACTTTCTTTTTGAATGGTGAATTGCTCGATAATAATGTCCGAATTTCAACCGCCACGTTTACCGCAGCCTTGGACGAAGCGCTCGGTGGACCGGCGGACGGATAGGGCTTGAGGGGGCTGCATGCAGTTAACCGAATTACGCATCGCTGGCTTTAAGTCATTTGTTGACCCAGAAGCCGTTCCCATCCGACCTGGATTGACCGGCATTGTCGGGCCAAATGGGTGCGGCAAATCCAATTTGCTGGAAGCGATGCGCTGGGCCATGGGGGCAAATTCCGCCAAGGCGATGCGTGGCGGTGAGATGGATGACCTGATTTTCTCCGGCGCAGCCGGTCGTCCGGCCCGTGAACTCGCCGAAGTGACCCTGGTGCTCGACAATAGTGCTCGCACCGCGCCGCCTGAGTTTAACAGCTCGGACACGCTGGAAGTCATGCGACGTCTCAAACGAGGGGCTGGCTCGAGCTATAAGCTGAACGGTCGCACGGTTCGCGGCAAGGACATCAAGCTTCTGTTCGCAGACGCATCGACGGGCGCGAACTCTCCGTCTCTGGTCCGCCAAGGCCAAATTAGCGAATTGATTGGCTCCAAACCGCAAAACCGACGCCGCATTCTCGAAGAAGCAGCCGGGATTTCTGGTCTCAACACGCGGCGCCACGAGGCAGAGCTGAAACTGCGCGGTGCCGAAACGAATCTGGAACGGCTGACCGAAGTCTCCGCAGAAGTTGAGCGCCAGCTCGAGAGCTTGAAGCGTCAGGCCCGCAAAGCACGCAAATATAAAGAGCTCAGTGAGAAGATTTCAGCGCTGGAAGCTTTTCTGGCGCATCTGAAGTGGCACACGGCGAAGGAAGACCAGGAAACCGCCGCGGTCTCGCTGGCCCGGGCCAAAACAGAAGTGGAGCGCCTGACGCGTGAAGCCGCCGTCGCTGAAACCAAGCGCCTGGAAGCCAGCGAAGGCATCGGCCCGCTACGGACTGCGGAAGCGACCGCGTCTGGCAAGCTGGGTCAGGCCAGAATCGAACTCGCCCGCGTAGAAACAGAGCGAAAGAACGCCGCTGATCTGCTCGCTGGCCTCGAGCGCGAAGCTGAGCGGCTGGCCGCGGACATCCAACGCGAGCAAGCCCAGAAAGAAGAAGCTGAGCGGACGCTGGCGGACGCGAAAGAGTCGCTTGCAGCATTGCCGGTCGAGAACGATACGACCAATAAAGAAAAAGAGGCTGACGCAGAACGCGTGCTCGCCGAAGCCAAGACTGCGCTCGAAGCGGCGCAGAATGATGCAGATGCAAAAAGCGAAGCCTTCGCTCAGAAACGCGCTGAAATTCAAGCCCTTGAGGCGAATGCCAATGCTCACAAGCGCCGCATGGAGAGCCTCGAGCAAGAGGTTCAGCATCTGCGCGCCGCTGTCGCAGAATTACCAGACACATCCGCGCTGACCAGCGAACTGGACATGGCGCGAGATGCAGAAACTGAAGCGGAAACCGCTTTGAAAGCGGCGCAAGACGCCCTCGAGGCGGCTGAACAAGCTGTACTCGATAAGCAAGAAGGCGAGCTCGCTGCCAAAACGCCAGCCGACGAAGCACAGGATGCGCTGCGGACGCTGGAAACGGAAATTGCCGGTCTCACGCGTTTGCTTCGCAAAGCGGAAACCAATCAAAGCCCGCCTGTGGTCGAACAGATGCGGACACGAGACGGTTACGAAAAGGCCGTCGCCGCCGCGCTTGGCGATGATCTACAAGCGCCGACTGATAAATCCGCATCGATTTATTGGGGCGGCAGCGCGGTCAAGACGCAAGCGCTTCCGGGTTATGCCAAGCCTTTGACTGATTTTGTCGAGGCTCCAGGCGAACTCGCGGCTCGTCTTTCGCAATGTGGTGTGGTTTCGCGTTCAGAAGGTGAAGAGCTGGCAGGCGAGTTATTGCCCGGACAGCGTTTGGTGACACTGGATGGTCATCTGTGGCGCTGGGACGGTTTCACCCGCACACCTGCCGCCCCTGTTGCAGCTGCGGAAAGACTGGAACAGCAAGCCCGTCTCGAAGCCGCACAAGCCGCCCTTGGCCCGCAACGCCAGGAAGTCTCAGAGTTACAGGCGCAATACGCCACGGCGCGCGGCGCCCGCATCGGCGCCGAGGAAGACCTGAAACGGTTCCGCAGCAATGTCCAGGAGGCTGCACAGCGCCTCGAAACCTCCAGACGCAACCTGGCCAGCGCCAAACAACAAGCTGATCGGGCGAGCTTGAAAGCCGATGCTGCAAAAGAAAGCCTGGCGCGAGTCGAATCTGATCTCGCCATCGCTGTGGAAGCTTATCAAACCGCCGCGAAGCCTGAAAATACGGAAGTTCTGGTCCAGCTGGAGCAAGCTGTTACGGACTCCCGCCAACGCCTGTCCGCAGCCCGCGAACGCGAAACAGAATGCCGTGGGCGTCTCACGGACCTCACGCGCAACCGGCAACAGGCCATGGCCCGTCGAACCGCTCTGGAAGCGGATGTGAACCGCTGGGATGGGCGCCTCAACGCTTCAGTCGCGCGGGTCGAATCCCTGGTGAAGCGGCGCGCGGAAGCCGCAAGTGAAGCCGGTCATGCGCGGGCGCGTCCAGAGGCCCTTCAGACACAGCTCGACACGCTCGCTGCCCGTGTCGAAGGGCTTGAGGCCGAACGCCAGGAAGCAGCCGACACGCTCGCTGCCCGCGAAACCGAGATTCGTGAAGTCGAAGAGGCCGCGCGCTCGACCAATAATCTCGCGATGAGCGCTCGTGAGACACTGGCCATTGCCAATGCGAAGCTGGAGAACGCGACAGAACGACTGGGAGAAGCATCAGAAATCGCGCAAACGCAGTTTCAGCGCGCACCTGAAGGCCTCTTGGCGATCGCCAAAGCCGGCCTCGAAGAAGAGGAAATGGATGCGCTGGACGTTAAAGAGGCGGACCGTCAGCTCGATTTCTTGCGTCGTGATCGACAAAATCTTGGCGGCGTGAACATGGAAGCCGAAGCTGAGGTGGAGGAGATCTCGTCACGTCTCGGGCTGCAGGCCGAAGAAAAAGCGGATCTGACGGCGGCGATTGCGAAACTCCGTGAAGGCGTCGCGGCGCTCAACGATGAGGGACGCACACGGCTGCTGGGCGCATTTGACCAGGTGAACGAGCACTTCAAAGCCCTGTTCACCGCCCTGTTCCGCGGCGGCGAAGCTGAGCTGCGTCTGGTCGATGCGGATGATCCGCTGGCGGCGGGTCTTGAAATCTTTGCGCAGCCACCCGGCAAGCGCCTGGGCACGCTATCCCTGATGTCAGGCGGCGAACAGGCCTTAACGGCGACCGCGCTGATCTTTGCGGTCTTCCTTTCGCGCCCATCTCCGATTTGTGTGCTCGATGAGGTTGATGCGCCACTCGACGATGCGAATGTTGATCGTTTCTGCCGGATGCTGGACGAAATGCGCCAGCGCACCGACACGCGCTTTATCGTGATCACTCACAATCCGGTTACAATGAGCCGAATGGATCGTCTGTTCGGTGTGACGATGCGTGAAAAAGGCGTCTCGAAGCTGGTTTCAGTTGACTTGGACACTGCTGAAGAGCTTGTTGCCGCAGAGTAAACAGCAAACGACTCGCTATGAACACGCCCGAAAATGACGATTTGGCAGAGCGAATTGCCCGCGCCAAAAGCGCGCAGGAGCAACTCGAAAAGAAGCAACGCCAGCAAGATGCATCGGCGGGTGTGTCCGCTGGCGCTATGGCGTTGCGCTACGGCGCAGAGTTCGGGGCCGCCGTATTTGTTGGGATTATGATCGGTTTGGGCATTGATCGTTTCTTCGGAACGGAGCCCTGGGGCCTGCTGGTAATGATGGGCTTCGGTCTGGGCGCTGGGATTCTGGGTGTTATTCGCGCTTACAAACAGTTGACGGATGCGACTAATCCGGCCATGAGCCCCGACAAAACAGGCTCTAACCCTGAAGAATAGACGCGATTATGAATCTCTTTTTCTACGGCGCCGCCGACCCTATGAAACAGTTCGAGGTCCAGAAATGGTTCGAACTACCACCGGTCTTCGGTTACGATATCTCTTTCACCAATGCGGCAGGTTTTATGCTTCTGGGCGTTGTCCTGTGCATTGTGTTCTTCGGTTATGCGGCATCACGCGGAAAGATCGTGCCAAACCGCCTGCAATCCATGGGCGAGATTGGCTATGGTTTCGTCGCTGACATGATCCGCGGCACAGCGGGTGAGGAAGGCTTACGCTTCTTCCCATTCGTGTTCACGCTGTTCTTCTTCATTTTGTTCGCGAACGTGATTGGCATGTCGCCCTATGCGTTTACAACGACCAGCCACTTGATCGTGACGGGTCTGCTCGCGCTCCTGGTCATCAGTATCGTGATCGTATTCGGCTTGTGGAAGAATGGCTTGAAATTTTTCGGCCTGTTCGCCCCTTCGCTCGGCGATATGCATATTCTGGGAAAGCTCGTCATTTATGCAATCCTGATCCCGATTGAGATCATTTCATTCATTGCTCGACCTCTGACCCTGGCGCTGCGTTTGTTCGCAAACATGCTGGCCGGCCACATTCTGCTGAAACTGTTCGCAGGATTTGCCGTTACGGGCATCACAGCAGGCGGAATTGGCCTGCTGGTAGCGCCGCTCGCCTTTGGCATGGGTGTTGCGCTCAACGCTCTCGAATTCCTTGTTGCAGGTCTGCAAGCCTACGTGTTTGCGATCCTGACCTGCGTTTACCTGAACGACGCCTTACACCCGTCGCACTAAGGAGCTGTTTTCACTGCGGCTATTTAGCCGTGCTGTTTCAACTTGACGTGCCCCTTCGAACACGCTTCACGGGGCGCAAATCGAACGAAAGACTTCCCAAAGGAGATTCTCATGGAAGGCGATATCACTCTCGGTCTTAAGTACGTCGGTGCTGGCCTCGCGACTCTCGGCATGATCGGTGCTGCGATTGGTGTGGGTAACATCTTCGGCTCATTCCTGGATGCCGCAATGCGTAACCCATCGGCTGCTCCACAGCAGACCGGTAACCTGTTCATCGGTATGGCGCTGTCAGAAGCGCTCGGCATTCTGGCCTTCCTGGTTTCGATCCTGATCTTGTTCGTGGTCTAAGCCACAACACTCAAACCTCGAATCCTTTAGGGACCTGATAGGCTATGTATCCGATTTTGATCGCTGCAGAGGCTGCGAAGGACGCTGAGAAAGCGGCCTTCCCGCCATTTGATCCTTGGCATTTCCCCTCCCAGATCTTCTGGTTGGTGGTGCTGTTCGGGACCCTATACATTGTGCTCTCTCGGTTCATTCTGCCGCGCATCGGCAATACGCTTGAACGCCGCGAGAGCACGATTGCCAGCGACCTCGATGAGGCCGCTCGGTTGAATGATGAAGCTCTTGACGCGCAAAAGGCCGTCGACGTATCGATCGCCAAGGCTCACGCCAAGGCTCGCGAAACCGCGGACAAGGCACGTGCCAAGATCGACAAAGAGATTGCGACAGAGACCGCCAAGGTCGACGCCGAAGTCGACAAGAAGCTGGCAGAAGCGGAAACGCGTATCTCTGCGCTGCGTGCCGATGCCATGCAGAATGTCGAGACCATAGCCAGCGACGCTGCAAACAGCGTGATCGGCAAGTTTGGTAGCAAAACCACCAAGGCCAAAGTTACAGCCGCCGTGAAGACGGCGCTTGGGGAAGGATAGATTGATGCGTTACGCTATTCTGCTTGCTGCCCTTGCTGCGACACCTGCAGCGCATGCCGCGGACGAAAAAGTCGCCTGGTATGCCGACCCGACTACGGCGACCGCGTTTGCGGCCCTCATCATCTTCTTGATGATTGTTGCCTTTGTCGGTGGGTTCAAAACCATTTTCTCTATGCTGGATGCCCGCGCTGAAGGCATTCAGAGCCAGATCGACGAAGCCCGTACATTGCGTGAAGAAGCTGCGAAACTGATGGCAGACGCGAAGAAGAAAGCCAAAGAGGCCGATGCGGCTGCGGATGACATTATCGCGCGCGCGAAAGCAGATGCCGACACTATGATGAAACAGGCCAAAGCGGACTTGAAAGCCAAGGTTGCTCGGCGCGAGGCGCAAGCGGAAGCCCGTATCGCGCGTGCTGAAGCCGATGCAGCAGCCGAAGTCCGACGCGTGGCCGCGGATGCGGCGACAGAAGCGGCACGGTCTATCCTGTCAGATTCGGGTGAAGCAGACCCGCTTTTTGACAAGGCTCTCGGTGAAATCGACCAGCGTTTAAACTAGGGTCGCGAAGAGAATTTTGGGTTTTTAAAGAGCCTGCTCCTTACGCGAGCGGGCCTTTTATTTTTTTGGGGTGCGCTTTTCGCGTCCGAACACGGCTTTCATCATCCAATTCGGAGCGAACCGTTCGACCCGCGGATGGCGTTCGAGGACGCCTTCCATCCAGCGCCGTCCCCAAAGAGAGTTCCGGCCTAGCAGGACGACGCCGAGAATCGCAATTGGCAGTCCGATCGGCAATAACGGGGTTACAAACGCGATCGGGATAGCAATCGCAATCAACAACAGACCCAAAAGCGCGAATGCCTGGCGCACCAACGTCCGCACGCTGGCGCCAACAACACCGAGAGGTGCCGTCGCTGCGCTCTGTTTGAGCGAGTCTTTGTCAAAAGGAGATGATCCGTCAGGCATGGTTTCTAATATGGTTCTCGAACGCAACGTTCCAACAAAATTTGACTGAAAAATGACTCTGGCAAGGTTGAACGGTTTTGCCTACACAATTTCGGTTGAAATGACGTGAATTTCATTGCGAAGTTTCGTGTAGAACACACTGGTGGACCCGGATTGCAGCAACTCAAGTCCATTCAAGCCCTGCGCGCGCTGGCGGCGCTGGCAGTTATGGTCTCGCATTTATACGGTGTTGAGAACAAACACACTGGTAGTACCCCAATCTTGTCAGAGATGGCCTTGGTCGGTGTGAGCGGCGTCGATCTGTTCTTCGTCATATCTGGCTTCGTAATGGTTTGGATTGCTGGCGATCTCGATGCAGGAGTCAAGAATGCGGGCAAATTCATGTTCTCCCGGATCCTGCGCATCTATCCTGTCTGGTGGCTGTTTGCGGCTGCGATGTCGGTCTACTTGTTCATAAGCTACAATGTGCCCTGGGATGCGGAAGCTATAGATCAATTGGGAGTTTCTGGTTGGCATCATTGGATCAATTCCATGTTACTTATCCCACACAAAGCGTTGCCGGTCCTGCAGGTCGGGTGGACCCTGATCCACGAGATGTACTTTTACGTGGTGTTTGCGGCGCTTCTATTGCTACCTCGCGCGTATCGCATGCCAGCCTTTGTGGTCTGGGCCATGATCATCGTTGCATCGATTTCAGCGCAATTGACGGGGTTCTACGCCGACTCATTGGTTGCGCTTCTGCTTTTCCCAATGACGCTCGAATTTCTTATGGGCGCCGCCGCTGCTTGGCTGTTAAAGGCCAAGGATGGCGCGTTTCGATGGGCGGCGCTAATCATTGGACTCATATGGCTGGTCTTTGCGATCATCTCCGTGGATTTTTCGGCTGCGCTCTATTCAGCCCCGACACAACGCACACTGCTTTATGGCCCGGCTTTCGCGCTGTTGGTCTATGCTTTGGTTTCGTTCGAACAAAAAACCCAACTCTCCGCGTTCATTCCACAATCGCTCGTTCGTCTCGGCGACTGGAGTTACTCGCTTTACCTCTGTCACCTCTTGGTCATCAGCGCGGTTGCCCGTCTGTTTTATCCACGATTTAGCGATCCAGGACTTCTGGATAATTTGGTTTTCCTGGGCCTGTCGGCGGGGACTGCGATTCTGGTTTCCGCACTGTCTTACAGTTTGTTCGAACGTCCAATTCAGACCATTACGCGCCGCACACGTGACAATTGGTTTGGCCGTGCGAAGACTTCAACGCCGCCCCCAAATGCCAGAAAATCGCCTATGGCCTAGACAAAATTGGCGTTTCATAGTCCGGGCGTCTCGATCTTTTGAGGTCTTATTGAACCTGTATTTCAAACCCTGAATAGCTGCGACTTCTTTGGTGAAGGCGTGGAATGGGAAAGCTCAATTCGATCCAGTCATTGCGAGCCGTCGCCGCGATTATGGTCTTCCTGTGCCACTTGTTTGCGATGGAGGGAGCGCATTCGGGGCGGTTCGAAAAGCTCACGGACTTTTGGGTGAATGGTGCACATGGCGTTGATCTATTCTTTGTGATTTCCGGGTTCGTGATTGTCTGGGTGGCGTCGGACGTTCAGATCGGCTGGCGGGGCGCGGTCGACTTTTTAGCCGCACGAATAGCTAGAATTTATCCTTTGTGGTGGCTATTTGCTGGCGCTACCTCATTCATGCTCTGGGTTGCGTACGGGACGCCCTGGCAGCCCGAGCGCATGATCGAGCACGACATGGTGGGGCCGACGCATGTGATTGAGTCCTTCTTGCTCTTGCCGCAAGCGCATCACCCGGTGCTCGGCGTCGGGTGGACGCTGGTCCATGAAATGTATTTCTACGCCGCCTTTGCGCTCCTCATCCTGATCTTGCCGGCGTCGAGAAGGCTATTGGGTGTTTTGATTTGGGGAGCGTTAGTGACATTGGGCGCAGGCCTCGGTTTTACCGCAGAATTTGCCGACAGTATCAGCAAGCTCGTCTTCTATCCGATGACCCTGCAATTCATTGCAGGCGCCTTGGTCGCTTTTCTCATCAAAAGCAAGGTTCGTCGCTTCGCGCGAATCAGCATCGCAATTGGCGTGATTGGCTGGGTCGCAACTTACCTGGAACTGCACTCGGATTCGGCATCAGCACTGTTCTCGATGTTCGAGTTCGACGCGTTGACCAATGCCTTCTTCGCTTGGCGGCGGACCGTGTTGTTTGGGATCCCCTCAACTTTCCTGGTTTACGGATTGGTCGCCTGGGAGTTGCGCGAAGGCGCCCGAAAGCGAATGCCCAATCCGCTCGTACCGCTCGGCAATTGGAGCTATTCCATCTATCTTTGCCATGTGCCGGTCATCTCTGTTGTGAACAGGTTGATCTATCGGCCGTTCGACGCGGATCAGGTTTGGGTCGTTGGCGCTTATCTCATCACTGCCACCCTGGCCACACTCACGGTTGCAGGGATCACGTATTACGTGTTCGAACGTCCGAGCATTATCTGGTTCGGGCGAATCCGCTCGCGGATGCTCCAGCGATCGGATTCGCCCTTTGCACCCTCAAACTAGCTGTACAACTATTCTGCTGCGATGGCTTCGGGTGATGGTGGTGTCCACTTCAAGACCGGCTTACGCGCGGCACGCGTTTCATCTAGCCGTTTCATAGGCGCGAGGTATGGCGCGCCTTTCAGTGCCTCATCGCCTTGCGCAGCACGTTCCGCGACGCCCGCCAATGCATCGCAGAAACGATCAAGCTCCTGCTTGCTCTCTGTCTCCGTCGGTTCGATCAACATGGCACCATGCACCACCAGCGGGAAATACATGGTCATTGGATGATAGCCTTCGTCGATCAGCGCTTTGGCAATATCGATCGTATCGATTCCGTCCGCAGTGAAGGCGTCCGAGAACAGGGCTTCATGCATGCAATAGCCGTCGAAAGCGGGGGTCATGATGTGCTTTAAACGCGCCTGGACGTAATTGGCATTCAGGACAGCGTCCTCTGCGACTTGTTTCAGGCCGTCTGCGCCGTGACTTAGCATATAAGTCAGCGCCCGAACGAACATACCCATTTGACCGTGGAAGGCGACCATCCGGCCAAACGCTTCGCTGCCCTGCCCCTCGGAGTCCTCCACGAGGTGAAAGCCGTCTTCATCTTTGACGACAAATGGAACGGGCGCGAACGGCGCGAGCGCTTCAGATAATACAGTCGGACCAGACCCAGGTCCGCCGCCGCCATGCGGAGTCGAGAAGGTTTTGTGCAGATTGATGTGCATTGCATCAACGCCAAGATCGCCTGGACGCACACGTCCAACAATCGCATTGAAATTTGCTCCATCACAATAGAAATAGCCGCCTGCGTCATGGATGAGATCAGCGATCTCTTTGATATCCGTCTCAAACAGACCACACGTATTGGGATTGGTCAGCATGATACCCGCAATGTCATCTGTTATCTCGAGCTTGGACTTTAAATCCATCATATCGACGCGTCCGCGCCCATCAGCCTTGATTTCATCGACAATGAAGCCGCATTGGATCGCGGTTGCCGGATTGGTCCCATGTGCCGAAGCGGGCACCAGGACACGTTTCCGTGTGTCTCCCTCACCCCGTGCGATTAAGGCCTGGCGGATGGCCAGCATGCCGCACAACTCCCCATGCGCACCAGCTTTTGGACTCATTGCCACAGCTGGCATGCCTGTCAGCTTTTTCAACCAGGTAGCCAACTCATCAATCAATTCCAATGCCCCTTGCACCGTACGTTGCGGTTGCAAGGGATGAACATCCGCAAAGCCTGGCATGCGCGCGGCTTTCTCGTTCAGCCTGGGATTGTGCTTCATTGTGCACGACCCCAAAGGAAATAGACCAAGATCAATTGCGTAATTGCGTTGGCTGAGACGCATATAGTGGCGCACGGCTTCTGGCTCTGACAGCCCCGGCAATCCAGTTGCCTGTTTGCGCGTCACGCCGCCCAAGCGGTTCTGTCGGCCCTGCCGTTTTGGGAGATCAACACCCGTCTTGTCAGCGTCGCCAATTTCAAAGATCAAATCCTCGTGCTGCGCCAAGCCCTTGGAACCTGAAACCGTTTTGGCAACGGTCCCGTCAGTCGCGCGCGGCGACGTGGGGCGCCCGATCGTTTGCATACCCATCAGATCACCTCCTTAAGCGCGGCAGCATAGGCCGCGATATCATCCTGCGTCGTGCACTCAGTCGCCGTCGCTATGATCACATTTCCCATGCTTCCATCCGGCAGTAATCGACTCGCGCGAACGCCTCCCAGGACACCGCGTTCGTCGAGCATGGCCAACACCGCTTCCGCGTCGACCGGCGTTTCAAAGGCAAATTCGTTGAAGAAACGAGGGGTCAATATTTCAACGCCCGGAACCGTCGCCAGGGCGTCAGCAAGATCGCATGCCGCCTCGTGATTGAGCTGCGCCAGCTGCTCGAACCCTTTGCCGCCCAGCAAGGTCATGTGCGCCGTAAAGGCCAGCGCGCAAAGCCCGGAATTCGTACAGATATTTGACGTGGCTTTGTCTCTGCGAATGTGTTGTTCGCGCGTTGAAAGCGTCAGAACGAAGCCGCGATTGCCTTCGACATCCACCGTCTCGCCGCAAAGGCGTCCCGGCATTTGCCGCACGAGTTTCTGCGTACAAGCGAATAGGCCGACATATGGCCCGCCAAATGTCAGCGGATTGCCGATGGATTGACCTTCACCGACGGCGATATCTGCACCCATCTCACCCGGAGGAGTCACAAGGCCCAGCGAAACGGCTTCCGTGAATACACTGACCAGCAGCGCTTTCTGAGCATGCGCAGCGTCGGCGACGGGGCTGAGATCCGTCACCGTCCCAAAGACGTTCGGTGATTGACCGATCACGCAAGCGGTCGCCTCATCGATATGGTTGGCCAGCTCCAGCTCAGCGTCAATTGCCGGCTCGAGCTCAACAACTTCAATACCTTGCGCTTCGCACAGAAGTCGTGTGGCGGCAGCATAATGCGGATGCAATCCGCCAGATAGGACCACTTTCTTGCGACGCGTCGCGCGGCAGGCCATGACCGCCGCCTCAGCACAGGCCGTCGAGCCATCATACATGCTGGCATTAGCAACATCCATGGCGGTCATTGCCGCCACTTGGGTCTGGAATTCGAACAGGGTCTGTAATGTGCCTTGAGCGATTTCCGGCTGATACGGTGTGTACGTCGTCAGGAACTCCGAACGCTGAATGATCATATCCACACTGGCTGGAACGTGGTGTTTATAAGCCCCGGCGCCGACAAAGAAGGGCCCGTCACTGGCCGTCGTGTTCTTGGACGCCAGGCGCGCCATGTGGCGTTCCACAGCCAGTTCGCCTTGGTGATCTGGCAATCCTTCAATCATTCCTGAGAGGCGCGCGCTTGCAGGGACGTCTTGATAAAAGTCGTCGACCGACGCCGCGCCAATCGTGTTCAGCATAGCGGTGCGGTCTTCCGGGGTCAGGGGCAAATATCTCATGCTTGAGTCTCCAGGCTCATTTCGGTCGCCACGTGTTTGGAATTGGCGCTCTGTTGCATCAAATCAGAAACGACACCACGTTGATCTGATTGACTTTTATTCTGACTAAGTTTGCGGACGCCGCGGACGTCCGTGACATCGATCTCGAAGGCAACGATAGCCCGCGCGAGTTTGTCGATATAGGAGCCTGGTGCGTCATCGACGGACCATGGCGCAGCCCGCGCCGCTTCCATATGGTCAGACAGCGCTGAAACGCTGGCCAGAATGCGATCAGGGCGGGTCTGAAAGGTTAGTCGTCCGCGCACCTCGGCGGCGATATAGTTCCAGGTCGGTACGACCCGCCCGTGCTCGGCTTTCGACGGATAGGCGGATGCCGAGACATAGCCGTCTCCGGCTTGAAACACCGCCGAAACCATCGGCGTTCGTCCTTGCGAGCGTTGCCAAAAGCTATTGGTACGGGCGACGTGACCGATCAGTTTGGTTCCGTCTTCGCTCCAGACCAATGGCACAATCGCAACGACCGGGCCATCATCGCCGTTTACAGCGAGCACCGCGAGCGGGTTTTCGCGCACAATCATTCGGGCAACTTGATCGTCAGTTTTGAAGATCGAAGACGGGTGCATATGCTTACAAGCCTTCGCAAAAGGCCTTATAGGCCGCGGCATCCATTAGGCCATCGAGTTCACTCGTGTCTGACACTTTTAGTTTGCAGAACCAGCCTTTGCCTTCAGGATCTTCATTGACCATTTCAGGGGCGTCGGCCAATTCGCCATTGCCTTCGGTCACTTCGCCAGCAATTGGCGCATAAACGTCGGAAGCCGCTTTGACGCTCTCGACAACCGCCATATCATCGCCTTTGCCGAAACTCGCGCCACTTTCGGGGACTTCAACGAAGACCACATCGCCAAGCTGTTCCGCGGCATATTTAGTAATGCCGACAGTCCCGATGTCGCCATCAACCGCGATCCATTCATGGTCTTCCGTAAAGTATGTGCTCATTTTTACCCCTCAGCGTTTGTAATTTGGTTGAACGAATGGCAGGTCGCAAATCTCTGCCGGGCGCGCTTTGCCGCGCACCATCAAATCCACTTTTGTGCCCGAAACCGCGAGATCCGCGCGCACGTAGCCCATGGCGATAGGCCGATCGACGCTCGGCCCGAAGCCGCCAGATGTGACAATGCCGATTGTCTGACCGTCCACTTCGATCTCGGTTCCTTCCCGCGCTGGCGCGCGCTCAAGCGGCTGAATGCCAACGCGCTTCTCGGCGGGCCCATTGGCAATCGCATTCAGGATGCGCTCTGCACCTGGAAAATCCGCGCGTTCACGGCGGGATTTCTGGATCACCCAGCCAAGATCGGCTTCGATGGGGTCGCGGTTCGCATCCATGTCGTGACCATAGAGACAGAGGCCCGCCTCCAGCCGCAAACTGTCGCGCGCGCCAAGACCGATCGGCTTAACCCGATCATCGGCCAACAGCTCATCGACGATTGCGTGGCCTATTTCATTGCTGGGGAGCAGCAGCTCAAACCCATCTTCGCCAGTATAGCCAGAGCGGGAAACCATGAAACGCTCGCCATCCCTCTGAATGTATGCGCAACGCATAAAGCTGAGATCTGCGGCCTCCGGGAAGTGTTCAACGATGACATTGACGGCTTCTGGACCTTGTAACGCAATCAGCATGCGCTCATCGGCGCGCTGCAACACTGCTTCTGCGCCAAGCTTTTCTTCGAGCAATGCCCAATCTTGTGCTTTCACCGCGCCGTTGACGACAATGTAGAGCATGCCTTCCAGGCCTTCCCCGGGCATGCGTGTGATGATCAAATCATCCAAGATACCGCCTGCCTCGTTGAGCAATACGGACAGTCGCCCCTGGCCAGGCTTCAAGATAGCAATATTGCTAGGGACCAAACGTTCGATCAGCGCTGAAATCTTAGCATGCCCGTCAGGTTCGCCGAGCCCATCTTTCAAAAACAAAAAACACGGGCCCATATGAGAAACATCGAACAAGCCAGCATGTTCACGAGTCCACAAATGCTCAGGCTTCACGCCTTCAAACTGGACCGGCATCTCATAGCCTGCAAATGGCACCATTTTGCCACCATGCGCGACATGCACATCATAAAGCGGCGTGCGTTTTAGCGATTCAGTTTCAGCCAAACTCGGCGCCTTTCAAAGCAGGACAGATCACGCACTCGGCGGAACTGTGCTGCCCCCGCTGTCTTGGCGCCTGAGAGATTCCGCCCCGGTTTGACCCGCGACTTGCTCCTTCGGCGAGGCTGCCATGGTCGCCCATGCGCCTCTTTCCAGCGTGTTGAATCCGAACCGGTCCTTTTGCCTGAGCGTTTCCGGGGCGGTTGCGCCTTCGGCGATCGGGAGTTCGATTCTCTCCCGGAACGGATTTGATAGACGCTAGCTAGGCCGAATCCGGGGCTTCGACAAGTCCCGATCGTGCTTTGCGCTAGCCGATTAGTCGACCAAGGTCAAAGCGGACAGTTGACTGGCAATGGCTGCATAAGCATCGAGCAATTGTTGTCCATTGGCCGCGTCGAAGAAACGGCTGGCATCGCCGGCACAATCTTCCAACGTGCTCTTGGCAGAGCTCGGCGCCTGGAATGCAACCGCATAGACGAGGACGTTTGCATCTCGCATTTCGTCGCACATCTTTTTGGCTTGTTCATTGCTGTTGCCCATCGTGGTCTCATAAGCCGTGTTAAACTGTCCATCCGTCATCAGGATTACGGCTTTTACCGTCTGGGGTTCCGTTTCTAAAAGAGGCGCGGATGCGGTTGGCCAGATATCTGCCCATTCAGAAGAAATCAGATACCATGACCAGGCGATGCCGAGATGACCAGCCGTCCAGCCATCGGCAGAAAGACTGTCGATTTCGGTTTCGAACGTGGTCAAATTGTTCGTCAGCGGCAACAAGCTTGAATCAGGACACGAAGCAGCAGCATCGCCAACCCACTTGCCGATTTCGGGCTCGTCATCATCCCATGCTGCAGAACCGGTGCGTTCAGAGACACAGACCTTGTCCAGGCCATCGCCATCAGAATCGTCGCTCGCCAGGCGGCCAAGGGCGGCATTTCCATAAGCGCCAGCATTCACAGACGTTGCGTAACTGACAAATGATACACGAACACGATCCCCGGTCGCCGGTGTGATCAGCGTGCGGGCCGCGTTTTTCGCCGCGGTTTTGAGATCCGTCAGTTTCTGGCCGGACATCGACCCCGACACATCCAGCATCAATGCGAGATCAAGTTTTGTCACATTGGCCTTCGCGGTCGCCGCGCTCGAAACACTTACGGTTTCAGGCGAAATATTCTCGCCGAACATGGTTTGAACCGCGCAATTTGACTCGACTTTCACCGTACCCGCCAAGCGATCAATAGTAACCGTGGCCTCGACGCAGGCAGCGTCCGCATGCGCCGTATCGAGATTAGCGCGATAGGATTTCATCGCGATTGTCTCAATCTCTGCATTCGTCGTGCTGGCATCTTCCATGGCGCGAGCCCCGGCCAAGGACGCAGCATCAATCGCAGCCTGCAGGTGGCGATCTGTCGTGATCTGGCGCGCATTATCAACCGCAAACGCAGCCACCATCAATACAGGCACCAGACAGAGCGCAAACAACATAACCACGTTGCCGCCTGTATCTTTGGCCCAATTTTTCGTCCCGAGTATGAACATTGCTCTGTCCCCGACGCTTCAAACCGACACAATTGCCGATTTCGCGTCTCAGGCGAGCAATTTATATGCCAGTTCGCGCATTAAGAGACAGGAAACCATGACGTCACGAACGGCGCAGGTGTTGGACTAACGCGTTAATCCAACACCCTGGAATTTACTGGCAATCTCTTCAAAGGCGCTTTCGAGACCCGCTTCATCGACCGCGTCAAAATAGTGACCTGTTTCCGAGGTCGCGCAGTTTCTCATGAGATCCTCCGCAGTACTCGGTGCGTCGAATGCGATCGTGAAGACTACAACCCCTTCCGCCTTCATCGCGGTGCAAAGAGACTCTGCCAAAGTTGCGGCGAACCCTGCGCTGAGAGACGAGGATGCAAGATTGAAGTCACCATCCGTCATCAAAACCAAGGCTTTTAGGTTGTCCGGGTTGCCATAATTCAAGGGTGTCGCCGTTGTTGGCCAAATGTCCGTCCAACGTGGCGAAATCGAATACCACCCCCAAGCAACACCAGTATGACCAGCTGTGAGCCCACCGGGTGCTAGAGCATTGATCTGATTCTCGAGTTGCGTTGCGTCCCGGGTCAGCGGAAGTACCGGCAGGGTCGGACATCCTGCCGTAAAACTGCTTGGGGGACCAACATAGGTATCCGCAGATTCTGGCGCCGCATCGGTAAAAGCATTATCCCCCTGACGCTCGGTGACGCAGATGCGATTGAGGCCATCGCCTTCCGGATCGTAACCCGCTGCGCGTCCCAAAGCAGGTTGACCAAACCGGCCCGCATTCACGCCGGATCCATACGGAATTATGGATATCCGCGTCCGGTTGGTCGGCGTGACCAGATTATCGACCAGGTCATTCGCGGCGGTGCGCAAGGCTGTGATCTTCGTCCCGTTCATCGAACCAGAGACATCGAGCACCAGTGCCAGATCGAGCGTTGTTATGGTCGCTTCCGCGCGGGCGGAAGCGCGGACTCGCGTCCTGGCCTTTCCGGAAATGGTTCGACCGAACACGGTTGGAATTGTACAATTCGCCGAGGTTCGAACCGTTTCAGAAACACTATACAAGCCAAAGGCGACTGAGCATCTGATGTCCGAGGCGTTTATGGGCAGATTTTGATAGAATCCGTTCGTTCCGACCCGCATGGCTTCGCTAGCTGAGACGCCATCTCGGAACGCGTGTGCCCCCGCCAGCGCGGCCATATCAGTGGCGTGTTGAACAGCTTTCTTTGTGCTGACCTGGCGTGCCGCATCAATTGAAAATCCGGCCACTGCCAGGATGGGCAGCATCATCAAGGCGGTTATGATGGCCACCTGGCCGTCGCGCTGCCGCCAGAACGCGCGCAATTTGATCTGTCTCACGTACCCGCTCCCTCAAACGCGCTCAATGAACGCGCACGGTGCCCCTAGTACGTGAGACGTGGAGTAGAATTCAGGATGCTAATGAAGCACTGAGCAGAAGGCGAAAATTTTCAGAAAATTCCAAGGTCAGGCGGGCACATGGGGACAAAATCCCCGCCACGCCTGAAGAGTGGCGATATCCAGTTTTTTGATAAAAAATTTCGAGGCACGGCGTGCAAAAACTTGCTCGCTATTTGCGATTGTAAACCCATTATTGAGTCAGGCCAATTCCGAGAAATCGACCGGCTATGGTTTGATATATGGCCGTCAGATCACTGGCATCACTTGCAAAGAAAGCGCGGCTGGGATCGCCAGCACAATTCTCCAACATAGTGTCCCCGGGCGACGGCACCCTATATCCCACTGTGTAAACGATTATGCCAGCGTCTCGCATCCCCTGACAAAGCGCTTCAGTGGTTGAGATATACTTGGTTCCAGGTGCACCTGAATATCCATCGGCAAACCCATAATTAAAAATTCCATCCGTCATCAAAATAGCGACCTTCAATCTCGTTGGATCGCTGTAGGCTAAAGGCTCATGACGTATATCTCCGCCAAAATTTGTGTCCGTCCAGACAGACGACCAATTTGGTGAAATCACATACCACGACCAAGCGACACCTAAATGTCCTGCCGTTCGACCGCCCGCGCGCGTGTGAAGCGTGGAGGATTTGATGCCATCGATTTCTGTTTTTACCGTATCCAATCGGTCATCAAGCGGATGCACTGGCGAATCAGGACACTGCAATGCCGAAGCGGCGTCGACTCCCGGCGACGCATCGATATCAGCGCGGGTCAGAGCGGATCCAACCTGCTGACCGGCCGTCGGAGCAGCATCTGTAAATTCTTCCGCGCCCAAGCGTTCCGTGACGCAAACGCGCACAAGCGAGGCACCGCCACCGGTTTGATCGTCATTTTCCGGGTCGTCTCCGGCACTTCGTCCGGTCGCTTTATTGCCAAACTCACCAGCATTCACCCCGCTCGCGAACGGCACGATGCCAACACGACCGCGCTTACCTGGTTGGTTTCCGATGACGATCTCAGCCGCACGTTTGCCAGCCGCTTTAAGCTCTGCCAGCTCTGATGCGTTCATAGATCCTGAGACATCATACATCATGACGACGTCGGCCCCCTGCTGTATCGCTTCCGCTGTCGACGTGACTTCCGCTTTGACGGTCGATTTCCCGGAAATTCCAAGCCCAAACACGGTTGGTGCCATGCACGTTACATCGACTGAGACCGCCAAGTCTGTGGTATCGGCATCTATATCGTCGATCGTGCAGGTGGCATCACCATGTCCTGTGTCAATATTGACCGTGAAAGCATGTCTAGCAGCCGTTTCTGCGACCGTCGCATCAAACGCTGTCTTGAACGTACGCGCGCCCGCAAGAGCGGCGGCATCTGCGGCCTCTTGCGCGTGTTTCTTCACGGAGACCTGTCGTGAGGCATCAATCGCGAATCCTGAAACCGCGAAAATCGGAAACATCATCAATGAGAAGACGACAGCGGTTTGACCGCCGGAACTTTTCGCCCAGCGGCGAAGCTTGGGGGTAATCACGTACTGGCTCCCTCATGTGCTCCTTTTGGAGTCACACTGCGCCCCTAGTACGTAGAGGGAGATCTACACGCTTTGGTTTAATAAAGTCTCATTCAACTCGGACAAATTGGATCTATCGACCCTGAACGGTCTAAGTCCGCTTGCGCTTGCCCATGAAACCGAACAAGTGGCCGGCAACTTTGCGCATTTGAATCTCTTCGCTGCCCTCTGTGATCCGATAGCGGCGATGGTGACGGTATATATGCTCAAACGGCTTGTGACGCGAGTATCCGATGCCACCGTGCACCTGCATGGCCCGGTCGGCTGCATTACAACACAATCGGTTGGCGCGATAGTTACACATCGATACTTTGTCCGATAGGCGCTCTGCCACTTCGGGCTTGGTCATCTGATCCATCTCCCAGGCTGTCTTGAAGATCAGAAGGCGTAGCATTTCTGCTTCTGTCGCCAATTCCACCAGAGGGAACTGGATCGCCTGATTGACGGCCAGCGCTTTTCCGAACGGTTTGCGATCCTGCGCATACTGGACGCTCTCATCGACACAATAGAGGGCGGCCCCGACAGAGCTGGCCGCTTGTCGGATCCGGTTTTCATGGACGAAGTGTTGGGCCAGCGCGAGGCCGCCTTCCGCCGGTCCGAAAAGTGCAGATTCCGGGACCCAGACATTGGTGAGTGAAACGCGCGGATGATCCGTCGGCATGTTGAACGTCCAGAGATATTCTTCAATTTTTACACCAGGCGCATCGGCCGGCACCAGAAGACAGGAAATACCGCGCGCATCGCCATCTTCGCCGCTGGTGCGGACGAAACACATCATATGCGTGGCGACATGCATGCCGGTCGTCCACATCTTTTCGCCATTGATCAACCAGCCATCGACACCGTCGCGGGTCTCGCGTTTGGCCATTGTGTCCATATGCGTGGCGTCTGAGCCGTGCTCTGGTTCCGTCAGACCAAACGTGGCGATGAATTTGCCATCCAGCGCATCTTGAATGAGGTATTTCTGGTCCGGTCGAGCAAAGTCTCTGAGCATCAGGATTTGAGGATAATTGGCGACAATGGAGTGTTCGTTCTGCAAATCATTGTGCAGCCCTAGCCCTTTGCGCGCCAAATGCTCGCGTATGATCGCCATTGCGAGGTTTGAGCCATCCTGCCCACCATATTCTGACGGCAAAGCAAAGCGAAAGTGACCGGCCTTGTCGGCGCGGCGCTTGGCTTCACGCAATAGGTCTTCCCACTCCGGCCGAGGCAATCCACCATTGTCAAAATCAGTCCGAGCCCATTCGCGGCGATGATCAAAGAACCGGATATTATCACCTTGTTCTTGAAGCGGCCGGATTTCCGCGTCGATGAACGCATCAAGCACGTTCAAATAATCTGCGATCTCTTGCGGGATGTCGAAATCCATTTCCTCGGCCTCTTCTTTGTTTTCAGGCAGGATAAGAGCCCTATCTGGACGGGCAATCCGCTTCGTCGCGTCAATGCGAACGTGCTGGATCGGCGCTTGCTGACGCAAACTGTCAGGAGTTTTCGCACCTGCAGCACATTTTGTGCGCGCTGAATGATTGACTTATTGTTCAGCGATTATATGTTCGGTCCTGTCAGATGAAAACATCGACACCGGTTATTCACCGATCCTAATTGAAAGGTTTCCTCCTATGATCCGCACACTCGCTGCAGCCACAACCGCTCTCGCTTTTGCCGGCACCGCTTTTGCAGGCACCGCGTTCACCGCAAAGCTCGAATCCCCAATGGATAAAGCAGAAAAGATCGTTGCCGCCAAAGCACTTTGGTCTTGCGCCGACGACACTTGTAAAGCTGAACTCGATCGCAAAACGGTCCGTGTCAGTACTTGCAAAAAGGTCGTAAAAGAAGTCGGTAAACTCGCTGAGTTCTCAAACGCGAACGAAACACTGTCGGATGAAGATCTCGCGCGCTGCAACGCTGCCGCAAAATCTTAATCGATTTATTTACCTCACTCCCCCTCAAAGGGTCACTTTTTCGGAAGTGACCCTCTTTTTTGTGCAAGGCAATCAAAATCTTGACGCATGCGTCACGAGAATTGATTTCTTCTTGCTTCAATCCTGATTACAGTCCGAGGAAACGATACAATCAGGAGGAAAGAATGACGCTCGACTTTGTCAGAACCCCGGACGCTCGGTTTGAGAATTTGCCGGGCTATGATTTTTCGCCAAATTATGTAGATGACCTGCCGGGCTATGAAGGCTTGCGCGTTCACTACTTGGACGAAGGCGACCCAGGCAACGATCGCACTTTTCTCTGCCTCCACGGTCAGCCCAGCTGGTCATATCTCTATCGAAAAATGCTACCAGTCTTTGTCGAAAGCGGGGCACGGGTCATTTGCCCGGACTGGCTGGGCTTTGGCCGCTCTGACAAGCCGACCGAAGACGCCGTCTACACGTTCCACTTTCACCGCAACATGATGGCGGCATTGATCGAGCGCCTCGATCTCACCAATGTCACGCTCGTCTGTCAGGACTGGGGCGGATTGTTGGGTCTGACACTTCCGATGGACATGCCGCAGCGATTCCAGCGCTTGCTCGTGATGAACACGGCGATCGCCGTCGGTCAATCGCCAGGCGAAGGCTTTGATGCCTGGCGCGCCTTTAATCGCACGCAGCCAGATATGGATGTCGGCGGCTTGATGAAGCGTGCGACGCCGATCTTGAGCGAGGCCGAGCAAGCGGCGTATGGCGCTCCGTTCCCTGACATCACATATAAGGCGGGGGTTCGCCGATTCCCAGAACTGGTCATGACGGACCCGTCCATGGAAGGCGTCGAGACCTCGAAACGCGCGGCCACCTGGTGGAAGAATGACTGGAGCGGAGAGAGCTTCATGGCGGTTGGCGTGCAGGACCCTGTGCTTGGCCCACACCAGATGGAGCACCTTCGCGCAACGATCAAGAATTGCCCAGAACCTATGATGATCGAAGACGGTGGCCATTTCGTGCAAGAATGGGGCGAGCCTATCGCGCGCGCTGCACTAACTCGCTGGGGCGATTTATAGCGCGTCTGGTTCCGCCGCTGCGGTGACACCGGCTTTTTCAAGTTCCGGCCCTAAACGCCCGAAAACCCACAGAAAAAACATTCGAAAATCGCTCACCAACGACCAGAGCGGGTGCGTAAAAGTCGCCGGTTTGTTGCGTTCGATATAGGCATGACTGACCCAGGCAAAAAAATAACCCGCGACGGGCATGGCCGCGAGCCATAACCAACGCTGCGTCAAAATCGCGAACAGCGCGATCGCAATCACCAGAGCGGTTCCGACATAATGGAAATGTCGCGTTTCAGGCTTGGCATGCTCTTGCAGGTAGAACGGCCAGAATTCTGCGTAGGTCGCTTTTCGGTCCGCCACGCGGCGCACTCCTTTCATTGCTTTCTCTCCATTATAGGCCAGCGTATTGCTCACCCCAACAAAAAAAGGCCCAACCGAGAGGTTGGGCCAATTTCAAATGATAATCACCAGGGTTACTGGACGATAATCGTCACTTCTGAGCGACGGTTCAACGGTTCGCGAACACCGTCGCGCGTTGCTTTCGCCAGATCGTTCTCACCACGACCAGCTGTGTCAATCGCCTCGGCATCAATGCCACGCGATTGCAACGCGTCAGAGACAATCGACGCACGGCGCGCTGACAGGCGCTGGTTATAGGCCGACGCACCAGACGTATCGGTATGACCAACAATGGTCACGCCGCCAGTTGAGCAATCCTCACGATCGCGAATGTTCGCAATCGCCTGATCAACAACCGCAGAAGCCTGGCTTGTGAGGTCAGAACTATCCCACTCGAAGTAGACCACGAAGGCCTGGTTCACCGTTGAGCACGGCGCCAGCTCAACCTGCTCTGCCTCAGTTGGTGGCGGAGGCGGTGGAGGTGGTGGCGGCGGTGGTGGTGGTGGAGGTGGCGGTGGTGGAGGTGGTGGAGGCGGTGGAGGTGGTGGCGGTGGTGGTGTCGCACCAAACGCATACCGCAGACCCAGCGTCAGGCTGTGGTCTTGGTAATCCGCATCGTAGCTCACAGCAGAGCCCAGCTCATTCACGCCTGTGAATGACAAGTCTTGAATGGCCATCAGACGATAACCGGCATCTACGGTCAGCCGATCAGTCAGATTGTAACCGATACCCGCAAGCGCTTGAACCGCAAGACCAGTTTCGCTGTCATTGAAGCCATTCGCACCAAACACGCTGCCCACAACTGGGTTTCCATTGCCGTCCGTAACGACTGCGGCAAGATTTCGAGCGCTAGCATTGACTTGCGCAGCGCCGATACCGGCGCCCACATATGGTTGGAAAGTGCCTTCGCGATTGAAATCGTAAAGCAGGTTGGCCATGACTTCCCAGTTTTGCAAGTCGCCATCTTTATGGCGGCTGTAAACCACACGCTCGTTTGGCGCGATAATATCCGCCGGAATGCCGAACCCATTGATACCATCGCTGACTTCGAGAATGCCTTCTTTATAAGTCAGAGTTGATTCGAGCCGGAAACCGTTGCCGAAACCGTAACCCAAGCCGATGCTACCGAGATAGGTATCGTCCGGCTCTGAATCGCCACCGAGTGTGAACGGGATTCCAGGTTCGGCATCATGGTCGAGTTTGCCTTCGGCGACGCCGCCAAAGTCGACGCGACCGTACCATCCGTCTTCCGCTTGAGCGACAAAGCCGGTGCCCGCGAGAGCGGCAGCGGCGGATGCGCACATAAGAGTTTTCTTCATACTCTTCCCCTTGTGTCTGCCGTGAGAACACCATTGTTCCACGACCGCAGGAACTTACGGACCATTCCGTAGAGCCCGAAGCCTACGCGCTTTTTTTTGCAAACGCGAGACCAAGCTGCTGCGCAATGGCAGTCCTGCGCCCTTTTTTAGTCCGCCGCGGCGTATTTGCAACAGGCACCATCACATTCTTCATTCACGCCATGTCTCAGTCTAATAAACGCCGCACAGCGGCTGCGGTTTCGCCTCAATTCACCCATTCTGACTGCGACCGCGCGCCGTGACGGCTTGCCGCGCGGCTTCAACGCTTTGGGCCGTCACACCCGCCGCGTGCTCTGCAGATCGGGTGACTTCGAGCCGCTGCCCCTCGCCAAAAGTCGTGGCGAAACCATCATCGATAATTTTCTTGTAATTCCGCAGCAGAGCCGGATCGCAAGAAGCCATTTCGTGGGCCAGTTTGACTGCCGATGGCACCAGATCATCTGAAGCATAGACGCGATTCACCAGACCCCAACGCTCAGCGGTCTCAGCATCGAGAAAATTCCCTGAAAAGGAGAGTTCTTTGGCACGGCTTACGCCGATTAGGCGAGAAAGCTTCTGACTCAACCCCCAGCCTGGCATGATTCCGACGCGCGCGTGCGTATCAGCGAATTTCGCATGCTCGGAGGCCAAAAGGACATCGCACATCAGGGCCAATTCAAATCCGCCTGTGATGGCAAAACCATTGATCGCGCCGATAATCGGCCAGGGATATGCGGACAATCCCTTTGCAAGGTCGATTTCGCCGCCATCTGCGCCAAGCGCAAATCCTGTTTGCCCAGCTTCTTTCAGATCGACGCCAGCGGTAAATGCGCGCCCAGCCCCCGTGAGAACTGCTGCGCGAATCGAATCGTCTTCTGCCAAATCGGCAAACGTCTTGACCAATTCTGCGCGCAAGGCGCGGCTGAGCGCGTTTAGCGCGTCAGGCCGATTCATCGTCACGATCGCTACGGGGCCATCCTTTTCAACCAAAACAATTTTGTCCGTCACTTTGCTCTCCTCATACCTTCTTGAATTTTGACAGCGCCTGAGCGCCGTTCAAACATGACTATGCTTCGCCATGTAAGTGTTCTGGTTCGACGCCCTGAGCTCTGACCAAAGCGTCCAATTCGTCGCGAATTTGATCGAGTTCATCCAATTCAGTGCCACGCGCAATCAATGCCACCCCATGATCCTGCAGCGTTTGAAACCAGGGATAAGACCCGATGCTCACGCTCGAATATCGTTCAGATAGCTGGGCGAGCGCGTCTGCCAGATCGCCTTCCCGCAATCCTGCGCCGCGAACAGTGATACTCCTGACGACAGCTCCGGATTCCAAACGATGGCCAATATCGTCGAGCATGCCTTCGACGATTTTCGGCACGCCCGCCAATGTGAAAACATTGCCGGTTTGAAATCCAGGCGCGCCAGAAACGCGGTTTTCGATCAAAGAAGCGCCATGCGGCACGCGCGCCATGCGTCGACGGGCCAGTGTGAACTCGGTTCCCATTTCCTGATAGCGCGCTTCCAACAAGGCCGCAGCCTCCGGATGTTCTCCAATGCCAACCTCAAAAGCGGCGGCTATCGCATCGGCGGTGATATCATCATGCGTCGGGCCGATCCCACCTGTGGTAAAGACGTAAGTGTAGGTCGCACGCAGGGCATTTACGGCTTCGACGATCCGGCTTTGCTCATCCGGAACGATGCGCACCTCCCGTATGGGAATGCCGAACGGCGCCAAGTACCTTGCAATCGTTTGCGTATTGATGTCTCGGGTACGGCCTGAAAGTAATTCATCTCCGATCAGGCAGATGGCGGCAGTTGGCGAACGTGTCATGCAGTCTGGTTACTCCATGCATCGACCGCCCGACAACCTAAATCCAACCTAATTGCCGCCTCGTCAGGGACAGATTGCCGACTATTCTCTAGCCGAACCGCATGCAAAGCTCGTCGAGAGGAGGAGGAAATGGTGGAGTTTGGCCCAAATGGCTCCGTGTTGACGGGCCATCAACCCCCGAGTTCCGGGGCAGTCTCTTATTCCGTGCCGGCCGTCGCGAAATTCAAACGCATTGGCTTGGCAAGCTTTCTATGCGGCATGGCGGCCTGTATCGTAGTGACTTTGATTGGTCTGACTTTGCTGTTTCTCGGATTTCAGGTGAGCAGCCTGTTTGGTCAGGATGCGGGTCTGATCTTTGCTGACCAAGGATTCCTGCAAGGCATCGGGTTTGCAACGCTGATGTCTGCGATGAATTGGTATTTCGCTTATTTCACTGTTCCCGCTGCCTGGCTTGCGATTGGGTTTTCGCTGGGTCGATTTCCGCGGCGTGGCATTCTCCACCCCCTTCCTTATTATCGTTGGGGCGCGATCTGGGGCGGATTTCTGGTCGGCTCAACAACGGGTATCGCATCATTTCTTTTGACAAATATGAATCCTATAACCGCCATCAGCGGATTCCTCACCGGCGCGTTCATTGGCAGCGTTGCGGGATTGATTTGTGGGGCCATTTTTCGCGGCATCGTACGACCGGCCGAGCAAGTGAAAGACATTCAGGTCGACGTGTTCTGATCCTTGACGGTGCACTCAAATCCTCCCACCTCCCCGGCATGGGAAAATCAGACATACAAATTTGGACCGATGGCGCGTGTAGCGGTAATCCCGGTCCGGGCGGCTGGGGCGCTCTGCTGATCGCGGGCACGCGTCGCAAGGAGATTTATGGCGGCGATCCGGATACCACCAATAATCGTATGGAATTGATGGCCGCGATTGAAGCCCTGAATGCGCTCAAGAAATCCAGCGCCGTCACGCTTCACACGGACAGCACCTATGTCAAAGATGGCCTGACCAAATGGATCCACGGGTGGAAGAAGAATGGCTGGAAAACCGCCGCCAAGAAGCCCGTGAAGAATAAAGACCTGTGGCAAGCGCTTGATGAGGCATGTGCACGCCACGAAATCAAATGGGTCTGGGTCAAAGGTCATGCCGGCGACGAGGGCAATGAAAAAGCCGACGAACTCGCGCGACGCGGCGCGGAGGAAGCGCGTGGATAACGCGAATGTGAGGCATGCGCGCGCACCATCATGATAAGAGAATGGCTCAACTCAAAGGAGCTCCTCCCATGCGATTGATACTTGCCGCCGCAGCGGTCACGTTCATGGCCGCCTGCAGCCAGGCTGACGTCCCAGCCTCTGAACGCGCCGCTGTCACGGCGCCAGCGGATGACACACGTGTGCTCGCTGTTCTGAGCTACGCAGACTGGTGCGGCAGCTGCAAAGCGCTCGACCCGAAAGTGAAAGCCGTTCAAGCCGCAAGTTCGTTTGACGGGGTCGAATTTGCGACCATCGATTACACGTCACGCGACGCCGATGCTTTCTTTGCTGATGCGGAAACACTCGGGGTGGCAGATGCAATGCGGGCCACCTTCCCGGAAAAAATCAAAACCGGTCGGCTGTACCTGGTGAACCTGGATAGTGGCGAAGTCATTTCGACGGTCGACAAGTCCATGGACGAGGCTGAAATATCCGCTGCCATTACAGAGGCCGCGACGCTTTCATAATTTTTTTCTGACCGCCTGTCAGGAAACCCTCTCTCCAATCGTCTTGTTGACAGATGCTGCAATCAAGCAGGATCTTTGGACAAACCTCTGGAGGGAGGATTTATTATGGCGAAATTTGTATTGATGCTGCCACATGCCCCGGACCGTTACACCAAACTCGGTGAGGCAGAGTTCATGGACCTGATGAAAGACTATATCGGTTGGGTCGAAGAAATGAGTGCGAAAGGGAAGTTTGAGGGTGGCGAAAAACTGCTCGATGAAGGCGGCAAGATTGTCACCAACAAATCGGGCGCTGTCGAAGTGCATGATGGGCCCTTTGCCGAAGTCGCAGAAGTTCTAGGTGGATATATGGTGATCAATGCGGCGGACTATGAAGAAGCCGTGGAGATTGCCCGCAGCCATCCGCACATGAAACACAATGAGACCATTCTCATTCGTCAAACGGACGCGTCGGCGGACGATTAATGACCGCTGCGACGAAGATTCACGCCCTTTTGGACGAGACCATCAGAGGGGAGCGCGGCTGGCTTATATCCAGCCTCGTTTCCCGTTTGGGACCCGGCAAAGTCGACCTGGCAGAAGATGTCGCCCAGGACGCCATCGTCAAAGCTCTGGCGACCTGGCCGTATAAAGGCATTCCCGACAATCCTCGCGCCTGGCTGCGACGGGTCGCCGGAAATACGGCGATTGACCGCATTCGACGGTCAGCGCGTGAGCTTGGCATTGACGGTGATTGGGACCTGGCGACCAGCGACGAAGACGTGATCACACCTTCCTTGAGCGATCCAGAACTGGATCTCATGGTCTTGTGTTGCGATCCGGCTCTGGCACCGCTGGATCAACTTTTCCTGGCCCTGAAAACCGTGTGCGGCTTCACGGCCGCAGAGACGGCTGCCTTGTTTTTCCTGAAAGAGGATGCCTTGTCGCAACGCCTGTCTCGGGCCAAACGGCAATTGCGCGCTCAATCTGGCGAGGTGGCGCGCTATCCAACGCGATTCGCACTGAAGGATCGCCTGCCACGCATGCTGAAAGTGATTTATCTGATGTTCGCGTGGGGGTTTCTTCCGCGCCGCGGCGATGCCGTCTATCGCGCCGATCTTTGTCGAGAAGCCGTGCGGCTGTCCGAAGGATTAATGGCACAGACCGAGGGCGAGACCGCTGGGCATCACGCATTGCACGCCCTCTTACTATTCCAAACCGCCCGTTTACCCGCGCGCATGTCAGAAAATCAGACTTTGGTGACGCTTGAGAAGCAAGATCGCGCGCTATGGGAAAAGGATATGATCTCAGATGCTTTTGCACAGCTCGAGGCCGCCCAATCCAGCGCAGAGCTGACCCGGTATCACCTTGAGGCAGGCATCGCCTCCATCCATGCACAGGCGGGCTCATGGTCGGATACCGATTGGTCTGCGATTTCGCGATTTTACGCCTTGCTGGATCAGCATGCCCCATCGCTTGCGGTGTCTGTGAATTGGTCCGTCAGTTTGATCTATTCCGGCGACCTCGAACGTGCGCAGGACCTATTGAACGGTCTCAGCGATCAGCGCGGCGTTGACCAGTTTCCTGGGTATCACCTCGCCATCGCGAAATTGGCGCAAGCCAATGGGGATTTGGACACCGCTAGATCTGCCTTAATCCACGCGCGTGAATGCCAGGTGTCTCAGCCGATCTCAGATCATATTCAGCGCGAAACAGAGCTGATTGAGGCGAGCGCTTAGTCGTTAAACCGACCATCTTCGATGATCGCATCATAATCGGCTTTGATTTGAGCGTATTTCATATCAATGCCGATTTTCATCACCTCATGTGTGAAAATATAGAGCCGGTTCGCCTCGACACATTCGGCCACCCAGTCGGCGACTTTGTCTGGATCGAGCCCGCCTTTAATAACGGCATCCATTTCCTGGAATTGCGGATCTTGCTTCGCCTCTTCCAGAGACACGGTGTTCGAAGGGCGTCCAAATCCAGTCGTGTGAATCTGGGTCCGCACCCAACCGGGGCAAAGGACGCTAACGCCGATATTGTGCGGCATCAGTTCGGCTTTCAGGCTTTCTGAATAGCCCACCACAGCATATTTCGTCGCATTGTAAGGGCCCATACCCCCGGGCGCGACATGGCCGGCCATGGAAGCGGTGTTGACGAAATGTCCGCCTTCGCCGTGCGACTGGATCAAAGGTGTGAACAGCTCGACACCATGCACCACGCCCATCAGGTTGATGTCGACAATCCAGCGCCAGTCCTGGAGCGGAATCTCGCCAGGCTGTCCACCGAGGCCGACGCCTGCATTGTTCGCGACAATATGGACTTTACCAAAATGATCGACCGTCTTCTGAGCGGCGTCTTCGAGCGCGCCGGCATCGGCCACATCGCAGACCACAGATGACACGGCGTTGCTATCCTGTGACAGATCCGCGACCGCGCGCTCTAGTCCTTCAGCATCGCGATCGGCGAGCATGACGCTCGCGCCACGGCGCAAGAAGCTGCGGGCCATAGATAGGCCCAGTCCGCTGGCGCCGCCTGTTACAAAAGCCACGCGGCCTTGAATGTCGCTCATACTCATTCCTCCAAAACAAACGGCCCGCTGGGTCTGTCCGGCAGGCCGCTTTCATTTTCTTTTCGCACCGCGCTAGGCGTCAACGGTGCCCTTCATGAATCCCGCCAGGCGCTCATTGATGATCTGATCGGCTTCGGCCATGATCCGGTCAATCAATTCCTTACAGGTCGGGATGTCATTGATGAGCCCTGCGACCATGCCGCAGGACCATGCCCCGGCATCCATGTCGCCTTCCATCATGATGCGCGGATAAACGCCAGCAACCTCGCCAATAATGTCTTCGAACTTGAGCTTGTCGCCGAGCATTTTCTCTTTCTCGAGCAGACGCTCCACGGCTTCGTTGGTCAGCACGCGCTCTGTATTGCGCAGCGGGCGCATGACCAGACGCGTGTCGAGCTCTGAAGCGGCGACGATGGCCTGTTTCACGTTCTCATGCACAGGCGCTTCTTTTGTTGCGATGAAGCGCGTGCCCATATTCATGCCTTGAGCGCCCATTGCGAGCGAGGCGACCAGCGAGCGGCCATCGGCCTGGCCACCCGAGGATACGAACGGAATGTCCAACTCATCCGCCGCACGGGGCAGCAGGATCATGTTCGGGACATCATCTTCCCCGGGGTGTCCGCCGCATTCAAAGCCATCAACGGACACCGCATCACAGCCAATATCCTGCGCCTTAAGCGAGTGCCGTACAGAGGTACATTTGTGAATGACCTTGATCCCTGCATCTTTCAGGTGCGGCAGGACTTGTGCAGGATTGCGCCCTGCTGTCTCAACCACTTTCACACCGCCATCGATGACCGCTTTCACGATGGCTGGGTAATCCGGCGGGTTCAAAGTCGGCAGAAACGTGATGTTCACGCCGAATGGCTTGTCCGTCATGTCGTTGCATTTGGCGATCTCATTCGCGAGATCTTCCGGCGTCTTTTGAGTTAGGCCGGTAATGATCCCCAACCCGCCTGCATTGGAGACTGCAGCGGCCATTTCAGCAAAACCGACAAAGTGCATTCCACCCTGGATAATCGGGTGCTCAATGCCAAACATTTCCGTGATGGCAGTTTTCATGCGTCAATCCTCCTTGTTCTTGGCCACAATGTCCCTCAAACTGGCTTGAAACAAGTCTGACTTAGGGGAAGCGATATGGGGCTGAAGCTGTTTTTGCATGGCGTTCCGGACACGCCGTCTATGTGGGATCCGCTGATCGCGGAGCTCGGTCTATCGCCAAGCGCTCATCGCGCGCCGGCTATGCCCGGCTTTGTTGAGCCCGTCCCAGCGGGGTTCAACTCGACCAAAGAGGCTTATGTCGATTGGTACATGGGTGAGATCGAAAAAGCCCACGCTGAAGCAGGCCCGGTCGACTTGGTTGGTCATGATTGGGGCGCCATCATCACTATTCGCGTTGCCAGTCTGCGGCCGGATCTGGTGAACAGCTGGTGTGTTGCCAATGCATTGCCTCATCCTGAGTACAAGTGGCATCGCATGGCCCGGATGTGGCAGACGCCACTTGTCGGAGAAATGATCATGGCGGTGACCCGGAAGGAAGCCTTGTGCAAAGCTCTACACACAGCTGGCATTCCGGCCGACCTGGCATCAAAAGAGGCCAGTCACTGGTCGCCCCAAATGCGCAAGGCGATTTTGAAACTCTATCGCTCTGCCAAAACAACCGGCACAGAGTGGTGGGATGATACCAAAAACCTACCAGAGCGCGGCCTCGTCTTCTGGGGTGAGGATGATCCGTATGTGCCAACCTGGGTCGCCGATAAGTTCTGCGCCGCAACCGGGGCGCGATTGGAAAAGCAAGCGAATACCGGCCACTGGTCCATCATCGAACGGGCGGATGTTCTGTCAGGGCTGTTGACGCAGCACTGGGCTTAGTCCTCGAAGCCGCGCAGAAAGGCCTGGACATTGGCGCCGAGGGCGTCGACCGCATAGCCGCCTTCCATACAGATCAAAGTGGGAAGATCCAGCGCTGCGATCAATGACGCCATGGCGGTATAATCCGCCGTCTCAACGCCAAAGAAGCTGATCGGATCACCTGCATACGTATCAGCGCCATAGGGCACAATAAGCAGATCGGGATCGAACGCCTGGACGCGCTCGATCGCTTGCACGAGCGTCTCGCGATAGGCGGACCATTTCGTCCCACGCGGCATCGGCAAATTGATATTGTAGTCCCGTCCCCGCCCCTCGCCGAATTCATCAGCATGTCCCCAATAGAATGGATAATCTGTGCTCGGATCCGCATGTA
Source organism: Pseudomonadota bacterium (assembly GCA_039818185.1). GTDB lineage: Bacteria > Pseudomonadota > Alphaproteobacteria > Caulobacterales > Hyphomonadaceae > Henriciella. Next base: position 103,696 of record JBCBUI010000012.1, read on the forward strand.
GGGAGACCGTCAGAACATCGTCCCGGGAATAGAAGATGTCCTGCGTCCCATTGCCGTGATGATAATCGACATCCAAAACTGCCACTTTTGACGCACCGTGCTGGCGCGCCTGCTCGACCGCGATCGCGACATTGTTGAGATAAGAGTACCCGCCCATATAATCGCGCCCAGCATGGTGGCCCGGCGGCCGACAAAAGGCAAAGGCGGTCTTTGTGCCGTTCAGCACCGCATCAAGAGCGCTCAAGGCCGTTTGCGCATTCCAGTAAACAGCGTCCCATGTCCCCGACGCGACGGGTGTACCGCAATCATAAGCGTATTGCCCAAGCTCGGCATCGATGCGCGAGAGGTTGAGTTGGCGCCGCCCTCGTATCGGGAAGACATATGGGAAAGCATCTCCCGGACGCCCAGCTGCAACCCAATCAGCGTGTGCGCGCTTTAGAAAGTCCACATAAGCTGCATCGTGAACCGCTAGAATGGCGCGTTCGCCAAAGTCCGATGACACGTGTCGGTCGCGCAGCACGTTCAACACTGCCTCGACACGCGCTTGCGATTCCGCATGCGAGACTAGCGCGCCATTTTGCAGTTCAGTGGCTGGCGCGTGCGCGGATTGATGATCAGAGAAAAAAGAAATCATGAGAATAAGTGATCGAGTCTTTTTTTGGGTGCTGAGTTCGCCTGAATCAGACATCGAGCCATATCAACGCTGGTGGGATCAAGCGTCAACAAAAACAGCGCCGGACAACCTTCAGATGCTGAACATTCCACATTGAGAACAGAGGCTTAGCATCGCAACTGATGTTCCAGGCTCGTCGAATCCGGCGAATCCGTCGAGACACCCTCGCAAGACAGCAAATGGGAGCGCTGTTGCTTGTCGTCCTTGGACGAGAATAGATAAGGGGAAAGCCTATGTCAGACGAAACTCAAGAACCGCAAGGTGACGTCACCGAAGCCTGGCGCGCGACGCAGGATCAGAAATCCAAAGCCGGGCGTTTGCGCCTGTTCGCCGGAATATCCTGGCTCGTCGCAATTGGCGGTGAAGTCGCCGGCATTGTACTGTTGCTGCAAGGTCGTTTCGACGATGGCAATCTGCCGCTTCTGATCGGGATTCTAGTTGGCATTGCCGTGTTTGCAATTGCCGGCAGCCTGATGTGGAAAGCCGCGAACAAACATGACCCGGCCAGCAAAGAAGAAGGGTTCAAATTCTTCGTTCAGAACCAATTGGGCGCCATCATCACCATCATCGCCTTCCTGCCGCTCCTCGTCCTGATCTTCATGGATAAGGATATGGACCCGAAGAATAAGCAAATCGCAGGCGGCGTTGGCGTTGCGCTGGCTGTGGTCGCGACCCTCTTCGGGATCAGCTACAATCCACCTTCTGTCGAGCAATATACCGAAGATATGAATGAGTGCGCGGCGCAAATCAAAGCCAATCTGCCGACCACGGCTTGCTCTCCGGAAGTGGCCGAACAAGCTCAGGAGATCGCCCGCGACACGGCTGAAGTTGTCGAAGCCACGGGTGGCAGCGAAGTGGTGTACTGGATCGCCCCTCCAGCAGGCGCCGAAAAGCACGACTCGCCGCGGGTCTTTCATCTCTGTGAGAATGTTAGTCCATTGCGCGACAAGACTGTTGTCAGCGGATCGGTGACGGAAGCATACGCGCAAAATGCCAAACGCATCACCAAGCAGATCACAATGGAACAAAACCAATGCGGGTTTGGCGCTGAGGAATAAAATCTGCGGTTCAGTCTGACGCGGTAGATTTTTAAAAGCGCCGCGTCAGACCAATTGAGAGCACCTCGATGCGATCCGAGGACGGGAATGGGCTGGCTTCATCCGCACGCGTGTAACCTGCACTTACGCCAAACTGATCGAATTGATATTCCAGTCCCAAGCCAAAAACAAAGCCATCATCATCACCGCTTTGGCGCACGGTATCTTCGCCGGTAGCTTCTCCGATAACTGTGAGGTCAATGGTCTGGTGCCCGATTCGGCCAAGCACTTGCAACCGATCTGACAGTGGATACCGTCCGATAAGATTCGCTGAGATTATGTAGTCCAACTCAATCGTCAGGCGCGTTCCGGCATCCGAAACAGACGCATCATGAAGACCGGTCGCGCCTTCCAGTTCAACGCCGAAATTTGGCGTGAACATGTATCCGCCGCGAACCTGAGCCGCGCCGGGATCGAAGTCCTGCTCGACGACATCGATCCCATATCGCGCATACCCGGCTTCAGCGTAGAACCCAGACTCTGCGACGGCGGCAGGCGAAAGCGCCACAAATAATGCGCCTGTGATAGCGAGTGAGTTTTTCATGATAGAGTCCAATCAAACAGCTGCAAAAAATCGACCTGAAGAGCTGCCTGTGTCGGCCTGCTCACTCAAGTTCGGACACGAAGCTACGAAGCAGAGCCCGCTTTTGATATGGGGGCATTCCCCCATCGCTAGCGTCGACTGCTGGTATTTTTATCTGGGGTGATGAATTATGCTCTAACTCGAAACGACTGGCAGTCCTCTGAGTCGGAAAACGGACCCCTGACCAGGCGTGGACGTGACATTTACGTCAAAACCACTTTCTCTCGCCAGCTCGCGAACAACAGCAAGGCCAAGGCCCTCGCCTTTCGAATCAGCCCCAGCGACATAAGGTTCAAACACCTGCTTGAGCTGATCATTCGTCATGCCTTGGCCCGTGTCATGGACTTCAATCGACGCGGTGTCTTGGTGACGGCGCGCCCCGATCAAGACGCGTCCTTCGGCCGTGTGCGTGATCGCGTTCGCAACAAGATTGATGAGGATTCGCATCACGATCACGGGTTCGGCTTTGACCACTATTGAGCTGTCCACCGCACGCAACTCAATCCCCTTGTCCTGGGCCTCATCCGCAAACATGGTTGCGATGTTTGAGAGAACATCGCCAAGATTGGTTGTTCGGTCTATGACGTATTCGTTGGGCTCATCGACGCGCGTGGGCCGGACATCGTCCAGCGTCTTGTCGACGACACTCTGCAAGTACGTGACGCCCTGCGTCAACGCTTCGACGTCTTGCTTGTCCCGCAGAGACATTTGTAGCGACAGAAGCGGTTGTTTCAGATCGTGCGTGGTTTCCGCCAGAGCTCGACGCCTTGTCTCCGCCAAGGCGAGCGCGCGGTTATGCTGCATGGTCATTGTGTCCAGTCGCGTTGCGAGGGCCGTCTGTTCTGATAGAGCCGCAATCTCAGCTTCGTAAGCGTCATCACGCTCCTGCCGCAGCGCCAGAGCCTGCATGGCCAGTGCGCCCGCAAACAGGAACGCGTCAATCGAAAATCCTAGATGCGTGACATCAATATTCAAACGCGCTGAGATCAGGTAAAATGGCGGCCATGCGAATGCGGAGAAAAAGCAATTCGCAAACAATATCAGCGTCGCGACGAGGAACAGGCCGGCACCTTTATGCCGATTCCTCACTCCCATGAGCGCTGCATAGATACACAGCCCCGTAAATACGAGCACAACAGGGAGGAGCATCATATACGTTAGCGGGTGTGTCCCTAAGAACACCGCCACTATGGCGGCCACCCAGCCCAATCCAATGATCGACAATAGCGCCATATTCAGCTTCGGGTACATATTGGGGGCCGAGAGAAACTCCCTGCTCATCAGGCCAAAGAACGTGAAGGCAACCGCCCCGGACATCAAATAAAATAGCTGATCGAACGAAACAGCCTTGAAGACATAGGCGTAAGTGAAGCCATAATTTTGCAGAAAGAACACGAACAGCGCCGAACTGAACAGCGCGTAATAGGCAGCGACGCGCGATCGCAAGATGATCGCAAACGCGAGCACCGCGATGATCAGGGCCGCGCGCCAGCCAAACAGAAAGGCCGCATAGCCAGCATCGCCGGTTCGCCGTTCAACGAACGCCTGTTCATTGATTAGCCAAAGCTCTTCGTGAATGTAGAACCCGTAAGGATAATCGATCCACAGCGCGACGGCCTCTCCAGGCGCCAGGGCGAAAGCGGATGAAGCTCGAAGGCGCATAGACGGCGATTGGTCGTTGAACGGCTCATCGACCCAGTTGTTTTGCCAAATCCGTTCAATGGCGCCGTCATTGCGCACGATATAGGCGGAGAGCACATTGTTGAGCACACCTGCTCTGGTGTCGAGCCGCGCGCTGATCGTGTTTGAGCTCGAATTCGCAACCGTCAAACGCGCCCAGGCCGGTCCATATATAAGGTCGATGGATTCTGGACTATTTGGCCGCGTTGGATCTCCGGTGGAGGTCTTTGCCAGGGCAAAATCCCCGGCCCGATAGCGTGCGATAGCTTGTTGCAGGGTGAGCGGAGTCAAGTCCTCGCGGACAAATTCTGCATCTTGCAAAATTTTGAACTCCGGCCTCCCCGCGGCGTCGATTGGATCAGCATATGCGCCGCTCTCGCCGAGCCAAATCGCAAAAATCGCGAAACAGAAGACGCCGAGCCATCTGGCTGTTATGGTCGCAAAGCGTGGCAACATTTCTCCGGTGGACTTCGATAAATGAAAGAGCACTCTCTGACTCATAACACAACCATTGTGATCGCCGACGACCACCAAATGGTGCGGGACGGATTGAGCCAGCTATTTGCCACGATGCGCGGAACGGACATCGTCGGAACCGCTGAAAATGGGCTAGAAGCGATTGCGCTATGCCGAAAGCATCGCCCGCATTTGCTGACGCTGGATGTTGGCATGCCGTTGGCCAATGGCGCAGAAGTTTTCGCAGAAGTGCGCGCCTGGAGTCCTGAAACTGCGATCGCGGTGTTCACGGGCTTTACCTCTGTCGGGATGCTGGCGGATTGGGTCACTGCCGGCGTTGAAGGCCTGTTCCTTAAAACCTGCAGCGAACCAGAGCTTCGGCGCGGTCTGGAACTGCTCATGGTCGGTAAAAATTATGTCGACCAGGAGATTGTACGGCTGCTGGCTGAGGCGCCGGATGGCCGCAATCTAACACCGCGTGAACGTGAGGTTCTAAGCTTGATCGCAGAAGGGCTGACTTCGAGCCAGATCGGGGAGCGGTTATGCATCAGTCCAAAAACGATAGAGAAACATCGCGCCAGTCTGTTTGAGAAATTTGACTCAAAATCTGTAGGCGCCCTACTCTCCGCGGCGTTCAAGGAAGGTCTGCTCGATCATCTCGGGCAGACCTGACCTCATAGCGATCAAACCGGTGGGGTTTTAGGCTTGAATTTCTTGATCCATTTCTTGCCCAGCCGATTATAAATTTCATAGGCGTCATGGAACTGCCCGGGTCGAGCGTCTTCGGGCAAATCTTCATACATTCGATAGACCAGGTTCGCGCCGGGCTTGTAGATATCGTAGGAATTGTTCGAGAAGGTTGTGGTCGAGGTCGAGTTGTATCCGGACGGGGTGTATCCGCCTGAATAGGTTGTCGTCTGTGTGGAAGGCATGTTCACCGTCGATGAACTTCCTGTGTCCTCTGAGTCGACCTCGATGAAGTATCGATAATTGGCTTCAATCGCGGTTTCGGCGGCGCGCAAAAGTGCCATTTTCTTGAGTTTAGAGCTGCTCGTATATCCGTTCCCCGCGGCTTCGATTTCCAGCACATTTGTGCTCCGCCATTTTGGCATCTGACCGCCGGTAAATCCATCCAGCTGATACCCTGTGGCACAACCTGTAACTGCGAGTGTGCCGGCGACAATAATGGTAGCAAGTTTCATAACAGTCTCCTGGTGCGTTTGCATGATCCGGTTTTTTGTCCGGTGATGTGAAGCTATGGCACGCAGCGCGGTATCGGCATGGGGGCATCCCCCCATTCAAACGAAAAAGCCCGGCCAATCGGCCGGGCTCTCAAATCTCAGTTATGGAGAGTCTTACTCTTCCATCGCCTCGAGTTCAGCCTCGTGACGGGCGCGATCGGCGGCACCGCGGGCATCTTCGTCGCGATCGACCAGTTCGATGACCGCGCGTGGCGCATTGTCACCATGGCGGAAGCCAGCTTTCAGAACGCGTGTGTAGCCACCATTGCGATCCTTGTAGCGTTCGCCAAAGACTTCAAACAGCTTTTTCACAGCAGCCTCATCGCGAACCTTTGAGACGGCCTGACGGCGCGCGTGCAGGTCGCCGCGCTTGGCCAGCGTGATCAGTTTGTCCATGAACGGCTTCATCTCTTTCGCCTTGGGCAGAGTCGTGACGATCTGCTCATGCTCGATCAGAGACGCTGCCATATTGGCAAACATCGCTTTGCGGTGTGAGGCGGTGCGGTTCAGCTTACGATGTGCAATGCCGTGGCGCATTTTAGTCTCCTTGTCTGCCCTCTCGGGCATACATCCTTACAAGTGGTCGTCGTATTTCTTGGCGAGCGCTTCGATATCTTCTGGTGGCCAGTCTGGCACATCCATACCGAGGTGAAGGCCCATACCCGCCAGGACTTCTTTGATTTCGTTCAGCGACTTGCGGCCGAAGTTCGGCGTGCGAAGCATTTCGGCTTCGGACTTCTGGATCAGGTCGCCAATATAAACGATATTGTCATTCTTCAGGCAGTTCGCAGAGCGAACAGACAGTTCGAGCTCGTCGACTTTCTTAAGCAGAACCGGGTTGAAGCCGAGATCGCTTTCTTCGGTTTGGCTAGAGCTTTCAGACTCTGGCTCATCGAAGGTGATGAAGAGCTGCAGCTGGTCCTGCATGATACGCGCGGCATAGGCGACAGCGTCTTCTGGCGTAATTGAGCCATCGGTCTCAACCGTCAGGGTCAGCTTGTCATAGTCCAGCACGGTGCCTTCACGCGTGTCTTCAACCTGATAGCCGACGCGGCGAACAGGCGAGTAAATGGCATCCACGGGGATAAAGCCAATTGGCGCATCTTCCGGGCGGTTCTCAGTAGCAGGCACATAGCCCTTACCGGTCGCCACAGTGAATTCCATGTGCAGGTTAGCGCCGTCGTCGAGCGTACAGATGACGTGATCCGGGTTCAGGATTTTCACATCGCCTGGAGTCTCGATCTGACCAGCTTTGACTTCGCCTTTGCCAGACGCTTTCAGGATCATGCGCTTTGGCGCATCAGAGACCATGTCGACAGCGACTTGTTTCAGGTTCAGGATAATCGTGGTGACGTCTTCACGCACACCCTGGATCGAAGAAAACTCGTGAACAACGCCATCAATCTGGACGCCGGTAATCGCAGCGCCTTGCAGAGAGGACAGCAGAATGCGGCGTAGCGCATTGCCCAGTGTCGTGCCGAAACCACGCTCAAGCGGCTCCACAACCAGTTTCGCGACGCGGGTGGCGTCACGTCCGGCTTCGACGACTGGCCGGTTCGGCCGGATCAGGGCCTTCCAGTTGCGGTCGTTTACGATCATGTCTTCGGCTTCGGTCATGCTCAGCCTTCCTGTAATTTAGGTCTAATTCGGACTATACGCGGCGACGCTTTGGTGGGCGGCAACCATTGTGTGGGATCGGCGTGGTGTCACGGATCGCGGTCACAGTCAGGCCAGCTGCCTGCAAAGCACGCAAAGCACTCTCGCGACCCGAACCCGGTCCGCGCACATTAACCTCAACGGTCTGCATGCCATGTTCCATGGCTTTCTTCGCAGCATCCTCTGCTGCGACCTGCGCCGCATATGGTGTGGACTTACGAGAACCTTTAAAGCCCATCGCGCCGGCAGAAGACCATGAAATGGCATTCCCTTGTGCGTCTGAGATGGTGATCATCGTGTTGTTGAAGCTGGAATTAACATGCACAACGCCGGAAGTGATATTCTTCCGGGCGCGGCGTGCTACGCGAGTTGTCTGACGGGCCATCTCTCGAAGATCCTATTTCTTCTTGCCGGCAATCGGCTTGGCAGGACCTTTGCGGGTCCGCGCATTTGTATGGGTGCGCTGGCCGCGAACCGGCAGGCGCTTACGGTGACGAAGACCACGATAGCAGCCAAGGTCCATCAGACGCTTGATGTTCATCGAAACTTCACGGCGAAGGTCACCTTCCACCATATAGTCGCTATCGATGGTCTCACGAATTTTGATAACTTCTGCATCAGACAGGTCCGCCACGCGGCGCTCTGGAGTGATGCCGATCTTTTCACAGATCTCGTCGGCTTTGGCTGGGCCAATGCCATGAATGTAACGCAGCGCGATTGGAACGCGCTTGTTCGTCGGTATATTGACGCCTGCAATACGGGCCAAAGCCAGTCTCCTAATAGTTCAAAAAGAAAGCCGCAGTTCGCACAGCAAAAATACCGCTGCACGCTTGCAGACTCATCCTCTTAACGAAGTGCGTCGTTATAGACGCAACAATTGGTACGTCAACCACTGAATCAGCGGTTCACGCAGCTTCAAACAGCCTCTTTCAAGGCCGCGTCGATTCCACCGCTAACTTCATCGATAGACGCCATGCCGTCAACCTCCCGCAATATTCCGCGTTCAGCATAGATCGGCACCAATGGCGCAGTATCCGCATTGTATTTCTCGAGGCGGACCGAGAAGGTTTCCGGATTATCATCCTTACGGCCCTGCTCTTCAAACCGCTTGGTGACACGGGCCAGCAGAGCTTGTTCGTCGACAACGAGACGGATCACGCAATCGACTTGAGTTCCCCGACTTTCTAGCAACTCATCCAAAGCTTCTGCCTGACCGACTGTGCGCGGGAAACCGTCATAAATGAAGCCGGCCGCGCCTTCATTCTGATTCAGCTGATCATCGATCAGCGCAATCACGATGTCATCCGAAACCAGTGCCCCTGACTCGAGGATCGATTTCACTTTATTGCCAAGCTCAGATCCCGAGGCGACGGCGGCGCGCAGCATATCTCCGGTCGAGAGTTGAATATAGCCGCGTTCTGCGACGAGTTTTTTTGCCTGCGTACCTTTACCGGCCGCAGGAGGTCCGAACAGGATCAGATTCATTTCTTACGCTTGCCTCCCAACCGCGATTTCTTGATCAAACCCTCATATTGGTGGGCAATCAAGTGAGATTGTATCTGTGTAACCGTATCCATGGTCACTGAGACCACAATGAGCAAGCTGGTTCCGCCAATATAGAACGGAATGCCTGGCACATAGCGGCGCAGGATTTCTGGCATCAAACACACGAAAACAAGATAAATCGCACCAATCGTGGTGAGTCGAGTTAGCACATAGTCGAAATAGGCCGCCGTGTTTCGCCCGGGTCGAATCCCCGGAACGAAGCCGCCATACTTGCGCAAATTGTCCGCCGTCTCTTCCGGATTGAACATGATTGAGGTGTAGAAGAAGGTGAAGAAGGCCACCAGAACACCGTAGGTGATGATATAGGTCCAGCTACCGGGTGAGAAATTCGTCGCAATCCAGGCCAGAACGCCGCCATCGCCGGCGCCTTGCGCCGCCGCAGCTGTATCGCCGCTCATGAACCCAACCGCCGTCAAGGGCAGCATCAGGATCGCAATCGCGAAGATTGGCGGGATCACGCCAGATGTGTTGAGCTTCAGCGGCATGAATGAACTCTGGCCTTGCGCCGCCTGATTAGCGGCTTGCTGGCGTTTCGGATACTGGATCAGAACCCGGCGCTGTGAGCGCTCAATGAATACGATGAAAACGGTCAGCGCGATTACCAGTGCGGCAACACCGACGACGAACACGACATTGATACCTTGCTCGCGCGAGCCGCTGAACAGGTTGAAAATCGCGCGTGGCATCTCGGCGATAATGCCGGCGAAGATGATTAGCGAGATACCGTTGCCGACGCCGCGGGCGGTGATCTGCTCACCCATCCACATCAGGAACATGGTGCCGCCCGTGAACGTGGTCACCGCGGTCAGCACAAAGAACCATTGCGGCAGGCCGTCATAAGCGGCGCCAGACAGGCCCATTGAGATGCCGAAGCTCTGCACAATCGCAAAGGCGAGCGTCAGATAGCGGGTATATTGGTTGATCTGCTTGCGGCCGGATTCGCCCTCTTTCTTGAGCTTTTCCAGCGATGGCACAGACGAAGTCATCATTTGAATGATGATTGAGGCCGTAATGTAAGGCATCACGTTCAGCGCGAAGATACTCATCCGCTCAATTGCGCCACCGGCGAACATGTTCATATTGCCGAGCATGCCGCCTTCCTGGCTGGCAAACAGTTGAGCAAACTGGTCAGGATCGATGCCCGGCAGAGGGATATAAGTCCCAAGCCGGTACAGGAACAGAACGAAGAGCGTAAACAGGAGGCGATTCTGGAGGTCCTTCGCTTTCGCAAAGGTGCCAAAATTCATATTCCGCGCGAGTTGTTCAGCAGCAGTGGCCAAGGGGGACTCCTATTCCCGGAAACACGTTCGCCGCCAAGATTGGCGGCGAAAGCTGATTTGTGAAGACGTTTAGTGGAAAAAGCTAGGGGTTTATTCTGCTTTTTCTGTCCCGACAGGTCCGGTCAAAGTGACCTTTCCGCCAGCCTTCTCGATCGCTTCAACCGCGGCCTTACTGGCGCCAGTGACGGTGATATTGACCTTTTTAGGGGCCTCACCTTTGGCCAGCAGACGCACACCGTCTTTAACGCGGCGAATAACACCGCTTGCGACGAGCACTTCTTCAGTAATCTCTTTTTTGACGTCCAGCTTGCCGGCTTCGATCGCCTTGGACAGCAGCCCAAGGTTCAGCCAGGCATGGTTTTTCGAGTTGCGGGCCGTGAAGCCGCGCTTTGGCAGACGCATATAGATTGGCATCTGGCCGCCCTCGAAGCCATTAATGGCAACACCAGAACGAGACTTCTGACCTTTGACCCCGCGGCCACCGGTCTTGCCTTTGCCAGAACCCACACCGCGACCAATTCGTTGGCGCGCTTTGGTGGATCCAGCTTTTGGAGACAGTTCGTTGAGTTTCATTGTCTATCCCTCGACGACTTCGACAAGGTGAGACACCTTGTTGATCATGCCGCGAACGGCAGGTGTATCTTCCAGCGTACGGGTCCGGCCGATCTTGTTCAGACCAAGGCCGACCAGCGTCTGACGCTGATCTGGTGCGCGACGGATCGGGCTACCGGTCTGGCGCACAGTGACAGTGGCTTTTGCTTTTGCCATTGGTCAGATCCTTCTCTCTTACGCCTCGGCCGCTTCAGCCATGCCGGCTTCAGACGCACCATCCGTGCGGCGACCAACAATGTCCTGAACTTTCAGGCCACGCTTGGACGCGACAGAGCGCGGGCTCGCTTGATTGACGAGCGCGTTAAACGTTGCACGCACCATGTTGTATGGGTTGGACGAGCCGATTGACTTACCAACAACGTCCTGGATGCCCAGAACCTCCATAACGGCACGCATTGGACCACCTGCGATCACGCCGGTACCGGGTGGCGCTGCGCGCAGAACCACTTTACCAGCGCCCCAACGACCGCGGCCGTCATGGTGCAAGGTGCGGCCTTCGCGAAGCGGCACACGAACCATGTTGCGCTTGGCTTCTTCGGTGGCTTTACGGATCGCTTCAGGAACTTCGCGGGCTTTACCCTTACCGAAGCCAGCGCGACCTTTTTGGTCCCCGACAACGACGAGCGCTGCGAAACCAAAATTCTTACCGCCTTTAACCGTCTTAGCGACGCGGTTGATGCCAACGAGTTTGTCGACGAATTCGCTTTGCTCTTCGTCACGATCTCTGCGGCGTCCGCGGCCTCGACCTCTTTCTTCTGCCATGGTGGGCCTCCTAGAACTTCAGACCGCCCTCACGGGCGGCGTCTGCCAGGGCTTTCACCCGGCCATGGAACACATAACCGCCGCGGTCGAAGACAACATCTTCGACACCGGCTTTCGTTGCACGCTCAGCCAGGGCCGCGCCGACTTTCGCCGCCGCTTCGATGGTGCTGGTCGATTTCAGACCTTTGCGTACATCTGCTTCCAGCGTTGAGGCTGAGGCGAGCGTAATGCCCTTCTCATCATCAATCACTTGAGCAGAGATATTCTTACCCGAGCGCGCAACAGACAAACGGGCCTTGCCTTCCGCAGTCTTGCGGAGTTTGGCGCGGCTGCGTTGCTGACGGCGCAGGAATTTTTCGCGTGAGGACAACATGATTATTTCTTCTTGCCTTCCTTGCGGCGGACGTATTCGCCCTCGTAACGGACACCCTTGCCTTTATAAGGCTCTGGGCGGCGATAATTGCGGATCTCAGCAGCGACCTGACCGACCACTTGCTTGTTCGCACCAGTGATTTCGATCTCAGTTGGCTTTGCGCATTTGATCGTGATGCCTTCGGGGGCTTCATAAATCACATCATGTGAGAAGCCGAGCGCTAGCTTGAGGTTAGACCCCTGCATTTGAGCCCGGTAACCAACGCCGACCAGCTCCAGCTTTTTCGTGAAGCCTTCCGCTGCGCCCTGAACCAGGTTTGCTGCATTTGACCGCGTGGTGCCCCAAAGCGTACGTGCTGACGGATCGAGCGCTTGAGCGAAGGTCATTTTCTTACGACCCTTCTCGTCATTGATGCGGATCTTCTCATTCGCAGCACTGACCAGATCCTCGCGCGGATTGATGCGCAGCTCTTCGCCTTCCAGCTCAGCCGAGATCACTTCCGGCAGCTCGAGAGAGAGCTCACCTTTCGGGCCTTTTGCTTTCAGCAGCTGGCCGTCAATCGTGACCGTCGTGCCTGACGGGACAGAAATTGGGAGTTTGCCAATACGAGACATATCAGTTTCCCCTTAGAACACGCGGCAAAGAATCTCGCCGCCGACATTCTCATTGCGCGCAGTGTTATCTGACATCACGCCCTTTGAGGTCGACAGGATCGAAATCCCAAGCCCGTTACGAACCAGAGGAATATCACTCTTGGAAGAGTAGACACGCCGGCCTGGCTTCGAGACACGACGGATCTCAGAGATCACAGGCGTGCCATCGAAATATTTCAGTTCAATCTCGATATGCTTGTGACCGTCTTTTTCGATCTCAGCATATCCACGAATATAACCCTCGCCTTGCAGCACTTCGAGCACACGGGCCCGAAGCTTGGAGGCAGGTGTTACGACCTTGTCCATGCCACGCATTTGCGCGTTACGGATACGGGTCAGCATATCACCGAGGGGATCAGAAATCGCCATAATATCCCTCCTTACCAGCTAGACTTGACGAGGCCTGGGATCTTACCGAGTGAGCCGAGCTCACGCAGGGCGATCCGAGACATTTTGAGTTTGCGGTAATAACCGCGCGGACGACCAGAGACTTCGCAACGATTGCGCACCCGGTTCGGGGCAGAGTTGCGTGGAAGCTCAGCCAGTTTCAGACGCGCTTTAAAGCGCTCTTCCAAAGGCAGATCTTCGTTCATCGCGATCGCTTTAAGCTCTTCACGCTTGGCCGCATATTTCTCGACCAGGCGCTTGCGCTTATCATTCCGTTCTACAGCACTCTTTTTAGCCATTACAGTCTTCCTTCAGTGCTAGTTCCGGAACGGGAAGCCGCACTGCGCGAGCAGGCTCTTGGCTTCTTCGTTCGAATTGGCGGTGGTACAGACAATGATGTCCATACCGCGAATATCGTCGACATCGTCATAATTGATCTCTGGGAACACGAGTTGTTCCTTAAGACCCATGGCGAAGTTGCCGCGTCCATCAAAGCTCTTGCCGTTCAAGCCGCGGAAGTCTTTCACGCGCGGCAGAGCAATATTGGTCAGACGGTCCAGGAATTCGTACATACGATCCCGGCGCAGCGTGACTTTACAACCGATCAGCATCTCTTCGCGCAGCTTAAAGCCAGCGATAGATTTACGCGCTTTGGTCGCGACGGGCTTTTGACCCGCGATCTTTTCCATCTCAGCCAGAGCCGTTTTGATCTTTTTGGAGTCAGCAACAGCTTCGCCAACACCCATATTGATCACGACTTTGTCGATCTTGGGGATCTGCATGTCATTCGTGTAGCTGAATTCTTCTTTCAGCTTGGCACGAATTTGCTCGTCATACTTCTTCTTGAGGCGCGGCGTGTAGTCTTTAGACATCGAGCGACTCCCCTGAACGTTTGGCAAAGCGGGTCTTGCGACCATGCTCGTCCGTTTTGAACCCAACCCGTGTCGGCTTGCCATCACGCGGATCGATCATCGCAACATTTGAAGCGTGAATCGGCGCTTCGAATGAGTTGATGCCACCCTGAGGATTGGCCTGGCTTGGCTTCACGTGACGTTTGACAACGTTCACGCCCCGCACAACCACACGGTTCTCAGCTGGAATGACCTTCAGCACTTCGCCCTCTGCGCCTTTGTTGCGGCCAGTGAGAACGACAACGCGGTCACCCTTTTTCACTTTCGCAGCCATGGCTACAACACCTCCGGTGCGAGAGAGACGATCTTCATGTGGTTCTTGGCGCGCAGTTCACGAGGAACAGGTCCGAAGATCCGAGTGCCGATCGGCTCATTATTATTGTTGATCAGGACAGCCGCATTGGTATCGAACCGAATGGTCGAACCGTCTGGGCGGTTAATGTCCTTAGCGACACGAACGACGACAGCACGACGCACATCGCCTTTCTTAACGCGGCCGGTTGGAATTGCTTCCTTGACCGAAACCACAATCACATCACCTACAGAGGCATAACGACGTCCGGCACCGCCCAGCACTTTAATGCACTGTACGCGGCGTGCGCCAGAGTTGTCCGCGACCCGCAGGTTGGACTGCATCTGGATCATGCGTCGCCTCCATCAGAAGAAATGACTTCCCAACGCTTCAGCTTAGACCGCGGCGGACACTCACGGATTGTGATGGTCTGGCCTTCGACAGCAGCATTGTCTTCATCATGGGCGTGGTAACGCTTAGAGCGACGCACAGTTTTCTTCAGCAATGGGTGAAGAAAACGACGCTCTACGCGCACGATTGCGGTCTTGTCCTGCTTGGTCGAGACCACTACGCCTTCCATAACACGTCTAGGCATATCTTACTCCTACGCCTCAGCGTCCGCGCGGGCCTGCTCGCGAAGCAGGGTTTGAACGCGTGCGATGTCGCGGCGAACAACCTTGATGCGGGCGGTCTTTTCCAACTGGCCAGTGGCCTGCTGAAAGCGGAGGTTAAACTGTTCCTTCTTCAGCTGCAGGAGCTCTTCCTTCAGCTGATCCGGGCTCTTCGAACGGAAATCAGAAGCTTTAGCCATGCTTAAATTCCTTCAATCCGGCGGACGATTTTCGTGCGGATTGGCAGCTTGGCTGCGCCGAGGCGGAGCGCTTCGAGCGCGACCTCATCCGGAACACCGTCGATTTCAAACAAGATGCGACCAGGCTGAACCCGGGCGACCCAACGGTCGACAGAGCCTTTACCTTTACCCATCCGAACTTCAATTGGCTTGGCGGTGACCGGCGTGTCAGGGAAGACACGGATCCACACTTTGCCTTGACGCTTCATCTCACGTGTGACCGCACGACGTGTCGCCTCGATCTGACGCGCTGTGACGCGCTCTGGCTCAAGGGCCTTCAGACCGAAAGACCCGAATGCGATCGAAGAGCCGCCTTTGGCGTTCCCTTTGATCCGACCCTTGAAGGCCTTGCGGTATTTTGTACGTTTTGGCTGACGCATGATTTATGCTCCTGCCTGTGGGCCCGAAGCCGGACCACGCTGGTTGCCAGAACGGGCACGAGATTCACCAGAGGTCTCCGCACGACGATCACGCGCCATCGGATCATGCTCCATGATCTCACCCTTATAGATCCAGATCTTGATGCCGATAATACCGTAAGTGGTCAGCGCTTCGGCTGTGCCATAATCGATATCCGCACGCAGCGTGTGCAATGGCACAGAGCCTTCTGAATATTGCTCGGTCCGCGCGATCTCAGCACCGCCAAGACGGCCAGAGACCATGATCTTCACACCTTCAGCGCCGAGGCGCATCGTGTTCTGGATTGACCGCTTCATGGCGCGACGGAATGAGCCGCGACGCTCAAGCTGGCGCGCAATGTCTTCAGCCACCAGGGTGGCATCAAGCTCAGGCTTGCGGATTTCAACCAGGTTCACGCGAACTTCGTCTTCGGTCATGGCCGACAATTGACGGCGCAGGTTCTCAATGTCCGCACCCTTCTTACCGATGACCAGACCTGGCCGTGCAGTGTGAATGGTGACGAGGCACTTCTTGTGCGGACGCTCAATGATGATGCGCGAGATACCGGCTTGCCCGAGACGCTTCTTGACGTGCTTCTGAATGGCCAGGTCTTCGTGCAGAAGACGACCAAAGTCGGCGCTGTCCGCATACCAGCGGCTGTCAGAGGTCCGGTTAATCCCGAGACGCAGACCAATAGGATTTACTTTCTGACCCATTACGCGGCCTCCGCTTCTTGAGACGTGTCACGCAGAACGATTGTCAGCTGCGAGAATGGCTTCATGATCCGCGCCGCGCGGCCGCGGGCACGCGCACGAATGCGCTTCATGACCAGGTTCTTGCCGACATGTGCTTCCGCAACGACCAGGCTATCAATGTCCAGGTCATGATTGTTTTCAGCATTGGCGACAGCGCTTTTCAAAAGCTTGCGAACATCATTGGCAGCACGCTTGCGAGAGAATTGCATCTCATCGATCGCTTTCTGCACCGGCAGACCGCGAATTTGCTGTGCCAGCAAGTTCAACTTTTGCGGACTGGAACGATACATGCGCAGGACCGCGCGTGCTTCGTTAGACGCCTGCTTTGGAGGATTCTTGGCTTGACCCATGATTATCTCCGCTTCGCTTTCTTGTCCGCGCCGTGGCCGTAATAGGTACGGGTTGGCGCAAACTCGCCAAGCTTGTGACCGACCATTTCCTCAGTGACGAGGACGGGGACAAACTTGTTACCATTGTGGACCTGAAAGTTCAGACCAACGAATTGTGGCAGGATGGTCGAGCGGCGTGACCAGGTCTTGATGACCTCACGACGTTCAGACGCATGCGCCTTCTCGGCCTTTTTCAGGAGGTAGCCGTCAACAAACGGGCCTTTCCAGACGGAACGTGGCATTCTCTACGTCTCCTTAGCGTTTCGCGTTACGGCGACGGATGATCAAACGATCCGAAGCCTGTTTCCGGCGGGTTTTTGGCCCGCGTGTTTTCTTACCCCAAGGCGTCACTGGGTGACGGCCACCGGAGGACTTACCTTCACCACCACCGTGCGGGTGATCGACCGGGTTCATGACAACACCACGAACATGCGGACGCTTACCTTTGTGACGGTTGCGGCCAGCCTTACCCATGACCTGGTTCATATTGTCCGGGTTCGACACAGCACCGATTGTCGCGACACATCCATCAGGAACCATGCGCAGCTCACCAGAAGTCAGCTTGATTTGCGCATATCCAGAGTCGCGACCGACCAGCTGAGCGTAGCAGCCTGCAGAGCGCACCATTTGGGCGCCTTTCAGGGGCTTCATCTCGATATTGTGAATGATCGTACCAACAGGAATATTCTTCAGCGGAAGAACGTTGCCAGGCTTGATGTCAGCGGTTTTCGAAGAAATGACCGTGTCACCCACTGCCAGACGCTGCGGCGCAAGAATGTAAGACAGCTCGCCATCTTCATACTTGATCAGCGCGATGAACGCTGTGCGGTTCGGATCATATTCAAGACGCTCAACCGTTGCCGGCACGTCCCACTTGTTCCGCTTGAAGTCGATCTTGCGGTAAAGCCGCTTGGCTGCGCCGCCTTTGTGGCGGGCGGTCATGCGACCCTTATTGTTCCGACCACCGGTCTTGGTCAGACCTTCGGTGAGCATTTTCACCGGACGGCCTTTGTGCAGCTCTGAGCGGTCAACGAGGACCAGCTGGCGACGACCGGGTGAGGTAGGTTTGTATGTCTTTAAAGCCATCTAAATCTCCTACAGGCCCGTCGTGATGTCGACGGACTGGCCGTCTTTCAGGGTCACGATCGCCTTTTTGAAGTCAGAGCGACGGCCAGGCTTTCCGCGGAAACGCTTGGTCTTGCCTTTGACCAGGATCGTATTGACCTTGGTCACGTCGACTTTGAACAGGTTCTCAACCGCCTCTTTGATGTCTGGCTTGGTGGCGGTCAGAGGAACACGAAAGATGATCTTGTTCTCTTCAGCGACCAGCGTCGACTTCTCCGTAATGATCGGAGACAGAAGCATGTCATAATTGTGAGGCTTGATATCAGCCATGGATTAAGCCTCCGCTTTGGCGCCATTGAAGCGCGCATCAATGCTTTCCAGCGCGTCTTTGGTCAGGACCAAAGTCTTGCGGCGAAGCACATCATAAACATTGAGACCAGCAGCCGGCAGAACGTCCACGTTCGGAATGTTCTGGGCTGCTTTGGCGAAATTCGCATCGACCTCAGCACCGCCAATGATCAGCGCATTTGAAAGACCCAGCTTTGCGAGTTTCGCAGAGAGATCTTTCGTCTTGGCTTCTTTCAGCTCAGCTTTGTCGATGACCAGAACCGCATCTTCTTTGACTTTAGAAGACAACGCATGGGCCAGAGCCATTTTGCGAACTTTCTTCGGCAGCTGGTGCGCGTGGCTGCGAACGCGCGGGCCATGAGCAACCGCACCGCCGACAAAGATGTTCGCATTCTTAGAGCCGTGACGTGCGCCGCCTGAGCCCTTCTGGCGAATGTATTTCTTGGTGGTGACAGACACATCGCCACGCTCTTGCGTTTTGTGTGTGCCAGCCTGGCGTTTGGCGAGCTGATAGCGAACCATGCGCTGAATGACATCGCCGCGGATCTCTTCGATCCCGAACACAGCATCATCAACAGTGGCTTTGCCAGCGGCCTTGCCTTCAAGTGTTTTGACGGAGAGTTCCATTATTCAGCACCCTCTTTCAGAAGTTTCTTGAGCAGATCCTGATCGACTTTCGCACGCGGCTGACCGCCGGCGAGAATGTCTTTGGCCTGACCGACCCAGTCTTCACTCGCGGCATCTTCTGCGACACCGAGCTCTTCAAGCAGAGCCGTGCGCTCATCGTCCGCCATGGCCACAAATGCTGAAAGCGTGCCGAGCCCCTTCTCTTTCAGATTTTCTTCGGTCTTTGGACCGATGCCATCAACGAGAACGATATTGTCAGCAGCTGTGCCTTCGATTTTCACATCAGCAGCGGCCGGCGCGTCGCCTTTGGCTGGCGCCTTGAAAGACCCTTCGGCAGGCGCGTCAGCGTGGATCGCCTTCTTCACCGCGTCGCGAACTTCGACATATGAGCCTTCAGCACCTGGAATAGCGCCTTTGACGAGCAACAAACCGCGCTCAACATCGGTGCGGACGATCTCCAGGTTCTGAACGGTTTTACGCGCAACGCCGTAATGACCGGCCATTTTCTTGCCTTTGAAGACCCGACCTGGATCCTGGCACTGACCCGTAGAGCCATGCGAACGGTGAGAGATAGAGACACCGTGTGACGCGCGCAGACCGCCAAAGTTCCAGCGTTTCATCGCACCGGCAAAACCTTTACCGATAGAGACGCCAGCGACGTCAACTTTTTGACCAGGAACAAAATGGTCGGCCTGAACTTCAGCGCCGACCTCCGGCAGAGCAATGTCAGATTTGACACGGAACTCTGTAACTCTTGATTTTGGCGCCACACCCGCCTTGGCGAATTGCTCGCGTTGGGCTTTTGCGGTGCGCTTGGCTTTTTTCTCGCCGGCACCCATCACGACAGCGGTATAGCCATCGGTGCGCTGAACCTGGCCACCCTTTTTGGTGGTCACGTCGCGCATGTCTTCGGTGCGCAGGCCAACAACCTGACAGCCATCAAGCGCCAATACCGTCACAGGGATGTGACGGCCTTCTTCACTAAAGACGCGTGTCATGCCCAGTTTGCGGGCGAGCACGCCAGAACGTTGAGCTGGAAGCGCCATTAGCGTGCTCCCTCGAGCTTGATCTCGATGCCAACGCCGGCAGACAGGTCGAGCTTCATCAGCGCGTCTACGGTTTGCGGAGTTGGGTCAACAATGTCGAGGATACGCTTGTGCGTACGGATCTCGAACTGCTCACGAGACTTCTTGTTCACGTGTGGAGAGCGGTTGACTGTGAAACGCTCTTTACGGGTCGGAAGCGGGATCGGGCCGCGTACTTCCGCGCCAGTGCGCTTAGCAGTCGAAACGATTTCACGCGCTGACAAATCGAGCGCGCGGTGATCGAAGGCTTTAAGCCGGATCCTGATATTCTGTTTTTCCATCCTGCGATGTCCGTTCACGATAAAAACCACACTTCAAGGCAGCACTACTCGCGTGAGCGCCCAGATACGAGGTGATTAAATTGTTCGTTTCGGTTGCCAGCGTCTGCCTTCACGGCACGGCCTGACTTGCGAAGGGTGGCCTGTACGGGAATCAGAGGCCGGCGTCAACAGGCTCTTGTGTAGATTTTGTGATGGTCTTCAGCGACGACCTGCCCCGACCCTCACTCTGTTGGCAATTGAAACTCCGGCAACCCTTCCAGAGCGGCTTTAAGGGCGGAACTCCAACCGGTTGAAATGCCTGCAAATGATGGGTCAGACTCTTCAATCCGAAAGCTCTGCCCCTCACTCAAACTCTCTGCATCATAGACATGCACATCTAGCGGCATGCCGACAGACAAATTGGCGCGCAGAGTCGAGTCGAAAGACACGCAAAGGAGCCGCAAAGCCTGTTCAACGCTCATACCTGGGTCGAACGCGCGCAGAATGATCGGACGACCATATTTGGTCTCGCCAATCTGGAAGAAGGGCGTCTCGTCGCTCGCCTCGATGAAATTGCCTTCCGGGTAGATCAGGAACAAACGCGGCGCCTGCCCTTCAATTTGCCCGCCCATGATCAGAGTGGCCCGAAACGCGGCTTCGGCATCCTGGCCCTCATCGGCATGAGAATGAACAACTTCGTTCAGCGTGTCCGCGATCAACCGCGCCGCCTGAAACAGCGTCGGGACTTGCAGCAAAGTCGGATCGCGTTCCTCGGGCGCTTTGGAACGTTCGTCGAGCAAACTGACCACCGCTTGCGTGGTCGCCAGGTTGCCTGCCGTCATAAGGGTGATGACTCGCTCGCCAGGCTCCGACCAGGTGAACATCTTGCGGAACTTGGAAATATTATCGACCCCGGCATTTGTGCGCGTGTCGGACATGAAGATGAGATGCTTGTCCATTTTCAACGCAGCGCAATAAGTCATTCAGGGTATTCCTCAGTTCGAATGACCGGATTTATTGCTGAACCTGGATCGAGACAATCAAATTTTCCCGTCCGGCGCCCAGCGTAAGCCCTCTGGTCGGCGCCGCATCAGCATAATCCGATCCTTGAGCAATTCGGACATATCGCTCGTCCGGGCTGATGCCATTGGAAATGTCAAAGCCTACCCAGCCAAGACCATCGAGATAAACCTCCGTCCAGGCATGGCTGGCATCTTGCGATGTGCGATCGTCCATTAACAGATAACCGCTGACATATCGGGCCGGAAAACCTTTGTGACGCGCAATGCTGAGAAAGATATGCGCGTGATCCTGACAGACCCCGTTGCCATCAAGCAAAGCTTCGCCAGCGGTCGTCGCAACGTCGGTCTCGCCAGGCGCATAGGTAACGCGATCACGAATGAGTTGGCTCAATGCATGAAGGTCGGCAATTGTGTTCTCCGACGGCAGAACAATCGAGTCTGCCAGGGCGAGCAAGTCCTCTGTAATCGCAGTTAGTGACGTCTGCCGACGATAGAACCACAGCGGCATGGCCTCTTGGTGGGCGCCGAGGACGCCATCTTGCGACAATGTATCAATTTCGCCGGCGACCCCGATTTCCAGCATTTGCGCGTCTGGCAAGACTTCGATCAAATCGACGGAATTGCCATGCTGGTCATTAAAACGCGCTTGCTGGCGCGCGCCTTCCAGATCAATCCGCCAGTCGACGACCGATTGCGCCGGCGAAGATTGCGGCGCTGCGCGCAGCTGAACCAAGCCGTAAGTTGGTGGCTCGTCATAATGAAACTGGGTCGTGTGATGGATGTGCAGCCGCATCTAGTTTGCAAACCTGTAATCGTCTTCGATCTGTCGCGACAGGGCTGCGTTGCGGGCGATGAAATCGATCAAGAATTCATGCAGTCCTGAGCCGATAATCGCGTCGCTGGTGGAATCGGTGATGTGCGCTTCATGACTGGCGGCGAGGTCATGCGCGGCAGTGCGTCGGCCATATTCGGTTTCGAGCGCCAACAAGGTGGCGATAATCTCGTCATAGCAGTACGCAATCGACCGCGGCAGACGGACATCATGGATCAAGAATTCAACGATCGCAGCAGGGCTGATCTCGCCGCCATAAAGCCAGTGGAACGACCGCTCGGCGGAGGCCGAGCGTAAGATCATCTCCCATTGCACGCGGTCGAGCGAGGATCCCACCGACGCGCTGGACGGCAATAGGACGTAGTATTTGGTATCGAGAATCCTGGCCGTATTGTCTGCCCGCTCAATCAAGGCGCCAAGCACGACGAAGCGGAAAATATCGTTGCGCAGCATGGTGCCATTGATACTGCCTCGCACCAGCGCCACTTGCTGGCGGACCGATGAAAGCAAGTCTTGCAGATCGGTCTGATGTTTCTGCGCGGCATGATCGCGCTTGAACTGCAGCCAGGTTTCGTTGATCGCCTCCCAAACATCACGGGTTAGCGCTGTGCGGGTCATCCGCGCATTCTCGCGCGCCGCTTCAATCGAGCGATAGAGGCTGCTTGGATTGTCTTTATTGGCGACGAGGAAGTCGACAGTCTGCCGCGTGCCGAACCGGTCATAGGCGTCGACATAAAGATCGCGCGTTCCAGCCGTGGTCAGGACCGACTCCCATTCGCTCTCTGCGGTGCGCGCGCGAGTCAGAGACATTCGGAACCCGGCATCAATCAGGCGAGCTGTGTTCTCAAAGCGCTCAAGGTAGCGCATCATCCAGAACAGACCGGATGCGGTGCGTCCCAGCATTCTACTCATCGCTGAGCACCCACGTGTCCTTTGTGCCGCCGCCCTGACTGGAATTGACGACAAGAGAGCCTTCTCTCATGGCAACCCGTGTCAGACCGCCGGGCACCACATCGACGGAATTTGGCGAGACCAGAACGAATGGGCGCAAGTCGACATGGCGCGGTGCCAGGCCGGCTTCTGTTAGGATCGGCACGGTAGACAGCGCCAGGGTTGGCTGCGCGATATAGTTAGCTGGCTTGGCTTTCAGCTTGGCCCGGAACGCATCGATCTCTTTCTGGCTCGCCGCCGGTCCGACCAGCATGCCATAGCCACCAGAGCCATGCACTTCTTTCACGACCAGCTCTGACAGATTCTCCAATACGTATTGCAGTGAAGATGGCTCAGAGCAGCGCCAGGTCTCAACATTTTTCAAAAGCGGCTTCTGACCCGTATAAAATTCAACGATATCTGGCATGTAGGAATAGAGCGCCTTGTCGTCTGAAATCCCAGTCCCCGGCGCGTTGGTGATCGTCACCCCGCCGGCCCGGTAAATGTCGAAAATCCCGGGGACACCTAGCAAGGAGTCTGGGTTGAAATTTAGCGGATCCAGATATTCATCATCGACACGGCGATAAATCACATCGATAGGCTCGAAGCCGCAGGTCGTGCGCATGCAGATGCGGCCATCGACGACTTTCAGATCATGGCCCTCGACCAGATCGACGCCCATCTGATCCGCTAGGAAGGCATGCTCGTAATAGGCGGAATTGTGAATGCCGGGCGTCAGCACAGCGATCGTGGGTTTCTCATGACAGGCCGCGGGTGCCGACGCCGCCAGAGCCTTGCGCAACAAAGACGGATAGTCGCTGATCGTCTCGACCCCGACATGCGAAAACAATTCCGGGAACATTTTCAGCATGGTTTCCCGGTTTTCCAACATATAGGAAACGCCAGACGGGGTGCGGGCATTGTCCTCAAGGACAAAAAACTCATCTGGCCCCGTACGCACCAAGTCGGTCCCGACAATATGCGTATAGATGCCGCCGGGCGGATTGACGCCGACCATTTGCGACAAGAAGGCTTGATTCTCCAGGATCAAAGGCGCTGGGATGCGCCCTGCCCGTAAGATTTCCTGGCGGTGATAAATATCGTGCAGAAACGCGTTCAGGGCTTTGATCCGCTGCTCGATCCCTTTTGTCAGGGTCCGCCATTCGCGGGCGCTGATGATGCGTGGCAAGAGATCAAATGGGATCAGCCGCTCTTCTGCATCGGCTTCGCCATACACATTAAAAGTGATACCGGTCCGACGGAAAAAGTCCTCAGCCTTTTGCGATTGCCGTTTCAATCGTGCCGGATCGATTTCCGTCAGCAGACTATGATAAGTTCGATACGGCTCACGAATACCTTCGCCAAAGCCGTGCATTTCATCAAAGAACTCAACTGGCTCACCCATGTCTCCATCGCGCACGCCGTATCGGAGATGACAAGATCGCACACGCTAAAAGTGTTGGTTTTCAGGAGACTGCCCGAAGCACGGGCAACTGGACCACATTTACACTGGCACGGGCGCCAGGACTCGAACCCGGGACCCTCGGTTTTGGAGACCGATGCTCTACCAACTGAGCTACACCCGTCCAGTGAGGCGCCTAAATGCCCGAACCCGATGCGAGATGCAATGGGCTGGCAACAGGAAGTTGGCGCCTATGCTTAAAAAAGTGTGACGGCCAGCGCCGTTTTAGGCAGGACATTAACCATGAACCCGAGCAAATAGACCCGCCATTCCTCGATTTTGTCGCAACCGGCAGGTGTTTTGAGACGCAACTCTAAATCGATTTCGCTTAATTTCCGTCGCGGGTTTCGCAGTTTTATTAAGGGGCGCGTCCTAAATCGGAGAGCATGTACTAGGGGCTCAGTGCTGCTTCGGGCGAAGTGGCATCATGGAGCTGAGAAGTGCATAAACCCAACTTTAGGCCGTGGATCGAAGATGTACGCGGTACGACCGCCGCTATTTTCGCCTTCTTTATCCTACCCATCTTGCTGGTGGTCAGTTTCACCCTCGATATGTCTCGCCAGATTGGCGCCAAGCATCGAGCCATCGCCGCGGCCGATTTTGCTGTGCTTGCGGGCGCACGGGCGATGCAGGATGCGTCCCTGACCGATGATGAAATTAAACACATTACCATCAGTGCTTTGCAGTCGAATTTAGCCGAGGCCTCAAACCCGCCATCTTGCAGCAAGATTGAGCCAGAAGTCGACACCGAGCAAACCGCCGTTACTTTGGCGATCGACTGCACAATCGAGACGGTTTTCCCAAGCTACTTTCACGGCGCCGATTCATTATCGATTGCGCACACGTCTGAAGCAAAGATCATTTTGCCGACAATGGACATTGCATTGATGCTGGACCTCTCGGGAACCATGCTCGATGGCAGTCGGCTGGAGGATCTTAAAGCGGCGGCGAAATCACTGGTCGAGACGTTGGTCACGGCGCAGACAGGAGACCGCGTTCGAGTGGCTCTTATACCCTATGAAACCGCCGTAAATGCTGGTGTGTATGGCAATCGCGCCCAAGGCAGAAATGATCATGACGATAGCGATCACAATGGCGACAAAGTCTGCGTCTCCCAAAGGGCGAACCTGAGTTCTCGTTACACTGACCATGCCCCGGTTGCGTTTCATCGCGTGGGAAATTTGATCCGGAATCTCTGCAGCGATTCCATGATCGTCCCGCTGACATCAGACACGAACAAATTAAACAGCGAAATCGACGCCATAAACACGACAGCTACGGCTGGAACCGCGGGACATTTGGGGCTCGCCTGGTCATGGTATGCGATTTCCTCTAAGTGGAGTGAGATTTGGCCTGAGGGGGCGAAGCCTGTCGAGAACGATTCTCCTTATGCTCGTAAAGTCGTTGTGATGATGACGGATGGCGTCTTCAATCGTCATGCAACGCCATTAGTCTGGTTCGACGATCGCGCGGAAATCGAGATCGCTCCCGAGACGGCGAAGGCGTATTGCACAAACATGCGCGAACAAGGAATCACGATTTATGCCATCGGTCTGGATGTACAAGACCCGAGCATTGGGATCACGCACAGCCTGTCACGAGACGAGGAGAAGCTTGAAGAATGGCTGGATCAATATGGTCCGCGTCAGCTCTTATCCTATTGCGCCGGTGATCCATCGCGCTTTTCGGAACCAGAAGACAGCAGCGAATTGGTCGGGATCTACACCGCGGTCGCCGAACAATTGAGGATCGAATCCGTCGCCCTCACGGAGTGAGACGTCGTACGCCCCTTGTCTTCACACAAACAAAAACCCCGCAGCCTTTGCTGCGGGGTTTTCTGATTAGGTGGGTTGGGCTGTCTTACTTAGAGACGGATGCCACAACACCGGCGCCGACGGTGCGGCCACCTTCGCGGATCGCGAAGCGCAGACCCTGGTCCATGGCGATAGGCTGGATCAGCTCAACGCTCATTTTCACATTGTCGCCCGGCAGAACCATTTCCTTGTCCGCTGGCAGCGTCACCACACCGGTCACGTCTGTCGTCCGGAAGTAGAATTGTGGACGATAGTTCGTAAAGAATGGCGTGTGACGGCCACCCTCTTCCTTGGTCAGGATATAGGCTTCGGCTTCAAACGTCGTGTGCGGCGTGATTGAGCCTGGCTTACACAGAACCTGACCGCGCTCAACGCCTTCCCGGTCGATGCCGCGGATCAGCGCGCCGATATTGTCGCCCGCTTGACCTTGGTCGAGCAGCTTACGGAACATTTCAACACCGGTCACAGTGGTTTTCTGTGTGTCACGGATGCCGACGATCTCGACTTCTTCACCAACCTTGATGACGCCCGTCTCAACCCGGCCGGTGACAACCGTACCGCGACCAGAGATAGAGAACACGTCTTCCACAGGCATCAGGAAGTCCTGATCAATCGGACGATCCGGGGTCGGGATATACTCATCGACAGCTGCCATCAGCTCGATGATCTTCTCTTTACCGATATTGTCGTCACGGCCTTCAACCGCCGCCAGAGCAGAACCGGCTACGATTGGAATATCGTCGCCTGGGAATTCGTAAGAAGACAGCAGCTCACGGATTTCCATTTCAACCAGCTCGAGCAGTTCTTCATCA
>JBCBUI010000013.1:0-113812 GCA_039818185.1 Pseudomonadota bacterium
TCCGGGCCCACCACTCCTTTCCAAAATCAGACGCCCGAACGCGCAAGAACCCATCTGTGATCGGGCAGAGTATTGGAAGATGCTGCAAAAAAATCTGATCGCTCGGGGTTTCCACCGGAGACGCATCGCGAAGAAAGTGAAGATTCCAGCCGCGTCACTCCCAATAATTGCCCCTGAACTTGCGCCCGACCCGTCAGAATACACGAGCATTGTAGCGCCGTCGCATCCACGATAGGCTCCCGGCATGCGTCGCATCGACATCATGTCCCAGGCTTTCAAAGTCGCGCCGCACCCTGTATTGGCTGAGGCGCTGCAAGCGGGTGCATTCGCGCGAGTTAAAGTCCCGCTCTTTGGTCCGCTGCCCGCGGCATTGACGCATGAAGCTGTGCAAATGGTGTTGAAACGCTCCGAGATTTTTGCGCTCGACGCTCGCAATGCGGGACACAATCGCGCCTTTGGTCTGCCATTCATGCCAAAGTCCTTACGCCTCTTATCTGAGAATATTCTGTCACTCGATGATCCTGATCATCAGCGCTTGCGACGCCTCGCCGATGCACCCTTTCGCCGCGCGGCGATCGAGATGCAGCGCGACCGGGTTGGCGGCTTCGTTGATGACTATCTCGATCAAACGGCCGCACAAACCGGATCCGAAGTCGATCTTGCAGAAACCGTGTTCCGTCCCCTGCCCTTGCGCGTGATCAGCGAATTGCTTGGCCTCACCGACGCGGCAAAGAACCGGCTGATGCAGACCATGTCCGGGTTTTCTGGCACATCATCCACGTGGGGGATCTTGCGGGCATTGTCTGGCATGGGCGGCGTCATCAAGCAGCTCCGCGAAGAAATAGATCGCGCGCGCTGTGACCCGCGCCCCGGGCTGCTCGGCGAGCTGATTCAAGCCGAAGCGGACGGCGACAGAGTCAGTGAAGATGAGCTCGTCTCTCTTGTCCTCGTCCTGTTCATTGCTGGTCATGACACAACGACAAACTTGCTCTCCAGCGGACTGTACACGCTGCAAACCGAATCTGGGGCCTGGGAAACCGTGCGCGGCCTGGATGAGGATGGCTGGCGCATCGCCGTCGACGAGCTGATACGCTTCGCCATGCCGGTGCATATGACAAAACCGCGTTTCATCATCGAGGACACTGAAATTGAAGGCATCCCTTTCAAACGCGGCGACAAGACGATCGCTTTGCTCGGCGCCGCCAATCTCGATCCGGCAGAGTTCAACGCACCGCTGACGCTGGACCTCGCCCGTCGACCGAACAGGCACACGGGTTGGGGCGGCGGACCGCATATTTGCCTGGGGTTGCATCTCGCTAAAATGGAAACGGAGTTGGCGCTGTCCAAGATATCAGAACGCTGGCCAAACCTGGTTCTTGGCAACGGCTTGAAATGGTCCAAGCGGATAGGGACTCGCGGGCTCGACGCCATGCCGGTGCGCTTGAACGGTTAAATCGCGGCACTCGCGGACCTATTCCGCCGCCGCTTTCTCCGCAGCACCTGCCAGGAATCCGCCGGACTGGCGCGCCCAGAGATCCGCATAGAGCCCGCCATTCTCCAACAGTTCCGCATGCGTGCCCATTTCAGTGACCCGGCCATTGTCGAGCACGACCAGTCGATCCATCGCCGCAATGGTCGAAAGACGGTGCGCGATGGCAATCACGGTCTTGCCTTCCATCAGGCTGAACAGGTTTTGCTGGATCGCAGCCTCTACTTCTGAATCGAGCGCAGACGTTGCTTCATCTAGCACCAGGATGGGCGCATCTTTCAAAAAGATGCGGGCGATAGCAATGCGCTGGCGCTGACCGCCGGACAGCTTCACACCGCGTTCACCGACTTGCGCATCGAGGCCTTTGCGGCCTTCCGCGTCTTCAAGATCGTGAATGAAATCCGCGGCATCGGCCCGTTCGATCGCGGCCCAGACTTGCTCGTCGGTCGCTTCCGGCACGCCATACATGATGTTCTCGCGGATTGAACGATGCAGCAAAGATGTGTCCTGAGTCACCATGCCAATATGTTGACGAAGCGAGGCTTGGGTCACATCGCGCACCGATTGGTCATCAATGGTGATCTTGCCTTGTTCGACATCATAGAAGCGCAACAGCAAATTGACCAAAGTCGACTTGCCAGCGCCCGAACGCCCCACCAGCCCAATCTTTTCGCCGCCCGCCACGTTGAGATCCAGCGCATCAATCACGCCGCTTTCCTTGCCATAATGGAAGCAGACATTTTCGAAATGGATATCGCTTTTCGTGACGCGCAAAGCCGGTGCGCCATCTGCATCTTCCACGGCGCGGCGCTTCGACATCATCGCCATGCCGTCATAAACGACGCCTATATTCTCAAACAAAGCCGAGACTTCCCACATCACCCATTGCGACATGCCAACAATGCGCAGAGCGAGACCGAGGGCGACGGCAATCGCGCCGACCGTGACGGCGCCATCCATCCAGAACAGGATGCCAAGCGCGCCAATCGAGAGCATACAGATCGCATTGTTCAGATGAACCAGCGAATAGAAGGCAGTGATCAGACGAAACTGGCCATAAACAGTCAGCAGGAACTCTTTCATGCTGGCGCGCGCATAAGCTCGCTCTCCGCCCGCATGCGCGAACAATTTGACCGTCGCAATATTGGTATAGGAATCGACGATACGGCCGGTCATCGCGGACCGGGCATCGGCTTGTTCCTCGGCGACATGAGTCAGCTTGGGCACAAACCAGGAAATCAATCCGATATAGAAAAGCAACCAAATGCCCAGCGGCGCGGCCAGGCGAATGTCGGCGCTCGCCACCAGAACCACCATGGTGATGAAGAAGACGCCAGTATAGACCAGTACGTCTAGCAGCTTGATCATCACCTCACGCACGGCCAGTGCGGTCTGCATCACCTTGGCTCCGACCCGGCCAGCATATTCATCGGAATAGAAACCAATCGACTGGCCCAGCAGATAAGTGTGCATCCGCCAGCGCGCGCTCATGGGGAGATTGCCATACATCACCTGATGCACCAGCAGACCCCAGACGTAATGGCCAAGCGGCATCGCGAAGATAACCACAACGACCATTCCGCCGAGCAGCAAACCATAATCTGCCAAAAACGTTTCAGGCTGCGCCGCGGTCAGCCAATCGACAATCTGTCCGAGGAACCCGAATAGCAAAACTTCCGCCACGCCGAGCAAAGCCGACAGGACGGCCATCCCGATCAACCAGGGCCGGGCATCCGAGACATAATGAGAGATAAACGCCCATAGCCGCGCAGGCGGCATATCCGTGCGCGATTCCGGAAACGGATCGAGGCGTCTTTCAAAAAATCCAAACATGGCCAGCCGCTATGGCACGACCAGCGGGAGGGCTCAATCGGGCCTGGCAAAATGTTTCGACAGTTTCAAACCCTGACCCTGATAATTGCTGGTCTTGCCACCATACAGCGCCTTCGGTTTTGAGGCCATTGGCTCATAGATGAGTTTGGCAACCGGTTGGCCATGCTCAAGCACGAACGGCACATCACGCGAGCGCACTTCCAGGACCGCGCGGCTGCCGCCTTGATTGGTGCCGAAGCCTGGATCGAAAAAGCCAGCATAATGGGCGCGAAACTCGCCGAGCTCGGGCGCGATGGGTGCCATTTCAGCGGCTTTTCCAGCTGGCACTTTTACCGTCTCGCGGCTGGCCAGGATATAGAATTCTTCCGGATCGAGGATGAGGCGCCCACTGCGCGCGTAAAGGGGCTCCCAGAATTCATGCACCTCATGGCGGCCGATGCCGCGCAAATCGATCAAGCCGCCATGTCGTTTGGCGCGCCAACCAACCGGCACACCGTCAGGCTTGTCGAGATCGATAGAGACGGTTTTTTCGGCGGCATCTGCGCTCGCCCCGCGCCGCAAGCGCAGTTGCGCCAGGCGATCGCCTGGGCGCACCAGGATTGGAAATGTGCGCGGGCTGATTTCCAGCCAAAGCGGCCCAGAATAACCTGACGGCACATCATCGAAAGCTTTCGATCGATTGGTCACCACACGTGTGAAGACATCAATCCGGCCTGTCGAGCTTTTCGGATTGGCCCGCCCTGAGACACCAGCGGGCAACCGCAATCTCTCTTGCAAAGGCACGACATAGACACACCCGGTCTCCAGCACCGCGCCTTGCGGCGTCAGCTCAATGCGATGCAGTTCTGTACCCGGCTCGGCCAGCACGTCCACCACGCTGCGCCCGCCGCCCGGCAGGAAGCTGGCGCGGATGCGATGTGCCTCAAATCCCAGGCGCAAGTCCAGACTGGCCGGTTGAACCTGGTCATCATCCAGCGTGTTTTGCGATTTCAGCGCGCCGCTGTCGAACAGTGCCGACAGCTCACGATCTGCCAAAACGCCCAGTTTTCCATCAGCCATGGCTTGATCCCTTTACCCCGTAAGGCTTATGACGATGCGCTTCGAATGCAAAGGATTTCGCGATGACGAAACGCAGTGATGATTGGGCCCTCGCCACCAAACTGGTGCGCCAAGGGACGATGCGCTCTCAATTCGGCGAAACCTCTGAGGCAATGTTTCTGACGTCTGGCTATGCGTATGACAGCGCCGAACAAGCCGCGGCCCGGATGTCCGGCGACGAAAACGGCTATGTGTATTCGCGCTATGGCAATCCGACCAATCAAATGCTGGCCGAACGGCTCGCAGCCCTTGAGGGTGCGGAGACCTGCCGTGTCACAGCGTCAGGCATGGGGGCCATCTCGTCGGCGATGATCGCGCCGTGCAGCACAGGCGACCGAGTCGTCGCTGCAAGTGCATTGTTCGGATCGTGCCGCCATATCTGTTCCACAATTCTACCGCGCTATGGCGTCGAAACAGAGTTTGTAAATGGCAGCGATCTTGAGGCCTGGAAGCGCGCGCTGTCTAAACCAACGCGTTTGGTGTTGATCGAAAGCCCATCCAATCCGCTGCTCGAAGCGGTTGATATCGCGGCGGTTGCAGACCTGGCACATGCGGCCGGCGCGCAGCTTGTGGTCGACAATGTGTTCGCGACGCCGCTCCTGCAAAAGCCCCTGGAACTCGGCGCGGACATTGCTGTTTATTCGGCGACCAAGCATATGGATGGTCAAGGCCGCGTCTTGCTCGGCGCCATTCTCGGGAAAAGCGAGTTCATTGAAGAGCATATCGATCCGTGGCTGCGCCATACCGGACCGGCCGCGTCGCCGTTTAATGCCTGGGTGGTGCTAAAAGGCCTGGAAACGCTTGAGTTGCGGGTTAATCAAGCCAGCGCCAATGCGGCACAGATTGTAGACGCGATTGCATCCCATCCTAATATTGCAGCCGTACGCTATCCCGGCCGGGACGATCATCCGCATCACGCCATCCACGCCAAACAGATGCGCTCTGG
The DNA here is from genome assembly GCA_039818185.1 of Pseudomonadota bacterium. Lineage (GTDB taxonomy): Bacteria > Pseudomonadota > Alphaproteobacteria > Caulobacterales > Hyphomonadaceae > Henriciella. The sequence goes on from JBCBUI010000013.1 coordinate 5,367, forward strand.
CGGCACCCTGGTCGCCTTTTCCGTCAAGGGCGCGCGCCCCGAGGCGTTCAAAGTGCTCAACAGTCTCGATCTGGTCGATATTTCGAACAATCTCGGCGATACCAAATCACTGGCCTGTCATCCTTGCTCAACCACCCACCGGGCGTTGACGGAAGAAGAGCAAGCCGAAATGGGGCTCGATGAAAGCTGGATTCGTTTGTCGGTTGGATTGGAAGACGCTGGCGATGTCACGGCGGATTTGGTGCAAGCGCTTAGTGCGCTTTGAAAGACACCTGATCATCGCATGATTCACAGGTCTCAATCGCCGGATTGCGTTCCAATCGCGCGAGACTGATATCTGCGCCGCAAGAGAGGCAAATGCCATACGTGCCGGAAGACAGGCGCACCAAAGCGCGCTCGATTGATGCGAGCGTTTCAGTGCCATTACACCCGTTTAAAGAGTGTTTCGGCGTGCAAGTATCGGCCCTCGCTGGGCGGAGTGGTTCGTCACGTTTTCTACGTGTTTCAATCCCCCGGGCGACGACCAAATCCCGCTTGGAAGGATTCAGTGGCGTCTTCATATAAATATCCTGTGCACTCTTTAAGAGCTTGGCAAGCCTAGCAGGGCAAAAGAGTTGTCCTACATATCGATAAACGGCAGATTCAGAGCGGGAGATGGGCGTATGAGTGGTGAAACACCTCTCAAAATGACCGGTGTCAGCAAATGGTTTGGAAGTTTCCAGGCCGTGCGCAATCTGGATTTTGACGTCCCGCAAGGGTCAATTGTCGGATTTCTGGGGCCAAATGGCGCTGGAAAATCGACCAGTCTGCGCATGGCCCTTGGCGTCCTGTCACCGGATCGCGGCGAGGTCAGCCTGCTCGGTGCCCCCCCGAATCTGGAATCCCTGAAACGCGTTGGTTTCCTGCCAGAGGAACGCGGTCTCTATAAGAAGATGAGTCCGCGTCAGATCATCACCTATTTTGCGCGCCTGAAAGGCATGACCTCACGCGATGCCAAAGCGCGCGCGGATGAGTTGCTCGACATGATGGGCCTGGGTGATTTTGGTCGCAGCCGCGTGACGAAACTGTCCAAAGGCATGGCGCAGAAAGTTCAGATCCTGTCCGCGCTGGCCCATCGCCCCGATTTTCTTATTCTCGACGAGCCATTCTCAGGTCTCGATCCGGTCAACCAGCAGGCGCTGGAAGACTTGATCATTGATGAACATAAACGCGGCGCTACCATCGTCTTCTCAACGCATGTCATGGAGCACGCTGAACGCCTTTGCGAGAAAATCGTAATGATGGCGCGTGGCCGAAAAGTCTTTGACGGCACGTTGGATGAAGGCTTCGCAGCACTCGGGCGGGCCGTGCATATTGGCGTCTCAGATGGTTTCGATCTGCAAACCACTTTGGCCCCGGCCGGCTTTGAGGCGCATCAAGATGGCGATCATTGGCGCGTCAGCCTGAAAAATGGCCAGACGTCTCAGGATGCCTTGCGCGCGTCTATCGATCTTGGCGCCCCGATCACCAGTTTCACACCGCAAGAGGCCCGCCTGCGCGATGTCTTTGTTTCACTGGTCAGCGAGGCCGAGGCACAGGACCTGACCGATACGCTGGCCGCCGACGCGAAAGAGGGAAGAGACGCCGCATGATCCGCTCGACTTATCTTGTCACACGCCGCGATTATCTCGGCTATGTTTCGGCCTGGGGTTTCTGGCTCGGTCTCTTATTCACGCCAGTGATCATTGGCATTTTCATGTTCGCGCCGATGCTGGCTCAGAATACGCAGCCGACGCGCTATTTCACGGTGATCGAACAAGGCGACGCGTTTACGGCCGCATTGCGGGAAAACCTGACCAGTACCGAAGCGACCGTCGCGCGTGCCATGTTGGACCCTCTATCTGTCGTCGAAGACAGCGCCAGCGAAGCGCTGCAGACCTTTGATACGGCGATTGATGAAGGCGCCAGCGTCTCCGAGGCATTTGAGCAAGCGGGCGGCAATCCGGCTTTGTTGCCGCGTCAGGATTTCGTAGAAGTGCCGGCGCCCGTCAGCAACAGCGCGGATCTTGCGCCCTACCTGGCCGGGGAGGCCTTGGTCGATACGCCGGACGGGCCGCAACCGCTCTTTGCCGCAATTGTCGTCAATGAAGAGACCGGTGAGATTGAATATTGGTCGGAAAATCTTCAAGCCAGAACCCTGATCAGCGCCGCTGAAAAAGCCGAAGAAGAATTGCAATTGGACCGGGCCCTCGCCGCCGTCAACGTCAATCGCGATGTCTTGAGCACCGCGCGGTCAGCCCGGCGGTCGGTCAAACAGCAGCGCTTGCGCGTTGGCGACGAAGCCGGAACCGATACCGAAGTCACGCAAACCGATCAGGCGCCCTTTGTTGTCTCGATCATGATGGCCTTCTCGCTTTGGTTCCTGATTTTCTCGGTCATCAATTACTTGCTGATGGGCACAATCGAGGAACGGTCGAATAAGATCTTCGACAGCCTTTTGACGTCGGTGAAACTGCCGCACCTCCTGGCCGGCAAACTGCTCGCGGTCTTGCTGCTGGCGCTGACCTTGATGGCGTTCTGGGGCATCGGCTCAGGTCTGATCACCTGGTTCATGCGCGATGCAATCTCGCCGGAAGTGGCCAAGGTGCTTGGTTCTCTGGTGGGCGCCGCAACCAATCCAGCGCTCTTCGTGCCAGCCATTATCAGCTTCGTGCTCGGATATTTGATGTTCGGATCATTATTCCTGGCTCTCGGATCATTGTGTGACACCATCCAGGAAGCACAAACGCTGATGACGCCGCTCTTCGTGATGTTGATGGCGCCGCTGCTGATGTTGGTCTTTGCCATTCAGGATGCAGAATCGGCACTGATCCAGATCATGGCCTGGGTGCCAGTCTTTACGCCATTCCTGCTCATCCTGCGCATGCCGACCGAGCCGCCGCTTTGGGAAGTGCTGGCGCAACTTGGCTTGATGGCGGTGACCACTTTCATCATCCTGCAATTGGCCACGCGGGTCTATCGCGCAGGCGCTGTGCATGGCGCTGGGGTCAATGATGTCTGGGACTTTTTCGGCAAGCTGGTGCCTGGCAAGAAGCGCGCGGCTTAGACGGCCTGTTCTTCAATGGCTTCGAACCTGTCGGCACGGGCCAGTTGCGGGAACAGCCTGAGCCACAATAAAGCGACACCAATCGCGACAGCTCCGCCAAATAGCACGGCGCCGACGGGCCCGAGCAGTCTCGCCGCGACGCCGCTCTGAAAGTCGCCGAGCTCGTTCGAGGCTGAGATGAAAATGAAGGAGACCGAGGTGACCCGGCCCTTCATTTCATCTGGCGTTGCCAGCTGAATCAGCGAGGCCCGGACATAGACCGAGATCTCGTCAGCAGCGCCCGTGACGATCAGCGCCGCAAAGCTCAACCAGAAAACGGTGGAGAAGCCGAAGACCAGGGTCGCTGCACCGAACACGCCGACCGCCCAAAACATCCACGGCCCGACTCGGCGGGTGAGTGGCCGCCGCGCCAACAGGAAGGCAACAGAGACGGCGCCAATCGCCGGCGCAGCCGCCAGGAAGCCAAGCCCGGCTTCGCCGACTTGTAAGATGTCGCGCGCAAAGACTGGCAGCAATGCGACCAGGCCGCCAAAGAATACAACGAACAGATCCAGCGAAATCGCGCCAAGCACAATCTTGTTGCGGCCAATATAGCGCAGGCCCTCAAGCACCATCGCACCGGCTTTCGCGTCGCTGATCTTCTCATGCCGCGGCGTCTTCGCGGTCGCGATCGAAATGATGGCGAGTGAGATCAGGACAAAGGCCACCGAATAGACCAGGCTCAGACCACCAAAAGCGAGCAACAATCCGCCAATAGCCGGGCCGGTAATCTTGGCGGTTTGAAAGCCGAGTGAGTTGAACGCAATCGCGACCGGCAGCTCTTTTCGCGGCACGAGCTGCGGATAAAGAGCGTTCGCCGCCGCAGGCGTGAACGCATTGACCGTACCAAGCAGAAACGCGACGCCAAAGATCAACCCTAAAGCCTGTTGAGCCGGCAAAGTAAGGGTCAATAAAAGTCCAATCGTGCCAAGCAAACGCACCAGATTGCTGATGACGAGAATCATCTTGCGGTTCAAACGATCGGCCGCCTGCCCGCCAACGAGTGACAATAAGAGGACAGGAATGAACTGGACCAATCCAACCAGGCCGAGCACGAAAGCCGCCTCATTGATCGACAAGCCAAGGCCGCCCGCCTCAACCGGATCGCGCGCCAGATCATAGACTTGCCAGCCAATCGCAACAAATTGCATTTGCCGGGCCGCCGCCACGGAGACGCGCATCAGCCAATACTGAAGATAGGCCCGGTGACGGAAGATCTGGAGGGACGGAGCGACAGCCATGGCGGCGTCCTAATGGGTGCGTCGCGAGAGGCAATGCAAAAAGTTTGTCAATGACGCTTGACATGTCAAGCTCCCTTGTCTAAATGACAAGTTCACTTGACACACGAGGAACTTATGTCTGCCTTCAAATCCTATACATCTGCCGCGATCCTGATCGTCCTGGCGAGCTTGGGAATCCAAATTGGATTTGCCCTTGGGGTATTTGGACCGGCCTGGCTGAGCCCGGTTCTTTCTCTGCCCGCATTGGCTGCGCTCGCCTGGCTCTGGCGCCGTGCCGAAAAACAAAATGAGACCTCGCAAGCATTTGCGCGTCTCGTCATCTAATTCCTCCCAGGAGCTATCAACGCATGACCCAACAAACCTTCAAATCCGCAAAGCGACGATATCACCGCGTCTTCTGGCCGCTTATGGCGATCTATACCGTGATCGTGATCGCGGGCTCGTTTGGCCTCAATCAGCTCGATCCGGAGCCAAAATGGCTACAGGCCACACTCGCCGTCGCTTGCGCCTTGCCGGTGATTGCCACGCTTTTGATCATGATGCGCTATGCGCATGAGACGGATGAATATACGCGCATGATCCAGCTGCGCGGTCTGGCCTGGGGCGGGATCATTACGACCAGCGTGATTTTCCTGCTTGGATTCTTGCAGCTCTTCCACGTCGTCGACCGGTTTGAAGTGTTCTGGTTCGGGCCTTTCTTCTTCATCGCTTATGGCATCTCCACGCTGATCTTGAATGGCGGGAAGCAGTGCTAATGAAGAATATCATCAGAGCCTTGCGCACCGAGCGCGGTTGGAGTCAGGCCAGTCTGGCTGACGAACTGGGCGTCTCGCGGCAATCGGTGAACGCGATCGAGACTGGAAAATATGACCCATCCCTCCCACTCGCCTTTGCCATTGCCCGCCTGTTCGGCAAGTCGATTGAAGAGATCTTCGATGACGAGACAGAGGCGAAGCTGGCTGCGGAGTAAGCGACTTATCAAGTGCAAGTGGCGTGGGGCTTTTGTCACAGATTGATCACCGCTACCCAGCCGCAATGCCGTAGCAAGCTAAGGACAATGGGAATAGGGCAAGCTGAACTGTATAAGAACAGACACACAGCACAGCATAGTATCATCCCGGCCAGCGCACCGGGCGCCAAGCTTACCAGCAGAGACTGTTCTGGCGCGAGTTTAGGACGTTGCTGCTTGGGAACTCTGCCTGTTTGTTGCGAAGCGTCGGCACCCTAACTTTTGGAGATGGTACTCACTGCTACGCCGGCATATTCGATAAGCGTTATTAGCGTCAGTGTCGCGGCTACGACCAAAAGCCCGACCACCCATATCGAAACTTCAACACCTATTATTTTCTGGTTAGCAAGCGGGGACATTGCTAAGCCGAGTCCGGCGAAGGCGAATGTGATTTTGGCGGGTTCCAGCATTGAACCCTTTATATCAGCACGTCCGCGCAGTGCTTCTCCGAACGCAGCGAAGAACGTGCAACGCACCACCAATATCAATGCAGCGAAAGCGGCCACAATGGAAAGCGCTCCAGATGCGAGTAGGCCCGCGACCGCTGTGAGTGTTAAGAGGCGGTCCGCAATAAGGTCTAGCATTGCGCCAAGCTCAGAACTTTCGTTGAGGTGACGTGCCAACTTACCATCAACGATATCCAACGCGCCCGCACTCAGGAACAAAGCGACCGCAATCCAGCTGGGACCGATTGTCGCCAACACTAGAAAGAGTGGAATGACGAAACTCATCCGAAAGAGTGTGACAGCGTTAGAGATCATCTAAGTGCTCCAGCCGGCTTATTCGAAGTTTAGATCCACCGCAGCGGTGGCGCTGCCGCGCTGAGCGCTTCGATTGTTGATTTCAGTGTTTTCATAAATGAAACGCGGTCACCATCCCAGCGAAAGGGCGTTCCGATGATCGCGCTACATGTGAAAGGCACAGGGATGCGCGCACCGCGCGGTAGAACTCTGCCAGCCCCTTGCAGGTAAACCGGCACAATAGGAGTTTCCGGGAGTGTTTCCGCCAGTCGTGCAACGCCGGATTTGAAATCGCCCATTTCCTCAGCTTCTCCTCTGGTGCCTTCCGGAAACAGCAGCAGGATTTCATCACGCTCCAGCGCTTCCCTACAACCAGCAAGCACATCCCGTTTCGCACCACCTTTTCTATCAATCGGCAGAATTCCGACGATTTTCTGCGAGAACCAACTCGATAACGGGGACCGGAGAAAATGATCCGCCGCGGCAACGGGGCGGACGTGCCGCAACGAGCCAGATGGAAAAAGGCAAATTAGGAGCAATGTGTCGATGTGGCTATTGTGATTGGCGGCGATAATGGCGGGACCTTCGATTGGCAAATGGCGTTTGCCGCGCACATCCATACCGATAATCAGCTTGGCGATAGGTTTCACAAAACAAACCAGAAGAAGACGGCGAAACAATTGCAACATCTAAAAACGCTCCAAGGCGAATATCGCCAACATGTGGAAGTACCATGGGGCCGTAAACATCAAACTATCGAGTCGGTCGAGTGCCCCGCCATGGCCTGGCAATAGTCGGCTCGTATCTTTTACCCCCAAATCCCGTTTGATTGCCGACATGGTGATATCGCCAAAGAAGCCTAGTACGGGCAGCGTCAATCCCACGAGAAGACTTGGATAAAGCGTGAGCGGCGTGAAAAAGGGTGCCAGCAAAACGAACACAGCGGCGGTAGTAATAAAACCGCCGATCGCGCCCTCCCACGTCTTGTTTGGACTGACCCTAGGGCTAATCTTATGTCGTCCGAGTAGTTTGCCCCATACATATTGGGCGACATCATTGAATTGAGTCACAAAGATAAGAAAAAAGACAAGCCCGGCCGGTCCCGCCTGTGGAACCTCCCCTAAAGGGGTGCGCATCAGAAACGCAATGTGTCCAAGATTATAGACGCAGACGATGACGCCCCAATGCATGATGCCGACAGTCGCCAGAAATCCGTCTGTTCTACCCATAAATGCCATGGTGATTGCCGTTCCCACGAACACATAAATGGGAACGATCACAAGGAAATAGTCGTAATTATTTATCCATATTGCCCAATAGCTGATCAGTATGGACATGTAGACCAGCAGAACCACTAAGCGGTCCTCACGTCGCGTTGGGGCTAAAGTCAGGAACTCGCGCAGCGCGACGAAGCTTATATAAGCAAAAAGGATCGTGAAGGCCTGCCACCCTGCGAGAAGCGCGACGCCGACGATTCCGCATATCAACCACCAGCTATTCATCCGAGGTGCCAGGTCTTGCCATTTACCCGGTTGCAAACGCGGAAGGATGAATGCTGCTGCGCTTCCTAAAACAAGCAGCAAAAGCAAACCGCCAAAACCCGCACGCAACGCAAATGGCTGGAGCAGGAACCAATCTATTGCCACAATTCGTCCTCAAATACCCAGGCGGTCGATTATTTCCGATGGAGACTGTTGTGCTATTGGGATCCAAAATCAAGGCAATTATAGGCAGCGGTGTAACGCATGTTGCATTTGCTTTTATTGTGATGGGCGCTTGGGCCGTTTTTGCGAACCGGCACCACCCGTTGCCGGGTGCTCTCATCGCGGGCGTGGTTCAAGGCACACTGTCGGCGACAATTACCCTTTTGATGAAGAAGGCATTGGATTATCTGTCGTCGCTATTTTTTCGCCAGAACGCGGACTGGAACGCGCTGATTTTCCCGCCGATTATTGTATGCTCGGTCTCGCTCACAGGACTGATTTTGAGCCATGTCGCGGCCGAGACACCTGAAATATTCGCTACAATTGCGGTACCGTTTAGCGTCGCCTTTACCTATGCGTGGGTTTATACATTCGGTATTTGGAGAACTCAGCGAGCTTCCCAATGACAGAGTCAATGTCTCGGCGCCCGATCAAGCAACGCGACTCTGGATGGGCAAAATGGATAGCCGCGTTTTTGGGCAAAGTTGGCTTCACGCCTAACCAAGTGTCGATAGCCAGCATGGTGTTCGGTGGTGTAGCTGGCGCACTGTTATTTGTGTCTTCAGATCTTGGACCCGTCTATCGAACGATTGCTCTGTTCAGCGCAGTGTTGGCCTGCCAGGCAAGGCTCCTTTGCAATCTGTTCGATGGAATGATTGCCGTCGAAGGCGGTAAATCAACAGCCGATGGTCCATTTTGGAATGAATTCCCAGATCGCGTATCTGATGTCCTGATATTAGCGGGCGCTGGTTATGGCGCGGGCATTCCGGAACTGGGTTGGGCCGCCGGAGCGATCGCGATTTTGACGGCTTATGTTAGAGAACTTGGTCATGCCAACGGACTCGCTCCCGACTTTGCGGGGCCACTTGCTAAACAAGGACGTATGCATTTGATCTCGCTGGGCGCGATTGTAGCAATTTTCGATGCCAATTGGGCGTACAGTTACAACGCTCTGGCAATCGCTCTGGCTGCGATTATTTTTGGTAGCGTGCTCACAGTCATCAATCGCTGTCGGCGAATGGTTAATTCATTAAAGAAATAGGCCCATGGAAAGCTAATTCAGCCCAACCACTTTGTCGAAAAACGGTCGTTTCGAGCATCTTGCTTAAGGCGTTTTAGTTAGCTGAGATTTCCCGGTGAAAGTCACTACGTCTTGACCGCCCATCATCGTCTTCGCGGTCTCACTGAACGGTGAGAGAAATCTTGCGAATGCACAACACACCTCACCCCAGAATCAAAGAGGGGTGCGGACCTTTCGGCTCGCACCCCATTTTGGCTTATTCGATTCGCGTCTTCAGTTTCCGCTAAGTCCCCGCTTTCGCGCTTCAATTAAGACCTGAAACTTCCCGTTCTGCTTGCGCAGTTTTGTTAAGTCCCACCATCCAGATACCCGTTACCGGTTTTCTTTCTGGTCTGCGTTGCGGTTCGTACCCCGTTCGCAGATATGGTCCTGCTTCACCCCCTCTAGCTGGAGCTCCGCAGACGCCGCGATGCCTTTCCCTTCGTCTCCGTATGCTCCTTCGCATCCCCCCATTTCTGAGGTTCACTCTTGAGCCCACTTCGTCCGGGCGCGACGTTCTTTCCGCTGTTTCCTCCGGTGGCTTCCCGGTCTCCGCTGCGGACAAATGTAGAATGACTCAGATCGAAAAAGAGTCGATAGACTTTTTTGAAGATTCATCCGGAATCGCCTGACTTCTCCACAGAAAGGCAGATTCTGTGGACAATTCGACTATTTCGTTCCGGATTCGAACCAATCTTGTTCAGCGACAGGACTGTTCTAAGCGCGACATATCACGCTCGATTGGGAAGTCCAGCGCTAAGATTGCGCGCGATTCTGCTATTCGACTTCGTCTAAAAACTCGACACCGACATCTGTCCGCGTGCGCCAACGCATGCGCGCTTTGCGTTTAATGCCATATCGCGAGATGCTGACGACCATGCCGTCCAGCAAACTGTCGCTGTTCTGAAACCGCACGCGTGTGCCATCTCTGGACAAATCGAGCGCAATGCCCTGCTTGAGTATCCGTCCCGCGTTCGATAATGCGACAACATCAGCATAGACGTCACGGCGATCTGAGCGGCGACGCTCAACCGATTCCGGCTCTACTTCTGTTGTATCCTCAGGTTTTTGTCCCCGATTGAACCATCTAAACACGACGGTGACTCCATGTTGCTTCTATGCACGTATCAAGCAATATGCGTGCCAGACTATTCTCGTATCAGGTGAGCCGCGTTTGGATCGACGATCCGATAGAAGCAAGATTTGCGCCCGGTATGGCAGGCGCCGCCAGACTGGGTCACTTTCAACAACACGGCATCTTGATCGCAATCGATGCGGATTTCCTGCACGTCCTGCGTATGCCCGGACGTCTCGCCCTTCACCCAAAGCTCTTGCCGGGACCGGCTCCAATACGTTGCCCGACCGGTATCGATTGTCACTTGCAAGGCCTCAGCATTCATCCAGGCGAGCATCAGCACGTCATGCGTTTCCGCATCTTGAGCGATCGCTGTGATCAATCCGTCTGAATTAAATTTCGGCCGAAGCTCAACAGTTTCGTCCTGCTCAGCGCCGGAAAGCGGGGGCTCAAATGACATGTTCGTCTCGTAATCTGTCTTGATCGTCAGCGCTGTAGCCCAAAGCATCAAGAATTGCACCTGTATCTTGTCCAAGCTCTGGCCCCGCAGACATGACCGCCCCTGGAGTGAGATCCAATTTCGGCACGGGCGCCTGCATCGGTACGTCGTGTCCAACCAAAGGAGAGAAGACGCTCAAGATCGCCGACCGCGCCTTCATATGCGCATCGGCCAGCATTTCCTTTGCTGTATTGACGGGACCGCTCGGAATGGCGTGGGCTTCACAAAGGCGCAGCACGTTTGACATCGACCGCGTACGTGTCCAGTCGCCAATCATCTGATCAAGCTCCAACTGATTCTCACCGCGCGCATCATGCGTTGCGAAGCGCGGATCATCAGCCCAGTCATTGCCCATCATTTTCGATAGACGTGCAAACAAGGTGTCTTGATTGGCGCCGATGATCACCATGCCATCGCTGCAAGGATAAGCACCTGATGGCGCGATGCGCGGTAAGATCCCGCCAGTCCGCTCGCGCGTATGACCCGCTAGAGCGTATTCCGGCACCAGACTTTCCATGAAGGCCATGACGCTTTCATAGATGGCCGCGTCGACCACTTGCCCGCGGCCGGACTTCTCGCGGTGGAACAGCGCCATCATCGTACCGAGCGCTGCGAACGTCCCGGTCATCGTATCGCCCAGACTGACCCCTGCGCGGGCGGGCGGGCGGTCGGCTTCTCCAATCAGATGTCGCAAACCCCCTTTGGCTTCTCCGACACTCGCATAACCTGGCTTGTGACTTTCAGGGCCCGTCTGGCCATAGCCCGAGACGCGCGTGATCACGAGTCGAGGATTGATCTGATGAAGGACCTCCGGCCCCAGGCCCCATTTCTCTAATGTGCCGGGTCGGAAATTCTCGATCAGAACATCCGCCGTGCTGACCAGGCGTTTGAGAATGTCCTGGCCCTTAAGCAGGCGCAAATTCAATGTCAGAGATTTCTTATTGCGCGCGATGATGGCCCAGAAGACACTCGCATCATTTACCTTCACCGCGCCCCAGTCACGGGCGGGGTCCGGCCGGTCTGGCGCCTCGATCTTAATCACTTCGGCGCCAAAATCACCAAGCAACTGGCCGCAAAACGGCCCGGCAATCAATTGGCCCAGTTCAAGCACGCGCAGGCCTGCCAGAGGCGGCTGTACAATCGGTTCTGTCATTCCCTTTCAATGCCCGCTAAACAGGCCGAATGACAAGACGTATTGATATTGTTGAGGTGGGTCCGCGTGACGGCTTGCAGAATGATCCAGGCGAATTGACCACGGATCAGAAACTGGAATTCATTTCCAGACTCGAAGATTGCGGTGTGCGCCGAATGGAATCCGGCTCTTTCGTCTCGCCAAAAGCGGTGCCGAAAATGGCCGATAGCGGGGCAGTGTTTCGCGGCCTCGATCGATCAAAGACGGTCCGGCATATTGCCCTTGCTTTGAACGAAAAAGGTGTCCGCCGCGCGATCGATGCGGCGGCTGATGAAATCAACTTCGTGCTGGTCGCTGGCGAAGGCTTTGGGGAACGAAATCAGCGCATGACCCCGCAACAAAGCGCGGACATGTTGGCCGCTTGCGCGCCTTTGGTGCATGACGCCGAGATTCCTTTGTCGGCGACGATATCCGTGGCTTTCGGCGATCCATATTCAGGCGAAGTGGACCCAGGCGTAGTCGCTAATCTTGCGGCGCAAGCCCAGCGCGCCGGCGTCGCGGAAGTCGGCCTGGGCGACACTATTGGCGTCGCAACCCCCTGGGATGTGCGCACGGTCGTCGACCGCGTACGAATGGAAGCCCCAGACGTGTACTTACGCTTGCACTTTCACGATACGCGCGGCGCTGGGCTTGCGAATGTCGCGGCCGCCGTCGAGGCTGGCGTGGATGTTATTGACGCGAGCTGCGGCGGCATAGGCGGCTGTCCCTTCGCCCCTGCCGCGACCGGCAATGTCGCCACTGAAGACGTGGTCTACATGCTGGAGCGGGCTGGATTTGAGACGGGTCTTGATCTCAGCAAGCTGATTGAGACGGCCCATTGGCTGGAATCCGCGCTCGGCCACAAAGTCAGCTCAAGCCTGAGCAAGGCGGGCGGATTTCCGGGCTAGGATTAACACGCGCCTTTTTTTAAAATGATCTCATTTTTCATGTGCGACGTAGATACGAGTATGGGGACTAGCTTACGCCCCAGCTTATGGAGTTCGAGATGCGCGCGGCAGCCCCGATGACTGACGGTTTACCGATCGAAAAAAGCAAGCTGCTCGATCCCGATCATTGGTGGAAGGCGTACATCCTTGCTTGGATACCGCTGGGCTTGGCGTATCTCGTCGTCTTGGGTCTGTTTGTTGATATTGACGGTTCCACCTTGCTCGTCACCTGGTTGGCCAACGTCCTCTATCCATCGGTGGTCAGTGTCGGCGTGGTCTGGATGACGATGAAAGAAATTGTCTATCGCCCGCCGCGACTGCAAATTGCCATTCACACAATAGGCGCCATTGCATATTCGGCATTGTGGGCGTTGACGCTGTTTCGTTTGCTGCAATTGTTCAATGGGTTGCTGAACGATGATTGGGCGCCCCCCATCTGGCCAAGCGCCGTGATCGCCTGGCAGTTATTTCAAGGGCTCGCCCTATACTTTACTGTTGTCAGCGGATCCTATGCATTTTGGGCCCTGACTCGTTTGAAGCAGAACGGGTTGGATCTGAAAGCCGAAGAATTGAGTCAACGCATCTATGCGCGATCCGAGAGCGGTCTGGTCCCGATTTCGATCGCTGACATTGCTGCGGTCACGACGAATGACGGCGCAACCGTTTTACATATCGGACTGAAGCCTCTGGACTCACGCATTTCCATGTCTGAGCTCGACGCGCTCCTGCCATCCGAGAAATTTGTCCGGGTCCACCGAACAGTGATTGTAAATCTCGATCAGATCCAAGCAGTCGAGCCCGCCGGGAATGGCCGCCAGACGGTTCATCTCCAGAACGGACTAACGATAGAAACCAGTCGTGCTGGCGCAGCGGCCTTGAAGGCGCGATTTGCCATTGTCTGATCAGCGCGGAAATGCGTTCATTCACCACGCCGTATCGTCTGTTGAGCCGAGGTAAATCGCGCAAAGGATTTCCGCTCTAAGATGTCTGTCTCAATACAAGGACTCATCGCATGAGACGGACATTTGTCGCCCTGAAATGGCTCGGACTAAGCTATCTAAGCGCTTGCAACGCCGTATCGATTGAACCAACCCTCGGTCCTGCCGCAGACATAGACGTCGTCGCTTACGAGGATGGGTTCATATTCGACGGCGAGACGTTTTCGCCGCGGTCTCTCTGCGTTTCAGGTCGGATCATCGTGACCTGTCCTGAACAAGTCGGGCGTACCGTGTCGCTTTCTGGTCAATATATCACACCGCCTTTTGGAGATGCGCACACGCACCATTTTGATGGTCCATTCACGCTCGACTGGCACACATCGATCGGATTCGAGTCTGGCGCATTCTATGCCATGAACATGACCGCGATGACTTCAGAAGTCGTTCGGATTCGGGATCGCCTGTCAGGCCCGGGTAACATTGATGTCTCAAGCTCTCTTGGCGGAATAACCGGCCCGGACAGTCACCCGGCTGAAATATATGAAGCCCTATCTTTGGGGTTTCGGTCCTATGAACAGCAAATCGAAAACCAGGACATCATCCGCGCCAGCCGGCGTGTGGCGGACAATGCATATTTCATCGTCGAAACATCAGACGATGTAGATGAGAAGATGACCTTGCTGCTGTCTTATGACCCTGATCACGTGAAAGTCTATTTGCGACAAAGTGAGCGCTACGCTGAAGGCTGGGGGAAATGGGGTCCGGGCGGCGGCGTTGATCCGTCTCTGCTTCCGGAGATCGCGGCGCTGTCTGAAGCGGCAGACAAAAAGCTGACCGTTGCGACATCGTCCGTTTTTGATTTTCGCGCGGCTTTGGATGTTGGCGCATATAATGCGACCCACGTCCCGTGCTATCAGGAAACCGATGCCGATCCGCAAAGCCCGTACTTCGATGTACCGGTCGAAGGTGATTGCGTGCTCTCGCGTCAGGACGCCGAAATGGCAGCGAAAATTGGGATGTCGACCACCTTTATCGTGACCGAATGGGCCAAGGACCGTCCGGATAAATATCTCGAATGGGAGCGGCGGAACATCCAATCCCTGCAACAGGCAGGCGCCGAGATTGTGATCGGCGGCAATAGTTACGGCACCGCGATCACTGACGGTTTGATTGCCGGCGTTGAGAAAGGCATTTTCACCGCGCCGGAGCTGCTCAGAATTGCCTCTGTCTCGACGCCGCGAATGATATTTCCTGGCCGGCGTGTCGGGTGTCTGGCGCCCGGCTGCGAGGCAAGCTTCATCGCGTTTGCAGGCGATCCACTGGCGGACATTGCGATGATCCGGAACATTTCATTTCGTTTGAAAGATGGCCAAGAAGTCACCCTCTGAGACCACCACCCATGATGGGAAATCGAACGGGCTGCTGGCCGCAGCCCGTTCCTAATTCTCATCAACCTGCCGAGTAAGGCAGAGAAGAATGGTGCAGGTTGATTTTCAAATCACCAGCATCGTCCAACACATAGCCAAACGTATACTCGACTTTGGTTTCGGCACCGTCCGGCCCGGTGAAATAGTAATTGCCCATAGCTGTAGCAGAGTCACCGTCGGTATAGATGCCATTGCTTTCCCAACGCACATTGGTCCAGCCCTTTATGGCAAAACCGGAATCCTCGCTGCCCTCTGTACCGATGAAGTAAGACAGCGCTTCGTCAAAGGTCTCACGGAACTGATCCTCTGCTGCCAGCGTCGGTTTGAACATCACAGCTGTGTCGTCATAGGCGTAAAGCGTATTGATATGCTCCGTCGCACGGGCTTTGTAGTCACCGCTTGCACTATGAACGCTTGCGATGGCGACAATACCCTCGCCCCATTCCGTCTGGGCTGCGATCACGTCCGCTTCTGTAATGCCAGCTTGAATATCAGGGCTGTCTGCAACTGCCGTGGTCGCACAGGCTGTGAGAGCCAAGCTGGCGGCCCCACCTAACACGGCTTTCATGCCAGTTTTCATCGTAAATTTCCTTTTGATAGATTTGGTGACGGGGGCCCGGAGGCCCCCGCCTTGGGAGTGACATTCACGTCTGCTGGAAGACAGGCGTTTATGTCTTGGCCGCACGAAACTTGGGAGAAGTGCGGACCAATTCGGTTGGATTAGCGTTCGAGCGAGACTCGCGACCACCGCGAGGTGGCTTCGCCGTCGCAGAAGCGCTGACGGCGGCGTTGCGATAAGTTCAGCCAAAATTCAGTGATCAGAACACTGTTCATGACTCGCCCTTGCAGTGACTTTATAACATAACATTTAAGTCGACATATGCGTCTGGCAAGGGCAAAAGACTAAAAATCTCGCACGAATCGGATTGGCCAGCATGTTAGAGACACTCTCTCCTCCCAGAACTCATCGTTCAGACCCTGCGCGACCTTTGCCGGTCCTGTACGTTTCAGGCCTGCAGGAGATGTCAGCGGCTTTAGCGCCCGGCACGGATGCCGCAATCTGTAACCGAGCCATACCGCGTACGGTGCAAGATTGGATCGACCAGCTGCCCGCCGAAAACCTGCCAGCCGGACGGGTGGTCCTGACGCCCAGCAAAGTATCCGACTGCATCGCTGACCTATTTGCCGCGCAAGGTATTCTGTCATCGCCACCTGTTAGTTGGATCCAAGCGGACGCTGAGCAGATGGCGTATGCCGTTGCGGATCTGGTCGGCACAGGCCTGGTTCGGCTACGCTTGGAGCCCGTTTTCGATGATGCTTGTTCCAAATTGCACATTGATAATGTCGTTGCGCGGCTGATCTGCACCTATCGCGGGCCTGGCACTGTGCTCGGTCTGGACAGCGGCCATGAAGCAGCCCTGCAGACCGTTCCAACCGGGCTGCCGGTTCTGCTGAAAGGTAAGCAATGGCCCGGCGCGCAGATGCCAGAATTACGTCATCGCTCGCCTGCCATTCTAGGGTCCGGACAATCACGTTTGATGCTGGTCCTCGAGGGGTGCACCGAAAAAGACATCTTTCCGGCCTATGACGAGATTTACCAAAGCTAAGCCTCGGATCTCTATATGCCTCCCACAATGAACACGCATGCCTCAATTGCGACCCGAATTGCGAGTCTCGGTCTGGTGATCGCACTTTGCGCATGCGGGGCGCCGCGTGAGGAATCGCGTTCTTCCGATATCCCACCCCCCATTCCAGAAGGCGCAGAAACCGTTGAGTTTGAACGGATGACGCAAGCCGAACGGGCCGCCGCGGAAATCGATTCCGCCGAAACCACCCCGCCCGAGAAGCCGCTTTACTGGGGCGTGAAGGATGGCGAGCCGCAATTGATTATGTGGGAAGATCTCATGCCGGAAGGCAGCGAAGAGGAACTCATCAAACAGTATGAGGACTTCTACGCCATGCTGGAAAAGCGCTATGCGGCGAACACAACGACGCTCGCAGATGCCGACCCTTATGGCGCCATCGCAGAAGGGTCGGAATTCGATTACATGCCGCAGCTCGGCACCTTCGATACAGTTGAAGAACTGGACGGCGAACATGTGCGCATCCCCGGCTATGTCGTGCCGTTCGACTTCAATTCGGACAATCGCCAACAGGAATTTCTGTTTGTGCCCTATATGGGGGCGTGTATCCACACACCGCCGCCACCGCCGAATCAAATCATCTTCATCCGCGCCGAGCCCGCTGTGAAAGTGAAGGATATCTGGGTGCCGTATTGGGTTGAGGGTACGCTTTCGACAGAAACAACAGAGAACGAACTCGGCGATACTGCTTACACGCTACAATTGGGTCTCATCGAGCCCTACGCAACCCCTTGAGACCGTATGGGTTTTCCCCAAATGGCGCGGAATGCGATGTTATAACAAAACTTAAAACTCAATAAATACAGTGACTTATAGATTTTCGAGTGTCTCTGTGCTACCCAGAAGTCCGTATTCACATATGGGGGGCCTTATGCGCCATATCTTGTCTTTGGGAGCTGTAATCGCTGTCATCGGTGCCTGCGCGGTCGCGCCTGAATCGCATGACGCTGATATTCACAACGCTCATACACACGTGCATGGCGAGGATTGCGGCCATGCCAAAGTCTGGCATGTCGATCATTGGGACTATCTGCATGATGGTCATCTTCATTTCGTGCATGAAGGCCATGTGGATGAACATGTTTTGGAGGTCACTGACACCAACACCGCGGGCGAAGCGCCCATGGACGCAGCCCTTCACGCCGATCACATGCATGGTGAAAGCGACGGCCATATGATGGTGCCGCATGGCGATCATATGGATTACGTGCACGACGGTCAGTTACACTTTGTCCACGGCGATCATGTCGATGATCACGGCCCGATCACGATCGAAGACAACAGCTGAGACCAAGCCCCAAATATCCGCAAAATCGAGTCGTCCAAGCTCGCAGGCCTCCGCATGCGTCCCCCCACCCAAGCAGCGAGGTCTGTGGACCCCGTCAGACGTATTCCGTTTGGCGGGGTCATCTTTTAGAGCAGTCAAAGATTTTTCAAGATTTTTTTTGATCCACTCCCGGAAACCAGTCGTAAACAGTCATGAACACACCCTTAACGGGTATGGGAGGCAGAATGACGACCACGAGCCATAATAGTGGGAACCCGGATCGCAGCTTTGTTCGCAAGGCCATGAAAGCGCCGATGCTTGAAGCCGAGCACGAACTGAACTTGGCGCGCCGATGGCGAGATCATGATGATGAACGCGCCCTGCACGAATTGACCACAGCTTATATGCGCTTGGTGATTTCTATGGCCTCGAAGTTTCGACACTATGGTTTGCCGCTCGCGGATTTGGTCCAGGAAGGTAATGTCGGTCTGATGCAGGCAGCCGCCCGGTTTGAGCCCTCTCGTGAAGTGCGCTTCTCAACCTACGCTGCCTGGTGGATACGATCTTCGATCCAGGATTATGTCTTGCGCAATTGGTCGATTGTCCGCACCGGCACGACAGCGGCGCAAAAATCGCTCTTCTTCAATTTGCGCCGCTTGCGCGCCAAGATTGACGATACCGGTGATGCCATCATGACCGCAGAGAATAAGAAATGGGTGTCCGAGCATCTTGGTGTGCCGGAACGCGATGTCGAAACCATGGCATCACGGCTCTCCGCCTCAGATCGGTCGCTCAATGCTCCACTCGCCACTGATGGCGATGCTCAATGGCAAGACCTCCTCCCAGATGAAAGCGCGACCCCAGACCAAGTGGTCATGGAAGAGCGCGATAATGCCAAGCGCAAGGAATGGATTGCTGAAGCCTTGCAAGTCCTGAACGAGCGCGAGACGCTGATTATTTCCGAACGCCGACTGACGGATGACACCGTAACTCTGGAAGTACTTGGCAAGCGTCTCGGCATTTCAAAAGAGCGGGTGCGCCAGATCGAGCATCAAGCGCTGAACAAGCTTCGCAAGACGCTCACCAAAATGGTTGGCGATCCTGAAAAGGCTGGTTTGATCCCGGCGACCTAATCCAGCGCTGATCCTCAATTAGCGGGTTCGCAAGTCATCCCTTGCGAACCCGTTTCTGTATTCCCACATGCAATTTAGACGGGTTGCCGCTGAGCGGGGCCCAGACTGAAAACCCATTCGCCGCGCGAGATGATCGGCGGCCATGATCTGCCTTTGAAAGGGGATACGAAATGAATTTCGATACCTATACAGAGCGCGCACAAAGCGTCCTCCAAGCCGCCCAGACGGCAGCGCTCGCCAATTCCAATCAACTCTTCCTGCCCGAGCACATACTCAAAGCCATGCTTGAGGATCGCGACCAGCTTGCGGTCAATTTGATCCGCGCCGCGGGCGGTCAGCCCGAGCGCGTCGTGCAATTGCTCGATGATGCTTTGCGCGCGATACCGAAAGTCTCTGGAGGACAAGGCGGCCTTCGCCTCGACCAAAGCACCGCCAAACTGTTTGCCGACGCAGAAGCGGGCGCAAAGAAAGCGGGCGACAGTTTCATCACAGTAGAACGATTGTTGATCGCGCTGGCGGGTTTGAAAAAATCCAAAGCCGCCGACGCGTTGACCCAATCGGGCGTCACCGCCAATCAACTGGATGCTGCGGTGACGCAACTCCGCCAAGGCCGTACCGCCGATAGCGCCAATGCCGAAGAAGGCTATGAGGCGCTGAAAAAGTACACCAACGACCTCACCAAGGATGCACGTTCTGGCAAGCTTGATCCGGTAATCGGGCGCGATGAAGAAATTCGCCGCGCCATTCAGGTCTTGTCGCGACGAACCAAGAATAACCCGGTTCTGATCGGTGAGCCCGGCGTTGGTAAAACCGCGATCGCTGAAGGCCTGGCACTGCGCATCGTCAATGGCGATGTGCCGGAAAGCCTCAAAGACAAACGCCTGCTGGCGCTTGATATGGGCGCCTTGATCGCTGGCGCGAAATTCCGGGGCGAGTTTGAAGAGCGCTTGAAATCGGTCCTGAAAGAGGTCGAACAGGCCGAAGGCGGGATCGTGCTTTTCATTGACGAAATGCACACGCTGGTCGGTGCCGGCAAGACGGATGGCGCAATGGACGCCTCTAACTTGATCAAACCCGCGCTCGCCCGAGGCGAACTGCACTGTCTTGGCGCGACGACGCTTGATGAATATCGCAAATATGTCGAAGGCGACGCGGCTTTAGCGCGCCGATTCATGGCCGTCTATATTGATGAGCCAACCGTCGAAGACACAATCTCCATCCTACGCGGCTTGAAAGGGCGGTATGAGGCTCACCATGGTGTGCGCGTCAGCGACAGCGCGATTGTCTCGGCCGCGACTCTGTCCAATCGCTACATCACGGACCGGTTCTTGCCGGACAAAGCCATCGACTTGATGGATGAAGCTGCCTCGCGCTTGCGGATGCAAGTCGACTCCAAACCGGAGGAGCTGGACGAGATTGATCGCCGCCTCTTGCAGCTGAAGATCGAAGCCGAAGCGCTGAAAAAGGAGAAAGATGATGCTTCGAAGGATCGCCTGAAAACGATTGAAGGCGAGATCGGTGAATTGCAGACCCAGTCGGATGAACTCACCACGGCCTGGGCCGCCGAAAAAGACAAGCTGAAAGGCGCCGCATCTGCAAAAGAACAGCTCGACCGCGCTTATGCCGAAATGGCTGAAGCCCAACGCGTTGGCGATTTGCAGAAAGCGTCCGAACTGAAATTCTCCGCTATTCCGGAACTGGAAAAGCGGATTTCGGATGTTGAAGGCAGCGAAGACGCCAGCGCTAATGATGGTCTGGTCTCGGAAGTCGTACGCCCGGATCATATTGCGGCCGTGGTCAGCAAGTGGACCGGCATTCCGGTTGACAAGATGCTGGAAGGCGAACGCGAAAAGCTGTTGCGTATGGAAGATACCTTGCGCGCGCGCGTGGTCGGCCAGGAGGATGCATTGCAAGCGGTTTCTAACGCGGTGCGCCGCGCCCGCGCAGGTTTGCAGGATCCAAATCGACCGATCGGGTCTTTCCTCTTCGTTGGCCCGACCGGTGTCGGCAAGACCGAGCTAACTAAAGCGCTGGCAGAATTTCTGTTCGATGATGACAGCGCCGTGCTGCGTCTGGATATGTCAGAGTTTCAAGAGAAACACTCTGTTGCCCGTTTGATCGGCGCGCCTCCCGGCTATGTCGGCTATGATGAAGGCGGCGTGCTGACCGAAGCTGTGCGGCGGCGACCTTATCAGGTCGTCCTGTTCGACGAAGTTGAAAAGGCGCATCCGGACTTATTCAACACTTTGCTGCAAGTGCTGGATGATGGCCGCCTGACCGATGGTCAGGGCCGTACGGTCGATTTCAAGAACACCGTCGTGATCATGACCTCCAATCTCGGCGCAGATGCGATTGCGAGCGGCGATGAAGGTGAGCTCACACCGGCGCAGCGCGAGGCCGTGTCTACGGCCATCCGGGCGCATTTCCGCCCGGAATTCATCAACCGGATTGACGAGACCGTCTTCTTCCAACGCCTCGGCCGCGGTGAGATTGATCATATTGTCGACATTCAGATGGCCCGTCTCGGCGACTTGCTGCAGGACCGCAAGATGACCGTCAGCCTGTCCGATGCAGCCCGCAACTGGCTCGCAGACCGCGGCTATGATCCAGTCTATGGCGCGCGCCCCTTGAAGCGCGTTATCCAGAAGGAGCTTCAGGACCCGTTGGCGCGTTTGCTGCTGGAAGGTCGCATCCATGATGGCGAAGAAATCAAAGTGGATGCTGAGGCTGACAGCCTGACCATTAATGGCGTCCCCAATGATTTCGCTAAAGGCGCGGCTGAGTTGAACTAGACTTGAGCTAGAACCAACACGGCTGGATCGATGTCGCTGGTCGGTCGTGCAGATATTGGCCTGTGCCGAAGTCGGGTGCGGTCGGATCGATTACGATGGCGTATGGCCAAGCCGCCAGATGCGCCCGCATATATTCAACTTCGACGCTGGTCGGGGTTTGCATGCCGACTGTAAACCCCTTGAATTTGCTTATAAAATCCTCGGCATCCTTGTACAAAAACTTACAATTGTCAGGATATGCAAAATGTGCGGAAAGCGTATATCCGATGCCATTCACCGGGCCTGCAAAGGTGATCCCGTGCGTATTGCCTTGAAGGTCATCCAGCGTATCGCGCCAGAGCCCGATATTCATCATCGCGACATCGACGCCTTTTGAAGCTCCCGCGGAAAGACCAAGTCCGAACCCGGTCATGGCGCCGATTGTCTGGCGTTCTTCCATCCAACCAAAATTCATATTGATGTCGGCATTCCCGCCGAGGATAAATGACCCATCAAGCTCGATCAGGGTGATCGAAAATGTGTTGATAAAAGCGGAGTCTTCAATCGCCTCAGTCATCTCATTGAATTCCGGCAATTTCAAAAGTTCAACCGTAAACTGGCGCGTGTTGCGTGCAAAATAGGCCTCCCTGGCGGCGATTGCGCTTGGATCATCTGACAAGACGGCTGCCTGCAAACGCACCGCGTGTCCGGTCAATGTGATCACATCTGCCATTTGCGAGACCTCATTCCAGGCGATCGCCATCGACTCCATCATCGCTTCTCGACGCGGTTGAACATTTGGTCGCGCCCACCCGGATACGACGTCATTCAGCGCCCAAATGACATTCTTCAAACTGATCCTTGGCGCATCTGGATTGATTAGTGGACGCCCGATTCCGTCTATCTCATCCGTGCGAATTCGGCTGGGCAGGGGTGCCACACCGCACGCGCTGTCTCGCACATACCAAACGCCATATACCACACCCAATCCTAGATTATCACACCGATTGGGCGGGCGGGAAACGCCGCGAACATCCTTTGCGGTACGCTTACACTCTGCCAATGCGCTTTTGTCGACCAGGGGCAAAGTCCAGATCTTAGCGGAATATTCGCGAGTCCCTTCCAGCGTTCGACATTCGCCTTCGACGAGATCGCCCCATCCTGCAGCAAATGCCGGCGCGGACCATAGGAACAGGCCTGCAATCAAAGTAAAGAATTTCAAAATTCGCATCATGTTTGTCCCCGCATTTACGAGGGCTATAGCATGAATGGCAGCGATCGCGCGTGATTTCGGCCCATAGCGACCCGAAGATCATCGCCATGCATCAGCACAAAAAGCGGTCTCCGAAAAACAAATGAGCCAGCAAATTTGCTGGCTCATCGCATTGTTAATAATCAAGGCTTGTTTGGAAGCACCCTTGTGCGCTCTTTTAGGGCGCCGGCGGTGCGCCCACCGTCGCCACCACGAATTCCGGCAACGTACGCTCATCTTCGCGAATGGCATCAATCCGGTCGCGCTCGACTTTGAAGGCTTCAAACACATCAGGGTCCATGGCCAGTTTGCGACCTGTGGGCAGTTTCAGCCGCATCACGTCAACCGCTTTGCCATTCTTATAGACTTCATAATGCAAGTGCGGCCCGGTCGAGGCGCCTGTCGAACCGACATAACCAATGATCTGACCCTGTTTCACCCGGCGACCGCTTTTCACCCCGCGAGCATAGCGCGACAAGTGGGCATAAGCCGTCTTGTAGCCTTTGGCGTGGCGGATGCGGATATAGTGACCATACCCGCCATACCGACTGGCGCGCTCAACGACGCCATTGCCGGCCGCATAAATGGGTGTGCCCGTTGGCGCCGCGAAATCGGTGCCTTTGTGCAATCTTGTATAACCGCTGATCGGGTGACGCCGCTTACCAAAACGGGAAGACAGGCGCGCGCCATTGATCGGTGTTTTCATCAGGAATTTGGTCGAGCTTTCGCCATTGGCCTGGAAATAATCGGTGACATCCTCATCCGGCGTTGTGAAGCGATAGAAGGCCTTGTTCACGGCTTTGCCGTTCAGGGCCGCATAGACAACATCTCCGCGACGAATGACTTTGCCGCGCTCATCCGTCATGACGTTGAAAACGAGTTCAAATGTATCGCCGGGATGCACTTCTCGTTGAAAGTCGAGATCATAGGCGAAGACCTGCGCGAAATCGACGACTTGCTGGTCTTCAGCACCGAGGGCCTGTGCGTCCTGGTAAAGGCTGGTCTCAATGCTGCCGCGAACCGTCATCGGGCGGGCGATGAGTCGCGAGTCCAAGGCCATGGCTTGGTACTCGCCAGACGGTGAGCGCTTGGCGAGCAAGCGTCGACCTGCCTCAAGATTAATGCTCAGCGCATTTAGCGAGTCGCCAGCAACATGCGCGGTCACTTGCAGACCTGGACGCACACGGCGCGCGTCGAGCAATTCTGCGCTGGTCAGACTCAACAAAGCGCGGTGACCATCATTGCCCGGCAAATCCAAGCGCTTGATGACATCCGATAGCGTTTCGCGTCGTTGCAGCTTGGTTGGGCGTACGTCGAGCGGATCTGAAACACCAAAATCTTCGGCAGAGATCGGAATTGCGGCCAAATTGACCTGTTCGACCACTTCCACCGCCGGGGGTTCTGGGGCCGGTGATTGCTGGCTAACGGTGACAAAAGCCGTTGTTAATAAGCCCAGCACCAGTCCTGTCGCGACCAAGTGGCGTTTTCCGTCTGACATTGTTTTCAACATGTCGGTTTACTCCCCGGGCGCTGATCCAGCAGCGCACTGTTTCTACAGGCTACGGGTGGATCGCTTTCAAGAATTGTGCCGTTAAAGACTTAATAACCAGTTCCCGTCGGATGCAAGGAATTCAATCCGATTCCGAGGTTTCAATTCAGTCATGATTAATCCACAGGCGCAGCGCAGGTCGCGTCTCAGCGATTTATGTGTGGACTTTAACTGTGACCTGACTAGGTCGAACCCATGAAGCCAACGGTTTTACTGATCGCAGCCGCAATCCTCGGCCTAGCCTTTACGGCTTGGGCAGTATCGTCGATGTGGGCCGATCTAGGCGTTCACATGAGCCTGCATGGCTGGATCGCTTATGGACTCGGCATCGTGCTTAGCCTGGCGCTGGCCGGCGGCTTGTTTTTCTTGCTCTTCAAGAGCGCCCGCGACGGCTATGATGACATTGATCGACCTGAAGATCTGAACGATTAGACACGTCAAATCGCTGCGAATCGGCTACAAAAGCGCGAATCACTTTTTCAGGGCTGACATATGATCGAACCTTCCCGTCTCGCGGCTTTTATCGCGTCCCGCATTTGCCACGATCTGATTTCTCCGGTGGCTTCGGTAAATTCGGCGCTCGAGCTGCTCGAAGAGCCCGGCGACGCGGACATGAAGGCGCAAGCCGAGCAATTGCTGCATAATGGCGCGGAGTCAGCAGGCGCGCGCATTCAATTGCTGCGCTATGCGTTTGGGTCAGCCGGCCTGTCGGATACGGCGGCGGATCGCCACGAAGTGCGGTCCATCGTCGAAGGCTTCATGAAAAGCCACAAGCCGAGCATTGAATGGGAAATCGAAACTGATCATTTCAGCTGCGGACATGCGCGCGTTCTGATGAACCTGGTGATCATGGCAACCTCGGCGATCCCACGTGGCGGTGTGGTCCACTTGCAAGTGCGCAATGAAGGCAATGGGCTCAGCATTGCCGCGATCGCGAAAGGCCCCAAAGCCAGACTGTCAGATTTCACACAATCGGCCTTGTCAGGTGAGACACCCGAAGAAGGGTGGTCCGCGCGCACCATCCAGCCGTTGTTTGCGAAAATGGTGGCCAATGATCTCGATGGCGACATCAGCGCTAACGCTGAAGAGGAGCAGGTCACTTTCCTTGCCAGCGGTCTGCGGGCAGAGGGCTAACGCGCTGTTAAGCATAACGCTCGCATACTCAACTAGAGATTTACCTAAGGTTTGCCGGACGCGATGACTATGAAACACTGTTTGATCGTTGACGATTCCAGAGTGGTCCGGACGGTTGCTGGGCGCATCATCAAAGACCTGTCATTTACCGTGTCCGAAGCCGCACATGGGGCGGAAGCGCTTGAAATCTGTCGCAAAGATATGCCCGACGCCATTCTGCTGGACTGGAACATGCCAGTGATGAACGGGCTCGATTTTCTGCGGGCGTTGCGGCGAGAGGATCGCGGAACAGAGCCGGTTGTGGTATTCTGTACAAACGAAAACGACTCAGAACACATTAGCGAAGCCATTCGGGCCGGCGCAAATGAGTATATAATGAAGCCATTCGACGCTGAAATCGTTGAAAGTAAATTCGCTGAAGTTGGACTTGTCTGAAGCGAAAAATTAACAAAATAACGAGTATCGTAAACTTTTACGGGAATCTCGGGCCGAAAGCAGAATGCAAGAAAGCACCTATAACGAACTTGCTGATTTAGCGCTGCGCACGACTGGACAACACATTCCGGCGTCGAAATCCTATTTAATGGATGCCCGTTTGAGCAATATCTCACGGCGCGAGAGTTTCGCGACTCTCGACGATCTCGTTCATTGTCTGAAAGCCCGCCCCAATCAGCGATTCGAGCAGGAAATCGCCGCTGCGTTGACCAATAAGCGCACGCATTTCTTCCGCGAACGCGAGCTCCTGGCTCAAATCGTCGGCAACGCCTTGCCGCACCGCCTCAAACAATCCAAGAATGGCCGCTTGCGCGTCTGGTGTGCCGGCGTTTCGACGGGGCAAGAGGTCTGGTCATTGGCCATGCGTCTGCGCGAAGAAGTCGGGTCTCCGCTCGCCAGCGCCGATATTGAGATCATCGGCACAGATATTTCGGTCGATTGCACGGAAACCGCTAATCAAGGCACATATGGGCATTTCGAGGTCCAGAAGGGTCTGTCCATTCATCGCCTGATGACCAATTTCGCGCGGGAGAATTCCGGTGATTGGACCGTCAACAAGGATTTGCGGGACGGCATTAGCTTCCGGCGCCATAATTTGCTGCACCCTGCGCAGGACCTTGGAAACTTTGACCTGATCATTTGCACGCATGTCATCAGTGGTCTGGCCAAGCCAGCGCAACATGAAGTCCTGACTCATTTGTCGCGTCAGCTGCTGCCAGGCGGCTTTTTATTCGCGGCGCCATCAGAGCAAATCGAAGGCATCAACCCGGTGATAAAACCCTCGCGTGACATGCGCGGCGCGTTTGAACGAGACACATCGGCGAGCAAGACTGTCGCCGCTTAGCAAGAGCCGATAACGGCCATATCCAAAGAGCATCACAGCTTCATCATGGGGACTCAAATTGAGCCCTTTGGGAAGGATTTTGCTATGGGACCTATTTCAGCCTTTACGTCATTTTTCACGCGCTATTTCGATGTTTATGGGCGGTCTCGTCGGTCCGAATATGGCTGGATGATTATCATCCAGATCCTCGCTTTCGTGGCCGCGACGATTCTATATGGCATCACCGACGGCGGCACCGACAGCTTGGACCTAGATGCCCCCTCCGGCATGGGGGCCGTGATTATGGGGATGATCGCACTGGTTTCGGTTGGCACCATAATCCCCTGGCTAACGCTCAGCATTCGGCGATTTCACGATATGGGGCACACGGGATGGCTGGCAGCCTTGTTCATTGGCTTGTGGATCATTCCGCCCATAGGCGCCCTAGGGTCGATTGTTCAGTTTTTCTGGCTGCTTTTTGGCGGCGGGACACCAGGGGTGAATGAACATGGCCAAGACCCGCGATTATCCCAGGGCCTCGACTTCGTCTGATCCTTCAACCGAACATGGCGAAGGGAATTGATTCACAAGTGCTCGAAATCAGGCTAAGCTCAATGCTCAAAGCAATTTCAAAAAGGGGGATATTGCTATGGGCATGACAGAAGCCATTCAACTGTTCTTTAGTCGTTACACAGATTTCCAGGGACGCTCGCGCCGCGCGGAATATTGGTGGTTTTTCCTCGCATACATGATCTGCGTATTCGTCCTCGCATTCCTCATCGGCGTGATTGGCGGTGGATTTGAAAGCATGAATCCGATTGGGATGATCGTTATGGGAATTGCCACACTGGCAGGCCTCGCGATCATAATTCCAAGCATTGCGTTAGGCGTAAGACGTTTTCATGATCTCGGTCAGACTGGCTGGCTGGTTTTGGTCTTTGCAATTTTAGCCGCAATTCCATTGCTCGGCCTTTTGTCGATGATTGCGCAACTCATATGGTTCGCCATGCCGGGGACGACAGGGCCGAACAAATATGGTCCTGACCCAAAATCCGGGCATGATGTCGGCGTATTCAGCTAGCGATTTTCGAATTCACGAAAGCGCACCCGTCGGCTGACGCCTGGCGGGTGCATTTCGTTTCATCCTCTGATATAGGCGCGACATGAAAGTCGAGCTCGATCTCTCTCGAAAACCGGACGCCCAGCCAGCGCCAAAGCCCCTGGCAGGCTTGTCTATGCCTGCCTTGAAAGCAGAGATGGAATCGCTCGGCGTGGCGCCCAAAAAAGCCGGCATGCGGGCCAAACAAATCCGGCGTTGGGCGCATCATATGGGCTGCCAGGATTTCATGGCGATGACGGATGTCGCCAAGGACCTGCGAGAGAAACTGGTTGCCGCTTATCATCTCGATCGGCCAGAAATTGCCGATCATCAGGTCTCGGTCGATGGCACACAAAAATGGCTGGTCCGGTTTCAGCCCGGTGTCGAAGGCGAGAGCGTCTTTATTCCCGATGTCAGCAAATCCGGCGCATTGTGCGTCTCGAGCCAGGTTGGCTGCACCCTGAATTGCACCTTCTGTCACACGGGCACGCAAAAGCTGGTGCGCAATCTGACGGCACAGGAAATCGTCTCGCAAGTGCTGATCGCCCGCGATGCCATTTCAGAATGGCCAAGCAGTATGGAAAACCGCCGCCTGACCAATATTGTCTTCATGGGCATGGGCGAGCCCCTGTACAATCTCGACAATGTGGCAGAGGCAATCGACACGATTAGCGATGGCGACGGTGTTGCCATTGGTCGCCGTCGGATCACGGTTTCGACCGCTGGCGTCGCGCCGAAAATCCCCGAACTTGGCGAACGCACCGGCGCGATGCTAGCCATTTCGCTGCACGCCGTTCGCGATGACCTGCGGGATGAAATTGTTCCGATCAATCGCAAATATGACTTGCAAACGCTGTTTGAAGCCATTCGCGCTTATCCGGATCTGGGCAATTCCAAACGCGTGACGTTCGAATATGTCATGCTGAACGGCGTCAATGACAGCCTCGCTGAAGCCCGGGATCTGGTTAAACTGCTGCGCGGTGTGCCGGCCAAGATCAATTTGATCCCTTTCAACCCTTGGCCCGACAGCCCTTATGAATGCTCGGACTGGGAAACGATTGAAGCCTTTGCTGACGTGGTCAACCGCGCTGGCTATGCCAGCCCGATCCGGACTCCCCGTGGGCGCGATATATTTGCCGCTTGCGGTCAGCTTCGGTCAGAAAGCGTGAAAAAATCAGCGGCTGAGAAACGGCGGGAAGCCCTCGGACAGACGGGTTAAACCGCCCGCGCCCCACGCACCAAGCGCCCAGGCTTGGCGCCGGTCGCCTCGCCATGACGTTGAATCACTTGCCCGGCAACAATCGTCGCCTCATAGCCATCAGCGCTCTGCATCAAGCGGCGTCCTCCCGCTGGTAAGTCGTGCACGATGTGCGGCGTATGCAGCGTCAGGCCGTCAAAATCGATCACATTCAAATCCGCGCGATATCCTGGCTGCAACAGACCGCGATCCTTCAATCCGACCCAGGCCGCGGTATCATGACATTGGCGTTTGATCAGGAACTCTAAAGGCAATTTCTCGCCGCGCGTCCGATCCCGCGCCCAGTGCGTCAGCAACGTGGTTGGGAATGAGCCATCACAAATCATCCCGACATGCGCGCCGCCATCAGACAGGCCAGGCAGACTGGCGGGGCTTTCCAGCATGGTGCGGACAGGGTCAAGACTGCCCTGGGCATAATTTAGGAAGGGCAGATATAACATGCCCCGTCCGTCATCCGCGAGCATCAAATCGAGCGCCACGGCTTCTGGCGATGTGCCGCGCGCTGCAGCAATCGCAGCGACAGTCTTGTCGGCCGTCGGCTCATAATCCGGTGGATCACCAAGCACGAACATCTTGCCGAAACTGCGCAATATGGACTTCACAAAGGGATTGTCGGCATCCGGTTCATCTTTGAGGAGACGCTCTCGAAACGCCGGATCGCGCAAGGCGGAGAGCCTCGCCTCGAAAGGGTCCTGCGCGATCGTCTGGTAAACGGGATGACCTGAAAACGGGTTCAGGGTCAGCTCCAGGCCGAGTAGCAATCCGACGGGGCGTGGTCCCACTTGCGCGCGCATATCTAATCCATCCGCAACCGCGCCCTCAATGGCCGCGAGCAAGTGCTGCCAGCCCTCCGGTGCGATATCTGCTTGCGCCAAGGATACAGAGAGGGGTCGCCCGGATCGCTCCACAATCCGGCGCAACATGGCCGCTTCTTTTTCCGGGTCATTAAAGTCAGAGACAAATTGCAGGACGCCTTTACCCGCTTCCCCCAGCGCCATGGCAATGCCGGTCAGTTCCTTTTCGGACGCGGTCAGAGTTGGCGTCGGCTGGCCGTCCGATGTCCGGTGATTGAGCGTCCGCGAGGTCGAGAATCCAAGCGCGCCTGCCTCTACGGCCCCCTTCGCCAAGGCTGACATAGTGGCAATATCTGTGTCTGTTGCATCTTCGCGATTGGCGCCGCGATCGCCCATGACATAGACCCGCAAAGCCGCATGCGGCAGTTGCGCGCCAAAATCGATATCGAACGCGCGCTCCTCAAGACTGTCGAGATAGTCGGGAAAACTCTCCCAATTCCAGGGCAGGCCTTCGGCGAGGACGGGAAACGGAATGTCTTCTACGCCTTCCATCAGGCGGATGAGACGATCATGGTCGTGGTCGCGCACGGGGGCGAAACCGACGCCGCAATTGCCCATGATGGCAGTGGTGACACCATGATTGGACGACGGCGATAGCGCATCACCCCAAGTGACCTGGCCATCATAATGCGTGTGAATGTCGACAAAGCCGGGCGTCACAAGCTTGTCTTTGGCGTCGATCTCTTCTGCACCGCGCCCTTTAACTGAGCCGACGTCAACAACGCGGCCGGTCTGAATGGCAATGTCCGCCGCGCGACCAGGCGCGCCTGAGCCATCTACGACAAATCCGTTTCGGATCACCAAGTCATGATCAGCCACGCGCGCCTCCTCTTCACCCAAGAGTTTGCCAGCACAATTGCGGCTGTCAAACCTCTCGCGGGGTCAGGAATCTTTCAAACCGAGACGCTTCAACGGCGATCCGATCGCCCCTGAGACCATCGCCGCCAGCAATTGCGGCGCTGGCCAGATCTTGCTCAAAGGCGCCGCCAGCCAATCTCGGAGCCAGGGAAGGAACCGGTTGTCGCCTTGATAGACGGGCGTGAACATCCAGGTCATGATCTGATACAGCCTGACATGGACTTGTCGCGACCGCAGATAGGTACGCAAAGCCGCCGCGACATCGTCTGACATGCGAATGGCTTGGGCCAATGCCCAGGCATCCAGGAGCGCCATGTTCGCCCCCTGCCCCAATTGCGGCGAGGCCGCGTGCCAGGCATCGCCAATCCGCGCGAACCCACGACCCGCAATGGGCGTCCGCCACGTGTGATGGCGATAGCGCGCAAAGGTAAGGTCGTCGTGGCTTTCAAATTGATCGAGCAAGATTTCGGTTTCCGGCCACAAGGCGGCGGCCTCTGCCTTCCACCCATAAAGGGGGCGGTCTCGCCACGCTGCTTCCTGATCACCTCGAATGGACCAGAAATAGGTCAGCGTTTCTGGCGCGTCCGAGGATAAACGTCCTGATGGCATCACGCCGGTCATCTGGCTGGCATCTCGATAACGTTGCTCCAGCGCTGTCGCATCAAACGGGCCCTGTGACGGCCACGGCAATGTCGCCCAAAGCGCGCCATACGGCAGATCTACACCACGATCTTTCGGCGTCAGCGCCGAGCGCGCGCCATGCGCATAGACAGCGAGGTCAATATCCCGGACCCGTCGGCCACCCGACAGAACCAGTTCAGCAATGTCCGCGCTGGCCCCCGTTACCGGCGTATCGAGGATGATCTCGACACCGCTCTCCTGCGCGCTTCGCAGCAAGGCTTCAAACACCAACCCACGCTGGACGCCAAGCCCATAAACGTCCTTGCGCCATTTGGCGTAGCGCACATCCAGAACCGGCCGTAGCGATGGCGTTGTCAGGCCCCACAAACGTTCAATCCGCGTCCCGAGATGATCGATTTCATCACGCAGCCCAAGCTGGCTGAGCACCGCCAATCCGGTCTGTTGCAGCATCAAGCCGGAGCCAATGGGTTTTGGCGTCTCGAATTGATCAAAGACGCGGACATGGTGGCCATCTCTGGCGAGCAGCGTGCCGAGCGCCAATCCGCCAATTCCGGCCCCAGCGATCGCAATTTCCAGGGATTTCGCCATTTCTGTATCCTGCGACGCTGTGCGATGATTGTCACCGGGACAAAAACTTCCTACCTGACCAACATGACCAAGACGCTCAAAATGCTTGCGGCGCAGCTAAATCCTGTTGTTGGAGACATCAAGGGAAACAAGGCGCTAGCCGAAACCGCTTATGCTGAGGCCAAAGACAAGGGCGCGGACCTATTGGTCTTGTCTGAGCTTTTCATTCTCGGATATCCGGCGGAAGATCTGGTGCTGAAACCTGCGGCAGTGGAACATTCCATGGCGGCCATTCATGCCCTTGCAGAGCAGACGGCGACCGGGCCAGCTATCTTGATCGGATCGCCATGGGCTGCGGATGGCAAGCTGTTCAATTCCATTCTCTTGCTGCAAGGCGGCGTCATTCGGACCCGCTACGACAAGCGCGAGCTGCCAAATTATGGCGTGTTTGATGAGAAGCGGATCTTTGATGCCGGCGAAGGCCCCCACGAAACAGTTGAGATGCATGGCATTCAAGTCGGCTTGGCGATTTGTGAAGACATTTGGTACGCGCGCGTGCCCGGCGCGCTGCATGCCGCAGGCGCGGAAGTGCTTTTGGTGCCAAATGCTTCGCCCTGGCGACGGACGGTGAATGCAGAACGTCACTCAACCTTCTCAGCCTGGGCCAAGACCGGCGTGCCGTATCTGTTTGTGAACCAGGCTGGCGGGCAGGACGAGCTGGTCTTTGATGGCGCCTCTTATGCGGTTGATCATGATGGCACAGAACATCAATTGCTCGGCGACTTCGTGACGGGCACGGCAATGGTGACCTATGACGGGGAGAGCCACCGCTTTCTGCCGGCGGACGCGCCGGCGAAATTGACGACTGGATGGGAAGCCGAATATCGCGCCGCGACGCTGGCGCTCGGCGATTATGTCAACAAGAACCGATTCCCGGGCGTCGTGCTGGGCCTATCCGGCGGGATCGACAGCGCGTTGACGGCTGCGATGGCGGTCGATGCGCTCGGCCCAGACCGGGTCTGGTGCGTGATGATGCCAAGCAAATATACAAGCTCCGACAGTCTCGAAGACGCCAAAGCCTGCGCTGAGGCGCTCGGGGTGCGTTATGACACGATCAATATCGCCCCTGGGGTTGGCGCGCTGGATGAGATGCTGGGCGACGCCTTTGCTGAAACGCAACCTGATACGACCGAAGAGAATATTCAGTCCCGCCTGCGTGGCCTGACCTTAATGGCGCTCTCGAACAAATTTGGGCATATGGTCGTGACTACTGGCAACAAGTCAGAAATGGCGGTCGGCTATGCCACGCTCTATGGCGACATGTGCGGCGGCTATAATGCGCTGAAGGATTTCTACAAAACTGAAGTGTTTGCTTTGTCTCGCTGGCGTAACACGGCGGTGCCGTTCGGCGCGCTCGGCCCGAGTGGTGAAGTCATCCCGGACCGGATCATCACCAAGCCGCCAAGCGCGGAATTGCGTGAAGACCAGAAGGATGAAGACTCGCTGCCGCCTTATGATGTGCTGGATGATATCCTGCGCGGCCTGGTCGATGGCGAAGAGGATCTGGATGAAATTCTCGCCCGCGGACACGACGTCGCGACGGTGCGCCGGATCGAGCATTTGCTCTACATTGCAGAATATAAACGCCGCCAGGCTCCACCTGGCGTGAAAGTCGGCTCGAAGAATTTCGGCCGCGATCGGCGCTATCCGATTACGAATAGGTTTCGGGATGACTGAGGCTTGGGCGATTTGGTTTTGGGGAAAAGGGGTGAGCTGAGTGGCTTAAGTCGCTCGGGAATGTCCGCTTTGGGTCAGGAGCAGACATGAGTTCAACATCCAAAACTCGCCCTAAGCCAAACTCTGCATCGCACGGCCACCCCTCACACGTTAGCTACGTCATCGCAGCAATCGCCTCTGCCACGGCCACTGTCCGGTGCGCTTCTTCGAGATGCAATAGCTCGGTCATCTTGCCATTCACTTTCAGCACGCCTTTGCCCGCATTGGCCGGGTCCGCAAAAGCTTCAATCACGGCTTTGGCCTGATCGACATCATCGTCCGCCGGCGCGAAGATCCGGTTTGCGGCGTCCAGCTGAGACGGGTGGATCAAGGTCTTGCCATCAAAGCCCATCAGTCGCCCTTGCTGACATTCCGCCGCCAGTCCGTCTTCATCCCCAATACCATTGAAGACGCCATCAATTGCCAGCAAGTCATAAGCCCGCGCCGCTGCGACGCTGAGACCAAGCGATGTCTGGAACGCCGTCCGCAGCGGTGGATCATTCACGCCGCGCAGCTCTTTCGCGAGGTCATTGGTGCCCATGACAAAGGCGGCGAGGCGGGTGCGGCCGACCGCCTCGGCAATGTCCTGAATGTTCAAGATCGCTTTCGGCATTTCGATCATCACCCAGAGGCCCATTTCCTCGGGCGCGCCGGCGCGGCTCATCGCATCATTGAGGCGGTCAATGTCGCCGCCATCAATCACTTTCGGCGCGAGGATGGCGTCAGGACCGGCCTCGACGGCGGCCTTCATATCGTCGAGCCCCCATTCCGTATCGAGCCCATTGATCCGTACGACAATCTCACGCGGACCATAACCGCCTGCCTTGACGGCGGTGCTGACCGTCTCGCGCGCTTCGATTTTGGCGTCCGGCGCAACCGCATCTTCGAGATCGAAAATGAGCGTATCCGCGGCCAGGGACTTGGCTTTTTCAAGCGCACGCGAATTGGCGCCGGGCATATAGAGGCAAGACCGGCGAGGGCGAGAGGCGGATGCGGACATAGTATGTCTCCTTGACGCGCGAGAACGTAGGCGACACGAGTGCCCGTTCACGCGCCTCAAATCAACACTTGGCCTAGGGTTAAGCATGCCGGACGACATTTATCTTCGCCTTGCGAATGCCGCGGATTATGATGCGCTCGGCGCCGTGATGTTCGATGCGATCCATCATGGCCCAAGCGAATACACACGCGAACAATCTCGTGCTTGGGCCCCGGTGCCGCGTTCGGGTCCAGACTGGCAGGCCCGACTGGCGAAGCAACATATCATTGTCGCCGAGCGAAACGATGAAATCCTGGGCTTCATGTCGATTGAACCCGGCGGCTATATCGACTTTGCTTACATTCGTCCGAACGCTCAAGGCAGCGGCTTGTTTCGCCGTTTATTCATGGAAGTGCTGAACAAAGCGCGGTCCGATGGCGAATCTGAACTTTCAACGCATGCGAGTTTGATGGCGCAACCGGCCTTTTCAGCCATGGGCTTCGAGGTCGATTTTCATGAGACCGTGGAAGTGGATGGCCAGTCTTTAGCGCGTGCACACATGACGAAAACGCTCTAAAAGGCCTGCCATGACTGATATTCCAATCTCCGGTTTCACCGCGCCTGGATTTGAGCCTGTGCAAGAGGCGTTTGAAGACAACTTCAACGAAGACAAGGAGCTCGGCGCTGGGTTTTCCGTCTATCTCGATGGCGAGCTGATCGTCGATCTGCGCGGCGGGTTTGCGGATCGCCGCAAGCAGACACGCTGGGACGAGCGCACGATTGTACCCGTCTATTCGACGACCAAGCCGATCGCAGCCTTGGTTCTGGCCAGCGTAATAGAGACTTTGCCGGCGGGCTATGAGACTCCCGTTGCAGATGTCTGGCCAGAGTTTGGCGCAAACGGAAAGGCCGCAATCACGCTGGCTGAAATGGCCTCTCATCAAGCGGGGCTGCCTGGTTTTGTCGACCCGATTGATCCGGCGTTGTGGCTCGACCCTGCGGCTTGCGCGAAGGCATTGGCTCAGCTTGCGCCAATGTGGGAGCTGGGTAACGCACATGGCTATCATCCGCTGAGCTGGGGCTATTTGATGGGCGAAGTGGTGGCCCGAATTGATGGCCGCAGCCTCGGCACCATCTTGCGTGAAGATATTGCTGGTCCAGCTCAGATTGATTTCCAGATCGGGACACCCGCCTCAGACCATGATCGAGTCGCCGAGATTATGCGCCCGCGCGCCTTACCGGATCTGGGCGAGCTGAATGACGCGACCAAAGCCGCTTTCCTGACCAAATGGGCCGCGCCGGATCGTGGCGGCGCCATCTGGCGCGAAATCGAGATCCCATCCGCCAATGGTATCGGCACGGCCAAAGCCGTGGCGCAATTATATGGCATTTATGCGCATGCCGGCATGTTGAACGACAAACGCATCGTGCCCGAAGCCGCCTTTGACGCACTGACACAAAGCCGGGTGAAAGGACAGGACCTGGTCTTGCCCTATGTCACGGAGTTTGCTGCAGGCGTGATGCGCAATAATCTCGGCCTTTACGGACCGAACCCAGATACATTGTGCCATTCCGGCTGGGGCGGTTCATTGGCGCTTGGGGATCCCGATCGAAAGATCAGCGCCGCTTATGTGATGAATCGCCAGTCAAACAGCCTGCAAGCCGACCCACGGGCGACCCGGCTGGTTAATTCACTTTACGGTTGTCTATAGCGCTATCCTGGATTGAATCTCAATTTAGGAATGAGACTGGCACGCCGATTGCTGAGTCTGTTTCGAGTTTGGAAGCTCCAAATCTCTCCATTTATGCTTATCTTGAACCCGGCCTTCGCGCCGGGTTTTCTTTATCGCAACGAGCTCGCCGCCCGCGCTAGTCTTCGCGCTTTGGCTTCCCCCATCAGGCTGTCCACGGTGAACACGACTAAGGCGGTCCAGATAAAAGCGAATGCAATTGCGTGGGTCAGGCCGAACGCTTCCTGGAAAACGAAAACCGAAATCAGGAACTGCAAAGTCGGCCCGATATATTGCATCATCCCAATGGTCGACAGGCGCAACCGTTTCGCAGCGATGGCAAAGAGGATGAGTGGAACCGCTGTAATCGGACCGGCGGCGATCAGCATTGCGATGTCCCAGCCGCCCTCGCCCATCCAGCGCCCATCCGGCTGACCGACAAACCAGCCCAACCAAATCAAAGCCAAGGGGGCCAAGAGTGCGGCTTCTACAACGAAGCCTGCGCGGCTATCGACTTGCACCTGTTTGCGAATGACAGAGTAGAATGCGAACGTGAAACACAGCACGAGGGCCACCCAAGGCAGGTATCCAAGCGCACTGGTCATCACGGCCACGCCCACCGTCGCAAGGGCGACCGAGATCCATTGCGCTATGCGCAGGCGTTCAGAGAAGAAGACCGCGCCGATCAGAACATTGAT
Organism: Pseudomonadota bacterium; assembly: GCA_039818185.1. Taxonomy (GTDB): domain Bacteria; phylum Pseudomonadota; class Alphaproteobacteria; order Caulobacterales; family Hyphomonadaceae; genus Henriciella. The sequence goes on from JBCBUI010000013.1 coordinate 42,829, forward strand.
CAGAGGATTGATATAATAACCAAGGCTCGCCTCCATCACGCGTTCCTGGTCAACCGCCCAGATGTAAAGCAGCCAATTCACGCCGATAAGTGCAGCAGACACAGACAGCCATAAGACGTGTTGCAAAGTCAGCGCCGCGCGCAATTGCTGCCAATTGCGTGCAATCAAGATCAGGATCAGGCCCGTCGGGACACTCCAGATAATCCGATGCGCCAACATTTCGTCCGGGCGAATATGGTCCAACGCTCGAAAGTAAAGCGGCAGACAGCCCCAAATGGTGTAGCATCCAAGGGAGCATAGGAATCCGAGGCGAAGTGAAGGGCTCATGATCCGTGCCGTACCGGGATTGAGACAGCTTCGCCACCCGAAAAATATGATTTGGTCGCAAACCGCTCGAGGCAGGCGGCTATAGCTGCATGAGCACCAACACGCTTGTGATGCCGGCTAAGACGCTCAGCAACAGGCCGGGCCAGACGCGACCGGATAAAGCGCGTAACATGCCGAGCGCGAACCCAGATCCTGCAGCTATCAGAAGTGGGACGCCCTGCCGCATGAGCGTGAACCCGAGAATCTCATTGTCCAGGCCATACTCGAACATCCGGGATAACTCGATGATGACAGAAATCAGGGCGATGACAATCACGATCAAAATTTCAAGCATCGCGCTGGTAAAACTCACCGAGATCAAGCTCGCGCCGTTTTTGAGCATACCGCCAATCACAAACCCGCGCAGACAGATTTCGCGCAATAAGGCAGCGACGATGACAAATCCCAAAGAGAAGAGATAACCCAGTGAGTCACCTGACAAGTTTTCGAGGCTTTCAAAATAGAATTCAGGATTAAGCACATCCAATTCTGCAAACCGGTCGACCGCGTAGGCGAGATCATATTGCGCAATCCCTCCAAACAGCAGGATCGCGAGCGCGAATGGCACAACAGTGAACGCCCCGATTGTCGATATCGGCTTTGGTCGCGGCCCTCTTTTGGCAAAGGCCATCCAGGCAAAAATCGCAGCGATGGCCAGGATCCCAAATGTGAAGACATTCGCAATCTGAGCTTGCTCATACAGGCCGACGCGGAACAACAGACTGAACACAAGTGTGTTAAAGCCAAAGACGGCAAGGGGCAGTGCTAACCAGCCCCAATATCCCTCGGTTTCTGAAAGATCGCCGCCAGTGAGAGACTGGTATTCATATGGCGCATCACCGCCAATCTCTGGCGCAAAGCCTGACGAGGCGCTCGCGGGGCGCGTGATCTGTGGAGATTCAGACGCTGACGCGCGGGATACGACATTGGATAGATCAGCGCCGTCACCGGACCCGCGCACCATGGGCTGTAAAGTTGGATTCTCAGCGGCAAACTGACGAAAGCGGTTCGGAAAGGCTGTTGCCGCAAATCCGATAAGATCAACATAGCGCGAGACGGTATGCGGCAGGGCACCGCCAATTCGGGCAAGGAAGGCAAAGAAAGAGCCTTTGACCTTACGGTTTTGCTGAATGATGCCTGACGGATCGATCGAATAGCCAAGCTGGCGACCAACCAGTAATTTGTTGAAGGCCGTGATCGCACTGTTGATATCTCCGTCTATCGAAGCCAGCGCCAATCGATCGCCGGTATAGGCCGTGGCCCGCTCATAAGGCAGGATGAAGAGATTGAAGATAATCAGGCGCTGCGCCAGTGCGATGACCCAAGATAGCGGTCCAAGCTTATGTTTGACTTTCACCTGACCGACAAAGCGCGCAATGATCCACTTGATTTCACGATCGGTCACGCCAGTGTCCAACAATTCAGAATTCATGAAAATCGCACGACGGGCAAAAAATCTTCGAAAAGCCGCGTTGAATTCACCTTGCTGATAGACAAAAATATGAACTTGTTTGTTGAAGCCTAATTCTCGTTTTGTTTGCTCAAGAATAGAAGCGATCCGAGGGTAGTTTCGGTCCGACACGAGCACCGCATTAGAGACAAAACTTGCATACAAGACATTCAATGCAATCCAAACAACGAAGACGATCAACAGAGCGTAAATCAACAAAATTCCGAAAGTCAGCAGGACCGCAGCGACAGCAAGCAAATTCAGTAAAACGGCAAAAAAGACAGCCATAATAAGCCGCGGAAATTGCCGCGGATGAATACATTTCTTGAACACATCACCCGTCATTTTCGTCCCCGTCTAGTTGACGAATATGGTGCTTTTCACCTTACTAACAGTCAAGCCAATTCAAGCCATGGGGGACGTAAAGCATGGCCGACGTCTTCATCAGTTATAAGCGCGAAGACCGTCCGCGCGTCGAAAAGATTGCCGATATGGTCGAGGCCGCCGGATTCAGCGTTTGGTGGGATGATCGGATTGGACCTCAAGCAGAGTGGGACACGCAGATCGAGCAAGCGATCAACACGTCTCGCGCCGTGATCGTGCTTTGGACACCTCTCTCCGTCGAATCCAAATGGGTTCGAGCTGAAGCGCACAATGCCAATGATCGCAACTGCTTGGTCCCCGCCATCTTGGAGCGTTGCGATATTCCGATTGCCTTCTCGCTCAATCAAACCGTAGACTTGTCTGACTGGGATGGCGACACGCAAAACCGTCAGTGGAAGAAGATGATGGCGTGGGTGGAAGATATTGTTCGCGCGGGACAGGACAGCAAGGACGCTGGCCCTCAGACCGCAACCAGTCGACACGGTGTTGTGGGCAAGACGAATACGGGCGAAGACATTATTGACGGCGCCGTTGTAACGGCGCGCACGCCGGGCGGTACCGTTTTCTCGGACGGCGAGCACCTGCCAGTCATGCGGGTGATCCCGGCGGGCACATTTGCGATGGGCGCGGTGTCTGAAGATCTCGCCGCACAGCCCAGCGAAACGCCGCAGCACATGGTCAATATCGGAGCACCTTACGCGCTTGGAATTTATCCCGTGACGCAAGATCAATGGCAATTTGTCATGGCCGGGTCTGATTTGGATTATGACCTGGTGCTCGACAGCGAACTGCCCGGCGATGCGCCCGTCACAAATATCAGTTGGGATTTGGCGAAATATTTCGCCCATCGCCTCAGCCAGAAATCCGGCGAAGTCTACCGCTTGCCAAGCGAAGCAGAATGGGAATTTGCCTGCCGCGCAGGCACAATGGGACCCTTTGGTCATCAACGCCCATTTGGTCCCGATATCGCCAATTACGATTCCGGGTTATCGTTCGATGGCAGTGAGACACGGCCCGGACTCGGACACCCGTCTCCAGTTGGCGCGTTTCCACTAAACCCGTTTGGGCTCGGCGACATGCACGGCAATGTGCGTGAATGGGTCGAAGATAAATGGCACGATAACTATGCCGGCGCACCCCTTGGCGAATTGGCCTGGAATGAAGGGCATAGTCCGATGCGTGTGGTACGCGGCGGCGGCTGGATCGATGGCCCTGATATTCTTCGCAGTTCCGCACGCACGCGGGCAACCCAAAAAGACGCAGCCCCGTTTATTGGCTTTCGCATTGCTCGAACATTAAACCTATACGCCACGACTTAACGCGACATGCAAAAAAAAGCCCGGTGCGTTTGAGCACCGGACTTATTGGCAGAACAATCGTGACCGGGCGCCTTAGAGATCGCCGCCACCCCAGAGGACAGAAAATTCTTCACAGTGAACCAGGACACTATTGAAGTCGGCGAGATTTACACCGGCCGGGATTTCGTATTCCTGGACGCCTTTGGTGGACTTCAGCTTACCAATATTGATCGCGCCATTGACGGCCGTTTTGCCCGTGACGTCGGAAACGGTTTGCGGCGAGAGAAAGATTTTCAGATCTGGTCCATTGGCAGCGCGGAAGTCTTCACCAAAGACGATAAAGGTCTTGTCGCCACGCTGGACAACTTCCCAAGCACCTTTCAGTTTCTTTTTCTTTTTCACGAATGAGCCAGATGGCAGTTCGGCGCTGACGGCAATCGAAGCCGTTGCGGTTTCAGCAAAAGCCGCTGGGGCGCAAGCCGCGATGCCAGTGAGGCTTACAGCGAGGGCGGCGGCGAGAGGGGACAATCTGATCATGAGGAGCTCCATAAGAAATTTGTTCGGCCGGTTTTGGCTTGAGCGCTACTTAGGAAACGGTTTGCGCACACACCAATCACTGGTCTTCACAGGATCGTGCGCACTCTGTGAGGGGCACACTTGGTATTGACTTGCGCGTCAGCCTGAGGTGCGGTGATTGCCAAGAGAGCGTGCGGGCAGGGACGATGCAACAGGGTGATCGAACGTATCGCGCGTTTATCAGTTATTCTCAGCAAGACTCAAAATGGGGCAAGCGCCTGCATCGCTGGCTCGAGACCTATCGCATCCCAGCAGGGATTATTGCTGGCACGGAAGGGCCTGTCGCCCTCGGGCGGTTCTTTCGCGATGAAGAAGAAATGCCTGCAGCGCCCAATATTGCCTCGGTTGTGGAAAAATCGATCGCGCAATCTGAAAGCCTGATTGTCGTCTGCTCACCGCGCTCAGCAAAATCGAAATGGGTCAATGCCGAGATTGAGAGTTTCCGAACGCTTCGTCCGGACGGCAAGATCTTCGCCTTTATTATAGATGGCATTCCGAATGCCGAAGATCCCGCGCTAGAGTGCTTTCCCGATACGTTCAAACGGCGCGCTCCGGCGGATGGGTCCGCGCGCATGCCGATCGAGCCGCTCGGGCTCGACATCCGAAAAGACGGTCCCGAACGCGCCAGTGCCCGATTGGCGGCAGGTCTGCTGGATATCGACTTTGACACGCTCTGGCAGCGTGATCGACGCCGCGCTGCCCAACGCCAAAGGTGGTTGATTGGCGGCATGGCAGGACTGACAGCGGTGTTTGCCTGTCTCGCCACAATCGCGGTCGTGCTGGGCCTTCAAGCGCGCGCCAATGCACGCGAGGCGCATGATAATCTCGCTGCCTTCTTTGCCGAACGCGCGTGGCAGAAACTTGCTGACAACGACACGCTGAGCGCCGCCAGATATGCGCTGGCCGGGCGGCAATTGTCGCCGAAGAATGAGCGGCTGTATCATTCGGCGCTTAGCGCGATCTTGTACGACACCGGTGAACCCATTTTGCCGCTGACCCATGACGGGCCCATTTATGCGGCTGTGTTTTCCCCCGACGGATCACAGATTGTCACCGGCGGTGATGATGCGCGCGTCCGAGTTTGGGATCGCCAATCTGGTCATTTGCTCAACGCCCTGGCGGCCCACGAGGCCCGCGTCACAGCCATCGCCTTCGCGCCTGACGGACGCCGACTGGTAACGGCGGATTCAAGCGGGCGGGCCTTCACATGGCGGACAAACGATTGGACGATGACCGGGGAATTGGTTGGGCATTCTGAAAGTATTCGCACGATCGCGTTTGCGCCTTCCGGCCAGCAGCTTGTGACCGCAAGCTGGGACGGATCGGTCCGCACCTGGACCGGGCAAAACGCAAGCCGCATTTTGATTGACGCCGACAATGAAGCCTGGTCCGCCGAATTCTCGCGGGATGGGGCGCGTATCGTTTCCGCTCATTCGGATGGCACAGCGCGCATTTGGGATACGGTCTCTGGCGCTTTGCTGCACAACCTCATCGGGCATGAGGGCGAAGTTTATCACGCGACATTCTCCGCCAATGGCGATCGAATTGCGACGACGGGCTATGATGGCACCGCGCGTCTCTGGGCGAGCGCGACAGGTGACCCAGGTCCGGTCTTGGAAGGTCATGAATCGACCGTCTACCGATCCGCTTTTTCGCTGGACGGATCGCAGCTGATCACCGCAGGCGCTGACAGCTTGGCCGTGGTCTGGGACAGCGAAACGGGGGACATGGTTCATGCCCTGAACGATCATAAAAGGCGGGTCACAGACGCGGTCTTTTCGCCCGATCAATCCTTGATCCTGACAATCAGTGATACGGCCATTTTATGGGATGCGATGACAGGCCAGCCTATCCGCGAATTATCCGCCCATGCAGAACGCCTGCGGGTGGGCACATTCTCCCCTGATGGTCAGACCATTCTGACGGCCAGTCAGGATAAGACAGCACGGCTCTGGCGCACGCAAGGCAACCAACGCGCGCAATATATCAGCGGCGAGGCCACAGTGGCTTTCGCGGAACTCTCGCGCGATGGAAAACACTTGGTCACCGCTGGATATGACGGGCGGGTTGAAATATGGGACGCCGAGTCCGGAGCACGCATCCGATCATTAGACGTTCATACCGAGACCGTTTCAGGCGTCGCTTTCTCGCCAGACGGAACCTTTGTCGTGACGGCCAGCCAGGATCAGACGGGAACGATTTGGAACTGGCGTGAGGACGCCATAATCGCAACGCTGGCCGGGCATGAAGATTGGTTGTCGAGCGCGTCATACTCCAATGATGGCACTCGCATTGTCACCGCCAGTGACGACGGCTCGGTCCGCATCTGGGATTCCTTGAACGGTGCGCAACTGACGCAATTTGATCAACATGATGGACGCGTCAGAGCCGCCGAGTTCTCGCGTGACGGGACGCTCGTGGTTAGCGCCGGCGAAGATATGATCGCGCGCGTCTGGGACGTCGCAGATGGGGCAGCGCGCGCGGAGTTGGATGGGCATGCGCTCGAACTTGGTGCCGTCGCGTTCTCGCAAGATGGCCGCCGCATCGTCACGGGCAGCGATGATGGTTCCGCACGAATCTGGAGCACTGAGACTTGGCAAGCAATGGCCACTTTGTCAGCTGACCGGGGCGGCGTTTCGACGGTTCAATTTTCACCAGACGGGACCCGGGTCGTGACCTCCAATCTCGACCGTACCGTCAACATCTGGGACGCGGTCGATGGACGCCTGATTCAGACGATTTCAGGATTTGAGGCGGACGTCAGAAGCGCGACCTATTCAAGCGATGGCGATCAGCTCGTGATTGCCAGCGCCGACGGCACCACGCAGCTTTGGGATGTGTCGAGATTCAAACAGACCTGGACGGAGCTGAAGACAGATGCTTGCACGCGTCTGCTCTCCGGTCCGTCTCGCGTGTTCAGTCAGGCTGAGATTAATACGGACCAATTGTTGGGCGCTGAATGGCCCGATGTTCAACGCGATGTCTGTACCGGCGACCTGATCGTCGCTGACAACGAATAAGCTAGTTCGCCGGTTCAGTTAGACAGACCCAGTCAGAGGCGACCTTAATCGGGACGTGGCCGTGGACGTGTGGAGCCTCCGGTTCCGTCGGAATCCTCATCCGCCTCACTGGCACTGTTCAACACGCCTTCTTCATCCGGGGCAGCAGCTTCTGTCACCTCAGCCGCAGCTGAGGCGGTTGCTTCGGCGGGTTCCGTCGCAGATTGAGCGGGCGCAGCAGCGCCAGCTGCCATGCCTTCTGTGGCGCTCGATACAGACATCCCGTCTTCAGGCGCCGCGCCCCCTTCCTCAATGCCCAAATCGGCTTCATACTCATCGAGCACCGAGTCGATGCACGCCTCGTCGCCATCGCAGGCGTCGAGTTCAGCTTCAAGCAATTCGGCCAGAGCCGCATCCAGTTCTTCGTCCGTCATCTCGACCGGCGCATCAGCTTCTTGCGCGACAGCTGGCGCCATCAGCCCAGCCGTGCCAATAGCAAATGCGGCTGCAAGCAGTGTTTGTGTGGCTGTTTTCTTCATGGGTCACCCTTCCTTGAAAGTGCTCTGATCGTGCGCGATCAGATTTTATTGGTTGCCCGCTTCTCGTTGCGGGTGGTTCGACCTTCTGTCGCAACGGCGTCCATTCTGTCGCCGCTCTCGAGGCTATTCCACACCGGTCATGCCGTGCCGCAGCCGCATGTCGATCATTTCATAGCAAATCGTGATGAAGTACCGGTCGTCCTCCTCATACTCACCGGACACTGTGTTGAAGTGGAACGTGTCTTCCTTGAATCGGCCGCGGCAGTCGCGGGCCTGGATGATCGTGCGATTGGTCAGGATGTAATCCGTCTCAAGATCATCCTTCAGATCTTCAAGAATTTCGCTGCGGATCAGGAAGTCGCGCGCTTCTTCTGTCCGCGGAGCGGCATTGAGATATTTGATCTCGATCTCGACGCCAAATTCATCCGTCTGGGCGCGGAACACATCCTCAATGGCTTCATCCATTTCAGTGTACAGCGCTTCGCAATCATTATCCTCTTCGACAAATTCCTGGAGGTCCGAGAATCGCATCGGATCGCTGCCATAGACAAGACAAACAATGTTCAGGGCGCGATCCTGTGGCGGTGAATGCGGGTCATTGATTCCAGCATTATCATCCACTTGAAGCCAGCCCACGGCCGCGTCCATGATTTCAGCCACGCCATAATCATCGCTCGCATCCGGCTCGAGCAGAACCACCGCAAACTGGTCGGCAAAGTCTTCCAGCTCCCCCTTTGACCAATACGGATCCGTCTGCAGGCCAGCAATTTGCTGCATCAATAGATGTCCGGCTTCGTGATAGGCAACGAACCGCACGAAACCCGCAACAAACTCTTCGGTCTCGGTATAGAAACGATCATCCTCAACTTGAGCGCTGGCATTTTGGGGCGCGAGCGCCGCCAGCGCGATGCCGCAAACAGCACTGGCTATCGTCTTAATCATACCTGTCCCCGTCTCTCCCCAGCCCGAACAAGTGACCACAGGAATTAACAATTGGCAATAAGCGGGGAATTTGGTGCCCAGAAGAGGACTCGAACCTCCACGTCCATAAGGACACTACGACCTGAACGTAGCGCGTCTACCAATTCCGCCATCTGGGCACGAAAAAGGAAAGGCGCGTATACAAGCGAAATCGCGCCAGCGTCAACGGCCAATATGACCCAGAGCTGCGACGCTGGCGCGCTCTACGCTATGCCGATTTAACCGGCGCGGGAAAAGCCGCTCGGTTGCATCATGGCATAGAGCTGGTCCTTGAGCATCATCCGCTCACGGCGCAAGGAAAGTTCAGTAACATCCGCCACCGGTTCAATACGCTCTTCCATGCGGTGAATGGTACGGTTTATCTCGTGATAACGGTCCGCCAGTTTGGCGAAATGCGGACTGGTCCGCTTCAGCTCGCTGATACGGTCTTTGTCGGCCGGAAAATCATCGCTCAATTCATGTGGGGTATGGCTCATGTCAATTCGGCTCCTTCAGTGTCTTGGACACGAAAGGAGCCGATACGTCGCCACCTGTCACTTAGGGGTTTTGCTTATACCGCCGCGTTATTCCGGCTCGCCCTGGCGCAGAATTGTTCGTTTGCCCGCATGGTTGGGCGCTGAGATCACACCCTCTTCTTCAAGCCGCTCAATCAAGGTCGCGGCTTTATTATAGCCGACTTTCAAACGGCGCTGCAGATAGCTGGTCGAGGCCCGCTTGTCGCGCAGGATGATGGCCATCGCTTGGGCGTAAAGATCCTCATCCTTGTCACCGGTCGAGGTACCGAGCATGGCATCCATAATCGCGCTACCTGTGCCTTCTTCCGGCTCTTCCAGGACATCCGGATTGTAATCGGGCTCTCCGCCATTGTCGCGTAGCCAATCGACCACCGCCTGAACCTCTTCGTCGGAGACAAAGGGGCCATGGCAGCGTTTGGTTTTGACGCCGGCGGCCTGATACAACAAGTCGCCCATGCCGAGCAGCTGTTCCGCCCCTTGTTCGCCCAGAATGGTGCGCGAGTCGATTTTGGTCGTCACCATATAAGAGATCCGGGTCGGGAAGTTGGCTTTGATCGTACCGGTAATAACGTCGACCGAGGGCCGCTGCGTCGCGGTGATCAAGTGAATACCCGCGGCCCGCGCCATTTGCGCCAGGCGCTGGACGCAGCCTTCAATCTCTTTACCCGCGACCATCATCAGATCGGCCATTTCGTCAATCACGATGACCAGGTTCGGGACATGATCGAGTGGCAGGATCTCAGTCTCATATTGCGGCTTGCCGCGATCATCAAAGCCGGTCTGGACCTTGCGGGTGAGATGGTCCCCGCGCTTGCGATACTCCGCCGCTTTCTTGTTGAAACCAGCCAGGTTCCGCACACCCGCTTTTGACATCAGCTCATAGCGCATTTCCATTTCACGCACGGCCCATTGCAGCGCCAGCACCGCCTTTTTCGGGTCGGTCACAACCGGCGACAGCAAATGCGGGATGCCTTCATAAATGCTGAGCTCCAGCATTTTCGGGTCAATAAAGATGAACCGGCATTCTTCTGGCGGCAGCTTATAGATCAGTGACAGGATCATCGCATTGACGCCAACGGACTTACCAGACCCTGTTGTCCCCGCGATCAGCAAGTGAGGCATTTTAGCGAGCTCAACCACAGTCGGCGCGCCACCAATATCCTCACCAAGCGCCATAGGAAGCGCGGCTTTGGACTTGGTATAAATATCATTATCGAGCAAGGAGCGCAGGTAAACGGTCTGACGCTCTTCGTTCGGCAGTTCGATCCCGATCGCATTCTTGCCGGGCACCACCGCGATCCGACAGGAGACAGCGCTCATCGAGCGTGCGACATCATCGGCCAAGGATATGACGCGCGCCGATTTTACGCCAGCCGCAGGTTCAAGCTCAAACAAAGTGACGACGGGTCCCGGACGCACTTCGCGGATGCGGCCGCGAACGCCAAACTCACGCAACACTTCCGCCAAACGATTGGCCTTGGCGAGCAGAGAGTCCTCGTCAATTTCGTGACGCTGGGTCGGTGGGACCTGTAACAGATCCAGTGGCGGTACTTTACGACCGCGAGACTTGCGATTGCGCTTCACCTGAGGCTTGGGGATCGTCGCGGATCGCGGCGCCGTGACAGTAACAGGTTTGGATGGCGCGGGAGCTGGGGCGGGAATGTCTTCGACAATCGCGTCTTCAATCTCTTCTTCGACCAAGGGACGGCGGTCGGGTTTGGGGTCACTGCCGCGCTTGATTTGCGTTTGATCCATCTCATCGAACGCGTCGTCCGTGCGAGTGCGCTTGAATCGAAGGCGCCCAAACAAGCCGCCTGCCTGGCGTGCGGCCCGCGCACTCGATTGCGAGGCCGCCGCTTGCAAGAGCAGCGCATCCCCGCGCCGGAACCCAAGCGCAGCGAAGGCGCAGAGCAAGGCGAGGCCGCCCGCGACCAGACCTGACAAGAGTTCCGGCATCGGCAAGAGCAGCGCTTTGAACGGCATGGCGGCAAGGTCATGCAAATTGTCACCAATCATGCCACCAAGTCCCGCGCGCAGCGGCCACGAGGTTGGCACCGGCCAGGCGGCAAAACACGCCGCAGACAGAGGCACGAATAGGAAACCGAGAAACCAGCGACGTACACGCGGGGCGCCGATCAAAACCGCGCGCATGGCGCCGCCAATCATCAAAGCCAGCCCGGCAACCCAGGCTGACCAGCCGAGCAATTGCCGCATGATGTCTGCGAACACAGCGCCGCCGGGTCCGAACAGGTTTTCGACGCTGCGATTGGTGGCGGCGTTCCAGCTCGGGTCGAGCGGGTCGTATGAGCCGACACTGCCACAGATAAACACACCGATGGCGAACGCTGTGGTGCCTGTAATAATCCGCCAAACCGGGTCGGATACTTCACGCATATGGGCCGCTTCTGCGATTGAATTTGCCATAATCTACACTCCGGTCTGAGACGGACGTTCTGAACCAAAAATGAAATTACAAGCGCGGCCTTAAAACGGCGCTAACAGACATGAAATTGCCCAAAAGAAACCCCCGGAGCTTTCGCGCCGGGGGTAAGTCGGGAGGAAACGCTTCCAAACTTGGGAAGCGTAGGATTGCCTGCACCGACCAGAGCCGGTGCAGGCAAACTGATTAGGAAGCAAACTCTGGGTAAGCTTCGACACCTGTGTCGGCGCGGTCGAGGCCGAGCTGCTCGTCCTCTTCGCTGACGCGGACACCAATGGTGAATTTCAGACCCATCCACACGATGGCAGACAAGACAGACACAACGATACCGGTCAGGATGACACCGACCAGCTGGCCGACATAGCTGGCATCGCCAGTCAGCGCGCCTGCATCATCAACCGGTGGCATGATGTGGTTGCCATAAGACGCAGCCACGATGATCGTGCCCCAGATACCGCAGACCAAGTGGGCTGGGATCGCGCCGACAACATCGTCAATCTTGAACTTGTCGAGCAGCGGCACACTCAAGACGACCAGAACACCACCGACAGCACCGATCGCGACAGAAGCGCCCATGCTTGGCGCCAGCGGCTCAGCGGTGATTGAGACCAGGCCACCGATCGCGCCGTTAAACGCCATGGTTGGGTCGACTTTGCCTTTATAGAGTACCGCAGTCAGGATCATCGCAGCCAGGACACCGCCAACCGCCGCCATATTCGTATTGGCGAAGATTTTCGCGACAGCATTGATGTCATCAAATGTACCTGCAGCAAGCTGAGACGCACCGTTAAAGCCGAACCAGCCGAACCACAGAATAAACGTACCAAGGGCAGCCAATGGAATATTGGAGCCTGGCATCGGGTTCACTTTCTCGCCGAAATACTTGCCGGCGCGTGGTCCGATAATGATCGCACCGACCAAGGCAGCCCAGCCACCTGTTGAGTGCACCAGCGTCGAGCCCGCAAAGTCAGAGAACGCCCACTCAGAATCGAGGTAACCGCCACCCCATTCCCAGCTGACAACTGTTGGGTAGATGATCGCTGTCAGGAAGACGACGAAAATCAGGAATGACCAGAGTTTCACACGCTCTGCGACCGTACCAGATACGATTGAAGCCGCTGTGGCGACAAACACCATCTGGAAGAACCAGTCTGAGCTGGCCGCATATCCCGTCTCCAGGTCCTCAGAACCGGACCACGGAATGGCACCCGGAATACCGATGATTCCGCCCAGCGCCGTAGAGGCCGGATAAGCAATATTATAACCGATCAGCCAGAACATCAGGCCAGCGACAGAGAACAAGGCCACGTTCTTCAGCGACTGCATTGAAGCATTCTTTGACCGCACCAAGCCTGATTCCAGGCAAAGGAAGCCGGCCGCCATGAACATAACGATCAGGCCGCCGATCAGGAACAGGTAACTGCTATCGACATAAGCGCTGACCGCGCTCGCTTCTTGCGCATGTGCGGTTAAGCCCGCCATGCCTGCAAGCGGTAGCAAGGTTGCGCCCCGCATTGCTGTTTTCATCCATAAACTCATTGCCCGTTATCTCCCGCAGCTCTGGTTAGTTGACGACGGACAAGAAACCGCCTGCCCGATTTTCTTCCAGAATTAAAAAGCTGTTCATCTGCGCTGAACGGGACCGTGACCAAAATTCGAGCAGCGTGCGACCCAAACGCCCGTTTGTCTGTCAGGCATGGACCTGGATGTTCAGACTACATAGATGGAAAGTATGAGTGATCGTCTGTTTGACTTTGCAATCGTGGGAGCCGGCCCAACTGGCGCGGCTTTGGCGCTCGGACTGGCACGAATGGGGCTGGATATTGCGCTGATCGATGCCCGCGATCCAGCCGCGAGAGCGCAGCCAGATGGTCGAAACTTTGCAATTGTTACAGGCAGTTGGCGGCTTTTGAGATCGCTGGGTGTGACCGACACGCTGACCGATTCCTGCCAAGCGCTGAATGGTCTGGAAGCGGTCGATGGTGGCACTCATTATTTCGGTCAGCCCGCGATTCTGTTCGAGAACAGCGATTTGGACAGCCCCGATCCGGATGAACCGCTCGGCCAGATGGTGATGGCTGAACCTCTTCAGGCCGCGCTCGATGCCGCGATTCAGGCCAGTACTCAGATTACAGTCTTCGCGCCCGCGCGGTTTGAGACCGTCACACACGCCCCTCAATGCGCGACACTGCACCTGGAAGGCGGTGACACGATTCGCACACGCCTTCTGGTCGGTGCAGACGGGATGCGCTCGCCAGTTCGCGAAGCTCTGGGCATCAGCACGGAAGGGCGCGATTATGAGAAATCCGTCTTCACCGCCAATGTGCAGCTGTCTGAACCGCATCTTGGCGTTGCCCGGCAATTATTCACGCCAGAAGGCCCATTCGCGACTCTGCCTCTGAAAGGCGATCGCGCGAATCTCGCCTGGTATATGAAACGCGGCGCAGCCGAAGCCTTGGCCGCGATGCCGGTCGCAGACGTCGAAGCCGAGCTGAATGCGCGATTTGAAGAGTTCGCGGGACCGATGAAGATTGAAGGCCAAGCCGGATCTTATCCGCTGATCCTGCAACTTGCGACCGAGATTGTTTCAGATCGGGCGGCTTTGGTTGGAGACGCCGCACGACGCGTCAATCCGCTCGCTGGTCAGGGCCTCAACCAGGGCTTCCGCGATGTTGCCGCCTTGTTGGAGATCACCGAAGAGACGCTGCGTCTGGGCGGCGATATAGGCGGACCCTTCATGCTCGAGGCGTATAGTCAGGCGCGGCGGTTTGATGGCGCGGGCACAGCCCTCGCATTGGACGCGATCGACCGGATCTTCTCGAATGATTCCATGCTGGCAAAACCCGCACGTGCGCTTGGCATGTTTGCGGCCTCAAAGATTTCGCCGCTGAGACGATTTCTGGCGCAGAAAGCTAGTGCGACGGAGTCAGGCGTCGCCGGTCCAATGGCGGATTGGTAGGCTGCTCCAGCCAGAGTACGCCCGAATTGTAGAGATATAGAAACGCGTCGGTGGATTCCTGCGCGGCCTTGCCGGCGAGCTCACCCGCCATACGGCGATTGGAAACACGTTGCAGAACCGCAAGACCGATAATCGGAATGCACGTCCACCAGGCCACGAAGAAAGTGCACAAAATACCTGCGACCAGCATGATGTCGGACACAAGATCCAGCAACCAGATTCGATTGGCATAATGACTGCCAAGTTTGCGCAGGACGTCGAGACGGCCATGCAAATAGTCGGCATCCAGCGCCCAAGTCTGGTCCGGCGTCGCCGCGATCCGAACCGTGGTGCGACCTTCATCGGCAATGACTTGAGAGAGGGCTTTGGCTGACATTCTACGCTCCGATGATCAGGACCGTAGCGTGAATGATTTAACGAAACCTATCCCAGCGTCTTCATGAACGCGCTTTAATGGAAAGCGCATGCAATCCAGAGTCGAATTCGCTTTTTAGCGCATCCATCACGGCGCGCTGCACCGACACTCGGGAAAGACCTTCAAATGCGTCCGAGACGATTTCCACCGTGTAATGGGTTTCGCCTTCTGGTTGCGCACCCGCATGACCCGCATGTTTATGGCTGTCATCGATGACATTCAGCGCGCTTGGCGTGAAGACTTTTGTGAGAGTCATATGAATTCGTTCAGATCTGTTCATTAGTTCTGGTCTCTTTAACCCGAAGCACCTATGTTATCGCGCCTATGGATGATGGATACAAATATCGCCCCAAGTTCACTGATATAAGAGTGAAGCCGCCGGCCGACGAGACCTCGCGTGAAAAAGCGTCGAAGACTCGGGTCTGCGATCACCCAAGTTGTGACCTCGCTGGAGAGCATCCGGCGCCGGAACGGTTTGGCGACGGCAAGCTTTGGTTCTGTAAGCGGCATGCCGCGGAATATAATCGCAGCTTCAATTTCTTTGACACAATGACGGATGAGCAGCTCAAAGCGTTCAATGAAAATGCGCGCTACGGCTTCAAACAGACCTGGAAATTTGGCGCTGGCCCGATGGGCGGCGACAAAGCCAATAAGGCGCATGATCCCAAAACCTGGCGCGGAGCTGAATTCTTTCAGGATGCCGCGGAAGCCCGCGAACAAAGACGCGCCAATCGCTCGGCCACAGGTCTCGCCAAACGGGCTCTGGAAGAATTGGATCTCGATGCCAATGCGAAACCGCCAGAAGTGCGCGCCCGTTATGCCGAATATGTCCGTCGCTTCCACCCGGATTCAAATAGCGGCGACCGGTCATCCGAAGAGAAACTGGCCCGTGTCATTCGGGCAGGCAAAACGCTGAAAGCGGCCGGCTTGATGAAGGACTGAGCCAGCGGCTTGCCGAAATGGAAAAATCAGAGCAATTTCAACGCATGGAAGAGACGCCAAAGCTGTCCTATGCGGCCTATTTTGATCACCCGCTCAAACGCGGCATGGTCCGCACCATCGAGCGTCTTTCCGGTCAGCCTTATCTACAAAAACTGTATGAGACCTATCGCGCCGATCTAACGCATGAGCCCTTCTTCGCTGCCGCGATTAAATTGCTCGATCTCGATGTCGAGTTCAGCTCGCGGCGTCTGGCGCAAATCCCGGCCACTGGGCCGCTGGTCATTGTCGCCAATCATCCGTTTGGCGTGCTCGATGGATTGCTGGTCTCCTGGCTGATTTCACTCCGGCGCCAAGATTTCAAAGTGTTGACCAATGCGGTGCTGGACGGCGCACCCGAAGCGCGGGAATGGCTGTTGCCCATCGACTTCGCAAACACCAAAGAAGCCCGGGCGACCAATATCGCGACGCGCGCGGAGAGCCTGGAGCGGCTCAATAATGGCGAATGTATCATCGTATTTCCGGCCGGCGGCGTCTCAACCTCGCCGACCCCGTTCAGCCGCTCTGCGGTCGACGATACGTGGAAACCGTTCACAGCCAAATTGATCAGTCGCAGCGAAGCGCATGTCACACCGGTTTTCTTTGAAGGCCAGAATTCGCGCCTGTTCCAATGGGCCAGCCATATGTCAATCGAATTGCGACTGGCGCTGATTTTTCGAGAAGTGAAGCGTCGGGTTGGTACGGCTATCCCCGTCCACATTGGCGAGACACTGACGCCGGATGTGCTCGCAAATGTTGGCAAGCGGCAGGAATTGATGAACTTCCTGCGCGATCAAACCTATCAAATGGCGCCGACTGGACAACAAGCCTCGATCGCGCGTGCCCATCGTCGCTTCCAGGAATCAAAACCCGGCATTTTCCACTGATTTACGGGATATAGACCGTATAGATCACGTCAGCCTCGACATCGAACGTGCCGTCGCTGAGATCAATATTGCCGGTATTCCAGCGATAGTCCAAATCAAATCGTACCGATTGATCAGCAATCGTTCCATTGCTGGCCGCGGTACGGCGATTGCCGCGGAAGATGTCCTGTCCGCCGGTTAGGGTAGAGAGACGACGATAGCCGCCCCATTGCACGCCGGACCGATTGGTATTGCCGGTATGGGGAATTTGTGCGGCGGCGCCAAATGACAGACCGTCATCATTGCCAGAACCGGTCATGCGCATCCGCAAACGGATAAGGTTGAGATCCGCGGGATCACCAACCGCTGAGGCGATGACGTCGATATTGAACGCGCTGTTGGACGCGACATAGAAGCTGCTCAAAATGTCGCTGCGAATGGTCCGGACGTCCGTATTATTTCCGATCTGGAACGGGTTGAGTACATCTGCTGAAGAGGTGAAACGATCGCCTTGGCGCGTGGTCTGGTTGCCGCTGCCTGGAATATTCTGAATTCGTAATGTCGCGCCTGTGCCATCCGCAAAGGACTCATCCAATGCGTCCAGAGAGCCAGTCACAACTGTATGCACATCCGTACTGATCAGGTCGGTATTGCTGCCATTGCCGCCAACAATGAAATCTGAGGCGATTGGGGTCGTGCCCGTCGAATCTGCCGCCCAGACGATTGCGACCCCGCCAACCTTGAAATGCGGGCGGTCAATCGAATCCGCCAATGCGGGCATCGTCAGGGATAGGCCAAGGCCCAAACACGCCACACTGAGCCGCACCGAAGCCGGTCGTTGATGTTGATTTTTCGCCCTCATCCGGCGGTGTTTACCAAAACTCTGTTCGGATACGGATAAGTCGATCGATCGAATTTCATCGAAATTGCGCCGCTTTTGACCAGTCAGGGCCTTGCTTTTTTGGTCCAATCGACGTCATTGGCGCGGGTCCTGATTTAGGAGTTTCAGACATGGCTGGTGTTGTGGTTGTCGGCGCCCAATGGGGCGATGAAGGCAAAGGCAAGATTGTAGATTGGCTCTCGCATCGCGCCGACGTCGTGGCGCGCTTCCAGGGAGGACATAATGCCGGTCACACGCTGGTGATTGACGGCACCACTTACAAGTTGAACCTGTTGCCATCCGGCGTCGTACGCGGCGGCAAATTGTCAGTCATCGGCAATGGCGTCGTGGTTGATCCCTGGCAGCTTCTGTCAGAGCTCGAGAATATGGAGAAAGCCGGCATCACGCTGACGCCGGATGACCTCCTCCTGGCCGAGACGGCATGTCTGATCCTGCCTTGGCACCGCGATCTCGACGCCGCGCGCGAAGGCGCCGCCAGCGACAAGGCTAAGATCGGCACCACCAAACGCGGTATCGGCCCGGCCTATGAAGACAAAGTTGGCCGCCGCGCCATTCGCGTGGCGGACCTGGCGGACGAAGCTGCGCTGGATCAGAAACTGGAACGCCTGATCGCCCACCATGCGCCTTTGCGCACAGGCCTCGGGCTCGACGCCCCGGATGCCCAGGCGCTGAAAGCTGAACTTCTGGACATCGCTCCAAAAGTCCTCGCCTTTGCAGGTCCAGCCTGGAAAGTGCTCGGCGAAAGTCAAAAACTTGGTCGTCGGATCCTGTTTGAGGGTGCGCAAGGCGTCATGCTGGACGTTGATCACGGCACCTATCCTTTTGTCACGTCTTCGAATGTAGTGTCCGGGCAAGCGGCCGCTGGCACAGGCCTCGGTCCGCGCGCTGTCAGCTATGTTCTCGGGCTCGCCAAAGCCTATACGACTCGTGTCGGAACCGGCCCGTTTCCAACCGAATTGTTCGACGAAGTCGGGCAAGGATTGGGCGAGCGCGGACATGAATTTGGCACGGTCACCGGCCGCGCGCGTCGTTGCGGCTGGTTTGATGCCGTCATGGTGCGCCAGGCGTGTGCAGTCTCTGGCGTGGACGGCCTCGCCCTGACCAAGCTTGATGTCCTGGATGGCATGGAAGAGATTAAAGTCTGCACCGGCTATCGCTTGGGCGATCAGAAGCTCGACTATCTGCCCGCGACGGCCGCCGCGCAAGAGGCGGTCGAGCCGATTTACGAGACCATGCCAGGCTGGAGCGATTCCACGCGCGGGGCGCGGTCCTGGAACGATCTGCCGGCTGCAGCGGTGAAATATGTCCGACGGCTGGAAGAGCTGGTTGGCAAACCGTGCGCTTTGGTCTCGACCTCACCTGAACGCGAAGACGTTATCCTGATGCGCGACCCGTTCGAGCAGCGCTGAACCAGACGCGTTTTAGAAAGTGGGCATTTGCCCGGTGGCGGCCCATGGCATGCCGACGGCGAGGATGACACTGATCACCAGCCCGATCAGAGCGCGTCCGGCATCCGATGTCACATCCATCAGAGCCGCGCCGCGTTCGCGTAGCGCTGTGACAAAGGAAATCGCCATCTCGCGTCCTGCGAGCAAGCCCAGGAAGACCCAGGTCGTACTCATCGGTACATCATTCAGTTCTTTGAAGTAGAACAGAACAATCGCGTAAATCAGGTCGACAATTGTTGCGGCACGGATGTCCGTGGTGTGCGTCTTGGAGAGTACGATCTTCTGGATTTCGCCCCCGCGAGTCCGAAAGATATAGGCCATCATCGCCGCCATGAGCAGCGCGCCGCCAATGATCACTTCTGGTTTGAACACCATCATTGTAATCGCGCCGCTTTCGTCAAAGACGGGTTCACGCGGCATGAAAACGAAAATATTAGCAAAGTCCTGCAACAACCAGGTCCACCACAAAAAGCCCGTCGTCGCCCATTGGAAGACGGTCCAGAGTGGATGTAGACGTTCATCATCATCGCGCGTCCGGCCGACCCAAACCTCCCACATGCGCGAGATGAGCAGCCAAACCACAGCGCCCGCCGCGAAAGCGACGACATAACCGGTCAGAGACTTGATCAGCATGGAACTCATCACGCCTTCGGTGGCGCCGCCACCAGACAGCGCGAATACGGTCAGGACTAGGAACGTAGTGGAAACCGGAATCCCGAACCGCGTTAAGAACAAGAGCACAATGGGGGGCAAGGCATGCCACCATTGAATCCCGCCTTCCGGGAAGGGAATCTTGTTCAGTTTTCCGTCTGCGATATCGCCGCCGCCATAGAAAAGCTGGAACATCAGCGCCGCGACCATGATCCCGGCGGCGAACAACCAAAGCAGCCACCAGGGACGATGCGAGTTGGAAGCTAAGAAGGTGCCGAGCGTCTGGATTGAATCGTTTGCGATCACCGCATAAGCAGCGAAAAAGAAACCTATCAGAGCGAAGATTTCATAACCGGCAATGGACATGTCGGCTCCCCAGAATGACCGGCAAATGCCGCTTGCAAGGATCGCTAGCGGAATACCGAAACTTGATCAATCACCCGATGAGGCATTTCGGCATCAAAACGCAGTTGGCAAAGTTTATTGCGCCACCCAGCCGCCATCCATGCTCATAATACTCCCATTGATTGAGTCAGCGCCCGGCGAACACAAGAAAACAGAGAACGCGCCAATCTGCTCAGTCGTGACAAACTCTTTTGTCGGTTGCGCGGCCAAAAGCACATCACGCTTGACCTCGTCTTCGCTGATACCGCGCGCTTTGGCGGTATCGGCAACTTGGCCTTCAACCAGTGGCGTATAAACGTAACCCGGACAAATTGCATTGCACCGCACCCCATGTTCGGCGCCTTCCAGAGCGACAACCTTGGTCAGACCGGCAATGCCATGCTTGGCCGCTACATAGGCGGACTTGAACGGCGAAGCGACGAGGGCATGGGCCGAAGCGGTGTTGATAATCCGGCCCCAGCCCTTTTCCTTCATGCCCGAAATCGCCATCCGGGTGGTATGAAAAGCGGCCGAAAGATTGAGCGCGATGATCAAATCCCAACGCGAGACCGGAAACTCCTCAATCGGTGATACATGCTGCACACCCGCATTATTGACCAGGATATCCGCGCCGCCAAAATCACGTGCGACATAGCCCATCATCCCTTCAATCGCATCAGGATCGGTGAGATTCGCGCCCGAGAATCCCGCTTTGACGCCGTACGTGTCTGAAATTTCCTGCTTCAGCGCATCCGCCTCGTCGTCGCTGGCGAGACCACTCAACACCACATCAGCGCCTTGTTCCGCCAAGGCTTTTGCAATCCCCAACCCAATCCCGCTGGTCGATCCTGTAACCAAAGCGGTCTTTCCTTTGAGCATTTTGCGTCCTTTCATCTTGAGTGCAGCATCAGGCTTGGTTAGAGCAAATGCGGGTGGGTTAACAGGCGAGATAGTAAAATATGACGGCGACGCTCGAATCTTTCCGGCAAGGCTTTCCAGATTTCCTTCTGATGACAGGCACGGCGGGTGTTCTGCTCCTGATAGCGAGCACGATTTATATCCTTCTGACTCCGTGGAAAGAACTCGCTTTGGTGCGCGGCGGTAATGGCGCTGCGGGTCTGGCTCTCGCCGGCGCAATTGCCGGATTGGCCATTCCCATTGCGTCCTGTCTCGCCTCAAGTCTGACCCTGGTCGACTTGCTGTTATGGGGCTCGGTCGCTTTGCTGCTGCAATTGCTGACCTATCGCATTATCGACATGATCTTGCGCGATATTCCAGCGCGTATTCAAAATGATGAAGCGGGCGCGGCAATTGTCCTGATTGCCGCAAAAGTTTCTGTCGCGATGCTGCTGGCCGCAGGCTTGTGGGATCCAAATCTGGCTCGCATGTAGAGGAGCGTCAATCTGTGCTGAGATGGATACCGGACTGGGTTGTTTACGCGCTCGTCCTCAGCGTTGTTCTCTGGGTGGTTTTTTCTGGCGGGACGGATGATGCCCCGCCACCACCGCCAGAAGCGATTGAGCAAGAAGGCGCGATGCTGCCGCCGCCATCAGCGTTTGATGAACGCGTCCTGGTCCAGGTCACCGCTCCGAAAAGCGGCATCGGCACGGCGTTCGCGATCAATGGCGAAGGCCAATGGCTGACGGCCCGTCATGTTGTTGATGGCTGCAGCGACGTCGCCCTATTGGTGGCGCCTGGCCAATATGCCCCAGCGGCCCGCGTGATCGTTTCGGAAGAGTTTGATCTCGCATTGATCGAAACCGATTCCAGCCCAAACCCTGCGCCGATCAATACAGATGATGATTTGCGCCTCGGGGCGTATGGCTTTCATGTCGGCTATCCACAAGGCCGACCGGGCGAAGCGGCCTCGCGTCTATTGTCGCGCTCCAATCTGATTTCGCGCGGACGTCGCAGCAATAGCGAGTCCGTGCTGGCCTGGGCCGAAACCGGACGCACGCGCGGGCTGATGGGCTCGCTTGGCGGATTAAGCGGTGGGCCGGTCTATGATGAAGATGGCCATGTCCGCGGTGTGATCGTCGCCGAAAGCTCTCGGCGCGGGCGAATCTATACCGCCGCGCCAGAAGCCGTGGCTGAGTTTATCAGCGCAACTGGCGCCGATGCGCTTGGCGGACGGTCGAGCGAATTCTCGACCGAGTCCTATGGCGAGAAAGCCGACATTGCCCGGCGCAACCTGCAAGTGGTCAAAGTGGCCTGTAGTGTGGATGGACAGTGATGAGTTTCGCCGATCGCTTTATCGCGGCCACGCGCACGCACGGTCCGCTTTGTGTCGGCATCGACCCGCATCCTGGGCGCGTCCCGGATCTGTTTGGCGGCGATACGCCAGAAGGATTGGAAAAATGGGGCCGGGCTGTGGTCGAAACGGCGGTCGGAAGAGTTGGCATTGTCAAACCGCAAGCGGGATTGTTCGAGCGCCATGGCTGGCAAGGCATGCGGGCGCTCGCCAATGTCTGCGCCGCGGCGCAGGATCACGGCCTGTTGGTGCTGATGGATGCCAAACGCGGCGATATTGGCTCGACGGCGGAAGGCTATGCGGCGGCTTATCTTGCCGCAAACGCGCCTTTTGCCAGCGACGCCCTGACGGTGAATCCATATATGGGCCTCGACACGCTCGAGCCGCATGTCCGCACAGCTGAAGAGACCGGAAAAGGCGTGATCGTGCTCGCCCTGACCAGCAATCCGGGCAGCGCCGATTATCAGGCCCGCGATCTTGACGGCGCACCGCTTTACACGCGTGTGGTTGAGAGCCTGGCGCCGATGATCGAGCGCTTGAAAGGGGACTCAGGTTGGTCCGGCCTGATGCTCGTCACTGGCGCGACCGGGCCTGACGAAGCGCGTCGATTGCGCGCCCTCGCGCCGAATGCGCTCTTTCTGGTGCCAGGTTATGGCGCGCAAGGCGCTGGGGCCGCTGATGCGATGGCAGGGTTTGGTCAAGCGCGAAATGGCGGCAATCGTCCAGAAGGCGGCTGCGTGAATGCGTCTCGGTCCGTTACGTTTCCAAAGGGATCTGAGACGGCCGCGTCCGTTGAGGCCTGGCAGGACACAATCGAACGCGCGATCACGGCTGCGCAAGATGATCTCAATTCAGTGGTCGTGACCGACTAGCCTTTAACCAGCACGGTCAAATCTTCTGGTTCGCCAATCACCGCAACATGATCGCCGGGTTGCAAAACCTCTTTCGGCGCCGCGATGATGATGTCGCCATCGCGTTCGATGATCGCAATCAAGCAGCTGCCCGGTAAATCGATCTCTGACAAAGGCCGCCCGACATAGTCTTCGAGATGGCCCAGATCCGAGATCGGCGCATGCAGGAAATGGTCGTCGCGCATCAGAATTTCATTCATGTCCTTGTCGGACTTGGCGCTCAGCCAGCGGCGTTCAAAGTCGAACGACTGGACCACTTCCGCGAGGTGACCCGCGAGACGCAAATCCAGACCTGCAGGTTTGCGGGGACAGATCAGCATCATGATTGTGTGGACGCCCTCGGCTTCGGTCATCTCTGCCATGTCCATCTGGGCTTCATGGGTGAAACGGAAGACCACCAGTTCCGGGCTAGAGAGCGCATCATGGCTGCGATAGGCGAGAAGGACATGATCGCTCAGCGGGTGCAGCGTCGCTGTGCCGGTCGTGAAGACACTGTTCATCACGTCTTCGTCAATGCCATAGGCGCTGTGGCCGATATTCTTGACCTCATCGACCAGCATTTCGCGTGTATAGGTGCCGTGCGAATAGGTATGCACCACACAGCGTGCGATCAGCGCTTCATACGTCAGATTCTGCTTCTGCGTACGGTCATGAATGATGGTCATCAATTCCCGTTCGAGCCCCTCATAGCGCATTTGCCCGAGCCGCTCATGAACATGATAGATCGCACCGCGACGAACCAGCTGACCTGAGGCATAGAATTGGAACCACAGCGCGCAGGCAATGGTCAGCATGCCCGTGAAGCCGATCGCCAGAATGCCCATTTCCACAATCAACCAAAATGAGACCAGGATCCCGAGCACCGGCAGCCACGGATAGAATGGCAAACGGTATCCCGGTTTATATGTTGCGATGCGGCTCTCCCGCATCACGATCACCGCGACGCTGACCAGACCAAACAGGAAGAGTTGAAAGGCCGATGCCAGTTTCGCCACCGCTTCGACATTGAATAACAGCAAAACGGCAATCATCGAGAACGTGGTCACGGCAATCGAAAAGACCGGCGTTCCAAACCGGCCAATGGCCGCAAACCGTTCCGGCAACAGCTTGTCTTTGGCCATCGCGTAAGGATAACGGCTGGCCGACATGATCCCGGCATTGCCAGTCGATGCGAAAGCCGCGATGGCCGCAACGACAATCAGGATCACGCCGAGATCAAATGGCCAATGACCGACAAAGCTTCTGCCCGCGTCGGCCACCGGCGTGAGACTGCCATACAATTCCTCGACCGGGAGGATCGCGATAATGACGATCAGTCCGAATGTGTAAATCGCGGTTGCGGTCAGCAGGGACAGCACCATGCCAAGCGGGATATTGCGATCCGGGCTCTGCACTTCCTCAGCCACGCTGGCGACTTTTGTCAGGCCCGCATAAGAAACAAAGACCAAACCAATCGTGGCGACAAAGCCAACTGTGCCAGCTGTAAAGAAGGGCTGTGATGCTTCGTTCGGTCGCAAACCGTCGGCAACACCCGTATGCGCGAGGCCCAATATCACGAAGGCCGCAAGGATGACCACAAGAGTGGCGACAAGCAGGCGCTGCAGGAAGGTCGTCTCCTTCGCTCCGAACGCATTGATCAAGCCGAAAACCAGAGTCAAAATGACGGCCAGGACCAGGATCGGAACATCCAGATAAAGGCTGAGATAAGCCCCCATACCGACCAGCGCAAAGGCGCTTTTGAACACCACTGCGACCCAAGAGCCGAGACCCCCAATGGTTCCGAAAAGTGGCCCAAGCGCGCGATCGAGGAAGTAATAAGTGCCGCCTGCTTTCGGCATCGCGGTCGATAATTCCGCCATACACAACATTGCAGGAATAATCAGAAACCCGGCGAGCAAATACGCGAGATAGACTGAGTCACCGGTATAACTGGCGGCTATTCCGGGCAGCAAGAAAAAGCCGGAACTGAACATCGCGCCAGTGGAAACGGCATAGACATCAAACAATGTCAGGTTTTTCTTGAGCTTATTCTCGCCCGCCATGAATGACCCCGCCGAAACTGCAAACCATCAGCCTCGCGATATAAGGCGCGTCGCCGCCCACACCAGAATTTTCTCAGCCCGTGTCACTTCTAGGGCCTTTACCCTAACTTTCCGCCGCGTCCTGTCTCGACTCATCTCCGAATTTGCCTAATGTCGGGGCACAGAAACGGGCGCGTGAGACGCCGGACTTTGTGAGGAAACGAGGAAAGCGATGATGAAACCGCTGAATTTTGCGGCCCTGGCGGCCGCATCTGCTTTTGTATTAGCCGGATGTTCTGGCTCACAAGACTCAGAGACGCCCGCCGTCGAGGCTGAAACACCGCCGACAGAAACGGCCAGTTTTGCGGATGTAACAGACGCCCGGCTTGATAATGCCGAAGCGACACCGAATGAATGGTTGAGTTATGGCTTCGACCGGGAAGAGACCCGCCACTCGCCTTTGACCGGCATTAGCGCCGCCAATGTTGCGGATCTCGGCGTCGCCTGGACCTATGATCTGGCGACCAATCGCGGGGTCGAGTCGACCCCGATTGTGATTGACGGGACAATGTACGTGACCTCGGCCTGGTCTGTCGTCTACGCGCTTGATGCCGCGACCGGCGAAGAATTATGGGTGTATGACCCAGACGTGGATCGCGCCGTTGGCGTTAATGCCTGCTGTGATGTCGTGAACCGCGGCGTCGCCGTCTATGAAGGCAAAGTCTATGTCGGCGTGATTGATGGGCGCGTAGAAGCCCTAAACGCTGAAACGGGCGAAGTGCTCTGGTCGAAAGTCACTGTCGATCAATCGCTTCCGTACACAATTACGGGCGCCCCGCGCGTGGTCGATGGCAAAGTGCTGATTGGTAATGGCGGTGCTGAACTCGGTGTTCGTGGCTATCTCAATGCCCTGGATGCAGAAACAGGCGACCTGATCTGGCGCTTCTACACCGTTCCAAGTCCGGACAAGCAACCCGATGGGGCCGCCTCTGACAGCGCGTTTGAGCAAGTCGGCAATGTCACCTGGGGCGATACTGGCGCCTGGACGACAGATGGCGGCGGCGGCACGGTCTGGGATTCCATCATCTATGATGAAGAGAATGACACGGTCATATTCGGGGTCGGCAATGGTTCGCCTTGGAATCAGGCCTTGCGCGATCCCTCCGGTCTGGACAACCTGTTCTTGTCCTCCATCGTCGCGGTGGATGCCGATAGCGGCGAATATAAATGGCACTTCCAGACCACACCGGGCGACAATTGGGACTATACCGCGACCCAGACCCTGATCATTGCAACTTTGCCCTTGGGGGCGGATGGGGCCGACCGGCGGGTTGTGATGCAGGCACCCAAGAATGGCTTCTTCTACGTCGTCGATGCGGCGACGGGTGAGTTCATCTCGGGCAATAATTATGTGCCCATGAACTGGGCGATGGGCCTGGATGAGAATGGACGTCCGATCGAGGTGCCAGAAGCGCGCTATGCAGAGATTCCGTATCTGCAAACCCCAGGTCCGCTGGGCGGGCATAATTGGCACCCGATGGCGTTCAACCCTGATGTCGGTCTGGCTTACATTCCGGCTCAGGAGATTCCGCAAGCCTATGGCACGGACCCGCGCTTCCAGGATGATTCAACCAAGTGGAACACCGGCGCTGATTTCGCAGCAGGCGTACCGCAGGTGATCCCGAGTGAAGTGTTCAAATTCCTCCGTTCAGGCTTGAAGGGCCGGCTGATCGCCTGGGATCCTGTGGCCAATGAAGCGCGGTGGACGGTTGAGCATGAAGGGCCCTGGAATGGCGGCGTCTTGTCAACGGCAGGCGGTATAATTTTCCAAGGCAAGTTGAACGGTGAGTTCGTCGCTTATGATGCAGGCACCGGCGAGCAGCTATGGGTCCATGATGTTAAATCGGGTGCGGCTTCAGGGCCTGGCACATTCGAGATCGATGGCGAGCAATATGTCACCATCACAACCGGTTGGGGCTCAGCTTACCTGCTCTCAGCAGGCGCTGTTGCAGCCCCGCAACCGGTCCCACCAACAGTCGGAAAAGTCGTTACATTCAAATTGGGCGGCGATCAGGTCATTGCCGACATCGATATCCCGTTGATTGAACGCACGCCGCAAGCGGAAGAATTCGGCACGGATGAGCAATTGCAGCTGGGCCTGGTTCAGTATGCTCGAAATTGTACTGTCTGCCACGGCCCGTTCGCGGTCAGTGCCGGTGTGCTGCCTGATCTACGGTGGTCAACTTACACCTCAAGCGCAGACGCCTGGAAAGGTGTTCTTGTAGATGGCAATTTGCAATCGATCGGCATGGTGTCGTTCGCCGACGTTCTATCCGAAGACGAAGTCGAAGCGATTCGCGCTTATGTGGTCCAACAGGCACACAACACGGACGGCATCGATGATGCCATTGCCAGTGAAGGCGGCGGCCAATAATCACACGACAAAGAGACCCAGTTCTTTTTGTTTTTTCTTGGACAAGCCATCGGCGACCAGCCGGTGGCTTGTTTCAATATAGGCTTTGAGATCGCCATCCTTCAGACCGGGGTCCGCATAATGCTGAATCCACTTCATCCCGCGTGAGGCCAGATACGGCGCAGGCCGCAAACCCGGCTGTTCTTGCAGGATCTCATAAGACAGCGGAGTCACCTTGAATGTGACCGCAAAAAAGTCTGCATCGCCCCAGCCGGCAACGGCGAATACCTTGCCGCCAACTTTCCAAACATGGCTGCCGCCCCATTGCACCACGCGACTTGTTGCCGTCAGTGCCCCACAAAAGTCATTGTATTCGTCCAAAGTCATAAAAAGATGATGACAATAAACGCATCGCGCTTCAATCATGGTTCGATCGGCGTTACGGTAACTTAACACCAAACAGGGGCTGTTCATGCACATTCTCGTCGCTCTGCTCGGCATTCTTGGCTTCATCGCCGTCTGGTATTACCGCCTGAAAATGCTGCGGGACGCCGCCCATGACGGACGCAAAGCCATCGAGACCGTCGCAAATCTGCCGCGCAAGATGCGGTTCAAGAATCGATCGGGCAAAGGCGGTCTTTCAGTGGTCGACGACCCGCGTGAGGCCGCGGCCATACTCATGCTCGAAATCGCGCAGGCACGCGGAACGCTGACAGAACGCCAGGAAGCCTCTATCCGCGGTGAGATCATGCATCATTTCGAGTTCGCAGAAGGCGAGGCCAATGAGCTTATCTCGCAAGCAGGCTGGCTGTCGCGCAATGCCGGGGCGAGCCATGTTGTCATGTCGAAAATGACGGACTTTGTCCGCAAGTCTCCCGGCATGACGGGCAAGGAATTGGTCGATCTTGATGGCATGTTGGTTGCCATCTCGGAGGCGGAAGGTGATCCTACTGAGAGCCAACTCGATCTCTTGACCATTTTCCGCGAAAAAACCGGGCTGCGCGTTTAGCTTTGCCAAAAACCGGAATGCGCTAGCTCCTGTGAAAACGGGAGCGAGAATATGCGCGCAGTGATTATCGGTGCTTCAGGCGGGATTGGCCGAGCCATGGTGGAACAGCTCGCGAGCCGCGATGAGGTCGAACAGATCCATGCGCTGTCGCGCTCGACGATCGCGTTCGACTCCGAAAAAGTCAGGACACGCCTGATCGATCTTGATCAGGAAGACAGCCTTGTCGACGCGGCCGCGGCCATCGACGCTCCGGATCTGGTGGTCGTCGCTTCGGGCCTGCTTTCGAATGATGAAGGCTTGAAACCGGAAAAATCTCTGCGGCAACAAGACCGCGGCGCATTCGAAAAAGTGTTTGCCATCAACACGATCGGTCCAGCTTTAGTGGCGAAACATTTCATTCCGATCATGCCGCGGAAAAGCCGTGCCGTGTTCGCGGCCTTGTCAGCGCGGGTCGGATCGATTTCTGACAATCGCATTGGCGGCTGGCATGCTTATCGCGCGTCTAAAGCCGCCTTGAATATGTTGATCCGAAATTATGCCATCGAGCAGGCGCGCCGAAATGATCAATTCATCGCCGTCAGCCTACATCCCGGCACAGTTGATACAGCTTTGTCCAAGCCATTTCAGTCTGGCGTGCCGGAAACGCAACTCTTCACCGCCGAGCAATCGGCAGGCTTTTTGCTGTCCGTGATAGACGCATTGACCCCAGACGCTTCGGGCAAAGCTTTGGACTGGGCCGGCGAGGAAATTCCCGCTTAAGCGCCGCCGAGATTGGCCAGCACTTCAGACGCGTTGTAGGCATCCGGATTGTCCGGCTTGGCCCCCGGTGCGGTGACAATTTCCATCACGTGTTCGACCGGGCCCGATGATCCACCACCCAGCGGTAAGGAAATACCAACCCCGACACCAACGCTTGAACGCCCGGCATTTCCAGTTGCGCCGCCGACCGATACAGACGTGCCACCGCCACCGGCGAGCTCGCCCGTATCGCTATAAGCGGTGACAATCTGGAACCAATCATCGCCTTGCTCGAGCGTGATTTCAGCCGCGCGACGCAAAGCGCGGCTGCGCGCCAATTCCATTGAGTTGTCTTTATAAGTGATACGGAATCGATTGTTCTCGATCGGCAGCACTGAATATCCTTTCGCGCCATCACTGGCGGCAGGACCATAAGGAACGCTGGTCGCACAGGCGCCAAGCGCCAGAAGTGCTGAAGCGGCTAGCCAGGATTTCATCATCGTCTCCCTCCTCAGTTCGGCGCCATTAAGCCACGCCTTGATGAACCTGAACAGAACACAACTCAGGATGAACAGCCCCCAACACATTACAACGCGTTCATTCAGCTTGGGTTCTGTAATGATGATTGCAGGACGGGGGGCAGACCCAGTGGTCGCAGTCACTGACATCTGCAGGCGTCCGACCGTGATCGCTGATGCGCACGTCCGTAGGCGCGCTCAGTTGATCGCGAAGGTGTTGCCAGTGGGCAGCATGCGGACGGGCGGCGTTTTAAAGGGGAGCGTCGCCCGTTCAAATTTCTGAATTTGGATCGGACTGGCGGCGGCCAAAATCTGCCTCCGCTGTATCAAGACCGGCATCGATAATCGCGGCGCGAATGCCCCGAGCACGGGAAAACTCGCGCATCAGCATGTCCCCATCGCCCCAGCGTATGGCGCGTTGTAGTGCGGCTAAATCTTCACTGAAACGGCCAAGTGTTTCCAGCACAGCGTCCTTATTGGTCAGGAAAACATCCCGCCACATCGTCGGGTCCGAGGCAGCGATCCGGGTAAAGTCGCGAAAACCACCAGCCGAGTATTTGACAACTTCACCTTGCTCGACACTTTCCATGTCATACGCCGTCGAGACGATATTATAGGCAATCAAGTGGGGCAGATGCGAGGTAATAGCGAGGACCCGGTCATGCCGCGCCGGATCCATGGTTTCGACGCGCGCGCCAAGTCCTTTCCAGAACGCGGTGAGCCGATCCACCGCCGCGGCATAGCCCTCGGCTTGATCCGCCAAAGGCGTCAAAATGTGCCACGCCTCCTGGAACAGGCTGGCAAAGCCTGCTTCTGGCCCGGACTTTTCCGTCCCGGCAATCGGGTGGCCGGGAATCAAATGCACACCGGTCGGACAATGTTCAGCCATGTCTGCCGCCGCTTTGGCTTTGACGGACCCAACATCGGTCAGGATCGCGCCAGGCCTCAGCGCAGATGACAGTGCGGCTGTGACATCCGCGAGCACGCCCACGGGGGTGCACAATATTATGCAATCGGCGTCGGCAACCGTGTCTTCGATCGTTTCGCAGACCGCCCCATGGACGACCCGCGCGGCCCGCTTGCGGACATCTTCCGCGACATCCCACAAAGCGACCTGAGCGGCCCCACCATAAGCATGCGTCGCGTGGGCGATGGATGAGCCAAGCAGGCCAATGCCGATAATGGCAATCTTATCAAAAACGTCGTCGCTCATCAGCTTTTTGCAAACGCCTCAATCGCGGCGATCAGGTCATCATTCTGTTCGACGGTACCGATCGAGGCGCGCAAACAAGTCGGCAAGCCATATACGTTGACGTCCCGGATCACGATGCCTTGGCCTCGCAAGAACGCGTCCGCCTCGGCGCTGGTTCGGCCTTGTTCCCTTGGGAACTCGATCAGGACGAAATTGCCGACACTTGGGTACGTCTTGAACCCTGCGCGCTCAACAGCGTCTTTCACCCGTCGCAGCTCGGACTCATTGTGATCTGCAGACTTGGCTTGGAAGGCATCATCATTGATCGCCGCAATACCCGCGGCTTGCGACACCGCGCTGACATTGAATGGCCCGCGCGTGCGATGTAGGGCGTCAATCACCGCCTCTGGCCCATAGGCCCAGCCCAGGCGCAAGGCCGCCAAGCCGTGGATCTTCGAAAAGGTTCGCGTGACCAGGACATTGGCCATTTCGCCTGCCAATTCCATCCCGGCGCTATAATCATTATTGCGCACATATTCGGCATATGCCCCGTCCAGAACGAGCAGGACATTTTCGGGCAGATTGGCGTGCAAGCGTTTGACCTCAGAATACGGAATATAGCTGCCGGTCGGATTGTTCGGATTGGCCAGGAAGACAATCTTTGTATTGGCATCGACCTGTTCGAGCATCGCGTCGACGTCGGTCGTCAGGTCTTTCTCTGGCGCACTGCGGGTCTCTGCACCTGCTTGTTGCGCGATCAAGCGATAGACCAGAAAGCCATGCTGGCTTTGCACAATATTATCACCCGGGCGCAAATAGGCGCGCCCCAACAACTGGAAAATCTCGTCCGATCCGGCGCCACAGACTATGCGATCCGGCTCAATGCCATATTTCGCGCCAATCGCTGTTCGCAAGGCAGTGGCGGAGCCATCTGGATAAAGCTCCATATGCTTCGCCGCTTCCATCACCGCCGCTTGCGCCGCGGGGCTGCATCCAAGCGGGTTCTCATTGGACGACAATTTATGCGCGCCGACCAGTTTTTGTCCGCCTTTATAAGGGGTGATTTCGAGAATGTTCGGCAGCGCTTCTGGGCCGGTCATTACGGTCTCCTTGGTTGAGCTAGGTGACCTGCCGGGAACAGCGGCGAAAATCAAGTCTTTGACAGGGATAGAAATTCATCCGCGAACGCAGAGGCACTCGAAAACGCGGCTTCAACTTTGCTCCCAAGGCACCAATCGCCACACGCCGCCAGCTGTTTCTCCGCATCCATCAGGAATGGTTCGCCTGCTGGTACCGGAGTCGAGGCATAGCGCCAGCGATGCAAAACCTGATGTTGAGCGATGGATAAGTCCGTCCCGGCCAATTCTGACGCTGATTGCAGAAGCGTCTGATGGACCGCGTCCGATGGATCCTCAAGGTGCACGTCAGCCCAGGCATTCTCTGATTGAATGAGCAGACTGAACGCACCTGGCCGCGCCGGCTTGTTCGAATTCACTGCCATCCAGCCTATTGGTGTTTTGCCGGATTTGAGTGCATGCCAGGCGAGATCCGGGGGCACAACGAATCCCAGCATCAGGGCAAAACAACCACTCATTTTCACCCTGGCCAGCGCCGCTTGTTCGGCAAAGTCTGGCGGCATCAGGGCAGCCGTTTGTTCTGCGGGTGCCGTTGAGACGATCCAGTCGAACGGGCCGAAAGCCTCACCTGATTTGGTGTCAATCTGCCATCCCGTGGCGTCTTTCCTAAACGCCGTCGCGTGGCATTGGGACCGGACATCCAAGTCCGCTGCCAGCGCTTTGCAAATCGCATTCATGCCAGGCTGCGCCACATATTTGGCTTTGTCTGACACGCGCGCCTCATAGTGCAGATCAATGGTCTCTGGCCACAACGATACCAGGCCCTTGTGTTCCAGGTCCTTCAAGAAGGCGCGAAAGCGGTCTGTCTCGGCTGTAAAATACTGTGCGCCATGATCGAATGCATAGGGGTCAGCGCGCCGGGTCGACATACGTCCGCCCGGACCGCGAGCCTTTTCAAGTACCGTAACATCGTGCTGATCAGCCAGACGGCTCGCTAGGGTCAGACCGGCCAGGCCTGCGCCGATAATCGCGATTTTCATTTTTGGCCTCACAGCGTTTACGCCCGAGACATAACGCGTCTCGAGCGGCTGCCCAGAGGTTTTTCGAGTTTAGAACAGAAGCCGCGTCAGGCTTTAGGTGCCAATCGCTTGTTCATTGCGCTCGCCGGTACGGATCCGAACAATCGTCTCAAGGTCGGTGACGAAGACCTTACCGTCACCAATCGTGCCGGTATTGGCCGCTGCTGTGATGGCTTCGACAACCCGGTCAG
Organism: Pseudomonadota bacterium; assembly: GCA_039818185.1. Lineage (GTDB taxonomy): Bacteria > Pseudomonadota > Alphaproteobacteria > Caulobacterales > Hyphomonadaceae > Henriciella. The sequence continues at coordinate 76,378 of JBCBUI010000013.1, forward strand.
TTTCAGACGCCCCGCAGGCCACTTCAACTTTCACTTTCGGCAGCAGACGGACTTCATACTCAGCGCCGCGATAGACTTCGGTCTTGCCTTGTTGGCGCCCATAACCACGGACTTCAGAGACTGTCAGCCCTGAAACATCTGCTTCGCCAAGCGCGTCAATCACCGCGTCGAGACGACTAGGTTTGAAGATCGCTGTAACTAATTTCATTTGGCCCGCCTCCAATTGCAGTCTTAACTGTATCCGTATCGGCTTGGTTTGTAACGTCAATTGTCGCTTTTTTTCGCGGTTCAGCCCGGTCTCGCCCTGCCAGTTTTCTAGGCATAACCGGTTTTGGTCTGCCTGCCTTTACAGCTTTTGTGACCGGCGCCGCCGCGCTACCACTAGGTTTTGAGTACAGACGTTTCACCGCTTCCACCAGAACCACACCGCCCAATCCGGGTAATGCGAACTCCCCCGCCCGCTCCCAGGAATTGGCTGCGCCGGTTATGATTCGCCAATCGAGAGGCGGCATATGTACTGCGGTGGTCGAGGCTGTGACCTGGAACAAGTGATCGTTCAGAAACCGCACCATTTGTCGGCGCGTCCAAGGCCGGCCATGGCCAAACGGCTTGCTATCAACGAGCGACCACATGCTGCGGCGATTGGTGACGGCCACGACGATTCGACCTTCGGGTGCCAGGACACGCCAGGCTTCGCGTAATAATTGCCGCGGACTGTCCGCCTCCTCTAAGGCATGTAACAGGAAAACCCGGTCAAACAGGCCCTCTGGGAAAGGAAGTTTCTGTTCTGGCGCCAGGCACAAGGTCTGCCCGCGCGAGGAGGATAAGCGCACTTCGCCAATTTCTTCCGGCACAATCCCGATGCAGCTTGCCGCTTGATCCTGCCATAGCGGCAAGAGCGGGCTAGGATAGCCGATGCCGAGTACGCGCTGACCGTCGCAATCTCCCCAGAGCGACATCATCCGCTCCGACATCAGGCGCTTCGCCGCTTGCCCGAGACGAGATTGATAAAAGGTATCAAGGGTTGCCGCAGGCTGGCGCATATGGCTCTATTCTTTCAAACTAAAACTACCCCAAAGAGATGGGACCATGCTGACCATACATCAATTCCCCTGCCTGAATGATAATTATGGCTATTTAGCCCACGACCCGGTGTCCGGAGAGACCGCGGCGATCGATACACCGGACGCCGACAAATATCTGGCGGAAGCGGCGGCCCAGGGCTGGACCATTACCGCAATCTGGAACACGCACTGGCATCCGGACCATGCCGGCGGCAATATGAAGATCAAAGACGCAACTGGGTGTGCGATCATCGGGCCGAAAGGCGAAGCTGAGAAAATTCCTGGCATCGATCAAGCGGTCGGCGGCGGCGATCGCATCACGCTGGGCGCATTGGTCGCCGATGTGCTCGATGTGCCGGGCCACACGCTTGGACATATCGCATTCCATTTGGCCGAAGCGAAAACGGCCTTTGTCGGCGACGCTGTGTTTGCCCTTGGCTGCGGCCGCGTGTTTGAAGGTGATATGCCAATGATGTGGCAATCGATGCAGGCTGTGAAGAATTTGCCGCCTGAAACTGTGCTCTATTGTGCGCATGAATATACACAAGCCAATGCGCGATTCGCAGAAACGATCGAAACCGATAATCAAGCGCTGAAAGCCTATATTGCCGAGATTGACGATAAACGCGCCCGCGGCGAGCGGACCGTGCCAATGCCATTGTCGCGGGAGCTGGCGACCAATCCATTCCTGCGCGCCGATGTCCCAGAACTGCAAGCTGCGATGGGGCATCCAGGCGACGCGGCCGCAACCTTTGGTGAGATACGCGGGCGCAAGGACCGATTTTGATGGTCGCTCTGTCTGGCGATCTGGGCGCCAATGAGATTATTCGCCTGCTTAAGATGCAGCCTCATCCGGAAGGCGGTCATTATGCCGAAACCTATCGTACAGATGGTCATGAGCGCGCCGCTTCAACGGCGATCTATTATTTGCTGCAAGCCGATCAAATTTCCGCCTGGCACCGGGTCGACGCGGACGAGCACTGGCTCTGGCATGCGGGCGGCCCATTAGCGCTAACCGTTGCACCGCCGTCCGGCAAAGGCGCAGCGGCGCACACGTTAGGCCCGGACTTGCGGGCCGGTCAGCGGCCACAAATTAGCATCCCGGCAGATCATTGGCAGACCGCAGAAAGCCTGGGTGCCTGGACCTTGGTCTCCTGTATCGTCGCACCCGGCTTTGAATTCTCGGGATTTGAACTGGCGCCGCCGGATTGGCGCCCGGAGATTTGAACAATGGACTTGACCCTACAGTCCCGTGAGGGCGCATAGACCCGGTCATCACATCAAAAGGAGACGGTGATGACCCGTTTGAAAACCTATAAAGTCAAAGATGTGGCCAGGCTCTCAGGCGTCTCGGTCAGGACGCTTCACGATTATGACGAGATCGGCTTGTTGACCCCGAAGGATCGCACGGCCGCGGTGCGCGCCGCATAAGAAGCCGTTTAGTCTGATCGGTAGGCGGCTTCACGCGGCGTGATCTTGCCATTTCGGTCCACGCTGGCCACAGTCTGTCGAAACGGCGCATTGGGAGGCGGCTGTCATGCTCAAACGGATAGGGTTAGGCGCAGGCGGGGTTTTGATCCTGCTGATTGGCATCATTCTGATCAGAACGTTCAATTATGGCGGCGCTCCACAAAATGTTCGCGACATCACATTGCCAGACGTGCCTGCATTCAGTGCTGACATTGCCGCACAACATTTAAGCGAAGCGATCCAGTTCCGCACCATTACTGTCGCGCCAGGTGATCCCCGCGTGGGACAAGAAGGCCCATGGCTCGAAATGCAGGCCTGGATGGAAGAGACTTATCCTGCCTTCCATACTGCCGCGACCAAGGAAACCATTCCAGGCGGCTATAGTCTGCTTTTCACTTGGCAAGGCACCGATCCAGCGCTCGACCCACTCCTTCTGATGGCGCATCAGGATGTCGTTCCGGTCAATATCGGCACCGAAGGTGACTGGGATGCGCCGCCTTTTTCGGGCGCCATCCAGGATGGCTATGTCTATGGCCGCGGTGCGATCGATGACAAAGGGTCAATGGTCGGTTTATTGGAAGCGCTGGACGCATTGGCGCGAGACGGATTTCAGCCCAAACGCACGATTCTGCTGATGCTGGGCCATGATGAAGAAGTGTCCGGATCGGGCGCCAGCAACGGGGTTGAACTGCTCAAGTCGCGCGGTGTGTCGCCCGTTATGGCGCTCGATGAGGGCTTTATGGCGGTGGAGAATAATCCGCTGACAGGCGGCACAGTCGCGTTCATCGGCGTCGCCGAAAAAGGGTATGTCACCTACACGCTTACAGTGACAGCTGAAGGCGGTCACTCATCGACGCCGCCGCGCAACAGCGCGACTGTGCGCCTATCGAGGGCGCTGATTGCCCTGGATGAAAACCAGATGTCGGCAGATATGGATTATCCGCTCGTGGCCGGCCTGTTCAAAGCGACCGGACGGGACATGCCGTTCGTCCAGCGTATGGCTTTTGCCAATCAGTGGCTGTTTGGCGGGTATTTGAAAGGCGTCTTGAGCGCTGAACCGGCCGCCAATGCGATGATCCGTACGACCACGGCGCCAACCATGCTTACTGGATCAGCCAAGGAAAATGTCCTTGCGCAACGCGCCACCGCGATCATCAATTTCCGCATCCATCCCAAGGATACGGAAGAGAGCATCCTGGCCCATATCAAAGATGTGACCAAGGACATTGAAGGTCTTGAAGTGACGGTTGGGCGCAGCGGCATTCGTGGCACGGGTGCGTCGCCGGTCAGCCCGATGGACAATCTGGCTTTTGGGGTGCTGTACGCGGTGGCTGCAGATTCGAGCCAAGCGCCCGTCGCCCCCGGCCTGGTGCTCGGCGCCACGGATGGCCGATATGCAACAGCGATCACAGACAGTGTCTACCGCTTTATGCCGGCGGTCATGTCGCCAGAAGATCTGACTGGCTTTCACGGTACGAATGAACGGATTACGGTTGAGAATATGGGTCGTCTGTCAAAAGGCTATGCCCAGATTATATTGGCCATGGACGCCAACTCTGAGTGAGATATCTCCACCTTGGTCCGATCCGCAGATGCCTGCGAAAGCAGGGATCCACGGACGACAACCGTCCCTCTGACAAATTGGCAAAGACTGGTCCCTAGACCCCTGCTTTCGCAGGCGTCGACGGACACTTTCTCTTGCGAGACCCTAAAGCGCCGCAATCACCGCGTCGCCCATCTCTTTCGTGGACATCGTCCCGCCAATATCACCCGTTCGTGCGCCGGCTTCGAGCGCTCTCCCGACGGCCGCGAACAATCGATCCGCCGCCTCTGCGCGCCCCAGTGACCATCGAAGCGCCATTTCCAGTGACAGAATGGCGGCACAAGGATTGGCTTTGCCTTGTCCGGCAATGTCCGGCGCAGAGCCATGCACAGGCTCATACAGCCCTGGCTTGCCGTCATAGCTGAGCGACGCACTTGGCAGCATGCCGATCGAGCCGGTCAGCATCGCGGCAGCATCCGACAGAATGTCGCCAAACAGATTACCTGCGAGAATGACATCGAACTGTTTCGGATCGCGCACCAATTCCATGGCGCAGGCATCTGCCAGGATATGGCGCAAATCGACACCTTCACCTTCGGTTGCATGCAGCTCCGTGACCGTCTCGCGCCAGAACAGGCCGCTTTCCATGACATTGGACTTCTCCGTCGATGCCACTTCACCGCGCCGCCCGCGCGCGATGTCAAACGCGACGCGCGTCACACGATCAATCTCGCCTTTGGTGTAGCGCGAAGTTTCATAGCCAAAGCTCTTATCGCCAATCCCGCGCTCAAACCCACGCGGCTCGCCGAAATAGACACCAGAGGTCAGCTCGCGCACAATCATGATGTCGAGGCCTTCGACCACCTCGCGCTTCAGGCTCGAAGCATCGACCAGAGCAGGGAAACAGAAGGCCGGCCGTAGGTTAGCAAACGTGTCCATGCCTTTGCGCAATTGCAACAAGCCCATTTCCGGGCGCAGATGCCGCTCAACACCCACCCATTTCGGTCCACCGACGGCACCCAGCAAGACCGCATCGCTTGACTTGGCTTTGACCAGAGCGTCGACGGTGAGCGGTTCGCCATGGGCGTCAATTGAGGCGCCGCCGACCAGGTCTTCATCAAACGCGAGATCAGGCGCCAATTTCTCGGCCACCCGCCGCGCCTGTTCCGTCACTTCTGGTCCGATCCCGTCACCGGGCAATAGTAGCAGGGTCTGGCTCATAGCATCCTCTACAGCGCAAATTCAGTTTCGCGCCATAGATCAGGTTGAACGAGACAAGTCCACTGCGACTTAAAGGGGCATCGGCTCCGGGTCGGCCTCATACATCCGCACTTGCAGATCCTGTGGTCCAACTTCGGCCAAGGCGGCACGGAACACAGCCATATGCGGTTCAGCGAAATGACTGACCAAAGCGGCCTTGTCTTGCCACCGCTCAATGATCCGCAATAGGTTTGGATCGAGCAAGTCGCGGCTATAGGCATATTCGATACAGCCGGCTTCTTCGCGGCTGGCTGTGATCATGGTTTCCATCGCCGCGATGGCCTGGTCCCAAGCCCCTTCCGGGATGCGCGCGCTGCCTTCGACAATAATCATTCGATCACCTTTATATCGAGGGTGAGCGTCTCAGCCACATCTTCAGGCGAACGCTCATAAGACAGTCTCAGTTTGGACTTGCCGGTCGCCAGCGCTTCAAACACGAACATCTGATGGCCGCCGCTTCCGACCACGCCTTCCGGGGCGGGGTCGGCAAAATAGTCTTCACTGAGCTGATCGAGCTTGGAAGCATCTATGTCCTTCAAATACCAATAATAGCCCGTGGTCGGGTTGCTATCGAGCTTGAGCTGAAGCTTGCCATCTGGCCGCAGCGTGATGTCGGTGCCATTCGCCGGATCGGTGAATGTCTGCACCGGCGCCGCGCCTTCCAGGCCGCGCACTTCTGGCTTGGTGTTCATGATGTCAGGGATACAGGCGGTCAGCAGCGCCGCAGAAAAGACAACGGCAATCCAGGGTTTCATCAGACAGTCTCCAACCAGGGTGTGGCCAGCTTGCGCTGCGTTTCATAAGCGCTGATCGCGTCTTCGGCTTGTAAGCTGAGGGCGATGTCATCCAGCCCTTTGAGCAATTTCTCGCGGCGCCCTTCATCAAAGTCGAAACTGTGTTCGGTGCCGTCCGGCGTGGTCACGGTTTTGGTTTCCAGATCAATCTCGAACACACTATTGCTGCCGCCAGCTTGCGCCGCCAGGGCATCGCAGACCTCAACGGGCAAGGCGATGGCGAGAATGCCATTCTTGCCGCAATTATTATAGAAAATATCGGCGAAACTCGGCGCGATGACACAGGTGATGCCCTGATCGAGCAGCGCCCAGGGCGCGTGCTCGCGCGACGAGCCGCAGCCGAAATTCTCACCCGCAATCAGCACGCCCGCACTCTGATATTGCGGCTTGTTAAGGACAAAGTCCGGATTCGGTGACCCGTCCGCCAGAGTCTTCAATTCGTGGAACAGGCCTTCAGACAAGCCATCACGTTCCGTCGTCTTCAGGAACTGTTTCGGGATGATCATGTCGGTATCGACATTCACCATCAGCTTGCCCTTGTCCAACAGAGGGGCAGCGGTGGAGCGGAGGTGAGTAAACGCTTTCATGTTGAGCTTTCTAGCGCGGCGCGTGGGCGATGAACAGGGTCGGCACGCCTTGCGCGCCATTGCGGACGGTGAAGACTTCTGAACCCGGCTTGCGACCGGTGCGCATTTCGCTGACATCGAGACCCGCCGACTCGAGGCGGGCATGCGCTGCGGCGAGATCATCTGTCTCCCAGGTCAGGCCCCAGATGAAATCATTGGCATCAGGCTGATGATCTTCGCCCAAGCGGTGAATGACTTCCAGCGTCAGCCCACCAAGCCGGAAGAACAGGAACCGCGTCTTCCATTGCTCGGCGGTGCGATCCAAAGCGAACCGCACGCCAAGCCGTGCGCCATAGGTTGCGACTGCGCGCTCTGGATTGGGCGTGTTGATGACCAGATGATCAAGCGCTGTCGCGGCGCCAGCTGCGGGCGTTGCCACCGGTAACGGCGCATCCGGCTGCAAGACAAATGTCTTCACACCCGCCATCTTGTCGTCTGGAATGCGGAACCGTTTCCAACCCCGTGTCGCACCCGTCTCTTGATGCGTGCTCGTCGTCTCAGATACGTCGCTTGGCGCCAGGCCGCGACGGGTCATGAGGTGATGATCGCCCGCAATATCATCACTGCGATAGACCAAAGAGGTCAGCACCGCGCCATCTGTCGTCATCTCGCGCAATTTGTCCGCGACGTCGCCATCGCCATCCGGAGCCATCACTTCCAGCGCTGTGTTGCCGAGTGCATATACCGCCGTCCCGACGCCATCACCTGTCGCCCGCCAGGCCGGGTCCACACCCAGCAGCAATGTGTAATCCCTCACTGCCGCGTTGAGATCAGGACAGACCAGTACGAAATGATCGAGCGCTGTAATCACTTTCTGAAACTCTCCAAATTGCGTTGCTGTTCACCCGCCGCATCAAAATTCTTCGGCGATAACCAGGCCTCGAACGCCATTTTGACCTTCGGCCAATCCGCATCTGTCATCGCATACCAGGCCGTGTCGCGATTCTTGCCTTTGATGACCATGTCATTGTGAAACACGCCTTCATAAGCAAACCCAAACCGACTCGCCGCCCGATGCGACGCCGCATTGTCATTGTGGCACTTCCATTCATAACGCCGATAGCCGAGCTCATCGAACAAATGGCTTGCCATCAAATACATGGCTTCGGTCGCTTCTGGCGTGCGTTTCAAGGCCTCGCCGAACGCGACGCAGCCGATTTCGGCGCTGCCATGGGTTTCGCGAATGCGCATAAAACTCGCCATGCCAAGGATTTTGCCATCATTGCCCTTACGGATGACAAGCGCCTCCCAACCATGATCTGCGCAGACTTGATCGAGCATGTCCTCAAACGACTCGCGCGATTTGAACGGGCCGAGGGGCATATAATCCCAGATATGTTTGACCGCAGGTGACGCGACCGCCCCATACAGGCCATCGCCATGCACGGCCCAGTCGAGCGGTTCGAGCACCACGCGCGGCCCCGTCAGCGGCCATTGCCCCGGACGCTCGCGGCGGGTCCAGTTTTTGAGAGTCATGTGCAACTACCTAGCTTTAAGGCGCGGCAGCTTATGATGCGAGTAAACTGCCAGAATAAGCAAGCCCAAGCCAAACAATCCAACCGAGATCGCCGTAAACACTGTTGAGCCTCTGATTTGATCTTGCGGCAAGAAAATTTCGCCTGCTCGCGATTTTACTTCAGCCAAAGTTCGGTCGTCCGGTAAAAAAGAAACGATGACCCGATCACCGCGAGCGGCCATTAGTGCGTTTCCGATCTGATCTAGGCGTTTCACATTTAGCGACGACTTTATCGAATGCGTTTCAACTTCGCCGCCGTCATATTGAATTGTGACTTGAACTTCATTTGGGCTGAATGGATTTATTCCGAGTCCGTTACTTCGTTTTACCGACACGATCTGTCCGTCATACTGAATTAGTCGATCCGTCCCAAGCGCACCCAACGAGAGTGGGGATAAGAACGCGAAGAGGACACAAACGGTGGCCAGCCCATAAGCAAAAACAACAAAGTTCGTTGACGGCGTTTTGGTCAGTTTCCTCACCCCCCAATCACCCCAGTGATCGCTGCCCGCGCGGCCAAAAACGGGCTCATCAAATGCGTGCGCCCGCCGCGGCCTTGGCGGCCTTCAAAATTCCGGTTCGAGGTCGATGCACAGCGCTCACCTGGCGACAGAATATCCGGGTTCATACCCAGGCACATAGAACAGCCTGGCTCACGCCATTCAAATCCAGCAGCTTCGAACACGTCGTCCAGACCTTCCGCCTCCGCCTGCGCGCGGACGAGGCCCGAGCCTGGCACAATCATCGCGCGAACACCTTCTGCCACCGACCCAGTCCGCGCCACATCCGCCGCGGCCCGCAAGTCTTCAATCCGCGAGTTCGTGCACGAGCCGATAAACACTCGCTGGACCGGCGTGCCCGCGAGTTTCGCGCCGGCTTCCAGGCCCATATATTCAAGCGCCCGCGTCGCGGCTGCCTGTTTCACCGGGTCGCTCATTTCTGCAGGGTTCGGCACCGTTGCCGAGAGCGGGATGGCCTGTTCCGGACTGGTGCCCCAGGTCACTGTCGGCTCAATGTCAGCGGCATTGATATGGATGATCTCATCCCAGACCGCATCCTCATCAGAATAGAGCGTCTGCCAATGACGCTCTGCGATTTCCCAGGCGCCGCCTTTCGGACTGGCCGGACGGCCTTTCATATAATCGAACGTCGTCGCATCGGGGGCGATCAGACCCGCCCGCGCGCCGCCTTCTATGGACAAGTTGCACAGCGTCATCCGCCCTTCCATGGACAGCGCCCGAATGGCTTCACCGCGATATTCCATGACGCAGCCTGTGCCGCCCGCCGTCCCGATCTTGGCGATCAAGTGCAGCGCGAGATCTTTTGCGGTCACACCCTCTGATAATGTGCCGGACACCTCCACCGCCATATTCTTCATCTTGCGGGCGCGCAAAGTCTGCGTTGCCAGAACATGTTCGACTTCAGACGTGCCGATACCATGTGCGAGAGCGCCGAATGCGCCATGCGTCGATGTGTGGCTGTCGCCGCAGACAATGGTCATGCCGGGTTGTGTGCGGCCTTGTTCCGGACCGACCACATGCACAATGCCATTATTGATGTGACCCATGGGGAAGAATTCGATGCCATGCTCCGCGACATTGCGGCTTAAAGCGGCAAGCTGGTTGCGCGCCGCCTCATCGCGCACGCCATCTAGGCCCAGGGCTTGTTTCTCAGTTGGCGTATTATGATCCGCCACCGCCAGGGTGAGATCGGGCCGACGGACTTTGCGTCCAGCCGATTTCAGACCGGCAAAGGCTTGCGGCGTGGTCACTTCGTGAATGAGGTGGAGGTCAATAAATAGGAGCGCTTCGCCCGTCTCTGCATCTTCATGCACAACGTGTTGGTTCCAGATTTTATCATACAGGGTTTGACCGGCCATCTCGTTTCACCTTTCCAGCCGCGTGTATCAGCACGGGCGGGGCCATTCTGCAAGCGGCGAAGCGCAACAAAAAGGCGCTGAGGAAACCCTCAACGCCTTCTCGTAGCAACCGGCCCCAAGAAGGAGCCTGGAGAGACGACCTGGCAGGGCTCGCTGCCAGATCGATGGGGATAAGCGAGAGCGCCGGAGCGCTCAGGCCAGATTAGTTACAGTCGCAAGACGCGCCAATATTGAGCACGACCAGGCTGGCCCGCACCGTCTCATAACGCGTTGGGTTGGTGACCGTCTCGGTCTTCGCATTCATCTTCCGAATTTCGATTGGCTGAATGATGGTGCGAACAACCGGCTGATAAATGTCGCGCTGCGTCACCGCTTCAAAATAAGTCTCAGAATGCTCTTCCTGATACTCTTCGGTGAGTTGCGGGATGTAATTCACAACTGTTTCCGGCACAGATACGCGCTCGGTCCGACGGGCCAGCGTTTCCGTTTCATAACGGGTGTCGCGAGTCATCGTCTCAGTGCGGCCTTGCAGCACTTCATTGACGACCGGCTGGATCGTGGTGACGACCACAGGCTGAACGACATTGCGTGTGACATTGTCGATATAGACGTCTTCAACTTCGAGAATGGTCCGCTCGCTGACTTGCGGCGTGATATTCTCGATTACGCGCGGCGCATCTTCGGTTTCAACGCGCAGCGGCAGACGCTCTTCTTCATAGCGTGTCGCCTGCGTGATGGTTTCCGTCGTACCGCGCAGGATCTGACGCTCGATCGGCTGGATCGTGGTGATCGTCTTCGGCTGATAGATGTTCCGCTGTGACGTGTAAGGAATGATCTCTTCCGTCAGCTGCTCTTCCGTGACTGTCGTGACGTCTTCAGTGACCGTCTCTACCGTATCCGGAATGACCACGGAGTGACGCTGAACCGGCGCCGTGCGCGTTTCGTAGCGAATTTCGTTGGTGATCGTTTCAGTGACGGGACGGACAATGCGGCGTTGAACCGGAACCACTGTCGTGCGCTCAACTGGCTGGATGATCTCACGACGGGTGACGACATCATAATACGTCTCGGTGACTTCATCACGCGTTTCCGTGGTGACTTGTGGGATGTAGTTCTCAACCACAGTCGGGACGTCGTCGCGGACATATTGCGTGTCGAGGCGACGGGTTTCATAGACATGGTCTTCAGTAATGTCTTCGACGGAGCCTTGCAGGACCTGGCGCGTGACCGGCTGGATCAGCGTGCGCTGAACCGGCTGTGTGATGTCGCGACGTGTGACTGCGTCAATATATTCCGTCGTTTCTTCAATCTCTGTGCGCGTCTCGATTTGCTCATCGACATTTTCACAGCACATGATGGTTTCGATCGCGGCTTGCGGTCCGCCGAGATAGCGCACATCTGTGTTCGTACCGCTGGCGCCTGATTCAGAAATGATATTGCGAATTTCGTCATCGGTCAGCGTGCGTTCCGCTGTCGATGCGCCGGATGCGGAATAACGCTCTCCCGCGGCCTGGCCATCCCAGCTATTCTTATCTCCGTCTGCGAAGGCCGATAGTGGAAGCAGCACTGCGGCTGCCGCACCGATCGTAATCGACTTTGACACTTTCATATTTGTACCCCTTTTAAGCGACGCATCTTTCGCCGCTTGAAATTACGCCATCCATGCATCCCGATCCATTTCGGGACATTTGAACAACTCGACGCAAACTGCGCGCCATTTGTTTCGTATAGGAAACGAAATAGGAGAATCCAATCGGATTCGCGCGACAAGAGAAATTTCTACTGCTATTTTAGACAGTTAGGGCCAGAAGCTAGAACGCACAATTCGTGCCAAATCGGCAGTGCCCGGACACCGAGCAAAAGAAAACCCCGCTCAAGGAGCAGGGTTCTCGAAGATCTGAGTTCGTAAGAGAAACTATGCTTCGGCGTCGCCCTCTGGCGCCGCTTCTGCAGCAGCTGCTTCAGCTTCAGCCGCGGCGGCGGCCGCCGATTCCTCTGCAGCTTTGGCTTTCGCGGCCGCATCACGCTCTTTTGCAGCTTCTTCGCGGCGCGCCACTTTCGCGGCATCGCGCTGACGGCGGAGTTCTGTTTTTGAGGTGGTGATTTCCGTGGTTTCCATACCGTGACCAGTGGTCCGCTCGGCAATACGCGCCGATTTACCCCGGCGATCACGCAAATAATAAAGCTTGGCGCGACGCACGCGGCCTTTCCGCTTCACTTCAATGCTCTCAATCATGGGCGACACAACTGGGAAAACCCGCTCAACACCTTCACCGAAAGAAATCTTCCGGACAGTGAAGTTTTCGTTGAGGCCTTGTCCGGCGCGTGCGATGCAAACGCCTTCGTAGCGCTGGACGCGCTCACGGTCGCCTTCCTTAATACGCACGTTCACAGACAGCGTATCGCCTGGCGAAAATTCTGGGATGGTTTTGCCAGCGGTGACGCGGGCAACTTCTTCAGCTTCGAGCTGTTCAATCATGTTCATCGTCCGTCTCCGACGCTCGCAATTTGGGTCCATTTCGGGAAGCCGCCCATAAATCGGGTCGGCGATGTTTTGTCAATGCCTGACTCTGCTGATTCCTCCAGTCGGATACAGCTTTATGATCCCCGGATAAAAGCACATCCGGGGTCGGCTGGTTTTCCCAGACGCGCGGCAGGGTATATTGCGGATATTCCAGTAGCCCGTCGCTGAAGCTTTCATCCTCGATCGAGGCCTGATTTCCAGCCACACCCGGGATCAGACGAAGCGTCGCTTCCAGCATCGCCATGGCCGCAACTTCCCCGCCTGCCAGAACAAAATCGCCGAGCGAGACTTCGCGCATGTTTCGGCGGTCGATAACGCGTTGATCCAGGCCTTCAAAGCGACCACAGAAAAAGATCAATCCGGGCCCAGACGCCCAGTCTGCGGCCATGGCCTGGGTTAATGGCGCCCCGCGAGGACTGGGATAGATGAGCGGGCGACCATCAGTCGGCAGACTGTCAATCGCCGCCGCGGCGACGTCCGGGCGCAGCACCAGTCCTGCCCCGCCGCCTGCCGGTTTCTCGTCGACCTGGCGATGTTTGCCTAAACCAAACTCCCGGATCTGAACCGTTTCGAGCGACCACAGCCCATCTTGGCGCGCTCGGTCCAGAATAGAGACGCCAAGCGGCCCCGGAAAAGCGTCCGGATACAGCGTGAGCATTGTTGCGGCGAAGGTCATGATGGACCGACGGACAGCGCCAGGACGCGGGAAATGACAGCGCGCGGCTGGCCGGACTGAGCGTGCAACTCATTGATTGCGGCGTCGACATTTTTCAGCGCGGTCTTACTGGTCGCACTCGGCTTATCCAGCACGTTCTCGCGCACCAGAGCGGTGCAGACATCGCGAGACGCGATCCAGGCATCATAGCCAGTGAACCGGAGAAAATACTGCGCCGTCGCGCCGCCCAGACGCGAGCCATGTTTGCCGAGATGCGCGAGCAGACCAGCTTGGTCCTCTGCAGGCCAGTCGTCGAGAAAGGCCCCGAAACCACCATTCGTTTTCGCGGTCTCAGCGACAAAGCGGGCATTGGCGATGGTGGCTGTGATCTTTTGCCCGTTTCGCACAATCCCTTTGTCCGCGAGCAAGCGATCGAGCGCTTCATCAGCATAGAAAGAGACGCGATTGGGTTGAAACCCGTCAAAGGCGGCTTCGAACCCATCCCATTTGTTTCGGATGACTTTCCAGCTAAACCCTGCACTGAACACAGCCTTGGTCATTTCTGAGAGATAGCGATCATCGCTGATCGATCGCAAATCCGCGGCGTGATGTTCGTTCGCGGCACGCGCCAAAACCTCCTCCGCTGAACCGTGATGGCTAGCAGCTAAGTCAAGGATTTTAGCAAAAGAGCGCATCTTACACGTCTCGTTCTTCGCGCACCGGCATGACCTTCAGGCCGGTAATCTGATTGCGGCTCTTGCGGGCAATATCGAAACGATAGCCATAAAAGGCGAAGCGCTGACCGGGCTCCGGAATGGTCTGCGCCTCATGGATCACGAGACCGGCAATCGTCACCGCTTCTTCATCTGGCAACTCCCAGCCCATGGCCCGATTCAAATCGCGGATCGTGACACCGCCTTCGACATAAACTGAACCATCAGACTGCGGTCGGACCCCACGTACGACCACGTCATACTCATCGCGAATGTCGCCGACGATTTCTTCCAGAATGTCTTCCAGCGTGACCAGGCCTTGCAGCGCGCCATACTCGTCCACCACGAGCGCAAAATGGCTGCGCTTCTTCAAGAACAGGTCAAGCTGATCCTCCGCTGCCGTGGTTTCGGGAATGAACCATGGATCGCGGCAAATATCGAGAATATCAAGCCCGGTCGTCTTACCATTATTCCCGACAATAGCCCTGAGTAGGTCCTTCACATGCAGGATACCGACAATCTCTTCCTGATCACCTCGGAACAGGGGCAACCGCGTGTGCGGGCTGGCCAGGGCCTTACGAACAATTGCATCTGCCGTCTGTTCAGCATCAATCATGGTGATGTTCTTGCGGTGGATCATCACTTCTTCGACGGTCATGTCTTTCAGATCCAGCGCCCCGACCAATCTGTGGCGGTTCTTGGCATCCAGGCCTTCTTCGGAATGGTGCAAATCAATCGTGCCACGAATGTCGTCCTCGGCACTGACATCATCATCCGGCGGTTTTACGCCAATGATCCGTAGCGTGACGTTCACAATGGCCTGAATGCCGGCAACAATCCAGCTGGCCATGGCCACAAGCCAGGAAATCGGCCGCGCCACAGAGCGCGCCATATTATCCGGGCGCGTAATCGCATATGTCTTTGGCAGAACTTCTGCAAAAACCAGAACCAGCACCGTCATCACCGCCGTCGCCACAGCGACTCCGCTGGGTCCAGGCATTAGACTTACGAACAGGCTTGTGGCCAGCGCCGAGGCGAGAATGTTCACCAGATTGTTGCCCAGCAAGATGGCGCCAATCAAGCGCTCGCGGTCTGAAATGAGTTTATTCACCAGGCTGGCGCGCTTATCGCCGTCTTTTTCGAACTGGTGCATGCGCGCGCGGCTCGCCGCGGTCAGCGCTGTTTCGGATCCCGAGAAAAAGGCAGACATGCCGATGAGAACGAGAATGGTCAGTAAGGTGCCGATGATCATCAGCTTTTTTGCAGCTCCTCAGTTAAAAATGCGCGCACATCAGATAAGTCCGCATCCGGATAGATAAAGGCCTCACCCAACCCTTTGGCGAGGATTAGCGGCACGCGCCCAGCGCGCGCCTTCTTGTCTTGTTGCATCGCCGCAACCAAGGCATCGGCCTTATAAGGCCCGCCCGGTAGCGACGCGATATTGGCCGTCAGACCGGACTTAGCAATCACGTTGGCGCCTGTTTCAGCGTCTTCTTGCGACATCAGGCCGAGCCGCGCTGAATAGCGCAGCGCCAGCGCCATGCCGGTGCCCACCGCTTCGCCATGCAGGAGATTGGGGCGATAGCCATTCTCGGCCTCGAGCGCATGACCAAATGTATGGCCGAGGTTGAGCAAAGCCCGCACCCCGCCTTCGCGTTCATCCTGCGCAACAATATCGGCTTTGGCCCGGCACGAGACCGCCACGGCCTCGGCGATCGCATTTGGCTGCAAAGCGAGCACTTGATCGCCCTGTTCTGATAACCAATCGAAAAAGCGGCGATCATTGATCAGACCGTATTTAAGAATCTCGGCATAGCCTGCGCGGCGTTCGCGATCCGGCAATGTCGCTAGCACGTCAGAATCGGCCAAGACCAGGCGTGGCTGATAGAAAGCGCCCACCAGATTCTTGCCATGCCCGCTATTCACTGCGGTTTTACCGCCCACGGAACTGTCGACTTGTGCCAGCAGCGTGGTCGGGATCTGCACGAATTGCATGCCGCGCTTTAGCAGCGATGCTGCAAGGCCAGTCAAATCGCCAATCACACCGCCACCAAAGGCAATCAGGACATCATCGCGACCTGCGCCTTGCTGCAAAAGCCAATCCAGAGTTTCGCCCAAGAGCGTCCAATTCTTGGTGCTCTCTCCGGCGGGAAGCACTTTTTCAATCGCTGAAAGGCCGGCCGCGCCCAAGCCGCTTGCAAGCGTCTCGCCATGCAGGCTCCAGACGGTTTCATCGCTCAGCACGAAAACGCGCGGCTGTTTCACGAAAGGTTGCAGCAAAGCGCCCGCGCGTGACAGCAAACCTGCGCCAATCAGAATGTCATAGCTGCGCTCATCCAGCTCGACGCGGACGCGATTGGGCTCAATTAGGGTTGCGGCGTCCATGACTCCAGGGCCTTGATAATAGCGGTGACCGTTTTCGAATGCGGTCCGTCCACGCTGTGGACGGTTAGATCAGCGAGCTCATATATAGGACGGCGCTCAGCAAACAAGTTGGAAAGCACTTCTTTGGCATCCGGTCGACGCAAGAGCGGGCGATGATTGCGACGCGATACCCGTTTCCACAACGTCTCCAGGTCGGCATTCAGCCACACTGTCACGGCCTTCTCGCGCATTAATTGGCGCGTTTCAGGGTTGAGATAAGCGCCGCCCCCCGTGGCGAGAATGTGCGGTTTCTCATCCAATAGGCGTTTCAAGACCTGATGCTCGCCGCGGCGAAACTCTTCCTCCCCGTGCAAGGAAAAGATATCCGCAACCGACAGACCCGCCGCTTTTTCAATTTCATTGTCGCTATCATAGAAGCTGCGCCCGAGCCGTTCAGCGAGCCGACGACCGACCGTGGACTTGCCTGCGCCCATTAATCCAACCAATGCGACTGTTCGACCTGCCCAAGGCGCCTCATTTCTGTCGGGTTTTAGGATACTAGTTCGGTCTTCAGCCATGGTCTTTTCGGATCTTCACAACTTGTCCTATACAGACGAAGCGGATCCGGCAATCTTTGACCATCGCGGCAGTATGCGAAAGGCAATTCATCCATGCGCAAATGGCTTATCATTCTGGCCATCATCATCGTCGCCGTCCTGGCAGTGATCTGGTGGCTTGGCAATTCAGCAAATGCTCACAAGCCTGAACCCGGCGAAGTGCGCATGGAGATCGATCATGTTCTCTAAAGCTGCCCTGGTTGGCAGTTTGATGATCGGTCTGAGCGCGTCAGTTGGCGCACATGCACAGGTCGAAGCGGACAGTATGGACGATCTCGGGGCGTGGGGGCAGCGTTATCTGTCTTCGAATGAGACCGAGTTTCCGACCACGCTGTGGCGAAATTCTAATGATGAATATCTCCTGTTTCTGTTGCAATCGGTCGAAGCTGGCAAACTTGGGCCAGCTGAACGCGGTCTGTTGCGACGGATCATCCTATCGCCCGCAACACCACCGCGCGGTGAGCGCGCCGAAGACTTGCTGGCAGAGCGAGCCCGCTTGATGCTGGAGCTTGGCGAGGCCCGCGCCGCAGCGGCTTTGGTGCCGCAATTGGAACAGGCGGCCCCAGGCCTGGATGCCGAAACCTTGGCGGTCGATCTTGATCTTGCCAGCGGCCAGGAAGCCAGCGCTTGTGGCACACTGAATGGCGCGACTAAAGAGGGCGAGTATTGGCTGAAATTGCGCGCCGTTTGCGCGGTCTTGCGAGATAATTTCTCCGGTGCTCAGCTCGCCATTGAGGTCGCGTCTGCTCAAGGCGTTGATGATTCCTGGATGGTAGAAGCCATATTCGCCGCCGCGGGTGACACACCCAATCCACCCGGAGCGAAATTCGATTCCGGCTTGAACATTGCGCTTTCTGCCAAAGCCATTCTCGATACCAACCGTGTCACCATCGCTCAAGATCGGCCAGACCTCGCCGCCGCCGCAGCCCGCCGCCCGGGCGTTCCTTCCGAATTGCGGGCGCGGTTTGCAGAGATTGCCAGCGATCACGAACTGATCACGCCGGAAGACCGCCGTGATGTGCTGCTCAGCCTACTCGATGATGACGATTATGTCCCGGCCTCTGCCATCGAACAGACGCTCGAAATGCTGGTTGATCCGTTGACGTCAGATGAGCTGAGGTCTGAGAAATTGAGTTTGCTGCTCGCCGACAGCGCCTTGAATTCGCTGAACCAGTATCGCAGCACTGCGCGCCTCTTCCTGCCCGATATCGAAGCATTGCCCAAAACCTATGAGACCGCCGCCCACGCGCTAGAATTTGCCAGGGCAGCTATGGTGGCCGGCGATCGCGGATTGGCGATGGACTGGCTGGCTGCTTTGGAAATTGAAGGCGTCGAACAGCCTGATCCTTACGCGATTGCTCTCCTCGAGGCGGCTGACATTATTGTCGGCGGCGAAGCGTCTCGCCCAACCCTCCTGGCGATTGAAAAACGACTGGTCGATTCGGTTGCATCTGAAGCAAGAGAAGCCCAAACCGCGCGGATTTTCGCGATCTGGACTGGATTTGGCGTGCCACTCTCGCCCATCGCCCGCGATTTCGTTGCCGGTGTCTCGGACCAGGGCGAGCGGATCGTTCAGGGTCAAATCACAGGATTGAATGGCGCTTATCTCGACAATGCGATCGGCGAGACCGCTCTGCGCATCCTGACCTCGACCAATGGCGACGCAGGCCGATTGGCAGCCTCGGATCTTGCGGTACTACTCGATACTCTGATTGCGCTAGATGCTGAAGACGTCGCCCGCGATCTCGCTTTGGAAACCACTGAGTTTTGGAAGGAAATGGAATAATGCGCGTTGCCGGACTGCTGTCACTCTCGCTACTCCTGGGCGCTTGTGTGAGCGTTGATCATCATCACCATGAGGCTGAACAGACGCGACCACCGCCGGGCTCAAACCAGATGCTCCGAGCGCCGATTACGATTTCTGATGATCTTGAAGTTATCATTTCCGATGTCGTCATTCCGCCGGGTGCCACCGTGCCCCGCCATTTTCACCCGGGCGAGGAATTCGTCTATGTCATCGAAGGCTCTGCCGTACATGTCGAGGAAGGCAAGCCAGACCAGGTCCTGAGCGCTGGTGATGCTTATGTCATTCCGCCAGAAGCCGAGCATGCCCCACGGGGTGGCCCGGACGGGGCCCGCGCGATTGTCTTGCGTGTGCACAAAGACGGCTTGCCGGAACGGATCAATATTGGTGATGCAGGACCGATTCCCGATGTCCAGGATCTGAGTCTGCGGTCAAATGCAGCCGGTTTGGCCGAATTGAAATCAAAAGTCGAAGGCCGCGAGGATGCGCATTGCCATGCCATGGCAAGCCGCGCCGTGATGTGCCATGTCGCCAATGGGCGCGAAGTTTACACTTTCACTGAAGACGGCGCGCCGGCGCATCCATCAGCATTGTTTCGCGGGTTCGTTGTCGCCGAAGACGGCTCTGCACAATTGCAGGAACGCGGCTGGTCAGCAGCCGAGGACCTGGATGCAGCGCAAGCCTTCTACGCGTCGATTAAGATGTGGCCGGAAACCGGCGGCGCAGACTAACCCGCGGCGGCAAGCGCTTCATCGGGCACGAGATCGCCATCATAGATCGCTCGCCCCAGAATCGACCCAGAGATCGGTCTGTCGCCTTTATAGGCGCGTAGATCATGAATATCCTGTACACTGGCCACCCCGCCACTCGCGATCACAGGAATTGAAACCGCATCCGCGAGCGCGCCTGTGAATGCGACATTCACCCCGGTTTTCATGCCGTCTCTGGCAATATCGGTTACGATCAACGCCGCGACACCGCAGCCCTCAAAGGCCTTGGCGAGCTCAACCGCCGACATGTCCGAGGTTTCCGCCCAACCTTCGACCGCGACCATACCATCCTTGGCATCTATGCCGACAACGACTTGTTCTGGCAGTGCCCGCGCCGCCGCCTTGACCAGGTGCGGATCACGCAGAGCGGCCGTGCCAAGAATGACGCGTGACAGGCCGGCCTCCAACCAGGCATCAATTTGTGCCCGTGTTCGGATTCCGCCGCCAAGTTGCACCGGCACATCGGTCGCCGACAGGATGGCTTTGACCGCCTCTGTGTTTGCGCTGGCGCCTTCAAATGCGCCATTCAGATCCACCACATGGAGGTATTCAAATCCCATATGCTTGAACTGGCGCGCCTGGTCCGCGGGATCAGGATTATATTGCGTGGCTTGGTCCATCTCGCCGCGCAACAAGCGCACGCATTGCCCGTCTTTCAGGTCAATCGCTGGATAAAGTTTGAAACTCATTTGGGATTCCAAAGCACGAAATTGGACAGGATTTGTAGCCCAACCCGCTGGCTCTTTTCGGGGTGGAACTGGGTCGCGAAGATATTGTCGCGCGCGACCGCTGCAATGATCGGTTCGCCATAATGTGTGGTTGCTGCGACGTCGCTCTCAGCCGGATTGCGATAGGCATAGGAGTGCGTGAAATAGACATGAGGGTCGTCACCCAACTCGCTCAGAATCGGATGCGCCTGATTCAGGTCCAATGCGTTCCAACCCATATGCGGGACCGCTAATCCGGGGCCAGGTGTGATTCGGTCAATATCGCCTGGGATCCAGTCGAGACCCGGCGTTTCGCCATCTTCCAGACCGCGAGTCGCGAGCAATTGCTGACCAACGCAAATGCCAAAGAAGGGCACGCCCCGTTGCATCACCGCTTCATGCAATGCGTCAACCAGGCCGTCATGCGCGCGAAGGTTTTGAGCGCAATCGGCAAAGTGTCCGACGCCAGGCAACACGATCCGATCGACATGGGCAATCGCGTCCGGGTCCGCTGTGATCCGGATTTCGCGTGTTTTCTTGGCATGGTTCGCCGCCACACGCAGGGCCCGCGCAGCGCTGTGCAAATTGCCGGAGCCATAATCAATGAGCGCGATGGTCTTCATGCGTGCGCCCCTAGCGGAGATCAGGCATTAGGAAAAGAGGCGAGGCGCGCTCAAATCCGCATTTCGCGACGAGAGTCTGGTCTTTCCCGCCCGGGCTTGGCAGGAGTGGAGCTAAATCATTTTCAAACTTTCCAGAGGATCCGCCATGTCTTTGCCTGCTACTTATCTGCAAATGGTCTCAACCCTTGAGGAGTCCGGCACGCTTCGCATGGAGCTTGTCGAGAAAGAGATGCCAACGCCAAAACCGGATCAAATCATCGTGCGCGTCGAAGCGACCCCGATCAATCCATCTGACCATGGCGTCATGTTCGGCTGGTCAAACATGGCTGCGGCAGCGAGCTCCGGCACAGGTAAAGATACTGTGTTGACGGCGCCGGTTCCGGAACAAGGCATGCGGATGATGAAAGCTCGGATCGGTCAGGCCTTACCCGTTGGCAATGAAGGCGCCGGCACCGTGGTCGCGGCGGGTGAGAACGAGTACGCTCAAAGCCTGATGGGCAAGACCGTCGCCGTGATGGGCGGCGGCATGTATGGCGAATATCGCGCCGTTGAAGCGATGATGGCGCTGCCTCTGCATGAAGGCAATACGGCCAAGGAAGGCGCGTCCTGTTTCGTCAATCCGCTGACCGCGCTCTGCTTCCTTGAGACCATGCGGATGGAAGATCACACGGCGATTGTGCATACAGCCGCGGCGTCAAATCTCGGTCAGATGCTGAACCGGATTTGCCAGGCCGATGGCGTCGATCTGGTCAATATCGTCCGCAAACCCGAGCAAGAAGAAATCCTGAAAGGCCTTGGTGCCAAATACATTGTCAATTCCAGCAGCGACAGTTTCATGCCGGATCTGATTGACGCCATTCACGCGACCGGCGCGACGCTTGGCTTTGACGCCACCGGCGGCGGCAAGCTGGCGTCAGACATCCTCACGGCGATGGAAGGCGCCGCCGCGCGCACGCCCGGCGCTTATAGCATTTACGGCTCGGTCGCGCACAAGCAGGTCTATCTCTATGGCGGCCTCGACACCTCGCCGACCACGCTCAGCCGCGGCTATGGCATGGCCTGGGGTGTTGGCGGCTGGCTGTTGCCAAACTTCCTCGCCAAAGCCGGGATGGACGTCGCGATGCGTCTGCGCAAACGCGTGGCAGATGAGCTGACCACGACTTTTGCCAGCCATTATACGGGCGAGTTGTCTCTGTCAGAGGCGTTGCAGGCCGAGAATGTCGCGAAGTACAATGCCAAGACAACCGGGCAGAAATACCTGATCTGTCCGCAAAACCCGATTTAAAGGCTGCCTTTGGTGCTGGCCGCCGCCCCGGCCAGTTTCATGTCCGGGGTCACCGCCATGCGCAATGCCCGCGCCACGGCTTTGAAACAGCTTTCGGCAATGTGGTGATTGTTCTCGCCAATTAGGTTTTCAATGTGCAGGCACATGCCGCCATTGCCCGCCAGCGCCTGGAAGAATTCCTTGAACAATTCAGTGTCCATATCGCCGATCTTGTCGCGCTGAAAATCGACTTTCCAGATGAAATAAGGGCGTTTGCACAGGTCGACCGCTGCCCGGCTCAGCGTCTCATCCATCGGCAAATAGGCGTGGCCATAGCGCGTTATCCCAGCAAAATCATCCAGCGCCTGTTTGATCGCCTGCCCGATCACAATACCGGTGTCTTCGACCGTGTGGTGGCCATCTATGTGCAAGTCGCCATCCGCTTTGACGGTCAAATCCATGAAAGAATGACGCCCCAGCGCATCCAGCATATGGTCGAAAAAGCCAATGCCGGTCGAGATATCCGTCTTCCCGGTCCCGTCGAGATTAACGGTCACCGTAATGTCGGTTTCTTTGGTCTTGCGCGAAATGGTAGCGGTTCTGTCAGTCATGCGAGCTCAAATAAGGTGAATATTCTGCGACGGCTAGCACAGATCTGTTCACGACTCCCTAAACAATTGCGGTCACAACGATAGCAGAGGGATGAGTCGGGCATAAAAGGCAGTTGCGTTGAAACCTATTCGAGCCTTTTCAAGATCACTGGCGAGGGCGAGCTTCGCGAGCGTGCTTTCGCTTGTCGCCGCAGTCCTTGCCCTGATCCTGTCGACTATTTTCACGGTCTTCTATTTTTCGCAATCGTGGAACGCCTATCAGATCAGCGCGCAGGAAAGCGGCAAGCAGGTCGCAGAGCTGATGAGCGAAGAATTGGTGCACAACGAAACCGGCGCCATCGAAACCGCAATGCAGCATTCGCTCGCCGAACGGGCCATGATCCTGGACCCGTCTGGCGAACCCGTGCTGGGCGATCTTTCTGCACCCGCCGAAGCACGCGCGCTTGAGTTTCCGCTCACGCATGGCGACGAAACACTTGGCACGCTGGTTTATGCACCACGCCTGGAGTTCAAACCACCGCTTCCGATTTGGGCGGCGGTCCTAATTTGTCTCGGCGTTACGGCCTTGTCAGCGCTGATCATGGGTCTATTCGCCAACACTGTCGTCGGATATGTTGGCCAGGTCACGCGATTGATCGGCGATTATTCCTTGGTCGGCACCAGCCGTCGCAAAGTCTCGAAATTTGCCTTTGCGGAATTCCGTCAATTGGCGCTGGCGACAACCCGCGCGACCCGCCGCGTGGCGAAGGAGCTGGACCATTTGCGCGCTTCCGCTCGCCTCGATGAACGCACCGGCCTGTTAAATGAACCGGCCTTCCACCAGGAAGTCAAAGAGACGCTGCAAGTGCTGTCCTCGACGTCACAAGCGGTTCTCATCACAATCGAGTTTCAAGCCCAAAACACGACGCCGGATGGTCCCAATTTGCCGCTCACAAATGATGCGTATATTGAAGCCGCCACGCGCCTGCGCATCTTTGCCGAACAAGCGGTGATGAAGCATGGCTATGAAGCGAGCGACTGGGTTTTGGGCAGCCTGTTCTCTGACCAATTCGCGCTTCTGATCAAAGCCAGTGCCTCGCGCGAAGACGTGGCGCAAGTCATTCGCGAACTGCTTGGAGAGTTTCGTGTCCCTCTGACGTGTCAGCAACAGCGGATTGCTGTAACGCTGAATGGCAGCATTGTCTTGGTCCCGCAGGATGGTGACAATCTCGCCAAGATCCTGGAGCGCGCGCAAGCCACGTTGGATGATCTGAAATCCAAATCTCGCAGCGGCTTTGCCTTCTACACGCCGAAACTGGAACGCCAGCGCGACGCCAAGGTCAAGCTCGAAGCGGAATTGCGCCAGGCCGTCGCTGAGGACCGTTTCATCCCGCTCTTCCAGCCCAAGATCGATCTCAAGACAGGGCGCATCTCTGGCGCTGAGGCGCTGGCCCGTTGGCAATTGGATAATGGCCGCTTGGTCTCTCCATCGGTCTTTATTGAGCTCGCTGAAGAGTGCGGCCTGATTGGCAAAATTGGGTCGCAAATCATGTACAAGTCTTGCGATGAGGCGGCCAAATGGACTCGCGACGGCTTCCCGATCAATCTCGCCGTGAATGTTTCACCACGCCAGTTCGAAGATGAGCAATTGGCCGAGACCATTCTTGACGCACTCGCAAAATCTGGCCTGTCACCGCGCCAACTTGAAATCGAAATCACCGAAAGCCTGGCCATTCAGCAACCTGATCGCGTCCGCTCAGTGCTCGAGCCTTTGCGGCGGCTCGGCATGAAGCTCGCGATGGATGATTTCGGTACCGGTCACTCGAACCTGGCCGTGCTCACCCAGATTGATTTTGACGTGTTCAAGATTGATCGCCAATTCCTCACGGGCACGCCGCAAGACGAGCAAGCCAGCGCCATTGTCGACATGATCCTGTCCATGGCGAACTCGCTGAATATGACGATTGTCGGCGAAGGCATCGAGACCGAAGAACAAGCGAGCTTCTTGACCAATCGTAATTGCGATATCGGCCAAGGCTTCCTGTATAGCCCACCCGTCTCGGCGTCAGCCTTCGAAGAAATGCTGAAAACTCAGCCCTTTATGACACAGAGAATGTCAGCCTGAGCGCATCCATTTCGCGCAGGGGCTTGATATTTTCATAAATCTTCGTCATTTAGAGTTTTATGATAAACGATAAATCTTCTTCGTCGCCAGATTGGCACGGCACCACCATTCTCGCGGTTCGGACCGACAAACATGTCGCCATGTTGAGCGATGGTCAGGTCTCGATGGGTCAAACCGTGATGAAGGGGAATGCCCGCAAAGTTCGGCGACTTGGCGGGGGCGACATTCTCGGTGGTTTCGCTGGCGCGACGGCGGATGCCTTCACGCTGTTTGAGCGTCTAGAACAAAAACTCGAACGGTTTCCGAACCAGCTGCAGCGCGCAGCCGTCGAACTCGCCAAGGAATGGCGCACAGAGCGGCAATTGCAAAAACTGGAAGCCATGTTGATCGTCGCAGATAAAGACACGACGCTGGTTGTCACCGGCGCTGGCGATGTACTGGAACCCGAATATCCAGTCGTCGCAGTTGGCTCAGGCGGCAATTACGCCCTCTCCGCTGCGCGGGCCCTGATCGCGTATGAAAAAGACGCTGAGACCCTGGGGCGCCGCGCGATGGAAATCGCTGCGGACATTTGCGTCTATACCAATGCCAACTTCACTGTGGAGGTTTTGGATGTTTGATCGCACGGATTTACGGGCGGCCGTCGCCGCCAATCTGTTAAGCGCGGACCAGGCGTCGCGCCTTGAAGCGTTTCTTTTGTCGCGCAAGGATGATGGTGCTGGCAATGAACAGATCGGCCAGGAGAATTTACGCTTCCTCGCCAATTTCAATGACATCTTCATCACGCTTGGCCTCGGCATTCTATTTGTCGGCGTGATCGCTTTGGTTGGCACATTTTCAGCGCCCGCCATGGCATCTGGAAATCTGCTCGCGGGTGTGATTTTCTCGCTCCCGGTCGCGGCCTTTGCTTGGGTCCTGATGGAATATTTCTGCGCTCGCCGACGCCTCTTGCTGCCAAGCATGGCGCTGTCCGTGATCTTTGTTGTGTTCTGTACCGCTGCGGCCATGTCCTTCGCCGCCAGCATTATCGGCGCGGATATTGAACGGCTCGATTTCAGCGAAATGTATGGCACCACCGGCATGCTCGGCGTGTTTGTGTTCTTGGCCGCGCTCGCCGCCTCGCTCGCCATTTTCTTCCGCTTTCGCCTGCCTTTCTCTCTCGCGCTTAGCGCCATTTCGGCTGCAGGCGCGGTCTACGTTGGCGCGAGCTTCTTTGGCGACATCTACCAGGTTGTCGGCGGACCGTTGCTCATCCTTATGGGCGCTGCGACGCTCGCCGTGGCGATCTGGTTCGACATGAAA
The DNA here is from genome assembly GCA_039818185.1 of Pseudomonadota bacterium. Taxonomy (GTDB): domain Bacteria; phylum Pseudomonadota; class Alphaproteobacteria; order Caulobacterales; family Hyphomonadaceae; genus Henriciella. The sequence continues at coordinate 102,588 of JBCBUI010000013.1, forward strand.
GATCCGGAGCGCATTCGCAAAGCCTCCGACAATGCCTTTTGGCTGCATTTGGCCGCCGCCCCGCAATTGATCTGGGGCATCAGCGCCATGGTCACTGGCTCGAACATTCTCGGCGGGTCGACCAGCGGTGCAGATGATGCCTCGCAAGGCATTACGCTCTTGCTTGTCTTGCTGACGATTGGCGTGATTTCCCTGGCGCTTAATCGCCGCGCTTTGATCGCAGCCAGTCTGCTGACCTTCATTGTCACGCTGGTCTTCGTGCTCAATCGGATCGGGCTGGACGGGTTCAATATCTTTATCACAGTGACGATGATTATCGGGACCGGTGTCGTTCTACTCGGCGCCGGTTGGAAAACCGCGCGCAGGGCTGTGCTTGTATTTTTTCCAAAAGGCGGCACATGGAGCCAGGTATTTCCACCTGAACCTGCCTAAAGACGCCGGACCCGCTTATGACTCACCTGACGCCCGCTGAGATTGTCTCAGAGCTCGATCGCCACATTGTCGGACAGAATGATGCCAAACGCGCCGTCGCTTTGGCCCTGCGCAATCGCTGGCGCCGCAAGCAGGCCCCAGAAGGTCTGCGCGAGGAAATCACGCCGAAGAACATTCTGATGATCGGGCCAACGGGCGTAGGCAAGACCGAAGTCTCCCGTCGCCTGGCCAAACTCGCCAATGCGCCCTTCCTGAAAGTCGAAGCGACCAAGTTCACTGAAGTCGGTTATGTTGGCCGCGATGTGGAGCAAATCGTGCGCGATCTGGTCGAAGCAGCGATCGGCATGCTGCGTGAACAGAAACGAAAAACGGTCGAGGATCAGGCGCGCGATACCGCCGAAGAGCGGTTGCTCGATGCGCTGGTTGGTGAAGACGCACAATCCTCCACTCGCGAAGTCTTCCGCCGCAAATTGCGGGATGGCGAACTCGACGATAAAGCGGTCGATATTGATCTCGCGGAAACCAGCAATCCGATGCAGATGATGGACATGCCGGGCAGCGGCTCGATGAGCATGATCAATCTCAGTGACATGTTAGGTAAAGCCATGGGCCAGCGCACCAAACGCGTCCGCACCACCGTGCGTGAGGCCTATCAACCTTTGATCGATGAAGAAGCCGATAAACTGATCGATGAAGACGCGATTGCCCGCGAAGCGGCGCGCGCGGTGGAAGAAGACGGCATCGTCTTTCTTGATGAGATTGACAAAGTCGCTGGTGCGTCCGGACGGTCCGGCGCTGATGTCAGCCGCGAAGGCGTTCAGCGCGATCTTCTGCCATTGATTGAGGGCACCACGGTGTCGACCAAGCGTGGCCCGATTAAGACCGACCACATCCTGTTCATCGCCTCCGGCGCGTTCCACGTTTCCAAGCCCTCGGATCTCTTGCCTGAGTTACAAGGCCGCTTGCCGATCCGGGTCGAACTAACCGCCCTCACGCGCGATGATATGCGCCGGATTTTGGTCGAGCCAGAAGCCTCGCTGATCCGCCAGCACCAAGCCTTGATGGATGCGGAGGGTGTCACTTTGAAGTTTGAAGAAGCTGCAATTGATGCGCTGGCGGACCTCGCCGTCAAAGTGAATGAATCCGTCGAGAATATTGGCGCGCGCCGCCTGCACACAGTGATGGAGCGCCTTCTGGATGAAATCAGTTTTACAGCCTCTGACCGCAAAGGCGAAACTGTGAACATCACAGAAGACTATGTCACCGCGCAATTGTCAGACCTGGTCGGCAATGCGGATCTGTCAAAGTTTATTCTTTAGGTGAGCTGGGTGCGACCAGTCCGCTGGCAAAGCCCATAACGTGAAAGATCTCATTCTGGTCCATTACACCGCGCACCAGATCTGATCCTGGCCCGCTGGCGAAAATGGCAACGTCCTCACCGGCATGGGTTTCAGACCCCATGAAGACCAAAGCCTGTTGCTGATAGTCTTTATTCGTAGTGTCGACATCGCTGATATCTGGTCGGGTGCAAGTCGTTGCGCCTTCCTCCAGGCGCCGGCAGGCCGATTGGCCATTGGCATAGCCGAGCGTTGTATACGGTTTGCCATCATCGCCCCGAGCAATGGCGCCTGTCTCATAGACGACTTTGCCGAGAATAGGATTATTTCGGCGTGGATAGCCGGCCATCGTCATTGTATGGCTGTGATCCGCGGTCACAATAATCAGTGTGTCTTCGGCGCGGGTCATCTCCAGCGCGGTCGCGACGGCTTGATCGAAGGCGTCTGTATCTTCCAGCGCGCGCGCAGCATTGACGCCATGATGGGCATGATCGATGCGCCCGCCTTCCACCATCAAGACAAACCCGTCTTCGTCACGCGACAAACGGGTAATCGCAGCGCGGGTCAAATCCGAAAGCGATGGCTCTTGGCCCGGATCTTCGGCGCGATCAAATTCATACTGCATATGAGATGGCTCAAAAAGGCCGAGGACACGGACATCAGAATCGAAATCCGTCGCGGCGAACGCGTCTCCGGAATAGATCACTTTGTGATCGTCAGACTTGGCCGACCATGCCAGCACCAGATCACGTTCATCCGCCCGCATGCCCGTCATATCGCCATATTCCGGGTCGAATGTTGCATCCGTCATAAAGTGTCGCCGGCCGCCGCCCATAGCGATCTCGAACCCATCACCTTCGGGCCAGTCTATCAATTGTGACGCAATATCCGGACACCCTTCGGAGCCATCCTCGCCAAAACTCGTATCATCTTCCCAATTGCGATTGGCCGATTCTGCATATGTCGCGGCAGGGGTGGCATGCGTTAAACGCGCGGTGGAAAGGATACCCGTCGCGAGACCCTGGCGCTCCGCCAACTCAAATAAAGTATCCGTCCCGTTCCCAGCCTGGCTCGCACAATTGCCGCGAGGCACTTGATATGTCACACCCAAAACGCCGGACCTCGTCTTCACACCCGCCACCATCGCGGTCGCTGTCGAGGCGCTGTCCGACACCTGGTAGTCATGGCTGTATGTCCGCGACAAAGCCATGTGCGGCAGGGTCTCCATCGTCAGTTCATGGCTTTCCCCATCGCGACCACGCTTCTGACCGGCATAGATGCGAGCTGCGGTAATCGTCGAAATTCCCATTCCATCGCCGACAAAGATGATAACATTCTTGGCGCGCGCGGTGAACGCTTCATCCATGCGTGCCGACACCGCAGCTTCGGCCTTCAGGTAGTAGGGATCGTCACGCTGACTGGGCATCGCCGCGCGATCAATCCATCGCGTTTCGGGTTCAGTGATTTGCACAACCGTGCTCGTGGTCGCCGCGGCGCAAGCAACGACCAGGGCGGCGGCAGATATAGATAAAACAAGGCGCATGAGATTCCCCTCAACTCTTCGAGATATTTGATGCGGGTCTAGCTTGAGGATGTGACGGTTTTCATTCAGTTGATCGGGTTCCCCGTTGAGAAATCAAAATTCCGACCAGGATCAGGAAGCCGCCGCCCGCTTGCAATGGCGCCAGCGGTTCATTGAACAATTGCCACGAGATCGCCGCGGCGACCACCGGTTGCACCACGATGAGAATGCCCGCCAGTGCTGCGGGGGTGTGCCCCAGCCCGGTAATAATCAGTCCCTGCCCCCCGATCTGAACCACCAAAGCCAGGAAGAGGGGCACCAGCAAACCGCTCAAACTGGCTGGAAAGAAATCCTCGCCGAAACCCACCACAATCATGGCCGCAACGAGCATTTCCACAAAAGTGAGCCAGAAGATGGCCTCAATTCCGGACAGTGTCCGACGGGCCACTTTAGAAGCGACCACATAACACGAGACCAGGATCGCAGCGGCGAAGGCTAAAAGATCCCCTCGCAGATCCGTTTTGCCGCCTTCCGCGCCACCCAGCGACAGAGCCGCTGCGCCCACGATCGCGATCAGAACAGCGAGCAACCAAGTCTTGGTCGGCCGTTCTTTGAGAAAAATCCAGGCGGTCAGGCCGACACAAATATTGCCAATATTCACGATGAAGGTTGAGTTCGCCACTGTGGTCAGGGTCAGCGCCCAGTGCCAAAGGGCGATCTGGCTCGCAAAGCAGGTTCCGGCAATGATGATAAACTTATTCGGCTTGGCCGGCAGGCGCCGGTTTACCACAAGTGCGATCAAGAACAGCACCGGCGCGGCCAAGGCAAACCGCCAGAACGCAATCGCTTGCGGCCCCAAATCATCCAGACCGAGGCGTAACCCGATCGGTGCCAGCCCAATACAGGCGCCGCCCAGAAAGACCATGAGGGGACCGAACCAAACCGGCATGGGCGAGGGAACGCTTCGTTCTGACAATCTATGTGAACCCCAAACGCACCCTGACTTGATCCGCTGTCATACCGTCAGCGCGCAGGCTCGCAAGTGAAATGCTCTTCTGGCGTTTCGAGAGTTTCTTGCCGTCTGCATCATAAAGCAAGGCGTGATGCTGATAGGTCGGCTGTGGCCATTCCAGCAGCACTTGCAGTAAGGTCTGAATATGCGGCGCGTCTATCAAGTCCTCGCCGCGGACAATATGGGTCATGCCTTGCAGCGCATCATCATGTGTCGCCGCGAGATGATAGGCGCTGGGACTGTCTTTGCGGGCTATCACAATATCGCCATGCAAGTCTGGCTGAGCACGGCGCCTCTGAATGCCATCGGGCCCTGTTTCGAAATAGGTCATCCGGTCCCAAGTCGCGCCCAATTGCGCGCGAGCGGCCTTCAATGACAAGCGCCAAGCAAACGGCGCGCCGGCCTCCAAATGCTCGGCCTCTTCAATCTCTGAGTGCGGCCCTGGTTGCTGCGGATTGGGCATTTGCGCTAGCGCTGTCCGCGTCCGGAAGCAGCGATAAGCGAGCCCGCGTTGCTGCAAGGTTGCGACGCAGGCGGCATATTCATCAAAATGCTCCGATTGCACCCGGACAGGCTCTGGCCAGTCGAGGCCGAGCCAGCGCAGATCCTCATAAATCGCATCTCTGTACTCCGGTCGACAGCGCGTCGTATCAATGTCCTCAATTCGCAGCCAGACCTCGCCTTGTGCCTGTTCCGCAGCGCGCCAGACATGCAGCGCCGAAGCGGCATGCCCGAGGTGCAGATAATAAGTCGGCGAGGGCGCGAACCGTGTGCGAAACATCGCCAAATGTGACCTCCCTGCCCTCAGGCTGACTTGAATCGTGACCTAACAGTCATTTTGCATTGCGAAAATGCCTTTCCGTGCGGTATCTGGGGGATCGAGTTTCGTACCAGGCCAAAATCGCTATGCAAGCGCAAGTCACGACATTGATGGAATGGTTTAACAGCCAGATCGCCGGATCCTTGATCTGGAGCAGCATCGGCTTTGCCACCGCCATATTGGCGGCGCTGGTATTGATCTATTTCGTCTTCAAAGCCTGCGCCAGCTTGGTCACACTGTTGACGACGTCCTTAGCCAGTCGCAAACGCCGATCGACACAAGGCTTCGGCATCGCCGTTGCCCCAATTATCGGCGCCAAAGGAGCAAAGCAGACCAAAGCCATCATCAATGCTTTGGAGAACCATCTGGAATTGTTCACGTTCGGCTCGCCATTTGAAATCGTACGTGCCCCACGCATCCGCGCTCGAGGCGCCAAAGGGTTTCGGGCGTCCGCCACAAGATGGCTGGAGAAATCCTCAACGGACTTGGTGATGTGGGGACACCGAAAAAGTGGCAAACAGCAACCGACCAGCGTCGAAGTTTTGTCTCTGGGCGGGTCATTGAAGCCGGACGATGCGATGCATTCCGAAGGTCTGCTGCCGCAAATCGACAAGACCAATGAAGACACGACATCGCGCGTCGTCGCCTACCTGGTCGCGCGCGCTTTGCAGCCAGGCCTCTCCGACGGATCGGCCTATCGCGCCGAGAAGCTGGAGCCGGTCGCCGCGATTCTGCAAGACTGTCTGCAAGACACGGCATCATTGCCTGATCGCACCCAGCTCACGCTCGAAACCGATTATTGCTCAATGGCTCTCGCACTGGCGACGCCAGACCATCTCACGCGCGTGGTTGAGTATCGCCGCAAGCGACTGGCGAGCGAGCAGCCGATGCTGCCAGCCTTTGAGGTTCAGGCCCGGATTGATCTGGGCCGGGCGCTGCTGCACCAGGCGCAAGCCAATTTCGACCCGATCCGCGTTCGCGAGGCCATGGATCACCTGAAACTGGCGGTTGAGCGCCTGAAAGTCGATCCGATCCTGCAATTGGCGCAAGCCACCAATCAAGCTGTGCAGCAAGGCCAGACCATGCTGTCCAGCCGCAAGCGGTTCTCGGTCACTGGTGGGTCGACGCTTTAGTCAAGCGCGTGCGCACCTGGCATCGGGCAGGTCACGCCGGTGCCACCGATGCCGCAATAGCCAGCCGGATTCTTGGCCAGATATTGCTGGTGATAATCCTCGGCCACGTAAAACGCGTCGAGGGGCTTGATCTCTGTCGTGATCGCGCCGCGCCCGGCCGCCTTCAAGGCTTGATTATACGCCGCCTCGCTGGCCTTCGCTGCGGCTAGGTCGGCCGCGTCATAGGTATAAATGGCTGAGCGGTATTGTGTGCCAATATCATTGCCCTGCCGCATGCCCTGGGTCGGATCATGGCTTTCCCAGAACAGTTTCAACAAGGCGTCGAGCGACACTTGCGTCGGATCATAGACCACGCGCACGACTTCTGTATGCCCGGTCTTGCCGGAGCAGGCCTCTTCATAGGTCGGGTTCGGCGTATAACCGCCAGCATAGCCAACTTGCGTGACATAGACGCCATCGGTTTGCCAAAACACACGCTCTGCGCCCCAGAAACAACCAAGCGCGAAGACAATTTCCTTCATACCCTCTGGCGCTGGCGCGTTCAGGTCGCGGCCATTGACGAAATGCGTCGACGCGGTCGGAATCGCCATGGCGCGACCAGGCAGAGCGGTGTCGCGAGTCGGCAGAGCAGCAGGTTTGCGAGAGAAAAGCATGAGGTCGCCTCTGATTTGGTTCTCAGCCAATATGGGTCATGTGCAGCCAACTGCAATGTCATACCTTGCAGTATCGCACGCCTGAAGTATACAGCGCGGCTTACGGTGAGGTGGCCGAGTGGTCGAAGGCGCACGCCTGGAACGCGTGTAGGCGGTATCCCCGTCTCCAGGGTTCGAATCCCTGTCTCACCGCCACTTTCTTTCGCGTATCCTCCGCGACCGCCTGCATTCAGATTGCATCTGGCGAATGAGCTGATATCCAAGTTTCGGGAAAAGGCGGCGGTTAAAGCTGGCCGGCGCCGCCTGCTGGTCTAGTTCACCAAACGCAGGCGCGTCATGCGGCGTCAGGGGATCATTCGGAAGGAAGACAATGGATATCGAAACCGATTATTTGGTGATTGGCAGCGGCGCGGTGGGGATGGCCTTTGTCGACACAATGCTGACCGAGACGGACGCGGAATTCGTGATGATCGATGATCGCGCGGTGCCCGGCGGCCATTGGAACGAGACCTATCCCTTTGTCCGTTTGCACCAATCTGCCTCCACTTATGGCGTCGACTCAAAAGAGCTCGGCCGAGGTCGGATTGAAGAGACAGGCGTGAATGCCGGGTATGAGGAATTGTCCTCCGGCCCTGAAATTGTTCGCTATTATCACGAGCTCATGGAAGAGCGTTTCCTGCCCTCTGGACGCGTTAAATTCCTGCCGCTGACCCGTTATGAAGATGATGGCACCATTCGCTCGCTGCTCTCTGGCGAGGAACATAAGATCAAAGTGCGCAAGAAAATCGTATTCGCGAATTATCTGACGACGAGCATCCCAGCGACCCATACGCGCAACTATGAGGTCGCCAATGGCGTCGTTTGTCTGCCCCCAAATGGCCTGCCCCTCAACGCCCCAAAGCATGAAAGAGTCTGCGTCATTGGGGGCGGAAAAACCGGCACAGATTCGATCATGTGGCTGCTGAATCATGGCTATGATCCAGACAAGATTACATGGGTTGTACCGCGCGATGCCTGGTTCCTGAACCGGGTCAATTTCCAGACCATTGACCAGAAATTCTTTGACGACACCGTCGGCGGCCAGGCCCGCGCGGTCGAGATCTATGCGGCGGCTGAATCTGTCACTGATCTCGAAGATCGAATGGAAGCGGCTGGCCTGTGGCAACGGATCGACACGTCCATCCGCCCCACCATGTTCCACGCCTCAATCATGACCGAAGCGGAAATCGAGACCTTGCGATCAATCAAGAATGTGGTCCGCAAAGGCTATGTCAAACGCATCGAGCCTGGCCGCTTGATCATGGATCAAGGCGATGTCGAAATAGCGGAAGACACGCTCTTCATTGATTGCACTGCCAGCGCGTTCAAGAAATATGTCGGCGTCCGCGTACCGGTCTTCCAGCCAAATGAAATCCACGTTCAGGTCATTCGCCAGTTCCAGCCCTGCTATAGCGCCGGACTAATCGCCTGTATCGAGGCGCATATTCCAGAAGACGAAAAGAACAATTATAGCCGCCCGGCCCCAGGCATTGATACGACGCATGATGTCCTATTGGTGCTGGCCGCTGCGATGGAAAACACAGTTATGTGGATGCAATCGCCCGCCATTGCCGAGTGGCGCAACAAAAGCCGTCTGGACGGCTTCGCCACACTGATGGCCAATGCTGACATGACTGAGCCGAGTGTCGGCGCAACCATCGGGTCGATCATGATGAATGGTCAGAACGCAATTGATAATCTGAAGCGGATGGCCGCAGAAGGATAAAGCTGGACGGTGGCGCCTTCAGGCGCGATTTGCTTTTGCTTTGCTGCGCTTCTTTTCGCCATTCGGACCGCGAGGTTTTTTCGGGCCGGTGCGCTTCTTCTTGGGCGCTTTCGTAGACCCTTTATCCGCGTGAGGACGGCGCACCTTTTTCGGACGTTTGCTCTTGCCATGGTCGCGGACCTTTGGACGCGTATCCTGCGCGTCCGGTTCGCTCGCCAGTCCGACCCAGATACTCTTATCGATGATCTGACGATCGCCTGCCGCCAGCATGAGCTGTTCCGCCGCGTCCGGCTTCAGCTCGACATGCGTTGCATCAGGGTCGATCCGGATCGCGCCGATACTGTTGCGTGAGAACCCCCCCGACTTGCACAACATCGGAATCAGCCATTTCGGATCGGCCTTTTTCTTGCGGCCAACGCCAAGTTTGACCCATTGTCCATCCGGGAAGTCCGAACCACGGCGCCCGCCATGCGAACGTCGTTCTTCGCGCGGGAAATCTCGATCCGGATCATATCGCTCACGCCGCGGCCGATCTGGTCTCGGCGTGCCCGGGTCTTGCAGGACTTCTGGAGCGGAATCGGTTGCGCGGGTCAGACGGACAATCGCTGCCGCCAAATGTTCTGCGCTATATTTTTCGACCAAGGCTGAAGTCAGCGTCGCTTCAGAATCGTTCGGCGGGGACTGGAACACCTGATTGACCAGGAGCTTGGCGTTCAACGCCGCCTCAATCTCTGTTGCAGAGGGCGGCAAGCGCCAATCTGCATCCACCTTGGCCTCCTGCAGAAGACGTTCTGTCCGCCTCCGCGCCCGGACCGGAACGATCAAAGCTGAGACACCATGCCGGCCCGCACGCCCGGTGCGGCCGGACCGGTGCAGCAAGCCTTCCTTGTTGCGCGGCAAGTCGGCATGGATCACTAGGTCCAGGCCGGGCAAGTCGAGCCCGCGGGCCGCGACATCCGTTGCGACGCAGACACGCGCGCGGCCATCTCGCATTGCCAGCATAGAGTTGCTGCGCTCTTTTTGGCTAAACTCGCCCGACAACGCGACGACAGAGAATCCGCGATTGGTCAATCGCGCGGTCAGCTTGTTGACCGCATCCCGGCGCGAGCAGAACACGATTGCGTTCGGTGCATCATGGAACAGAAGGAGATTGATCACTGCCTTCTCGACATCTGTCGGCACGACCGTCATTGCCTGATAGGTGATGTCACTATGCGTCGATTGCGCGGACACCGTGTTCACGCGCACTGCTGCATTCTGATAAGACTCCGCGAGACGGGCGATCGGCTTGGAGACGGTGGCGGAGAACATCAATGTTCTGCGATCTTCTGGCGCCGCTTCGAGAATATGTTCGAGTTCTTCTCGAAAGCCCATATCCATCATCTCATCGGCTTCATCGAGGACGACGGCTTGCACCTGGTCCAAATCGAGCGAGCCGCGACGAATATGGTCGACCAATCGCCCGGGCGTGCCGACAACAAATTGGGCGCCGCGCTCGAGCGCTCGCCGCTCATCGCGAATATCGACCCCGCCAATACAAGATGCGACGCGTCCCCCTGCGGGCGCGAACAACCAGTGCAATTCTTTCGTCACTTGCAGGGCCAGCTCGCGCGTCGGCGCGACGATCAGGGCCAGCGGTGCAGCTGGCTCCGGCAAGCGCGTATCATCGCGCAATACTGAAGACGCCAGCGCGAGTCCGAACGCGACCGTTTTGCCTGAGCCGGTTTGCGCTGAGACGAGCAGGTCCCGGTCCGCGAGTTCGGGATCCAGAACGGCTTCCTGGACAGGGGTTAAGGCCTCAAACCCTTTGTCTGCAAGCGCCCGGACAAGCGGCGCAGCAATCTCAAATTCGGTTTTCATGTCAGGACTTTCAAATGAATTTGACTCACCCAGCCGGATCCAGGGTAGACGGCGAGGGTCAATGGCCCAGCACGTACGCGCAAAACCCGCCTCTGCCTAATCATATGTGCAGATGGACTGCGCTTTGGGCGCGGAGACACACCCCCCTTTCCCTGTCATCCCGGAAGTGGCGCAAGCCTTCATCCGGGGCCCAGGAAGGCGTGAACCCCCTGTGTTGACGGGGTCCCGGCGCGCCGCTGAGCGGTGGCCGGGATGACAAGATTGAGGGCTGTGAATCCGACGGGGTTCAGCCTGATGTATAGTCGGCCCCATGATCATCCACCGCTATCTCTTTGCCCATTACCGACAGGTCGCCGTCTATTTCTGGCCGATCCTGTTCTGGAATTTGTGGCGTGTGGATCTCTGGTGCGCTGAGACCGGACGCCAGGCTTTTGTCCAGGTCGATCGCTATGGCCGGGCCTGGGTGCCATACTTTGAAGGCATGGGCGTCAATCACATGACGCATAATCCTGATGAGCGCTTCTATGCGCCTAGCGAGGTCGAGAACCTTTGTCCTCAGATCTTTGAACACGCCATCACCCAACTCTCCGCAGACGCCAGCGCACCGCTGCGCCCAGCTCGACTGGGTGGCTGGGGTCTAAGGACCACACTCACCAATGCCCTCAGAGGCGCGTTCCTGCCATGGACCCCA
>JBCBUI010000014.1:0-99672 GCA_039818185.1 Pseudomonadota bacterium
GAGCCGCTGGCCCTGTTCGCGCCAGAAACCCTCCGGGTCCGCAATCGAGGCAGCATACATTTCAGCGTATTTCTCAGGGCTGAGATTAGCCTGCGCGGCAAAGTCTGAAGGGACTGGATAGACAGCTGTGTCGGTCATTGTGAATGCTCCATCGGCCATGACGAAAAGTCCTTTTGTTAGAATGCGTATTTGGTGGAGAAGGTGAATCGGGTGATGTCGCCTTCGGCGCCGCTCTCCAGCTCACGGATGCCATGCATTAGCTCGACGCCAGTGGTCACTTTCGGCGCAATCTCCCAGAGGACAGCGCCATAAGCTGACTGAACTGATTTGGTCACACCGCCGCCCAAATAAGCCGGGTTGTCGACAAACAGACCAGAATAGCCAAGATTCAAACGCGCCGTCTCGCCGAACGGATGTCGCCAGGCAATCAAACCGCCATAGCTCGGAATCGCTTCTAGATCACCGCTCGGATCCTGCGCCGTGGCACGGCTGGCCGCGAGACCGATATAACGACCGATGCCTTCGCCTCCGGTCAGGTTGAAGCGGATATCATCATTCTCGCCGACCTTGAGCCGGCCCGCGACTGACAGGCCATAGCCGAACGTCTCTTCTTCGGTTGTCCCGAGATCAGCGCGTAACTGACGCGCAATCCCTGCAACGGAGATGTTTCCAAAATCGCCTTTCATATTGTATCGCGCCACCACATCAGGCAGCAGATTTTCATCGCGCGATCCAATGTTCAAACTGGTCGTGTTCGGATTCTCGATGGCGAATTGCCAGTTGCCATTTGTGTATCGGATCTGCGATTGACGCACAAAGACCATGCCATCCGACAAGGCCAGAAAGCTGGCACTCTCGGGAATGGCAGATGTGTTCTGGAAGGTCGACCATTCCTGCCCAACGCGCCAATTGCCATAGTCGATATAAGCGCGGCGCAGTCGTGGGCTGTATGAGTTTGATACAAGCTCATTGCCTTGAGCAGATCCGAGGAAATCCAGTTCCAGGTAACCGGTGATCGATTTGTCCCCCGCGGGCTTCTGCGCCGTGATGGCAAAACGTGAGGCCTGCGCTGTGATGTCAGTAAAGCTTGTTTCAGCGCCGCCAATTGGTGTCGCGCTTGGAATATAAAAGTCACGGGCGATGGAATTGGAGGCAATGCCACCATCGCTGAGCGTGGTTGCATGTGCGTCTACGTCTATAAAGCCCGCAATCTTGAACGTTGTGTCACCAACCATGAAACCGGTATTTGTCGCAAATGTTCGATCTGTTGGTTTCGCTCGTTCAACGTTGTCCAAGCGCACAATCGCTTCATCCATCTCCGCGCGTTCTTCAGCCAGCTCAGCCTTGAGCTCAGCGACCATGGCCTCAAGCGCTGCAAGGCGATCTTCCATATCGCCAATATCAGCCGATGCTAGCTCAGTCAGGCTGAGGGCTGTGCCTGCTAATAATCCGACCCTTAATCCTTTGAACATGCCTTCCTCCGCATTCTTTTATCTGATGCGAAGTATTTCTGGATCGTCGCTGGTTCGCTATTAGCCAATGGTGTTACGACTTATGTATTAGGTGGAATTACGGATATCCCTGATAAACAAGGACGGTAGGACTGACGGGCTCGCTAGATCGAACAATCGACGAAATGCGGCGCGGGAGGAAAATATGGCAGAGGCGCCAGAAGCCCTGATAATAGACGACCATCCATTGTTTCGGGACGCGCTTGAAACAGCGCTTTCTCACGCCAGTGGCGCGACTGCCAAGGCTACGCATGCTGGATCGATCAAAGAGGCGTCCGAGCACTTGAAAGACTCGATTCCAAACCTGGTCTTGCTCGATCTCAACCTGTCCGATGCTAACGGTTTTGACGGCTTGGCGCGCTTGCAATCTAAAGGATTGTTGGCACCGATCGTAGTGGTCTCTGCTTCTGAGTCAGACGCTGTGTTCCAGCAAGCCAAGACACTGGGAGCCGCAGGATATTTGCCCAAGAGCCTCAGCCTCGAAGACCTAGCAGCCGCGCTTGCAACCGTATTGGATGGCGGCACTTGGTTTCCTGAAGTTTCCATAGAACCATCTGAAATGGTCGATGGTGCTGAGCGCGTGGCCAGCCTAACGCCGGCTCAGAAGCGTGTGATCAACGGTTTGTCGGATGGGCTTTTGAACAAACAAATAGCGTATGAAATGGGTATCTCAGAGGCGACGGTTAAAGCGCATATGACGGCGATATTTCGAAAGCTCGGCGCTAACAATCGGACGCAGGCTTTGCTGCTCTATAAGTCCGCGCTGGGGCTCGATGATCATTCTGCCGCGTAAGATGATTTGAAGTTTCCAAACTCGGTTAGGAATTGCCGGATCTCATTTGGGTCGGCTGGCTTTCGCAACACCGTGATATTGAGCGCGTGGGCCTCTGCTGCGACTTCTGCCGTCGCTTCGGCAGTTAAGAGGGCGGCATGCAAGTCGGGTTGAGCCTCACGCATGCCCGTCACGAGATCAAGCCCGGTCTGCGGACGCTTCAGTTGATAGTCCGCAAACACGACATCAATCTCCTCATTGTCGAATAGGGCAAGCGCGATGTCTGCATTTTGCGCTGTGCAAACCCCACAGCCCCAACGCTCGAGCAAGGCGCGCATACCGTCTAGAATGATCGGCTCATCATCAACGCAAAGGACGTTTAACCTTGCAAAGTCTTGCGAGTGCTTTTGGTGGATCGTGTCACCGGGGCGCCTTGCCTTGCTGGCTTTCGAGGCCACGCGCGGTACGCTGACTGAGAAAACGCTGCCGCGACCAAGTTCGGAGCGCACATCGATTTGCGTTTGCATCAAACTTGCCATACGGCTCGCCACAGCCAATCCGAGGCCTGCCCCTCGAATACCCATATTATCTTGTTCGGTCAGTCTCTCAAACTCCTCGAAAAGTTTGGTGCGCTGACCGTCAGCAATGCCCGGGCCCGTGTCCCAAACCTCGATTCGGACCTGACCTTCGCCTTGTCGGCGCGCCCCAACCAGAATGCCGCCTTTCTGGGAGTATCGCCGGGCGTTTGAAATGAAGTTTCGTAAAATACTTTGTAAGAAATCCGGATCGGCGGACACTTTCAAACTGGTCGGGGCAACTCTTACCGAGAGCCCGACGGCTTCTGCCATGGGGCGTGCTTCATCGGCTAGATCTTCCAGCAGAGGCCCCAGAGGAATGGACTTTGGGTGTGGCTCAACACTGGAATGATCTAGGCGAGAAATATCCAGCAAGCCCTTTAACAACTCATCTGCAGACCGGACCGCGCGATCGGCTTTTTCAAGCAGCTCCTGATTGTCATGTTTGCTACCTGGCTCCACTGCGCCGAGGAAAAGGCGTGCGGCATTGAGGGGCTGTAGCAGGTCGTGACTGGCCGCAGCGAGAAAACGCGTTTTGGAGGCGTTTGCGCCTTCTGCTTCTGCGCGCGCGGCGTCGAGATCGTCGGCCATGTCCCGCAAGTCTTTGGTGCGGTCGGACACGCGTTGTTCAAGCGTTTCATTCGCTTCCATCAAAGCCTGTTCGCGTTTCTTGTCCTTGGTGATGTCCGTGAAGGTCGTGACATAGCCGCCGCCTGGCATCGGACTGCCGACAATCCGTAAATAGCGGCCATCAGGATTTTGTCGCTCATAAGCATGCGGACGACCCGCGCGGATATGTGCAATCCTTCGATTGGCTTCTTGGCTCGGGTCGCCATCTATCCAGCCGGTTGAAATATTATGCTGGATCAGGGTGGATATGGGCTCGCCAAGTTTTACCAAACCATCTGGATAAGCGAACATTTCGACATAGGCGCTGTTCCACGCCACGAGGTTCTGTTCATGATCGACAACGCTGATGCCTTGCTCAATGTTCTCGAGCATGGATTGCAGCATGTGACGATCAAAGCGCTCAGCCTGTGTGTGCTGATCGAGAATGGAAAGCACATCACCCAACGCGACATCTGCTCCAGCAATGGCCGAGGACATCACGACACGGGCTGAAGACGAACCCAGAGCGCTGGCGAGCAGACGCTCCGTACGCTGAACCAAGCGCCAGTCGGCTGGCTCCTTTCCTTGCGCTGTGACATTCAACTCTGTTTCGAATTGATTGAAGGCGTGGGCCACAGCCTCAGCGCGCAAGAAACGTGACGCAAGCGCTTTCAATCCATCTGGCGTAACCTGGTGAGAGAGGGTTTGTGTCGGCGCGCGCAGTCCGCTGGCACTTGATTGCTCACCCACAAAAGCGGCGGCCTGAATGCGATCGCGCAAACGTTCCGGCGCGCGGATTGAGAAGAAGACAAATCCAGCTGTGTTGAGTCCGAGGCTCCAGATGACGCCATGAACCAGGGTGTCTCCGAAGCTCACGCCGAGCAGTGCATAAGGATCCAGCCATTCCGGTAGACCCGACATCAAGAATTCGTGTCCAACAATGGCAGGGATGAACAACGTGAAAGACCAGGTCAGCAATCCTAACGAAAGCCCCCATATTGCACCGACTTGTTTGGCCCCTCGCCAATAGATTGCAGCAAGAAGCGCCGGCGCGAATTGGGCCGCCGCGGCAAATGACAAGAGTCCGATTTGCGCCAGGGCCTCACTGCTGCCGCCAATGCGGAAATATCCATAAGCGAGCAGAACGATCGCGACGATCACAAATCGACGAATAGAAAGAATGCGAGCGCCGGAATCGCCGCTAATGTTTGAAAAGTGGCCCGTCCGCAAAAATGCCGGAACGATCAGCTCATTGGTGACCATGTTGGACAGAGCGATCGTTGCCACGATGACCATGCCTGTCGC
This sequence comes from Pseudomonadota bacterium, assembly GCA_039818185.1. Classification (GTDB taxonomy): domain Bacteria; phylum Pseudomonadota; class Alphaproteobacteria; order Caulobacterales; family Hyphomonadaceae; genus Henriciella. Next base: position 4,773 of record JBCBUI010000014.1, read on the forward strand.
TGCAGAAAAACCGCCGAGAAAAACCAAAAGGGCGAGCCACCCATTCTCATTCATCAACGGTAGTTCGAGGACATAGAGGTCCGCGGGTACGCTGCTCGGCAACGCGCCAGCGCCGGCTAGAGTTATCGGAATCACGACCAGGCTGGTGAACAGCATATAAAGTGGAAACAACCAACGCGCGACAGACAGATCTTTCGCATCACGGCGTTCAATGAAACCGACATGAAACTGCCTTGGCAAACAGATAATAGCGGCCATGGAGAGCAATGTGATCGTGACGAAACGGGCCGAGAAATCTGCCGGAAACACCTCCGAAATGCTTGGCATCTGATCGATCGGCGTATCGCCTAGCAAGCTGAGCGATAGCACCGCAACCGCGACCAGGGCGAGCAACTTTATCACCGCTTCAAAGGCGAGCACACGCATCAACCCGGCATTGTGGCGAGTCAGGTCGGACTGTCGTGCACCAAACAAGATGGCAAACAGGGCCAATCCGATAGCTGTGATGAGCACCGACTCTGCTCCGCTATTTGTCGGCGTTTCATTGATAGGATTAAGCAAGGCCTGGACGCTCATGCCAACGGATTTCAGTTGCAAGGCTATATACGGAAGGCTGCCCACGACCGCACCGATCGCAACAATCGCCCCAATTGTTCGGCTTTTACCATAACGCGAGGCCAGGAAGTCAGACAGGGTGGTCACGCCTTCGCGCTCAGCGATATCACCAATCCGTTTCAACAGCCTCGGTAAGCATAAGAAGACCAGCGCTGGACCAAGGTAGATCGGTAAATAGTCCCAGCCGCTCGCACTCGCGGTGCCCACCGCGCCGAAGAAGGTCCACGATGTGCAATAAACCGCAATGGCCAGAGCATAGATGATCGGGCTTTGCTTAAAACCTGGCTTGGCCGCTTCCTGATCCCGGCGCCAGGCGATGCCAAACAGGATCGCCATATAGACCACAACGCAGGTAATTATGAGCCAAGCTGGCATAGACATCTCCTGAAACTACCATGCCTGCTGGTGAAGTCGAAGCCAATTTAGTCGAAAGTCTTATGCGGGTTTATTCGTTGAAATACCTAAAGAAAAAGGGCGGCCATACGGACCGCCCTGTTGAGTTTCGCCTGGGAGGCTTATTCCGCAGGCGCGGCGCTTGAAGGGGCCATGCCCGCATCAGCGAGACCATGTGGCTGGCGTGTGCCTGGGACACGGATATCTTCGACCAAGTCCTGGATATCCTGCGGCGGAGCACTGGTGGCGAAGGCGGTGGCGATGCCAAGTCCGCCGGACACCCACATGAATAAGAAGCCAATACCTTCCGGAGACACCCCGAACAGATATTGATCTGGTGTGCCGCCACCGAACTTGAAGTAGACGATATAAGCAAAAGTCGAGATCAAGCCGAACAGCATGGCGACAATCGCGCCTTCCTTGTTCATCCGCTTCCAGAAAATGCCGAGGAAGATGACCGGGAACAACGACGCCGAAGCGAGGCCAAAGGCAAAGGCCACCACTTGCGCCACAAAACCCAGCTGTGAGGAGAATATCCCCAGCAGACCGGCGGCGACCACCGCACCCGCTGCCGCTCCTCGGGCGACGCGAAGCTCGGTCTTGTCATCCATGTCTTTGAATAGGGTTCTTCGACAGATATCGTGACTGACCGCAGACGAGATCACCATAAGGAGACCTGCCGCCGTTGACAGGGCAGCGGCGAGGCCACCTGCGACTACTAGTCCAATCACCCAGCCTGGCAGCTGCGCAATTTGGGGATTGGCGAGCACGAAGATATCTCGGTTCGGATTGACCTCGTTCTCAATTCCGTCCGGAGCATTTGGCCCACGATACTGCATGATACCATCGCCATTTTTATCTTCGTATTGCAGAAGGCCGGTCTTCTCCCAGGTCTTATACCAGGTTGGAACAGGCTTGCCGCCAGCTTCTTCAATCTCGGCTGCGCGGGCTTCGTAATTTTCTGCATCGGTGATGTAGGTCGCTTCATTGACCGTATCGATGAAGTTAATCCGAGCGAAGGCGCCCACGGCCGGAGCTGTGGTGTACAACGCAGCGATGAAGACCAAGGCCCAACCGGCTGACAGACGCGCTGCCTTGGCGCTTGGCACTGTGAAGAAGCGAATGATGACGTGCGGCAGTCCGGCTGTGCCAAACATGAGCGCGCCGGTTATCGCGAATACGTCGAACATGGACTTGTTCGTCTGCGTATACTCCTGGAAGCCGAGATCGGTCACAACGCCGTTCAATTTGGATAGCATGGAGATATCTTCGCCCGCGGCGTTACCGATAAAGCCAAGCTGCGGGACTGGATTGCCGGTAATGATCAACGACATGAAGATCGCGGGCACGGTATAGGCAAAGATTAGCACGCAATACTGCGCGACTTGCGTATAGGTGACTCCTTTCATCCCTCCGAGCACGGCGTAGAAGAACACGATGACCATACCGATCACGATGCCAACATTGAAATCGACACCGAGGAAGCCTGAAAAGGCCACACCGACGCCTTTCATCTGTCCGGCAATATAAGTGAACGAAACGAACAGCGCGCAGATGACCGCAATGATGCGCGCGACGTCTGAATAATATCGGTCGCCGACAAAGTCAGGCACGGTAAACTTGCCAAACTCACGCAAGAACGGCGCGAGCAAGACTGCCAGCAGCACATACCCGCCAGTCCATCCCATCAGATAGACAGAGCCGCCATAGCCGAGGAAAGCAATCAAACCTGCCATTGATAGGAACGAGGCTGCTGACATCCAGTCAGCCGCCGTGGCCATGCCGTTGACGGTCGGGTGAACGTCATGGCCCGCGACGTAGAAATCATCTGTCGAGCCTGCGCGCGCCCAGATAGCGATGCCGATGTAGAGCGCGAATGTCGTAATGACGAAAAACAGGGTCCAGTCCATTGTTCTAGCCCTCCACGCCGTATTTGCGCTCAAGGCGCGCCATGGCGAAGCAATAATAGAAGATGAGCGCAACAAACACATAGATTGAGCCTTGCTGCGCAAACCAGAAGCCGAGCGGCGCACCGCCAATAAAGAATTGATCCAGGAAATCCCGGAAAAGTATGCCAGCCCCGTAAGAGACGGCAAACCAGATGGCGAGCAAGGTCAAAGTCAGGCGGATCGTGGCCGCCCAATAGCCTTTCGCATCTATTTGATTATTATCGGACACGGATTTGGTCCTCCCTGATTATCTTGGACGGTAGATTTACCGCAGTTTCAGGGTGTACCAGAGATTGGCCATTGTGGAGACCGACTTTGGTCTAACGCTCTTGTGTCGGGTCACTCTCACGTATCCTGCGGCGGTCTCGCAATCCGCCAAATATCAACGCGGCTGCGATCACGATTCCGCCAAACAAATACAGCTCCGAGAGTCCGAGACCCGGTGAAAGCAGCGCGTTGGCAAGCCGAAAAGAGAAGATCGCGGCCATGAGCAATCCCAAGGCGATCATGATATGATGTTTCATTGATTTGGCTCCCGCGCGAGATCCCTAATTGAACTGAATAACGCCTAACAAAACCACCCCGACTTTGGTCGGATAATCGTTCATCATATCAGTTCATAAAACTGACCGAGGGCTATCCACGCGATCTGACAAACGCAAACAGCCGCCTGCTTGAATTCTCAGCAGGCGGCTCAAAAGAACGCGGCAAACTATGTGATATTGATCGTAAAACTTGGAGACCCGCTACACTTCTTCTCTGCGGATAGCTTATTCTTCGGTTTCCATTTCCACTTACCGTTGCTTTTCAAGGTCTGGTATTGCGCCCGAATTTTGATTTTCGTGTTCTTCACTTTCTCCAAATTTCGGGTCCAGGTGTAGCTTTGGTCCTTCTCAATGACCCGATTTGAAATGTTCTCTGACCGCTTTCGGTTAATGCGCATATCAATGTAATCCAGATCAACAAGCTTTATCGATTTATTTGTCTTGTTCACGACTTTAATGCGGACATCTTTGCAGATATCCCAGTCAGCCTGCGCGGGTTGCGTGGCTTGAGTTGCCAGAACTCCGGTTACAGCCAGCGCGCCAATCATAGCAGTCTTCAATCCAAAATAGGTCATCTTTCTTATTCCCCTTTGCTCGGAATGAGCGGTTTATCGACTATTCGATGACCTCAATTTGCGACACCACACGCTTAATCGTAATGGGTGCTACTACCCATTTGTAAAACCTCAAAAAATGGTAGACCGGTTGTCATATAATGCTGTGAAACAGGTCGAAGCCGTGATCCGAACCTTCATATTTTGCGTTTCGAGCGCACTGACCTACTCAGCGCTTACGGCGAGTGCGATGGCGCAATCTATTGCGCAATCTCCGGCTTATACGCCGTGGGCGATTGGGTTTTATAGTTTTGCTATCGCCATCGTCCTCATCTTCCTGCTTTTAAATATCGCCGTGAAGAACCAACCAGGGCTGTATATCTCTGCGCTCAATGTCGGCATGTTACTGTCAATCTGGATGCTTGAAGATGGCTTGATTGGGGTGCTTCCTGGCATGGGGCGCCCGTTAAACGATTCCTTCGTGCTCTCGATCGGTCAGCTGACCTGCACCATCGGGTTCATTTCCGCCGCGCAGGTCTATCATCCTGATAAAGTGACCAAAAGGATCAAGACCATACTTTGGGGTCTGGCTCTGGCTTCGACGCTGACCATTCCGATCCTATGGCTGTTGCAGGATTTCACGCTTTGGATGGGCGTTGCAAACACATCTATCATTGTCATGATCGCCAGCATGATGGTCGCAACGAGCACCTGGCGCACGCATGATGCCCGACGGCGCATCGTCCCGGCGCTGACAGCCGGGCTCGCTCTGACCGCAAGTGCGGTCATTATCTTTTTATATGTGGTCAGTGATGGCCGGGCTTGGATCGAACAGGGAGCCATCCTGCGGATCTTCTTTGTTATTGTGGCCTTTCCCACCATGCTGGCCGTTCTTTTGGAACTCAATGATATGCGCAAGGATCGCGACCAGGCGCTTGTCAGTGCAGTCGATGCAGCCAGAAAGGATGCAAAGACCAGCGCAGACCTGTTGGAAATGGAGAAGCAATATGCGCGCGCCCGCGTGGTCGCAGATGCGCGCACCCGACAACTCTCGACCGCATCGCATGATATTCGCCAACCCATTGCATCCATGCGCGCCGAATTAGATGCCCTGCGCTCCGATGAAACAAGTACGCCTATGATTGAACGCCTCGAACGCGCACTAGATCATTTGAATGAGCTAACATCAGACCTTTCTAAAGCAGGAGGTCGATCGCCAGAAGCCGGGTTGCATGGCGACGTTCAAGCAGAAACGCTAGGTGTGAATGTTCTACTCGATACGCTCGACAAATTGTTCGCCGCTGAAGCGCAGAACAAGGGAATCGAGTTCAAAACTGTGCACTCGTCCGCAACGGTCAGCGTCCCGCCTCTTATCCTCATTCGAATTGTCAGTAACTTGATTTCCAACGCGATTACGCATTCTGATGCTCATAAGATCCTGCTCGGCGTACGACAACGCGATGGCTGCATTCGTCTGGATGTGATCGATAATGGCAAAGGCTTTGAAGACGGTTCGGCGGATTGGGCCTTCGAGCATGGCGAAAAAGGCAGCCAATCGTCCGGCACCGGCCAAGGTCTGTCCATCGTCAGAGAACTGGCCGATAAATACGGCATAGACTTACAAGTCTGGACGAAATCAGACGTCGGCACCCGGGTTTCGATATCCCTGCCGACAGTGGCAGATCCGAACTAACGCTTCTGTTTCCAATTCGAGTGTGTCAGACAGTTTTCTGAGGGAGAAAACATGTCGGTTTCAGACACTTACACGGCGGTGATCGCCGACGACCACGATATCGTGCGCGACGGCTTGAGAGCTGCGCTTGAACGCTCTGATCTGTTTGAATTACTGACATTGGACATCGTCGCGGAGACGTCCAACGGTTTCGAAACATTGGCCGCCGTCAAACAACATCAACCCGATCTGTTGCTGCTCGATTTGACCATGCCTTTGTCCGGCGGCGCAGAAGTCTACACAGACGTCCGTCGCTGGAGCCCAGATACCAAAGTCGTCGTCTACTCATCCGTCACGGCCCCCGGCGTATTGAGCATGCTGGTGAGCGCAGGTGTGGACGGCATGTTTGCAAAAGGGGGCTCGAACAAGCTGCTTTACGAGAAACTGCCCCTCATCTTGCGGGGTGGCCGTTACATCGCGCCTGAATGTATGGCCTTGATGCAAGGTCAGGATGAAGTCGTGACCTTGACCGCGCGCGAACATCAAACGCTGCATCTGGTCCTGTCCGGAAAAACCACAAAAGAAATAGCCGCCCTGCAAGGGATCAGTCCACGCAGGGTTGAGAAGCATCGTGCCAGCCTGATGCAAAAGCTCGATGTCTCCTCCGTAGCAGAGCTCATGGCAAAAGCTCTGAAAGAAGGCTTACTCGATTCCTCAAGCTCGATCTAAATCAGGCCTGTCGCAAGCATCGCCGCGATGCGGGGTGCCTAGCGCATTTGCACGGCATATCGCACCCCGCCCGAAGCGCTTTGCCAAATGGCCGCCTTCGGGTTCGCAAAACTCAACTGGGCGCCAGCGTCGCTGCGATACACGGTGTCGCTGATTTTTGTATAGACGATGGCTTTGCCGGACGCTGCGCTGCGCATCAGAATGAATCCGTTTCCGCGTCGTATCGTATATGGGACTGAACCGCGGGCGGTTTTCATCTCCCAATCTCCCTCTGAGACAAACGCCGCCGCACTCGCCGAACTGGCCTGCTCGGTCGACGAGCTCGACTGATCCGATGTGATTGTTCCGTCATTGAATGGATCTTCGTCTTCATCCTTATCAACGCCTGGCATGATCAGCTTCAAACCGCGGTCGCAATTGCGATCTTCGTCCATAAATCTAAGCGTTCGAAAATTTTGTCGGAAACAGATGCGTTCCTGGACCTCGCCATTTGAAACCCGCTTATAATCCCGTTTGTCGAGCCATGTATCTCTCTCAAATTTCACATCTCGGCGCGCGACCCCGCCCTCGAATACATCAACGATGATATGGTCTTCGGTGCGTTCCTTTACGCTAATCGCGACGCCGTTGGAGACCCGCGCGTCGTCATCATTGACCTCGAACCAATTCCCGATCGCGCAGCCCATTTCATAATCGCAAACCTGATTCGTGGTGGCACGAACATATTCTGGACCAATGCCTTCTCCAACCAAAGCGGTGACGGTTAAAGTCATACCCTGGTAGTCAAAATCCCAATTGCTCTGACCATCCATGTCCGTGTCTTTGCGACCATACCATAGACCGACAACAATCGACGGCTTGACTGGCACACCTTTGATATTGGCGCTCGGAACCCGAATTGAGGTTTTGCTCGCCAGGCTCGCCAGTTCGATCACATCGAATGTCCAACCATGGACTTTGCCTCGCAGCTGGTTGACCTCGCTCTGCCACATGCCGAGCGTGACGCCGGCTTCAGCATTGGCTTGAAAACCATACGAGATTGCGCCGCCTGAGTACCATTTGGAGTCATTCCCAATACCCGGTGTCGATACGCAGCGGAATGCCGCGCCGACTTCGCCCGAAACGCCGATCCCCAGTTGCGCACCACCGACCGCACCAACCGTGTACGACTGATGGACGTTGTTTGGGCAACTAAAACCGGCCGGCGCGGGTGGGCTGTCTTCGTCGCTTTCATCGAGTGAGGCGACATAGGCCTCGTCCTCGCGCAGGGCGATTGCACTGTCGATCATCGACTGAATGGTCTCTGTGCCCATGGCTTCAAAATCTGCGATCACTTGAGCCTTCAGGGCGGCCTTTTCGGTCATTTTGCATTCGCCCGAAACGGTCCATTGCAATCCATCCTGACAGGCCTTGCCCTTATCCGTGACGCGGCACGCGCCGGTTTCGACCGTTCCGCATGGACGGCAAATGCCATCGCGCTTGGTCGTCCACTCTTCGCATTGACGGCCAACTTCTATCGCGGGGCAAGCGCGTTGATCGAGCTTGCCACACGGCTTGCAATAGCCGTCAAACCGACCAAGACCGCTATCACAGACCGTGCCCGCAGCCAGAATGGGACAGGCTTTTTCGTCCTCGCCGCCACAGGGTTGGCAGGTTCCGCCAAAATTTTGCAGGCTGCCCCGGCACTGGTCTCCAGGTTTGAGTGTGCGACAGGCTTTCTCGCCATTGCCACCGCAGCTCCGACAAATATTATTATCGTCTGGTTCGAATTCACCACGGCAGGGATATCCGAATTCAATCTTTGGGCAGGCCTGCTGGTTGGCCCCGCCGCACGCATGACAAACCTTGTTTCGAGTCACGAGACCGTTGCCGCAACCCGACGGAATCCGGCCAATTTCACAGGCCGGTTGACCATGGGCCTTGCCACACGGTTTGCATATGCCTCTCAACGGCGCATAGCCTTTGCCGCATCTGAAGCCGATGCGCGATGCTGGCCAGGCCTTCTTGTTAGGTTTTCCCCAGTTCCTGCAATACTTTTTGTATTTCGTCAGATTACCTGAACATTGGGGCCCAGGCTTCCAGACGGCGCAGGCTTTCTCGTCGGTTCCGCCGCACCCGGCTGAAGCGGTACCATTGCCGATCCAGAATACGGCGAGACAAAGAAAGATGATCTTCAGGCAAATTGCGATCTGCGTTGACATACTGAACATCGAAGGGATCCCCACAAGCTAATAATGTGGATTGAACATCGCAGACCGTGTCAGAAACGGTATGGGGGTTGATACCCATTTTTATCTTGATCAGCGCGCTTGAAACAGACCGTCGCGATTGGGTAGTCGCCCCCATATACCCGATGCCTTGGATCCGTAAGCTTCCCTCATCCAATCAATTTTGAGGGAGATTTGGAAATGAGCTTTAGAATAAACCGAGGCGTAAGTCTGGCTGCCGGAATCGCGGCATTCGGCATCTTCACGACGGCAGGATGCGCCGGCACGGAAGCCATCGCCGCCGGTCCAATGGGCGACGCCTTCGCCGCCGCCGCAGGCATTCCGCAGATGGATGCATTTCTTCAATACGAAACCCAGGTTCCACCGACCGAGGCATTGCCGATTGATGGTGATTATACGATTTCCACGCTTGGGAAGCGTATTCGGATCGACCGCGGACGCGGTTATGCGCTCGATCCATGGACGCACGCAATGACCCTGAAAATCCGCCCCAATATGGTCGTGTCCAAGGACTTCAGGCAAATCAGCGCCACCGAATATACAAGCCAGGACTTACCCTTGCTCGGGACGGCGACAATGACGGTTCAACCGGACGGGCGCATCGCTGTGAGCGTCGCAAGCCTTCCGCCCTACAGCTACTTCCTGATCCCCGTCGACGGTGGCAGCGCGCCGACGACGGAACGCGATGAACCGTCTATAGTTGATGAGGACTGCCAGGACCTGGATATTGATGCTGAAACCGGCGAGTTGATTTGCCTCGATTAGCGGGTTGATACGCGCTTCGGCGTTCGCTGGCTTAGGCATCGGCTTTCCTCATGACCGTGCATAACAGAGTGTCGTCAATGTCCGCTTTCGTGAAAAGCGGGGATTGGCGTCGCGATGGAAACTTCCATCAGAATGCTATCGGTCTAATGCGAACGCCTTGACAGTAGCGCAATTCGGCAAGTTTTTAGCCGTATTGGTTAGATTGTGTGCCTCTGCTTTCGCTCGCGTGGCCGTCAAGTTCCTCTTTCGGCGGTCCCTTAAGGGCGTTCATCGAGTGCGCCAATATCGAGGATGGGCGCGGCGTCTAGGTCTTCGGCGTCTAACAGTGCTGCTACTCTCTCGAGCGAAGAAACAAGCATTGATTGGTGCCAATCGGGCAAGTTTTTAAAGCGGGTCGCGAAGGTTTCTTGAAGCAGATCCGGCGCAGAGGAGATCGCGGCCACGCCTTCAGGCAAAAGTTTTAGCCAAACGCGCCGGCGATCTTCTTCGCACCGCCTCCGTGTCGCCAACCCGCGCGCGACCAATTTATCGACTAGACTGGTAATGGTCGCATGTTTGAGTTGAGTCAGGTTCGAGACTTCACCAGCAGATATTTCGCCTCGTTCTGAAAGAATCTGCATGACCAATAGTTGCGATGGCGTAAGACCCGCTTGCGCGGCGAGCTTCTTCGACGCCTGTTCCGTACGTCGTTGGATTTGCCGAAGCGCGATCAGGGCTTCTTCAGATCTTTCACTCATGTCCTAATTCCTCAGGCACCGAGAAGCGACGGACCCAGTGCCTTCTTCAATGGATCGAGAAACGGTTCAAACGCCTTCCATTGATCTTGTCCAGATCGATTGATCGGTTGTCGAACTTGTTCAGAACTCGCCGTGCGAACCGCTCGTTCTGTCTTATGGAACTCGACGCAGGCAGTCTCAAATGGAAGCTCACAATAGTCGAGAATGCGGCGGACCTGTCCCTCTAAGTCCGCGAGAACATCTTCATGCTGCACGCGAAGAATACGCCCCTTGGGCAATACGGCTTCCCAATGCGCCATCAGATCAACATATCCGCGATAGTAATGCCCGATTTCGTCGAGCCCATATGTAAATTCCTGGCCTTCTGCGAACAGTTGCTTGTAGCCTGACCAGCAACAATCAAGGGGCGCGCGCCGCGCATCGATAATTTTGGCATTTGGCAGTATCAGTTGGATCAATCCGATGTGTCGGAAATTGTTCGGCATCTTGTCCGTGAAATAGGCCGCGCTTTTGCGGTGGATCTGAGAGTCCTCAAGATATGTCTCTCCCAATTTCGTGAGCTCTTCCGTAGAGAGTTCAGCGAGGACTCTTGGATAGCGGTCCCGGTCGCTGATCAAGTTTCGACCGCGCAATCGATGCGCCAAAGAGAGGATATTCGGGAGTTCCAGCGTGCCGTCGACTTGGCTATGCGAGGCGAGTATTTGCTCGATCAGCGTCGACCCGGCGCGCGGCAGTCCAACTATGAAAATCGGGTCCAGTGCGAGGCACCCCAATCCATTTTGAGCTGCGAGAACGTCTTTTGAGCAGTATTTTTTTTGCGCTTCAAACTCAGCCAACATTTGTTCTGTTGTGTAGCGCGTTTGTTTTTGCTTCAGCGCATTGCCGGTTTCGTAGTTGGCGAAGGCAGCTTTGTAATCCCCGCGATCCTCAAAAGCTTTGCCCAGCGCAAATGCGATGTGAACGCGCGACATAAAGCTAAGGTCCGGGGATTGCTGCGCGACTTGCATGCGATCCAACTCGTCATCAGAGAAGCGATACGTCTTGAGATTAGCAAGCGCATACCATGCATCCCCGTTGTGGGAGTCTGATCGCAGTGCCGCTTGATAAGATGTAATTGCATCTTGGGAGCGGCCATAGGTTTTGAGTGCGTGGCCGCGCGATGTCAGCGTGGCTGGGTCTCCGGGGAGTTTCTCGAGAACCGTGTCAAAGGCTCGCAGCGCGTCCTCATAGTTCCCGGCTTGCATCGCCTCGATCGCAAATAGAGACTGGAAGGCCGGACTATTCGGATCTCGCTCCAACAATGCTTTCGCTTGGGCGAGCGCAGCGGCGTATTTTTGGCGCTTTCTCAAAACCTGAATGTAATCGATCCGCAATTGAATATTGTCGGGCTCCAAACCGATCGCGGTCTCCAACAGAAAGTCAGCATCTTCATGCACACCTAGACGCGACCCGATATCCGCCAGCAGTCGCATGCCTTCGACATGCTGAGGCTGACTCTGCAGGAAGGTGCGAACCATTTCCTCCGCCTTTAGAATACGTCCTTCAAAGAGATGATTGGTCACCGCCAAGAGTACACGCGGGAGAGATTGGACGCGGTGAAGTTGAGCGGCGGCGGCATCGGCGTCTGGCTGTTGTCCCTGTGCCCGAAACAAATCGATCTGCGCTTTCCAGCTCGCGACCAGCGCCGGATTGTACCGCGTCGCCAGCTTGTACGCGTTCAGGGCACGTTCCTTGTCGCCCGTGGCGAGAAACAAATGAGCTTCTTCCTGATAGGCGCGACCATATTCGGGGGCTGCCTTTTTAAGTGCGTTCAAATGATCTGAAGCCATCGAGAAATTATGTAGATAACGCGCTGCGACGGCCGCGAGATAGAGCCCTTCTTGATCGGTCGGTGACGTCGCGAGCATCTCTTCGGCGAGCGCTGCGGCTGCTGCGAACCGGCCCGCTTGCATGTCTGACTGGGCTCGCTTGATTCGGGCTGCGCGGCTGGCGTCGTCGGTCTCGGTCATGATGCGTTCTATAAAGAGGCAGCGTCTTGAGCGATCAAGACGCTGCCTTCAATCATTGGTCGCGATTGGGGTTAAAAGTCATAACCGACCCGTACCCCGATTGTGCGAGGTCGCATCGGCGTGACCCGGTTCCGGTCGAATTGGAAGCTATTGCTGAGCTCCGCATACTCATTGGTGAGATTGGTCGCGAACAATTCAGCCGACCATTGATCGGCGGTCACGCCCAAGGTGCCTCCCAAGACAACATAGCCATCAACATCACCTTTATTGATCTCGACAATATCGCTGACGGAGTCATCAGAGAACACAATCTGAGGCATGATGTGCGCGGTCAGCGACGATCCGCCGACTTGCTGTTCCAGATCCCATTCATAGCGTACGCGGATGTTTCCTTGATAGGCTGGCGCAAAGGCGAGTTCCGAGCCTTTAAGCACGTCGTTCGTGGGGACAAGGACTTCTGTGATCTCCGTATCGAGGAGGGAGAATGCGCCCGCCACTGTTAAGCCGTCTACAGAGTAAGGCGCCCAGGTGAAGTCGCCTTCAATACCGGAGATTTCAGCGTTCGCCGCATTGTCTGAGAAGAAGAGATTGACGATGGAAGGATCGAAAATCGTTGCCTGAAGGCCTTCAATCTCAACGAAGAACGCAGAGCCATTGAACCGAAGAGAATTGTCAAAGAGCTCGGTTTTCCATCCGATTTCGTAGTTCTGAATATCGTCCGTATCGACGGCAAACGGAACGGTGTATGTGCCCGCTGGATTAGAGCGCCCGCCTGGCCGGTTTAACAAGCCGGGTCGGAACCCTTCCGAATAGGTGGCATAGAGCAATACATTGTCCGTCGGCGTATACGAACCGGTCAGTTTGTAGATGGTACCATCCGTGGAGGCAGTGTCTGGCGCACCAAATGGATTATTCGGCGCGAACTGAGCCGAAATATTTGTGCCCGCTCGTTGCTGATCTGTCGCTTGTCCAAGATTGAAGAAGGACGAGTTCGCCGAGCCTTCTAGGTCGACTTCGATATCATACCATCTCGCGCCGAACGTGACCGCGAATTGCTCATTGAAGTCGAATGTTGCTTCGCCAAACAGGCCGAGCTGTTCGTCAGTGCGTAAAACATCGTTGCGGAAAATGGCGCTTTCTGGAAATGGTCCTGGATCACTGAAGAATCCGGGTTGAGCGCTGCCAATCTCACCCGTAACCGCAGTATTGGTCAGTGGATAGTTGTCGGGGAAGCCAGCGACGCCATTAAAGCCAATCGCAAAACGCGACCCGGGATAGGTGAAGTCGTTGCGCTCAAGCAATTCAAGGTCGGAATAGAAGCCGCCAAACGTGGCCCGCAATCTGTGCTCGGCCGGCGTGTTAAATCGTAACTCATGCGTTTCGACTTTCAGCTCGGTCAAAGAGTCGACGAACAGGTCTGGTGCCTGGCAAGTGCCGCTCGGGACTGCTGCGCCGGGATACGTCACCGATCCATCGCAAATGTAGTACGGAAGATACTGTCCGACGAAAAGGTAGTCGGTATAATCGACGGTTTGGTCAGTTGTGCGGTCTGTATAAGCGCCCGTATAAAGCGCTTCTAGCATTCCAATTCGGCCCTCCAGCGTCCAACTCGTATTGTGATACGTGTCTTCAATGTCGTCGTCAGAAAACCTCTGAATGTCATAATCATCTAGCTCGGGGTCGGCGAAGAACACACCTTCCGTGTCGAGTTGTTGTTGTGCGTGTGAAACCAACAAGCTCCAATCGGAATTGAATTCATACGCCGCGCTCAAGCGGAAGCCTGCATAAACCGTATCGTTGAAATCGTTCTCGACCATTGAGCTATTATTAGCGGGTATGAACGTGACACCTGACAAGTCTGCACCGGCTTGGAAGCCCGCGCGGCCAGGCGAAACAGCCAGACCATTATCGCGCACCGTGCCGGCTGGACGGAAACGCGCGGATTCCTCAACTGAAACTGTACCTCCGACATTGTCGATATAGCCGCCCTGATTGTCAGTATAGACGACACCACGCAGCGCGAGTTTGTCGGAAACAGGTAAGTTAAACATGGCTTCGACGCTGTTGCTCATTTCACCGCCATCGGTGAAAGAGGTCGACGCTTTCAGAGACGCCGCAACGCCAGAGAAATCAGGCTTGTTGGTAATAAGACGAACCGTACCGGCCTGGGAGCTTGCTCCGAATAAAGTGCCTTGCGGGCCAGACAACACTTCAACACGCTGAAGATCAGCGGCATAAACGTCCAAGTTTCGCCCGGGTTGTGCCAATGGCTGTTCGTCCAGATAGAACGAGACATTAGGCGCAAGGCCTGCAACGCCCGCGATGGTCGCTGCAGGCGTCGTCGAGGCCAGGCCGCGAATGTAGATAGAATTTTGGCCAGGACCAGAGCCGCCCGCTGTCACACCCGGCAGCTGGATCAGGTAGTCAGAGAAATTCTTGACGCCCAGTTCTTCTAGTTCTTGTTCGCCGATGGCGTCGACAGCGACGGGAATGCTTTGTGCGCTTTCCGCTCGTTTCGTTGCCGTCACAGTGACAGACTGCAGGCGTTTCACTTCGGGTTCAGCAGAATTCTGTGCAACAGCATTCATGCCATTAAGGCCCATCATGGCGATCAGCGATACGCCACTCAATAATCGATACATATGGTGTCCCTCGGAGGGTTGCTCCGGTCACGCAGGCCCACGCCGAATTACGCAGGGCACACTTGATTCGCGACCGCTCGATGGTGACCGCTTCCTAACAGATAGTTCGATCATGGAAAGATTATCTGCTGCTATTCTGCAGCAAAATCATGACTCAACCGAATTATGTGCCAAATATACAGCACCTCGAGCGCGATGGCGCAGGGGCAATCGCTATATGCCTGCGCCAAATAGTTTGAAGATCAACACAATTCGTGCATGACGGGCTGAGCGTACATTTTGAAAGAGAATAATGCCGGATTCAGAATCCATTGCCGCCGCTGAGATCGAGTATGAAACTGATTACGAAGTCGGTCAGGACAATGTCGAAGTCCTCGGATTGGACGTCCACAATCCGGTTTTCTTCTTGGCGGCTAGCCTGGTACTTTTATTCGGCGGACTGACGCTGATCTTCCCGACCGCTTCAGGCGAGATACTCAGTGCGGCGCGCGCGCATACATTGCAATCCTTCGATTGGTTGTTCGCGGCGACACCCGTCATTGTGTTCGGTTTTTGTATGGCACTCGCGATATCGCCGCTCGGACGCATTCGATTGGGGGGGCAAGATGCTACCCCCGACTACAAAATACACTCTTGGATTGCCATGCTTTTCGCCGCCGGTGTGGGAATTGGATTTATGTTTTGGGGGGCGGCTGAGCCTCTGGCGTATCACACCGATTGGTTTGGGATGCCCCTTGGCGCTGAACCAGGGTCTCCCGAAGCGGACCGCCTCGCGTTTAGTGCAACTCTGTTCCATTGGGGCCTGGCGCCGTGGGCCATCTATGCTGTTGTCGGGCTATCGCTCGGCTTCTTCGCGCACAATAAGGGGTTGCCGCTGTCCATCCGCTCCGCCTTTTATCCGTTATTAGGAGATCGCGTTTGGGGATGGTGGGGCCATGTGATCGATCTGTTTGCAGTCGTTTCCACGATTTTCGGGTTGGCGACAACAATCGGGCTCGGGGGTACGCAAGCGGCGAGTGGTCTTGGGTATATGTTCGACTTCGAGCCCAATGTTTGGACTCAAATCGGCTTGATTGCAGCCATGACCGGATTGGCGGTGATTTCGGTTGTTCGCGGATTGGACGGCGGCGTCAAACTCCTCAGCAACATTAACATGGTGGTTGCGTTTTGTTTGTTACTTTTCGTTCTCATCGCCGGTCCAACGGCATTGATTTTTACAGGCATGGGCGAAAACTTGATTGCCTATTTCGTCGACACACCTGCCCTCACAAATTGGGTCGGACGTGACGACATCGCTTGGTTCCATGATTGGACGATCTTTTATTGGGCCTGGTGGATTTCGTGGTCACCTTTTGTCGGCATGTTCATCGCGCGCATATCTCGCGGCCGAACCGTTCGCGAATATTTCTCCGTTGTTTTGCTCGCGCCGTTTGCCATTTGTGTCGTCTGGTTTTCAGCTTTCGGAGAAACGGCCGTTTTCCAGTACGAGAACGGCATCGGCGACCTGTCGGGCGGCATAACGAATTCAGCGACCGTTTTATTCCAGATGTTGGCAGCGCTGCCTTGGGGCGGCGTGACGTCGATCGTCGCGATCGGTTTGCTCATCGTGTTCATCGTGACGTCCGCGGACTCAGGCGCGCTCGTTGTCGATACGATCACCTCAGGCGGCAAAACTGATGCTCCCATAGCCCAACGTGTGTTTTGGGCCTGCATGCTCGGCCTGACGGCTTCTGCGCTCCTCTATGGCGGTGGAACTTCCGCACTAGAGGCATTGCAAGCGGGAACGATTGCCGCGGCGCTGCCCTTCACGATTGTGCTATTGATCTGTTGTCTGAGCTTGTATCTTGGAATGCGCGATGAAATTGGAGGCTAGAAAACGACAGGGTCGCACGCGTGTAGAGCTGTCGCTCCAGTGCGAACCCGTCCCCCAGCATCGTCAAGGGCCGGGCCTCTTATTCGGCGAGAAAATGGCGCCATTCGTCGAGGGTAGCCGTTTTCATTGCACGGTGCTGCGTGGTGCAAATATTCGTTCAATTTCAATATCCGGCACGCCCGCCACATACATACCAATTTCGGCCACGACGAGTTCGATCGCGCGTTTCTTAGCGCCGTTTAAATTGGTGGATACGTAACGCGACCGATTGCCATATATACCTAAAAACTCGGAGAAAAAGAACACGGATTGCCCTTCGGTGACGGATGAGACTTCGACAACCGGCGATAGCGCGCGGAGGACATTTCCGTAACAGTCCGAGAGTTCCGTTTCGATGGTGAAAACATCCGTGGCTGAGCCGGATTGATGGGAAACGTCGAAGCCGAGATCATCATCTTGGACGTAGGGTGAGGCCCCCCGATTTCGGCGGCGGACATTTGGGTCATAATTACTGACATAAGTTTTTAATTGAAAGACGCGCGCTCCGTTCGACGCGTTTTGGCAATCCAGGCGCATATCCGCTGAGAAATGATCCGGGTCGATCACACGCAGGCCGCTACCACGATATTGTTGAGCCGCCGCGATCCGCGCCGTAGGCGCTTCGGGGCCACCCATATCTCGGGTGAAAGAGGTCGGCGTGTCGACGAGATTGATTGTGTTCAAAACATAAACCAGAGTCACCGGCGCGCCTTCTGGGCTGGTCTCAGAAATCAGCGTGCTTGCGTGTTCGAGTTTTCGTTCAAAAGACTGATGAACCTCAGCAGCAGCTGTGTCGACGCTGAATGCCTCGTGTGAATAGCGCATTCCGGATGTTCGATCGGTCGAAATGTCGGAAGCACATCCCCCAGCGAGTATGCTCAGTGATAGAAGTAATGAGCGCATGGTTCAGCGTCCTTGTATGGTTGTCTTCTGAGACACGCGATTGGGCGCGCGCCTGGCCAAGCGCAGATGGTTGAGATTGATTGGCTTAGAGGCGGGCATGCTGCCTTGCAGGAATAGAGAAATGTCCAAATCCACGTGCCGAACATGGGCGGGAAGATCGATTGGGTCGAAGTTTGCGCCATGTCGGGGATTTGCGATGATCTTTACGCGGTTCTTGACCATGGGCGCCGTCGCGTTCGCGCCGACCGCGTCTGCATAGGCTTGCTTAACCTCAGGCGTTAGGCCGTTGCGGGCATCAATAAGAGTGAAACGCGCAGACTGAGCGTGACCGAACCCAGGTAGGATTAACGTCGCGAGCGCGAGCGGAACAAGCCAGAAAGTTCGGATCGTGGTGGGGATATCTGCGCGTTTCATTTCAACGACCTAGCGAATAGAGATCGTGTTCGCCGCGATCGAAGAATTCACCGCCGACACTTTGCGGACTGTGGCGTCTTGATCAATTTCCGTCATGACGGATCGCGCCCGAGTCATATCGATGGAGTTGAGGACCATGGAGGAATTGGTCATCGCTGTTTGCCGCACCGTCGCGTCCTGCTCCGTGTCGAGATTAGAAATCAGCGAATCATCGATGTGGACGCCATTGGCGCGAATAGAACTGTTCAGCGCAGCGACTTCGGTCATGGTTGCATTCTGATCAGCATCAAATCGCAGAATGTTGCTGCCATTTCGATTCAGTCGCGCCTGTGACGCGTTCTGCATCGCATTTTTGAATTGCTTTGCGTTTTGCGGTGCCGCGTGAGCGGTCATCGGTAAAAGCAGTCCAGCCGTGAAAGCGGCGGCTGTGATAAGTTTGAGTGTCTTCATAAATCACCTTTTCGAGTTTCTTTTTGCTCTCGGCGCGACGAATGAAGGCCGCAAGCAGGTGATCCGACGCAATTTTTCATCCATGTCGGAAATCACTGTAATTGTATGATTTTTGGTGTGATATGGCGGTGATTGGCGGCTTGACATGGGGCTTTAGGAAGCATCGCCCAGCGACGATCCCGCGTAATGCAATGCAAGTTGCGTGCATTCTATTGCACCTCGCAACACGAACCAGGAAAGCACTTTTCCATGCCACTTTTCTTTTAAGAGCAGCATCTTACCTCGCTTATGTGTTCGCGCGTTTCATCCCGGCGAAATCGCAAAAAGCGTCTTGCAAAATGCAAAAATGTAATTGCATTCTGAGAGCTTGCCATGGGCCGCGAAGCTCAAGCCATTGATATGATTAGATAAAAAAATACACTCGCATCTTGCAACCCTGAAAGCTCAAACAGGAGGCTTTCATGGCAAGCGTTCATATTTCCATCGACAACGAAACCGCCCAGGGGCGCTTTCATCGCGCTTTGAATGAGGCAGGTTCTGTCTCGAGTGAGATGATTGAGGTAAAAACCAAGATTATTGACGGCATCCCGTTAAAAGTCGTTCGCACGGACTGCCCGTGGGCAATCTCCGTGTTTCGTTCGCTGAACGTGGTGGATGGCGCTCATGACTAAGTTTGTTCAAGAGCTCATTCGTTGGGGGGCGATCCTTGTGGTTGTCGCTTTGACTGGTTGTGCCGGATCATTCGAGCGTCCGCGAAACCTGGTCAGTGTCAATGACGCACCTTATCAGTCGCAACGCCAATCCATGTCTGACTCAAAAGAGAATGCGGTGTTTACGGCTGCGTCATCGCAAAATTTGGGGCGCTGCCAGGATATGGATCTCGCTCTTACATCTCAGCCGGTGGCTATTGGTCTTGGCTCGGCATTCGAAGAGCCAGCTATGCTGTCGCCGGGTGACCTAATCCAACTGCAAATTGTACGCGGCGAAGGCTTTAACGGCGACTTTGTGATTTCGCCGATCGGATATCTGCGCCTGCCATTCATCGGCGATATCCCTGCAGCTGGTACGACCGTGACACAACTCGAAGAAACGATTGCGCGCCTGCTCGTATCCGGCGGTTACTTCCGGCCAAGCTTCGTCCAAGTTTCAATCGATGTTCTGCATTGGGCGCCGATCCAGGTCTCGATATCGGGTGCGGTATTCCAAACGGGCGACGTTTTGATCAATGAGCGTGGCGTGAATTCAGATCCTTCAGCGAGAATTGAGGCGTCTGGAGATTTCACGACGCAGCGGCGCTTGAGTAAAGCCTTGTCGGCTGCCGCTGGTGTACGCCCCGACGCTGATATCCGAAACGTCGTGTTGATCCGCAATGGGCGCCGCCGGGTGTTTGATATGACGGGTGCAATTGACGGGGGTCCCATAGATGATCCGCTGCTGGTCGCAGGCGACCGTGTACATGTGCCGTCGCGCGGTTGTTTCCAAATGTCGCTGGCGCGCCCTTCGCGCATTACGCCGCCCGGTATTCGAGTCTATATGTCTAATTTGACCCGCCCGGCTGCGTCCAATGCCGCTTCTGCGATTGGGGATTATTCAACCAAGCTACCTTATGGCACGCGCTTCCTCCAAGGTCTCGTCTCAGCCAATTGCGTTGGCGGTATTCAAGCGACGAACGCGCGGCGGTGGGGCGTCCTCATCTCTCGTAATCCGGTTACAGGCGAGAGCGAGGTGGTGGCGCGGTCAATCGAAGATCTGGTGCGCCGCGCCGACCGGGATGATTTTAATCCTGTGTTGCTGCCCAATGATGCGATCGCTTGTTACGACTCGCACGCCACCAATGCGCGCGACGTTATTGCCATGGTCTCTGAAGCGGTTTCTCCCGCCTTAAGCGTGGCGCTGTTTGGAGGGGTTGTTCGATGACCCGGACCTGGACGTTCTTAAAGGGCGGGCCGCGCCAAGGCCGGTTCCTGCGATACATTATGGTTCTGGCCGCTGGTTGGATTGTGATCGGTGTCCTTGCAGTGATGTTCCTCACGCTATCCCCCAAGACATATAGCAGCGGGTTCACCCTTATTTTGCCTGGCGCCGGATCGAGTGCGTCGGTCAATCTCGACTCGCTTGGACAAGCGACCAGCAATACGGCGTCTCCTTTCGGCAGCCAAAGCCTTAGCCCAACGGAAAATTACAAACGCCTTTTGCAGTCTTACCGATTGCGCGGCCGGGTGGCGGGAGAGCTTGACCTGCCATTGGCTGAAGTGCCTGCACCCAGTATCAAACTCGCCAACCAAACCAAGCTCATGTACGTTTCCGTCAAAGCGGACAGCCCAGATGCTGCGCACGCATTGGCCGAGACTTGGTTGATGGCGTTTGAACAAGAGCTGGCTGCACTTCGGTCTGAAGAACAGTCCCTGCGGGAGATCGCCTATCGCGAAACACTCGCCGGGTTTGAAGAAGCAGTTCGCGAAACGCAAGCGAAGATTATTGCCTTCCAAACTGAGCACGGCTTGATTTCTGTTGAGCAATTTCGCGACCTGGTCGGCCAGACCGAAACTCTGCGCATTGAATTAGAGCGCGCCGAAGCCGAGCGCTTGGTCTCATTGAGCGAAGTAAAGCGTCTCTCCGGAATTCTCGGCGTGTCTGCAGATCAAGCGGTTGATATTCTTGCGCTACTCTCCGACAGCGCATTTCAGGCGATGCTTGAAGCGCAATCGAAAGCAATGACGACGCGGTCTGAGCTGACAGACATGTTTGGCCCAAACCATCCAGATGTGATTGCTGCCACCCGTGAGCTCTCCGGCTTGAATGCTGGGATATTCGACCGTGGCCGGATCTTAATTGGCTTTGAAGCTTTCGCTGAACTGGACCGCGCCTATTACACCTCGCACAGCGAGCGCTCAGCATTGATTGCGCAGCTGGTCGCCGCGACTGTTGGCTTGGCGGGAGTCGAGAAACGCCGCGACGCCACACAAACCCAACTTGTCGACACACAGGCGCGGGTGGAACTCCTGGCGGTGCCGGCGACGGAACTGGACGGGTTGTTGCGTGACCATCAAGTCGCAGAGACGGTCTTCGCGTCCGCGTTGGCGCGGATCGATACGAACCGCACAGATGTGTTTGCGTCCTATCCGCTGACCCAAACTGTCGAGGCGCCAGCCCGCCCGACTTCGCCGGCGACCCCGTCTAAAAAATTCATCGCCCTCGGCATGATTGCCGGGATGCTCTTTTACGCAATTGGATTGGCCCTGCTATGGATCAGACTGCCCATCATACGCGCGCTCCTGAAGACCTTATAGTCGCGTTCGCCCTGGCGGCGACCTGGTTCGTCTATTTGTTCGGCGGTTTGTACGTGCTCGGACCGGTGCTGGGGGTCGGACTGACCGGGCTCTTATGCGCGCGATATTACCTCGCTGATGATGCTATTGAAACGCGACACGTCCCGGCGGTTCCGAGCGGTGTCTGGGTTTGGATCCTTGGCATGCTGGTCATGCTGTTGGCGCTAGAAGTCGGGCATATGAATCAGAATATGGGCCTCGGGCAAACGATTAAGTCGACAATTGGTTGGGCCAAAGGCTGGGCCTTGCTCGCGCTCTTCCCCCTCATTGGGGCGTGCATGAATGTGCGGGTCGAGACGATCATTCGTGCCGCGGGTTGGGTGGCGTTAGGAACATTGCTGCTGACGCCTGTTTTCCTTGTTGCGCCAACGGTTGGATTGCCGGAGCGGCTGTTCGTTTCGCCGCTAAAATTGGTCGGTGGCCCTGGGCCAGAATTCTTTGCGGTTCAACTATACTCATACGAGCCAATGGATGGGTCGACACGACTGAGATATTTCACGCCTTGGTCGCCGGCCGCAGGCATGATCGGAAACATGTATCTGATTTTCGCGTTGTCGGACAAAAGGCGTTTTTGGAAATGGATGGGGATCGTGTCTGCATTCGCCATGATCGTTACATCCAAATCGCGCCTCGCAATCGCTGCTGCGATGTTCATCTGGCCAGTCGTGATTGCAGTTGGTGAAAGCAAACGTCCGCTAATGTGGTTCACGGCCACGCTCGGATTGGTCATGCTGACGCCAATGGCGCAGAGCATACTCGACTGGATAGATGCCACGCTGAACTCGGTGAAGTCGATGCGGGCCGACTCAACCCGCGTCCGTGAACTGCTCGGTGATATCGCGATCACGCGGTGGTGGACGGAAGCGCCGATCTGGGGACATGGTATCGTCGAGCGCGGCCCGCATGCGGTCGAGTACATGCCGATTGGCAGTCACCATACCTGGTATGGCTTACTGTTTGTGAAAGGCGCCGTCGGCGCCATCGCGCTCGCCATCCCTCTTGTGTGGAGCTTGATCGAGTTTGCGCTATTGGCGGTGACCCGATCTAAGGCCGGGCGCATTGCGTTCGGAATGGTGCTGCTCATGTCGTTCTACTCGATCGGCGAGAACCTGGAGATCCTCGCTTATCTGATCTGGCCGGGACTGCTCGTCATGGGCATCGCTGCGCGAGAGCTGCAGCAGGTAGGTAAGGCTCAAACTCTGGCTTAGCGGTGGAGATCAATTCATCTGTTTTGGGAGGCCCCCGATATTTGATCGTAGCGAGGAATAAACACGATTGATGAGTTGGTGCTTTTCGACTTGATCGTAGATCAGGGTGAGCCCACAGATGAGCGAGAATAGCGCCAGCACGCTGCCCCATAGTCCGAATGCAATTACCAATTCAGTTGGCGCGATATAGGCAAGGATGTTGCCTATGCCAAAGGCGAACAGACTTCTGCGCCCAAAGACTTGAAGACTGCGTCCAATCCCAAGCTGCAGAATATCGTTCAAAGCAATGAACACCCACGTCACGACAATCGCACCGAGCGTGCCAATGCTAAAGTATAGTGGGTGGCTGTGTATTCGAAGGTCCGCGCCAACGAGGTGCTTTATATTTTCGGCGGGCGCTTGCCAGTTGAAACATAGTCCGATGATGGCGATGCAGACACCGGTCATGATGAACGAAACTCGTGGCGACACTAGCAGTGCGCCGAAAGCGGTTCGGTTGGGCTTCAGGCCGTATCCAAAAAGCATTCCAAAACATACCAAAGAGAGGCCGTGAACGAGCGACGGACCAATAAAATCGACGCCCTTGCCATAGATGAAACCGCTCATGTGCTGCAAATAGTCCCGCCCAAATAGTTCAGGTGCGGGGGGTAATTGCATGAAGATCGGATGCGCGAAGTGTACCAATAGCGCCGCGCAGATTAGGCGAGCCAAACCAAATCGAATACGCGCCAAAATCAAGAATGGAGCGAGCGCGAGCGCAGCCGTATAGAATGCTAGCAAGTGGGAATAAGGCACGCTTATGAATCCGGTGAACACGAGCGGCAACGACATGGTCGAATAGGTTCCCATCACTATGAAAAACACGATGATGGCGAGCACGTAATAGCCGTAGCACTGCAGGGACCGCTTATATAATCTGCGGGCGGTCTCTCGTTTTAATCCTCGCTCAAATCTCGGACGATACACAAGCTCGAGCATTGCTCCGAACAAGATCAGGAAGATTGGCGTCGCCAATTGCATCAAGATTTCAAGACTATAATGCGCCCATCCCTGAAGGGCGCCGCGCGCGCCGAAACTCGCCATGCTATGCTTCCAAGTGACGAGCAAAATCGCGAAGGCGCGGGCGATGTCTATACCGATGATGCGGGTCTTCATCGGATCATGCCGGGTTGAGCAGTGCGCACCATTGAGAGATCATTCGATCATACTCACCTGCAGCTCGGGCCCGCGAAGACAGGCCGCGTTCAGTCAAGTTGGTTGCTGCTGCGGATCGATAGATGGCGCTAACAATGCTTGAGACGCTACCCGGCGTATGTGCGAACCCGTCCTCGTCCAGCTGATCGCATAATCCGTCGACGCGCGCGGCAAGGATGGGGCGGCCTGCCGCGCGCGCTTCGGTGCCAACCAAGCCAAACGCTTCCCAGCGCGACGGGATGGCGACCAAATGAGCGTCCGATATAAACTCTGTCGGTGTGTCGAACGGCGCGCAGATTTCGACATTCTCGAGATCGCGTGAAAGAGCTTTCAGTCGCTCGGCATCCGGACCGGTACCTGCAATCTTGAGCGTCGCGAGTTCGGTCGGCACGCGTGCCATCGCTCTAACCAAAAGATCGAATCCCTTTTGTTTGTGGAACCGGCCAAAAGCGCGAATTTGTAAGGGACCAGTGTCACGCTTGCACGGTGTAATCGCCAGCAAGTCATCGCAGATGCGGGATTGCGGAATGGCGATGATTTTTTCCGAAGCGGCAAGCTTATGAGCGATCATCCAGTCGCGCTGTGTATTTGAAACAGCGACGACTTGATCGACCAGACGGTACGCCAATCGAAGCATCTGTCGAAAACGACGTTTCGGCGCAACCTCACTGGTTTCATATCCTTCGGTATAGGAATGTTCGACCAGGATGATACGGGAAAACCCGCCGCGCAAACGCAAATCCAAAAGCCAGCCAAGTTTCTTCCAATTTGCAGTGAAATGCACGATCGCCACATCATTCGGTCCACTTGCCCGAACTTGCTGTGCGCGGATATCCGCATGAGTGTGCTCACCCAAAGAGGTGAGGGAAGAATGCTCGAAATTCTTTAAAGCGCGCGTCACGCCGCCCATCGCGAGATCATCCAGGATATGTGTGAATTTGATTTTTGCAGTCATCACTTACCCCTTTTGAATGAGTGCTTGCAGGGGCGCATTGAAGGCACTTGGCAAGAAACGCAGTACGCTCGCCGCGGCTAAAGTGGTCAGCGTCTTAGCTGGTTCGCGAATGATGATTTGCGGGCAGAGTTGCAACGCATCTTTCATCAATGACCAAGCGAGCGAGCCTTCCCCCATGCGCACACTGCGGCGCGCAAGATAGCGCAACTGAAACGCTTCTGCATGAGGCGCCCAACGGGCGGCGAAGTGCGGGTCCAACTGCGCGACCCGGTCTTTGACGCGGGACCAAGTGGCGAACTGTTTGACGACATTGGCCGACAGACCGCCTTCATTGATGCGATAGCGGGTATAAGTGCCTTTAATGCCTTCGAAGCCCCAATTGGTGGTGAGGGCGATCCGACACCAACACTCGATATCCTCAGACTGACGAAACGCGTCATCGAAATAGTCATGCTCATCGCGCTCGTGATTGAGGTAAGCAATATCTTCAAACACGGCGCGGCGAAGCACCGGCGCTGAGCCATTTCCAATCGGATTACGAAGGAAAACGTCCTGCGGACCAATATTGCACAGCTTCGGACGCTGCACGATGCGCAGGGGGTTACCCGCATCATCGATCAAAGCGGACGCCGCATAACTCACGCCAATGTGCGGGGCACGACGTAAATGTTCAACATGCTTTTCGAGCTTCTTCGGCTCCCACAAATCGTCGGAATCCAAGAGCGCTACAAATTGGCCACGTGCATTACGGATGCCGGTATTGCGCGCGCCGGCCAGCCCGCGATTGAGCTGCGAAATGATCCGGATACGCGGATCATCAAAGGCGCGGCAAAGGTCAATGGAATGGTCTTGGCCCTGATCATCAATGATGAGCAGTTCAAAGTCGGCATAAGTTTGAGAGAGGACCGACTCGATCGCGGCCTCGACATATTTTGCCGTATTATAGACCGGCATAATCACGGAAACGACAGGGGTTTTCATCGTGCGACGAGCTCCTTCAGGGCTTGATTGGGGATGAGAGACAGCAAGGAACCGGCAAGGGTGAGGCCGGTGCGTTTTGGTTGCCGTACCAGCATCATTGGGTCGTGCTGCAAGGCGAGCCTCAAATAGTTCAGCGCGAGGCGCGGTTTTGCCATGCGCAGGGCCCGCCGGGCGAGCTGTCGGTGAATCGGGCCATAGGCGCGGCGCGCGGCCGCCGGCGCGATCTCAGGAAACTCCAGACAGGCGCGACCGACCATGCGCAGCCAGCCGTCACGCATCGCGTTTAGATCCGCGGATTGGCTTTGCCCCGAGGAGCGATAGAAAAACCACTCATGATCGAGTCCGACAATATGCCATCTTGCATCAAGCGCCACGCGCAAAAGCCAGTCCTGATCTTCGGCATAGTTGAGGCCAGTTGTGAACCCGCCCGTCGCCTGGAATGTGTCGTTGCGGCAGACAATGTTAGATGTGCTGCACAAAGCATTCTCTGACATCAATTCGGTCGGGCCAAGATATGGAAAATGCGGTGTGAGCGTGCCCGGCTTCAGTGTGTCAGCGTCGATGAACCGGGTGCGGCTGAATAAGACGCCAGCTTTCGGCAGAATACAAAACGCTTTGACCATTCCTGCCAAGCGCTGCGGTGCCCAAAAATCGTCGGCATCCAGGAAAGCCAGGATATCGGCGCGGGCGATGCTTGCGCCGGCATTTCTGGCGGCGGAAGGTCCGCGGTTTGGCCGCTGCAGAACACAAATCCTTGGATCCGAACGGGCGAGCAAAAGTGCGACCTCCGCTGTGTCATCTTCGGAGCCATCATCAATGATGATCAGTTCCCAATTTTCTAGAGTTTGCGCCTGTGCGCTTTGCACACTCGCGGCCAAAGTCGCGCTGGCATTAAATGCAGGCATGATGATTGAGACGGTTGGGGTGGGGATCATGATGTCGCTCCAACGGTAGGGATTTGAGGGGTCGTTCCAGCGCGGAGGCTGACTTGAGTAACTACGAGTGCGAAGACAGAAGCGCAGGCGACCGAAATCACTGCAGCCGCGGCTAAGCCATGCTGCGCACAGAGCGCAAAGGGGAGCAAAACGCTGACCGTCAATCCGATGGAAGTTCTGAAATCCCGGCCGGATTCGCCCTCTGCGCGGGCTTTCATACGGGCGGCATCGACCAGTAATCTCGCGGGGCCGCCAAGGCAAAGGATCGCGACGAGTGGGGCGGCAGCGGCCCAGGTCTCACCGAATACGATCGGCACATAAAGCAGCGCCATGGCGGCTTGCACGACGTAGACGAGTGTGAATGGAATGCCGAGATTGCGCAGGGCTTTCCGGTATGCACTCACCTGATCCTTCGCCGCGCACAGGTGTGGGTAGACAGCGTTTGAGAAGGCGCGGTTGAGGGCGGTTGAGACGCCAAGCCCGGCATTGAAGGCAAAGTAGTAGAGACCGAGCGCTTCGACGCCGAACATCAAAGAGACGATAAACTTGTCGAACTGATCACGACACGCGCACATCAACTCAGAACCGAGCACCGGCCAGGAGAATTTCAAGATACCAGCGACTGGCGCGAAGCCAGCTGAAACGTTTCGAGTCCAGGCTTGGGTACGCAGCATTCCGATCAACCAAATCGGTGCGGTGAGCAATTTGGGCAGGACAATTGCCCAAGCGCCAAACCCCAGGATCGCCAGAATGGCGGTCAGGGCATGATCGCTAGCCACTTGAGCGGTATTGATGGCAGCGAGTTCTTTCATGCGCTCAGCGCGGAGCAATGCGTAGGCGTGCATGACGCCGAAGGGCATGATCAAGAATACAAGGCCGAGGATGGCAGCCATCGCGCCAGCTTGGCGTCCAGGCAGGATCCACTCGACAACCAGACCGGCGGCAATCTGCACAATAGCCAAGGTCAAACAGACACCCCACATCAGGCGGTGTGCGGTGTTTGCTATGCGGTCATAGTTGTCGGCCCGCGCGCGAACGACCGCTGCGCCGATGCCGTTCTCTGTAAACACGCGGGTGATTTCGAAGATCGTTAATGCGATCGCGGCGATCCCGAAGGCGACAGCATCAAGTTGTCTTGCCAGAATGATCGCCGCAATGATCCGGCCAAAGCGACTGATGAACTCAGCGCCTGTAAGCCAACCAACGTTGCGGCTGAGCTTGTGCCCAGCGATTGATGTGGCTTTCGCATATAATGACTTTGATACGGTCAGAAACATTCGACCTCTCCTCGAAAGATGCGAAAGAAGAGGTTCAAGAATCGGGGCGGTTTTACGTGCCGGCGCGCAATTCCCTTAGTGCTTTGTATTTGTTGTCATTTATCGGTTGGCACAGGAGATTTTGCAATTTGCAGATTGCGAAACGACTTGCATTTTGCATTGAAGCCCTGCTGCGAATTGCATGTTCCAGCAACGTCGAGATCAAAGAAACAAGACTTTAGAGCGTTGTATTTATTGTATTTAATTATACGTCCCGGCGCTCGGAACGCATCCTGCGACTGACCCTGTGTAATTTCGAACGCAGGAGTGCCGCAATGCAAACCCTTCCATCTCGTCCATCGATGAGCCCCGGCTCCGTCCAGTCGCGCCGTCCAAATGTCGGCCCGAAAAGAACGCTTAAGACAGAGACCATTTTGGGCTATGACGTGGTCAATGCGGGCATGGCGGAAACCGTTTATTGGATCGCCGATCGCGCTCAATCGCGCACGCCGACGCAGATCGCTTTTCTGAATGCACACTGCGCGAACGTCGCTCGAAAAGACTGGCAGTATCGGGACACGCTGGAAAATGTCGATGCTTTGCTCCCGGACGGTTCTGGCATTGCGCTCGCTGCGAAAATGGACCGCCAGACTCTCGGTGAAAATCTAAACGGCACGGATCTATTTGGCCCTCTCTGTCGTTGTCTCGCGTTTCGCAAAATCCCAGTCTTCTTCCTGGGGGGGCGTGACGGCGTCGCGGAAGCGGCCGCACTAAACACTGTGACTGACTGTCCGAACCTGGAGGTCGCAGGCACGCATCATGGCTATTTCAGTCCGCGCGAAGAAGATGACGTGATCGCGAAGATCAACGCGTCTGGCGCTCGCGTCGTGTTTGTGGCGTTCGGCGTCCCCTCACAAGACACATGGATCGCGCGTGTGCGGCACCGTCTCCACGCGCCGGTTGTTCTTGGCGTTGGCGGGCTACTGGATTTCGTCTCTGGTCGCATTCCGCGTGCTCCAAAATGGATGCGCAAGTCGGGTACAGAATGGCTCTATCGTTTGAAGTGCGAGCCACGCCGTATGTGGCAGCGCTATCTCGTCGGCAATGTCACGTTCACGCTCAATGCCGCGAAATATGCACTCGGCCGCCGAAAGCGGACAATCGTTCAGTCGATTGACCGAGCATTGGCCCGTGCCATGGACATATCAGCGTCAGCAGCCGGCTTGTTGATTTTGTCTCCGCTTCTGCTCGGTACAGCGCTGGCGGTTCGCCTGGAGAGCAGTGGGCCTGCTCTTTATCGCCAAATCCGGGTTGGTGAGAATGGTGCCGAATTTGAGATCTTCAAGTTTCGCTCCATGCGCATCGATGGACCATCGCAAGCCCAGCTAAGCCAACAGAAACATGACCGCGACGATGGCGTCACGTTTAAGCTAAAGCGCGATCCAAGGATCACGCGAGTTGGTCAGTTCATTCGCAAATTCTCAATTGATGAACTCCCGCAGCTCTGGAATGTCTTCAGGGGCGACATGTCTTTGGTTGGACCGCGCCCAGCGCTGCCTGTTGAGGTCGAAAAATACTCAATCGTTGAACGCCGTCGCCTGCGTGGAAAGCCAGGCATTACGTGCTTTTGGCAAATTATGGGACGCGCCGATCTCGCATTCGATCGACAGGTTGTGCTTGACGTGGCTTACCTTCAGAAGCGTACCATTTTTATGGATATCGGTATCCTGCTTCGCACCCCGATGGCGGTTTTGACGGCGCGCGGCGCATATTGATCCTAAAGGAGTGCTG
The DNA here is from genome assembly GCA_039818185.1 of Pseudomonadota bacterium. Classification (GTDB taxonomy): domain Bacteria; phylum Pseudomonadota; class Alphaproteobacteria; order Caulobacterales; family Hyphomonadaceae; genus Henriciella. The sequence goes on from JBCBUI010000014.1 coordinate 34,939, forward strand.
CAATTTGCAGTACTCTCATTTGCATTTTGCAAATATTCATGTGGCATAATGCAATCATAATAGAGATAGAACGCTTTGTTCGGATGTTAGATGTCTGAAACAAAACAAAAAAAATAGTCGGGCGAGTTAGACTCGAAAATTGCAATGCCAAAGCAAAATGCAAACAGGCAAGGCAATGACGAGAAACGAAGATAAAAACGCGCTTGAGCGCGACGGAGCCCCGATTATGGCTGATGCCAAAAATACACTGGTTGCTATAGAGCGCGATACCGCGCTGCGAAACGCCGTGATCGATGCCGCGCTCGATTGTATCATCATGATGGATGAGGAGGGGCTTGTTGTTGAGTTTAACCCTGCCGCGGAACACGTCTTTGGTTATTCGCGGGACGAGGCCGTTGGCGCGACGTTGGCGGATTTGGTTATACCCGAAAGTCTACGCGATGCTCACCATAACGGTTTAATGCACTATCTGAAGACCGGTGAGCACGCGGTGCTGAACAAGCGCGTGGAAGTGCCGGCGACAAATAAAGCCGGAGATGATCTGTTGGTTGAACTCGCCATCTCACCCGTGGAGTTTGGCGGCACGACTTTCTTCTCGGCCTATTTGCGTGACATTACCGAAGCGAAAGCTGCGCAGGAACAATTGCGGGCGTCGGAAGAGCGATTTCAAAGTCTGTTTGAGCTGTCGCCAGATGCGATCGTCGTGATCAATTCGCGCGGCGAACTCCTGGATGCGAATGACCTTGCCTGTCAGCTCGCGGGGTACAGTAAAGACGAAATGCTGAAGAAGCCGGCGATTGATTTCGTCGCGCCTGATAATCTTGCCCAGGCGCTTTCCGGGATGAGCACAGCTGGAGCTGGCGAAACAGTTCGAATTCAGATCGAGTTTTTGAACGCCAAGCAAGAGCGCGTACCGACCGAGCTGCTTGGTCGTCGCATTGAGAGCGCAGACGGTGCCCTCTACTATGGCGTTATCCGGGATATCTCAGACCGGTTGGCCAAAGAACAGCAATTGCGCGACTCCAAAGATGCGGCGGAAAAAGCCAATATCGCGAAGTCCGATTTCCTCGCCAATATGTCTCATGAGATGCGCACGCCGTTGAATGGTGTGATTGGCTCTTTGTCCTTGATCGATGATGCCAGCGTCGGTGAGCAAACGTCTAACCTGGTCAAGGCTGCCGAACGATCTGCAGAGACGCTTTTGACTTTGATTGATGACTTGCTCGATCTCTCGCGGATCGAAGCGGGTGAAGTTGATCTGGAGGTTTCGACGTTCGACCCCGTGGAACTCTCCACAATCGTGTCAGAAGTCTTCAATCCGCTTGCTGAAAAAAAGGGTATCATGCTTTCCACCGATATAAATACATCGGGGTGTCGGCTCAGTTCTGACGTTGGCAAGATCCGTCAGGTCCTGATCAATCTGGTCGGCAATGCGATCAAGTTCACCCCGCGCGGCGTCGTTGCGGTGAACATCGACGTCCAGCAAAGCGAAGATCAAGATCATCTCGTTTTGGAAGTTCGTGATACTGGGATCGGCATCTCCAAACAGGATCAGGCCGTCCTTTTTGATCGCTTCAAACAAGCCGACTCATCGCACTCGAAATCTCACCGAGGGGCCGGGTTAGGCCTGGCGATCTGTAAGGAACTCTCAGACATTATGGATGGGTCCATTTCCGTCAGCAGCGAGCCGGGCGTGGGCTCAACCTTTACCTTCAAAGTTCCAGTCGCATTGGCGGAGCCAAGCGCCGAAACCGTCGGAGATCGGTCGGTCGAGCCCGAGACTCTGAGTGGGCATATTCTCATCGCAGAAGACTCTGAAACCAATGCCATGGTTGCCAAGAAAATGCTTGATCGCTTGGGCCTCTCATATGAGCACGTCCTAGATGGGGCAGCTGCCGTCGAAGCCGCGCTCGAGAGTGATTTCGATGTGGTCTTGATGGACGTATCGATGCCGAATTTGGATGGGTTGGAAGCCACTCGGATACTGCGCCAACGCGGCTATACCGCGCCGATTGTGGCGATGACCGCGCATGCATTGAAAGGCGACCGGGACCGTGCCTTTCAAATCGGCTTCTCTGGCTACATCACCAAACCTGTGCGCCCCAAAGCCATTCGCGCCGAACTTGAGAAGTGGCTTACGTCCGCTTCGCAACCGACTCAAAAGACAAAAAAGGAGGCCACGATGAACGCCCTCGACAAAGATGCGATTGATGAGGTCTGGGAAGGCGATTTGGAGACCTTTGCCGAAATCGGAAAGATCTTCTTGGATGAATTGACCTGGCGCATTCCGGGCCTGAGGACATCAACCGAACACGAGTTGGAACATCATGCGCATTCTTTGAAGGGCGCCGCGTCAAATATCGGTGCTACTGAGCTCAGCCGTCTTGCTGCAGAGCTGGAGCAAATGGCGAAGATAGGGAAGAGTGACCGGTTTGCGCCATTAATGGCCAGCATCGAGAGTGAAGCGAGCGCGGTGACGGACGCGCTCAATAAAGACTATCTGGGAGCCTAGTCATGCCAGACCTGGGACACCTTCTGATCGTAGAAGACACGCCATCCTTGGCGCGCACGTATCAAGCTCACTTGCGACATGAGTTCAGCGAAATTTCAATCGCAGACACAGGCGCGAAAGCGATATCTGCTGTTGAGGCGAAGACGCCAGATTGTATTCTGCTCGATCTGAAACTGCCAGATGCGAATGGTCTAGACCTTCTCGATCGCTGGACAACAGAATCGATCAATTGCCCGATCGTCGTGATTACAGCGAATGGGTCTATGTCTGTCGCCGTTGACGCCATGCGGCGCGGCGCAGTCGATTTCATCGTCAAGCCGACCACAAAAGACCGTTTGCGTACAACCGCGGAAAATGCGGTCGAGAATTTTCAACTCAAAGAGGTCGTGAAAGCGATCGAACCGGTCTCAAACCGTTCGGACTTTTGCGGCATCATCGGCAAGTCTCTGGTGATGCAGGGCGTGTTCAAATCGATCGAAGCCGCGGCGCCGTCCAAAGCCAGTGTGTTTGTGACTGGCGAAACTGGCACAGGTAAAGAACTCATCGCACGCGCCGTGCACGATCTCAGCCCAAGACGCAAAGCAAAGTTTGTGGCCATCAATTGCGGCGCCATCCCGCGCGATTTGATCGAGAGCGAAATTTTCGGTCACGTCAAAGGAGCGTTCACGGGCGCCACTTCAGATCGCGCCGGCGCGGCAGAACTCGCGGAAGGCGGTACGCTCTTCCTGGATGAGCTCGGCGAAATGCCAATCGAGCTGCAGCCGAAGCTTCTGCGATTTTTGCAACTCGGGGAATATCAACGCGTAGGCGACAGCGTGACCCGCAAATCCAACATTCGGATTGTCGCCGCGACCAATCGTGATGCGCTTGAGGCAGTGCGTACTGGCAGGCTGAGAGAAGACCTGTACTATCGCTTGCATGTGATCCCAGTCGCCTTGCCGCCTCTGCGGGATCGTGGGGCTGATATTCTCTTGCTCGCAGAGCGATTTCTGGCGCGTTACGCCGACGAGGAGGGCAAAGCGTTCGACGGCTTCACACGGGATGCTGAAGAATGGATGGTATCTCACGCATGGCCCGGCAACGTCCGCGAACTTGAAAACCTCGTGCGACAAGTGGTTGTGCTGAAAACCGGGGGTGAGATTACTAGATCTGATATGCCGTCTCCGCAAAGCGCTGCGGCGTCCACGCCGACACAGCAACCTCCAGTTCAATCAGCAACGGTTGTTCGATCGGAGATGTCGACTGAGCCAGACTATGGCGTTGAGCCGCTTTGGGTCACAGAGAAAAGAGCCATTGAACGCGCGATCGCCCTGTGCCGCGGTAACATCGTTGCGGCCGCGAAACAGCTGCAGATCAACCCTTCAACGATTTATCGAAAGAAGGCGTCATGGGGGGAGAGTTAGTTGTTTTCTAGGAAGGTTTTTTTTTGGTGCTGTCAAAAAGGCAAATCCCATCGCTGCCTCACTGCTTGCCAAGTCTTTACCGCATCCGCCGTTTTGTCAGCTGCCACTCATAAAGCGAACGAACTTCGGGTTGCTCATTCACATTTAAAACTCTGGGATGTGGGCGATAGTCCACTTCGAACGTTCGGTTGCCGTGCACGCCAATAATAAATGCCTCAGGACCTTCGGCGAGACCATCAAGCGTAACGATTTCTTCTCGGCGCGCGCCGTCCTCGACAATGACATTTAGGTTCCAAGTTGTATTAAACCGGCCATGGCCTGGTTGCCAATATGGAGCGCCGCTGCCGTTCCAAATGGGATAAAAGGGGCGTCCGTCGCGTCTCTGAGGTCGGATGTATAGTGTGACATTGTCGAATAAATTTTGATGGTTGGCACCGGCATGCTGATCGAGCACGGAAGCGTTCATCACGGTTGCGTTTTGATACACGCTTTTTGTCGATTGTGTGTTGAATGTGAGCGAGTGAATTACAGGGTTCTCAACAATCAGATTGCGCACGAGCACATTGTGCACGTTGCCCAAATGAACCGCATAATGCGCCGGCCGATCGCCTTCCGAGCGAATGTTTTCGATCGTTAAGTTCGCGCTATTATAGGTAAGAATTCCGCTGTCAGCATTCTTGAAGCGGACATCGCGTACCCAGCCATCAATCGTACTTGTAACGTAAATGCCATTATATCCTCGTTCGAGGTGATGCCCGAAATAGGGGCTGTCGGGAAAGGACAAAGAAAAGTCTTCAAGCCCCACTTGTTCAATATGGTCCCACTCCGAGAACTGCGCGGGGATTTCGTCTGAAATGTCGTGTAAAAGCGGGTCGCCAATTTCGACGCGGTTGCCGGAAATGCTGACAATCCGTGTCGTTTGTCGAACCAAAGGCCGGTCAACGAATGTCCAGTGGTGTGATCCGATGGCGAGATCAGTGTCGCCGTAAATTTCATTTAGAAGCGGACCGGTCTCGCCAGACCGATTGAACCAGTGAATTTGGACAGCGTCGCCCACATTAAGTCGTTTGACGGATGTTGCTTCAACAGACCTTTCCCCGCGTTTGCCCGCTGTGATCGTAGATAGAGGGGTGATTTCAGGATCGTACTCTTCAAGATATGCGGCGGCGCGCGTATCAGGTTTTTGAATCCAGATGAACCCGCCAGTCCAGGAATACTCCGAAAAAAGCTCGTCGATATTGCGCGATGGCTCTCTTTGGCGCTTTTCGTACTTTCTGAGATAAGTACGCAACTCCTCGAGCCGCGTAGATTGATCGATGCCTTGAAGCGGACGCGGAAAGTGGATCTCGGTGCCGCCCGTGCCGGCGCCCATGCCTCGCAAGATGAAGTCGCTGCGTGTGATAGGAAGGACCTCTGATATTTCAATCCTACCACTGGGCAGTTGTAACGTTACCGGTCCCTTCGCAGCGTGGGCGGCATCAAGTGCGTCCCGGAAAGCAGCGGAATCGTCCAATCCGTCATCCGCGATCACGCCGAATTCCGTCGCTTCGATAATCTCTCCGCGCGTGGAAGGGATTTCCCCCAGTCCAAATTCATAACCGGCAAACGAAAAGTCCGGCAGCTTAGAAGCGGTATCTGAATTCAGGAACGAGTCGTCCGCATTGGCGGCTGAAAGCGAGGAACACGCGGGCAGGGCGAAAACCATAGCAGATGCGATCACTTTTGCTGCAAATTTTATACACACAGTTTGTGGATACTCTCGTTGAGTCGTTCGCCCGATCGTCATTTATCTTCCTCCCACGCATGCGCTTGCTCGTGCCTTCGAGTCGATCTCCAAATAAATAGGTGACCGGTGTCATTTTGGCAATCAATTCTATCTAAACCGCATCAGAAGTGGACGAATAGATGAGGAAATTGCGCCAAATTGAGAGTTTTTGTTGCGCCATGACGATAATTTGCTAAGTAACCGGTGTCATTTTTTTGAGAATGGATCTGATATGAGTTCCATCCAGCATGAGAATACGGTTCGTGAAGCACGGATCGCGCGCATTTCCGATGCTCTGGTCAACGCGCGTTGGGATCGGCGTATACTGCCTACTTTTCCTGGCGAACTCCCCGCAGATTTAGACGAAGCTTATGCGGTTCAGGATCGATCAATCGCACTGTGGAATGATGAGGTCGTCGCCTGGAAAGTTGGGGGAATACCGCCTCATCTGCGCCCTGTGCTCGGCCAAGACTGGGTGACAGGCCCGATTTATTCCAAACGCCAAAAAATTGCAGATGACGCGCCGTTGGACATGCCGGTCTTTCGCGGTGGGTTCGCTGCGGTGGAGGCCGAGATCATTCTAGAGTTTGGCGATCTTGATGATCTTGGCACAGCGACACCGACGGCGGAGCAAATCGTTCCGTATGTTGAGGCGTGCTATATCGGCGTAGAGATCGCCAGCAGCCCGATGCCAGACATCAATGTGATTGGTCCGCTTGCTGTGATCAGTGATTTTGGGAACAATCATGGCATGATTGTCGGGCGCATGATCAAAGATTGGTCGCCAGCCAAACTCTCTTCGATCGAGGTGAAAACTTTTGTAGAGGGCGATTTGGTTGGTGGCGCGTGTCCGCCGGCGCCCCCGGCAGGCCCGATGGGGGCCGCGGCGTTCCTGGTGGGGAATCTCAAGCGTCGTGGGCGCTCCATACCAAAAGGATTGCGCGTGTCATCCGGTGCGCTCACGGGCATCCATGACGTCTCAGTTGGGCAAAGCTCTAAGGTGATATTTGGCAATGTTGGTGAGATCGATATCAACATCGTGGCGCTAACGGACTAAGGCTGAGTTTATCGCATAAACTAACTGGTTTGACCTGAGATTCATATCGTAGTGCTATACCTCGCCAAGATGACGTCATCGTCTCAGGAGCCTAGATGCCAGAAAAACAGTCAAAAAAAGCTGATGCTGGACGTACCAATGGGGGAGCCTTTGGCCGTGCTAACGTCACGATCAATGATATTGCACGACTGGCAAATGTCTCGAAAAAGACAGTCTCGAGAGTTTTGAATGATCATCCACTCGTTCGTGCTGAGACCCGAGCAAACGTCAAAAAAATCATAGCGGAACAGGGCTATGCGCCCGATCCACAAGCGCGAGCATTGGCGTTTCGGCGATCTTTTTTGATCGCACTCGCATATGACAATCCAAGCCCGCAATATGTCGTGAATATGCAACGCGGTATTCTCGATAAATTGGAAGGAACGGACTATCAATTGGTCCTTCATCCGGTCGATCGGAGCGCCCCAGACGCTTTGGAGAAGATGACGCGTTTTGTCGAGCGGCATCGACCGGCGGGCGTGATCATGCCCCCGTCTGTATCAGAGGATGAAGCATTTTGTCAGATGTTCAGACAGCAATCCTGTCCTTATGTGCGCATTGCTTCGCGCGACTTAGATGCTCCAGAACACATGGTCCGCACTCATGATGCGGATGGGGCAACGCAAGCCGCGAGACACTTGGCAAGTCTGGGTCATAAGCGCATTGCGCACGTTCATGGTCCAAAATCATTTCGCTCAGCGCATGAACGCCTCGCAGGGTTCCGGGTAGGATTGAGTGAGTTTGGTCTTGAGCTTGAAGAGGCGCTCACGGTTGAGGCCGGCTACACATTCGAATCTGGCGTCCGCGCAGCTAATAAACTTCTCTCTCTCGCCAACCGTCCGACGGCCATCTTCGCCGGTAACGATGAAATGGCGATCGGTATTTACACATCTGCACGCAAGCTAGGACTCTCGATTCCGCATGACCTTTCTATTGTCGGGTTCGATGATACGCCGATGGCCTCACGTATCGCGCCAGCGTTGACGACTGTTCGGTTGCCCATTCGCGATATGGGAGCGGAGGCCGCGATTTCGCTTTTGCGCCTTATGAAGGGAGTGGAAGCCACTGAAAATAGGAGCTTTCTTCCGGAAATCATTGTGCGAGAATCGACGCGATCATTTAATTAAAGGCGCCGGTTGAATGCCTATTATGCCCATGGTATGACACCGGTTACCTAATGTTGTGAGATCGATTGATTTCAAAGAGACCTATTTCGTGCCCGATGAACGTGAGGAATGACCCAATGAAAATTGCACTCATTATTGAGAATAGCCAGGCCGCAAAAAGCGAAGTTGTGCATGACGCGCTAAAGACCGTCGCCGATCCGCTGGGCCATTCCGTTTTCCATTATGGCATGTACGGTCCAGAGGATGAGGCGCAGCTGACTTACATTATGAATGGACTTCTCGCAGGCATTCTTTTGAACTCGAAAGCCGCAGATTTTGTGGTGACAGGGTGCGGGACCGGAATGGGATCAATGCTTGGCTGCAATGCTATGCCGGGTGTCATTTGCGGACTGGTGATTGATCCAACCGATGCATTCTTGTTCGGCCAAATCAATGATGGCAACGCGATCTCAATGCCCTATGCCAAAGGCTTTGGGTGGGCGGCTGAGCTCAATCTGCAAGATTGTTATAGAAAGCTCTTCGAAGTGGAACGTGGCGTTGGTTACCCCAAAGAGCGCGCGGCGATCATGGCCAAGAACCGGGGTATTCTCAGTGCCGTCAAAGACGCGGCTTGTCACGATATGCTGACGGTTTTGAAGTCGGTCGACCAGGACCTGCTAAAAGCGGCGATCTCCGGCGAAAAGTTTGAAGAATACTTCTTCGCCAACTCGCAAGACGAGGCCATGTCAGATTATCTGAAATCGGTTTTGGCGTCCTAGCGCGCGCTGAGACACTTAATTCTAAAGCAGGATGAGATGTCATGAGCAACATGTTTGATCTCAGCGGAAAAGTCGCGATCGTCACAGGTGCGAATACGGGCCTCGGGCAAGGTATTGCGTTAGCTTTGGCAGAAGCGGGCGCTGCAATCTCGTTGGTGGGGCGGTCAGCGCCGGATGAAACGGTCTCGAAGATTGAGGCGCTGGGGGGCAGAAGTCTGTCAGTTCAAGCCGATCTGTCGGAACTTGCGCCCGTCAAGGACGTTATCGATCGAACGCGCGAAGAGCTGGGCGGCGCAGATATTCTGGTCAATAATGCGGGCATCATTGAGCGCAATGATGCGATCGATTTTACGGTCGACGAATGGGACAGTGTATTAAACGTGAATCTTCGGACCGTTTTCTTTTTGAGCCAGGCGTTTGCTCGTGGATGTGTTGATGCTGCCCAAGACGGAAAGATAATCAATATTGCATCGATGCTCTCATATCAGGGCGGAATTCGTGTGCCCTCTTATACGGCGTCGAAATCTGGTTTGATGGGACTCACTCGTGCGCTTGCGAATGAATGGGCAAGCAAACGCATCAATGTTAACGCAATCGCGCCAGGATATTTTGCGACGAACAACACGGCTGCTCTGCAATCTGATCCGCAACGTAGCGCCGAAATCCTCGGGCGTATTCCTGCGGGTCGTTGGGGGCAGCCGGCCGAATTGGGTGGAGCGGCGGTCTTTCTCGCGTCCAACGCTGCGGATTACATCCACGGCACAACGCTCGCGGTCGATGGTGGCTGGTTGGCGCGCTAATGCGCACGCCATCCCATTTTCCCGACAGCCTTGAACACAAAAAAACGCCTCACTTTAGTGAGGCGTTTTAGTTGGAGGATAATTGTAGCAACCGAAGTTGCTGTGGTTTCGTCTAGAACGTGTAGCTGCCGCCAAACGTAACGCGACGATCTGGGTAGCCAACGAAGCAGGTTGGACCTGTCTCGCTAACGCATCGCTGAACAATCTCTTCTTCTGTGAGATTCACAGCTTCAATGCCGACACTGAAATTCTCATTAACCTGGTAGCTGACGCTTGCGTTCAGCTGACCACGATCGAGCGTGTTGACTGGGAAGCTGAATGTTGAGCTACCCGATGTGTTGGCCCCGCCACCGAAGTCTTGCGTCCGGAAGCCTTCACGCCAAGTGTATCGTGCTCGCGCCGACAGACCGTATTTTTCGTAGTATGCAGTCAGGTTGTAAGCGTTTTCAGAGAAATCCAGCAATCCGCGTGGAATACTGACATCTCCAAGTACGTTCGCGCCGCGACCGGATGTCGTGTCTACGACAGAGCCACCAGAAAAGTCCTGTATCGTGTAGTTCGCGATTACACCAAAGCCAGATGCCCAGCCGAGGCGATCTTCCCAGTCAGCGAGATCGTACTGGAAGGCGAATTCCCAACCAGATTGGGTTGTGGTGTCAGGGTCATTGCCTGGGCGCGTGAAGTCAACACACAGGCCTTGGGTGTTCGGATCGCCGAGCACGTTCGGAATAACTTCCGGGTTGAAGATACCGCCGCCCGGGCAGGTTGGGTCGGTTTCTCGAGAGAGCCCACCAGTCGTGTTGTTCGGGTCCGGAATCAGGGCTGCGCCTTCGAAGTCGACCCCAAAGATATTTGTACGATCTTTGGTGAAGTAACCAAGGCTGACTACCGCGCCAGGTGCGAAGTACCACTCTGCCGAGATGTCGATGGAATCGACTTCCTCAGGGAGGAGGCCTGGATTGCCGAGCGCCACAGCCGTGTTTTCTTGTGGTCCGAACGTGAACGCAGTGTTCAAGTCGCTGAAGTTCGGTCTCCGAATATCAGAGCCATACGCGAAGCGCAGGATTACGTCTTCACGCGGTTGAGCCACCAAGTTGAAGCGGGGCAGGAAGAAATCATACTTACCTGTTGTGGGTTCTAGAGAGCGCGTACCGTTGGCATCCGCAGGTCCGAAGCCGAGCGATGTGACTTCGGTTTCGAGGTAACGGGCGCCGAGGTTGCCGCGGAATATCCCATGTTCGAAATTGGCCTGTGCGTAGATTGCTTGGGTTTCCTCCGTCACGTCATAGAACGAGTTTTGGTCGGAAGATAACACGGCAACCAGATCACCATCTGCCTGAGGCTCAAGCGCACGTTGCGCTGCAAGCGCGCCTTCGAGGATTTGAAGAACACCGTTTGGATCAGAAAAAGCACGATCTGGATCGATGAGCAGGAAGTCTGCAATGAACAAGCTGCGTCCGTCGGCGTCGCCATAATTCGAAGGTCCGGGCACGAGCAATTCAGCGAACAGCGTGCCGTTCGGGCTGTCTTCGAGTCGGCTAAAGCCACCGATGCGATCGTTTACGCGATCAAATACCGACGATGATTCATTATAGCGATACCCCGCATCAACGGAAGTCAGATAATCGCCCAGTAGTCCATTGTCGGAGAAATCGTAAGAAACATCGATTCGGAATGCGTCTTCTTGGTTCTCGGTCGTATTCCGACCGATATCAACCTGATCCAATACGACATTTGCGGGATTGGTCAGGTCAGCGACTGAAGGCGCAAACGGCGAGTCGAAATTGATCCCCCAAGCCAGCGAGTCCCCACGCAGGTCATATCGGAATGGTACGCAGTTGTCGTTGCTTGTGCTCGGATCGCCAGTTGCTGCGCCATCAAGTGGGCAGTTTGGATTGATAAAATTCAACGTCGTACTGAGATTTGGATTTTTGGTATCGGCGCTGGTCATCGCGTATTCCGCGCGTACGGTCCAATTATCGCGCTCCCACTCACCCGCTAGAGCGAAGATTTCGCTATCTGTGACCCGAGAACCCGTATCGCTCGAGAAGCGGAGGTTTGGGTCATCATCATCGTTTGCCAAATCAGGCTCAAGCGTGCCCACCAAGGCAGCTGGGAAGTTACGAAGATCACGGCCATTGTTCGACGTCACACCGAAGTCAACGAATTCAAATTGGCTCGGAATGCTGAGCTGTCGCAGCGTGCTAACACCCGATGCTTGCAGACGATAAGAGTCTTGGCTGCGTTCTTGTTCGTTGATGATGTAATCAACGCTGAACGTCAGTTCGTCATTCGGAGCCCACTCAAAGGTTGAAGCGATGTTTGTCGTTTCATAATCGAAGTTTTCTTGTTCTTGGACCAAGAATTGGATGCCAAGAAATTCAGCCGGGTCAGCCCCGGCAGGCGATGCAACATTATCGCGGTCAGTCCGTGGCCTGAACGAGACAGATTCTTGTTCGGTATAGCTGCCGCTGATGACGAAGCCGAACTCACCCATCTCGGTGTCCCAGCGATTGCCGATGGCGCCAGAGATACGCGGTTGAATGTCTTCCGTGCTCAGGCTGCTGTCTTCGCCCTGGATGCGAATGTTGCCGAGCCAATCATTCAGCTGAAGCGGGCGAATGGTTCTCAGATTGATGGTACCACCAACTGATCCTTCAATCGTCTTGGCTTCAGGCGCTTTCGTCACCTCGACGGAAGAAATGATGGCTGCATTGACGTCTTCAAAGTCTATACCGCTGCGGCCCGATCCAGAGCCAACCGTCGAGACACCGTTAATTTCTACGCGGTTCGCGTTCGTGCCACGAATTTGAACGCCGGTACCGACACCGGCTGTACGGGTGATTTGGACGCCGGTGATGTTTTCCAATACCTCTGCGAGGTTTTGATCAGGCAGTTTACCAATATCCTCGGCCTGAATGATTTCTTTCAGGTTCGCCGCATTTCGCTTTTCTGTTAGCGCCGATTGTAGTGAGCCGCGAATACCTTGAACGATAATCGTGTCTTGTCTGGCTTCTTCTTCGTCCGTCGCATCGTTCGCATCTTGCGCAAAAGCAATCGAGCCCAAGGGTAGAGCAACGCCTGCTAGCAACGCGGCACGCCAAAGCGAGCGGACGGAATTGTCCTGTCGGTTTACATGCATCCTAATTTCCTCCCGGTAACATGATCTTCGCTTTTCATCGAAGTGTGCGCAGGCTGACGCATGCCAATCTAAGTGTCAACCAATTTACCGCCAAAATATAAGCCAATTGGTAGGACCAATTGTGCGAAAGCGGGAGACATGTTGCGATTATGTGACACGGGCCTTTACGGACTCCGCGCCTATTCGCCATGAGGTGAGCCCTTTTTGGCTGATTTGGATGAACCTGAAGTTCGGTGACTACGTGCCGATCGACGCTTTCAGATATTTTTCGCGATTGGCGTTGGAGCGGCGGCGCGCCTCTTCAATCGCGTGCTGCTCTGAAGCGACCAGCAAATTTTCAATCAGACGTGCGAAATGCGCACGCATCGCTTTGCGGGCTTTGTCGGGATTTCGCTCTTTTAGAGCGTTCAAGATTGCTTCGTGTTCGTCCACACGGCTATAAGAATCTTCGACACAAACAGCTGCATACATCTCTTTGACTTCTGGAAGCTCAACGCGCATTCGCCAAAGGTTTTCCATGATATAGTAGTTTGCAGCATTACCACTCGCTTTTGCGATGGTGAGATGGAACACCCGATCAGCCTCATCTGATTCTGGAGAATCCTGAGGGGTCTTCTCCATCAACTCGATTGTACGTTCGAGCTCTTCAATTTGTTCGGGGGCGATCTCTGTCGCTGCAAGGGCAGCGGATTCCGATTCAAACATGAGGCGGGTCTGCGTGAGCTCAAACGCGCTTACGCTTGGCAAACGTCCCAGCCTCGCTGAATTGGGTTCTAAGACATAAACACCAGATCCGACCTTGATTTCGACATGCCCTAAGGCTTCCAGCGAAATCTCTGCCTCACGGATCACCACACGGCTGACTTCAAATCGCTCGGCGAGTTCTCGTTCCCCTGGAAGACGCGTTCCTGGTGGGTAAGCGCCTGATGTGATCATCTCCAGGATCTTATTTGCCACTTTTTGATACAGGCGTTGTTCGGCCATGGCTGAGTCTCACGATAGCAATTGGTTAGTCCTTAGCAGGAAAATCTTACTAAATTGTCCTACCAATTCAAGTAAGATTTCCCTGCGAAGGAACTTTTTTGCTTTAGAAACGGCCTCTTAGGCCGAAGAAGATGCGTGGACCATAATCATTGACCTCATAGAGATCGTCATTGGTGAATGCGAATTGCTCTTTTGGTTCGCTTCCGAGATTGATGGCCTCAACCGATAGACGCAAATTGTCGGTCACATTGTAAGAGGCGCGAGCTTCCCACACACCAACATCACCAACAAAGCGCAAGCGCGTACCATCAGAGATGAAAGGTTGGAAATATTCATCGCGGTATTTGTATGTCACCGAGACATCAAAGTCGCCATACCCCCAGAAAGCTTGCGCTGAGAGCGTGTTCTCCGAGAGGCCGGGCAACCCTCCTGGATCTAGAATGCCATCGGCAATCTGGTCAATCGAGCCGTCTAGCTGAACCACGAACTGATCACCATAACGGCTGTCTTCGAACTCAAAGTCAGAGTCGACATAATTATAGCTCAGTTTTCCACCCAATCCGCTCCAGAGACCTGGAAGATAGCTCATCGTATGCGCTGCTGTGACCTCCAAGCCATAGAGTTCACTAGTATCATCGCTGGTTTGCGGCAGAGCGATAGGCAGTGTCAGGTTTTCTCCATTGAAACTATAAGTCTCGTTCTGGATCGTGTTGGCAAAGCCACCTTGGAAAGATTTGTAATAGCCGCTAAACGCCAAAATCGTGTCATCGTTTGGATACCATTCGAAGCCGGCATCAAAGTTCCATGACATGAGTGGGTCAAAGCCTGGATTGCCATTGCCGCTGACATTGGTGATCAGTTCGGACAGACTGGTAATTGGATCAGCGTCGTCATCCGCTGTCGCAAAGGAGAAGCTGCGGCCGAATCCCATGTCAGCAGGATCTGGGCGTGACATCGCCCGGAAGACGCCCAGTCGCACTAGCTTGTCGGGCGCGAGTTCGACGATCGCGATGGCACTTGGCAGGAACTCGGTATAGTCATGCGAAGCCGAAACCGGAACAAGATCGCCAAAGCTCGCGGAGAGCTCACCGTCAGTGTCGGTGATGATAATCTCTGGGCGATAGCCGGTTGCCTCAACTTCAGTTTGAACGATGCGCGCACCGATATTGCCTGAAACAGGGAAGTTCCCGATTTTCGTTTCATAGTTTGCCATCATGTAGAACGCATTGGTCGTCTCTTTGACATCAATCGTTCTGGTATTCTCTTCGATCAATCCAGGAATGCCGCTATCGAACGCGTTTAATGCATTCGCGAATGAGTTCTCGCTCGCATTCGGGTCCGTCAGGAACGCATTGATGGTCGTAAGCAGCGCATTCAGATCACCCGCGGCAGTTTCAGCCACACAGCGCGCGTCAAAAGTTGCCCAGGAATTGGTTGAACTGATAACATTGCCTTCATCATCGATATTGGTGATGAGGTCGCCGGGACGTAAATTGTCGAGGAAGCTGTTGCCTTCTCTGAATGAGCGGTAACAGGCTTCGTTCGTGTTGGCGATGATTCCAACAAGGTCATCCTGGAGGGTAAGGAAGCGAGGATCAGTATCATAGAGGTCATCATCGCTGTCATCGATGACTTCTCGGTTGTTTACAGTGAGCTCACCATCGTTCTCGATTTCGAACGAGAAGCGCCCGCTGCTGGCTTCCAGCGGGTTGCCAGAGTCAGCGCCACCCGGCAGCTCTAGATAATCCTGTTCGGCAATTCGGACGCCCGCTTGGACGTTCGTGAAAAAGCCGTCTAACTTATAGTCCGCGTCGAAACGTAAGGCATCAATCGTGTTGTCTCTGAAGACATCATTGTCGATGCGGACGCGAAGGCGGTCGACGAAATTGGTGCGATCATTGACGTCAAAGACTTCATCATAAAGCCGATAGACTGGCACATCGCCGCCCCGAAGATCATACTCGATCACGGGAGAGATGTCGGATTGAATTCGGAACTCCCAAGCGCGCTCAGTGCGTTCTGTGTTCGAATGCGAATAGTCGGCAGATACAGTGAGGCGATCATTCACCTCATATTCAACGTTCAGCCCGCCGCCGAGATAGGTCTCAACCCGCGCGAAGTCGCCGCCTTGGATCTCGATTGAATTGTCAGTGATGGCGCGCAAGATGCCGCCATTGCCATTCGTGATCAGTGAATCAAGGCTGGTTGTGTCTGTACCCGCGACATTCAAAGATGTGTCGTTTCGACGTCCACCATTGAAGGTCAAGTCACTTCGGCGCTCTTCCTGGCTGCGCTCAGACCATTGGACGTCCAAATTGATGTCCAAGCGATTGTTCGGTTGCCATTGCAATTGTCCGAAGAACGCATCTCGCGTGTCATGCGTATCATTTTGGCGGAAATGGCGTTGCGATGGCGCGAAGACAAAAGGCGTGCCTGCATCGATTGCCAATCCGGTAGTCGGGTCAATCGTTGTATCAACGCCTTCCGTGTCGGACCCGCGCGTGGCGAGGTTAGCGGGATTTCGACGGTCATTGAAATCGTCACAATCATCATCGCCGCGGTCGGTGGTTTCGGGATTGTTAGAGAAGCCTGTAAACGTTCCGCCATTTGTTTGGTCGGTATATTGTGCCAGTCCATCCGTGATCAGACACGCGGGGCGCGAGTTCGAAGTTGGACCGGTTTGACGGCTTTCGGCTTCCGGCTGAGAAATGTCTGACCGCTGGAAACCCAGCGAGATGCCGATCTCGCCGAGTTCGTCGAGCTCGAATTGGTCGACATAGCTGAGCGTCCCACGGTATCCGAGGTCGCCGGCGAGTGAATCCTCGATGTTTTGTTGGTCCGGATTGTAATTGCCTTTCAGGTCAAACTGAAAACGCTGTTTGCCGAAGTCCAGCGGGCGGAGTGTTTCGAGCTGAATTTGGCCGGCCACACCGCCTTCAATCTGGCTCGCGTCCTGCGTCTTAAATACGGCAAGCTTGTTGATAAGCTCGGATGGAAATTGAGAGAAATTGACAGAACGATCGCCAGACCCATTGGTCGCGGCGCGTCCATTGACAACGGTTGAAGAAAGATAGGGGCCAAGACCGCGAATGGAAACTTCGGTTGCGCCGCCATTTTCGCGGTGAGAGGCAACACCGGTGACATTCTCGAGCGCTTCGCCAATGGAGAGTGCGGGGATGTCGCCGATTTCTTCGGCAGAAAGTCCGTCTACGATTTGGGTATTTGTGCGCTTAAGAGCGATAGAGTCCTGGATGACCTGACGCGTGCCAGTGACCGTGACAACATCAAGTTCGCGTGCTTCTTCTGTATCGGTACCCGTTTCCGTTGCGTCTTCTTGTGCGAGAGCGACCCCAGCGAAAGGCATGGCGGCGGCACCGAGCAGTAACATGCTAGATAAACGGACAGGGTTCAGACCAGCTCTGCGCGAGCCGTGACGTATAGACATAGATTCCTCCCTCAAGGTCTTTTTCATCTTCGATTCTCCGAAGATTTAAGCGTACGGCTACCACTATGACCTCAAGTGTCAACAAAAAGGTCAACAAATAATTGCTAAATTGGTCCGACCAATAGCCTAATCATTTGTTTTGTGGCGAAATTATCACATAGTGCAAATAACAACGGTGAACGAATGTGCGTTAATAAGGTAAATTGGTATGCATTAGTGGTTGACAATTAAATTGGTCCGAATAGCCTACCTCAAAAGCCTGTAAGACAAGGCGACCCGGGAGGAGACTATGAGAACTTTGGCGATCGCCGCCTTAATCGCGTTTGTGACGACGGGCGCCTGCTCAACCCCTCCACAGGCAATTGCGGAAGTGGCCTCATTTGAGGGTGAGCCGCTGCGGAAGATTCTGGTTTCCACGCAGGATGAATATAAAGCGGCCGAAAAAATCGCTCAGCCTGGCGACGTAATCGTACTAGCGAATGGCACTTGGACCGATTTTGACCTTGTCTTAGAGGCCAAAGGTACAGCGGAACATCCGATTTTTCTCATCGCTGAAGAGGCAGGCAAAGTGGTGTTGAGTGGCCAATCTAGTCTGCGTCTCGGGGGAGAGCATTTGATTGTGTCAGGGTTGGTGTTTCGCGATGGCTATACGCCGCGAAATGAAGTGATCAGCTTTCGGCGCGACAGCGAGACGCTGGCCTTCAATTCGCGGGTCACACGGACGGTGATCGAAAATTACAACAACCCGGACCGAACCCAGCGCGACACTTGGGTGGTCATGTACGGCCAGAACAATGTCTTCGACCATAACCATCTGTCGGGAAAATTGAATTCAGGGCCGACAATGACCGTGCGGCTGAACACAGAAGACAGTCAAAATAATCGGCATCATATCCATCACAATTATTTCGGGCCCCGGCCAGTCTTCGGATCCAATGGCGGAGAGACCTTGCGCATTGGCACCAGTCACTATTCGCTAACCAATTCGAATACGCTGGTGGAGAATAATTTTTTCGACCGCTGCAGTGGTGAAGTTGAGATCATTTCCAATAAATCCGGCGGCAATACATACCGCGGAAACACATTTTACGAGTCGCGCGGCACGCTGACTTTGCGACACGGCAACGGCACTCTCGTCGAAAACAATCTATTTGATGGCAACGACGCACCGTATACGGGTGGTGTACGAGTCATCAACGCGCAACAGACGATTGCTGGGAACCTGTTCCGAAATCTGACCGGTACACGGTTTTCTGGTGCGCTGGTGGTTATGAACGGTGTGCCAGACTCTCCGATCAACCGCTATCACCAAGTCGATGGTGCGGTGATCGAGGGCAATATATTCAATAGAGTCGGCACAATAGAACTGGGTGAGGGATCAGATAATGAGCGCAGTGCGGTGCCAATCAATTCGGTTTTTGAAAACAACACCGTCATAGGCAGTCGAAATCAGACACCGTTCAACTTGTACGACGACATGAGCGGGATCACGTTCGCAGATAATGTGACCAATTTTGAGCCACCTGCCGAAATTGCGTCGGGGTTTGAGGTTATCGAATCCAGTATTGCGGAGCCACCATCTGAAGGCAAAACCTTTGGCGTAGATCGATCCGCCACCGGCGTTGATTGGTATCCAAAGCCAAATGCGTCATCTCCGTTTGAGGGTGGCAAGACGATCGCGGTCGAGCCAGGCATCAACTCCATTTCTGAGGCGTTTGCGATGGCAGAGCCTGGCGATGAATTGGTGCTCGCCGAAGGCGATTATAATGAAGAGAAGACCATCAATTTGCAGATTCCTGTCACTGTTCGCGCAGCCGAGCCAGGTACTGTCAATCTGAGTTTTGAGCGCCGGAACCTGTTTCTCTTATCCTCGAATGGCGGCTTGCGACTTTCCGGCCTCAGCGTCACGGGCGCTTCCGCACCGGATAATGTCGGCAATAGCTTCATCGCGTCCTCGACGCGTGGCGGCGCTGGAAATCACGTGGTTGAACTTTCGGATATGGTGTTCAAAGACTTCGTCATCAATCGCGCGTTCTCTATCGTCACCGCCGCGAAGGGTACTTTTTTCGATCGCGTCGAGGTCACCAATTCGGTGTTCAAAAACATCTCCGGAGTCCCTTTCAAGTTCGATGCGGAAACGGATGATTTTGGTATCTATAATGTCGAATACTTGATCATCAAAGACAGCACGTTTTCTGATTTGCGCAGCTCGGTCGCTTTTATCTATCGCGGGGGGCGGGATGAGAGCACATTTGGACCGCACGGCTGGATTTCGGGGTCAAGCTTTTCCAATGTTGGCGATGCGGACACGCCCTTGGCGGTGCTCCATGGCGCGCAGAATGTCAAAGTGGACAACAATACAATTGACGGCGCCAATCCAGTTCGCCTCGTCATCACAACAGGCATTCCCAAAGTCGTGAACGAAGGCAATCTGAACGCCGACGATCAACCGGTTTCTGGCCTGATAACGGAAGATTTACGCAAATGAGGCAGTGGCGTGATTCATCCTTCGCAATTCTAAGTTTGTGTTTGAGCGGTCTTGCAGCCTGCGTCGCAACGACGGAGGAGGCAGCTCAGGTTTCTTCGCCAGAGGCAGCAATTGCCATGTCAGGCTTTGATCGTTTGATGCAAAACCTCGCGGCAGGCGTTGACGCACGCCTGGACGCTGGAATTCCCGTGCCGGTTCCCGTCGACGCTGGCGGCGGATACACTCACGAGCAGCACAAACAAAACGCCAAGACGATTTACGAAGCCGGGATGCTTTATCAGCATACGGGTGCGCCCAAGTACCGGCAGGCAGTGCGCGACATTCTATTGGATTATGCTGAATTGTATCCGACGCTGGGTATTCATCCAGAACAACGCAGCTCGAACAAAGGCAAGCTATTCTGGCAAGGTCTGAACGAAGCCTGGTGGCTGGTTTATACTATTCAGGGCTATGAGACGGTTCGCGATGACCTGTCTCTGGCTGAGCGAGAAAAGATTGAAAGCGGTGTCCTCAACCCAATGGCAGACTTCCTGTCCACGGGATCGCCGCAAACCTTTGACCGCATCCATAATCACGCAACCTGGGCGACCTGCGCCGTTGGTATGACGGGGTATGTACTTGAGCAACCGGAGCGTGTTGAGCAAGCGCTATACGGATTGGACAAAAGCGGGACCGCTGGCTTTTTAAAACAGCTCGATGAGCTTTTCTCTCCCGATGGGTATTATGCCGAGGGACCTTACTATCAACGCTACGCATTGATGCCCTTCGTGCTGTTCAGCCAAGCCGTGGATCGCAATGAGCCAGAACGCGGAATTTTTGAGCACCGGGACGGCATCGTGTTAAAAGCCATTCGTTCCACGATGGAGCAGAGCTATGCCGGCCTCTTCTTCCCAATCAATGATGCCATCCGTGAAAAGGGCATCAATACGGTAGAGCTGAAATATGGTCTCGCCATTGCCTATGAACGCACCCAGGACCCGACTTTGCTAGGAGCCATTCAGTTGCAAAATAGCGTTGTGCCGACTGAAAGCGGACGGGCAGCGCTCGAGGCCATCGAGTCGGGTTTAGCGCAGCCATTTGCCTTCACATCAAAACAGTTCCGAGATGGTCCGCAAGGTGATCAAGGTGCCTTGGCTGTATTGCGGTCGGGTCCGCGCGGAGATGATGCTGCGGTGATCATGAAGGCGACCACGCAAGGGCTCGGGCACGGTCATCATGATAAGCTCGGTTTTCTTTATTACGACAATGGCGATGAGGTTGTGGCCGACTATGGTGCTGCGCGCTTCTTGAATGTCGAACCTAAGAATGGCGGGCGCTACCTCCCCGAGAACGAAACCTGGGCGAAACAGACAGTCGCCCATAATGCGCTTGTGGTTGATCAAACCAGTCATTTCGAGGGGGACTGGCGCGAAGGTCAGAAGCACGCCCCAGCGATGATAGAGTTCGGTGAACGCGACGGTGTTCAAGTCGCATTCGCGGAAATTGATACGGCATATGATGGCGTCAACATGCAGCGTTTAATCGCCATCATGCCACGTGCAAATGGCGGCAATTATGTCATCGACATTCTGCGCGGCATAGGCGGTTCGACGCATATGTTTGATCTTCCGGTCCATTTCAAAGGGCAGTTGATTGAGACCAGTTTCGACATGGAGCATGCGACAACCAAGCTGGAACCGATGGGGAATTCGAACGGTTATCAGCATTTATGGAAGCGGAGCGAGTCAGATCTGTTGTCTGAGCCGCAGGCTGCGTCTTGGTTGCTCGGCGACCAATTCTACACGCTCAGCTTTGCCGCAGATCAAGATCTAACGGCAGTCTTCGCAGAGCTCGGCGCCAATGATCCCAACCATAATTTGCGACGGGAGCAGGCTTTGCTCCTGCGCTCAGAGGGTGATGCGGTGACTTTCGTCTCGGTCTATGAGCGCCATGGTCTATATGACTCCGACAATGAGGTGACCGTGTTTGATGGATCGTCCATTGAAAGCATTAATATCTCCGACAATAGTGGCATTACGTCCGTTGAGATCACGCCATCTGACGGAGTCGCCGTGACATTCAAATTGGCGGCGAGCCGCTTCACTCGCCAACCTCTGCAGGTCATCCGCGCTGCGAAAGGGGATCTGCAATGAGAGCACTCCTTCAGCATGATGACTTGTTCCGCTACGGGCCAGAGGCGCATGCCGAAACCGTGGCGTCAGGAATCAAACAAGTCGTACTTGGAACAGACGCCAGCATGATCCAGGCGAAGAGCTGGTTTGAGCGTGGAGCGATGACGGAAGTCGATCCCAAGTCCCGCACACAACTCAGCTATGTTTTAGACGGTTTCTTTGAAGTGATAGTCGATGGGAAGTCTCAAATCTTGGGGCCCAACGGATCATTCATTGTCCCGTCTGGCGCGGCCCACATCATCTCATGTCTCGAAGACGGCATTCTACTGAATGTGTTTGCGTTCGAGAAATATGACACCGCTTTTGAGGAGGCTTCAACCTGATGTCGATCTCAATCGAAACAATATGCGGCATCGATGCCGCGATGAAACTTAAACACGTTTTCTATCGGAATTAGGAGCAAGGAAGAATGTCAAAACCAGTCATTGGTTTCATCGGCCTCGGACTTATGGGCGGCAACATGGTTGAAAACCTGCAGAAACGCGGGTTCCAGGTGAACGTCATGGATCTCAACAAAGATGCTGTCGCTGCTGTCTTGGCGCGCGGCAATGCAAGCGAGGCCAGCAGCCCCAAAGAGCTCGCCGCAAATAGCGACATCATACAGTTTTGTGTAACGACGTCCGAGGTTGTCGAAAAGCTCGTCTATGGCGAAAACGGAATCCTCGAGGGAATCAAGGAGGGCTCGGTCCTGATTGATTTTGGTACGTCGATCCCGGCTTCGACGCAAAAAATCGGCGCTGATCTCGCAACAAAGGGGGCGGGCATGCTCGACGCGCCGCTCGGGCGAACGCCGGCGCATGCGAAGGATGGATTGCTCAACATTATGGCGGCGGGCGACAAAGCCACGTTCGATAAGTATGAGCCGGTTCTGAAAGAGCAGGGCGAGAATGTCTTCTATCTCGGCAAGCTTGGGTCAGGTCACGTCACCAAGCTGATCAACAATTTCATGGGCATGACTACAGTGACCGCCATGTCGCAAGCCTTCGCCGCGGCTGAGCTTGCCGGTGTCGATCGCGCGCAGTTATTCGAGATTATGTCCGCCGGGCCATCAAACTCTCCGTTTATGAAATTCTGCAAGAATTACGCAGTCGATGGTGTGAGTGATCTTGGCTTTTCGATGAATAATGCGAACAAGGATTTGCGTTACTTTGTTCAAATGATGTCTGATCTTGGAACACGGTCTTTGGTTGCGGAGGGCACCTCGACGAGTCTGCAAGCGGCAGTCGACAAGGGCATGGGTGATGGGAATGTCCCGGAAATCTACGACTATTTTGTTGAGCTAAAAAAATAGGGAGCGATCGCGTTCGCACGGAGCTGAACCGTGCAACGCCTGATCAGAAGGGTTTGAAACTGTGACCACACACGCAAAGATAGTCACGTTGGGTGAGCTTATCATGCGGCTTAAGCCGCCGGGCAAATTGCGCTTGCGACAAACAAAGCAGTTCGACGTCTGTCATGGCGGAGCGGAGGCCAATGTTGCCAGCAGTCTGGCGCAATTCGGTCTTGATAGCTGTTTAATATCCGCCTTACCTCCGACGGAACTGGGAGAGCAAGCGCTCATGTCTTTGCGCGCGAGTGGCGTCGACTCGAAACACGTATTCCGCATTCCCGGTCGGATGGGCATTTATTTTCTTGAAGATGGTGCCGACATTCGGTCCGGCTGCGTCATTTATGATCGACAGGACACAGCGTTTTGTGCGCTCACCGCTGACAAGGTGGATTGGAGCGCCGTATTTGAAGGCGTGTCTTGGTTCCATGTCAGTGGAATCACGCCGGCTATTTCTGCTTCTGCGAGAGATCTTTGTACGGCCGCTTTGTCAGAAGCGAAGTCTCGCAATGTGCATGTCTCGTTGGACCTCAATCATCGCGAACGATTATGGCAGTATGGCCAGGCAGCGACCGATGTCATGCCCAGCCTTGTCAAATATGCTGACACGTTGATCGCCGGGCGCGGGGACTGCGCTGCTTGTCTCGGATTTTCTCCAGACGGTGATGGCAGCACCAATGATTGGTACGAAGAGCTGTCGGCCGATGTCCTTCGCCGTTTTCCAAATCTGACGCGCGTGGCCGTAACGATTCGAAATTCAGTGTCTGCCGATTGTCATAAATGGGCGGCGCATCTGAGAACAAAAGACGGCTCCGCCTTCTCCAAAAGGTACCATCTTCACAATGTCGTGGACCGCGTTGGAACAGGTGATGCATTTGCTGCTGGTCTGATATACGGCTTGGCCACTGGTATGAGTGATGTTGACGCGCTCCAGTTTGGCGCCGCCGCGAATGCCCTCAAACACACGATTGTCGGTGACACCAATATGGTCACCGTCGACGAAGTCCAATCCTTGTTGGAGAGCGATGGAACAGGTCGTCTGCGTCGATAGAAACGCAGAGACCTGCGAAAGGGAGGATTATGAGTTTTAATCGCAATGGCTTGACGCCCAATAGGCGACAATTGGGCGGCCTCTTGCTTGGCAGCTCAGTGGCGCTTGCGGGATGTTCTGACGCTGGCGTCGGTGGCAGTCGTATCCTCTATTCAACAGACTCTCAGCCAGACGGTTATCCGACGGTTGAGGCGGTCAATTTTATGGGCCAGTATTTGGCAGAGAAGACCGATGGCCGTTTGAGCGTGAAATCCTATCCGGGTGGTCAACTTGGATCAGAGGGCAGCACACTGGAAATCGCCATGTTTGGCGGGCTGGATATGACCCGCACTTTCGCTGCTGCCTTGAACAATATCGCGCCGCTGACAAAGTTGTTCAGCTTGCCCTTTCTATTCCGATCAACGAAACACCAGCGCGCGGTCGCGGACGGTGAGATTGGCGAGACGATATTGGAGTCACTTGAATCCTTCGGCTTGCGAGGGCTTGCAATATACGACACGGGCGGGAGAGGGTTTTACACGACCGATCGCACAGTGCCGCACCCGTCTGCACTTGAAGGTATGAAGATCCGTGTGCCGAATTCAGATATTTTCTTGGCGACGATGCGCGCCTTAGGCGCCAATCCGACGCCAATGAATTTCAGCGAAGTGTATCAAGGCCTGGTCCAGAACGTGATCGATGGCGCGGAAAACAATTGGCCGAGCTATATAAGTACGCGCCATTATGAAGTCGCGCCATTTTTCTCGGAAACTGGACACTTTCGGACACCAGACATGCTGATTATGAGTTTGCGCACCTGGGAGAATTTCTCACCTGACGATCAGGCGCTTGTGAAAGAAGCGGCGCGGCAATCTGTTGGCGTCATGCGCAGCCTTTGGGACGCGCGGGTCGAAGATTCCAAGCGTACTCTGCTTGAGAGTGGTGGCGAAATTTTATCCGACATTGACACCGATCCGTTCAGGGAGCTGATGGGTCCGGTTTATGAGCAATTCGTGACGCCTGACCTCGCTCCGTTCTTGGCAGAGATTGATCGCATCGGGGAGGCCGGCGCATGAAAAAAATTCTCGATGCATTGAGCAAAGCCTCGCTTTTTATCAGCGCCTCGTGTCTGGTGCTGATGACGGCGATCATCTCCTACCAGGTTGTGGCGAGATATTTCTTTAATTCGAGTCCGGCCTGGTCCGAACGCCTGTCGCTTGTGCTCCTTGCTTATCTGGTCTTTTTCGGAGCTGCGGTTGGCGTTCATGAGCGTTTCCACATCCGCATCGACGCGCTACGCGATGCTTTGCCGGAGGCGATTGGGCGCGGATTTGACATTGTCGCAAACCTCGCCGTGGCAATTGCGGGTTTGGTTATGGTGATTGCCGGATGGCAGCTCACAACGACACTATGGGCGTTTAATATTCCATCGCTTGGCTTACCCAGGGGCTTGGCGCTTTTGCCATTGCCGATCGCGGGCATTCTGATCTCGCTCTTCTCCTCTTATCAACTGTTTGAAACGCTGGGTGCAGAAAAAGAGGAGGCCGCATAATGGAACTCATTGTTCTGCTCGTCAGCCTTCTCGGACTGCTCGCAATTCGTGTCCCTGTCGCGTTTGCGCTTTTGATTTCATCCATGCTGGTGTTTGCGCTTATCGGCTTGAACCCACTCATTGCCGTGCAGCGGCTCTCTGCGGGGATCGATGTCTTCACGCTTATGGCGATCCCATTTTTCGTCTTCGCAGGCGACCTGATGACTCAGACCGGGATTGCCGCACGACTCATTCGCGTCGCAGAAGGCCTGTTCGGTCGCGTGCGCGGAGGGCTGGGACACGTCAATGTTGGCGCCTCCATGATGTTTGGCGCTGTGTCCGGATCCGCAGTGGCGAGCGTTTCGGCGATTGGATCAACCATGATTCCGATCATGGAAGAGAAAGGCTATGATCGCGACTTTTCCGTCAATGTGACCTGCTCGGCTGCTGTGCTTGGTCTGATTATTCCACCCAGCCACAACATGATCATCTATGCGGCTGCAGCAGGCGTATCAATCTCAATTGGAGACTTGTTTGTCGCCGGCATTTTGCCCGGCATTCTGTGTGGATTTGCACTGATGATCGCGGTCTCGATTCTGGCGCGTATTAAGGGATATGCTAAAGGCGCCTTTCCAGGGTTCAAAGCGCTCTTATTGTCCGCAATTGGAGCAATCCCGGGCTTGCTCACGGCTGTGATCATTGTCGTCGGTATTCTTGGCGGCGTGTTTACGCCCACGGAGAGCTCTGCCGTGGCGATTGTATATACGTTGGTCATAGGCGTATTTGTCTATCGCTCGCTTGGTCTCAAAGAATTCAAGACTGCCGTGGTAAACTCTGCCAAGACCACGGCTATGATTATGCTGATTATTGGGGCAGCCGCCGCATTCGGTTGGTTGCTCGCCTTGTTGGAAGCGCCATTGATGATGTCTCAATTGATTCTAGGCGCAACCGACTCGCCGATTGTGATCTTGGCGCTCGTCTTATTGTGTCTGCTTGTGCTCGGCACGTTTATGGATATGGCGCCATTGATCATCATCGTGACGCCGATTTTCTTACCCGTCGTTCAATCGATTGGCGTTGATCCCGTGCATTTTGGAATTGTTATGATGCTCGCGCTCGGAATAGGCACGATTACGCCACCTGTCGGTACGGTTCTGTTTGTAGGATCTGCCGTGGGCAAGATCAGAATGGAAGACACGGTGAAATCCATGTGGCCGTTTTATTTGGCGTTGATCCTGTGTTTGATCCTCGTGACGTACATCCCGCAAATTTCACTTCTGCTGGTCGGATAAAGCCGCGGTCTTATACAGGATTTTCGAGGCATATGACGGTGCTCGCTTTCTGCTAACAATGCCCGTTTATTGGATGCTATTAAAGCACCCGAGCATAGTCACAATTATGCTTGAAGACTCGGTCAACCACTCTGGCACTCACCGCAATGGACTTAGCCTTTAGCTTTTCAGCGAAATCTCGCAGCTCATCGACATCTTGGAAGACGACCCACCCCAAAAAACCCCATTCGCCAGCCGTCTCGCAAATAGACACGCAGTTTTCCGATTGAAGCAGTGTTTTGAGAACGCTGTCTTGCTTAGCGGGTTCTGCAGCCACGCGGAGATACGCCCATACACCCGCGCCCACGGCAACTGGAGATACCAAATAGTTGAATATGGCAGCCTTGCCGTCCAACAAGTTTGTCAAACGTCGGCGAACTTTATGTTCATTGGTTCCCAACTGCTTTGCGACCTCACGATTGCTGAGCTTGCCGTTCGTCCGAAGCAACTCCAAAACTTCCTCGTCAAAGGCGTCGAAATCGTTTTCCAACGCGTCATTCGAGAGACTTGGATATGATCCGAATCCGGGTTCAGAAAACACGTTTGAATAGCGATGGATTTTCAGAGAAAGATTGCTCCTGACCCTCTGAATGCCGGCGATATCTGCGAGCTGGTCTTTTATGATATCCCTTAAATGTGCAGGACTTCTAACGATCATCTGCATCGACAGTGTAGGGCCTTCAAGAAACCCAAGAATGGCCAGGACTTCGGGTATCTGCGCTAAATCAGCGGCCACATCCTCTTGAGCGCGATCACTCACGTCGATTTCGACAGATACCAAATGAGCATAGCCCATCTGCTTGAAATCGCGTTGAAGTCGCAACTCGCAGGCGCCGGATTGGGTGAGCCGACGTAGTCGGGACAATAATGTTGGTGCAGAGACACCCAGCTGTTTCGCCAGCGTGCGGTTTTGCGATCTCGGCGCATCCCTCAAGAGCTGGATTAGCTCAAGGTCTTTCGCATCCAACGTGGGCCTGCCAGTCGAAGCGTCTTTAGAGCCTTCAGCGTGCATCACGTGTTCGAACATAGCCTATCCTAACAATGCAAATTTACCTGGTCAAACGGTGCAATTGAAGCTTGTTGAAAAACTAAGGTTGCAAAATGCGACAAACAAAGTATTAAAAACGTCGCATAAAGAAATATAAAGCTTGGCGATCAACTCGTAAGAGCAAAAAAGAATGCCATAGGGAGGCAGCGAAATGACCACATCAATCGGAAAGAGTCGGCGAACGCTTATGATGAGTGCGTGCAGCTTGGGGGTGCTCCTGACCGGGCCTGCCTTTGCTCAAGATGCTCAGCAGAAAGAAGATGAAACGGTTGTGCTCAGCACAATCAAAGTCTCAGTCACAAAGCGCGAAACAACACTTCAAGATGTCGCTGCTTCGGCGAGTGTCGTGTCGAGCGAACAAGCCGAGCTGCTGGGATTAAGCGACGTTGAATCCCTCTCAAACGTCATTCCAAACCTCAACTTTGGTGAGCACGATGGTGCGTCATTTGTTACGATTCGTGGCGTCGGCGCTTCGGTTGAGATTGGCATCGGTGAGCCTTCTGTCGCGACTTATGTCGATGGCGTGTTTCTACCTCGCCAGACCATGGGGTTCTTGTCACAGTCAGATCTAGATCGAATTGAAGTCATTCGGGGTCCACAAGGAACGCTCTATGGTCGCAACGCGACTGGCGGTGCCATCAACTTTGTCTCTAAGGCGCCCAGTGAAACCTTTGATGGTGGATTTCGGATCGGCGCTGGTTCTTTCGAAGCATTCAATGTCGGTGGGCATATCTCTGGTCCGATTTCCGAGACGGTTCGCTACCGGCTTAGCGCCGAACATGAAACAAATGACGGATACGTAGATAACCTACTGAATGGCGACACGATTGGTGGACGTGATCTATTCAACATTCGCGGCGCATTGCAAATAGACCTTAGCTCCAAGACTGTCGTCGACGCTTTCATCCAGTATCAGGAGAGTGATGGTGAGACAGCGTGGCAACAATCACTGACGCCATCCCTATCGCCGCTCATCCCACCCGGGTTTCAAGAGAGTACAAATAGCAATGAGATTTTCTCGGACCAGGGTTATGCTTCGCTTCAAGAAACCCTCATTGGGTCGGTTGCGATAACGCACGCGTTCTCGGATTCGCTTTCACTGAAATCTACGACTTCCTATATTGATCACACGTCAGACGCGACTTTCGATGGAGATTCGACGGACTATGGATTGGTCGACGTGGTCGGCTTTCAGCGCCCATCTGAGTCATGGTCTCAAGAGTTTATCCTATCCGGAACCAATGATCGTCTCGATTGGTTAGTCGGCGCGTTCTACTTCAGTGAAGAGTTTCAAGCGGTGCTTCCGGCCGTGCTTCCGAATGGGCTTCCCGCTGCCGCAGCGCCTCCATCGGGGTTGCCGCCAACGACCGTCAATTTCCAAGAACTCAATGAAGACACCACATCCTATGCGCTCTTCACTGATGTCGAATTTGCGCTCACTGATCGCCTATCCTTGCTCGCTGGCGCCCGCATGAATTGGGAAGAAAAGGACTTTTCCCAAAGTCTCGGCGCGATCATTCCAGTCGCAGGCTTCTTTGGCGCAAGCGACATTCCTTCATCTCGAGAGGATGAAGAGTTTTTGCCGAAAGTTGGTTTGTCGTTCGACGTAAATGAGAACTTCAAAACCTATGTTCAGTACCAAAAAGGCCTAAAGTCAGGTGGACAGAACCTTGGCGTGCTCTCGACGCAATACGAACCTGAATTGATAGACGCCTATGAAGCCGGTTTCAGGTCTACTTGGGCTGGCGGTGATGTGATCGTCAACGGTGCCGCATTCTTTTACGATTACCAAGACTACCAGGTGACGGACTTGCCAGGCGGAACAGCAACCGTTGTCCAAAACAGCGATGCAGAGATCACTGGCCTAGAAGTCGAGTTTATTGGTCAGCTTACCGATCAGTTCAGGCTTTCGGGCGGCGTCACAGTCCTCGACTCTGAGTACACAGACTTCGCGTCTCTCGATCTTGCCAATCCATTTGTAGGCCCGCAAAGCCTCGTTGGTGGCCAGCTCAATCGTGCCCCTGAATTTACCTTCAACGCGAATGCCCAATACACGTTCCCAATCGCAGATGGTTTGGTGCTAAGCGGTGATGTCTATCACAGTGACGATGTCGTTCTTCGCTATTTCGCCACCGAGAACGACACCCAAGAGGCGTACACCGTCGCCAACGTATCAGCTGTTCTGAACCTAAAAGGCGGCAATCTGCAGTTAAAGGCGTTTGGCCGAAACCTCGGCGATGAAGAGATCAAGCGCGTGGTCATCTTCTCACCGCTACAGGGCGCATATCTCGGAAATTTTGCACCAGGTTCAACATGGGGTGTGGAGGCGGTCGTTCGCTTCTGATGCCCTCTATTTTCTCTCACCATTTGCCCACTCCGGCTCTCAAAGGAACACGACATGACTTATGATATTCTCATCAAAGGCGGCACCATTGTAGACGGTACGCAAGCCCCTCGTTTCGTAGGCGATATCGCGA
Organism: Pseudomonadota bacterium; assembly: GCA_039818185.1. GTDB lineage: Bacteria > Pseudomonadota > Alphaproteobacteria > Caulobacterales > Hyphomonadaceae > Henriciella. The sequence continues at coordinate 65,374 of JBCBUI010000014.1, forward strand.
TATCAGATGGTGTGATCGTGCAGATCGGAAAAGGCATCCCATCGTCTGCCGCTAGAGAGGTCATCAACGCTGATGGCAAGATCGTGGCCCCAGGCGTGGTCGATCTCCATACCCACTATGATGCGCAAGTTCATTGGGATCCGTACTGCACAAACTCAAGTTGGCATGGTGTCACGACTGTCGGTATCGGCAATTGCGGATTTGGATTTGCGCCAACAGCCCCCAGTGCTCGCATGCGCACGATGCAAATGATGGAGACCACGGAGCAAATCCCGGCAAATATTTTGATGCAGGAATTGCCGTGGACCTGGGAGTCTTTTCCGGAGTGGCTCGAGCACCTTCGAAGCATCCCCAAAGGGGTAAATATCGCTTCGTTCGTACCCCTCAATTCGTTGATGATTTACGTAATGGGGATCGACGCCGCGAAGACAAGGCCCGGTACGCCGGAAGAACGAAAGCGTATGGCTGAGTTGTTAAATGAAGCGATGGATGCGGGCGCGATCGGCTTTGCTTTTAGCTTCCAAAAAGAGAAAAATGGGCACACCGATTTTGACGGCACGCCAATGCCAACCGACATCATGGACCCTGAGGAAGCCTACCTGCTCGGCGAAGTCCTAAAAGAACGCGGCGAAGGTGTGATCCAGTGCTTAGTCGATATGCCAGGGATGCAAATCAATCGGGGGATCATCGAAGAGCTCGCAGAACGATCCGGACGACCGATTCTCCATAATATCTTGATGATCGTAGATGCTATGCCGGACTTCCATGAGGGCGTCCTGGAATTCCTCGATGACATGGAGGCGAAGGGACACAACGTCTACTCGCAAGCCATGTCGATGCACACTTGGACCGAGTTCAACTTTGTCGACTATAATTTCTGGGATTCCGTCCACGACGTATTCAAAGAGTTTAGCCTATCGGGGGGAAGAGACGAAAAGCTCAAACTCGCCGCAGATTCCGATTATCAGTCTAGGTTCAAGGCGGCTTATGACCCAATGGCCATGATGGGGGCGGCTGGCGGCCCTATCGAATCATTCAAATTGGTCGATGCACACGGATATGCGCCTTATGCAGGCCAAGAGAACAAACTGTTAGGCGAAATTGCAGAATCCCAAGGGCTCGAGATCGTCGAGCTATTCTTCGATATCTTCCTAAAAACGGAAGGCAAAGTCGAAGTGCGAACGACGATCGCTGGGTGCGAGGACCCTAAAACGATCGCTATGGTCTTAAAGCACCCGCGCGTGATGTTCGGGTCTTCCGACGGAGGCGCACATATAAAGTATTGGTCCGGAGGTCAGTTCTCGACGGATGTTATAACCTGGATGGGACGCGACGAACGCTTGTTCACGCTGGAGGAGCTTCACTACAAGTTGAGCTATCTGACGGCACGCTTCGCTGGCTTGCAAAAACGCGGGGCATTGCTCGAAGGCTTTGCCGCAGACCTCATGGTTTATGATCTTGATGAACTGAGTTGCCGGCTCGATCGCTTCGACGTCGTCCATGACCTTCCAGATGGAACCTACCGACGGGTGGTGTTCGCCGAAGGCGTGGAAGCTGTCGTTTGTAATGGAGAGAGCATCTTCTTGAAAAATGAGTGCACCGACAAAACGCCAGGCGCTGTTGTCGGGCCGAAGGATGCTTTCAATAGCGCACCAACGCTACTCGCAGCTGAGTAACCGCCAAAAGGAGATAAGATTATGTCCGCAGCGACAGTCTTAGAGAATAAAGGCGAGGTTCTCGTTTTCGATGCAGATCTCGCAGCCTTGATGGATGACATCATCAAGGACATTCCGGATACTCAGCTCTCGTCCCCCGATCATTGGGTGCCGGGCTTGGATCCTGAGGTTTCCAAAAATCCCTATAAACACTTCACGGCGCTGCGCAAAAAGTCCGGCGAAGTTGTGCAGTATATTGACGGTAAGTACGGCGATGTCGCTGTCTACAATCCGTTTATGCACGATCTCTCTACACCGAATTTTGCCGTGCTCGGGTACGAAGCGATAAGAGAAATGGTCAAAGATAGTGACCGCTTCATCAATTCGGCGGCGTACGGACAACACACCAAAGTGCAGGTTGTGAACGGCATTGTCCCAGTCAACGAATTGGATGGCGAAGAGCACAAACAAGTGCGCGGCATGTTTGACCGGCAGGTCTTTGCCAAACACTTCCGAACTGACTTTGGTGAAGCCATCGTTGCGCCAACGGCCGCGCATTTATGTCAACGCATTCGCATCCTTTTAGGGGCGGGCGAGCCGGTAGAACTCAATCGCGATCTTTCGCTTCCGCTATTATACATCACGATCGGTACGATTATCGGTGTGCCGCTCGAGCGCATTCGAACACTGGTCGAACTCGGCGACGCCGCGTTCAGCGGTGCACGCGATCCAATGGCGGCGTTTGAAGCCATCGGAAAGCTGGCGGAATTCTTCACCGAGCGATACGAGGAGCGCAAAGCGGAAGAAGACCTCGACTCGGGGGACCTGATGTCGGCGATGAGCAAGGCGAACCTGGACGGGCGAACCTTTTCGGCGGACGAGATTGTCATGTATTGCCGCTTCTTGCTGCCTGGCGGAATTGAAACCACGTGGCGTCAAACGGCCAATATGACCCTCGCGATGATGTCGCATCCGGACCAGTTTGACGAAATCGTGAAGAACCAGGACCTCATTCCTCAAGCGGTCGAAGAAGTTTGCCGTTGGATGGCGTCTGGATTTGTTGTCCCCAGAATTGCGGCCAAGGATACTCAATTGGCGGGCGTAGATATTCCGGCCGGGTCAAGCATGGTCGGCGTCTTCGGGGTCGCTAATCACGATGAGCGGATTTGGGAAAATCCTGGTGCGTTTGATATTCACCGTAAACGTATCCCACACCTCACGTTCAGTACGGGGTCTCATCGCTGTATGGGGCAAAGCTTAGCACGTATCATTGTAACTGAAGCGTTGCGTGCTCTGACTCAACATTTAAGCGACATCGAACTCGCGATCACAAACAGCGATATTGTCACCACAGGTCTACAGATCCGTTGTCCAAACGCTGTTCCCGTGCGTTTAAAGGCTCAATAAACCTAGGGCTCAAAATGGCCGATGCGCTGACCGGCTCTATTTTAAACCAGGAATGCGGACTGATTATGCCTTTAGGGTTTCAGAAAGCGCTCAGCATATGAGGAAGGGCAGGTGCGAATGGCCAATTACATTGAAGGCAAGTCGATTGTCATTACGGGCGCCGCTGGTGGCTTTGGAAAGCTCATCAGCGAGAAAGCAGCGGCACTTGGCGGCCTAATTACCTGTGTCGATATCGATGCGGAGAGCCTAAAAGTTTCGGTAGACCAGCTGAAAGATCGAGGTGCTGACGCCATAGCTGTCTCGGCTGATGTGACTCAGCTAGATCAAATGAAGGCCGTCGCGCAAACAGCGGTCGAGGCATACGGCAAGATAGACGTGATGATCAACAATGCGGGTGTAATGCCGCTTGGTCTCTTTAGCGATCATGAAATCGGCGCTGAAAAATGGCATCGGTGCATTGATATCAATTTCAAAGGCGTACTGAACGGGATTATCTCTGTGTACGATCAAATGATGGCGCAAGGCGAAGGTCATGTGATCAATCTATCGTCTATCTATGGCAATTTCCCGGTGCTTGGCGCTGCTGTCTACGGGGCGACGAAAACGGCAGTGAACTTTCTTTCTGAATCTTTGCGCGTTGAGGCACGTGGAAAAATCAAAGTCACAATTGTTAAGCCTACAGGCGTGCCGGGAACAAATCTTGGCAGCGGCGTGGTAAATCCAGAAGCCGTGATCGGCATTGTTGGACAGAATGCTCCGGGATTTTTGGAGACGCTTGCAGCGTATGGCGAGGGCAAGCTCGATGCGAGTAAACTTGATCCATCGAACATGGATTATCCCGTGCTAGACCCAGAACACATTGCTGATCAAATTATCTATGCTATCAATCAGCCCAAAGGGGTTTCGATCGGGGATGTCACTGTGCGAGCATCGGGCGACCACTATATTTTGTAGCCGAAATGCCGCGCGCCGGGGCGGAACACTTCGATGTCATCAATCCCGCTTCAGCTGACCCATTTGCCATGGCCCCAGATGCGCTTTCGCGAAAGCCGCACAACGATTGAAAGGACAATTGATGTCTGACGACAAAATCGAAGTTGAAAACCCGAACACACCCGGCCGAACCGAGCGGCTTGATCGGGCAAAATACGAGGCGATGCGCGCGGCCCTGCTTCCCGTTCTGCCTAACGACCCGCCCGGCATGAAAGTCGCCGAAGCCAAGGCCGCTCTTTTGCCAAACCTGGATCAGTCCCTCTTTCCTGGTGGCGCGAAGGCTGGCTGGTGGCTCAAGGCGGTACAACTCGACCTAGAGGCCAAGGGTATCATTGCGCGCGCAAAGGGCAGTCCGGTGCGTCTCTACCGGGTATGAGCCCTGCGCCACGCCGCGGTCGCTTGGAGGAAACGATGCCCAAAATTGACCTGCAGAATATCCCGAAACGGTTGGGAGCCGGCTACCCGCTCGAATTTGAGGGCGCCTCCAAAGACAGGTTGCGCCAACGCCTTGGCGACGCGGGCGGATTATCTGACTTCGGCGTGAACCTCACGCACCTTCCGCCCGGAAACTGGTCGGCGCAGCGGCACTGGCATTCGCACGAAGATGAGTTTGTGTTTGTCCTCGAGGGCGAGATTGTCTTGATCGAGGACAAGGGGGAGAATAGCCCCAAAAGCCCCCAACGCCTCACTTGTCACGGATAATTTCTGCTCGCGCCGTTTAAGCGAAAGTTCCGCTAACAATTCCATGGGCCACGAACCCCACCATCGGTAGAAGGAAGATCGCAATCACACCAAAACCCATTCTCGCGTCTCTTCCTTTAAAGTTTGCGATGGCGGCGCCGCTCATTACGAAGCACATTACAAGTGCAGCAATTCCAGCAATTTTCGGATACCAGACGCCTGCGATAAGGGCAGGTCCGCACACAATTTCAAATAGTCCAGAGAGAACCGCCAAACCATAAGGAAGCCTCATGCTTTCAAATTCCTCGACCATATGGCTGTGGCGCGTGAGTTTCAGTATGGCAGCGCATGTAAAGAATACGCCGTAGACAATCTGCATTATGATAACGACAATGGATACCATAGAGAGGCACCTTCTTTCGACGTGAGGGGTATGGCGGCGCTTAATCCATTAGCGCCGCAAATTCACAATTTGGGGGTGTTCAAAATGGAACGCGTATGGACAGCTCCAAGGTCCTCGGGCGATTGAAGGCTCCGACAATACCGCCCTCCAGAACTGGTTGCACATATCCAAATGTGGAGTATTTCTCGTCTGTCAAATTGTCGGCATCCAATCTCAATTGCACACCGCTTTCTAATAATGTAAGGCCGATATAGGCGTCGACCAATGCGTACTCCCCGGTTTCAATAGGATCATTTTGTGGGATCATCAGTCCGCCGATAGGCGTTTGCCGATGTAAAAATCCACTGCTGTGATTTATGCTCGCGCCGAATTGAAGGCTGAGACTGCTATTGAATTGATCGTCGTAATCAAATCCGGCACCCAAAGTGAATTCTGGAGCGACAGCGAGTTCACCCCCGGTTTCATCATTGGTGGCATCTAATAATCCAAGGCTACCGCTAAGTGTAATTGCATCAGAGGCCGCGAATTGTGTTTCCATCTCAAGTCCTTGACTTGTGGCGTCTAGATTGCGTGTAACGAAACCGCCCGCTATGCCCGCGTTTGGGTCGAATACCGACGCCTGAAAGTCTTGGATTTCGCTGTAAAACAAAGCGGCAGAAAGGTAACCACGCCCGTCGGCGAACGTGCCTTTTAAGCCAAGTTCGGCGGTTTGAGCGACTTCGGGCTCGACCGTAAATGGATCGGGTTCGACTTGTCCTTCTGCGTTTGCATTATTGAACCCGCCACTTTTGGTGCCCTGCGAGAGAGAGACATGTGTGAGCCACGCGTCGTTGATCGCATAACTCAACGTTATGGCAGCATCGATGGCGTCGTCATCCAGATCTGTGAAAGCGGTCCCATCAGGTGACAGTAGAGGTGCGATTGAAATCAGGTTTCGCGGGCCAGGGATTGATGGATCTAGGAAGAAATCAGCTGGGATGGAGATTGGGGCTAAACCGAGCAAACTATCGTTTGTGTAGGAATAGGTGGCATCTTTCTCTTCTTGACTCGCGCGAAGCCCAAAATCCAGACTCAACTTGTCTGTGAGGTCGATCGATGCTTGTCCGAAGACAGAGGCAGTCGTCGAATCAGAGGTGAGCGTCCCAGTTCCGGCCCCGCTGAGTTGGAACCCTGCGAAGTCGCCGGCTGGGAGAATAAAGTTCGCGAGACCAGTTTGGTTTGCAAACGTAAACTCTTGGTCTTGGAAGAATATACCGCCGAGTAAGGCAAACTTCTCGCTTTGATAATCGAAGCGAAATTCTTGAGTGAATTGCTCGAAGCTCTCGTCAAACTGCTGAGATCCGCTCAATGGTAAAACGGGCGAAGGCGCGAATGTGAATACGTCAAATATGTTCGTAAATTCAAATTCAGAGTAGGACGTCAGCGACGTGAACATAAGATTGTCGGAATAGTCGAAATTTAGTTCAAGCGAGACGTCAGAACTCGTTTGCTCGTCGCCCTGATCGGGGAACACGAACCCGTCCGGGAAGGCGAGATCTCCGTCCACGGCGTGCTCAAAATCTTCGCTTAAGAGGAGAGGGGCCAGCGGTCCGTCAAAAAGTTCGACAAACTCAAAATTGTTACCGATCGTTTCCAGTACGGAATGCTGGATCATAAGCGTTGCATCCCAAGCATCGACTGGATCAACAGACATCGTACCGCGTGCGACCCAACGCTCAGTGTCTCCGTCTGTTCGGTTAAGAGTCGTGTTTTCGACATATCCCCCCGTGTCTGAATATTGAGCGGCCAGACGAAATTTTACGATTTCGCTTGCGGGCAAATCGACCGATCCGGTGACGCTGTAACTCTCAAATTCTGTTTCATAAGACGCAGCGACTTCGCCGCCAAAATCGTCTCCGGGTTTTCGAGATGTGATGCTGACAGCCCCAACGCTTGTATTCTTACCAAATACCACGCCTTGCGCGCCGCGAATAACTTCGACACGTTCCACATCAAACAGGGCGTCACGATATTGACGGGCGCGCGGTTTATAAACGCCATCTAGAAATAGGCCGACAGACTGCTCGAAGGTTTGGTTGGCGGAGTCAGATCCGATGCCGCGAATTTTCGGGACGGGTAGGTCGCCTGGTGACTGGTGGAATGCGATGCCCGGGACAGTGCCAAAGAGCTCCGTAACCTCGTCGATACCTTCATTGGCGATGTTTGCGCCATCTATAACAGAAACTGTGACCGTCGTTTCGGCTAAGGTCGTCTCACGTTTTGTCGCGGTGACGGTCACCGTATCTAGTTTCCTAGCTCCATCTTCGACTGTTTGTGCGACAGAATTTGGTACTACCGTCATCAGTGCCAAGCAGGTTGTTCCAAGCAGCAGTTGCTGTTTTCTCATTGCAATTCCTCCCAAGGAAATGAGTCAATTTTTCGAATCTGACTTCAGTATGTAGCATTGTATTACAATAATGCGGTGATATTGCAATGCCAAACCGTTTGCGGATCCTCGGGTTTAAGATTTAAACAAGGGCAGGATCGCGGTGTGGAGAAGCGGAATGAGTTCAATCGTCGATAGGCTGGATCGCTTTTTTGGCCGCTATTATCCCGACCCAATCGTTTTCACGATCGGCCTGAGCATTATGACGATGGCCGCCTGTCTTATGGTGACCGATACGACGGCGACAGATGCAATACGACTTTGGGGTGACGGATTGCCGAGCCTATTGACGTTTGTCGCACAACTCAGCCTCACACTCATCTTTTCGCACACTTTGGCGAACACAAGCGTTGTGGCGAGCGGACTTAACTGGATGGCACGACGTCCAGGCTCCACCAGTTCCGCTTATTTGTTTGTCGCGATAATTACGAGCGGGCTGAGCCTGGTGACATGGTCGTTGGGTCTGGTGGGTGGCGCGATTATTGCGCGATCCGTAGCCGCTGAAGCCGCTCAAAAAGGCCTAAAATTGCATTACCCACTATTGGTTGCCACAGCGTATGCCGCAACGTGCATTTGGCATATGGGCTACTCGAGTTCCGCTGCGCTTTTCGTCGCAACGGATGGGCATGCGCTTGAACTGCAAATGGGGGTTATTCCAGTCACCCAAACTGTATTTACTGCTTGGAATGGCTTGATCATCGTTTGTTCAATTTTTGCTATTTGTTCGACAGTGCTCGTTCTGAAGTCTGCGACGAGAAATGTCAGCACGCTTGACCCAGAACCCGATGATCAAGCGCCGGTCTATTCGGAGCCCACCACGCCTGCCGAAAAGTTAGAGCGGTCGAGATGGTTGACGCTGCTTCTTGCTGCTGCCGTAGCATTTTACCTTTGCCAACAGATCTGGACGGGTTCGTTCGCGATTGACCTAAATACAGTCAATTGGAGTTTGTTGGTTGCCTGCCTTCTGTTTGTAAAGTCGCCGCGCGATCTTGTAGATTCGATGTCGCAAGCGGGTCCCATTATCACGCCGATCTTACTACACTACCCCTTCTATGCGGGTATGATGTCACTCATGATCGGCAGCGGATTGGTTGCGATTCTAGCCGAAGGTCTTGTCGGCATAGCGTCGGCTGAAACGCTTCCGGTGCTCGCGTTTCTGTCTGGCGGGCTGCTGAATATTTTTATTCCATCGGGCGGTGGGCAATGGGTTGTTCAAGGTCCTATTTTCATTGAAGCCGCAAACGCTCTCGGGGTTCCGCCAGAGCAGATCGTGATGGCGGTCGCCTACGGCGACCAGTGGACCAATCTCATACAACCCTTTTGGGCGCTGCCGATGCTCGCGATTGCAGGTTTGGAGGTGAGACAAATTCTCGGGTTTTGCTCTATTTTCCTGCTCACTTTGGGGATGGTCTTAGGTGGCGGTCTGATTATCGTCGCATGGCTTTAGGTGTAGGCCTCTAATGCGGTCTTTAATTTGCCAATCGAAAGTCCGGAAGACTTGTCTGCGTCATAGATATAGCGATCAGGGCGGATCAGGACACCCGATACATCATTCGTTTCAAGAAAATGAGTTAACTTGCCATCCCAATCATGAAGATCGGTTCCCATAACCATTATGATGCCGCCTAGCGTATTTGCGAACCACTCAGCCTCAGGCGTGTCCAGGCGTTTGTCTGTGATGTAGCCAAATCGATCGCCAATGGCATCATCCAAACGCACCTTTTCGCCTGTCGCGTCGGTTACGAATGGCTGAATCATTTGCTGTCCGGACAATATGTGGCCGCCGATGAGGCCATTCTCGTAGGGAACGAAGTCACTCATCTTTCGAGTCATCTCGAGTGCGAGCTTCGGCATTTTGCTGCCCAGCCAGAAAGAAAAGTTCCTTTGCAACGTGCCCAAAAAAGTCGACTTGCTGATCATCAATCCTCTGGATGTGGCACCTTTGATGACATGCTCGCAGTTTTTCCAGCGTTCTTCTTCATAGCTGTCCAATAGTTTATCGGACGCCAAATTGCGAAAGACCAAGTCGAATTTGAACGCGAGATTGGCTGCGTCACGAATCCCCATGTTTAGACCCTGACCCGAGAAGGGAGAGGTTAAATGTGCTGCATCACCCGCTATGAATACACGGCCGCGACGCCATTTATCGGGCATGCCTGCGTAGAAATGGTAGGGCGCGATCCGCTGAAATTCGATTGAGCTCGGGTTGAAGTATTCAGCGATGAGCGCGCGCGCATCAGTTTCGTTAAAACTGTCAGCCACATCATCCGTAACCTCAAAGTCGAACCGGACGTGGTTGTTGCAGCCTTTGACAAATACGACTGCTGCATCGGCGCGGCATCTAAACTCGGATCGATCGATCAGCGCATTCCAGACGTCGTTGTCATGGACAATGACGTCCATAACGATCCAACGACGGCTATAGTTGTAGTCTTTTCGCTGGCCGCCTATATATTTCTTGCAAAGGCTGGCGCCGCCATCGCAACCAACGATATAGTTGCCTCTAAACTGGGTTACTTCTCCGGTTTCTAGGTGTTCTGCGTTCAACGTTGCTACTGAATCGTCGCCTTCTACCTCAGTCACTTCATAACCAAAGAAAGTATCGACAGGTGTGGTCTTATTGAAATCCTCTCTCAAAAGCCGCTCCAGGGCTGGTTGGTGAAACCGCATGCCTGCAGCCGGATATCCATCTTCGCTCTGGAGCAGACTGAAGTCCAATTCCATGAGCGGTTCTCGGTTCTCGCCGACGAATATATGCCTATTGGCAGGACGTGCGTCTTTGCCCTCGAGGCGTGACTGAACGCCAATCTGCTGAAAAATCCTACAACTTTCCGCATCAATTTGCATCGCACGGGGCGCTTTAAATATCTCAGTATCCCGATCGAAAATCGCGACCGAATAGCCCTTCATCCTCATGTAGTTTGCCAGCGTCGCGCCCACGGGGCCGCAGCCAACGATCAATAAGTCGTACGTGTTCATATGAGCCTATCCATTCAAGCTAATAGAATCTGCGCAGCACCATCTATCAGATGATGAACGTGAGCTGGGAAGTTTGCGTATCGTTCGTCTTGGCTTTCGCCCCGTTCATATCGGGTGTACAATTGCCGCAAAACAACCGCATGCTTCCATAGAGCGAACGCTTCAAACCAATTGAGTTGGTCGACTAAGCCGCCCTTTGAAGCATAGTATGAAACGATCTCTGCACGCGTTGGGAAATTCGTCATATCGAGACCAATTGTGGGCGCGCGATCTATCCGATCATCGACCTGTTTCCAATAGCCAAGCAGAGTGCCGAACTCTATCCTTGGGTCGCCAAGTGTGGTCATATCCCAATCAAGGATGGTCTGGACCCGGGTTGGTCGCGCAGGATCAAAGATACAATTGTCTAGTTTTAAGTCGTTGTGAACGATCGTGACCCGCTTGGTTTCGGGTTGCATCCGCCGGAGTTTATCAAACACGGCTTCAAAAATTGAGTGGCTTGCGACATCAGAAACAAGTTGCCATCGCTGGTGCCACCCACTCAGTTGACGAGACACGAAGCCGCGTGCGCGCTCATAGTTTGCAAACCCGAATAGGTCTGTATCGATCGTTTGCAGAGCAACCATAGCGTCTATTATGGCGAAACTTATATCGTGCTCGATTGTTGTTGTTGCTGCAAAGCCTGGGGGGATGCAATCGCGAATAATTTCCCCTCGACAACGCTCCATGACGATAAACGGCGCACCAATAATTTCGACATCTGCGCAGTAGGCTAAAACGCGTGGTGCTCGATCGAAATGGGGCGCCAGAGCGGATAAAACGCGATACTCTCGCGCCATGTCATGAGCGCCTGGTGCGATCAGGCCTTGAGGTGGGCGACGCACGACCATCTCTTGTTCGCCAAAAGAAATGCAATATGTGAGATTGGCATGACCGCCATGAAATTGCGCAACATGGATTTGGCCATCCAGGTCCGGGATATTACGCTTCAACCAGCTTGATAGAGCAGGCCAGTCCATTTCTTCGCCTTGTCTTACCGGCGCGGTATCTGTGGCGATAGAAATGTTCATAAGAGATCACATTAGGGTCAGTCCGCCATCGACCAATAGCATTTGGCCGGTGACGTAGGTCGACATTGACGAAACCAAAAAGAGGGCAGCATTACCCATTTCTTCCGTGGTGCCCCAGCGCTTCATTGGAATTCGGTCTATCGACGCCTCATAAGCTTTGTCATTGTCGCGGCTACGTTTTGTGAGCTTTGTTTCGACAAACCCCGGGGCCAGTGCGTTGACGCGGATTCCATCTTTTGCCCAAGCGTGCGCGAGCGACTTGGTAAGCGTGCGCAATCCACCTTTGCTTGCAGAATAAGCGGGTTGTGCCGGGGTTGCGATGAAGCTCGAGGTCGACCCCAGCAATAATATGACCGGAAACTTCGAATTCGAGAGCGCATCTTTAAACTGGGTGCACAGGTGCATGACGCCGACCAGATTGACGTTTAAAACGTCTCGAAAGATATCGGTTTCGAATTCCGCTTTGCCGTAAGCAACAGTGCCCACGCTGCAAACCAAAATATCCAGTGCCTCAAACGCGCCAGCAAGATCGGTTGCTGCGCGGTCATCTTTCACATTCAGACAGTGGAATATCAGGCCTTCACGGTCTAAGTCATCGCGGTAATCGATAGCGTTTGGCTTGGTCCCCGTAATGTGAACAACAGCGCCTGCCTGTAATAGGGCGTGTGCGATGCCGAGACCTATGCCGCTTGACCCGCCGGCGACAAGAGCCACCTTTCCTGAAAGATTGAGATCGTGACCCATCAGCCCAGCTCCCATTATGAGCTGGGGCGTTTGAAGCGAAGCAAGTTCCAATCCTTTGTGACTTTTCGCACGGGATCATCGATCTCCAATCCGGCCATCTCGCACCCGCGCAAGAAGTCTCGAATATGCTTGGTCATCCATTCGCGCGCCGTCTCCGCATCATTCAGTTTCAGCGCATTGAATATATGCGTGTGCGCATCCAATAGTCTTGGACCCGGACCGAGCTTATTCACAACCGCGCCGTAAGCTGGGAACAAAAACTCTCCGATTGGAGCACGTGCCAATAAGAGCGCTTGGTTGCCAGATGCTTCGGCGACAAGATCATGGAAGGCGATATCCGCTTGTACGAGAGCTTCAGCGTCATCAAGCACGTCTTCAGTGTGACGAAGGTTTGCCTCTATCATTGTCAGCAGCGATGTCTCAATTTTATTCGCCGCTAGCCCCGCCGCGAGCGGTTCCAGTGCCATATGAAGTTGCCATATTTCTCGATACGAAATGCTATGGAGGACGATTGCCTGACGCATCGCATCCGATGCGATATCTGGGGACGGCGCTGACACCATCATGCGCCGCCGGACCCCGCGAACGACTAAACCGGAGCTTTCTAGTTTTCGGAGCGCTTCGCGAACCGTCGGACGGGTGACCCCAAGCTGGTCTGCCAGATCATGCTCCACTGGAAGCAGCTCGCCGGGCTTTAAATCGCCAGCCATGATCATTTTGCGCAAAGCTTCCTCGGCGAGTTGGTAGGCTGGCGCCCGTTTTAACGACTTGATGGAACTATTGTTCGTCATGCTTTTGCGCTTTCTCTTAGAACGTTACGTCGGATTTTGCCCGTAACGGTTTTTGGTAATGTTTGGACGAAGTCGATTTTTCGAGGATACTTATATGGCGCGGTCGCTTCCTTGGTGTGGTGCTGCAACTCTTCGGACAATTCCTTGGATGCGGTGTATCCATCATTCAAAACGACCCATGCTTTTACAAGTTCTCCGCGTTTTTCGTCAGGAACCCCTGTCACCGCGCATTCCATGACGGCATTGTGTTCCGTCAACACGTTCTCGACCTCTTGCGGTCCAATTCGATAGCCCGATGAATTGATGATATCATCCGCTCGTCCAGTGTAGAAAATGTACCCATCGTCATCGATGCTGACATTATCCCCTGTTTTAAGCCAAGACGTTCCACCAATGATTTGCTTTGCCATCTGCGTGCGCTGAGGATCGTCCCAATAGCCGATCATAACTTGAGGATTGGGGAGTTTGATAAGAAGCTCACCCTCGGCGTTTCTTGTTTCGGCTGTGCCTGCTTCCGTGAGCGCGGCAACCTCAATGCCCGGTAGCGGAAACCCCATAGATCCTGGTTTGATTGGGTGCCCCGTGCGATTTGTGACAGTCATGAGCGTCTCCGTTTGCCCATATCCATCTAGAATTTCGCAACCAGTGAGTTCTTTCCACTTGAGGATCGTTTCAGGGTTAACGGATTCGCCGGCTGAAACTGTCGTTCGAAGGTGTGGGAGTGAGACGTTTGAGAAATCTTCAACGACGAGCTGACGCAGCTCAGTCGCCGCCGCGCAAAAGCACGTGATATCGTATTTTTGTAGAAGCGTTAATCGATAGGATGGATCGAAAGGACCGTCATACATGAGCACTGCAGCACCTTGGCTCCAAGGTCCAAACAATATACTTGTTCCGGCCTTCGACCAACCGGTATCGGCTGTGCACCAGACGCGTTCTCGCTCATTGAGCCCCAGCCAGTGTATCGCTGAATTTGCCCAAGCCCATAGCGCCATGCCTGAATGAGTCACGCCTTTTGGCGACCCCGTCGATCCGGACGTGTAATATAAAATCGCTGGATCATTGATCCGCGTGGTCGGTGAAGGAAATGAATCCGGCAAGCGATCGGCTTGGTTGCTCGAGATCCAATTGGGCGTCGGGTCTCCGACGCATATTCGGCAAATCAAAGTTGAGGGGCTATGAAATTTTTGGGTATCGACGCTGCGTGCAATCGCACCCACGGCACCGCAATGTTCAATCCGGTAGGCGACATCTTTTGCCGTTAGCATGGTAATACAAGGAACAGGGACTGCGCCCATTCGCAGGACCGCGGTCATGGCGACTTGCCATTCTACGATCCGGGGAAGCATGATCAACACTCGGTCGCCAGGTTTAAGCCCTTGCTGTGCGAGCAGGTGCGCGAGCTGGGAGGAGCGCTTGGATATCGTAGAGTAGGTATAGTGTTGTTCGTTTTGGGCTTGATCTACACAGATGAGCGCAAGCCGACTGGGGTCTGATGCCCACATGTCGACTATATCGGTTGCAAAATTGAATCCTATCGGCGGCGACCAAACAAATTCTTCGTCAGGTAATTTTCTGTTTGGCCGCATCCGTGCCCCGCTCCCAAAAAGCAATATTGCTAAACTCGCTATTGCATAATGTAGCATTGTATTACAATAAGGTAAAACCGCAAGTGTTTAATAGCAAGGCTCAGGCGAACTATGATCGGCTTCGATCTTTCAGATACGCAAAAACAACTCCATGATCGAGTTGAGCGCTTTATCGAGGAGAAAATCGTTCCGCTCGAAGAGCCGGGTTTGCCGCCGCAAGTCGATGATGATCTACGAACGAAGCTTGTCAAACTTGCGCGAGAAGCTGGCCTATTGTCGCCACACATGCCCCAAGAGCTAGGGGGTATGGGGCTTGGTCACTTGGACTGTGCCGTTGCGTTTATGGCCGCAGGGTATTCGTTGCTTGGCCCTATCGCAATGAATTGTGCCGCACCGGACGAGGGTAATATGAACCTTCTCCGAAGAGTCGCTACAGATGCGCAGAAGGAGAGGTGGCTTCGACCAATGGTTGCGGGCGAAATTCGCTCATGTTTCTCTATGACGGAACCCGCTCCGGGAGCGGGATCGGATCCGGGATTGATGCAAACGCGCTACCGCAAAGACGGCGGCGACTTTATTATTTCGGGGCGTAAATGGCTCATCACTGGTGCAGAAGGCGCCAAGTTCACAATTATCATGGCGCGCCCGGAAGGCGACTGCGATCAGACCAAGGCGACCATGTTTTTGGCAAATATGGATACACCTGGGATCAAGATGACCCGGAGTGTTGCAACGGTGGATCGTACATTCACCGGTGGGCATGGAGAACTCACATTTGATAATGTACGTGTTCCTTCCAGCGACATATTGGGAGAGGAAGGAGCTGGGTTCCGATACGCGCAAGTACGCTTGGCGCCAGCCCGTCTAACCCACTGTATGCGTTGGTGGGGGGCAGCAAAAAGATGCCATGATATTGCTTTGGATTATGCAAAGTCTCGAATAGCCTTCGGTAAGCCTCTGATTGAGCATGAAGGCGTCGGATTTTTACTCGCCGACAATGAAATGGATTTACAACTAAGCAAGCTCTCCATCTGGTATACCGCCTGGACTCTCGATCGAGGAGAGCGGGGCGGGAAAGAATCTAGCATTGCAAAAGTGACGTGCTCTGAGGCTTTGGACCGTGTCACGGATCGAGCGCAGCAAGTCTTAGGTGGGCTTGGCGTCACCCATGATACCGTTGTCGCGCAAATTGCGACCGAAATGCGGGGCTTTCGGATTTATGATGGTCCTTCTGAGGTGCACAGATGGTCTCTTGCCAAAAGGTTGGCGAGAGCATGATCCGAGCCCGCACCTTCAATTACCTCGAACTCGATCGTGTGCATGTCGCTGTACCAGTGAAAGAGGCGGTTTTGTTGGAAGCAAACCAAAGGAACGCCACACGTGTAGTGATCGTCACTCCTAAAGTGATTATAGATCAAACTCCGATTGTTCAGCCGGTGATTGATGCGCTCGGAGCGAGATGTGTCGGCGTGTTCTCAGATTTGATCGACCATGTCCCTCGGCAAACGGTTATCGCGCTTGCGCAGTTTCTTCGAAAAGTTCAAGCCGACCTCGTGGTAACGATCGGAGGAGGAACTCCGATGGATACAGTAAAAGTTGCCCTTATCTGCCTAGCCGAGGATATTTACGAAGAGAGTGCTCTCGGAAGCGCCGCGGTATCTGTTGACGAAGACGGCGCCCGGATGGTGCCCGAAATCGGACCGCCGCCGTTTCGGCAAGTTATCGTGCCGACAACTTTATCCGGAGCCGAGTTTAGCGATTTGGCTGGATGTGTGGACCCTGATACCAAAGTAAAGCAGCTGTTCACGGCACCTCAAATTGGCTCTGCAAGTGTCATTCTAGATCCATCAATTTGTATTCATACGCCGGAACCACTTTGGTTCTCTACGGGTGTTCGAGCAATTGATCATGCTGTGGAAACGATTTGCTCCATTGAGCCCGAACCCCTCGCCGACGCTGGGGCGATTCATGCGTTACGCCTATTCGCCGGTTCCCTCTTGGAGACAAAGGCCAACCCCGACAATTTGAAAGCACGCTTGGACAGCCAAACCGCTGTATGGCTCGCATGCAACGGACTAAACCGTACGCCTTACGGCGCCAGTCATGGGATCGGACATCAATTGGGAGCGGTTGCCAACGTCCCTCACGGTTACACAAGCTGTGTGATGCTACCCCACGTGTTGTCCTTCAATGAAGAGGTTACCAGCGAACGACAGTCTTGGATCACCGACGCGTTGGGAGCACCGGGGCAATCAGCATCCGATACGATATCGAAGCTTATCGCTGATCTTGGGATGCCAACGCGATTGCGAGAGGTTGGTGTAATCCCGGAACAATTCGACGCGATCGCTGACGGCGCAATGCTCAATGCATTCGTTCGCGCCAATATAAAACCGATGTCGCGAACGGATGTGATCGGTCTGTTGGAACAGGCCTTTTAGGGAGGGGTAGGTGAAACTAGAAACACAAATTCTGAATGAGCTTCATGCTTTTCGCTACACTGGCCAAGCGCCTAAATATGCGTTGGTCATTTCGCATGGTTTGGGTGGGCATGGCGGCATCTACGACGTCTTTTGCGAAAATCTAGCGGCCAAAGGCGCGGATATCTGGAGTTATGATGCACCAGGACATGGTCGCTCAACCACCAACCGCCCCCGAGGGCAATGGAGAATGGGCGAATGGGTACAAGCCAGTCGAGACTGGGCTGCTTATGCAAGCAGAACCGCGGGTTTGCCCGTATTCTTACTTGGTTCTAGTCTTGGCGCTGCAGCAGCGATTTCTGCGCGCAATGAGCCAGCCGTCTCTGGCGTAATCTGCATGGGGTCGATTGCCGTTCCCGGCAGCCCTGTTCTCAAAGAAGTGAGTGCGCCTTGGCGGAGCCCGGAAGTCAAAGCGATTATTTCGCAGTTGGGTCGAGGCGGAACACTGAACATTTCTAGCTTCTTCGATTTCGACAAAGACTATGGCTATGTTGGTGCTGCAGATCAGAAGAAGCTCGATCCGTACAATACTTGGTCTTACGATTTGGCTTCTTGGGCGTCATTGCATCAATACGATCAACCCGAGCCGCTCGAAGATAATACCAAACCTGTTCTATTCGCCGTTGGCGAAAAGGATCCGAACTTTCCCCAGGAAGCCGTTCCTGCAGTGGCTGCGGGAATTGGCGGCCCTGTGCGGATAGAAGTCTTTGAGGGCGCGTCCCACCAATTGATGCTTTTCGAAACTGAGAAGTTCGCAGCTCTGGTCCACGAATTCTGCCTCGGAAATATTTAGAAGGAACTAGTCATGACTCACCCGATCGGCATACATCACCTCGCCGTTTCAACAGGAAACATGAAACGACAAATCGAGTTTTTCACAGACGTTTTAGGGATGGAACTTGTAGCTCTATACTGGATGCACGGTGTTGAAGGCGCTTGGCATGGTTTTCTGCGGCTCGACGATTCCTGCGCATTGGCGTTTGTGTTTATTCCAGGGAACGAAAAGATTGAGACGCAAATCGGCGTGACGCACGCCGGACAGGGGGCTGGCACATCGGCACCGGGAACGATGCAGCACATTTCATTCAATGTCCCGACAATGGATACGCTGTTAAATATGCGAGATCGAATTCGCTCGCGTGGAGTCAATGTCATAGGTCCAATGCATCATGGCTTCTGTCAGTCAATCTATTTTGCTGGACCGGAAAACCTGACTCTCGAGGTGGCAACATCTGACGGTGCAGAACACCCTTTAGACAATCGACAAACTTGGATTGATCCCGAAGTCGTTAGCCTAGCTGGTATTACCGATGAAGAGCTCGCTCAGTATACCAATCCGAAAGCATATGTTGGCGAAAGCGGCGCTGTTCAACAACCCGACTATGACGCGGCAAAACCGCATCCCGCATTGCCGGATGACATCTATCAAATGCTGCTGGGTATGCCAGATGAAATGGTGACGGCGCAACTCAGCGAAACGACGCCGCCAAATCCTTAAATAATCATATCTCATGAAGCGCAAGTTGCTCCCAGAATTTCGGTCTGGGCAGAGGTCCGTTTGCTCAATTTCCGAGTGATAGCCCGCGGAGAAAACACATGTTTGAAGTCCCAACCGGCATAATTCAATATCTGTCTATATTAGATGAGTTCATCGAAGAGCAGATAAAACCGATCGAACGCCTGGACGATAATGTCCGCTTTTTTGATCATCGGCGCGAGTATGCTCGCACGGATTGGGACAATCATGGGCTTCCGCGACCAGAATGGGAGGACCTGCTGAAATCAGTGGTCAAATTGGCGGACAGCGCGGGGCATTATCGATACCAGTTGCCACGCGAATTCGGAGGACAAGACGGATCAAATCTTGGAATGGCGGTCATTCGAGATCACTTGGCTGCTAAAGGTTTAGGGTTGCACAACGATCTACAAAACGAACACTCGATTGTAGGCAATCTGGTTATGCCGTTGATGTTACGCGACTTCGGTAGTCCCGCGATTAGGCAAATGTTCTTAGAGCCCATTTGCCAACTAGAGATGTCTTGGTCTTTCGGGCTAACAGAAGCCGCTCACGGTTCGGATGCCACGCATATGGGAACCACGGCTGTGCCCCATACAAAAGAGGGCGTCGAGGGCTGGTTGATCAATGGTGAGAAAATGTGGACGACGGGCCTTCACGATAGCTCGCACGTGCTCACCTTCGCAAGGCACTCGGGTCAAGCCGGAGACGCTAAGGGAATCGGGTGTTTTGTCGTCGATACGAAGACGCCAGGGTTTGAGATCGGTGAATACCTTTGGACATTCAATATGCCCACCGATCATCCCAAATGCTCTTTTACGGATGTCTTTGTGCCAGGGCATATGATCTTGGGAGACTTAGACGATGGTCTACAATGTGCTCAACACTTCGTGCACGAGAATAGAATTCGACAAGCTGCTAGCTCGCTCGGGGCAGCGTCATATTGTGTCAAAGAAGCGATCGAATATGGAAAACAGAGAGCTCCGTTCGGAAAACCGCTTTGGCTCAATCAAGCTATTCAATTTCCAATAGTCGAGCTTCAAACCCAAATCGAAATGTTAAGGCTCCTGATCCGCAAAACGGCTTGGGAAATGGACCAAATGTCCAAACCGGAAGTCTCGAAGCGACTTAGTCACAAGGTATCGATGTGTAATTATTATGCCAATAGGTTGGTATGCGACGCTGCAGATCGGGCGATGCAGGTGCATGGCGGGATTGGATATTCCAGACACAAACCGTTCGAGCATATTTACCGCCATCATCGCCGATACCGCATCACAGAAGGCAGCGAAGAGATTCAAAAGCGAAAGGTTGCCGGTGTTTTATTCGGGAAAATCAACGCTGAGATTCGGACGTAAAACTAAGAGAGGCCAACGGTGCATTTTGAACACTGCGAGAAAGCGAATGCCTACATGAAACGTCTTTCAGATTTCATGGCGGCCCATATTGATCCGGGACAATCGACTTATAATGAGCAACGGGCCAGCTCTGATCGCTGGGCCACTCCACCGATTGTTGAGCAATTAAAAATCGAAGCTCAGCGAGAAGGCCTGTGGAACTTGTTTTTACCTCCTTCTCAAGAACATGATTCAGGCGAGTTCAGCGGAGCCGGTCTAACTAATCTACAGTATGCGCCGCTAGCTGAGATTATGGCGCGCGTTGAATGGGCGTCAGAGGTCTTTAATTGTTCGGCGCCTGATTCAGGAAATATGGAGATCCTGCATCGCTTCGGGACGGACTACCAAAAAGACCGTTGGCTAAGACCGCTAATGCGTGGTGAGATTCGATCAGCTTTCTTTATGACCGAACCAGATGTTGCATCGTCTGATGCGACAAATATCGAAACCCAAATTAGCAGGGATGGGAACGATTTTATCATCTCGGGTCGGAAATGGTGGGCGTCTGGAGTCGGCGACCCGAGATGCAAATTTGCCATCGTGATGGGCAAAACCAATCCCGAGGGGCCGCGGCATCTCCAACAAACTCAAATCATCGTTCCTTTGGATGCGCCTGGCGTTTCGATCGAGCGTATGTTGCCAGTATACGGTTTTGACGATGCACCGCACGGTCATGCAGAAGTGGCACTTGAAGGCGTGCGAGTGCCCGCGACCAATGTCATCCTGGGCGAAGGTCGAGGGTTCGAAGTGGCACAAGGTCGATTGGGCCCCGGACGGATTCATCATTGCATGCGAACCATTGGCGTTGCCGAAGTTGCGCTCGAGCTGATGGCGAAGCGTTTAATGTCGAGAAATGTTTTCGGAAAGCCGATCGCAAAACACTCCGTTTGGGAGCACCGTATCGGTCACGCCAGAACGAACATAGAGATGTGTCGATTACTCACCCTTAAAGCCGCATACATGATGGACACAGTGGGAAACAAAGTCGCAAAAGACGAAATTGCGATGATCAAAGTAGCAGCCCCCAAAATTGCGCTGCAGGTCATAGATGATGCTATTCAAGCATTTGGCGGCGCGGGCGTATCCCACGATACGCCACTGGCCAAAATGTATGCCGGTATCCGAAGTTTGAGAATCGCAGACGGCCCCGATGAGGTGCATTTGCGGGCAATCGCACGGTCCGAATTGAAGAAGCACCAGTCAACAGTCGCCTAGGTGGCGCGGGAGTCTAGAGCAATGCCGCCTGTCGAAGACTGTTTTGAACCAGCCGGGAAAAGTCGCCGTAACTCATCCCGTTTTTGTTTGGATCGGAGCGCATGAACCTTAATATCAAGATCACCAAAATTGGGAGAGCCGGTAGGATCACGCTCAACCGACCAACAACAACAAACGCGCTCACCAAAGCGATGTGCGAAGGCATCTATTTGGCCTTGCTGGATTGGAAAGATGACGATGAAGTCGAATTCGTGATCGTGGATCACTTTGATGGAAGTCGTGGGTTTTGCGCGGGCAGCAATGTCAGCATGCTTGCTGAAATTGCTCATTCAGATATCAGGGATGCGCAAGCTGTAATTGAAATAGAGTTCCGCCTATACGATCTCATTTCGCGATATCCAAAACCCTGCATTGCGTTCATGGACGGCGTAACCATCGGCGGCGGGATCGGGATCGCGATTCACGGGATGTATCAAGTCGCCACGGAACGGTCATTGCTCTCAATGCCGGAAACAGGGATTGGCGTTTTTCCTTCCGCTGGAAGCACCTGGTTTTTGCCGCGCTTGAAGGGCGAGATCGGAACTTGGATGGCGCTCACGGGTGAAAGTATCAGAGGGCGCGACGTCGCAGCCCTGGGACTTGCGTCGCATTATTGCGTTTCTCGCGATTTGCCCGACCTTAAACGAAAAATGGTTCAGCAGGGCATAAGCGCGCTGGATGGATTTCAGAACCAAGGCGAGTGTTCGTTCGCGCGGTCGATTGCTGAAATGGATTTGATGTTCTCTGGTCGCTGCGTGCAAGAAATAAAAGCGCGGCTCGAAAATGGCAGCGTCTGGGCGAGAAACCAAGCAAGAAAAATTGTCACAAAGTCGCCTCTGTCTTCTAAAATAGCGCTTCGGCAAATTCGCACGGGAGCGTTTCTCGAGACGCTTCGAGATGCCCTTCAAATTGAATATCGCATCGCGTCAAGAATGCTCCAATCCCACGATCTGTTTGAAGGCGCCCGCGCTGCCGTCATTGAAAAAGACAACTTACCCCATTGGAATCCACCATCACTTCGGGCTGCGACACTCGATCTGGTCTCCCAGTACTTCGCACCCTTAAACACTCGTGAACTCTGTTTTCATGACGGTTAAGCGCGACACCGGTAGACTCGCCGGATTGATTTTCGAATTTGGTCATCCGGACCTGCTCGTCGAAACAGCTCTCAAAAGTCTAACCGCCGTATCTCGAATTATGTCGAAGCAACGAGTGGATTTTCTGGTCCAATTGCCCCCAACTTAAACACTGCGCTGCGCAGATTCCAATCGGTTGCCGATTCTATCTTCGTCTAACCAAAATAGCGATCGATTCCCGGAGCGTTGTGCGCTCAATCCTGAAAAAACTTAAGGCCCCAGTTGGGACGAGTTGAGCGCTTATCTGACCTTTCTCACTCTCACCCTGCCTGCCTTTGGCTGGGCTCAGCGCACACTGACCCATCCACTGTTTTAATTGACGGGAAGGATTCGAATCGATGAACAATTAAATCGGGAGCACTGAGATCGACGTAAAGCGTCGCGAGAATTTGTCGATTATTGGTCGTCCAGTACATATGCCCATGATTGTTGATTGATACATTGATTTGATTCAGTCCGGGCTTGAACAAAGTCTCTGGCAAATGCACATGGTCACTATAGATCCGCTGAATTTTTGCACCATTGATGTAGAGATGGGCGTGTCCCTCAGTGACACCAGATTTTGGATCAACTGAAGGCTGCATCAAGGATGTCATGCTCAAACCTACGGGTGGCGGCACCATTGAGTAATTTTCCGTGAACAGAGTTAGATTTAGTCCAGACATCCAATCGCGCTCCACCTGAATGCTCAAAGATGGGATGGGGGCGTCATCGGGAACGGCGACAGGAATATGTGAATGGTCTACAGTTTCGCCCCGCGATACCTGGCTATCCAAAGCTAGCGTTAAAGTCCCGTTGGTGGCGAAATCCGCTGCGGCGGGTGGGCTTGATGATTGGCCGCACCCAAACAATCCAATGACGCCGAACGCCGCTAAAACTGTGAACTTGTTGGAGGATCGCGTTATCATCATTGACCTCCAAATCACGGTGGTGGAGGGCCGCCCGGCCCCGAATTTGCGCCGCCGCATCTGGCCATGCCATTGTCTAGAACTTCACCAAAAAGAGTCGGGCCCAATGTAAATGGAAAGCGTGGGATCAGTTCACCAGACTCTTCCACCAACGTGACGTGATAATGGTAACCACGACCGTCATTATTGTCGTGGCCATTATGTTCGTCGAGTTGTGCGCCTGTCGCAGTGCGTCCGACGTAGAGATAATCCTCGTAATAGAAACCGTCGATAGCTTGCAGCGGGTTTCCGGAAAGACTGGTCACGTCAGCGCCGATATCTGGGCCTTGTGAGCTCGCAGCTACAACGCCTTGCGTAACATCGAACTCATCTACCAAAACGCATGTGCGCTCACCGGGAGTGTCGCATCCTCCCTCGCTTGCACTAGCACCGTAATCTCTTGCATCCCATCCGCTCACCGCAAGAACACCATCAGATTCCCACGGACCATAAATCGGGTATCCGTCTGCCGCGAAGCCAATAATCGGAGAGTGATCCAAGCCATCGTCCCCAACTAGGTCAGCCAAACACTGACTGTAATTATGTAAGTGGTATTCGCCCATCGCGGCGTGTCCGTCGCAAATGTCCAGGTCGTAGACCTCGTTTTTGGCGGCCAGATTGAAGAAAACGCCCTGATTGTTGTAACTGAACGTGTCGCCCCAACCGAACACAGCTGCGCCATTGACGAACAATCCTATCGTATTGACGGCCGTTTCGCAGTCCTCTGTCGACGTTTGTGGTTCTATCGGAATGTACTCTGTGCGCGATTGGTTCGTCGGACATACCGGGCCTGGTGGCCAGTAGCCGAACCCGCCGGTTGTGCTGCAGTTTTCGGTATTGCTATTGTAGCCGATATCTTGCCCGAACTCGACGATTGAACCGAGCGTTGCGGTGGTAACACCGGACGAAAAGTCATTTGTGAGGCGCGGCCGGTTATTAAGTTTGTCGAGGATGTCCTGCGTGATTGTGACATCAAATTTTGGAATGCCTTGGGTTTGCACCTCGACATATTGAATGCCGTCAATCGTCACTTCGATCGCAGATTGAACATCATAAAGGGCGCCTTGCGAACTGGTTCCAGACTCATCAATAAAGGTCGCCCGTTCGCTGTTATTGATAATCCAATCCGCAACATTGGTCGCGTTCGGGTCTCTGACCTGGATCGACACGGTGTCGGATGAGGTCGTGGTGCCATCACTCACGGACATTTGGAAAATCAGGGTTTCAGAGCCGGCGACATCAGGGGCCGTGAAGCTTGGGTCCTCGGCATTTGTACTGGATAGGGTAACAGTAGTTCCGGATGATTGTGACCACGTGATGGTCAAAGTATCTCCATCCGCATCGGTCGCTGTGCCATCCAGCTGAACGGTCGTTGATTCATCAACGGTCTGATCACTGCCGGCATTGACAACGGGGGCAGTATTGGTCGTTGACGCTGGCGTTGTGGTGCCAGAATCTCCTCCTCCTCCGCCACTGCAACCAGCGAGCGCGGTGATCAAAGCAATTGCCGAAATCGAGTGTCGCAAATTTTTCTCCCTGCATCCGAGTTGCCGAACCGTAGAAAAATTTCCGATAGTGGGGGGTCGCAAATTGTAAGGCTTTGTCGCCAACCCAAGAATGCGCTTAGAGTTTGCGACAATTCGCGACAAAGAGAAGTTCGCGTTACAATCCGTTCATGTGGCAATTAAGCTGCAAATAGGAGTGCCCTCGTGTGACTGGAAGTTCGATCGTATTAGTGGTTGATGATGAGGCCGACATTCGCGAGTCCCTGTGCGCGCATCTCGAGCGTTCTGGGTTTGCGGCAGCGTCTGCGGCGTCTGCCGCTGAAGCACGTGACTGGTTGAGTTCACATAAGGCCGATCTTGTCCTGCTCGATATCATGATGCCTGGAGAGGATGGGCTCAGCCTCTGTCGTCACCTTCGCGAGGTCGATAAGACGCCTGTCATTCTTTTGACTGCTTTAGCGGATGACACAGACAAGATTGTCGGGCTTGAAATCGGTGCCGATGATTATGTCACCAAGCCGTTTAATCCCCGCGAACTGGTGGCACGTATTCGCGCTGTCATACGCCGCGCGCCTTCCCTCACGCACTCTGATGTGAGAGCTCAGAAAACCCAGCATTTCGCGGGATGGACATTTGATGAGGAACAATCTGAGATCAAAAGCAAGGACGGCGTAGTCGTCACGCTCAGTGCTGGCGAAGTCGCGATATTGAAAGTATTTGTCGAACACGTCGGCGAAGTGCTTTCGCGGGATGACTTAATGCAGCATTCTCGGGGACGCGATACGCTCGCGTTTGAGCGCACCATCGACAATGTAATATCGCGGTTGCGAAAGAAAATCGAAATCGACCCCGGCAATCCACGAATCATAAAAACGGTCCGTGGAGGTGGATATCGTTTAGTGTCGACGAATAGCGGATGAGCCGATTTTTGCCGAAATCTCTTTCAGGGCAGTTCGTGTTGCTGCTTGTTGCGGCCTTGATCTGTGCGCAAGTTCTCAATGTGTATCTGTTAATGGGTGAGCGCCAGTATATTGCGCGTTCTGGGCACTACGAAGCCGTGATTGATCGCCTAGTTATCGAGGCGCAAACGCTACCAGATTTGGAGAACACTCGCTTGCCGTTGGTCTTGGTGGAAGATGACTCCGTGCCCGGTACGATCTTTGTTTCTGAAGTCAACCGCGCGGATCGCGAGAGCCGAGGTCGCAATCTTCCAGAATACGCCCAATTGCTACAATCTCGCCTGAAGGATGCTGGAATCAGCGTTACTCAGACAAGCTCCCGAACGTTGAGTTTTTCGGAACGGCCGCCGCCGCCGAGAGAGGGGGGGCACGGACCTCGTGGCCATCGACCTCCCCCAGGCGGTCCTCCACGGGGCGGACCACCCCCCGGCGACGACCCACGAATTTATCATCCGTCAGCGCCGCCTGCGCCAGGCGGCCGACCAGGCCCTGGCTTCGAGGAGGTCCTTTTTTCAGCGGAAATCGCGCCCGGTATTTGGTTAAATGCGTTGTCACCGCATTATGCAACTGAAGCGCTCACGAGCCGAGCGATATGGACCACCGGACTGACACTACTCGGGT
This sequence comes from Pseudomonadota bacterium, assembly GCA_039818185.1. Classification (GTDB taxonomy): domain Bacteria; phylum Pseudomonadota; class Alphaproteobacteria; order Caulobacterales; family Hyphomonadaceae; genus Henriciella. Next base: position 91,926 of record JBCBUI010000014.1, read on the forward strand.
CAATTATCGCAGCGATATTGCTAGCGCGGCAAATTGGTAAACCGATTAGAAGGTTGAGCGATGCAGCCGACGCGCTAGGGCGAGGTAAACTTATCGAACCGTTGCCCGAGCAAGGCCCAAAAGACATTGCAGCTGCCACGCGGGCCTTTAACACCATGCAAGAACGTTTGACGCGACTAATCGAAGAACAGCGCGCTACTCTTCGAGCAGTCGGTCATGATTTACGGACACCGCTGACATCGTTGCGCATTCGAGCCGAAAACGTACCAGAGGAATTTGGCCGAGAGAAAATAATCGATGGCGTCGAGCAGCTATCGGCCATGATTGAGGAAATCCTGGGTTGGTCAAAGGATGCCTCGGCCATTGAAGAGGTTGTATCTGTAGATTTGGGAGCCCTATTAGATAGCGTCGCGCAAGATTACATCGACCAGTCAAAGTCGGTTTCCTTCAAAGCGCCTAGCGAGAGGTTAGTGATAAAATGTCGGCGGCTGGGTGTGCGGCGGGCGGTCCGAAACATTATCGACAATGCGCTGAATTATGGTGGCAATGCAGACCTGTCGGTTCGCAAGGAAGACGATCATTATTGCATCGAAGTCATCGACGATGGACCGGGCATCCCTGAGGAAGCCCTAAATGAAGTCCTCATTCCATTCCGGCGTCTGGAGCAATCGCGAAATCGCGAGACCGGCGGCACAGGTCTTGGTTTGTCCATTGCTCAATCCATCATGACGGCGCACGGTGGAGAGATAAAGCTCGCCAATGAAACAGGACGCGGATTGCGGGTGTCTCTGTGTCTACCGCCCGTCTAACAGAATGAGACTGCTTGCGACACAACGCGGCTGGAGAAGTTTGCCCGCGAATTGTAGATTTGAATCGAACCCGGGAATGCAGCTATTCCTCCCTCTTAACATGCTTGTATGAACGGGTTCTTCGACGCAGTCAGATCCACGCTGTGTGATCTGAGCTTAGAGGAGGACGGCTCCCCGGCGTCCTCCTCTTTTCGTTCATGGCTTGTGATGGCGACAGTTTGCGACAAAGCGAGGATGGTGATCGGGTTTTGGCTCGGTAAACTTTCAGCACTCAATTAGATCATATCAGGCAATTGCGCTCTATGAACAAACTATCCCAAATTGGTATCAGCATTCTCTTGGTGGCTCTCCTCTCGGGCTGCGTAACCGGCCCAGATCGTCGCCCCCAACCAGGCAGTGAGCGTGGTGGCACGGGACAAGGTTTTGAAGGCCAAGTGGCAAAGCCAATCGCGCTTTTATTTGTGTCGATGGACCGCAATCAAAATGGCCAGACTGATCATCAGGAATTGATCGCCGGTATAAGCCGTGAGTGGGCGCGACTGAGTTCTGAGCGAGCTGTTGGCGCTTTGGAATACGCCGCTTGGGCGGCCACGACGTTTGGCGCGGAAGATGCCTTGCCATCTTTCATCTCGTTTGACCGAGACCTCAATGGCGGGCTGTCTCAAATTGAGTTTGATGACCGACTTCGCGCTGAATTTGTTGAACTCGACAAGAATGGCGACGGCGTCATTGATCGATCCGAACTTATTTTCCGAGTCACCCGACCATCGCGCGAGCAGCGAGGAACCGGACGTGGTCAACGAGGATCTGGCGGCCAAGAAGGCAGTCGCCCGCCGAGACGATCCTGATGATCTGATCAAAGTTACGATACTTGGAGTTTGAATATGACCTTAAGACTATTCCCGGCAATCATAATGGCAGCGTTGCTTTCCGCAGCGTCCCCAATTGCCCAGTCAGCGCCGCAAGACCGCGACGAGCCGGTCCAACGCGATCGCGGCAATCGTCCGCCGCCACCAGACTTGAGCGAGGCAGCCGAAAAACTAGGGATCAGCGAAGAAGACCTGCATGCCGCCATTCGAGCGTCCGGTGGGCCGCCGCCGGATTTAGCAAAAGCTGCCCAAACGCTCGGTATCACAGAAGACGAGCTTAAAGCTGTCATGCCCGAACCGCCGCGCCGCGGAGGGCGGCAATAGTGAAGTATTTGGCATCCGCGGTTTGCCTGTTCGGCCTAATACTTGGCGCGTGTTCGCCGAACGCACACACGCACGATCATTCGCATTCACGTCCTGTTTCACCCGAGAGATACGGCTTTTCAGCGGCTGCCATGGTCTCTGACCCAGAAACTGTCGACTGTGTGCTGGAGACGGGTCAGGCATCGCATTGTTTAAAGCTCGTCGTGAAGCATAGGCCTTCAGACCTGGGCATCGGTCCGTTTTGTCCGGAGACCTTGGAGGGCGCAGGCGGCATTTGGCCGTGGGATGGTGAACAACCGGGATTGTACCGGGTGAATGGCGACTTTCTTCGCATGATCGCAGCTGAAGGTTACCAGATGTTCGACGCCGATGGCACAGTATACCTTTCGGACATTTCCATAGCCGCGCCGACGGAAGCACATACATGCATCCGGGTTAGCGAAGACACATCCGTGACGATCACCGCTTTAATCCCGCTGGAACCGGTTATGGCCTCGCGTCCATCGCGACTAGGAGTGGTTAATAAGGTTGGGATGGCCCTTTCGGGGGCGCCGATCTTCTCCGATGCGCCAAGCGTCCACCACACCGGGCATATGCCCGCCTTGGATCAGTGCGGCGGTCATGTCGATCCGGGCGGTTGGTATCACTGGCATGCCAATTCGAACGATATTGCGACCGTATTTGAGGCTGAAAGTGTCGATGCAACCTGCGCTTTGGAACAAGATGGTGCGCAACTGTTTGGATATGCGTTCGATGGGTTTCCGATTTATGGCCATCTCGAACCGGATGGGTCATTGCCACAAGATTTGGATAATTGTCGCGGTCATATTGGTGAAATGACGAACGGAGATGTTGGTTACCACTATCATACGGGCGAGAGTTTTCCGAACCTTCCGCGCTGCTTGAACGGTGTTCAATCCATGGACAATTTTTCCACCACAGCTCAAGTCGGAGTTGGTGCCAACCCGCCGCCTGGAACAGAAATTACCCGACGGGACCCACCGGGTGGAGGCCGCGGGGCACGCCGCGGTCCACCGGACTTAAGCGATGCGGCACAGCAGCTTGGCATTCCCGAACAGGAATTAAGTCGAATCCTGCGAGAGTCTGGCCGTCCTCCAAATCTCAGCATCGCTGCCGAGCAACTGAATGTCTCAGAGGCGGAACTAAGTGCAGCATTGCCAGCTCGACGCCGACCATAAATCGAACCTAGAAAAACAGTTTTTGAGCTGTCGTCTCTCGTCGCCTTGGCGAGCAAAGGGAGACATAAGCCGAATGTCCGCTTTCCGCGTCTAAGGGGGCGAAGCTCTTTTAACGGCATTGTCAAAGGAACAGAGATTTGTACTTCGGGGGTCGATTTGCGGCGGATTATGCGAGGCAAAAATCGTTGAAAATCAGCGCAAGGTGGTTTCGGTCTCAAGCTGCGAATACAGTATTCAACTTTCCTTTGACAATTCCATCGACAGTACTGTGCTGTATCTCGGCGTCGAGGTCGAAGATGCTCTCAGTCTGGCTGAGAGCATCGAGCTATGACCCAGGCTCTGATTCTTTATGTGTCTACAAAGTTCACCTAGATTTGGGTTGAAAGGCAAAGTCACCCGCATTCAGTTCTAGGGTGCCTGGTGTGAGAACGACCACGCCGCTACCGTCAACATTTGCGATCTGCAGATCAGAGGCGATGAATCGACCAAGACGATTGAGGTCCGGAATTCCAGTCCAGTAGGCCAAGCGTGTCTCGTCATTCGACCAAACGGGCTTGGCATCGATCCGCGCTTGCTCTTCGCCTTCAAAATCTGTCACTTGGATTGACGGCGAAATGCCAGGTTGCTCAACATAGATATCCAAAGTCTCTCGCGTTGTCAGGTTTCCGAAATAGGCAAAGTCAGATCCATCCGGGGACCAAGATCCAAAAACCTGTGTTCCGTTCCCATTTGGAAGCGTTTCTCCCAAGGCAACCGGCGCAAGATTTAAGCCGGCAAAGAACAAGTCCGATGCGGCGCCTGCCGCAATCTCGCGCTGTGTGTACATCACCTCATTTTCAGAATTGGGGCGCACCGCGTACTCCTCGATCACGAAGTTGGTATTGGTAGTCATCACCGTCTCCGGTGGTGCGGCCGCTTCAGAGTCTCGAATAATGATCTCTTCTGTCCGATCCGAATTCTGATTAATAAAAGCGATCCGCGCGTCATCATCAAACCATTGGCATTGACGCTCATTGGGAGACGTTGCAGCGTCGCCGCCAATGACCAGACTGTTTGGAAAGACACCAGTTGAGGCATCGCTGGTGCGTATTTGCCGAACGTTGTCACGTGGCCCTAAATTGTAGCAAATCCTCGGATCTGATGGAGCTAGTTCGATGCCCAGGATTCCACGTGTGTTCGTCATAAGCCGTGTGCTATTCTGAACGCCAAGGGCGGTATCAAAAATGTTGACTCCTTCGGCCAGTCCCGTCGATGCGTTTTCGACAACTTGAAAGATGTAGGCTCCATCAGCTGACCATCTGGGCGAGACGACGCCCACGCTGGCGTTTCGGCCAACCGTGCCGTTAATCTTCATTAGATTGGCGCCATCTCTATCGACAACATAAGTTTCTCTGGTCGTATCCGTTGCGCCGCCTGTCTGCAGCGTAAACGCGATTTGCGCGCTGTCCGGCGACCAAGCGAAGTCTGACCCAACCGAACGATCATTTGTCGTACCAGCCGCGCTGACAAGAACCGGCACGCCGCCATCAACCGAGACCACTAAGAGGTCCGTGTTGGCCGTGTTCAGATCCGGCAGTTGTTGGAATGCGAGCCATTGCCCGTCCGGCGACCACTTGAAAGATAAAACGCGAGACTCCAGTCCACTTTGCGACTGTGATAATTGAACGAGATCCGTCCCGTCATCATTTGCGACGTACAGATCCGAGGTCGAGATCGCTTCTGTGCCAATGAACGCAATCTTTTCCGGACGACGGTCAACTTGAATGTCGATGGTGGCACGATCAGTCGCGCCGTCATCATCCGTGACCGTCAATGTTGCGGTAAAAGCGCCAGGCATTTCATAGATAAAAGACGCATCCTCGGTCGTCGCATCGGTAGTTCCGTCGCTGGTGAAATCCCACTGATAGGATGCGATGCTCCCATCGCCGTCAGTTGACCCTTTTGCGGAGAAAGAGACCGGAAGCGCGGCAAGCCCGTTTGTTACATCCGCATCAATGACGGCGTTGGGCGCAACATTTGAAGGTGGTGGAGGCGGTGGCGGCGAAACCGAACTTCCACCGCCGCCCCCACAAGCGGTGGTTAGAATTGCAAGCGCCAACGCTCCAAGGTTTGTGCTTCGGTGCAATGCTGGGCGCTTATGAGATGAATATCGAACAGACATGCGGTGTCCTCCCTTGGACACAAGCAAGCCTCATCGAAGCGCCGAGCGGCATGGGGGTATTCCCCCATTCGAAACCAAGATTTTCAAACCAATGGGGGAATGCCCCATGCCGCCTGCCTGATGTCTTTGGTAGGCATTGTCAAAGGAATAGAAATTGATACTTCGAGGGTCGATTTGCGGCGGATTATGCGAGGCAAAAATCGTTGAAAATCAGCGCACGGTGGTTTCAGTCTCAAGCTGCGAATACAGTATTCAACTTTCCTTTGACAATTCCCTCCAAAGACGTCACGAAACGATATTCGAAAATACCGAATTTTTAGTATGTTAAAGCGCTAGCTCAATGCACCGCCGAAACTCAACTCGGTTTCTGCCGCGAGATTTTGCTTCATAGAGCGCTTGATCTGCATGCAATAGCGCTTCTCCAAACGCTTGATTAGGACGTAAGAGGCTGCCGCCGAAACTGGCCGTGGCAATGACATCCTCGCCGCCATGCGCCATCACCATGTCTCCGATCCGCTCACGAAGCCGTTCGCAGACATTGCGGGCGGTATCTTCCGTCATATTGTGCAGCAGAATGATAAACTCTTCGCCGCCCCATCGCGCCAGACGGTCGAATGGGTTGCGGAGCTCGGAATACGCCAATGACGCCACTTCCGTAAGTACCTCATCTCCGACCCGGTGGCCGAAGCGATCGTTGAGATGTTTGAAATGATCCAGATCGAAGAGAATGACGGCAGCGGCATGTCCGGTTCGCGCCATGCGATTGAGTTCTTCTTCCAAAGACACTGAAAACGATCTGCGGTTCATCAGCCCGGTCAACGGATCGAGCGAAGCCAGCGAACGAAGGGCCTTGTGACTGCGCCATTTGCGGTGCTCGCGAAACCCGGCAATGATCGATAGAGGCACGACAATCAGTGTCGCCAATCCAGCGCATAACGTTACAAAATAGTCCGAGATCAGGTGCGGCGCGAACGAGATGACGACCATTCCAAAGCTAATCGCCAACGCGATCGCCGCCACGGCGACATAGACAGGAAAGACATATGTATCGATCGGTCCGCCGAACTCATCCTCTTCTAGGATAATCTTCTCAAACGCCACTGGCTGGCGCATGGCATCGAACGCTTCGCGACGGGCGTCATCGCGCCGCTCATAACTTGTTGCGTCGACCACGGAAGTGAAGCGCGAGCTCATCGAGCCACCTCACCTTCTTCAGGCACTGGCGCCATATGCATTTTGATCCATGCCAAGATTTGCGACGCATCCATGGCGCGCGCAAAGTGGAAGCCCTGAACTTCCTGAGCGCCCGATTGCCGTGCGAATTGAATGGCTTCTGGTGTTTCTACACCTTCGGCGACGACGTTCATGCCCAACATGCTTGCCAGCTTTGCGCTGGTCTGAACGGTGAGACGGGAAAACTCGTCATCCGACCAAGACAACATAAAGCGTCCATCGATTTTCAATTCAGAAAATGGGAAGGTTCTCAATTGTTCAATGCTGGTCGCGCCCGTGCCGAAATCGTCGATGCTCAAATCAAAGCCGTACAAACGCATCAAAGACAGAACTTCAAGCGATGCCGCCGTGCATTCCAGAAGATGGTTTTCGGTAATCTCAAAGGTCACATTCTCAGGTTCGAGACCCGCGTCGCGGACAATCGCGCGCAAACGATCTGGCAAGCCAGAGTCCTGGACGGCCAAGGGTGTCAGATTGAATGCCAGTTTAAAGTCTTTCAATAGCGTCTGCCATGGCCGCGTTTCTTCGGCGGCTCGTTTTATCTGACTTGAGACATGTTCGACGCTGAGGCCGTATTTCTCAATCGCTTCAAGATAAGCGATTGGAGCTCTGGACTGTGCGGTGTCGTCTCTCATGCGAGTCAACACTTCGAACCCGGCAATGGAGCCATCCGCGAGCCTGACCTTAGGCTGATAGAATGGAACGAGCGTGCCGTTCTGCATCGCTTCAATGACCTGCGCGCGAGAAATTACGCGCTTGGGTTTTTTGTCTTCCTCGGTCACTTCGGTACGGATCAAGCTATGCAAATGATCGACGTCGAGCGGTTTGCTCATCGCGCCGAGAATGTTGACGCCGAGCAACTTGGCAAGGTTGTGGACCGAACGCAGCAAGCTGGAATCTTCACTTGAGATGATGATCACGGCGCCAGTGAACGAGAGCCGCGCGAGCTCGCGGATAACATCTACGCCGGTCATGTTCGGCATTTGAAGATCGACCGCGATCAGATCAACGGGTGCTGTCAGTCTAATGCGATTCAGTCTCCAGCATCGAACGGCATAGGGGCTGTTATCCAACCAGAAGTTGGCGCCATTCGGAGAGGGCGGCGTTTCTCATGGATTTGAAGGTGGAACGATGATTGATGTGGCGGTCTAA
>JBCBUI010000015.1:0-70666 GCA_039818185.1 Pseudomonadota bacterium
CTGGCTTGCCGAAGAAGGCTTCACCCACACGCGTGGAGCGCCTTACCATCCACAGACCCAGGGCAAGATCGAGCGCTGGCACCAGACGCTCAAAAACCGCATCCTCTTGGAAAACTATTTCCTGCCCGGTGACCTCACCCATGAAATCGACGCCTTCGTCGATCACTACAATCATCGCCGCTACCACGAGAGCCTGAACAATCTCACGCCCGCTGACGTCTACTTCGGCCGCGGCGACGAAATCCTGCAGCAACGCGCCAAAACCAAACGGAGAACCATGAAACTACGCCGCTTACATCACGCAAGATATACTGATTAAACCAAACCAGATGAGCCAATCTCTCCTGATCCAAAAGCATCAGGGTGTCTCAACCGTTTGAAAACGGACAATCACGCTGAAATTCTCTGATCAGAGTTTCGTCATCGAATAGCGATTAAGTGATCACTCCCATGGAGGCCACGACGTGAGGAGATTATTCGGTCAGCGCGGGAGGGGCTATGGAATTGAGGATGAGCAAAATCTTTATGGCGCGAATATTGCCCCTTGCAAATTGAATCTTGGATGAGCTTGTCCAGGTCGTGATCGGTGGTGGTGTCGGCACGTTCCAAAACAGCGTAAGCAGCAATGCCGAAACTGGATAGGATCAGCATTCCAAACGCGATGATAATGATCTTCTTCTTCATCGCCAATCGCCCTCTCGGCTCCGATAAAAGCTAAACGAAAATTGTGGTTACCTCCACTGAGCGATCTGAACACTGAGTGCGCATGAGCGCACGTTTACCCATGCCCCGCAGTGTGAATTTCTGTTTCCCAAACGCGTTATTTGGAGCGGAGAGCAAAGCGTGAAACCTTCAACTCAAATCCGAGCGGTTGAGAATGTCATCCAACAAAATCGTAGATCGCACTTGCGCTATTACTGCTCCGTGAAGGCGCTCACACTCGCAGTGTTTGCGCAATCGATCTGGTTTGCACCCCATGCCAATGCGGAGGACGCAGACCTTGAAGCGTTGAAGGCTCAAATTGATGCGCTCGCCGACATGGTCGAAGCGCAGGCGGAAGAGATCGATCGATTGAAGCAGCAAATTCAACCTGCACAGCAAGATCCGGATACACTGATCCAAGTCTCTCCATCAGCGATGACAAATTCGACTCAGAGTGGTGGTTTCGTAGATACAGGGATCGATGCTGGGCGCTACGAAGTGGGTCGCGTCCCGGACGATGCGATTGTGACGGCGGGAGATTTCGAAGGATCAATCTCGTTGCCCGGCTCTACGGCATCGATGCGGATCGGTGGCTATATTCAAGCCGATATGGGATATGATTTTGATAGCCTGGGATTCTCAGACTCCCTCAACCTTCGTACGATCCCTCTGGATGGCTCATCAAGCGATGGTCGGGAAGTATTTCGAAGTCATGCGCGATACACGCGTCTTAACTTCGATGTTCGCGATCAGACAGCGTGGGGCGAGTTTCGGTCTTTTCTGGAGCTAGATTTCTTTGGCTCCGGCAATGACACAACCAACAATTACACGCCGGTCTTGCGACATGCTGCTGCGGGTGTCGGGGGTTTTTATGTTGGGCAATATTGGTCTCAATTTGTTGACGTTGCGGCCTCGCCCGAAGGACCAAATAATCCGTTTGCGGTGCCGATCGTTCGAAATCCTGGTATTCGTTGGCGGACCGATTTAAACGAGAGCTGGCGCGTCGCGCTCGGCATTGAAGACCCTGCCGGTGATCTCACGGGCGACAGCGCACAGCTCGCTTCCGACTCTGTGCCCAATGTCACAGGCTATGTTCAATACACGCAACCTTGGGGGCGAATTCGGCTCGCCGGCCTTGGCCTTCAATTGGAGTCGACAACCGACAGCGTATATACGGGCGGCGTCAATCTATCTGGCCGGATAAATCTTCCGGTGTTTGGCGACAAAGATAATTTGGCCTTTGCGGCTCAAGCGGGCGAGGGTTTTGCCCACTACTATGCAACGCTCGCTAATGTTGGCTTGGAGGGTGTCGTCGCGGCGGACGGGTCGGTAGAGGCAACCGGCATCCTCGCAGGCCATCTCTCCTATCAACACTGGTGGAGCGATGCGTTACGCTCAACCTTTAAGATCAGCGCCGTCGAATTCGATTCACCCGATGGATCGAGCGAGACAGCGACCGATGGTGGCTCTTCAGTTGCGTTCAATCTGTTTTGGACACCGGTCAAGAACGGCACTTTTGGGATCGAGTATGTCTATGCGGACCGCGAAGTTGTAAATGGGTTGACCGGAGAAGGGTCGCGGCTATCTGCACAAGCCCGCTTCGATTTCTAGACGCTTTTCAAGCTAAAAAAACCTCGCGCGCCTCACCTATCAGAGGCTGCGCGAGGTTCGATATTGGCCCAATTCAAATTTGGGAGGGAGACCGGGCCAATATCAGTTTAGTGTTCACCAGCATGGTGCACGCCGCCGTGTGCCATTGGGCCTGGTTGTGGCGGCATCACGACTTCGAGCACTTGCATCATGCCAAAGTCTTCATGATCGAGAATATGGCAGTGCAGGACGAATGTGCCGATGTATCGCTTATACTTCGTTCGTACTGTGACGACGTAAGGCGCGCCAAACAAATTGGTGGGCAAAAACACGGTGTCTTTCCATTGTCCTTTCAGACCCGCATAGACCGAGCCTGATTCAAACGCGCTGACATCAATGCCGCTATCAGGATCGATGATGCTGACGATTTGAACCGGATTGACATGCTTGTGGAACGGATGGCCCTCGGTGAAAGCGGCTAAGGTCCATTCCTCGACATGGTCGAGAATGAGCGAGCGATCCATCCGACCGGTTGTATACTCTGACGCATTGATCAGTTTCGGGAGTGGGCCCGAATCCATATCGAGATCTCCGACAACGAACTCGTTCTGGGCGCCGCCTGGCAACGGCGGCGCTTCCTCATCAACGAATGTGTCAAAGCCGAGGGTTTGTGCGCCATCTAGCTCAGATTCGAGCAGACTTTCATGGGCGACGAACGAGGCGAGACTAATGACTTCACCCGACACCTCTTCCGCTATTCGACCGCGCACCGGTTCCGGCATATGCATTTGCGCAGCGGTCCGCATAAAGTCTTGCATTTGCTCTTTCGCACTTGCAGGCGTGTCCGGATTTGCCTCACCCGTTACCCTTACAAAGCCGAGCAATTGGCGTTGCTTCTCCTGCATGCGAATGTTTTCATTTTTCGGTGCATCGTTGTCGATCATGCAATAGAGTCCAGGCTCGGGGAACACGATCAAAACATCGTCGCGATAGCCCGGATGCAGCATGGTTCTTTGTTGCACATTCACGCGGCTGCGCGTGAGACCATCCAAAGCAATTGAGAATTGATCTACCTCTTTCCCCGTGCATTGACTACCGACAAACGCGTCTCGCGCAGAGCTGTCACCCCCCTCATAATCGGAGGTGGATCCTTCGAACTTGCGGAAGCTCACCGAGATGGAACCACTAACGCCGGCTTGAATGAAACGCCAACGCTCGATCTCTCCGGTTTTTACCTCATCGATGGTTGGCATGACGCGCCCGTTTAGGGCGGTATGGCGCCCAGATACCTGCCAGCGTGTGCGAATGTCGGGAACGCCGCTCGGCGTATCGAAGTTCTCGTACATGCCGAACTGGTTGTACCCTTCTACCATGCCGACATCATCCTCGTCGCAAACCCAAAAGCCCTCGGCATCGGTCTCGATATCAATCATGCCGAGCTCGTCGCGCTCACCACAGGCATAAGCAATCTGGGTGAGGGTGACGATCCGCTCACCGAGCGGGGCACCGTTGGGATGGCGCAACAGCGTGTCGATATCGCCGGTATGATCTGCGCCAGGCAGACGCTCGCCGCGGATGATCAGCGGGCCGCCCATACCGCTGCTGACTTGTAGGGCTGTCGCACCGTGAAGGTGTGGATGATACCAGAAAGTTCCGGCCGGATGATCAGCAGGAATGTTATATTCATGCGTAAATTTGGCGCCGGGTGTTAGGCGCAACAACACATTATCCGAATTGCCGGACGGGCTGACCCAGAGCCCATGGACGTGCATATTGGTGCTGTTGAAGCAGTGCGGAATATTGACGTCGCCATGATCGACGCATGACGGGTCATCAGCGGGAAGATCGTTTTCAAGGTTGAACAGAAACGTATCGCCCGGTCGTAAGTTGATGGCGGGCGGAACGAATGGCACCTCTGGATCTACGCCTTCGCCCTGATAGCTGCGCAGCCGAACCTTATCCATTTTGCCCGTTGCAGGATTGTAGATCTCACCATCTGTGTAGGCGATGCGTGCGGTCCATTCGACCGTTCCGGCTGGACGGGAAAGCAAGGCATCACGGGTGGCGATTTGGTCTTTTGGGGAGGCATAGCTGGCATAAGAAATACCGGCAGTTGGCGCGTCAGCTGATAAGAGCTCTTCAGCTAAGGCGTTCAACGGCAATTGAGTGCCTGCGAATATCATGCTGAACCCGGCCATCGTTAGTTCTTTTAGGACAGGTGTGGATTTGTGTCTTTTGGTCACTTGATCGTCTCCTTAGGGCGAGCGCCAGGGACTGCTGTTCAGGCAGAAGGCAAGTTTGCTAAGATTGAGAGTGTGCGCAGGACCCAGCGTGGGGAGAGAGACCCGGCGTTTCTACAATGTGTCGGCTATTCGATTACCAGTTCTGGATAGCCTTCGAGGGGCTTCAACATATTGTGGAACATCTGAGTGCCGGCTTGGTTCTCCGCATAGACATAATCCGGGAACGTATACTCGCTAACAAAGTCAGAGAGACGGAAATAAACGCCTTTCATCGACGAGATCAGGTCGACATCGCCAGTGTCGATATTTCGTCGAAGCGTCAGGATGAACTGCGCGTCTTGATCGTCCGCCTGCAATATTCCGGCAAATGGAATATGCGTACCATCAGACCCGAGTGTGTCACCCAAAGCCGCGAACGGCTCAGTCAGAGCCGGAGCCGCGGCAAGATCCTCGAGCTTAATGAGATTGGCGCTCATTTCCCGATTGATGACTAATAGGAATTGCTCCGGCTGGCGCTCCATATTGTAGGCGGTCAATGACAAAACCTCGAGCGGGCGATTGCCGTATCCGAGTTCTGCCACCGTATTACCAACGACATGAGCGCCATCCTCCAATGCATCGACGGGAATGGTGACGAGCGGCGTGCAGGTGTATGCCGCGACCATCGTTTTCTCTCCATCGAGATCAACCATTGCCATGGCGCGAATGGGTGCGCGCGTTTCGTTTTGATTGTGCGCGGTGTGGAACATTTCGATACTGGTGGTTTCAACATCCGCATCGAATGGATAAGAAATGCTCCGTAGGGTTGATGCGAATTCACCATTCGACAGACCCGCCACGTAGAGTTGGCCATCGTCAAATTCGAAATCGGTCACTGACAGGGTTGGCGCAGGAATGTCTCTCCAGAAGGTCACATCTGGGTCGGCCGGTTCGGCAATGTCGACACTTGTATAGGTCAGCGTTTGATAGTCTAGGTTCACGATTTCGCCCTGTGGCGAGACCATGACCAAGGCTGACTGATCGCCGTCTTCGCTGGACATTGAGAGTGAAACAAAGGCTGACTTGGTTACCGGATGAACGGCTAAGTCGTGATAAGTGATGGCGAATGGGCTCACGTCAAAAAAGGCCGCGAGCTGCGAGCCAATCCCCACAAGATTGTAGGGGACCGATTGTAGGTTGCCGGTTTCGTCCGGGATCTCCGCGAGTTCCAGAGCGTAGACTTTGTTTTGGACATCATCGGCGGCGAAGAGTGTGTTCGGTCCGCCAAACTCAAGAACTGTCAGCGAGACGGGTGGCGACCCCACTTCGACGCTACTTTCGGTTTCCGGTTCCTCTTGTGCGCAGGCTGAAAGCATCAAAGTCAGTGCGGATAGGCTCACGACTGAACTCTTTAGGACTGAAAACATGGACGACCCCTCTTGTCAGTACAATTCCGAAGCCAATGTATGCATGAAATCAGGTCGGCATATACAGAACTGGACGCACAGAGAGTGCGCATAGTTGCGTCATATTGAAGTAATTCGGAGCGCCACACCTTATGTGCATTTTTGCGCATACAGTGTTTGTTTGTGCTGCGTTTTGAATGGAAACAAATTTGCTATTTATTTGGCCATGAGTTTGTTGATCGAAATTCGAACGGCCTATTTCATCGCAAAACTAGGCACGGTCTCTGCTGCGGCGGCTGCGCTGGGGGTTCATCGGGCGACCGTCATGCGAAGGGTCGATCTGCTCGAAGCAGAACTCGGCCTCAAAGTCTTTCGTCGACACTCCAAAGGGTATTCATTGACGGACTTCGGCAACTCATTGGTCCGGTCTGCCGAAACCATCGAAAAAGAAGCGGAGCGCTTTGTCGGGCTGTGTAAGTTGAGCAAAGATCGCCTGGAGGGCGAGTTCATTGTCGCAACACCACCGGGATCTGCGCCAACCATCGTTGCATCTGTCCATGAATTTCAGCGGCGGTTTCCTCATGTTTCCGTCACTCACGAAGTTTATCAAGACATTCCCAGAATGGAGCTGGGCGAGGCGGATATCTGCTTTTTCTTTGGGCCGAAGCCGGAAGAGCCTGACTATGTCGTCATGCCATGGATGTCCTTCTATGGCGGCGTTTATGCGCATCAGAATTACATTGATCGCTATGGCAATCCGGCCTCCCTTTCTGAGGCCAATCATCACCGGTTCGCGCTGCTTTCGGAAGACCTATACTCGCCCCCTAATGATTGGATCCGCGAGAATATTCCCAAAGAAAGTATCGTGTTTAGGAGCAATGAACGCCATGTTGTTTGGCGGGCGGTACAAGAAGGCATGGTCGTCGGCTGTATTGGCGATCACCTCGCTCACGCAAACCCATTGATCCATCCCATCAAAATTCCGATGCCAAACATCAAGACCGTATGTTGGGTGATCACGCATGTAGATACCCACCGATCGCCGAAAGTTGTGGCCTATTTAAGCTGTCTAAAGGAGACAGGGTTTTCGGGGAAATTCGATACCGAAATGGATTTGGAAGTCATGCCGCAGGTTTGATGATACGCGTCATCGAACATGCGGGCCTAATGTTAGAAAAAGATCGCTGAGGAAGTTGAATGGAAAAGTTGAGCACGCCGAAACACCAATCATGGATGGCCCCAAGATCTCATGTGGGTCTAGTCGAAGTTCGCAGGCCGTTGCCGACGGGCCAACACAGAAGCGTCGGACCGTTTGTTCTTCTTGATCATTTCGGTCCGGTTTCAGCGCCCCCTGGCAAACTGCCGGCACATCCGCACGCAGGGATTGAGGTCATGACTTATCTCATTGAGGGCGCGAATGAACATACAGACAGTCTTGGCAATATTGGTCGGATCGGTCCAGGAGGTGCCCAATGGATGAAATCGGGGCGTGGGATACTGCATACCGAAAGAAATTTGGTGGATCGCTCGAGTACGATGCACGGTCTGCAAATTTGGGCACGTCTGCCCATCGAGCAACAAAATGTTACGCCAGCCTATCAAGCCTTTCAGGCGGAAGAGATGACAAGCTGGCGGCGCGATGGGGCTGAGATCAAACTCATCGCTGGAGACTTCGAGCGCCGACGCGGACCGCTGCCACTGGCAAGTCCCTCAGTGATGGCGCATGTGACAATGGACGCGAAATCGAGCACGGATTTTCAACTTGGGAGCTCCGAACACGAGTACGCGGTTTACATCATTGGGTCAGAAGAGGGCGTTTGGGTCGATGAGAACAATCTCGTTGCGGCTGGTTCTATGCTCCGCGTCGCGCCAAGACGAACCACGCTGTCTTTGAGCAACAAATCGACTTCACCCTTAGACGTGTTTTTAATTGGCGGTGCACCGGCACCTCTCCCACTCGTCTTCGGTGGGAGTTATGTTCTGGATAGTGAAGCGGCCATCCAAGCAGCAGACCAACGCTATCGCCTCGGCGAAATGGGCACACTCGACGGCGTCCCGTTTTGAGGATTTAACATAGAGATGCAGCGAACGCTCGCCAACTGAAAGAGGACCTATGGCGAATGCTATCATCTCAGTTTTCAAAGAACATGTTACCGCACGAGGCTATCATCTTAGCGATGCGGCGTGGAAGTGTATTTGTCCGCAGCTTAAACCCGTATCGGCGTCACGAGGCGACGTCCTATTAGACAGTGCTCAAGTCACTCAGCACGTATATTTCGTGTGCCATGGCATTGCGGCTTCAATTCAAAACACGTCGGATGGGGGCGAACAAATTGCGCGCTTCTTTGAGCGAGGTCACTTATGTTCCAATCTCACCTCTGTTTGGCATCAAGAGGTCAGCTCGGACACGCTTGTCGCGATGAGTGCCTTTGCGGGTGTGAGTATCCCGTTCGCTCTGTTTCACGATGAATTCATGTCGGATGCCCCGCTCAGTCTATATTGGCGCGAAATGGTGTTTCAGACATTAGTGTTCGACAAAGACTTAATTTGCGCCAAGACCATTCGGGACGTCGAAACGCGATACCGGTTCTTAGTCGACCGTTACGACCACGTGATTGATGCAGTGCCGGACAAGTATATCGCTCGATTTTTGGGGATTACGCCGCAGGGGCTCAGTCGATTCAAGAAAAATCTATCTGAGTTAACTTAGGTGAACGGTGCACGAGTGCCGATGCGTCTAAGCTCCAATCATTCTGTTTAGATTGAGGGAACCCAATGGCGAGTTTTTCAATGCCGGCTGAGCGCGATTTTGGCTGGACGCTGAAGCCGACAGATTCAACGGCGTTTGAGATTATTGAGCGATCAAATGGTCAATTCTGCGTGGTCTTGAACCACTCGCTTCTGCGCGGTGTTACGAGCGAGATGATTCATTGGTGGTTTTTGAATTTTCCAAACCTTCGCATCTCACTAGAGGGCGTTCCTGGGTATGAGGGGAAAACGGTGCCTGGCTACTTGCTATGGCATCCGTCCGATCATTGCAGTGCAGACCTTTCCGGATCACTCGGCGCTAATGGGACGGCGCAAGCAGGTGCGAAAATACATATCCGCGAGGCGATGCAGTACAATAGATTCGCCCTCAAGTATCCGGTCGATACGGCTTTGAACATTTTCTATTGTGAGCCAGATGGATGGGCGATGGGAAAACGATTGCCTATTTTGGGCAAGGCCATGTGCCTGAGCATTCGCTGGAAAGATGTCGTTTCAGCTGGGCAGGTCATCGGCGTCCACTATCACTATGAAGTCGTTATCGGCGCATCGGGAAATAATCCCTTGGTGCGCGCGTTCAATCAGCGTCTCACCAAAGAATACTCGCCTGAATTTTTTGACGCTTGGCACCTGCATAATTCGATCGAAGTCGGGACGTTTGAAAACTTTCTACCGGCTCTGTTTGCTCAACGAGACGCTGACTCCGACCTTCGATATTCCGTCAGCATGAATCCGATTGAACCGGAAAAGAACCAGCAATCTGCGCAGTCCCCTGAGCTGTTTTATCATCGGGCTTCGGGATACAAATCAGCCAAAGACCCACACGCCTATCAAGCGTCGGAGTCTGCAAGCTTCCTCTAGACGCGGCGTTTACTCGGACGGGACGGTTGCCATTTGTGCTGTGATCTGCTGGGCGATCGCGTTTAAGCCAGTGCTGAGCGCCGCCATATAGGATTCATAGCTGTCGTTCGAGGTCGGAACCGCGATTGAAAATCGATTGATTTCCGCGTGGCTGCTTGTGCTTTGAACAAGATACTGACCGGCCATTATGGCTTCTCCGTCGGCGCCTCTTAGCAATCGATCGAAAGTGAGAGACACACGCACATCCGGCCGCACGCCGGTGGGAAATGGACGTTGGAGCACCATGCTGCCCGAATTTTTCTCGAGCGCTTTAGACAGTGCCGTTGTCAAAGCTTCACTGGGTGGTGAGGCCCAGCGGTGATCATCATCTTCAGAAATCCGGTAAGGCGAGATCGCAGTCGTGATCTGTTGATTGCGGGCATAAGCCGGAAGGGTGAGCTCTGAAAGACCAATGATCTGTTCGTTCGTGATCGCGCTTGTCGGTAATGCTGGGTCGGCCAGCGTGTAGAGAATGGGATCAGGTGCAGACGAACAAGAAGTAACGAACGCGGAGAGGCCCAAGATCATGAGTGAGCATTTCATGGTCATCGATCAATTTCTCCCCGTCAGCAACGCGTTGGGTTGTTCTTCAAGTCTGACCGCGAGCGCAGAGAGTGAGCGGGCGGCATCGCGCAAATCGCGGACCGCGCCGGAAAGATTGACATACAGTTGTGAGTCCGGCGAAAGCCCGGTCAATGTGCTTTCGCCTGCATCGGCAATTTGATTGAGATTATCGATCAACAAAGGCAAGTTTTTACTCGCCGCACTCAGACGCTCGGCGACGCTGTTGAATGATACAAGTGTCGTGTTGAGCTCTCCGGGCAGTTTTTGCAGATTGGGATTGGCGATGAGCGCATTTGTGTTGTCGATCAGTCGTGTGGCAGAGACAACCAGGTCTTCGAGCGGGAGTTTCGCTAAGTTCTGTATCAATTGTTCGGCATCCTGTGTGATGGCGTTCAGTTCTGACGGCGCAGTTGGTAATCGCGGGATCGGTGCATTGAAGTCGACGCGGAAACTGTCAGTCCCAACGCCGTCAACAAACCGGATGAGTTTCTTGCCGGTCAGAATGTTCCCGGTCGCAAGACGCACCCGCATGCCGGACGTAACCCAATCTTGGATTGACGCTCGGGCTTCTTCTATTGTGCTGAAAGCAAGCCCAATCCGGCTGGGTTGTAGTTCAATGATCACATTGACAATGTTCGACCCCGGATCGCCGGTCAGATCGAGATTGAGATCATTGACGGTACCGATGCGAATGCCTTGCCACTCAACCGGGGCGCCCGGTTCTAAACCAGCGACGGAGTCATCAAACGTGACCATGAATTGGACGCTGGCCTCGTCTGGATTGGTGTATTGATTTTCGATGGCGGCTTCTTGGTCGTCAAACAGTGTGAACACGTAATCGTCCGTGAGTGGTGTGTTCGAAACGTCGATCCCAATTTCGCCAAATTCAATGCCGCCACCGAGGAGCGATTCCAAAGATGCTAAGTTCACCGAAAGGCCATCTGTGCTGGTCTCGAGACTGATGCCGGAGACGTTCCAGAAATGCGTCGCTCGCGAGACTAATGCATCATGTGGGGCTTCGATGAAAAGCGAGTATTCGATGGCGCGATTGTCACGGCTCAGCTCACGGCTCTCGATGCGACCGACTTGAATGCCCCGAAAATAGACTGGCGAGCCGACATTCACCGACCCGGCCCGTGCGGATCGCATTTTGAGGTGGCGCCCCTCGGCACTCGGCGGGGTCAGGGGTTGTCTCTCCAATCCATCAAACTTACGCTGGCTTTCCGCGGGCGGACCTGACCAGTCGACCTCAATGTAAGATCCAGAAAGAATGGTGCTCAGCCCGGAAAAATTCGTCCCAGATATATTCGCGCTGACGACCCAGAAGTCGGTCGTATCGCCAAGGTACGGCTCTACCTCGAGATCGAGCCTAGCCGAAACGACAACACGCTCGAGCCCATCCGCGAACTTTACGTCTTCGACAATGCCAATCACGACATCCTTGTGTTTGATCTCGGTCTTACCGGCTGAGATGCCCTTTGCCGCCTCAAACTCGATTTCGACCAAGGGGCCTTGATTGGCCAAGGATCGATAGGCCACTGCGCCACCGATTAAAGCGGCAATTATTGGCACGACCCAAACCAGCGATATGCCCCCCCCTTGCTCGCTCTTGATCTCAGGCGCGTCAAATTCAGTCTCCGCCATTCTGCGGCTCCTTTTCTGGCGTTGCGGCATCCCAAATCATTCGTGTGTCGAAACTCATTGCCGACAACATTGTGAACACCACCGACATGGCGAAGGCATTTACGCCCGTCCCGGGCAGGATCGACATCAAGGCACCGACTTGGATTAGGGCGGCAAGCGCCGCGACCACAAACACATCGATCATTGACCAACGGCCAATCAGCTCGACGGTTTCGTGGGCAAGATGTCGTCTATGCTCACTGAGCGACCAACCATGTTGAATAGATAGCGCGAGCGAAGCGATGATGATGAATTTCGAAACCGGAACTACGATGCTGGCTATGAAGATTACAGCAGCAATCTCAAGACTGCCATGATGGATGAGCGTAATCACGCCGCTCATAATCGTTGAAGGAGTATCGCCCGCGACCGATTGGGTGACCATGATTGGCATCACGTTTCCAGGAATGTAAGCTAGGACGCCAGCAATCCAGAACGCCCAAACACGCTGCAGACTTTTCGGTCGTCTGACATGCGTTCTCGCGCCGCAGACGGTACAGGTTGCACCTGGGCGATCGGTGAGTGTCCCACAGGACAAGCAACGCGCGAGGCCCGCCGCCTTCGCCGTTCTCATGACACCCTCCGAATGTCATGCCAGATTGTGTCGCGGCAAACGGCGGATGCCCCAAAGGCCATGGTGACAATCAAAGCCGCCATCCCCCAAAAGGCAGGGCCAAGATGGATGTCCGCGAGCTTGCCGACTTTGACCAAGGAGACGATGACGCCAATCATGAAGATCTCAGCCATGGTCCAAGGCTCAAGCATTTGCGCCAGCCGGAAAGATAGTGCATGCGGACGAGCAGTCGATTGCTTTCGAAAAAGACTGAGCCCGACGAATAGAAGTAAGATGATCCGCAACAAGGGGAATAAAAGAATGAGACCCGCACATATCAGTGCGAGGATCACCATCGAGTTGTTCGCCAGAATCGCGACGGCGTCGATGACAGAAATCTCGTTCGAGAGACCAGAGCGTTCCATACGCATGAACGGAAAGCTTATGGCGACAACATAAAGAACAAGGCTCGCGACCATGAAAGCAACCGTGCGTTCAGCGCTGCGGTTTTTATTGGTCAGGATCGTCGTGTGACATCGTTTGCACTTCGCAATTTCCTTTGGGGCGAGCTGTGGGCGTTGCCAAACCGCATCGCACGCCGGACAGGCGATGAGTTTGCGATTGAGATGGTCGATTTCTCGCGCTCGTTCCGCGGAAGGTGGCGGTCGTTGTGGAAAAATCTGTCTGCCAAATCTCTTCATCCTGCTAGCCCTCCCAACGCTGCAGCTCCGCACCTGGCTCAATCGCGGCCATACTGTGAGCCAACACAATGATATCGAGACCTGCCCACGCGGCGCCGATTGCGACAATCAGTGATTAGACGGAAAACCGGATCGCACGTGATGACCTCCAAAGCGTTATAATTTTCAATCTATTCAGCCAATTACCCTTGAAAGCTTGTGGTCTATTGTTGTGCGAAGAAGACAGAAAATCAATCTATTCAGCGGCGCTCTGGCGCACACATCATGCGCATTTTGAGTGGTTTTCGGACAGGAATTTTCCTGAATAGATCAGATTGCCAAGTCTTTCTTTTGTTTCGGCATGACGCAAACCCAGGTGGACGCATGATGAGCCGATGGCATTTCAAATGGGCATTAAGTGGTTTAGCGCTAACCTGTCTGACACCCGTCGGGCATGCCGATGAAGCATGTGAGAGCTTCATCGAGACGACGCTTGATCAGATGTTTTCCTCAATCAATCGTGCTCCGGAGCCAGACGATGCCGAACTTAAAACCTTGGTGCGTACGAATGTGGATACGTTGTCCATAGCGCGGTTCACGCTTGGCAAATACGCCGCGCGCGTAAAGGCCGCCGATCTTACTCAATATTCGCAGTCCCTGAACGCGTATTTCTTGGAGACCATCTACGACAATGTTGCGGGCGGTCACCGTCTCAGCGCCGATGTTCTCAAGTCATTTGATCGCACGCACCGCGACTGCCTCGTCGAAACTGTCATACATCGAGACGCGCTCGAGGACCTGACTGTTATCTGGCGAGTCATGCGCGTTGGCGATCATCATCAGATCCTGGATATGGCGATTGATAAGAACGGAAACACTATTTGGCTAGCGATTGAATTAAGAGCGCAAGTGATGGATCTCTACGAGCGTTCAAATGGCGACTTGCGCAGTGTTATTGAAAAGCTTGGATTCGGCTGACGTCCGAAGTTTGGCGAATGGGCTCTAAGGCTGCGGGACAAATGTCAGTTCGCGTGCCCAACTTTGCCCGGGCGCTTCCACGTTGCGGTCGAATGCGACACCCGGCCGATTCCCGGCCAAGTCCTCCAATCGATCATCGATGACGATTTTGTACGGTGAGGCCGACCAATTCTCTCTCGGAACAAAGGTCCAAATCCGCTCATTCTCAAAGAGCTTAATTTGGCCCCCGATAGGTTCACCATTTTCAGCATGAACTCGGATTCTATACGCCATCGAGAGATGGTCATGCGGGTGACCTAGATCGAGTTTGAGAGGCGTCTTAGTTCCACTGTCAGGTATTTTGATCGACCACGATTGAGGCAAAATAGGCGTAAGTTCTGCGGCCCGCACTGAGTAGCTGAAGAACATGTCAGCGCCCAAATCGCAGCCATTCGAATCCCTCAGCGTTTGCGAAACCTGAAGTTCGAAATCTTCTCCAACGATCAGTGCTCGTCCATGCGTGTTATGCGAGGCGAGACCTGTCTTTACTCGACCTGGATCGAGTATGAGTGTCACTCGACGCCGATCTGACGACCATAAATCATATCGCATGGGCAGGAATGCTTGTGATACTTCGCGTCCATCTGGGCTTACTAAGCGGATGTCTGAATCCAGTGTTTGGCGACCCATAGGTCGGGGAAAGTAAAGGTAGAAGCGGAGCAAGTTCGCAGGGACGCTTTTTGCGCTCGGATAGATTTCGATTTGCGATGCTGAAATTGGCGGCGGGCACTCTGCCATCATGGAGACGCTAAACGTGGAGCTGAGCGCGGCCAAGTAGGACCATCTTAGAATCATCGTTTTCAGTCGCTTCTTTCGAACGCTTGTGGAGCATATTCAACTTACAACAATGCCTGTGGTATCTGGGCCTCGCAAGACGCATCAAAGCACATGCAATGTGCGATCAATTGTCTCCGTCGGCTCGCATTATCGCAGACACCTCATCGTCTCGTGAAAAGGTGGTCTTCAAAACGTTTAGGAACGCCTGGACTTTGCCTGTCCTGTGCAAATCGACATGTGTTGTGATCCAGAATTTCGTGATCCAGCTGCGCATGGACGGCATGACTTCTATCAAGTCTCGGTTCTTTAGAGCCTCTTCTTTCGGTAAAAAACCAAGTCCAATGCCAGCATGAACCGCCTTTCTCTGAACTACACTCTTATTGCTCACAAAGACCACATTCTCCGGTGGAACAGTTTTTCGCATCCAGACACGAAACGGGACATCGGAGCTTTCATTCGTGTCTCCAATGAAGCGATGATTGGGAATGTCGTCGACACCACCGAACGGTCCGTGTTGGTTTAAATACGATTTGTGCGCATAAAGTCCGGTCTTCAATGTCATCAACGGCAAGACGACATTGTCTGGGTGCCTCGGCTTGCGGCCTGCTCGAATGGCAACATGGGCCTCACCATATTCGAGGTTCAAAACCGAATTACCAATTTGCAGCATGACATTGGTGTCCGGGTGCTGCGCGCTAAATTCTTGGATCGCTGGCAGCAAATAGTCATCCATAATTTCGACCGATGTGACGATGAGCTTTCCCAGCACCTGGTTCGACATACCGCGGATACGGCCCGCCAAATCGACCAACTGGTCTTCCGTCGCGCTGGCAATGTTCAGAAAGTCTTCGCCAGCTTCGGTCAGATGATAGCCGCGCGCATGCCGCTGAAACAGTTTGCCGCCGACGCCTTGCTCCAATTCGTCAATGTGCCGAATAACAGTAGCGCGGTGAATTTTGAGTTCTTTCGCAGCGGCGCTCACTGTGCCTAATCGAGCAACATACAGCGCGGTCCGAACCGCCATCCAATTATCCATATATATGTCTCTATTTTGTCTATTTCTAAATGGAGCCAGCAGTTATGTGCTATTACTGATCAGAAAATCAACCAGAGTGGAATGGCAAGTCGATCGCCGAAATCAGGAGCGTTAGTTCAATGCTAATGCACATGCGAGCAAACGTCGATTTTGATTGAGCGCATGAAATCGTTTTCTACCTGCGTCGGCAATCGAGGACATCTCGGAGACAACGCCGCGTTTCGAAATTTATTTAGATCCATATCCAGTAATAGCCGTCGCAGCGGTAGGCTTGTCGTGAGGAACCAGCAGGACGTCTTCCTAAAAACGGGTTTGCAACTCGGAGAAAGCCAAATCCGTGGAAAGTCTTGACAAGTTGGGTGTATGCCCAAATATTGGGCATTCACCCAACTATGTGAAGGTTCGCTATGATTTCCGAGTTTCTCTCACCATTGATCAGCAATTGGCCAGGCGTGTTCCAACTCCTCGCGATCGCCTCCGTCATCGCGATCCTCATATTGCTCCGATATCTACTTTTTGCTGGGACTGCTTTTGGTGTCGGCTTCGCTTTAGAGCGCTTCGCGCCATGGCGGCGGCTTCAAAAACTGCCCTTTACCCGCGCCCAGATATTGCGAGAGATTGGATGCTCCATGTCATCGATACTCGTTTTTATGGGCGTGGTCGGTATCATAATCGCAATGAGTTCTGCTGGTATGACGCAACTTTACAACGACGCAGAACAGTATGGCTGGGTTTGGTTCTGGGCGCAGATTCCTGTCATTCTACTCATTCAGGATTGGTATTTTTATTGGATGCATCGCATGGTTCACAAAGCGCCGTTTTATGACCAAGTCCACAAAACCCACCATCTATCGACAAACCCGAGCGCCTTTGCCGCATTCGCATTTCATCCTTTGGAGGCGTTTCTCGAGATTGCGATCTTTGTTGTCCTGATTGTTGTCATGCCGGTTCATGTCATAGCGCTTATGGTCGCCGGGCTTTTGTCACTCGCGTACAATGTGTACGGTCATTTAGGATATGAAGTTATGCCGCGCGTCATAGCGCAGAGCTCAATTGGATACTGGCTCAACAAGTCAGCTTACCACAACCAACACCACCGGACCTATCGCTACAATTACGGTCTCTATACAGTTATCTGGGATCGTCTGCATGGAACAATGCACCCGCACGCGGATCGACTCTATGATCGTGCAACTCTTAAACCAGCTGAAGCCGCTGCTACGGCTGAGCTCGCTCAGAACAAGGAAGCCAACCCACATGCCTCAACTGTCTGACGCAACGCGTGATCTTTTCGGAACCAAAACTCGTGGCAAGATTCTTACGACCAGTTTGAGCTGTTTCAACGAGGACGGGTTTGATCGGGTATCAACCGCACAGCTCGCTGAGACCGCGGAAGTATTGGACGGGACGCTTTGGTACCATTTCAGAGCCAAGAATGATTTAGTTCTAGCGCATTTGGAGCACTTAGAGGCCAGACTGAACGCGCATCTCGCGACCGACATCGCCAACCGTCCGGACGCGATCATCGCTGATTTTCTGGAGATCTTCGTCATACTTTGGGACTTTCGATATTTGCTGCGCGATCCGCTGGCGGCGCTCAACGATGACGATACGGTCCGCGTGCGTTTGAGAGAAACTCTGCAAGTCATTGAAGAGAGCGCTGAGGCTCGCATCCTGAAGTCTGCTCAAGCCGGATACATTGATTTGAAGAATGCCGATGTACGATCGCTCGCGGTCTCCTGCACTCTTATCGGTCGGTATTGGTTCGACTATGCACGCGTTAGATATTCCGATGATACTCATCCTCTGAATTTCCGACTTGGATGCACGGAGCAAATGCTCGCGGTTTTACAGCCCTACTTCACGAAGACGGCGCACGAACTGATAGCAACTTTCAAATCCGAACAGCTCGGTACAGCGTAGCCTTACCCGTTCGCCGCTTGGCGAACAAAATCGAATGCAATCCTCTGAGGTTGGATCGAACTAGGACGATCATCCAAATCGGACGACTTCTGACAACGCCCCCATTCTAATTTTATCAAGACCGAGCGATTTTAGGGCATCATCGATCCGATTGATCGCCCTGCCGCTTTAGAAATCCCTACACCTCGAGCCTTACTTCTCTTAGGGGAGCTCTCGCCGCGCGGCTATTGATAATGCGAATGGAAGTATCGACCATGCAATTAAAACCGCATAGTAATTTAGCGGCGAAATCAGCTCCCACCAAGTGGACGCCATCATTCCGACGCCCATAATCATATGCGCCAGGATTCCCCAAACAAGGCTGACCAAAAGCACGGTCCGCCGGGCCGGAATGCGCCAGTAAGTGAAAGTCGCCAGTGGGATAAAAACCAGAATTGAGCTTAGTAAACCTGGATTGTAACTTAGCGTCGAAACACCGATAACGATGTGAACAAGCGCATTTATGATCACAATCGCTGCTAATGCGAAGGTGGGAAAAATCCTTTGAGGAGCTTGCCAAATTGCGACCGCTGCGACCAACCAAACCAAGGATGTATTGATAACGAATATCGCCTCCGCGGTTAGGGGTCCGGTTTGGCTTGGAGAGAACGATAAAACGCGCTGAACAAGTGAGTTGATGCTACCCTGAAACGCATACTCATTGCCGAATAGATCGATCCAGTGTTCTTCAAACTGGTGAATGAGATAAGCGGCGAATAATAGCAGAGCGATAAATTTCGGGGCTCGAAAGCTTGTTGCGCTAATCGGCCCGTGGAACGTTAACGCAATGAAGAACAACATGGGCAGCAAAAAAGTACCGAGTTTCATCCAATGCTCTACGAGAAACGGGGTCTGGCCAATCGGGATCCACAAAAAGGCAAACACGATTAAAAGCGCGATCCCTTCGACTGCATTCTTCGTCATATTGAGTTTTCCAGTCCGGGTTTTTTAAATCTACTGCTGACGCTCCAGGTCGCGCACCGATCAAGTCGGGCATGTTAGTATTGTATTCTCTTTACAAGTGTTCGGCTAACGCACCAACGCGCACGCTATGTGCAAAACGTTGCCTTCCGCAAAGGCCGTTTAACGAACAATAATGACGTTCCATGCATCGTTTCGGTGATGTGAAATCAGCGTGTCGAAGCGAAATTGAAGGAGCATTAAAGTGCTGACTCTCCCAATCAAAACTGTGATGAGCATAGTGATCTCTATGATGTTTGTTGCGGCCTGCGCGACGGTGGCGACAGCGGACAATTCGCAGCAATACGCTTGGACGAAAGACTCATATGAGCCGTATCCTCTTCCTAATTTCGTAGACGACATAGACCGATATCCAGAGGCTGCACCGCCGCCCGAGGCCGTAAATCGGCACGGCGAAATAGAGTATATCGGGAACGGCAAATTTGGCGCGCATTGGTTTGTCGATATTGAAGGTGCCGTTTGGCATGTCGTCACCGCGGGAGATCGTTCGAAAGAACCGGTCCTGTTCATTCACGGCTATCCGGACACTTGGTTTGCGTATCACAAAGTCATGGCGGAATTAGCGGAAGACTACTATGTGATCGCAGTCGACACATTAGGATACGGACAGTCTGACAAGCGACACGAAATCGACGTCAGTTATGGCGCTGTGGCCGCCAGTTTGATCAAACTTCTGGACCGCATGCGCGTCGACAGGTTTAACTTAATCTCCCACGATCGTGGAAGCGTGATAAGCGATCATCTGATCGCATCCGATGGCATGAGCAAGCGCATCAATGCGTTCCTGCGCATGCAACAGTCTTTCGACCAACCGCATGGTCTTCCACGTCCGCCGCACGCACAGATGGCGACGCCCGAGTTTCATAGCGCGGACAATATGATCCGAAATATGTATGCTGGAGACTATGTTTCCGTAGTGTTGCCAGAGAGCGAACTTGCCAGGCTCGAATGGGAGTGGGGCTTCGTGGGCACAGCCGAGTCATCAGCGCGAACTTTTCAAGGCACAAGTTTCGATCAAGAATTGGACTTTCGTATGGCCAACACCATTCCGAACATGACGATGCCCGTCCTGATCGTTCAGGGTACTCGAGACCCAGGACAACATGCTGAGGAGTATTTCCGGTCCGCCGATGTGATCCCCAACGGCAGGGTTGTTCTGGTTGATGCGAACCATTTCATACACACAGAAGATCCGAAACTCGTCGCCGACTTGGCGCGCGACTTGTTTGAAAACCTAAACGCCAACCGGATAGAGAAGATATCAACGCATCCCGTAAGTTTTTTACATCCTGAAAAGCATCAGTAATGCGTAGCTCTCAGGAAAACCGGCGAATGGGAAATGTTTCTTCCACTGAACATTGTATTTCTTTCGCACCTTAGGACGGAGCTTCACCAATCCTCGATTTGCTCAAGCGCTTCCAAGCGAGCGTTAATAGCGTCGTTGCCATCATCTGGGCTGAAATCGGACTTTCGTTATGTCCGGTTTTAGGAAATACACGACGAGAACTCCGTTCTCAAAACGCGTGGTCTAATGCAGATTCTGGCCTCCAAATTGCGTGTGTTGCAGCATGGATACGCGTATAAATGCAGTGTCAGAAACTCGACTTTCGTTGTCGCAAGCGGGGGATCTCGGGAACGATCGGCTGCTTTTTGGGCGCCCGACACTGTCAGTCCGTGTCTCCGAATACCTCGAAGAATTCCACTTTAATCCTTCTCAAGTATTCGGCTTTGTTCGCTGGCGTGGTGATCAATACGGCACCCAAACATGGCGCGTTGTTGTCGCTCAAGCAGGATGCCCCGGAGAGCGAATGACACGCATTCCGGGCGTCGATCCTGGCGCTCGTTTGTTGCTCCACGCCTTCGGAAAAACGAGAGCAAAACGTGCGCTTCGCGTGATTGATATGCTCTCCGAAGCGCACGTTTTGCATGAGATAGCGCCCGCCTATTGGCGACACATTCATCTTCAAATTTCAAAGAACAAAGAGCCTGAGCCCTACGATCCAGGGACGTTTGAAGCGCTCGCGCGGGCGAGGTCTGTATCATGACCTGGAACGGTGGTTTGCGAGGAAAACGGGGAGGAGGGTCAAAGAGCGAAGTAACGCAAGATAAAAGCAACTGTGCCCTACAGACACAGATTGCCAATGGGAATGGGACTTTGACACGAGTCATAGCTATCAACCGTGCGACTCGCATAAATCTCTGGATTGCCCGTCATCATTGCAAATCCGCACGAGTCGGATTTCGGGCTGCATTGGTGCACAATTGGCGCCGTCTCGTCCAAACTCTCAACGCTGACGGGCGATCACAGAGCGCTAAGTGGGGCATGTCATGAGCGGTGATGGCGACTTCGATTTCCAACCAAAGCTCGGACGCATCCGCTCAATAGGCAGCTTCAAGCCTAAGGGCATGAAGGCTTACCTGAAGGGCGCGCGTAATCGTTCAAGCAAGACTGGCAGTGGTCGCTGGTCTACCGCGTTTGCCGGAGCGCGCCGCGTGATGATCAAGGCGCGCGTCCATCGCTTGTCTGGAAGCGGAGCAGGAACTCAGCGCGCGCACATCTCATACTTAGAAAGAGATGGTGCAGGTAAGGACAAAGATCCGGCAGAATTTTACGGTGACGTGAGTGAGGGACTCGATGGCCAAGATTGGCTCAAGGAGCACGCCGATGAGCGTCACCATTTTCGCTTCATCGTTTCACCAGAAGATGGCGAGAAACTTCAAGAGCTGAAGCCCTTCATTCGAGACCTGATTTCTCAGATGGAAATCGATCTCGAAACCAAGCTCGATTGGATTGCGGTCGACCATTACAATACCGAGCATCCGCACACGCATATTGTAATGAGCGGCAAGCGCGATGACGGCGAGGATCTCGTCATCCCCAAAGACTATCTCTCTCATGGGATGCGCGAACGCGGCAGCGCGTTCCTCACTCGTGAGCTTGGACTGCAAACTGAAGCCGAACTTGTCGCCAAACTCGAGCGAGAAACCACGCTCAGAAAAGTCACGCGCATGGACCGCATCTTGATGCAGGAGATGGGTCGAAACGGTACAATAAATTTGGACAATCTGAGGCGCAACCGTTCGCACTATAACGAGCGGTTACACACGCTGAGATCCATGGGACTTGCGCACCACCAATCTGGTGGGATCTGGAGCGTGGATGATCAGCTTGATGTCGCTCTAAATGCTCTGGAGAAATCAGACACAATAGCCGTACGAATTGGACACGCTGTTCGAAGCGCCGGACTGGATCGGATCAGCGCCCACGAGCAAGGTCCGTTCAAATATGGTGACGCTGTTCATGGACGCCTTTTAAAAATCGGATACGACGACGAGCTCATGGATCGCCGATACGCCATAGTCGATGGATTGGACGGACGCGTGCATCATTTCGATCTTGGAGTCAGTTTCCCCAAGGATCTAAAGCCAGGTGATATGGTTGAGATTAAAACGCGGTCTCCCGGGGCGCTTGGTATGGATCAAACGGTCGCGGACGTGGCTGCTCAAAATCGCGGGATCTATAGCTTCGCAAAGCACAAGCAATCTAATCCCAAAGTTGGCGCGAAACATCTGGCGATGATCGAGAACCGTATCGCGGCTTTGGAACGTGCGGGCCTCGTCCAGCGATTTCACGGCGACGCCTATTCGATCGGCCCGGACTTTGTTGACCGCGTGGATGAGTATTTCGGGAAAGCGGCGAAGCGTTCTCCTAATATCGTCCGCAAGCTAGAGGGGAGGGCATTTGAGAGCCAAGTCCGCGCCTTTGGCGAAACGTGGCTAGATCAGCAGCTCGCTGGGCAAGCGGTCGAACCGATCGGAGGTGCTGGCCTGGACGGAGATGTTCGAACCGCTATGGATGCTCGTATGAAGCGGCATTTCCAGCGCGGGATTGTGAACAACCGAGATGCCGAAGCGCTTAATGATGATCATCTGAAGTTTCTCCAGAAGGAGGGTATGCTTCACGCCTCTTTGGATATCGCGAAAGAGACGGGCCTTACCTATCGCGCAATTCAGCCTGGGGATCGGATCGAAGGGACATTCAAACGCGTCCATCAGACCGAGCATGCAAAGTTTGCGATCATCGATCGAGGGCGAGAGTTCTCGCTGGTGCCGTGGAAGCGTAGTCTGGAGAAGCTGAGAGATCGTCCCATCAAAATAACGATGTCGCGTACGAGGGATATTGCATGGACGATTGATCGAACTCGAGGGCTCAGCCGCTAATCGATTTTTGCTCTTCTGCTCGTGTTTGAGATCGAGGAAATCACTATCCTATAAGGCGAAATACGGTTTCGATATTCGCCCGCGATTCAAAAAAATGCATGTACTTTGCACACTCGGGTGCCGACGGCGCTGCAATTCAGCTTGGTGCTGATTGCAAATGGCGGCAAAATCCGGCAAGTGAACGCAACTGGCGGCAAGTGCTTGTAAAGGTTCACGATTGTTCCCGATTGTTCACGATTTTCAGCCTTGACGAGGCGGCGTCTCAGTCGGCAGACTTGGCCGTATGAGAGTAGAGTATTTCATAAATCTGGTTGGGCTAAGCCGATGAAACCCCGCTTAGTCGCATACGTACCCGCCCACGTGCATGCCAAAGTCGTTGCGCTGTCAAAAAAGCAAGGCATGACGCAATCGTCCGTTATCGAAGATGCGCTGAACGCTTATTTTTCAATCTCTATTCAGCACGAACGAGACGCGGCCCTCATTAAACGGCAGGATGAGATGATCCGAAGTTTAGCTCGAATTGAGCGCGAGCAAAATGCCGTCATCGAGATGGTTGATATGCAAGTTTGGTATCAGCACGCATTTGCGCCGCCTATGACAGGGGAGCAAAAACGGGCAGCCAAAGCGCGGGCTTCCTCCGCAGTCGAAGGATTTAGAGCTCACGTTGCCGACAGGCTGAACTCCGGGCGAAAACTGCTTGGCGAAGCGCTCGCGGACGCGGTGTTTGATGAAGACGACTTCTTGCAGAACGAACAAACCCACATTGCTGCGGAGTAGGACGAGCGATGGAGCCTCCAGAGTTTACGAAGTTTCATCACCGAATGGCTGAAGCTCAAGGACTGGATCTGTACGGAAAGTACTCTGAGAAGGAAGCGGCGAAAGTTCTCGACTTATCAGTTGTATCGCTCAGAAGGCTCAGATCCAGCGGTGAAATAGACTGCGTACGCATTTCGCCGAGAAAGATTTGCTTTTTTGGATTTCAGTTGATTCAATGTCTGCTCAACGCAGTGGAGACCGCATCATGCCCAGATACAACTCCGAAAAGCTCTTCCAAATCGGTGAGTTCTGGCTATCGCAGCGCTCCAAGAGCGACGCGTGGTACCGAACGTGGTTTGACGGAAAAGCTAGACAAACACGCCGCATTAGCCTCGGCACATCGGATTTTGACGAGGCCAAGCAAACACTAACCGACTGGTTTGTACTCCATCATACCAAACAAGAAGAGCCACCCGAAATTGCGACTCTAGCCGAACTGTTCGCTCGATACTACGAGCAATACGGGTCTAAGCTCCGAAGTCACGACAATGTCCAAAGGTATCTTAGGTACTGGCTAGACTTCCACAAAACCGCGACTGTGAAAGAAGCCTGCTCGCCGGCTAATCAACAGGGCTTCCGTCAGTATCTGGAACACGATCTGGGGCTCAGTAAGAACAGTGTTCGTCAAATTTTAACGGTGGGCAAAGCTGGGTTGAACTGGGCATGGAAGCGCGGTGAGATCGCAGCGGTCCCGTACATTGAACTAGTGAAGGTTCCTACACCGCCACCAAAAGGTCGCCCGATGGAGGTAGAAGAGGTCGCGACGCTCATCGACGGCGCAGAGTATCATTTGAAGGCCTTCATAGTTTTGATGATTACAGCGACTGCGCGTAATCGAGCCATCTTGGACCTAAGGTTTGATCAAATTGACTTTCGAAACGAGTTGATAAACCTAAATCCAGCAGGGCGGGAGCAAACGTTGAAGTTCCGTCCTCAGGTGAAAATTCCCCAGACGGTCAAACCATGGTTGTTAAAACAGAAAGAGCTTAGCCAGTCGGGTCATCTGATTGAATTTAATGGCGCGCCGGTCAAGAGTATACGAACCGCATGGAGAACCTTGCGCAAGACGACGAAAATGGACGCGGCTGTTCAACCATATGGTCTTCGTCACACAATGGCCCGCTGGTTGAGAAAGAGCAGCGTGCCCGCGTGGGAAGTCGCTGCACAACTGGGCCATAAGTCGCCGGATGTTAGTACGACCGAGATATACGCTCCCTTCGACCCTTCCTACCTGTCTAAATCAACTGGAGCGATCGATGCTTTCCTCACGGAGGTTGCGTTACAATTGCGTTACAGTTCGATCTCCGAGCTAATGCTCGATGAAATTAAAAAACTTGAAAATCAAGGGGATAAATGGTGGTTCGGGGGAGACTTGAACTCCCGACCTCACGATTATGAGTCGTGCGCTCTAACCAGCTGAGCTACCGAACCGTTTGAAGCGCGCTGCATACACTGGGCCAAGGCGGTCCGCAACCACTGATCTGCGCCAAATTCAGCGCGATCGAGGCTCGGTCAGAGACGCTGAGACGAATTGCCGTTCCATCTCGACGCTGGCGAAGAAGAAGGTCGCTTCCGTGATCTTGGCTTTGTAATTTTGACGGATCGTCCGAAACGGCGCTTTGGCTTCGAAATTCAGGGCAAATTGCGAAATATATGTCAGACCCCATTCGGGTTCCGTGTCGAGCAAATAGGATTGCTGAAACTTGGTCAGGCGTCCGCCTTTCGGGCCGCGAACAGGGCGTGGGAGGGTATAATCTATCCGCAAAAAGCGACCATCCAGCGGCTCCAGCCAGGCTTCTGCGTGGAGACGTTGCGTCGCCCAGATATCGAGTGCGCTATCATTTGCGGACGGGGCATGCTGGAACTTCAATCGCCAGGCCGGGCCTAAATCATCAACCGAGACTCGCGCGCCGAGGCTGGCCCGCAAATCATCCGGAAAAAGCCGGCCATCGGGGGCGACTTCCGCGCCCCAGGCCGCCGCGGCTTGATCGAGATCGGAGTCCTCGCCCGCAGCGACCACCAGGCGCCAGCGCCGACCGTCGGGTTCGCGGGGATCGAATGTGTAAGTGCGCCGGGCTTTCGTGCTGGTCATTTCGACGGTGAACGCCGCGCGTAAAGTGTCGGGGGCTTCGGTCGCTTGCAAAGCCTCATTCATCGGACCAGCGCCGGTGACCAAAGGGAAAGCGAGACTTAGAATTACACCCATAGGGAAGCTGTCTTAAGTTTAATTACGTCTGGTTTAAGGCAGACAAGATTAACTTTGCTCAGCTTGCGGGAATTAGATTTATACGGCGTGAACAGCCTATTCAACGGTGCCTTTGGCGAGCAGCTCGATAACGCTGGAAAAGTCTTTTCCACCAAGCCCTTGCGCAGATAGGAGCGCGTAAAGCGCCTCTGCATGTCCGCCCAGAGGCGTGACCGCGCCGGCCGAAATGGCCGCCTCTTTGGCCAGGCGCAGGTCTTTGAGCATCATATCGCTGGCAAACCCGCCTTCGAAATTTCGATCCGCGGGCGAGGCGGGGCCGACCCCCTCGACCGGACAATAAGAGGTCATTGACCAGTTCTGGCCGGAGCTTTGGCTTGATATGTCATAAAAGCGCTCGGCTGAGAGCCCGAGGCGCTCGGCCAGAGCGAACGCTTCGCACGTGCCGATCATGGAGATTCCGAGCAGCATATTGTTGCAAATCTTCGCCGCCTGTCCAGCGCCACTCTCGCCGGCGTGTATAGTGACGCGGCTCATCGGATCCAGCGCGGTCTCGACGGCTTGGAAATCTGCTTCGGCGCATCCGACCATGAACGCCAGACTGCCCGCATCTGCCGCAGCTGTTCCGCCGGAAACAGGGGCATCGGCAGCTCGGAACGCTTTTCCGGCGCTGCGGGCCTGCTCAGCGACCTGACGGGCAGACTCAACATCAATGGTTGAACAATCGATCAGCAGCGCCTCATCCTTGGCGTTCGGCAGGATATCTGTCTCATAAACGCTGATCACGTGTTTGCCGGCGGGCAGCATTGTGATCACCGCATCAGCACCGTCGACGGCCTCAGCCGCAGAAGAACAGGCCACACAGCCTGCATCAGCAGCTTTGGCGATCGCTGCAGCAGATAAATCAAAAGCGCGAACCGAGCGACCCGCTTTGGCCTGATTGGCCGCCATTCCGCCGCCCATATTGCCGAGGCCGATGAATGCGAAGGTTTGCATGCGCGTTCCTCCCAGAACTTTTTTGATGTTCTGGCGTACCCAATGAGAGAACGCAAGACGACCATTTCGATCTTTCCGCAGAGTGCTTTACAGGTAAGGATCGAATGTGCGAATGCGATGTATGAAGTCTCTGCTAGCGTTACCCTTCGACGTCTCGGCGTGGCCGCCTGCATTCGCGCAAATCGCACCTCAAGTTTGGTTGGGCGTTGTTTTGCTGGGCTTGATCCTCGTCTCTTATTTTGCCGGCCACGTCTTCAAAGTGGGCGTGCGCGCCTTTGGTCGAAAAACATATAAAGACCCAGACCTATTTGTTGGTTCAAGTTGGGACCTTGCTGCACCGCTCACCCAGATGCTTGTTTTTGTCGCGGTCTTCACGGGCGGCGCAGAATTGATCGGGTTCGATTTCGGTCAAACGCTGGTCAACTTTTGGCCCAAAGCGATCGCCGGTCTGATTGTTATTGGTGGAGCTGTGCTCCTGACCACCTGGTTGAATCGCTCGCTTCGATCGTATGGCGAGCGCGCCAATGCAAAGCACAAGGTCGACGATACGCTGATCAACTTTTCTGCCTCGATCATCCGCTATCTGATTCTTGGGATCGCGATACTGATGGCAATGACTCAGTTTGGATTCGCCCCGGGGTCGCTTATCGCCATTGTCGGTGCAGCCGGTTTGGCGATCGCGTTGGCCCTTCAAGATACTTTGAAAGCCGTCGCAGCAGGGTTCATGCTCGCCGCATTTCGGCCATTCAAAATCGGGGATTGGGTGCAAATAGGCGACCGCGAAGGCGAGGTCTTTGAGATCACCCCCTTTAACACTGCGATCAAACAAGTCGATAATAAGGTTGTACAGCTGACCAATGATCGTGTCTGGGGAGATGCGATTGTCAATCACACGAAATTGCCGCGCCGGCGGTTGGATTTATATTTTGGAGTCCATTACGACACCGATCTTGACCAGGCATTAGATGTGTTGCGAGCGCTCGCAAATGAACACCATCGCGTGGTTCAAAAGTCCGAAACCTGGGTGGGTGTGCACGATCTCGGTGACTGGGCGATCACACTGCGCTTGCGGGCTTGGGTGCCGGCTCGCGAATTTGTTCAGGTGCGGGCGGATATCACCAAAGCCGTGAAGCAGAGGTTTGACCAAGTTGGCATCGAGATCCCTTACCCACACCAAGTGGAAATGGTGAAAGAAGGAATCTCACTCAAGCGCGGGATCAACTCAACCGATGATTAAGCCGTTGGGAGCGTGTAGTCTTTGAAGATTTCACGCAATTTCAGCTTATTGATCTTGCCGGTCGCGCCTAGCGGAATTTCTTCCACAAATTGAACGTCATCAGGGGTCCACCATTTGGCAATCTTGCCTTCCAGCTGGGCCAGAACCTCTTCCTTGCTCGGGGTTTCGCCGGGCGCAGACTGGATAATGAGAAGCGGGCGTTCGTCCCATTTCGGGTGATAGATGCCGATCGCGGCGGCATTCGCGACTTTTGGATGCCCGACAGCGATATTCTCAATATCGATCGAGCTGATCCACTCGCCACCGGACTTGATGACATCTTTGGCGCGATCGGTGATTTGCATCGTGCCATATTGGTCAATATTGGCGACATCGCCCGTATCGAAAAAGCCATTCTCGTCCAGCACATTGCCGCCATCGCCTTTGAAATAGCCGCCTGCAATTGCGGGACCGCGCACAACCAGTCGGCCAGCGGTTTCGCCATCCCAGGGCAAGTCATTATTCTCATCATCGACAATTTTTAGCTCGACGCCAAAAGGCGGTCGGCCTTGTTTCAGCTTCTGCGCCATGCGGGTGTCGATATCGGCGCTCTGCAAGTGCGGCGGCAGGCTGCCCAGCGTGCCGAGCGGACTGGTCTCGGTCATGCCCCAGGCGTGGATCACGTCGACTTCAAACTCCGTTTCAAAGGCGCGCAGAATCGCCTCTGGAATGGCTGATCCGCCAATCAGGACCTTTTTCAGATGCGGCAGTTTGAGATCATTCTCCCGCAAATAGGTCAACAGACCGAGCCAGACCGTCGGCACGGCGGCCGTAATCGTGACTTTCTCTGTGTCGAGCAATTCATAAATGCTGGCGCCGTCCATCTGCGCGCCGGGCATGACCATGTTTGCGCCCGTCGCCGGGCAGCCAAAAGCCAGACCCCAGGCGTTCGCATGGAACATAGGTACGACAGGTAGGACAACATCATCAGCCCCCATACCCATAGCGTCTTTCGACATGGTGATCAGCGTGTGAAGTACGTTTGAGCGGTGTGAATATAGCACGCCTTTGGGATTGCCAGTGGTCCCGGACGTGTAACAGAGGCCGCACGCGGTTTCTTCCGGGAAGTCGCCCCAGCTCGCGCCCGTCGATTTGCCTGCGATCCAATCGTCAAATGCCACTGCGCCTAGTGAATTGTCTGGCATGTCGCCGGAATCCGCGAAAATCACGAACGTCTTCACGGTTTGCAGGTGATCCTTCACCGCCTCGACGATGGGCAGGAAGGTTATGTCGAAGATCAGAACCTTGTCTTCGGCATGATTGGCAATCCATGCAATTTGCTCAGGGTGCAGGCGCGGATTGATGGTGTGCAGAACGGCGCCAATGCCCATTGTGCCATACCAAGCGGCCATGTGACGGGCCGAGTTCCAACCCAGAGTTGCGACGCGGTCGCCAAGTCCAATACCGCCTTCTATCAGCGCACCCGAAACGCGTTTCGACATGTCGAAAAGTTCGCCATATGAGGTGCGCACAATATTACCGCCGACGCGGCGCGTGATGATTTCTCGGGTCGGATTAATTCGTTTGGCGTGCTCGAGAATCTTGTTCGATGTCAGCTGCCAGTCCTGCATGATGCCTTGCATCGGTTTCCTCCATAAAACGGTATCATTATCGCCTCTTACAAGGCCTGATTATTGTTGTAGGTTGCTCGCCGGGGATCGGCAAGAAACGAAAGCTCAAATCCATGAAATCTGTTCTTATTAACGCCGGGCTCGCGGTAACTGTTCTGGTCGCGGCATGTCAGCCGGATGCGGGGACGTTTGATCCGCCTGTTAGCGAGACCCGCGAGAAGGCTTCGACCGAAACGGGGAATTCAAAAACTCTTTCTGATATCGTAAGCGGGGTCGAACGCGATTGCTCGGTTGAGGATTGCACCGATGCCATTCGCGGTGGCGAAGCGCACCTTCGTGCGATGGAGACCCCGCCATTTTCATTGGGACCGCTTCCAGACTTTTTTGACTGTGTGCGCGAACAGGGCGGCTTGCTGATTGCCTCGCATCGCGCAGGTCCCGCGCCAGGCTATCCTGAGAATGCGATTGAAACGCTGGATTATGCCACTGATCAGGGCCTGCTCATTCACGAGATTGATGTCGTCGAGAGCCGCGACGGAATGCTGTTCCTGTTGCATGACCGCACGCTTGGGCGCACAACCACAGGCGATGGCGCGGTCGCGGATACCGATTGGGCGACGATCAGCACGCTTAATCTGAAAGACAATGACGGTCAGATCACTGATTTCACGCCGCCGAAACTCTCTGATGTCCTGCTATGGGCAAAAAGCCGTGGTGTGATTGTTGAACTCGACAAGAAGCCGACAACGAGTTTTCGCAACATCATCTCGCATGTTCGCGCGGCCGAGGCTGAGGATCATGTTGTCCTGATTACATATAATGACAATCAGGCGATCGAAGTGGCCGGCCTGGCGCCGGATCTGATGATGACCGCGGGCGTAAACAGCAGCGACCATCAGGAAGAATTAGAGGCTGCTGGCGTCAATTTTGACAATGTCGTCGCCTGGATGGGCACGCGAAATCCGAACCCGCGCGCCTTTGCGGCGGTCGGTTCGCGCGGCGTCGAAACGGCGTTCGGTACGTTAGGTCGGCCCGGCGATCGACTTGATGATACGTATTGGGCCGATGGTAATCCCAGCGAGTTCCAGGACCTGGTCGATGGCGGACTGACTTTGCTCGCGACGGACGCGCCTTATCGCACGGCCAATGCGCTGACCGCGGATGATGATGTCGTGGCGAAGTGCGGACAGTCCTAAAGCACAAACCGGGCTCGTTCATTCGAGCTGATAAACTCCACCATCTCGTCATAAGACGCGCGTTCGAGCAGGCAGGCGGCTTCGATCTTCTGCTTATGCGTGCGCGCAGTCTGGAAACTCTGCCCGGCATGATTGATCGCGGCTGCATAGAATTGCATGCGACGCGTTTCCCGTTGCGGGCGCAGGCCCTCAAGCATCGCGCGGGCACCAACGGCGAGGATGGCAAAGGCGATGGCGAGCGAGCTCATGACTTCCCAACTGATCGGAACATCGCTGCCTTTCCAGCCTTCCCAAATTGCGCCGATCAAGGCGACGAAATTAGCCACGAAGGACAGAACCACGAGCACATAGCTCAGATTGCCGAGGATATGCAGCTGTTTGGCGGGGGAAGACCAGAATCTTGCGTCCGCTGACAGGACATAATTTGTATACTGGATCTGCCCGCGAATACGGGTTTCCTCAATCGCCTCATAAAGCTCATTCAGGGCGTCCTGATGGTCATCATCGGGACGGGCAGTGGCAGACTTTGCCCAATCCTTGTCGATCCAGAAGTCACCGGATTGATCGGGATTGATGATGCTCTGCCCAGAATAGGCGGCCGCCGAGACATTTGTGAATTTCGTATACTCGCTGCCTATCTGGTCGATAAAGTTACGCTTGAAGCGTGCGAATGAGAGCGCCCGATTGGCCAACCAGGCAGACCGCTCTTCTGGAGAGTCCGCCACGTCGGCAATTTCCACGGCGTGCGCGATCAAATGCTGCGCATGCCACTGACGCAGCCGTTCCGTCATCAGCCGCTTCTGCAACCAGTTTCGCTTCACCCGGCCAAACCCGAGCCCAAGATTGCCGAAGATCAAGGCGAGAATTCCAAACGCCGCCCCGAGAATACCCGAGGTCAACATTGCACGGTCGCTGATCACACCGTCCGCTAGCGTATCTTTCAACAAGGCCGCGGCCGGAAAAGTCAGAAGTGATAGTGTTGCGAAGACCAGAGCTGCGCAACCGACCCGCCGTGAGACTCGTTTCGACCTATTGGCCAGGTTGTCGATGCGTTCAAACTCTTCCCGAAGTTCCGGGTGATCGAGCGCGAAATAGACATTTGGAAAAGACGTAATGGCAAGATTGCGGTCCGCCTCGGAAAGGAGAAGTTCGTCATTGAACCTGAAACCCATGGCTGGATGTCCCCGCTAAATCATCCGCATGCAAACACATAATGGCGATGCGACGCAAGAAGCTTTCAAGCTTGGCGGCTGAAACCAAAAGACTTTTCCGCAGGTGCGAGGCGCAAGTTCTGCTTCAGTTCGTGTGAAATCTATGCCATCTCTGTCGGCTGTGGGAGAACATTAACTATAAAACGAGAGTGACCGGGGACATTGGCGGACATTTTTCTTTCCTATAGCCGGGTCGATCGACCGACCGCACAAATCATTGCAGAAGCCTTAG
Source organism: Pseudomonadota bacterium (assembly GCA_039818185.1). Classification (GTDB taxonomy): domain Bacteria; phylum Pseudomonadota; class Alphaproteobacteria; order Caulobacterales; family Hyphomonadaceae; genus Henriciella. The sequence goes on from JBCBUI010000015.1 coordinate 32,562, forward strand.
AAGCTGAAGGGTTTTCCGTCTGGTGGGACAAAATTCTGCGGGCCGGACAGACTTATGATGAAGTGACCGAAACCATGCTGCGCGACTCTCATGTTGTCATTGTGCTGTGGTCTCAAACATCTGTTAAATCAAAATGGGTGCGCGCGGAAGCGACCCAAGGCCAACGCAATTGTGTGCTTGTCCCCGCGATGATTGAGGATGCGGAACGCCCGATCATGTTCGAATTGACCCAGACAGCCGATCTGATTGGCTGGTCAGGCGATCGAAGCGATGAACGCTGGACCAATTATGTTGATGATCTCCGACGCGCGCTGGAAATGCCAAAGCCAACCGGCGCGGCTGCGCAAGACTCAACCCCTGTGGTTGCCCCGCCCACACCAGTGGCTGAACCGACACCTCCTCCTAAACCAGCAGAGGTGGTAGCGACTCCAGCGCCAACCCCTGCTGCGGATCCCGCACCGGCTTCGGTCGAGCCGAAAAAAGCGAAGAAATCGTCCACCCCCCTGCCTATGCTGATCATCGGCCTGGCTGTGCTTGGCGGCGGTGGATGGTATGCTTACGACAATTTTTTGAGCGATGAGGGGGCGTCGACCAGGCCAACGGCAGACACGGACATTGCATCCTGCGAAGTCTGTCCAGAGATGGTCGGCCTTGAGAGCGGAACTTTCACGATGGGCTCACCCGACAGCGAAGCCAACCGCACGGGTAATGAAGGCCCGCAGCGCGAGGTCGCCATTTCAGCAATCAGGATCAGCAAGACAGAGATCACGCGCGCACAATGGCAGCGATGTGTTGATGCGGGCGGATGCGGCACGGCCCAAGGCGGCGGCGCGGCAGAGGCACCTGTAACGGGTATCAGCTGGGATGATGCTGTCGGCTATGCCAATTGGCTGAGCCAGGCTTCTGGTCAATCATATCGCCTGCCAACGGAAGCGGAGTGGGAGTATGCGGCCCGCAGTGGGAAAGCCACGGCTTATTGGTGGGGCGCAACCTATCCTGGTCCGGGGGCTTCAGCCAGCGCCATCAAGGCCGCGAGTGATATGCCGGAGAATGGCTATGGAGTCTCTGGCATGCTTGGCAATGTTCGGGAATGGGTGGCAGATTGTTATGTCAATAATTATCGCAATGCGCCGCGCGATGGAGGCGCTGTAACGACCGGGGATTGCAGTCGGCCGGTGGTGCGCGGCGGATCATTTAAAACGGGCGCCGCAGAACATCGCGCCGCCAGCCGAGCGCGCTTTTCAAAAGGCACAAAAGATAGCGCCCTCGGGTTTCGCGTCGTCGCGGACTAGAACGCCTTAATCCAAATAGGTGATCAATACACCGGCGCGCCGATTGAGCGGTTCCGCGGTTTCATCGGGCGTTTGTACAGCCAGATCGCCTTCACCAAGACCTTGGGTTGAAATCACACTCGGATCGACGCCGCGGGCAAAGAACCAATCGCCAATGGCATTGGCATAGGCTTGCGTGCGGGCGAGATTGTTTTCGGTGCTGCCCACCGTGTCCGACGCGGCAAGAATTTGGATCGAAAGAATGGGACGATTGGGATCAAAGCCATTCTCAAGCGCGTTAAGATGCGGCGCCAGATCGATTTCGTCATAGCTCTCGACCAGGAACTCGATCAGAACCTGATTAGGGGTTTCGACGGCGTCTGGTTCATAACTTTGCGCTGGCGGTGCCATGGAGCGCGGCGGTGGTGGGGGTGGCGCTGGCATGGCTTCTGGCGTGATTTCGATTTCAGCGTCTGAGGCGCCATCATCTGCTTCGACCCCGCGCCCGGGCGGGATTGGCGCGTCCCCAGCGGGGAAGGCGGTACGATGCAAAGTACACTCGCTAGCGTTCGGATTGATCGTCGAATTGATCCGGAAATAGGGATCACCATTTGGCAAATCGCCAAACCGGGCCATCTCCAGGGCTCGATTCTGAGGCGGCGTTTCGCGGATGGTGCACATCATATCCCACAAAATGGTGGGATTGTCGGAATAGTAATTGTGCCCGATGCCAAACAACTCGGTTGTCACGGCCGTCGCGTCTATCGTCTGATAGTTGAGCGAGGGGCGGATGTAAGGCCGATTGGTGTCTGTATCGCCCAGGCGTTTCGCCTGATTGGCATTGACGATGTTTGAGATATGCAGCGCGCGGTCCGTGTCCGACGTGTAAATCGTCACGTTCGCATCGAGATTGTCGAATACGCCATTGGCCGCATCGAAAATGTCCCGCTCGACGTCCGCTGCAACCAACATGATGCGAAACTCTAAATCATCGCGATTGTGTCGCTCAAGATAGTCTCGGGCATAGTCTTCCAGCGCCTGGGTGAGTACGCGGTTGCCCATGGAATGCGCAATAATATTGATCCGCGACACCGAGATGTCTTCGGTCAAGATATCCAGGAATTCCTCAAGATATGGCGCGGCGCTGAGCGATCTGGAGCGATCGCCTTGATAATCCTCGAGCGACAGCGCGCCAGCAGACGGCCAGCTATACAGGACCGGAACACCGACATTGAAACGGTTTTCGCGAGATAGGTCATTCGATAATTGTGCCGCGCGGACCAGGGCTTCGTCGAATTGCACGTTGAAGCCATGAATGAATAACAAGATTGAATCGGAGCGCTCGCCGTCGACCGCGTCCTGCAAGGTCGTCGCGAAGGTTTCACGCCCGTTCGACGTGATGCGCGTGAGGAAGACAAATTCCGCCAGCTTATCCGCATCATCCGGCGCGCTGCCTTGAACGTGTGGGGTCTCGCCGCGCGTGCGGCTGCCGCCTTGCTCGATGAGTTTCGGGAGCCAGACATCGGCGCGACCCAAACTCAGGCGATCGCCACTTTCACCGAGGCCCGCAGTAACGTCGACTGTGTCGCCATTGCGGAACGAATCATCGGTGATGAGCAGGCGGTTGGTCCCATACCAGACCCGGATACAGTCAACTTTCTGGTCCAGATTGGCCTTTGCAACGAGTTCGGAACAATCCGTTCCGAAGGCTGGATGCCGAATAACCATAGGCCGATTGAGCCACCACCAGGCTGCGATTGCAGCCGCGATCGCAACGACAAGTATGCCGAGTATCCACCGTACCACGCGTCACCTCCCACGACTCTACTGAGGGGAGCTTACATCAAACCGTCAAATGAGAACAAGCACCCAAGCAATCCGCTTGTCGCAATTTCGGTAAACCTACTTATATGGCGTCGAAGCTTTGGATTCTGCGAGCCGTTTCATGTCAGATTTTCTTTTATTGGCCTTTATTCTCCTGGTTGCGGGCATTATCGCTGTGCCGATTGCGACACGACTGAAACTGGGATCGGTCTTGGGCTATCTCATTGCCGGTATCGCAATCAGTCCGCTGCTCGCGCTTCTCGGCGTAGACGTCGTGTCGCTTCAGCATTTCGCTGAGTTCGGCGTTGTTATGATGCTGTTTCTGGTCGGCATGGAGCTTGAGCCGAAACTGCTCTGGCAAATGCGCAATCGCTTACTCGGCTTGGGCGGCGGGCAGGTTTTGTTGACGATGATTCTGGTCATGTCCGTCGCAATGGCGTTTGGGCAATCCTGGAATACCGCCATTATTATCGGCATGATCCTGGCCCTATCATCGACGGCGATTGTGCTGCAAACGCTAAATGAGAAGGGCTTGATGAAGAGTGATGGCGGGCAGGCGAGCTTCTCGGTCTTGCTGTTCCAGGACATCGCTTTCATTCCGATGCTCGCCATCATTCCACTGCTGGCCTTCCCGGAAGTGGTCCAGGCCACAGCTGGCGGCGAGTCCGAAGGCGGGCTTAGCCTGGTTGAAGATCTCAATGGCTGGCAAACCATGCTGGTGACAGTCGGTGCCATCGCTGTGGTGATCCTTGGTGGGAATTATTTGACTCGGCCGATCTTCCGCTTCGTCGCAGGCGCCAAATTGCGAGAATTGTTCACCGCCACAGCGCTGCTTATGGTGATCGGGATCGCACTCTTGATGACCTTGGTCGGTCTGTCGCCGGCGCTTGGGACCTTTCTGGCGGGCGTCGTGCTGGCCAATTCAGAATATAAGCATGAGCTGGAATCCGATATCGATCCGTTTCGTGGCCTTCTGCTCGGTCTGTTCTTCATCACGGTTGGCGCGGGGATTGATTTCAATCTCTTGTCGGCGAATTTTGGTGTCGTCATTAGTATGACAGTCGGCCTGATGGCCTTAAAAGCGCTGGTTCTGTTTATTCTCGGGACCGCGTTCAAAATCCGCGGGGCACAGCGTTGGTTGTTCACGCTTGGTCTAGCGCAGGCGGGTGAGTTCGGGTTTGTGCTGCTCGCTTTCACCGCGACCAATGGCATATTGCCCGACTTGATCACGGATTTGTTGCTGCTCGTCGTGGCGCTTTCGATGTTGATCACGCCCTTGCTGTTCATCCTCTATGATCAAATCGTTGCCGGCCTTTACACCAAGGGGCAGGAAGCTGAGGCGGATGAAATAACGGAAGACAATGGCATCATCATTGCTGGTCGCGGTCGGATTGGTGGCATTGTCGATCGCATGCTGCGCACGGCGGGCTATCAGGCGACGGTGATCGATTATAGTTCCAAGCAGCTCGACATTCTGCGCGCCTATGGCATCAGCCACGCCTATTTCGGCGATGCGACGCGGCCCGACCTGTTACATGCGGCGGGTATCGAGAAGGCCAAACTGCTGATCGTCACGATTGATGATAAGCATCAAATTACGGAACTGGTCTCATATGCCGTGCGCAATTTCCCGAATCTACATGTGATCGCGCGCGCCGTAGATCGCCACCACACTTATGAGCTTTGGGCGCATGGTTGCCGCGACATCATTCGCGAGACCTATGACAGCTCGCTACGCATTGGCCGCTCAGCTTTCGAAGCCTTGGGCACACCGCGCGCGGCTGCCGAGCGGATGAAAGACGCGTTCCACGAGATGGATCAACAATCCATGATCGAAGTGGCTGATGTTTATGATATCGACATCCCGGCGCACGAGAACGATGCTTATGTCTCCCGCATTCGCGAGCGCGCAGAAGGCTGGGAGTCCGAGCTGCATGACCGCATGATGGACATCATCGACGAGGAAGCGGAGAAGGCATAAACGCCAGTCCGCACGAATTTTGGTTGACCTTCGCTCGTGTTCTGAGCTATCGGGCGCGCAGGTCGAGACGCCTGCCGCTCGCTGGACAGATTTGTCCAAGGTGAAGATCTCACCGGATTTCCGGGTTTTATCGCAGACCATTTCACATCCGGTCTGGCGGCAATGCGAGCCCCGCCTTTTGAACGACCAACAGGATTCGTGAAAGGAATCTCGCGATGGTTTCGCATATTTACACGCGCGTACAGGCCAAGGCTCGCGCGCGTCAAATCAAGGCCGAGCACGGCGCATCCATGTCTTTGTCCGCGGCGCTTGAGCAGGTTGCCCGGGAAATGGGATTTCGCGACTGGAACACCGCGTCGGCTCGGTTATCGAATTTGCCGGAAGCCGCATGGCAGGTCGGCGAACGCGTTATCGGTCACTACTTGAAACGCCCTTTTTCCGGTCGCGTTCATGGCGTCCGAGAATTGCAGGACGGAGCGGGGTATGAAGTGACTTTGCACTTCGATGAACCGGTTGATGTGGTCGATTGGGAGAGTTTTTCGGCTTATCGCCAACGCGTCACCGCGTTCGTTTCGCCGGAAGGGATTTCCTGGGCGAAGACCAGTGATGGTGTTCCGCACCTGACTGTGGCGCGAGAAGAGGCATTGGTTGTTTAAGGGTGGTCCCGGAATCCCTCGTCCTTCGACAAGCTCAGGATGAGGGATTCCTCTTGGCTGCTTTTGATCGCGCTAAACGACTAATCTCCGCGTAGTCCCCTGCGATCAAGGCTTCCTTCTTTGCCCGCGACCATCCTTTTAGACGTCGTTCGCAAGCCACTGCATCCGTAAACCGAGCGAAATGCTCGGACCAATCGAGCTCAACTGGACGTCGCCTATAGGTCCACGCCTTTTTCCGGTGTCCGAAATTATGTTCGGCTACGCGTACGTTCAAATCATCTCCGCGATAAGAGCCCACATCGTAAGCGCCATCCGAACACCGCAGAATGTATACGAATGCCCCCTCTAGGAGCTTACCCAAACCAAATAGCCCTCATCCTGAGCTTGTCGAAGGACGAGGGCGTGCTTGGGAAAAACGCCAAGGGACCTAAACCTTCTCAGGCTTTCCTTTGCCGGCTGCTTTCGGCTTGCGCTTGGCTGGTTTGTCTTCGACATATTTGAAGGTCAGTTCGTCCTTCTTCTTGTCGTGGCCAATCTTCACCGTGCCGCCCTTGGAGAGTTTGCCGAAGAGCAATTCTTCCGCCATCGGCTTCTTCACATGTTCAGAGATGACGCGGGCTAAAGGCCGGGCGCCGAACTCCGCATCAAAACCACGTTTGGCGAGCCAGTCGCGGGCGCCAGCGGCCAGTTCGATCGTGACATTGCGATCGGCCAGTTGAACTTCCAGCTGCAATACGAATTTCTCGACCACGCGCTCGATGATTTCTGGCGTCAATCCACCGAACGTGATGACTGAATCGAGGCGGTTTCGGAATTCCGGCGTGAATAGGCGTTTCAGCGCCTCTTCCTGCTCGTCATCCTTGCGGCCGCGGCCGAAGCCGATGGAATTCTTCGCTGCATCCGACGCACCCGCATTGGTGGTCATCACCAGGATAACATTGCGGAAGTCGACCTTGCGGCCATTCGCATCGGTCAGCGTGCCATTGTCCATGACCTGCAGCAGCACGTTGAACAGATCTGGATGGGCTTTCTCGATCTCGTCGAGCAGGACCACGCAATGCGGATGCTGCATGACGGCGTCGGTCAGCAAGCCGCCTTCATCGTAGCCGACATAGCCGGGAGGCGCGCCGATCAGGCGCGAGACGGAATGCCGTTCCATATATTCCGACATGTCGAACCGGTGCAGCTCGACGCCGAGAATAGAGGCGAGTTGCCGTGTCACTTCTGTCTTGCCGACGCCGGTTGGGCCGGTGAACAGATATGAGCCGATGGGCTTGTTCGGCTCGCGCAAGCCGGCGCGGGACAATTTGATCGCGCTCGCAAGTGCATCGATCGCTTCGTCCTGGCCATAGACTACGCGTTTGAGATCGGCTTCCAGCGACTTGATGGCTTGAGCATCGTCTTTCGACACCTGTTTGGGGGGGATGCGCGCAATCTTGGCGACGATAGCTTCGATCTCTTTGACACCTATCGTCTTGCGACGCTTGCTTTCCGGCACCAACCATTGGGTGGCGCCAGCTTCGTCAATCACGTCAATGGCTTTGTCGGGCAGCTTGCGGTCGGTCATGTAGCGAGCTGACAGTTCAACTGCGGCACGGATGGCATCATTGGTATAGCGCAGACCATGGAAGTCTTCGAATGTCGACTTGAGGCCCGTCAAGATTTTTACAGCGTCTTCAACATTCGGCTCGACGACATCAATCTTGCGGAACCGACGCGATAGGGCGCGGTCTTTTTCAAAATGCTGCTTGTACTCTTTGAATGTCGTTGAGCCCATGCAGCGGACTTCACCATTCTGAAGCGCGGGCTTCAGCAAGTTTGACGCATCCATGGCGCCGCCAGAAGTCGCGCCAGCACCAATGATGGTGTGGATCTCATCGATGAAAAGAATGCCTTTATCCTGTTCGCCAATCTCTTTCATCACGGCTTTCAGCCGCTCTTCAAAGTCGCCGCGATAGCGCGTACCAGCGAGCAAGGCGCCCATGTCGAGGGCCCAGATCACGGCGTCGTTCAAGATCTCTGGCACTTCGCCATTGACGATCATGCGCGCGAGGCCTTCCGCGATCGCGGTTTTGCCAACGCCTGGGTCGCCGACCAGGATCGGATTATTCTTGGCGCGGCGGCACAGCACTTCGATACAGCGCTCAATCTCCATTTGGCGACCGATCAGTGGATCGATTTTGCCTTGCTTGGCTTTCTCATTCAGGTTGACGCAATACGCGTCGAGCGCTTCGCTTTGTGGCGCGTTTGGCGGGGCTTCTTCAGCTTCCGCGCCGCGCGGTGTGCTCGGCCTGTTTTGGCCCGGCACTTTCGAGACGCCATGGCTGACATAATTGACCGCATCATAACGTGTCATGTCCTGCTCTTGCAGGAAGTAGGTCGCATGGCTCTCGCGCTCTGAGAATATTGAAATCAGGATATTGGCGCCAGAGACTTCATCCCGACCGGAACTTTCGACGTGCAAAACAGCGCGCTGAACCACGCGTTGAAACGCAGCGGTCGGTTGAACGCGGCCAGACGGATTGTCTGTGATCAGGCTGGATAAGTCCTCATCGATGTATTGCTCGAGCGCTTGCTTGAGGTCTGGAATGTTGACCTTGCAGGCCGACATGACTTCGACCGCATCATCATCTTCGGTCAGCGCCAGCAGCAAGTGTTCCAGAGTCGCATATTCATGCTGTCGTTCACCTGCGGCTGTCAGGGCGCGTTCCAGGGCAGATTCGAGGCTAGGGGTTAAGCTTGGCATTTTTTGTTTCTCCTAATCCTCTTTTTCCATCGTGCATTGCAGCGGGTGCTCATTGCGGCGCGCCATGTCCATCACTTGGGCCACCTTGGTCTCTGCCACTTCATATGTATAGACGCCGCACACGCCGACGCCTTTCTGGTGAACGTGCAACATAATCCGAGTCGCTTGTTCCCGGCTCTTATTGAAGAACCGCTCCAGAATCAGAACCACAAACTCCATAGGCGTGTAATCATCATTCAGGATCAGCACACGATACATACTCGGCTTTTTAGTCCGAACCCTTGTTTTCGTTGCGATTCCAAGACCGCCATCATCATCTCCACCAGGGCCGATCGGGCCTTGCGGATCGTTTGGGTCGGAGAGCGTTATGCGGTCAATTCTGATAGACATGGGCTAGAAGATAAGCGTTCCTTTCTGAATGTGTAGACTGACGCTGCGGAGGCCAAGGATCAAGCCGGAAAGTGATCAATTTGTGGTCAGCTGGCCAATTAATTTTTTGACCCGTTTTTGATTGGCGCCGAGATCAGAATATCCGATGCGCGATCGTGAATAGATCGCGAGTGTTGAGTTGGCCTGATCGATCGGGATGATTTCAATATCAACATCGTCCTTGAAGCGCATCAATCCGGTCGTCGCGACGAATTTCATTCGCAGATTCTCTGCGTCTGATTCGATCCTCCCAAAGCTGCGCTCCGCGGCGATGAGTTCGCTCAGCTTGGAAAAAAGATCGCGATCGGTCAGGGCGAATTCGGGAGGTGCGAAATCGGGGTCCGCGGCCAGGCAATGATTATCGGGCGCTGCCAGACACGTATTCGGTTTTGGCGGGCGTTTTAGCGATTTGAAGTTTAAGTAGTCGGTCATGAGAAGACTTTGCCCGGACTCGTTGGTTTTGTCAGGATCGAAACAGAAAAACCGGGCCGTGCGGCCCGGTTTTTTTTAGCGACAAGCGATTGTCGTATCGCTTAAGCGGTTTTGGTGCTCTTCGAAGCTTTCTTGGCTTGTTTGGCCAGAGGCGCGAAAGCGTCTCGCAGCGTCTCAGTGTAAACTTCAGACAATTCGTTGAAGCTTTTCAGGTTCGCCTCGAATGCGGACTTCAAATATTTGGTCTGGATGCTTAGCGCATCTTCCAGAGATTCCGCTTCGGCAAGCTTCTTGCCGGTTTCAACCGACAGATTCATTTGCTGCTTCATATTCGTCATCATAGCCTGGCTGGCTTCCTGCATGCCTTTGACAGACGCGCGTGTGCTGGCAGTCGACGCTTCCATCGCGCCCCGCGTCAGCGAGCCCATGGAATCTGTATCTGGGAAAAAGCTTGAAAAGGAATCAGCGTTGAAGGTGCTGAACGGGAATGTGAAAGGGGAAGCAGCTGCAGTCATGATCTCTATCCAGTTGGGTTACGTTACGGAATATACGCGACGATTGAGCAATTGCAACAAGAATTTGTGCACTGCACAAAACTAATTTACGCGGTTTAGGCTTGAGTAAGGAATGGCGCCTGAATCCTAACAAAAAGGCCATGTGCATTTACCACTAGATAACCTTATGAATCGATCCTAGAGTTTCCTCGGGTCACCGGGGCAGACCTTACTGGAGGAGCCCTGCATGGCCGGCAAAGCCCACGCGTTAATCTTGAAGTCTGCACTCGCAGCTGCTGCCATTTCAACGCTTGGACTGTCGCCAAATGCGAGTGCCGAAAAGTACGCCTCTATCGTGATCGATTTAGAGCGCGACCAGGTGCTGCACGCCCGCCACGCGGATGCCCTGCGCTATCCGGCGTCGCTAACCAAAGCGATGACGCTGTATATGCTGTTCGATGCCATGAAGGCGGGTGAAGTCCGGTTGTATGATTCCCTGCCAGTATCACGCACCGCAGCAAAACAGCCACCTTCTTCCCTTCGCCTCCGTGCAGGGTCTACCATAACCACGAAGGACGCGATCAATGCGCTGATCACTAAATCAGCCAATGATGTCGCGGTCGTGGTCGCCGAACGCCTAGGCGGGACCGAAGAACGGTTCGCCACTCTGATGACGGCGAAAGCGCGGGCGATGGGAATGGAAAGTACGACGTTCAAAAATGCGTCCGGCCTTCCCAACTCGCAGCAGCTCTCGACGGCCCGCGATATGTCGATCCTGGCGGAGCGGCTCTTGGAAGACCATGCCGACTATTATGGCTATTTCTCGAATAAGAAATTTTCGTGGGGACGTGCCACATATAAAAATCATAACCGTTTGATCGGCAATGTGATGGGCGTCGATGGCATCAAGACCGGTTATACTCGCGCATCGGGGTTCAATTTGATGGCCAGCGCCAAGCGCCGTGGGCGACGGGTCGTTGCGATCATGTTTGGCGGCTCAACCGCCCGGTCACGGGATCAGCATGTCACGGATCTAATCGAAGCGGCTTATAAAAGTTTCGAACCAAGCGATAAAACCCCGGAAGTAAATCTGCGCCTGACGTTTAGTGATGTGCAACCGCCAATTGATCCCGATGGGGCTGCGCTTCCGGTTTTGAATGGGCGCGTGTTCGGGGCCGGCAGCGTCGTTGCCGAAGGGGATGAGGGCTCTAAGTCAAATTAAGTTTCGTGTTTGGGAGCCTATGGTGGGATTTCGTTGGATCTTCTTGTTCGCCCTATTGCTGCTCACCGGGGCGCTGAGCGCAGCTGCAGCGCCTGTCGATTATGAAAAGCTTGATGAGCGCCTGACCCGGCTCTCTGAAGAGGTCGAGATAGTTGGGCTCGCCGTCGCCGTCATTGAGGACGGCGAAATTACGTTCGCCGAAGGCTATGGCGAGACACGCTTGAACGGATCGCCTGTCACCAAAGATACCGTGTTCCGCTGGGCGTCTTTATCCAAAGGCGTGGCCTCGACAACGATGGGCATTCTGGCGGCTGAAGGGGCGCTGTCGCTGTCGGACAAGATTTCAAAGTTCAACACGTCTTTGCGCTTGCCTCTTGGCGGCGAAAATGTCGGCACGCTGGAAGATTTGCTGTCACACAAGATTGGCATCGTCCCGAATGCTTATGATACGCGGCTCGAAGATGGCGGCGATCCGGCCGACATTCGCAAATTGCTCGGCAAGCTCAAACGGACCTGTCCGGTTGGTGATTGCCACACCTATCAGAATGTCGCCTTTGATGCCGTGTCCGAAGTCGTCGCCTCCGTGCGCGGAATTCCATTTGAAGACGTGGTTCGCATCGAATTGTTTGAGCCGCTCGGCATGCGAGACGCAAGTTATGGGCTCGAGGCGCTGACCAGCTCTTTCTCTTGGGCGGAACCTTATCGTAAGCGCCGTGCTGATGTGCGTCCTATACGACGCCCACTTAAGCGCGCCTATTATCGCGTCCCAGCAGCAGGCGGGGCGAATGGCTCTATCCTGGATCTGGCGCGGTTTGCGCAAGCCCAGATGGGGTTGGAAACAGAAGTTTTGTCGGATGCAACGCTTACCGAATTACACACGCCGCGCATTTACACGCGCCGCGAACAATCCAGCATGAGTCGCCGCTATGGCGGCCATTTACGCGATGCCAGATATGCGCTCGGGTGGCGCGTCTATAAGTATGGCGTGCCAGGGTATCGCGTCGTTGGGCATCGCGGCGCTGTGGACGGCTATCGCTCTTTGATCTTGTTTGATCCAGAGCGCCAATCCGGCGTGGTGGCGCTCTGGAACTCGAATGCGCGCCAGCCTGTTGGCGTGCAATTCGAAGTCATGGACATGATTTACGAATTGCCGGCGAAAGACTGGATGGGGCTTGATGTCGATCGCGGTTAAGCGGTCGGATCGCCTTTTCTTTGTGGCGCAAAGCCAAGTGGTTTGAGATCTGGGGCAATCCAGGCCTTGCGCGCTTCAATAGAGAACAAGGTTTCTCTGCGCCAATGCTCGAGCAACCAGGCGGAGCGGCCATATTTACCGTGCAACAGGTCTGTGAGGATGGTGTGAAGTGCTGTCTTGGCAGGATAGGATCTGGACACATGATCTGCGGCGAGCAAGGACGCACGTGTGATCGTTTCATGGTATCCATCTGTGTCGCTGTTTTCAACACCGGTCGCTTCATTGTAGGCACGGATCAGAGGCGGCATCGTTTCAAATGCCACCGCGCCATCCTGTTTCAACAGGAATATCGCGACCGCAAAATGGGCTGCATGCGTCCAGTCAGGTTTTGGCAGAGTGCAATCGATAAAGCGCCTCGCGGTGCTTGCGATATGTTCGTCGGATGTAAATGTCATGGAAATTCCTTTGATGGCATCCGGCGGTCCGTCAAAAGAAAACCCCGCCGGTTTTGGCGAGGTTGGCAAGTCAGGAGATCTGAACGGTCAGATCTGACCCGGTGAACATGCGCAATCGACCGCCACTAAAAAAGTGCGGGCTTGTTGTTGGAAGAGGCCAATTAAATCGCGCATGCTGGGCGCGTATCAACTGGCTTGGGAAAATTCAAGTTGAGCGAGAAGAAAAACCCTCCTCTTTCTTGCGCCGCACGATCAAAAACAGTCAGAAACCAGATCGATCCATTTCTACAAAACGAGCAAATATACATCGTATAAAATACAAATACAAAGCTCAATTGATTGTATTCAATCTGTGATGGTGAAATAAATATAAATAAGTGTATTGAATATTGTTTTGACTTTGTTAGTTTTGGAGGGAGATCAGGGGCGACACTCTTGGGATTAACGTCGTGCTTGAGAAACCCGCAGCTAAGAATGAATTCTCAGATAGCCGCTTATCCTCGATCCGAAGGGGCGCGCAACAAGGTGGATTTGATGCGTGGCGGTTGTTGTCGGCACCGTTCAGTACAGTCGTTAAGCTACACAGCGCGCGGCTGCAGTCGCATGGCGGAATCGACGCGTTCGTTATTGGCTCGCTTGGTCTGGTGAGCGGCCATTGCGGCGCGCATCTGGTGCGCCGAACGCAAGACCAAGTATCAGCCACTCCGGGCTTCATCCTCATCACATATTATCACGGAGGTCGCGTGACGGGCATGATGGATGGCGACCCGTTTGGCGCGCAGAAGGGGGACCTTATCCTTCGCGATCTGGACTATGGTTTTGAGGCGCTGCGATATCCATCCACATTCCAGTCCATACTCATCCCGCGTCGACTTCTGGGCATTGAGCATGGGAAGCTCCAACGTCTTCGAATCTTGCAAAGTGATGACTTGATCCATCGCGCGGTGATTGCGGTTATGCAGGATGTATTCGACGCTTTGAAAATGAACGCGACGGCGCTCTCCGACGATTTGATGCAGCGTTTATTGGCAACAGTGCGAAAAGGCTTGCTGCATCCCGGGGCGGGCCTTAGCCGCCGTCAATCAGTACGCCAGAGACAGATGCGCGCGATTGAGCATTGCATAGAGCGCAATCTCGGGCGCCTCGATTTGAGCGCGGAAACGATTCTGCCGGAGTTTGGACTGTCTCGTGCAACGCTCTATCGGTTGTTTGAATCGAAAGGCGGCGTCCGAAGGTATATTGTCGATCGACGATTGTTTCGTGCGCTGATGGAAATCTCAGATTCGTCGACGCGCAGAGGCAAGATTCAATTCGCCGCGAAACGCTGGGGGTTTTCCTCGCCGTCCAATTTTAATCGGTCGGTTCAGCAGATGTTCGGGGCGTCGCCTGGCGCCTTATTGAAAGAGCCTGCCAATCATGACCTTGATATTAAGGGGTTTAAGCAAACAGCGTCTGTCAACGTCTGACTTGGGGGCATCTGTGGGATTATGCCCCTTAGGGTGGGGGGTGCAGCGCATTTGCGGTCACGGTTCAATTAGGCTTGGGCAAGCCTCGGCCTAAGCGGGCGAGGATGTATCAAGGAGACGTCCAAAACATGAATGCATAGCGCGCATGGTGGTGGACAACTGGCTGAAAAAAATGCGCCTTGGCCGACTGCGTTAAACGACCAAGGCGCGCCAATTGATTGCGTGAGTACTAGGGGACGTTAGTAGTTTACAACCAAAAGGAAGTTAAGAGCTATTCACATGTACAACAACTACTTAATAATCATCGTACGAGTATGTTCTATGATAAGTAATGGTCATCGTCATTAGCTCCATGTCTCAAAAGTGTGGGATTGATATTTTTGTTTTGATCGATCCGAGTGGTGAATACTTATTTTTATCAAAGTTTGAGACGGAACGAGAATTTCTTGCCGATCAAATCATCCTAATAAGATCAGCATGCAAACGAACGCAGTCACCACTCTATCGCACGGGCTTCAGGCGGACACCGATTGGCGTTTGGCCCCTCTTTCAACCGCAGATTGGGCGGCCATTTGGGCGCCGATATGTGAAATGCAAGCGCTTCACCCGCGCCATGAAGACGGGACCAGTCTCTGGCGCGGACATGTCAGCGGCCGACTGGCTGGAGCGCGGTTCGCGACGGGAATCCAGCTTGTCCAACGGACCAAGCGGCTCGCACTGACTCCTAACGGAGCGCTGGCCATTCAGAGGGTCTCGTCGGGGTCGATTGCTATGGACTATGAGTCTCGATCATTTGTGCAAAGGTCTGACACCATTTCGATTATCGACTTGGCGCAGCCTTTTAAGGCCAGTTACCAAAACGCAGTCGGTGAAATGCTGTTTGTGCCGCGGGAGCTGCTTGGGTACTCGCAATCAGATCGAATTGACCCAGTTCTGATTCAGATGGACTCCGTTCAGGGAAAAATGTTGGCGACGGAGTTAGATCGATTCTTTGCGCCGCCCGATCCGTCTGAGGGGGAAGGGATCTTTGATCCCGATACGCTCTTGCACCTCGCAAACTCAATGCTATCCAGCTATCGCCACCCGTCGTCGGACCGTGTGGAGTGGTGGCGCGCCCGAAATACGCTCATTCGCACTTACATCGAAGAGAATCTTGGTGACCTCAGCCTGTTACCAGCGCAAATCTGCGACAAGTTCAATCTGTCGCGGGCCACCTTGTATCGCATGTTTGAGGTCGATGGCGGTGTTCGACGGTTCATCCAAGACCGGCGCCTGTATGCCGCGGTTTGGGATCTTGCGGAAGGCGGAATTCATCGCGGGCGACTGACGGAAGTGGCAGAGAAATGGGGCTTCTCTTCGAACGCCAATTTTAATCGCGCCGTAAAAACGGTCTTTAGTATGCCGCCGGGCGCATTGTTCCGCGGGCCCTCGTTGATCATCCCATCGCGATTGGAGCGTCGAGAGGATGAGTTTCCGGTCTATGCCTGGCTGTCACAGCTGGAGCGTCAAAACGTGCTTATCTATTAAACAGAATGGCCTGGCGCCCCCGTCCGTTTAGGGGGCAATCTCTGTGATCAGAACGAAATTTCGGTCCCGGCCAGCTCAGGCAATTGCAGCAAGATGACGAGGTCTCGCAATTCCTGACGCGCCGCAACGTGGCTCATGGTGAACGATACGTTGGATCCGCTCTCGGTCAAATCGAGCAAGGTCAGACCGGCAGGGAAGAGCTCACGATAAATCACGCGCTCGGACAGGCCTGGTGCGAGGCGAAAACCGATTCGCTTTGACAGGTTGGCGAGCGCCTCGCCGACTTTCTGCTTGTTGCGCGCCTCTAGGGGGGACACGCGGTTGCGCATCACGATCCAGTCAATCGGCTGCCGCGACGTCCGGGCCTTATTCTTACGGCACTGCCAGACCATTTCCGAATAAAAACTCGGGCGCAGAACTTCCAGCGTTTGCGGGTTCACATCACCCAGCAAATCGAAATCTACAAATGAATCATTCAAAGGCGTGATCAGTGTATCAGCGCTCATATGCGCGATCCGCGACAGGTATGTATCGCCGCCAGGCGCGTCGACAATGATCAGTTCGCAAACCGCCTTTAGCCGTTCCAGCGATGTATGAAATCGCTCGGTCTCTTCTTTCTCGGCTACGTCGAGATCGCGCTCCATGCTGGCATCGACGCGGATGATTTCAGGCATTGGAAGTTTGGCGCCGGTTGATTGCATCCAGCGCATGCGATTCTCGAGATATCGCGTCAACGTGCGCTGTCGAACATCAAGATCGATGACCCCAACTTTGCAGCCCATCCGCATCAGAGCGATGGCCATATGAATCGAGACAGTCGATTTTCCCGCGCCGCCTTTTTCATTGCCGACAACGATAACCCGGCACTGTTTTTGTGCCGGGGTAGAAAGTGTCAGAGTGTCGGCAGAATCGCCTAAGTGTCCGTATCCGTCGGCCATGGCCGGGGGCTCTCTCCGTTAGGTCATTAAGCGGCGTGTTGTTCGCGTTCGGCGAAGAGTTCGTCCTCGAACGTGGGCGCGTCATCGAACAAGAAGACCCCTTCGCCACCGCTAATCTCTTCTTGCGCAGGAATGAATGGCGCTTCCGCCTCGCCATCGAACAGCATCTCATCATGGTGAAGAATAGCGCACGGCGCCAAAGTCGTTGCTTCCACTGGGAACGGGGTCTGACCATGGATCAAGGCCAGAGCCTCGCGCAGATCCGACAAGCTCGCGGCCAGTCCGTTCATCTCATTAGAAAGCTTCTTACGCGCGGCTTCGATCGCCGCTTCCGATTCGAACAGCCAGGCATCTTCAGCGCCAGGTAAATGTCGCGTTTCGGGTTCCAGGCTGAACTTCGGCATAGTCGGCCGAGCCTGCCTTGTGTAGAGGGTTGCACAAGCTGCGGTGAACAGCGCTTTCAGGCGGGGAAGGATGTGCTTTCTCATGCGTTAATGAATCGCCGCAAAGGGTTAACAGGTCGTTTACGAATTCGATTCTGGAGCGAATGTAATGATTAAATCTCCCCTGCGTGTAAAAACGCTGGCAGAGTTACGCGAAATCCTCGGTGAACACAGGCGGGCTGGCCGTCGCATTGGCTTTGTACCCACGATGGGGGCACTGCATGATGGTCATGTGTCTCTGGTGGAAACCGCCCGCGCGCAATCAGACGTGACCGTGGCCAGTATTTTCGTCAATCCGACTCAATTCGCACCCGGCGAAGATCTCGACACCTATCCGCGCACGGAAGAGGCAGACATTGCCAAGCTCGCCGGGGTTGGCACGGATATCGTCTATCTGCCCAGCGTCGAGGAAATGTATCCGGAGGGGTCAAAGACCAATGTCCGCGTCGAAGAGATGTCGGATTTGCTGGATGGACAATTCCGCCCGCACTTCTTTTATGGCGTGGCGACGGTCGTCGCGCGCCTCTTTGTCCACGTGCAGCCAGACCTGGCCGTTTTTGGCGAGAAGGATTATCAACAGCTGCAGATCATTCGCCGCATGGTACGCGATCTCGGTTTCCCGATTGAGATCATCGGTGGTGAAACGGTACGTGACGCCGATGGTTTGGCACAATCGTCGCGCAACACCTATCTCTCCCCATCTGAACGACAAACAGCCAATGCCATGAGCAGCGCGCTGCATCGGGCGCGATGTCGGATTGCAATCGGCCTACCCGTGGAAGAGGCTTTGAACGAAGCACGCGCGCGGGTTTCTGCAGCCGGGTTCAGATCGCTGGATTATGTTGCCGCGGTCGACCCATTATCTTTGGAAGACTTGCCACCTGGTCCCGTGGCGCTCGGACAAGTTGGACGCGTGCTCGGTGCGGGCTGGATGGGTCAGACGCGCCTGATCGACAATATGGGCTTTCAGCGCGATTGATCACAAAGTGAGGACATCGCGACGGAAGGTCTTGTCGCGAACGGCGGCCTGAGACAGGGGTATTTGGCAGCCTTGGAGGACATCATGATCAAACGCTCAAACACCCGCACAACGATGCTTGCTATCTTGATGGGCAGCGCTGCCGCGTTCGCGCTTTCAGCCTGCACCACCGCGGTGACCGACACAGCGCCCGTCGTGGCCGACTCGTCGCCTGTCGTAGAGGCTGTCGATGCCCCTGCGCCGGTTGAGGTCCCGGCCTTTACAGCGGAAGGCGTTGCAGCGCTCGAGGCGACGATGGCTGATTATGTGGCCGATGGCCGTCTCTATGGCATTCACACGCGACTGGTGCACAAAGGCGAAGTGATCAGCGATTTCAAAACCGGCCTGCGCGGGCTTGAGAGCCAAGCGCCGATTGAAGATGATACGATTTATCGGATCTATTCGATGACGAAACCGGTGACGGGCGTCGCAATGATGATGCTCTATGAAGAGGGCAAGTTTGAGCTCGATGATCCGGTCTCAAAATTCGTCCCGGAATTTGAGACCCTCAAAGTGCTCGGAGGAGTCAATGAGGATGGATCTGCCATCCTGGTAGACCTCGAGCGTCAACCCACGATGCGGGAATTGATGTCCCACACATCAGGGTTTGCGTATGGGCTTAGCGGGACGGACCCTGCCAATTCCGCCTTTCGTGATCAGAAAATTCTGGAATCCCCCGACATGCAGACCTTTATCGATAAGGTTGCGGGCGTGCCGCTTCTGTTTCAACCTGGTGAAGCCTGGTTCTATAGCGTCGGCATGGATATTCAGGGCCATATCATCGAGAAACTGTCTGGCCAGAGCTACGGCGATTATTTGCAATCTCGCATGTTCGGCCCGCTCGGCATGACGGATACCGGCTTTTATGTGCCGGATGAGAAATATGACCGGTTCAGCGAAGTCTTTGGCTTCGACCCAGAAACCGGCGCCATGGTGCCGGTCCCGTTTCCAGGTGTGATGTTTCGCAAGGAGACGGTCGCGTTTGAGTCTGGCGGCGGCGGTCTGGTCTCGACCATGGATGATTATGGCAGGTTCTCACAAATGCTTGTCAATCAAGGCGAACTGAACGGCGTTCGCATTCTCAAGCCGGAGACGATTGAGCTGATGCGCACCAATGTCTTGCGAGACGATCAAGCTTTGTCATCGCTCGGCATCAATCAAGGCGATGTTTATCCAGGCCTGGGCATGGGCCTAACGATGGGGACGATTGAAGACCCGGCCGCGGTGCCGAGTGTTATTCCGGCGGGGTCTTATTTCTGGGGTGGCGCGGCCAGCACATGGTTCTGGGTCGATCCGGTCAATGAGCTTTATTTTATCGGTATGGTTCAGGTCTTTGACAATAACAATCCGAAGGGACCGCTTGAATTGCGCGAGACATCAAGCGCAGCCGTCTATAGCGCTCTGAGCAGTGAGTAAGTGGGCTTAGGCGTCGTCGCTGTCTTCCATCCAGGCTTCGACATTGCCTTTCAGCTTCAGGGTCAGTGGATTGCCTTTGCGATCCACGGCCTTGCCTGCGGCAACTTTCACCCAGCCTTCTGAGATACAATATTCTTCGACATTGGTTTTCACTTCGCCATTGAAGCGAATGCCAACCCCGCGCAACAGAAGCTGCTCATCATAGAAGGGGCTGTTTGGGTTCACGCTCAGGCGGTCAGGCATTTGATCAGTCATGAGCGCGCTTTAAGCCGATCTAGCGTCCGCGATCAAGCGCCGGAATGATCGACAAAGCGGGCCAGCTTGGCGACGAGTTCTGCCTGACGATTGGTTTCGGTCTTTTGCAGGATGCTTTTAATGTGCGACCGAACGGTCTCAACAGAGATGTCGCGGTCGACCGAAATGTCGCGGACGGACTTTCCCTGGAAAAGGGCGTTCGCGATAACCCCTTCGGTCGGGGTGAAATCGAAAACCTGCTGAATCAAATCGATATTTAGGACCAGTGGCCGGTCGATCTGCTCTGCAACGAGAAGCGCGTGTCCTGCCTCTGGTCCGACCACAGTGAATGCTGGTTTTGGATACAATCGGCAGAGCCATTTTTCGCTCCGCGCTTTCGACGTCAGGACGAAGGCGCCGCCGACAATTCCCAGATGATTGCCAAGGCCGCTCCGCAAAGCCTTACGGTCCGCTTCAGATTCCAAAACCAGCTTGCGGGTCCGGTCTATGCGGGCCGCAACAGCCTTGAGCATGCGCTCAAACATTTGATTGTTGTCGCGGATGCGGCCCGAATAGTCGAGTATCGCGACAGCCTTTGTCTTCCCGAACAAGTCGACCGTGCTTCGAACGTTCTGAGATTCGATCAAAGAGGCGAATTCCAGCACCGGCGCACAAACTGCTGAGGCCATCTCGTGCAAGCGCGCTTCTTCATCATTGAACGCTGCATCAGTGATGCGTCGATGTAGAGCAATGCCAGCCGTCATCTCAGAATTATGAATGACCGGGACCCCGGAAAAGTGGCCAAGACCTGCCGGCAAGATCAGTTCTTGATATGTCTGATCTTTGTGGATGCGATCATAAGAGATAAAGTCTTTGTCGCGGGTCGCCTTTCCTTGCACCATAAACGGCGTGGCGATAACGCGTGGATTGATGTCCTGATACATTGCTTCGGTCGGTCCAATATCGGCATCCAGTTCGATAGAGAAACTCGATCGCATCAAGGTGCGATTGCGCTGGGCGACCATGAGTTGACTGATTGGAGCGCCGCACAATCTCGCAAATTCTCGGAGCGCGGGCTGCAGCGCTGTCTCGTCGAAAATCGCTTCCAACATCAGTTTTTGCAAATGCTGAAAGTCTGTCGCCTGTCCCACTACAATTCTCGCGTTGAATTTGAACGAAAGCTAAGCGAAAAAAACAAAACCTGGCAAGTAAAACGAGGAGAATGCGAAAATCCAGACTTATCCCCCATTTGGGGGACGAGGCCGTTCTGTATTCTTGTTTATATGTCATCGCTTCAAGCTTTCGCAGATGCTTGCAAGCGACCTCTCCTCCCAGGGCTGGGTGGGGGCAAAGATTTAGCGTCCACAACGGACTTGAATCGCATACTCTACAGGGCTTTGAAAGTACGGGGACGTCGCTTTCAAAGCCCGCTTAGACCCCACTCAGTTCATCATGGAACTTCGGCGGCGCTGCGTGTCTCCAGGACATCTTCAAGACTGAAAGCGCCGTCGTTTTATCCGCAACTGTCAGCTGGATCGTCGTCGCGCCCTTGTCACCCCATTTGTTGGGGACTTTGGAAAAGATAGACGGCTCTGCGCCAATCAGCATTTCTTGCTCTTCGACCGTCAGAAAGACATTCGCGCTGGCATTGGATTCCAGTAGGGTGGCAATGGTCTTGCCGCGTGGGACATCGACTCGAAAGCTCGCGCGCTCGAAATGCGGCTTCTCAATCGCGTGTGGCAGGGACAGCGCGAGGGCACGAAATTCATCCACAGTCATGGCTCTATCCTTCGGCTTGCGTGCCGACAACATATAGGAAGGAGCCGTCTTTGATGAGGGGGATGATCCGCTCGGCGACATCGCGCTCCAGCGCCGGGCAGCCCCAGCTGCGTCCGAGCACATGGCGATCGGGGTGCACATAGTCGGCGCCATGAATCACGATCAGGCGCTTTTCAGCGAGATCATTTTGCGGACTGAGCCCTTTCAACTTCAACGACAAGCCATGCGCGCCATAATAGGTCTTGCCGGTGATGAACGCCCCGAGCGAGGTCATCTTGGACCCTTCAATATTCGAGAACTGATCCGCCATGCCGTCATAGTCAGGGTCTGACCCGCGACCATGAGCGACCAGGAAACGTTCAGCGCTCATATCCGTCGTGTCGATCAGGAAATAGCGAGGCACGTTTGACGGCGCGCGATAATCAATCACGCTGAAATATCGATCATTGCCGATTTCACTGACCGCATCCGCTTTTGCGGCCAAGGCTTCTCGCAGCAACGCTTCGCCTAGCACTTCGGTCGCTGGCGTGGCCGTGGCCGATCCGTAATAGCTGCCCATAAGCAGCAGCGCGATAATCCCCTTAAACGCAGAAAGCATGTCATGGATAATGACATGCTTTCCGGCTAAATTATGACTGTGCGGATCGAATTAGAAGACGCGAGGACGTTCCGCTTTTTCAACGTGTAGACCGCATTCGCTTTTCTGCTGACCAGCCCAGCGACCTGACCGAATATCATTCGGATCTTCGGCCGGCTTGGTGCAAGGCCAGCAACCAATCGACGGATACCCTTGGGCCACAAGCGGATGACGCGGCAGTTCACGGCGCTTGAAATAATCCTGGACGTCTTCCTGGGTCCAGCCTGCGAGCGGGTTCACCTTGAAGCGGCCAGCAGCATGCTCGAACACAGGCAGCGACATCCGGGCGCCGCCATGGAAACGTTTGCGGCCGGTAATCCAGGCGTCAAACCCTTCGAGCGCCGGCTCGAGCGGGCGGACTTTGCGCAAAGCACAGCACGCATCCGGATTGGTTTTCCAAAGCGTGTTCTTCGGGTCTTGTGCCAAACGCTCGTCTTCAGACGGTGCGATCTCGCGGACATTGGTCAGGCCAAGACGTTCAATCAGCGCGTCTTTGTAATCCAGCGTTTGCGGAAAATGCATGCCAGTCTCGAGGAACACGATGGGCAGGTCTGGGTCGACATCGGCAATCAACGCCAACATGACCGCGCTCTCAGCGCCAAAGCTCGACACATAAGTCATCTCGCCCATCCACTCGCGTAGGATCGACGCACGCAAAATGGTTTGAGCAGAGGCGTCACGAAGTTCGTCATTCAGGCGATTGAGGCGCTGATCGACGTCTTCTTCGATACGCAAACTAATGTCTGAATAGGGCATGCGCCTTAGACCTGTCTGTGGCGCCTCGAAAAGACAGATGTCTGACCGTCCGCGGCGGGTTGATAGAACGCTGAATACTCTTCCAGCGCTTTCACAACATTAGGTAGGTCGGCCCTGGAGGTCTGATAAGCGTCAAACCCTGAACGGTTCATATAGAGAATCTGATCTCTGAGGACGTGGCCGACGGCCCGCAGCTCACCGGCATAGCTGAGACGGCGTCGAAGCAGCTGCGCCTGGCTATAACCACGGCCATCGGTATATTTAGGAAAATCTATTTCAATCAAGGCGATACGGTCGAGAAATGGCGCTAAATCATGCGGATCGTCGGCCGGTGCGAGACGGACGCCAATCTGCTGATTTCGGGCCAGAAGCGCGTCCGAATCTTCCATTAGTTTTGCTAAAGGGACTGTTATACATCCTGAAGATGGCAAATCCGCGCCGTCCTCAACAAAGCTCCACGTGTCTTCGATTTCGGCACCATTCTTAATCAGCGGCATAAATCGCCTCCTGGAACGGTTCGACGCCGACGCGTTCGACCGCTTCAATAAATTTCTCGTCTGAGTTGGTGCGCAGACTGCGATACGTGTCGACAATGGTTTTCACTGCGCCGGGCACTTCTTCGTGGCGCAAGGCCTTACCGATAATCTGACCGACCGCAGCTTTTTCATCGGCGCGGCCCCCAAGCGAAATCTGATAATATTCCTCGCCTTTCCGGTCGACTCCGAGAATGCCGATATGGCCGACATGGTGGTGGCCGCAAGCGTTGATACAGCCGGAGATATTGATGTGAAGTTTGCCAATATCCTGCTCATAAGCCGGATCAGAAAAGACTTTCTGGATTTCCTGTCCGACAGGGATCGAGCGGGCATTGGCCAGGTTACAATAATCGAGACCCGGGCAGACAATCATATCCGTGATCAGGCTTTCATTCGCGGTGGCCAGCCCGGCGGCGTCCAGCTCTCGATAGACATTGTAGAGATCGTCCAGCGCGATATGCGGCAGCACCACATTCTGGGCATGCGTGACGCGAATATCGTCAAAGCCATAAGTCTCTGCAAGATGCGCCATAACGGCCATCTGACTGTCTGTGGCGTCGCCGGCCAGACCGCCGATCGGCTTCAGGCTGATCGTGACAGACGTATATCCAGCGACTTTGTGCGGGTGCAGATTGACCTGGCACCAATTGGCAAAGGTCGGATCGGCGGTTTTTGCGCGTTCGAAACCGTCGCTGGTTTCGGTTTTGTCTTCGAAAGCTGGCGGCGCGAAATACGCATTGATGCGATCAATTTCGGCCTGCGGCAGGGCGATTTTCTCGCTCGTCTGTTGCGCAGCGTATTCTTCTTCAACCAGGCGGGTGAATTCTTCCGCGCCAGTTTCTGTGACCAGGATTTTGATCCGGGCCTTATATTTATTATCGCGGCGCCCGAAGCGGTTGTAGACCCGCATAATGGCTTCGAGATAATCGAGGATCTCAGTTTCCGGCACGAACTCGTTGACCATGGCAGCAATGATGGGAGTCCGGCCTTGGCCGCCCCCGACATGCACCTCGAAACCGACTACGCCATCGCGCTCCCGCATATGCAGGCCGATATCATGCACGCGGATTGCGGCGCGATCGTGCTCAGCTGCGGTGACGGCGATCTTGAACTTGCGCGGCAGGAAGGCGAATTCCGGGTGGAATGTGCTCCACTGGCGAATGATTTCACACCAGGGCCGCGGGTCCATGATCTCATCCTGGGTGGCGCCAGCAAAATGGTCCGAGGTGACGTTTCGAATGCAATTGCCTGAGGTCTGGATGGCATGCATCTCGACCTCTGCAAGCTCTTCCAGGACGTCCGGAATATCTTTCAGGGCGACCCAATTATACTGGATATTCTGGCGCGTCGTCATGTGGCCATAGCCGCGATCATAATCACGCGCGATCTTGGCCAGCTTACGCATCCGGGCCGCGTTCAATTGGCCATAAGGGATGGCCACGCGCAGCATATAGGCGTGCAATTGCAAATAGACGCCATTCTGCAAGCGCAGCGGTTTGAACTCGTCTTCCAGGATCTCTCCGGACAGACGCCGTTCAACTTGTCCGCGGAACTGGTCGACGCGTTCTTTGACGATTTTCGCGTCAAACTCATCATAGCGATACATTACAGAGTGCCCCCTTGTTTGGGCATGGCATGGCCGATGGACAGCGCGCCTTCGACGCGGCTGACCCAGCGTTCAACATTTGGGAATTGCGCCAGATCGAAGCCGCCTTCATGCGCGACCCGGGTATAGGCAACCAGCGCGATATCGGCGCACGTCAGGCTCTCGCCAACCAACCAATCGGTCCAGGTTAGCTGCATTTCCATGATGCCGAGCGCACGGCGGCCTTTCGCCATCAATTGCGGATCAATCTCTTCATCCGGCAGTTTCAGATAGTGTTTCTTGAACCGGCGCACGGCGATGGAAGTTTCGTGCGAATATTGTTCCCAGAACAGCCAGCTATTCATCTGCGCGCGCTGAAAAGAATCTTCAGGGATCAAGTCGGTGCCTTCAGCGAGATAAAGCATGATCGCATTCGATTGCGGCAGGACACGACCATCCGGCCAGCGCGCAATCGGCACCTGGCCGACCGGATTGAGCGATAGAAACTCCTCAGACTGCGTGCCGCCATTGAGAATGTCGACTTCGACCCAATCATGATCAATGTCTAGATAATCTGCGGTCCAGCGTGGCTTTTGGCAGTTGCCTGAGATCGAGTCGCCATACAGCGTGAGCTTGGTGATTTCGCGGCTCGGCATCAGATGATCACCCCATAAGGGACAGTCGGGCCATTGGCGCGGATGCTTTCGCGCAGAGTTTCGCGACCCGCGACTTTGCCATCCTCGGTGACTTCCATGAAATAAGGATCGGTGATGGCGCCCTCTTGGGTCTTGGCATTTTCCAAGGCGGCTTCTGCGGCGTCGCCGGTGAACACACCAATCTCGCTTGCGTCCTGCGTCCATGTCTGGTCGGCGCGCAACCAGACGACATTACCTGTCTCGGTTTCCCAGGCGGTGACGGTTTTCGGCGTTTCGGGTTTCAGTTTTGGGCGGACAGATGTCATGCCGCGGCCTCCGATGAGAGTTTCGCGAGGGCTTCGGCTGGGATCGCGCTCACTTCGCCGATCACTAGCAACGCCGGGCCTTTAATGCCGGCGCGCGTGATCAATTGTGACAGCTCGGCCAGCGTGCCGAAGACTTTGATTTCATTGTCTCGGGTACCATTCTCGATCACGGCGACGGGCGTCGAACTGGCGCGCCCGGCATTGATCAGTTTTTCTGCAATCGTTGGAGCGGTGCCAACCCCCATGAATACGACCACCGTCTGAGCCGGTTTGGCGAGGGCATCCCAATCGAGCTCGGGCACTTCGCCCGACTTGGCATGGCCCGTCACAAAAGTCAGAGTCTGAGCATGATCGCGGTGCGTGAGCGGCAAGCCAGCGGAGGCTGCGCATCCCAGCGCCGATGAAATGCCCGGCACGACAGTGGCGTCGATCCCAGCTTCGCGTAGCGCTTCGACTTCTTCGCCGCCGCGACCAAAGATAAAGGGATCACCGCCTTTCAGGCGCACAACACGTTTGCCGTCTCGGGCGGCTTTGATCATCAGTTCATGGATTTCAGATTGTGGCACGCTGTGATTGGCTTTCGACTTTCCAACCGAGACACGGGTCGCATCACGGCGCACTAGGTCCATGATCTCATCGCTCACCAAACGATCGTGAAAGACCACATCCGCGTTCTGAATCAATCGGAACGCTTTCAAGGTCAGCAGCTCAGGATCGCCAGGGCCGGCGCCGACTATGTGGACCGGTCCGATGCTATTTTCCGGGCTCGCGGTTTGTTGCAGCAGCGCTTCCATAGCGAGGCGCGCATCATCAAACTTGCCATCCAGGGCCAGGTCTGCGGGGGCGCCGTTCAAGGCCGCTTCCCAGAATTGGCGGCGTTTTACGCCATCGTCCAAGACTTGATAGACGCGCGGACGAAAGTCGCGGGCAATCTCTGAAAGCGGGCCCATATTTTGCGGCAGCAAGGCTTCGAGCTGCGTGCGCACGCGCTTGGCGAGGACTGGCGCTGCGCCGCCTGAGCCAATGGCGGCGACCAGTTCGCCACGCTCCAATATACTCGGAATGGTGAAGTCACATTCTTCCGGCTGATCGACGACATTGATCGGCACGCCATATTCACGCGCCCAGATGATGGACTGTTCGCAATTGTCTTTCGTGCGGCAGGCGACAATGGCGAATTTCGATCGGTCCAATGCCTGGCCTGCCATATCGCGTGGCGCGATGGTGATGCGGCCTGCGAACTCTTCCGCAAATCCGGGCTCAATCTCGGTATCGATCACAACAGTGATATGGGCGGTGGTTTTTGCCAGCAGCCGCACTTTGCGTCGCGCTTCTTCGCCACCCCCGAAAACGGTGATGTGGGCATCGTCTGTATTGAAAAAGGTTGGGAAGAGACGCATGGGTCGGTTCTGTCCGTTAGATCGATCTGTGCCGCAGAAATGAGTTGACGAGGCCGTTTCAGCAACCGAAAGAGCCTTATCCTATTGTTTAGAGAAACTACAATCAAAATCTGGTTATAGACGTGTACGATGTCTGAAACGAATGATCGCCTCCCCCCGCTGAACGCTTTGCGCGCATTTGAAGCTGCTGCGCGCCGCCTGTCTTTCACCAAAGCCGCCGACGAACTGAACGTCACGCCAGGGGCGATTTCGCAGCATATTCGCCAATTAGAGGACTATGCCGGGACGCCGCTGTTCAAACGCACCGGGCGCAGTGTTCTGCTGACCGATGCTGCACAGGCCGCTTTGCCACTCGTCCGAGAAGCGTTCGACCAAATCGCTGAAGCCGGTCGCATTATGCAAGCGCCGGCGCGCAAAGGTCGAGTCATGGTCAGCTCCGCCCCAAGCTTTGCAGCCAAATGGTTAGCGCCGCGCCTGGATCGCTTCCATAGCGCCAATCCGGGCGTCGAAGCGTGGGTCAGCGCGGATAGTGGCCTGACCGATTTCACCACCGCCGATGCCGACTTTGCCATTCGCTATGGGGCGGGGGATTATGACGGGTTGAAAGCTGAAAAGCTGCTGGATGAGACGGTGCTGCCGGTCTGCTCACCGCAATTGCTGGAAGGGGCCGACGCCATCCGCAAGCCGGCAGATCTGTCGAAGCACACATTGATCCATGATGTCAGCGCGGAAGTGGATCCGTCTTGTCCGGATTGGACCAGCTGGCTGAAAGCGCGCGGGGCCGGAGCTGATGTTGATGGCACGCGCGGGCCGCGCTTCAACCAGTCGGCTTTGGCGATTGAAGCGGCGGCCACGGGGCGCGGCGTGGTGCTGGCCAAACGTGCCATTGCATCAGCTGATATCGCGGCCGGTCGTTTGATCGCGCCGTTCGCGGATGGATCGATCAGCGTTGATTATGGCTATTGGTTGGTCTGGCCAAAGGGCCGCCACCTGACTGAGGATGTGCGCTCATTCATCAAATGGGTGAAAGCCGAAGCGGCCGCGAGCGAGGTTGCCGGGGTCTAGGCCGGTCTAATTGCCGAGCGTGTATTTCAGGATCTCGACGACCTGGTCAGGCGATTTCGCCCACCCGGCGGCGGCGCCGTCCACTTCTTTCAAGGCGTGAACGATATTGTCGTCATGTAAGGTGATGTATGGCTTGCCTAAGGCGGCGCATTGGCCCGCGTCAAAGGCGGCGTTCCATTGCTTATACTTGTCGCCAAAGCGGATCACGGCGATGTCGCATTTCTGGATCAAGGTGCGAATGCGCAGTGAATTGACCTTCGCCGATTGGTGATCGCGCCAGAAGTCTTCAGACGGACGTCCGAGCACATCGCCGGCCGCATCACTGCTCTCATGATGCGTATTCGCGGAACTGAATACGATATCCAGACCATGCGCCTTTGCGCCTTCGATAATCTGGTCGCGCCAGTCCGTGTGAATTTCGCCAGAAAGGTAGACGTGCCATTGCATATGATTGATCCTGAATATTGTTTTCTTCCGGAGCGCTTAAACGCGATCGAGTGCCGAGCGTAAAGAGGGCACTGCGCCGCGTGAACTTGTGATGAGAATCGTCTAGACCCAATCCATGTCCAAACTCTATTTCACCTACAGCGCCATGAATGCTGGCAAGTCGGCCATCTTGCTTCAGGCGGCCTATAATTATCGCGAGCAAGGCATGGAAGTGATGCTCTGGACCTCTGGCCATTATGGGGCGGCGCCGGAGGCTAGGATGGGTGAGATCGAGTCGCGCATCGGATTGAATGCCGACGCGCATCTTTTTCGCTCTGATACGGATCTGTTCGAGGCGATTGAAAGCCAGCACCAGCAGACGCCGCTAAGCGCGATTTTTTTTGACGAAGCGCAATTCCTCACCAAGGCGCAAGTCTGGCAATTGGCGCGCGTGGGAGATCGTCTAAGGCTGCCGGTCCTGTGTTATGGCTTGCGGACCGATTTCCAGGGCGAACTGTTCGAAGGCTCGTCGGCATTGCTGGCCATTGCGGATGATTTGCGAGAGGCCCGGACAATCTGCCATTGCGGCAAGAAGGCGACAATGACGGCGCGTATGGACGAAGCTGGCAACGCGATCACACAAGGCGATCAGGTCAGTGTCGGTAAAGAAGTCTATGTCTCGCTGTGCCGCTATCATTGGGAAGACGCATTAGGGCGCTAAAACCGTAATCGGTGCCCATTCCTGCCACAATGAGTCTTTACTCACTAAGGCTTGCAGATCCGGGAGCGTAATATGTTCGCCCGCAAGAATGGTGCACGCAACAGTCTGATTTGTGGCCTTTTGGCCCTGGCGACCTTTATCGGCATTGGCCTCGCGGCCAGCGCGCAGGACTTGCCGGAGCCGTCTGAAGTCGATTTTGCCGGCTTTATGGATTTGAGCAATGAAGTGTTTGCCTATCGCGAAACGCGCTTGCTGAGCCTTGATGACTTTAACACATTTGCCGAACATCCCGACACGATCATTCTTGATGCGCGCAGCGCCTATGCGTTTGAGGTGGGGCATATTGAAGGCGCGGTGAATTTGCCATTTTCTGATTTCACCGATGAGAAACTGGCAGCGGTCATCCCGTCAAAAGACACGCGCGTCCTGATCTACTGTAACAATAATTTTAGCGATGATGTTGAGCCGATTCCGCTCAAACGCGTGTCCTTGGCGCTCAACATCCCGACTTTCATCAATCTCTACGGCTATGGCTATGAGAATATCTATGAGCTGGCCGTGATGACCGAAACCACCAACGCAGATGTGAACTGGGTTTCGAGCGAAATCGGCCTTTAAGGACTTTCCCGGATAGTTTTAGCTCTGCTAATGCGTTCATTCGGCCACTTGTACTGAACGCAAACATCCTACATTTGCGCCGAGAGAATTGTCCAAGGAGGCCGACTTGAGTGCAACTGCTGAAGCGCCCGTGAAAAAAGTGAACCCGAACGCACCGACCGAAGAGACGGTGCTGTCTGTGCATCATTATACGGATCGCCTGTTCAAATTCACGATTACCCGTCCGTCCAGTTTCCGATTCCGGTCGGGCGAATTCATCATGATTGGATTGATGGGCGATAATGGCAAACCGCTTTTGCGCGCGTATTCTGTGGCCAGCCCAAACTGGGACGACACGCTGGAATTCTATTCGATCAAAGTGCCAGACGGTCCGCTGACCTCGAAACTGCAAAAAATCCAGGTTGGCGACAAAGTCCTCCTCGGCAAAAAGCCGGTTGGCACGCTGGTGCATGATGCACTGGTGCCTGGCAAACGCCTCTATTGCTTCTCGACCGGAACGGGCTTTGCGCCCTTTGCCAGCATTTTGCGCGATCCGGAAACATATGAGAAATTCGAAGAAGTCATCATCACGCACACGTGCCGAGATGTTGCGGAACTCGCCTATTCGCAGGAAACCGTGGATGCCTTCCTCAACGATCCGGATATCGGTGAGATCGGGCAAGGGAAACTGCGCCTTTATCAAACTTGCACGCGCGAGGATTTTGAGCGCAAGGGCCGCGTGACCGACCTGATCCGTTCCGGCAAATTGTTTGAAGATCTTGGCGTGCCGCGCCTCGACCCGGCGGTCGATCGCGCGATGATTTGTGGATCGATCGAGATGACCAAAGAGCTCAAAGGCTTGATGGAAGAGCACGGCCTGAAAGAAGGCTCGAATTCCGAGCCGGCCGATTTCGTTATTGAAAGAGCTTTTGTCGGATAGCATATTTCGAACATGATTGTTCGAGACTATGTGCCCGCCGACGCGATTGCGTTCCGCGATCTGAACCTCGCCTGGGTCGAGGCCTATTTCACGGTCGAAGCCGAAGACCGGGCGCAATTGGACGAT
Source organism: Pseudomonadota bacterium (assembly GCA_039818185.1). Taxonomy (GTDB): domain Bacteria; phylum Pseudomonadota; class Alphaproteobacteria; order Caulobacterales; family Hyphomonadaceae; genus Henriciella. Next base: position 63,835 of record JBCBUI010000015.1, read on the forward strand.
CCGCAAACGCATATACTCGATAAAGGCGGCGCGATCCTGATTGCTGAGCTTGACGGCGAGGCTGTGGGCACCGTGGGTCTGGTGCCGGGGCATGGCGAGACCGTCCTGGAATTGATCAAAATGTCAGCGCGTAACGACGTCAAAGGGCGCGGCATTGGCCGCGCGCTGATGGACGCTGCAATCGACAAAGCGCGGGATATGGGTGCGGCCAAGATCTGGTTAGAGACGAATACGAAACTGGAAGCGGCTTTGGCGCTATATCGCAAATCCGGGTTTCGCGAGCTGACCGGTGATGATGTGACGGCGACGCCTTATGACCGGTGTAATTGTCAGATGCTGTTGGAGCTGTAAGCGCGCCTTCAGAGTTTCGGGAGTGGATGCCAGCACAAGCGGCCCGACAAGCGGGCGGTGAGGTGGTTTGGTTTTGGGTTGTACTCTCCTCCGCGTTCCCTCGGACTTGATGCGAGGGTCCATCATTGGATGGTCTGGCATGGTGCGGGAGAGGAGTTTGCGCGCTCTGTCGGTTCGGAGCGTTCGGGTGCTGGGCCCTCCAATCGAGTTGGAGGGAGCGTGGGGGCTAGCCTGGTTCGAGGTGCACCGGTTCTCTGTCGACGCCAGCGTAAGCTGGGGTCCATGGCAGGAACGCGCCTCTGAGGACACTGGTGAATATCGTCCTTAGACCCCAGCTTGCGCTGGCGTCTGCGGAACGTGTGGTAAGCGCGTGTTCAAAGATCTGAGGACAAAGCTTATCCACATCGCTTGGCGCATAGAACCGCTCATAAATGTCGTGAGCAGCGAAATTCCGCCCCATGCCCTCAAAGTATGGCACCCAGGCCCGGCCATAGCGATCGACCTGGACAAAAGCTTGTCGCCCGGTCTCAGCGCACCAGAGATCCACCCGCCACAGATTCAAAAACAGGATCGGCCAGAAATAGACGGCGACCTGTCGGTAATGGGCAAAGAGATAGCGGTGGATGATCATGGGAGAGACTATATCTCAGGCTGAACCCCGTCGGATCCACGCGCAACAAGTCCCGTACTGCCAGCGCACGCTGGCCCCATGGCGGCTGGGGATCAGCTCGACCGCCATGGGTCCTGACTGGCGTCAGTAAGCCGGAATGAGAGTGTTTTGTCCCCGCATATGCACTCGAGGGTCTCGCTCCCGCCTTTGTACCATCTACCGGGAGGCGGGAAACGCCCTAACTAAGACGCTGGCGTTCAAACAAGAGAGTTGCTGAGGAACTAGAAAACCCCAAAATGCGAGGAGTTTCGAACCATTGTTATTTGCATGTTCACGCATATATCGTATACTCCAAACATGACCGAGGCCAATTCTCTTCCTCTAATTTGCCAACAAACATTGGCAGAAGAACTACGTCCTGAATTATTCAAGGCGCTTTGCGATCCTGTGCGAGTATCGATTGTAGCAACGCTTGCAGCTCGCGCGGAAACGGCCACAGTGAGTGATCTGACCAGCTGTTGCGGTATCGATTTTTCCGGAGTTTCTAGGCATCTGAAAATCCTGCGCGAGGCTGGTCTGGTTTCGGCAACGAAGAATGGGCGTGAGGTGCGCTATCAACTAAATACAGACGACCTGACCGCAACGCTGCGCGCAATTGCGAACGCGCTCGACGCATGCAGGGCGGAGACAACTCCAAAATAAATACATTTGCAAATATGCGCATATATGCATATATAGGGTCAGCAAAGGAGCTGATCTATGAAACGCCTGCATATTCACGTGAACGCTGATGAGACGAAATTTGAACAATCCGTCTCGTTCTATTCAACCCTATTTGGACAGGGTCCAAGCAAAACACGGCACAATTATGCGAAGTGGATGCTTGACGAACCACATGTAAATTTCGTCGTCGAAGTCATTGAAATCGAAGGTGATCGCCCGGGCATTCACCATGTTGGAATCCAAGTAGATAATAGCGAAGAGCTGCAGGCTATCCGGGATACATTAAAGGTAGCTGAAGCCCCATTGATGGAAATCGGCGAAACGGTTTGTTGCTTCTCCAAATCTGAGAAAAACTGGACGCAAGATCCATCAGGGCTGCGTTGGGAGACGTTTCGGTCATTCGGGGACGTGGATGAATATGGCGAGAAGACACTAGAAGAGCTTGCCAACTATCTTCCGGCAGATGTTTAGATGGCTGTAGAGACGGCGGTTCGGCTCGGCGCATTTAAAGCCTGGCTTAGTGTATGGATTGGCCTCGCCATTGCCGCCGGTCTGGCGTTGGGCTGGATGTTTCCACAAGTGTTTGCAACGCTCGGGGGCTTCACATATGCCCACGTCAATCCGGTTACCGCGATTCTCGTCTGGCTGCTCATTCTACCAACCATGATCCAGATTGATTACTCGCGTTTGACGACAGTTTGGGCGAGGCCGGAATGGCGAGCGGGGTCCGCCATCACACTCGGGGTCAACTGGGTGCTGAAGCCATTTTCGATGGCCTTACTGGCGATGCTATTTTTCAAGTTTGTTTTCGTGGATGGGGTGAGTGCTGCTGATGCAGATCAATTCATTGCCGGTCTCGTGCTTCTCGGCGTCGCGCCGTGCACGGGCATGGTTTTTGTTTGGTCGCGTATGACATCGGGAGACGCCGAGTTCACATTGGCGCAAGTGTCCGTCAATGACCTGGTGTTGCTCGTCGCATTTGCGCCGATTGCAGGACTGCTCTTGGGCTTGGGGGGAGTATCTGTGCCGTGGGCCACGCTCGGCATCTCGACGACGGTTTATGTCATCATTCCGCTTATTAGTGGCTTCATTATCCGCAAGCTGCTTCAATGGCGTTCTGAGACGGCTTTGGCGAACCTCGATAGCGCGGTCGGGCCGCTCACAAAGATCGGCCTCATCACACTCGTCGTTCTCTTGTTCGGATTCCAAGCCGAAACGGTTTTGACTGAACCCACCATTATCGCGATGATCGCCATTCCTCTTCTGATCCAATCTTATGGTATTTTCGCGCTGGCGTTTGGAGCGGCCTGGGTCGCGCGCCTTCCCGCGCGCGTCGCGGGGCCAGCAACCCTTATTGGGACTTCAAACTTTTTCGAGTTAGCCGTCGCCATCGCCGTGGTATTGTTTGGTGTTGGCTCGCCCGCAGTCATTGCCACCGTGGTAGGTGTCCTTGTTGAAGTGCCGGTTATGCTAACGCTTATCGCTCTGATTAATCGTGCCGCGCCAATGCTGGACGCAAGGCACCACGCGATTGGATTAGCCGCCAATGCCTGATCTCTCGCGCTCCATATTTGGTATCACGCTCTTACGTTGGATCGTCCTTGCCGCGATCGGCATCGGCTTGCTCGCGATATCTATCCTGGTTCGCAACCAGCTCGATATCGAATGGAGTGTTCAGTCTCTCCGTGACTTTGTTGAGGCCCTCGGTATTTGGGGGCCGCTCGCCTATATTGGCATCCTAACCTTTCGGTTTGTTTTTTTGATCCCAACCGGTCTGCTCTTGCTGGCTGCTGGCATCATGTTTGGTCCCTTGGAAGGCACCCTCTATGCGGGGCTTGGTATGACCGGCTCTGGCCTTCTGAAATATGGATTTACGTGGGTCATCGGACGGGATGCGGTGCTCAATCAACTCCCACCCAGACTACAAAACTGGGTGACAGAGATCGCGACGCGCAAGATGAGTTTTTGGGCTTTGGGCGGGGTATGCGCTTATCCATTTTTTCCGAAACATGTGTTTCAGTTCGCTGCGATCCTCTCTGGCATGAGTTTCCTGGCTTATGTGTCTGCGGTGATTTTGGGTAGCTTTGTCCGGGCTGCAATTTTCAGCAATGTAGGTGAGTCGATTTACAGCGGCGCCGGACTGATCGCTGCCACTTCGATTTTGCTGGCGGGCCTCATTTTGCCCATGTGCGTGCCGTCTTGGCGCCGCTGGATGCTCGCCCCTCTTAGCTCAACATATTCAAGCGATCCTTCTGCGGAGATAAGACCATGATCACACTTTTTGGTGGACCGACAACAAATGTTCGAAAAGTCGCAATCGCCCTGGAAGAACTCGACCTCGACTATCAACGCTCCGCGGTCAGCCTTGAGCGAAAGGAACAAATGGAATCCTGGTTCTTGAAAATGTCACCCAACAATAAGATCCCTGTGTTGAGAGATGAGGCTCATAGACAAACGGTATGGGAGTCGGGAGCGATCCTTGTGTATCTGGCAGACCATTATGATGCCCGCGGTCGGATCTTGCCGAAGTCTGGCCCGGAACGCTACCACGCGCTTCAGGGCGCCTTTTTCCAAGCAGCGCATATTGGCCCCAATCTCGGTCGCCTCAATGATCAATTGACGGCAACCGAGGAAGATAGAATCCCCGGTATGACGGAACTTTTCTATGCCGAAGCGGTTCGACTAACCGAGGTTGTAGATCGATGGTTATCTGATGATCGGGCTTTTCTCGCAGGTGACTACTCGATCGCAGATATCATGCACTATCCGTGGCTAAAGGCTGGATTGGATTTGCAGTTTCCTGCACTTTTAGAGAAACCGCGAATTCCCGCCTGGTTAAACCGGATTGGGGAAAGACCGGCGGTGAAACAGGGGATGCAAGTCTTTGCTTAATGGATCAATCTGCTTCGCGATTGGAATCCTCATACAAAGATGAACTTTTCGCGAGCGGCTTAAACTCGCCCCGAGGCGGTCACTCGGCTACTATCGTCCGCTTCTGACCCACAACAGTCCCTGAGCTAATTAAGTAAAGTGCCTAGAGTAAGATCCTTAATTATTCGGGGGACGGTTAAAATCACAATATGTGCTAATCGAGCAAACCAGTGGTGAGCGCCCGCATTGCGGCTTCAAAACGACCTCTAACTTCTAGTTTTTCGCAGGCACGCACCAAATAAGTCGACACCGTATTACATGAGACTTTTAACTCTTTTGCAATTTCGGAGTTGGTGCGCCCCACCAAAATTAACCGCAGCACATCGATCTCTCGAGCTGAGAGATGGATGCAGCCGGACGACGAGTCATCTATTATCGAGCAATGACAAATATGCGCCGTTTGGCAAAGCCACTGGATAATCTGAAACTGTCTTTCATTCAAACGGGGCTCAGTGGGACAAAACCCAACCCCAAAATATCCCGCTCGCCCTTTCGGACCAAAAGTCGGCACACAAATTCCATGGTCAAGTCCGACTGTTATCAAGTGCTCTATGTATTGTTGTTCACGAGGCGAAAGAGGTTTCATTTTACCCACATCACGCCAATAGAAAGGACGAAGTTGCGAGAGGGCCAACCGTGAAATGGCATCCGCCTTGGCGTAACCGGACTTTAAATAGGTCCGCGCCCAGCCTTTTGGCAGGCCCCGAGCATCAACAATGGAGGGTCGTTTATAGTCGGTGGCTCCGAGCGGTGGGGCATGAGCATAGCAGACATTGATCGCTCCGAGATGCTTCACAATTTCAAAGGTGGTATCCATCAATTCTTGGGTCGTCGATGCACATTCCAACCTCACTCGCAGTTTGGTCAAATCTTCGATCATGATCGGTGCTTCAGGTTTTGGTTCCAGATACGCGGGCTTCATCAAATTGCTCGTTAACTTTCCTAGCGTGGATGGCTTTTTGTGGTTTGCCACACTAGATTGCCATAGTTTGGGGATCACTGATAGCGGAGCAGAGTGGCCTTTGCGACTTTTGACTGCGTGAATTATGTGACTAAGTCAGCCAATAAACTTAGCCATTTCCAAATTGTTTTCTGGTTGAGTTTACTTCGGTTGAAGCCCACTTTCGCGCTACAAAACTATCCGCTGGATAGTGCTGCTTTATTTTTTGAGCGAGCGATTCAAGCGATCCTTCCGCGATGTGGAGCCTCAGTGCGAGCGGTTCTCGCTCCTCGATCGGAATATTTTCTAGATTCCCAAGAAAAAACCTTATCGCCGCAAGCATTTCGGACACATACATAATGTCCTTAGGGTCAAGAACAGAATTACTCATTGCCGCAGCCAGGATATTGGCATACTCCGACCACGCAGAATTCAACTATCCATCCCGAGGGATCATGGCAAAGACTGTGCTTAAACTCGAGTGTGAGGTCCCGGATCATGTTGTGTAATTCATAATACCACATACAACGCTTTAAGCACGATTTGGGTCCGGTGTTAGTCGCGGATTCGTACGACATTTTCCCCATTTTCAATCGCGCAGGCTCAATTGTTCGATACAAGCTTAGACAAGTGTGAGCTGAGTTGAAAATCAGCCGACGCCCCTTTGTTAACGTGCAGAATGGATATGAATGAGCGTCCTAAACTCGCCCCACAACAGCCGCTAAGCTGGGGGCGGAAAGCGCAACGTCTAGCGCTATTCAGCCCAATTGTTCGTGGTATACGGAACCATGAAGTATTCTGAATTCGCGACACTTTCTGAATTGAGCGACTGGCTGGCGAAGAACCACGATCAGACAAATGAGCTGTGGGTTCGAGTGTTCAAGAAGAATGCAGCCCGAGCCACGGTTAGCTGGCAGGACTGCGTCGTCGCAGCCATTACCTGGGGATGGATTGACGGGCATAAGAAGCCACTCGACGAGCGGTCCTATTTGCAGCGCCTGACGCCACGCAAAGCGAACTCAAATTGGTCAAAGATAAACAGGAAACATGCTGAAAGACTGATCGCTGAGAACAAAATGTCGGCCCCCGGCATGTATCACGTTGAGGCAGCAAAAGCTGATGGCAGGTGGGATACTGCTTATGCGGGGCAAGCTGATATGGAGATTCCAGAAGATTTTTTAGAAGCCCTTGAGCAGCACCCAGTCGCAAAGCAGTTTTTTGAAACGCTTGATCGAAAGAACCTCTACCCAATTTATTACCGTCTCAAAACAGCCAAA
>JBCBUI010000016.1:0-68602 GCA_039818185.1 Pseudomonadota bacterium
CATCGAACGGCATAGGGGCTGTTATCCAACCAGAAGTTGGCGCCATTCGGAGAGGGCGGCGTTTCTCATGGATTTGAAGGTGGAACGATGATTGATGTGGCGGTCTAAGTTGAAGTGATTGTGGAACGAAGCGTGGGTCGAGGCGAACTTTTGTAGGTTCGACATTCGCCTGAACCTGGACATTGCCCGCTCTCTTCGTCGGAAGGTGAGGTGGCTGTTCTCTGCGCGGTTATTGAGATGGCGACCGACCTCCTGGCGGTCTTCATTTCCAATCTCTCTCATTGCGGCGCCGTACGAACGCAGCCGATCCGTCACCACCGTTCTCGGCGATCCGTATCGCTTCATGGCTTTCTTCAAAAATCTAAGCGCGGCCTGCTTATCCCGGGTCTTGGTGACGTAGCTCTCCAGCACTTCTCCTTCATGATCGACGGCGCGCCAAAGGTAGTGCTGGACGCCGTTGATCTTCACGAAGACCTCATCCAGATGCCACTGCCACTGAGTATGCTGACGCATGTAGGAAGCGCGATTGGTTCGAATCTTTCCGGCGAAAACCGGTCCAAATCGATCGACCCAAAGCCTCACACTTTCATGGCAGATATCGATGCCACGCTCATGGAGTAGGTCTTCCACATTGCGGAGCGAAAGTGGAAATCGGACATACATCATCACCGCAAGCTGGATAATTTCCGGCGATGTTTTGAAATAGCGAAATGGGGAGTTGGTCATGGACCAAGCGTAGAGCAGGGCGGTTAAGGCTCACTTTCCGCTGACAATTCCCGATCAGGTCTTCGATGGTTTGCACGATCCGATTGTGGATGACGATCTGTGGGCAGGGGTGCAGGCGACGCTGTCCAGCAACCGGATCAAGCGCAAACGCAGATCCAATGCTGCGTCGCGATCTCCGCTCGCCGGTAAACTCTATGACACGAACGGCCGAAAATTAACGCCCAGCCATGCGTGCAAAGGGTCAACTCGATATAGGTACTATATTTCGTCTGATCCAAAGAAGGGGTGCCGGTTTCCGGCGAAAGAACTGGAGCGCGTCATTGAGGCCGCGATCAAAACCGATCCGGATTACCGAACAGCTGAGACTCAAGGCAGAAATGGACTGGGAGACGACTTTGACTTGGTGGAGCGTACTGTCATCCATGATGGCCAGATCGATATCCAGTTTCGATTACCCGGCGAGCAGACGAAAACCATTCGCGTTCCATTCACCGCTCGCCGCCGCGGTGTTGAGACCAAACTCGTAATCCCGAATGAGCAATCCCGAGTGCCAGATCAGGTGATGATACGACGGGTCTTACGGGCGCTGAATTGGACCGATCGGATCAAGGCAGGTGAGAGTGTCAAAGCCATAGCCGACAGCGAAAGTGTCAGCTCCGACTTCATTACGCACAATATCGACCTGGCACTTTTGTCGCCAGAAATCCTCCGCGCTATCCTCGAAGGCAAGCAGCGTCCCGATCTTTCAACCGCGCAGCTCTCGCGCCGCAGATGGTCGATACATTGGGGTGATCAGCACCCTGACTTCATTTCCTAGGACGCGCACAAAATTCCCTGTTCTGAGATTTTCAGTTCCCTGATCAGGGCGTTTGAATTCCCTGTTTTAGATTGCGGGAGTTGGCCAAAAACACCAACAGATACAGGCATGTGCTCAGTGTTTCACAGAGTGGACAGGGATAATTCAAATCGAAAATCGTGAAATTCCCTGTTATCTGGGAAACCCGACCACCTCGCAGGCGCCGGGAGACTTATCGCTATTTCGGCGGAATCGGAGACGAATTGATCGGAATTTCGCGGCGCAATACCAGAATCAAACCCGCTAAGTCGCGGAATTGTCGGCGATAAATCGAGGGCTTCTATTTTCGGAGACAAAGCGCGGTCTGCGTGGCGGGGCTGTCAGTCTAATGCGAACCCGTCTCCAGCAGCGTATGGCGTAGGGGGTCCTATCCAGGCAGAAGCCGAATCCTTCCACCTGCGGCGAAAACGCACCTCAGAACATCCGATTTATATCCTATCTCGTAGGGAATATAAAACGGAGCGTTTTATGCAGACACGTCAAACTCTACTCAATCTCGCCTGGTCGCTCGTCCGCCAGGCACAGTCCCTGAAGCGAAATGGCGAAACTCAACTGGCGACAGATCTCGCGCGCCGCGGTCTTTCGATCAAGTCATTGGCTTGGTCGCTGCAGCCACAACCAATTCCGATAAGAGTCCAAATAAGCCACAATCTTCCTCCCCGAAGTTAGAAAACAGCGAAAGGCAAAACAATGAAGAAGTCACGTCCCTCCCAGACCCCAAGTTATGCGTTTCAAATCGGACGAGATGCCGTTTTGAACATGGCGCTAGAGTATCAAACGAATGAAGTCTCTCAAGCGACCGGCACAATCATGCGACCCAACGGAGATGTCACCATACCTGCGTTGCGGCTGTTGCAGAAACGACTGCGGCGCGAGCGTCGCCACGCCTAACGAGACAGAGCTCGCACGTCTGACCAGATCAAAGGAAAGTAGAGACAGATGAACTCCGAACAATTGAACCTGCAATGTCCGATTCGGATCGCTTCTTTGGCAGATCGCACATGCCTCGTTTTGGATGACGATACCGTCTTTCGCGAACGCTTGGCGAAGGCGCTGACAGAGGTCGGGTTCGTCGTCTCTGCGGCGGGGTCGGTTCACGATGGACTGACGATTGCAAGCCACAACCCGCCAGCCTTCGCAGTCGTGGATTTGAGACTAGACGATGGGTTCGGTCTAGAGGTGATCGAAGCTCTAAAACAGCACCGGCCTGACGCACATACGGTTGTGCTGACTGGATATGGCGCTTTGCCGAATGCGGTCGCGGCGATCAAGTCTGGCGCCCAGAATGTCTTGTCGAAACCGGCTGATATTGAAGACATTGTGAACTCTCTCCTGGCCGACCCCGAAGCGCAACCCGAGCCGCCAGAGTCGCCGACTGAACCGAACCAGGTTCGCTGGGAATACATCAAATCTGTCTTCGACAAGAATGACCGGAATGTTTCGCAGACCGCGCGATTGTTGAACATGCACCGTCGCACCTTGCAGCGTATCCTGCAGAGTCATCAATGCGCAGACATATCGGACCAGCACGATCTCGCCTGAGTTGTGTGTGATAATGGCGACAAGGCGTCGCGTGATCCGCGCCTGGTCGTGAGTGATCCGGCGCCTAGATCCTGGTGATGAAACCTGTTCAGCAGATTCAAATCGTCTGGTTCAAACGCGACCTTCGGATAGAAGACCATGCCGCCTTAAGCGCCGCCGCCAAGCGCGGGCCGGTACTGCCCCTCTTCTTTGCGGAGCCGTCGCTCTGGCAAGGTCCCGACCAATCGGCGCGGCAATGGTCGTTCGTCGCTGAATGCTTGATGGACCTTCGCCGCGACCTTGGCGCGCTCGGTCAACCGCTCGTGATCAGAACTGGTGATGCAATAGAGGTGCTCGAACGCGCCCGGTGCCATTTTCAAAACGTCCAGCTCTGGTCGCATGAGGAGACTGGAAATGGTTGGACCTACGCGCGAGATCTTCGGGTCGCGGATTGGTGTCGACAGAACGGGGTCGAGTGGCATGAATTGCGCCAGAATGGCGTGATCCGACGTCTTAAGACCCGAAATGGCTGGGCGAAACGTTGGGATGCTTTCATGGCAGAGCCTGCGCATGATACACCGCGCGCGCTGGCCTCCATAGATGGAATTGAGCCGGGTGAGATCCCGACAGCAGAAGAGCTAGGTTTGGGAACCGATCCATGCCCGGGTCGCCAGACCGGCGGGCGCCAAGCCGGTCTGGAGTATCTTTACTCTTTCCTACACGTCCGCGGGGCCCCTTACCGGCGCGCAATGTCAGGACCCGTCACTGGCGCCAAACATTGCTCGCGTTTATCGCCTTATCTCGCCTGGGGCGCTGTTTCGATGCGTGAAGTCGCTCAGGCCACGTGGAGCCGTCAACGAGCCTTGAAAGCTGAGGGCACGAAAGGCGGCTGGCGCGGATCGTTGGCATCCTATCAGGGCCGATTGCATTGGCGAGATCACTTCACTCAGAAGCTTGAAGACGAGCCGAACATCGAGACTCAGAATTTGCACCGCGCCTATGATGGCTTGCGTCCCACAATGCCAGATCAAACTTCTTTTGAGGCTTGGGCAGCAGGTGAGACCGGCCTGCCATTCGTTGATGCTTGCATGCGCTGTCTCTGCGCGACAGGTTGGATGAATTTCCGGATGCGGGCGATGCTGATGGCCGTAGCGAGCTATCATCTCTGGCTCGATTGGCGCCGGCCGGGAGAACACTTGGCGCGCCTGTTCACCGATTACGAGCCTGGCATTCATTGGCCGCAAGTACAGATGCAGTCTGGTACCACAGGCATCAATACGATCCGCATTTATAATCCGGTAAAGCAAGGCCGTGACCAGGATCCAGATGGCGCGTTTGTTCGCCGCTGGGTACCCGAGCTCGCAGACGTGCCCTCAGATTTCATCCACGAACCCTGGACGTGGGGTGAAGCGAGCCGCGTGCTCGGGAAAACCTATCCGATGCCGATCATTGATCATTTGCAAGCGGCGAAAGAGGCGCGGCAAAAGGTTTGGGCTGTCCGAAAGGGACAAACCTTCCGCCAGGATGCAAATTCGATCCAGGACAAGCATGGCAGTCGCAAAGCCGGGATTCCCAATCGTGGTCAGCGCAAACGCGTTAAGCCGTCGACCGACCAACTCCAACTTCCGCTCGGAGACACTTGACCATGCGCCAAACCACGCTCGATCTCAAACCTGGGGCACCGCTTTCGGCCTGGACCGCGACGCGCTCCGAGGCGCTTGCGCGATTGACAAGGTTCGGGGCATCGGCTGGCGGCTCTTATGCCCGCCAGCGGAACTTTGATTTTGGCCCAGGTAAGCACGCGAAAGTCTCGCAATTATCACCTTGGATCCGGCATCGTTTACTGTTGGAGGAAGACGTACTGCGCGCGGTGTTGCGCGGGCATGATCTTAATCAGGCCGAAAAATTCATTCAGGAAGTCTTTTGGCGCGGCTATTTCAAGGGATGGTTGCAGCATAGACCAGACGTTTGGCGAAACTATAAGCAGGACTTGGTGCATCAATTTGATCAGCTTGAGCGTGACGCTGACCTGGCCCGTCGATACGATGAAGCAATTGAGGGTCGAACAGGATTAGACTGTTTTGACAGCTGGACTCGCGAGCTGATCGAAACCGGGTATTTGCACAATCATGCCCGCATGTGGTTTGCCAGCATTTGGATTTACACATTGCGTCTGCCCTGGCAGCTCGGCGCTGACTTTTTCTATCGGCATCTGGTCGATGGAGATCCCGCGTCGAACACGTGCTCCTGGCGCTGGGTTTGTGGTTTACATACGATGGGTAAGACCTATCTCGCGCGGGCGTCCAATATCGAGAAATTCACTGTAGGGCGGTTCAATCCGGTCGGTGAGCTCGCGACAATTGCGCCCGCTTTGGACGAGCCTCACAACATTCAAATCATCACGCCTGACGTCGCCACAGCTGATATTGCTGGGCGGCGGGTGGGTCTTGTTCTGACCGAAGAAGATGGGTGCGTTGAAACTTTGGGTTTGCAGCACCCGGTCAGCATGCTCGCGCTTTCGGGCCCGACTCAGCGATCGATCCGTCCGCTCGGCGCCATCGCTTCTGCATTTGGGCCAAGTGCTGTGCGGGACACTTCGGCACGCGCTGAGGTGTATTTTGAGGTGCCGGTCATGGACTATTCCGGCTCAGATTGGGAGGAAGCCGTGCGAGGCTGGGCGGGCGAAAATAGTTTGGATGCGTGTATTACGGCGCGCTTGCCGCAGGGACCCGTGCGAAAACGCCTGACCCAAGCCTGCCGCAGCGCGGATATCGAATTGCTACAGATCACGCGACCTTATGAACAAGCGGTTTGGCCGGTGCTGTCAGTCTAATGCGAACCCGTCTCCAGCATCGGACGGGGTAGGGGCTCTTATCCAGCCAGAAGCTGACGCCATTCGGAGAGGGCGGCGTTTCTCATCGATTTGAATGTGGAGCGGTGGTTGATGTGGCGGTCTAAGTTGAAGTGATTATGGAACGAGGCGTGGGTCGAAGCGAATTTCTGTAGATTTGACATCCGCCTGAACCTGGACATCGCTCGCTCTCGCCTTCGAAGGGGCAAATGGCTGTTCTCCGCTCTGTTGTTGAGGTGACGACCGACCTCCTGGCGGTCGACTATTCCAATCTCTTTCATCGCGGCCCCATAGGATCGAAGCCGATCCGTGATGACCGTTCTCGGCGATCCGTATCGCTTCATGGCTTTCTTCAAAAACGTAAGTGCAGCCTGCTTATCTCGGGTTTTGGTGACATAGCTTTCGAGGATTTCACCTTCATGGTCGACGGCGCGCCACAGATAGTGTTGCACGCCGTTGATCTTCACGAAGACCTCATCGAGATACCATTGCCATTGAGTGTGCTGGCGCATGTAAGATGCCCGTTTCGTTCGGATCTTGCTAGCGAAGACCGGACCAAACCGATCGACCCAAGTCCGGACGCTTTCATGGCAGATATCTATCCCGCGCTCGTGCAGGAGGTCTTCTACATTTCTCAGAGACAGAGGAAATCGAACGTACATCATCACTGCAAGCTGGATAATTTCTGGCGATGTTTTGAAGTAGCGAAATGGGTTCTTGGTCATAAACCCACGCTAGAGTAGGTCGGTTAAAGCTCACTTTCCACTGACAATTCCCGACAAATTGTTTCTCGATAATTTGCAACGAATTCTGGATACTAACCCCTTGAGAGATAGGGTGAGTACGGACGAATTTCCTTATATGTCATAAATGTGTCATAATTATTGGATGATGCACGGACCCTTGTCGCGTACACCTTGTTCAAAGACCGTATTCACCCGGCTAATCGCGGTCTGGTGCGTCGTCGCGCTGCAGCCCGCGCACGCGTCTGAACAGGAAACGCTCGCCTTGCTTGAAAGTGAGCGCAATTGGCCCATCACGCACATCACTGTTAACGGTCAATCCAGTCGAGCCTTGCTGGACACAGGCGCGACAATCGCGCTGATCGATGATGATTTGCTGGCTTATGATGGTTCTAAGGATCCGGCCTATGCGACACGCGTCCGGGGGATAGGCGGTGACCGCGTCCTCCCCGTCGTGCAACTCGCATCGGTTCGAACCGGGGCGCAGGTCTGGCATGATCTGCGCGTCGCCGTGAACACTGTGGATGCCTATCCGGTCTCCGAAAATATTTTGCCGGTCTCGCTTTTCTCGACATCGGTGGTCGATTTCGATTTCGCCAATGACACCGTCACACTTTATGACGGCCGCCCGAAACGGGTACCAGGCGCCGAGCGTAACTCAATTGGTTATTTCGACCATGATGGGCTCATCTTCATTGATGTCAGCATTAATGGTACTCGCGGCCATGCCTTAATCGACACTGGGTCGACCATCACCTTCATCAACTCGCAATTCGCTGAACGCGCGAAAGGCGTGCAACGCGTACAGGAACCACAGGAGATTCGCGGCAGCGATTTGAACCGAAACGAAGTACAAGTGTTCAAGTTCAGAAAGATGCAACTTGGCGAAAAGCGGATCTCAAATTTCAGCATACCGGTGCTCGAGACGGACTTGTTTGCAGCGCTGGGATTTGGCGACGCGCCGATGATGGTGATCGGAATGGACTTGCTGTCTCACTACCGATTGCAAATAGATCGAAAGCGCAAACAGATTATCTTGGTGCGCTGATAGAAATCGTCTCCAGCAGTCGATACAATAAATGCCAACTTCGTCATGGTTTCACATAATAAGTATAAAAGAGAGCTGTCAGTTTTTCGCGACGGATCAGGCTGGGCAATACGTTCAATTTCCAGCTGCCGACATCATAGCAGAACAATAGAAAACGCCTCCCATGACCTTTTGCTCGAAGTCTCTCTTTTTCAGCGCTGGCGCGCTCTTCATTCCGACCAATGCGATCGCTCAAGAAGATCTTCTCTTACAGGATACGATTGTCATCGAAGGAAATCGATCAAATCCGATGTTGGCCGATATCGAACCGGACATAGAGTTGGATTTTGCGGAAATTCGCTCATATGGCGCCGCCAGTCTGGAAGAACTCTTGGCCGATCTGGAGCCGCTTACAGAGTCTTCCGGTGGCGGCGCGCCGGCGATCTTGCTGAATGGTCGTCGTGTTTCCGGATTTCGGGAAATTCGAAACTATCCGCCCGAAGCCTTGGCGCGGGTCGAAGTTCTGCCCGAAGCTGCGGCGTTGAAGTTTGGCTTTCGCGCGAACCAGAAAGTTATCAACTTCATTTTACGCAACCGCTTCCACGCAGTGACCACGCGCGCGGATATTGGGGCGCCGACGGAAGGCGGCCAGTGGCTTGACGATGTTGACTTGTCGACACTGAGAATTCGCGATGATCAGCGTTGGAATGTCGATTTTGAGTATGAGTATCAAGACGCTCTATTTGAATCGGACAGGGATATTATCGGCGCTGATCCGAACGTCACAGCCGATCGGACATTGCTGCCAGAGCAGCATTCCGTCGACCTCACGGCAAGCCTCAGTCACTTTTTGCCGGGTGACATCAATGCCACATATGTGGGGGGCATTGATGCGGTCCAACGGAACCGTCAGATCGCGCAATCAGACCTGAATGACACGCTGGCCCGCGACACGGATGAGATCGGCGCCGAAGCGCGATTTGTCCTCAACAAAGTCTATACCGATTGGAATTGGACGCTGAATGGTGGCTACACCTACCGAGACTCCGAGACAGCAACGGAGACTGATCCTTTGTCAGGGTTTCAGGAAAGCACAGAATCGACACGACACGATGCCATTCTTGAGGGCGTTCTGTTCAGCAAGTTGTTAGCCATGCCCGCGGGCGATGTGGTGTCGACGTTCAAGCTGGGCGCGGACGTTTCCGATCTGGAGACGCGATCCGATCAAAACGGCGTTTCTGAACCGACCAATTTGTCACGTACTCAAACCAATGTTCAAGCAAATATCGACATTCCGATACTCGACGCTCAACCCGACATTCACCCATTTGGGACTTTAAACCTGAATGCGAATGGGCGTTTGGATGACGTTTCGGATGTCGGAACCTTGTCTTCTTATGGCGTCGGAATGACGTGGAAACCATTTGACCAGCTTCAGATACTCGCCTCGACGGCCTATACCGAAACAGCACCGGACCTTACGCTGCTCGGTGCACCGACATCGATTACGGAAACCGCCCGCGTGTTTGATTTTTCGACTGGAGAAACAGTTGAAAATGTGACGCGGATCTCAGGTGGGACTCCAAACCTCAATTCTGAGGAACGCACTGTCCATCGCCTCAACCTGAACTGGGAGCCATTTGAAACGCCGGATATCACATTCAATTTGGCCTATACGGACACCCAGGTCCAAGATGCGATCCTCAATTTTCCAGGCCTAACACCCCAGATCGAAGCGGCGTTTCCGGACCGCGTTCTGCGAGACGGAGATGGAACGCTTGTGCGCCTCGACGCGCGGGCGATCAATATTGATCAGTCGACAACACGACAGGTTCGATACGGGTTGAACTGGTCGCACAGTTTACCTCGGCCAGAGCGCCCGGATTTGTCTGATGAGGAGCGGCGGCAATTGCGCGAGATTGTCTTAAGGCGACTGGACGAGGAAGATCGGGCGCGCGTGCAACAACGAATTGCAGAACGCGAATCGCGCCAAGCGGCCGGGCAGGGGCGCGGCGCGCGAGCCGGACAAGGCCGAGGTCGCGGACCACGCGGTGGGCGCGGCGGTCGAGGGTATGGGCGTGTCTTCGCGTCTCTGTATCATACGATCGTCTTAGAGGATTCTCTGCAAATCACGCCTGGAAGCGCAGAATTGGATTTGCTGGATGGCGATGCGATTAGTGATCAAGGCGGGTCGGCTGAGCATCGACTCACCGCGCAAGTTGGGTATTCAAAAGGCGCGATAGGGGGCTTTATGCGGGGCAATTGGCGCAGCGAAACCCTGTTTGATGATGGCGCGAACGGGCAACTCAAATTCGATGATCTCGCGACGTTTGACCTGCGGCTGCAATACAATTTCGGGAACAATCCGAGGCTGCTGCTAAAGTACCCGATGTTGGACAGCACCCGCCTTGCCCTCTCGATCGATAATGTTTTCGATGAAAAACAACGCGTCACGGACGCGAATGGCCTGGTACCGATTACCTACCAAGCCGATCTTTTGGATCCGCAAGGGCGTGTTGTGATGTTGCGGTTTCGCAAGTTGTTTTACTAATCCGATCGACAAAAAAGCGCCCGACCGGTCGGCCGGGCGCTTCGATATTTGTGTGTGTTGAGCCTTAGTATGACACCCGGACCCCTGCGAGCACAGAGCGACCGAAGCCTTCCACCTCATAGACCCGAGACGTGTTGCCATTATAGCGACGGCCAAACTCATCGGTCAGGTTGTTGGCATCCAGGAAGTACGTGATGTTCTCATTCTGAGCGTAGCGGAAAGAGAAGTCGAGCGATGGACGCTCATCCCAGAAACGGTCCAGACGTTCATCGCCGAGATCAATTGCATTCAGCCATGGCGAACGGTACTGATACGTCAACCGTGTCGATACACCGTACTTTTCGAAAAAGACAGATACGTTGTAGGTTTCGTCAGAAGCGCCAGCCAAGCCTGATTCTCGCGAGGTTCCGTCGTCATCCACCGGCGTCTGGGCGGAGTCTTCAGACTGGGTGTAGTTTAAGCTCGCACCAAAACCATCCCAGGGTTCCGGCAAGAAGCCGAACTGCTGAGAGTAGTTCAATTCGAAACCAGTGATTTCAGCATCGGAGCCATTCTGTGGACCACTCAGACGAACGGTCGAGCCTGGTCCAAACCCGAATTCTTCGCCATTGAAGGTTCGTGTGACGCCGAAAATCGGGTCGTCAATATCTTTGTAGAAAACTCCAGCGCTTAAAATCCCACGATAGGGCAGGTACCATTCTGCGTAAGCGTCAATTGAGCGCGAGCGGAATGGCTCAAGGTCAGGGTTGCCGCCACTAATGAAGATGAGTCCATCACCTTCGCCATCGATATCTGAGTCTTCATCAATTTCGCGGCGTGGAGCGAGGTCATCAAAAGCCGGACGGTTGATACTCTCCGTATAGGCCAAGCGGAAAACCAGGTCTTCACGAGGGCGGTAATTGAAATGAATGGATGGGAAGAAATCGATATAGTCGTCCGAAGCGGTGATCTGAGTGACCAAACCGCTATCATAGAGTTCATCTAGCGTGACGCCTCGGTCGCGACCTGCTTCCAGGAAATCTTCCAGGTCGTCATTGGCAACAGCGGAGTTTGCCGTTGCGTCCCATTCGGTTTGTTCCAAACGCCCTCCGACGATTATGTCGAAGTTGTCAAAGCGGAACGTATTCATCAAATAAGCGGCATAAATATTCTCTTCAAACTCATAGAAGTTTTCCCAGATATTGCCTTGGGTGAGGATCAGATTGTTTGCGCGCGCGGCTGCGAAAACCTCGTCACGGCCATTGAACGAGCGATCTTCACCAAACTCAAACATGGCAGGTTGGGGGAAAGTCGCGCGCGACAAATTACCCGTGAGGATGTTCGCATAATCGGTGTTTACGAAATCGTTGATATCATCTCCGACCTCGAGATCCGTATCATCCAAAGTGCCTTCAGAAAGTGCCGCGCGAGCACCGAACTTCAAATCCGAAGTAATCCCAAATGGCTGCCACGGATACTCGATATCAAACTGACCGAAATACTGTTCGACCACTTCCTCGGTATCTGAAATCTCCAAATTCTCGAAGACAAACTTCGAAATTGGTGGTCCAGGAAGGCGGTCGCCCAACGTATAACCCTCTGGGTTGCTCGCAGAAATCGCATTTGGATCAATGACCGTATCATACACTTCAACGATCGGAGCGTCGGGAACCGTATAGTCATAAGTGACTGAGATGCCATCGTCGCCATTATTGATGTCATATTCCCAATAGGCGCTATCTGGTTCGCGCGCATTAATGGTTTCATTGAAACCTGCTGACCATTCAAGGCTGAAACGATCGAAGTCGCTTTCGCCGCCAATCTGCGTGTTGAAGATCGATTCAATATCTTCGCGCATATTGAATGTCGCATCCAATTCGACGCCATAGACGGTGCCCCTGACGGGAGTGTTTCCGATGGCTACACCGCCAATGATCGGATCATCGTCATCGATGTCGCCGTACTCAGCATCGTCCAAATCATAGATATGTTGATCGCGTTGTTCAAAGTCCGAGAATTCGGAGAAGACTGTGTTCCAAAAGAAGGAGTGGTTGTCATTCGGACGGAAGTCGAAGCGCAAATTGCCGGAGGTATTTTGGCGCTCGAGCCGATAAAGACGGAAATCTGCTTGGTTCGGGAAGATTGTGCCATCGACATCCTCGAACCGGTTTTCGGTGTTGTCCGTGATTTTGTTGTCGTGGAAGAAACTGCCGGATGCCAGGACACCGAGCTTTCCATCGAAGAAGACATTGGAAACGGTCAGCTGAGAGTTGAAAAGCTCGCCGCCACCAAGTTCTTTCACACCTAATGCAAGTTCGGCGTCTACGGACAAGCCTTCGCCCTTGTCGAAGGCGCCGGATGTTTCGATGTTGATGAAACCACCGATAGAGTCAGCCGGGAGGTCCGGCGTGATCGCTTTTACAACTTCAATCGATCCGATCACATCGTTCGGAATGGTGTCAAACCGTGCGCTTCCGTTACCGGCGGAGGGTATTGCAACTCCATTGAAAGCGATCGTAGAGAATCCGGCTGGTGCACCGCGGACATTGACGAAGCGGGCTTGACCCTGGTCGCGTTCGATCGAGATACCAGGAACCCGGCCGAGCGCGTCAGCCGCGTTCCGGTCTGGGAAGCGACCGATAGAGTCAGATGCGACAATGTTGGAAACATTGTCATTATTCTTCTGGCGAGACAGCGCAGCTGCTTCTGAGTCCGCGATTGGCGTGCCGACGACCATGATCGTGTCCTGCACCAGATCGGTTCCGAGACGGACTAATCCAATTTCGATGACTTCCGTCTGCCCAGCAGCGATTGTTACTGTCTGTGTGACTTCGGTCCGTCCAACATAATTGATTGTGACTTCATGTGTTCCAGCAGGTACGCGACGAAGCGCGAAACGGCCTTCTGAATCTGTTTCCGTGGTCAGGTTAAGCGCCGGAATTTCGACCGCCGCACCGCGTAAGAACGTGCCTTGAGCAGCGTCGGTGACCACACCGTCCAGACGACCGATTTCTTCGGATTGTGCCGCGGCTGGTACGGTTAAGGCTGAAATGGAACCAGCTGCAAGACCGCCGAGCGCAAGCCCCCTGGCGGCGCTCAAGAGCGTTGCTTTTCTGAGTAACGAATTCATGGACTTTCCCTCTTGCTGTCCTGGAACGGAGACGTTCAGGGAGGGCGAGTACCGATGGGGCGGAAAACTAAAACGACGGTTTGGCGAAAATTTCTCGAAACTTTCCCGACAGAAATGTGAACTAATGGTTAATTTGTCGGTGGCCAGATTTGACTGCTCAATGTGTGGTCAGACCTGTCCATTTCATATGCGATCTCGCGTACCAATTTTTTGGTATCTGAACGGCAGCGCTGACATCAGTTCTATTTCTGGAGGGTGAAGGAATCTCGCATCGCGCCCTGATCGTCATGCATGCGGTACTCTAGCTTGTCTCCGAGGATTGAGATCAGGGAATAGCCATAACCTTGATACGTCTTGGCCCATCTCAGGTCAGGCTGGCGCGGACGATCTGAGAGGTTTCCGCCGCCGCCGCCAAGCTGAACATAGATCACGCCATCGTCCTGCGGGCGATCGTCGATCATGGGCCAAGACCTGAGATAATTGTGGTGATGTCCGACGAGCACCAGGTCGACTTGATGCGTTTCGTAGAGATCTACAAAATCCGAGACCAGTTCCGGATAGCGTTCCGACAGGACCGGATGATGATGCGTGGCGATTTTCCAGGTCGCGTCGGAGGCGCCTAGAGCGTGATCCAACCAAGCACGCTGCTCGGCGCGGAAATTTGGTTGATCTTCCCGGACCGTGACATTGGAGTCCAGAACGAAGATCTCAACATCGCCATAACGGAAATTATAGTATGAGCGCGCAGGGCCGCGATCCGCATGATAGCGATCAAACCAGACATAATCATGCTCGCCATTTCCCATGACGGGCAGCACCGGCATCTGCGCCATCAGGTGACCCATGGCGGCGAAATATTCATGCGTCCACTCCACACGCTGATCGTGCCGTCCGCCATCGGTCAGATCGCCTGCATTGATCAGGAAATGCGGGGTTTCGCGCCAGATCAGATCTGCCAGGTGGGCGTTGACATGGGGCCTCGCTTCGGTGTCGGAAATCGCAGCGAAAACAACTGGATCGCCCGGCTCAACCGCCGTTCGGAACGACAATAAGCCGGAATTCACTTCATTGCCGGCGCCGTCATCCAGGGTCACGCGGTAAAAGTATGCCGTGTTCGCGCGAAGACCCGTCAATTGCGTTTTGGTCATCCGCCCGCTCGACATGGAAATTCTTTGGGTGTTGCCGAGCGCAGGCGTGGTTCCCCATTCGACAAGGGCAGCGTGCGGCCGGTCAGCTTCCCAGGTCAATTGGATACTGTCGGTCGAAGGGAGCGCGACATGCGGCGCTGCCGTGGTGAAGTGGAACTGATCGCGAAAATGCACGGCCTTGTCGACCAGTTCGCGATGGTCCTCAAATCGACCGGCAATTTCGGACGCTGATAAAGCGCGATCGTAAAGCGCAACATTGCGGACCAGATTCCCCAATTCCATATGTGGTTCGCTCTGCAGATAAGCGGCAATTTCAAATTCTGTCCCTTGTGGATACGCGTCGCGCTCTGCGTCGTCCAATTCGGCCAAAAGGTCACCTTGGTGGTACAGACTTAGCTTCCCGGCTTCGAAGACGCCGACCAGATGGTGCCAATACCGATCGACGCCGCGGCGATACATGCCACTTTCGAGATCTTGCACCACTTTGCTGGATTTCAACTCGATCACGGGCTGTGTGAGACTTTTGTCTCCGACACTAAAATGAACGTCGCCCTGCCAGAATCCAAACTGCCAAATCGCGGGTCGATTGTGATCGGCATCAAACGCCAAGGCTGCCGCGCCGACCGGCTGGTCGACATGATACGTGACCCAGAACTCAACAGAGAAATCGCCGTCCGGCAATCGCTCCTTTTCGAGCAATCGACGTTGTCGATCCGTCGCAAATTGCCCCAACCAGTTGCGCTGCGGGGACAGGCGATCCGACAAGGGTGGCGCCACGGTTTGAAGATCCGGAACCTCATTCGAAACGACGCCCGAACGACCTGGAAGCATATATGTCGGCCAGAACAGCCATTCCTCGATCAAGCCTTCCAGCGGAAGCGCGGGCCGCTCAAGCGTCGCTTCTGCGGGAGCTTCCTGATGACCTGGATGGGCGGCTGCGAGACAGACACTGCTGAGCGAAACAAAGGCTGCGATAAGTCCGATAATCCGCCTGATCATGTCGCTACCCCCCTTCACAAAAAACTGACCTTCGCGCTTAGGGCGCGGTCGTGACAGGCATGTTAAGGATTCATGTTATGTCGATTACATGGCTCCGGGTTGTGGACGCTGCGCGACGAATGACATGATCTTTTGTACGCAGTCTTCGACCCTGAGTTTGCTGCTATCCAGTCGTAAATCCACATCCGACCACGGGTGATACACTCTGGCTTGTACTTGCGCCCATGTCGGTAAGGGATGGCCGTGCAAATCGGCTGAGCGTGTCTCAACGCGTGCCTGGTGCACGGCGATGTCTGTGCAAATGATTTCGATATTGATCAAGTCTGCATCGGCCGCCTTCGCGGCCTCTGTCCACAAGCGCCGAGAGTCCGGAACGGGGTTCACTGTATCGGCAATCACATTCTGGCCGAGTTTCAGATTGCTGACGGCAATCCCACAAATCGCGCGATATCCCGCATCCTCTGCATGTTCGATTTGCAAAGCACTCTCGCGCAGCGCGGATTCCACCACATCCACTCTGAGATAGAGGGCCGGAATCTGCTGTGTCAGCGCTTTGGCGATGGTGGTTTTACCGACGCCAGGAAGTCCGGAAAAGGAAATCAAGATGGGCATTTTGCACGTTCGCTCAATCGTCACCTTCTGTCTTTAAAGAGGCGAGATCGGCGTTGGCTTCAAGCAGAAATTCAAGGGCAAGATGATCAAAGGCGCCTGCCATTGTGGAAACGTCGAGTGGGAACTGGACACCCATCCTCAGTCAGTCTTGTCCTGTAATTGTTCGCTTTGTCATCGCCAGGGCGCGCTGTGGGCATACGGCATTCTAGGCAAAGATGTAACGATTTCGGGAGCGCCCAAGGCCTATAGGCGGGGGGCAAAACCGCAGATTGAGTTTATGTTCTGTCCAAATTGCGGATGCTTGACGCATTATGTGATGCTGAGCCCCGATGAAGATGGTGACCGGCGCTGCGCTGTCAATTTGCGGATGGCTGAATTTGATAAGGTGGCAGACATCAAGGTCCAGCGCTTTGATGGGCGAGAGACATGGTCGAAACTGCCCAGTGCCGGGGTCACGGTTCGAGATTTATGGGGATAGATTTGCCAGTCCCTGCGCCACTTAGACAAATTTCCGGGTTCACGGTCAGTAATCTTCCAGGCTTTCATCTGGATGACACGATGACCCAGTATCGTTGTCGAAACAATTAGGGACGGCTTGAAGATGGTGAAAATCGCTTCATGGATGGGATGTATCGCTTTGGCGATCACAGTTTTGGCCTCCTGCTCAAGCGACTCAAAACCTGCAGAACGTCAGCATGCAGATGATTGGCGCGCGGAATTGCCACGACTGGAAATGGGAACATCGGCGTCCGAAGATGAACCGATCGCTCTGCTGCGGGTGAAGGCGCGTCAGGACTTCCTTGAGGACGCGCTTGGCATTCCGGTCAAGGTCTATCAGGTCAGCAACTATAATGGCATCATTCAAGCCATCTCGTCCGGTCAAATTCATATCGCTACCATGGGCGGCGGATCTTACTCCAACGTCCATTCCCAAATCGGTGAACTGGCTGAGCCGATTCTGGTGCGACGCGATTCAATGGGTATCTCCGGGTATTACTCTTCCATCGTAGTGAAAGCAGATAGCCCATATCAGAAGATCGAAGACCTGAAGGGCAAATCACTGGCTTTTGTCGATTTCAACTCAACATCAGGTTACATTTTCCCGCGTTGGGCGATGAGAAATCAGGGGATTGAACCCGACGACTATTTCTCCGAAGCTGCGATGGCGGGTGGGCATATACAATCCGTGATGGCGCTTGAGAATGGGCAGTTTGACGGCACGGTGGTCCTTGCCAGCGGCGGTACACCCGAAATCGGGTTTGGAACTGGCACGCTCAAGCGGTTGGCGCGGCGAAACATTATCGAATTGGATGACTATCGCGCCATCTGGTATGCCGGACCATTGCCAAATTCCCCTTATGTCATGCGAACCGATGTGCCGGTCGAATTGCGCGATTTCGTGCGCGGGGCAATGGCGGCGATGCCTTATGAGCAGCCTGGTACGTTCCGGGATATGGCTCGGTTACCAGGGACCGCCTACAAAGCCGTGGATCGCAGCTTCTACACCGACTTGTTCGAGATGCGAACCGAAGAAATCGCGTCGCATCGAAAGCGCGCGATCGGCGGGAGCAAGTAAGTATAATGATTTCGACTGTTTCACGTTTTTTCAGCGTCATGTGGCTTTGCGCCTTTTTCGGGCTGGCTTTGAGCCCGTCGAGCACCGCGCAAGACGATGCATTTATGATCGAACCCATCCGCATGGCGCTGCCGCTCGCGAATGTCACTTCGGATGGCGCTGGATGCAAGTCAGCGTCTGAGCTTCAAGATATGAATGCACGCGCCTATGCCGACATATTGGAAGCGCGGTTTAACACTGACGTCACGCTGTGCCTTACGGAGACTTATCAAGAGGCCGCTCAACTGGCGGCGCAAGGCGACGTCAATTTCGTGTGGATTGATCAGGGCAGCGCCCAGCCGCTTTTGGAAACGTGGCGCCCCATCCTGACATTGCGCGACCATAATGGACTTGGGCGCGTACCCTTTGTGGTCTTTGGATTGCCAGGGAGTTCCAGCGCCGCGCAAATTACCTCAATGAGTGAGGCTGATCTGGCGTTCCTGGGGCGTCCGCCCAAAACTCTGAACTTCGATTTAGCGCGCCAATTTTTGGCCGACTTCGGGGTTGAGACCGTCGATTCTTCCGAAACTCGCGAATTCTCATCCATAGAGGCCCTTTTCGACGCGGTTGAGACGGGGGCTGCGGAAGCTGGAATCGTCGAAGGTGGTACGTGGGGGCGTAGCTGTAACGTGCTCGATCCGACATCTGATCTATGCAATCACCTAGAAGTTCTCATCTATGATCGCCCGCGCGCAGAATTCGCTTTCTTGGTGCCAAATGATGTAGACGTAGAACGACACTATCGCTTCGTTGGCGTGCAAATTGCGCTTCATTTGGAGCATCCAAATGTATTTCAATGGCTTAGCCAGGGAGAAGGTTCGGAATACGACCCGACCGAACCCGCGGCGCTGCATCCTAAATCAGCTGACTCAGCGATCGTATTCTAAGACATGAGTGATGCAGGTTCAGCCGCGGCGACTGCCATACCGGGTCCTTCGCCGAACTCATCAAAAGCTGTCGTCGAAAATTTTGAAGGCGAACGCCTCGCCATGCTACGGCGTCGACGAATAGGGTTTGCGGTCGCCTTTCTCGGCATTGGCGCGCTTTTCTTGTGGTCATTTACAATCTCAGAAATCATCGGCGCGGAGCATAGCACTGACCCATTGTCGCGCATGGGTGATTTCCTCGTGCTAATGAATCCAAACTTAAAGACTGAGACTCTGTTCGAAGACGCCACAACTTCAGGCTCATTTTTGAGTTGGTTTTATGGATGGCGGGTTTGGATTGATGCGCTCTGGGAGACATTGCAGATCGCAATCATTGGATCGGTATTGGGGGCTCTTTTTGCCATGCCCATCGCAATGATGATGTCGCGCAATCTTATGCCAATCTCGGCTGTTCGTTTCGTATTGCGGCGCCTTTTGGAGGCAATCCGCACGCTACCGGATCTGATCGTCGCGTTGATCTTGGTCGCCGCATTTGGAATTGGTCCGTTGGCGGGGATAATCACGATCACGCTCTCAACGACGGCCCGCTTGGGGAAGCTCTACTCAGAAGTCAACGAGAATGCAGATATGCGTCAATGGATCGGGGTTAAGGCCACCGGCGCGTCCTGGTGGAGTCAGGTTCGTTACGGCATCTTCCCACAAGTTGCGCCCAATTATGCCTCTTATGCGATGTTGAAATTTGAAGGAAATATAAGCGCGGCGGCGGCGCTGGGGATTGTCGGAGCAGGTGGCATCGGGATCGAATTGTCACGTGCGATCACATACACGCTATTCGCGGATTATCTCGCTATCTTGCTCATGATGACGTGTATGATCTTCGTGATTGATCTGCTGTCTGAGTGGATTCGGCATCGTCTCATAGGTGACTCTGCGAGCGGAGCATTATGATGACTAAGGCGTCTTATGACCTGTTGTTTGCAGAAGCCGAAGCAATAGCACCGGGCTTAGTTCACCGAACGCCGTTAGATCATATTCGCGGATTTGCTCCGTTCGTTTTGGGCATTCTAGTCTTCATCTGGATCTGCATCGATGTGAATCTGTCACCGGCAACGTTTTTGAGCGGAATGGGCAAGCTCGGGGACTTTTTAGGAAATATGTTCCCGCCGAGTTCAGGGGGGCAATTGCCGCGAATCCTGAATTCACTATTGCAGACATTTGGGATGGCCTTTGCAGGGACGTTTTTAGCCGTCATTTTTGCGATCCCCTTGGGCATTATTGGCGCCAAGAATATTGTGAGCTTCGCGCCAGCGCATTTCCTCATCCGGCGCGTCTTCGATTTCTTCCGGGGTATACCGGCCCTGATCTGGGCCTTAATTCTCGTCTCGCCCTTCGGTCTTGGTCCTCTTGCAGGTGTTATCGCGCTGGCGCTTGCAGATATTCCTGTACTGTCAAAACTGTACGCGGAAGCGATTGAGAATGTTGACCGCAAACCGATCGAAGGTCTTCGGGCCGCGGGCTGCGGGCGGTTGGATGTAATACGCTATGGTATTGTGCCACAGGTGACGCCGATCATTCTAAGCCAGGCTCTATACTACCTGGAGTCCAATTTCCGGAACGCCGCCATTCTCGGCGTTGTTGGGGCTGGAGGGATTGGCTTTGAGTTGGAAGAGCGCATTCGTATCTTTGCGTTTGATGAGGTCGCTTTCATCATCTTATTGTTCATGATCGCCGTGGCGTTCCTGGATACAATATCAGGCCACCTTCGACAAAAGCTCGCTTAGTCTGCTGGCGCAGTCGTTCTATGCCAGGATCGAAATGTATCTTCGGCCCTCGGCTCTGCACTGCCAATCAGACTTGCGCTGGTACTACCCCAAGTGGCCCCGTGCTGCGCCGCTTCGACCAAGTCTGCACCTGCAATCAAAGCGTCTAAGACGCCAGCCGCAAATGCGTCCCCGGCGCCCGTTGCATCGATCTGTTTAACCGAGGGGCTCACAAAAGCGATCCGCCTTTGCTCTGTAATTACTTCACCCCCTGTTTTGCCATTTGTGATGATCAACCCTTTCAATCGACCTCCACAGGCTTTGGCGGCATGAGCGAATGGGTGATCGAGGAGCTGTGCGGTGACCAAATCGTCTCGCGATCCGATCAACACATCCGCCGGAATGATTGAGGTCTGAGCGCCCTGTGGCCAGTGCGCGACCGTTGAGACTTGGTGCAAGTGTGCAAGCTGTTCAAAGCCATGAAACAAGGATCGAAGGATCATTCCGTCTGGGTTGAAACTCTTGATTTTACTGAGATCGATTCTGGCGGTCTGTTGTTTCAAGACCCGACGCAAGGTTCGGTCGAGGTTTGGATCGCCGTGCTGAAACAGAATGGTCCTTTCGCCGTCAGGCTCAATCAAGATGATTGTTTCACCCCCAACAGGCTCCATCGCGTGCAGGAAACTCACATCAATCCCAAGATCGATCAGTCTGTTCTTGATGTCTTGGCCAACCTCATCGGTGCGCAGCGCACTCCACACCGCGACTTGATGGCCTGCATTGACCAGGCACGCCGCGCCGTTTGATGCGGCGCCGCCGAGCCGTCCTTCGGGAAGGTTTGAGGTATGATCTGAACCGGAAAAACCAAGCAGACGCGCCCCGCTGGAGAGAGGTTGATCGAGCCAAATCGGGCGATCCCAACCGATGCTGCCAAAGATCAAAAAACGAGACATAAAATAGTTCTCCATCCCTCTTGCCAAGCCGATGCAATCTGGTTTTTAAGTCCCTTTAAGAGAGGCGCAATTTTTGACAAATCTCGAATTTGTACGCCGCCAGCTCTCGGCGAAAATACCCGACGATCGCAACATTCGTGCGTCACTCTTGCTTTTGTGTGGAATTTCTATCGCTAGCGGAATGGCGGTGTGTATCCGCTTCTTGGGAGACGATTTTTCGCCCTTCCAGATCGTGTTTGTTCGATCCTGCGTGATGCTCTCAGTCTTGTTGCCGCTTTTATTGCGTACGGGCCTGTCAATCTTGCACACGGATCGCCCTTGGATGATCCTCACGCGCGCAGTGTCAGGGTTCACCGGGCAAATATTTGGCGTGATCGCAATCATCAATTTACCGCTCGCGGAAGTCCAGGCTTTGAGTTTTTCCCGCGCCTTCATGGTTGCGCTCTTGAGCCTCATATTCCTGAACGAGATCATCACTCGGCTGCGTTGGTTTGCGATTTTCTTGGGCTTTGTCGGGGTCGTGATCATTGCCAACCCGCAATCAGGCTTGAACGTGTTTGCCCTTTTTGCTTTGGCCAGCGCGTTTTGCTTCTCGATCAATACAATCCTGATCAAGATCTTGCTCGCGACCCATTCCAGACAAACCTTGATGACGCACGCAGCGCTGTTCCAATTTCTTTTTGCCAGCATCCCAACTTTCTTCGTTTTCAAAATGCCGCAAAGCGGGGATTGGATCTGGTTTGTCTTGATGGGGGTGATTGCCCTGTGCGTTCAGCCGCTAAATCTCGCGGCCTACCGAATAGGAGAGGTTAGTCGCCTGGCGCCGGTCGAATTTACGCGATTGATCACTGCAACGCTGGCCGGATTTCTGGTTTTCCAGGAAGTGCCGAGCTATTTATTCTGGATTGGCGCCGTCATGATCGTCGGTGCTAATCTGTTGGTGATGAACCAGAAGGCGCCGCGCTAAGGTCCCGTATCTGAACAACAAATCTACTGACCGTCACATTTCTTTGACTAAAATCCACAGGCAGAATGTGGTTTATTGGGCGTAGAAATCAGATGCGAGGAGTGCTTCAAGTTGCTCGAAATTGCTTCGCTTTCAAAGCGTTTTGGCGCCGTCAACGCCCTCGATGACGTCTCCCTGAATATCGAATCTGGCGAAATGGTCGCCGTGATAGGGCGCTCCGGCGCGGGCAAATCGACACTGTTGCGATGTATCAATATGTTAGAGACGCCGACATCAGGAATGATCCGGTGCAATGATCAAGCGGTGTCACAGCTAAAGGGCAAGAAGCTCAATGAGTGGCGCGCCAAATGCGCGATGATTTTTCAGCAATTTCAATTGGTGCCGCGTCTCGATGTGCTGACCAATGTTATGGTTGGTGCGCTTTGCGGCCGCCCTCTTTGGGCCTCTATGGTGAAACATTTTCCGGCGGATTATCGCGCGCGTGCGATTATTGAACTGAACAAGCTGGGGATGACCGAACAAGCCTTGCAGAGGGCCGGCACGCTCTCGGGCGGGCAACAACAGCGGGTCGCGATCTCACGCGCCATGATGCAAGATCCAGAGGTCTTGCTGGCTGACGAACCCGTGGCGTCTCTTGATCCTCGAAACACGCATGCGGTGATGTCGACACTGTCCGAAATCAATTCGGATCGCGGGATCACAGTCCTCGTCAACTTGCATTCCATCGACATCGCCAAACAATATTGCGACCGAGTCATTGGCCTCCGCGATGGAAGTTTGGTGTTTGATGCGCCCGTCAATGAACTGACCGACAGCGCCCTGCACACGATTTATGACGGCGAAGACATTGAAGAAGCGCTTGCGCCGGTACCGCCAACGGATGAGTTCTCTCCGTCAGAAATGGGAAGCGCGGCATAATGGGTTTGCTTGCGGATTATCCGCTTGAGCCCGGATACGAATATTTCACCGAAAAACGCGTCCCTGCAGACGACCCCGCTGCAAAAGGTCACCTACCTGGTGGGGCGCCTTACATCGCGCCCGGCGGCGGCGTGAGAGACAGCGTGCTTGGGCCCTGGTCACGAGTTGGCGCGCGCACGATGCTGAGCGAAACCGTGTTCGGCGCGTATAGCTATATCGTCAATGACAGTTCCATTGCGTATGCGCGGGTTGGTAAGTTCTGTTCAATCGCTCGACAAACTCGGATCAATCCTGGCAACCATCCAACCTGGCGCGCCGCGCAACATCACTTCTCATATCGTGCTGTGTCCTACGAGCTAGGAGAGGAAGACGATTACGACTTCTTTCAATGGCGCCGGGATCATCAGGTCGATATCGGTCATGATGTCTGGGTTGGACATGGCGCCACGATTTTGCCGGGCGTGAAAGTTGGTACTGGCGCTGTGGTTGGGGCGGGCGCCGTCGTGTCCAAGGACGTGCCGCCCTTCACGATTGTCGGCGGCGTCCCGGCCAAACCCATTCGAGAACGATTTCCCACGAAAGTGCAGCAGGGATTGCTGGACTTGGCCTGGTGGGATTGGGCGCATGATAAACTCGCTGTCGCGCTCGCCGATTTTCGCGAACTTGATGCGGAAGCGTTTGTGGAAAAATACAAATAGGACGCGCATGTCAGGCACATTTATATTTGTGGTCGGACCATCTGGTGTCGGCAAAGACACGTTACTGGATGGCGCGAAAACCTTACTCGATGGCGACACGCGGTTCCATTTTCTAAGGCGTGATATCACGCGCGATGCGTCAGCGGGCGGTGAGGATCATAATCCGGTGTCAGTGACAGACTTCGAAACCCGTTTGAGCCATGGCGCTTATGCCCTGAATTGGGGGGCGCACGATTTGCGTTATGGCTTGCCACAAACGGAGCTCAGCGCTCTGTCGGAAGGGACGTCTGTCATTGCCAATGGATCGAGATCAGTCATTGATACTGCCCGCAACCGATTTGATCGGTTCGCGGTTGTATCTATCACAGCGAATGAAGATCTCCTTCGACAACGTTTGCGGCAGCGCGGACGGGAGTCAGACGCTGACATTGAGAAGCGCATCGCGCGGGCAGGGGCGTTTCAAGTGACGGGTGACGATGTCTATACGATTTCCAATGATGGCAGTGTCGAAGATGGTGTTGCCAAATTCGTGGAGTGCCTCGCGCAACTCGATGGGCGCTTGTTTCGGAAACGGACGCGCCAAGGCATTGCTCGCCCCAGGCCAGGCGCGTACCTGATCGCCCGTCGCGGAGATGAGATTCTTTTTGCGCTGACCGATGAATACAATTTGCCCGGCGGCGGCATCGAAGCAGGCGAGACGGCCGTGCAGGCCCTGGAGCGCGAAGTGATGGAAGAAACCGGATACCGGCTGTCTCCACCCGCGATCCACCTTTGTGATGCCAGCTGTTACAATATGGAAAAGTCGGGGGAGTCCTGGCACAAGCTGCACCGTTTCTTTGTCGCTGATGTAGAACACTTCACTAAACCAACAGAACCAGACCATAAGCCCGTTTGGGTCAATGCGTCTTCGATATGGAACCGGCTTGGGCCCGAAATCCAGTACGCGCTCAAACAGGCTGGTCTGCAAGTGCCGGAAATGATGCGCGCTCAATAATATTGAAGGGCGCGCAGCGATCGACCTGCCGATAGACCGCAATGCCGTCGATGCGAAGTGGTGAGATAAGGGCAGGTTGAAACAGACCCTGCAAGAGGTTCATCACCCGGTCGCGCGTGCTGTCCGAAACGATGCGGCTGGACAGGGTCATGTGCCAACGGAAGTCTTCGAAGATGTAAGGATATCCCCACTCCAGCATGCGGGCGTCTTGTTCCGGTGATAGATTGGCTTTGCGGCGGCGTTCTATATCGTCATAGGACAGCGCTGCGCGGAAGCCGTCAAAGCCCTTGACGCAGTCTTGGTGCAGCGTGCGCATGGCCTCAAAACTCTCAGTCAGTCGAAGCGCGATAAATTGCCCGAGCGGGCGGACGGCGAGACGAACATCAAACGCAGGCTGTTGCTGCGCAAACGTATGAAGGCGCTTGATGAGTTGCGCTTCCGTCCGACCTTCGCGAAGTTCGAATGGGGCTTTCATTGTGGCATGAAATCCGTAATGCGAAGGTGAACTGGTCAAGCGATCAATATCGTCGTCGCTCATCCCAGAAAATTCGCGGCGCCGAACTTTGTCTCCGGTAAAAGCGTTGCGCCCAAGCCATTCATTGCCCAACAGACAAACCGGGTGGTCCTCGGCAGGGGTGTAATAAATGGCGTATCGAGCAGAAGCTGTCATGCGGCGCGGCGTCCTTTAGACCAGACTTCCTTGATTACGGGCCAGTGTCTAGGCTGATAGCTGACACGAACGAAATCTGCGCGTTTGCCCACTTCGAGCGTGCCTCGATCACTTAGCATCGCCATTTTCGCAGGCTCTGCTGTAACTGTGCCAATGGCTTTCTCCATCGGCCAGGAAAAGGGCGCTTCGGTCAGCATGAAGGCCGCGCGGATCATGGAGAGGGGGACATAATCGGAGCAGAGGGCATCCAGCTTTCCCTCTTCAGCCACTTTCCGGGCGGAGGCATTATCTCCGTGTGAGCGCCCACGCACGAAATTCGGGCCGCCCATGACTGTGACCATATTGTGCGCTTTGGCAGCATCGGCCGCTTCATATGAAACTGGAAATTCAGCGATATGGCATCCGAGTCCGACCGCGGTCTCGATATGGTCCGCTGTGGCATCATCATGGCTCGCGACCGGGATATCATGATCACGGCCAAACTCTGCGATCATTCGGCGACGTGCATCGGCGCCGTCTAAATCGCGCCAGGACATGGAGGCTTGAAGGTTGGCTTCAATTTCTTCCATTGTGCGCCCGCGCTTGAGCATTTTCTGCTTCCAGGCATCGAGGCTACCAGACTGCCGATTGCCGCCTGGCGTGTGGTCCATGACCGAGAGCATCTTCAGACGGTCGGTGCCGAGATAAGGCGTGACCAGATCTTCGATTTCCGGATTGGTCACCTCGCACCGCAAGTGCAACAAGTGATCGATGCGAAGGGCACCCGCATTTTCAGCTTGGTCCATGCCACCCATCATGATGGTCAGCGCCTCGCCGCGATCCAGGCCATTCTTCATCCCGCTCAGTGAAAGGCTGTCGAACACTGTGGTAACACCAGCCGTCGCCATTTGACCGTCATGCGCAACGGCGGCGCCAGCGGAGTCCCACTGCGCGCCAGGCCTGGGCATCAAGTGCTTTTCCAGATTGTCCGTGTGAATATCTATCAGGCCAGGAATAATGAAATCGCCTTCAGCATCCGTGGCGGAGGCAGCACTGCCGTTTGCGATCGAGGCAATCGTCTCACCTTCAAACGTCATTGCGCCTTCGACCACGCCACCCGGCGTTACGATGCGGGCGTTTTCTATCGCTTGTTTTGACATCTTAAGCAGGTTCTTTCACGGCGAATTTTGACACTTCAAAGAACCGAGTGGCAACCGCCTCGCGAACCGCTTCGTCATGGAAAATTCCGATCAAAGCCGCGCCATCGGCCAGGGCGCGTTGAATCAGTTTTATAACCCGTTCGCGGTTTGCCGCGTCTAGGGATGCGGTCGGCTCATCCAGCAGCATGATCGGAAAATCAAGGACAAAGGATCTCGCAATATTGACCCGTTGCTGCTCTCCACCCGAGAATGTTGCTGGCGGCAGATCCCAATGCGCTTTGGGCAATTGCAGCATGTCGAGAATGAATTTCGAACGATCCTCCGCCTCTTTGGCGTCTACGCCATTGTCCAATAGCGGCTGCATAACCAGGTCGAGCGTTGAGATTCGCGGGATCACGCGCAAGAACTGACTGACATAGCCGAGCGTCCGCCGTCTGATGTCGAGCAGCTGAAAGGGTGGGGCGCGCGTGATGTCGACCATCTCTCCTTCATGGAAGACACGCACGGCGCCGCCGGTTGGCAGGTAATTTCCATAAATGGAGCGCATGAGCGTCGATTTGCCAACGCCCGAAACGCCGGCCAGGACGACACATTCGCCACTATTCACGGACAGGTGTAGGTTCTCAAACACTGGGATTTGCGCAGCATCCGCATTGTGCAGAACGAAGTGCTTTTCCAGGTTCTCAATTTCGATATAGGTTTGGCCAGACATTTCTGTTTGTCCCCTTAAATTCGCTAGATTTGCAGCACGGCTGATACGAGCAGTTGCGTGTAAGCATGTTGCGGATCGTCAAGGACTTGGTCGGTTAAACCAGTCTCGACCACGAAGCCTTCTTTCATCACCATCAAGCGGTCAGCGAGCAATCGGGCGACTGCGAGGTCGTGGGTCACCACGATCACTGCCAGTTGTGAACGACGCACGAGGTGACGCATCAAGTCCAGGAGCCGGGCTTGAACCGATACGTCGAGGCCACCCGTTGGCTCGTCCATAAAGACCAGGCGTGGGCTGTGCACCAGGTTGCGGGCAATCTGAATCCGTTGCTGCATACCGCCAGAGAAGTTACGTGGATTGTCGTCAATCCGGCTTATGTCGAGCTCGACCCGGTTGAGCCATGTGATCGTGTCTTCGCGCATATTGCCGTAATGGCGATTGCCAAGATTCATCAAAGGTTCAGCGACATTCGCACCTGCAGAGACTCGCATGCGTAATCCGTCGCGTGGATTCTGGTGCACGAAGCCGATCTCTTCGCGTTGAACGCGTCGCCGGTCTTTTTCAGATAGCCCGAACATGTCGGCGAGGCCATAAGCTTTAGTGGCAAACTCGATTGAACCAGACGTCGGCGACAGGTGTCCGGAAATGCAGTTCAACAGTGTTGATTTCCCGGAGCCCGACTCTCCGACAATACCAAGCACTTCGCCGGGGAAAATTTCGAAGCTAACATCCTGGCAGCCCGTAATGTCGCCGTACTTTTTGGTGACATTGCTCGCGCGGAGAATCGGCGCCGTGGGGACTAAGCCGATTGGTCGATCTTTAACAGCAAGGCCGGTCATGCCATCACCTCTTGATCTTGGGATGTTTGATCCGCGATCTCTGTGAGTTCATGCCCAGCATGTGGGCCAACATGACCTTGAGCGCGTCGCTCTGCGCAATAGTCGCTGTCTGAGCAGACAAACATGCGATTGTTGGCATCATCGAGCACGACCTCATCCATGTAAGTGTGCTTGGCACCGCATAGGCCGCAAACCTCGTCCCATTTCTGGACCTCAAATGGATAGTCTTCAAAGCCCAGGCTTTCGACTTTCGTAAAAGGCGGAACCGCATAGATGCGTTTTTCGCGCCCCGCGCCGAAGAGGTGCAAAGCTGGACTATTGTGCAGTTTCGGGTTGTCGAACTTAGGAATAGGTGATGGTGACATC
This sequence comes from Pseudomonadota bacterium, assembly GCA_039818185.1. GTDB lineage: Bacteria > Pseudomonadota > Alphaproteobacteria > Caulobacterales > Hyphomonadaceae > Henriciella. The sequence goes on from JBCBUI010000016.1 coordinate 28,662, forward strand.
ACATAGCGATCATCCACCATAACCGGGTATCCCGCGGTCGCTGCGATCCGCCCGAACTTGGAAACGTTCTCGTAGAGTCGCACATATTGCAGACCGTATTCCTCATAAGCATGCATGGCGCGTGTTTCGGTTTCCCGTGCTTCCAGGCTGCGCAGCGGCTCTGGCTGCGGCACTTGGAAGACCATGATTTGGCCTTCTACGAGTGGCTTCTCAGGGATACGGTGGCGGCTTTGAATGATTGATGCATCTGCGGTGTGTTCCGTGGTCGCGACGCCGCCAACTTTTGCAAAGAAGCGCCGTATGGAAACAGCATTTGTCGTATCATCTGCACCCTGGTCGATACATTTGAACGTATCATTGGGGCCGATCAGGCTCGCTGTGATTTGAATGCCACCCGTACCCCAGCCATAGGGCACCGGCATTTCTCGCGATCCAAACGGCACCTGATAGCCCGGAACAGCGACAGCCTTCAAAATCGAGCGCCGGATCATTCGTTTCGTTTGTTCGTCGAGATAAGCGAAATTGTAATCCGCCAAGCCCGGGCCGGCATTCGCATTCAAGGTTTGCTTCTCGATCATTCTGCAGCTTCCTTTGCAGCTTGAGTTTCCGCCCATTCCTCACGCTGCTGACGCACGAATTGGAGGCTGGCTTGGAAGTCGACATAGTGCGGGAGTTTCAAGTGCTGGACGAAGCCTGACGCTTCGACATTATCGCAATGATAGAGCACAAACTCTTCATCATGCGCGGCGAATTCCGGCTTCTCGCCTTCGGCGGGTCGGTTCTTCAACGCCCGATCCACGATCGCCATCGACATGGTTTTGCGTTCATTGTGTCCAAAGGTCAGGCCGTACCCGCGCGCATAACGCGGCGGTTCCTCGCCCTTGGCTTGAGCATTGGAAATCATCTGACATTCGGTGGCCATGATTTGGCCAATCGTGATTGGGAAGCCGAGCTCTTCCGGAATGAATTCAACATCTACTTCGCCCACGCGGATCTCGCCGCAGAGCGGGTGCGTTCCCCCCCAACCACGTTGCGTGGAGTAAGCCAGCGATAGTAAAAAGCCCTCGTCCCCACGCGCGAGCGATTGCAGACGCTGATCGCGGTCTGCGGGGAAACTCATTGGCTCGCGCGTGAGATCAAATGGATCTGTTTCATTTTCATTGGCCGCGGCGGTTTCATGTTCGAGCAAGTCTTCATGCTGAAACACGTCCTCAATGTTTGGCAGCATCTCGGGCAGCAGATCGGCCTCTTGTTCCGTGCGCTCTAGAGGTGTTTCGCCATTCGCCATCAATTGGAAATCAAGCAAGCGGTGGGTGTAGTCGAATGTCGGTCCGAGCACCTGACCCCCTGGAATATCCTTGAACGCCGCAGAAACCCGACGCTCTACCCGCATCTCGCGCGTATTAATCGCTTCACTCACGCCAAAGCGTGGGAGGGTGGTTCGGTAAGCGCGCAACAAGAAGATCGCTTCGCCAATGTCTCCGCGCGATTGTTTGACGGCGAGCGCCGCCAAGTCGCGATCATAGCAAGAGCCCTCCGCCATCACGCGATCCACGGCGAGTGACAGCTGTTCTCGAATTTGTTCGGAATCGATTTCCGGAATGGAACGATCACCGCGGCGATCTTCAGCAAGCAGGTTGTGCGCATTTGTGATGGCGCGCTCGCCACCCTTAACTGCAACGTAAGCCATATGTTGCCCCCTAGGCGTGTGTGGTTCGTGTCGTGCGCGGAAGGCCGATGACCTGGCTCCCCGCAGTGAGATAGCAATCTACGCCGAGCTGAAAGTCGGCGACATTATCAGCGCGCTCAGCCCAAAAATTGGCAGGTAGGCCTGCTGGTTGAATCTGTTCGGATGTTTCGATGCCTGGGCCTTCCAGAGTTACGCTCGGTCCCGCATCCAGAGATGCAAGTTGGAGAATCAAGCTTGTCGACCGATCCGGATATTTCGCATCGCCCGGATGGAATTCATCGAGTGTTGGCCAAGCATCGCCCTGCTGCAGGATTGCGAAGCTTGCTTCACGCGGCACCGTTGTGATCGGCGCGCTGCAATGAAAGCGCAACCACGACGTGACCGCTTTGGTATGTACAGAATCGCTCAGAAAAATCGGTGTATCAAAGTCCATCAGTGTCAGGGCCAGGCCTGCTGATGCTAAATTGAGCGGTTCTGGAGCAGACGGCACATCCAGCGTCTGAAGCAGTCCAGGACGCGAAATGGCATCCAATACTTTCCGAAAGCAGGCCTGTGCGTCCAGAACCGGATCGGCGAACCCTGGTTGGACTTCTGAAAGGTCAAGCAATTGGCTCATTTCTTATCTTCCCGTGTGCGGACCATTGTGAAGAAATTGACGCGTGTTGCGGCCACTTTTGCGGCACGTTCTGACTCGTTCGCCTCGTTATCGCGTTTGAGAGGGGCGATCAGCGAATCATAGGCTGCCGCGTGGTGCGTGTCTGATTGCAATAGCGCGTCGGCTTTGGCCGCGATGAGCGCATGTTCAAGGTTGCGGCCAGAGATGTAAGAGACACCGGTCTGACCTTCCGCAAGTCGCACAGCGCATCGCGTTATCGTCATTTCACCAAGATTAAATTGTCCACCCGCGCTGCCGGCCCGTCCGCGAACCATAACCAGCCCTCGTTCTGGCTTGCGTATGATTTCACAAGGAATTTCGTTCAGTGCAGTGGCGTTGCCCCATACAGTTTCAACCTGTTGGGATGTGCTTGTCGCCAGGATTTTCATCCAGGCTTGCCGCGCCGCATGGGCGTCCTGCGGAAGTGTGTCAGTTTCAACAAATTTTTGATTCATGGGGATTTGCGAGTTGCGGCTTTCGATGAAAAGTTATAGTTAGCGAGTAGTAAAAATATTCAAATATCGGGCGAAAAGCAATAACAAATTCTGTGACGAATTTATAAACAAGCAAAAATTTGTCTAAAGAAAAGAATAGACAAAACAAATATGCTTTTTCTGGGGATTTTTATGCCAAATAAGATTTGGGAGCGGGTTTCGCATCAAATAGAGGAAAGTATTCGTAAGTATGAGTACGCCCCGGGAGACAAACTTCCGACGGAGGCCGAATTCTCCCGAAAGTTCATGGTCAACCGACATACCCTAAGGCGTGCGCTATCGCATTTGCAGGAAATCGGATTGGTCGAAAGCACACAGGGGCGCGGGAGTTATGTCAGGCGTCCAGCTATTCGATATACAATTGGAAAGAGAACACGCTTTTCGGACCAGATCAAAAACCAGTCGATCGAAGCGACGACGAAAACCCGGCAAGTCGCTGTCAAACCAGCGAACAGAGATATTGCACGAGCACTGGAGATTCCCGTCAGCAGTAAGGTGATTGCGGTTAGCCGGATTGGGTATGCCGGCGATGTCGCCATCTCGATGGCGACGCACCACTTCGACTTGCGGCGTTTTCCAACGTTTCAAAGAGTCTATCCTGAGCACCGTAGCATTACCAAAACGCTGGTACATTGCGGTGTGCTCGATTTTACGCGCAAGTGGACGGTGGTGCGCTCGCGCCTGCCAGGTCCCGAAGAGTGCGAGCATTTGAATATCCCCAAACATGTGCCGCTTATTCTGACCAAGTCTCTCAACGTCGATCCCCTTGGGAAGCCACTTGAATATGGCGAGGCGGTGTTTGCCTCGGACCGTATGGAGCTCGACATCGCTTCGACTGAAGAGCCGCCAAAAGACTTTTAAACCCAATTCTTAAGAACAGGAATTCAGATGGAAACGCGTATTTCCAATGCCAGAATTGTCACCCCTAATCAGGTGATCGAAAGCTCGATCACCGTTTCCGATGGCGTGTTTCAAGCGTTTGAGCCAAATGGCTCAGGGGTTGATTTTGACGGCGATTATCTCATTCCAGGCTTGATCGATATTCACACCGACAATCTGGAGAAACACTTCTACCCACGTCCTGGTGTTGACTGGGATGCCCAGTCTGCTGCGATAATCCATGACGGCCAGTGCGTTTCTGTTGGCATTACGACGGTGTTTGACAGCCTCTCGATAGGCTCTTGGTCTGATAATGAAGCGCGCCATTTGGAGAACATGCTGAAACTGGTCGCGGGTTTGGAAACGGCTGAACAAGAAAAGCAGCTGCGCGGCAATCACCTTCTGCATTGGCGATGCGAAACGTCTAGCCCGGTGTTGGAAGACTTGATGGGCAAGCTCGTGCCACATCGGCTAACGCACTTGCTGTCGGTTATGGATCACACGCCGGGGCAGCGGCAGTACCCTGACATCGAGAAACACAAAGCGCGGTGGAAAGAACATCTTGGTTTGACCGATGAAGAGGTCGATGCCCGAGTCGCCAATGCTCAGGAAAAGCAAGCAAAGTATACGCCGATGAATCGGTCGGTCGTCGATAAAGTCGCGAAGGAACGCAACTTGGCTCTCGCCAGTCATGATGATCAATTGCCAGAACACATTCAGGATGCTCTCGCGATCGATGCGACCATCGCCGAATTCCCGACCACGATCGAGGCGGCGCGCCTCGCCAAAGCGAATAAGATGACCGTCGTCATGGGCGCCCCGAACCTCATGCGAGGCGGATCCTATTCTGGAAACGCCTCCGCGGCTGAAGTCGCGCAGGAGGGCCTCTTGGATGCCTTCGCGTCTGATTATGTGCCGCGCTCAATGATCGAAGCGGCATTCAAACTGACGCAAGCGCCGTTCAATTGGTCTTTGCCAAAAGCTGTCGCGACCGTGACCGCCAATCCTGCGGACAGTGTTGGTCTGTCTGATCGCGGCCGGGTCGAACATGGCAAGCGCGCAGATTTTGTACGGGTGAAAGTGAAAGACGGACGCCCTTTGGTTCGAGGAGTATGGGTAGCAGGGGAGCGTGTGGGCTAAATCTCATATGGAGCGAGATGGCGCAGACATGGCGCATCGTGACCTACAACACTTGGAAGTGTGGTGGTCTGTATCGTGATCGATTGAATTGGATGGGGCACGGCTTGCGGGCACTTGCCCCTGATATTCTGTGCCTGCAAGAAGCTTTTGATTGCCCAGAACGCGATGCGGATACCGCGCGATACCTCGCCACAATCCTCGGTATGGAGGTTGAGGTTCTACAGGCGCGACAAAAGCCTAGGGAGTTCGAACTAGACCGACGTATGTCGCGTTCAAACCTCGCAATACTTTCCAAACGTCCTATGCAACGCGGTGAGGACGTCAGGCTTCCAGAGCATGTCGAAGACTCTGATAGATGGGCGATGCAGGCCACCGTCTCTGCAGGGTCTGGAAGGCGATTGCGGATTATAAACACGCATCTCACTCATTTGCATAGCGAAACCGGATCTTTGCTGCGTAAGTCTCAAGCGGAGATCATCGCGCGCTTATGTGAGTCCGAAGAGACCCAAACCGTTATACTATGTGGTGACTTTAATGATGCGTGGGACAGCGCCTCACTCTCACCTCTGCGAGCATTCAATTGGCTTGACGCGGAAGATGAAACGCCGGGTGAAACCTATATTGGGGCGTACGCAATTGCTCGGCCGCAAGCCCGCCGAATCGATCATATTCAAATCAATGCTTTTGCTTCGACGGAAGTGAAACTCGAGCGACGCTTTCCGACACTCAATCAACCCATCGGTCCAGACCGCGCCTATCCCAGCGATCATGCTGCTTTGGTGGTTGACCTCAAATTCGACGCGACACGAAGCGAGAGGGTGTGATGGCCGACGGGACCACGATCTCCTCAAACCAAAGTGCGCGTCGTGAAAAGTCTGTTAGCTGGCGTGATGTGCTTGGGTTATGCGGGCATTATTGGCGGCAGCAAAGACGTCTGCTTGGCGTTATTTTGATCGTCATCTTGGTGCAAATCCTTATTGATCTGACAATCCCGATTTCATCAGGTCTATTGGTCGACCGGGTGATCGCGGCGATGAATGACGAAATCGGGTTTGCCCCCGCATATCAGGCGCTCATTCTGCTTTCCGGAGCGACCGTCGGATTTCATTTCTTTCGTTGGATCCGTTTCCACTTGCTGCATCACTTTCTGACCAAGGCGATGGATCGCATGCTTCGCGATGGCTTTGGCAAAGTGCAGCGCTTTTCAGCCGATTGGCATGCCACCACGTTTGCAGGCGCGACGGTTCGTAAACTCACGCGCGGTAAGTGGGCGTTCGACTCGATGACGTCCATCTTGTGGAACAATTTCTTTCCGATCTTCCTGAGCATTTGCGGCCTGACGGCTTTGATCGCATATCGTTTTCCACTTATCGGTTTAATGTTTGCTGGTGTCGTGATCGTCTACACGGTCACGGCGGGTCTCATAGCGACTTATTATGTGCGTCCGATGAACATCAAAGCCGCGACCTCCGACAGCGCCATTGGCGCATCCATGGCCGATACGATTATGAATAATCCTGCCGTCAGCGCGTTCGGCGCGGCGGCGCGCGAAGACGATCGATTTCATGGGCTAACGGATCGATGGCGGAACTTCTGTCGCCGGGCCTGGGATCGCGGCTCGGATATGTTTTTCATCCAAAAACTCATTTGGGCGGTCCTGCAATTCAGTCTGGTATTTGCTTTCATTCAAATGGTGCGGGCGGGCCGGGCGACGCCGGGTGATGTGACCTTCATCCTGACGGCGAACATGTTGGTCGGGTCCTATCTCCGGGCGATTGGCGATCATATTCGCATGCTGCAGCAGAGCTTCAGCGAAATTGCCGACATGGTCCAAATCATACGGAGCCCCGTTCAAATTGCCGACATTGAGGGCGCCGCACAGATCGCGCCGAAAGCGGGCCGCATCGAGTTTGATCATGTCACCTTTGGTTACGAAGATGGCGCCTCGGTTTTGTATAAAGACTTCAGCCTCTCGATTGAGGCAGGTCAAATTGTTGGACTAGTCGGTCCGTCTGGCTCCGGAAAATCGACCTTCGTAAAGCTGATCCAGCGGCTTTATGATGTCTCAGACGGCTGCATCAGAATTGACGGGGAAGACATTTCCAAAGTCGATCAGGCATCGCTCAGACGCTCCATTGCGTTGGTGCCGCAAGATCCACATCTGTTTCATCGATCCTTGGCTGAGAATATCGCTTATGGCCGCCCCGATGCCAGCTTAGACGATATCAACGCCGCCGCGCGCAAAGCCCACGCGGCTGAGTTTATCGAAGCATTACCGCTTGGATATGACACGCTGGTTGGCGAGCGGGGGGTGAAACTCTCCGGCGGTGAACGCCAACGTGTCGCCATCGCGCGAGCCTTTCTCGTCGATGCGCCAATCGTGATTTTTGATGAGGCCACATCCAGCCTCGATACAATCACAGAGAAACATATCCAAGACGCCATGGCTGAGCTGATGAAAGGGCGGACAACGATCATGATCGCGCACCGTTTGTCGACCGTCCGAGACGTCGAGCGCATTCTTGTTTTCGACAAAGGCCGATTGGTGGAAGAGGGCGATCATCAGTCTCTGATGCAGCTGCCATCGGGCCGATACCGCGCGCTGCAAGATCTTCAACTGAAGGCGCAAGAGGTGGTGCTATGAACGCAGATACAGCGACCGTATCGACATTGCATAAACCCCGCAGGCCGTATCCCCGATTGAAAACAACCGCATGGGATATGTTTGGGCTCTTGGGTCGCTACTGGCTACGTCGACCCGTCCGATTTACGCTCTCCTGCCTGATCGTCATCGGTATGGTTGCGGCCGACATCGCCATGCCAATGGCGGCTGGGACGATGGTGGATCGAATTGTCGATGCGATTGCGGGCGAAGGCGATATGTCTGCGGCGCATGCGGCTCTGATGATCTTTGCCGGCGCGGGCGTCGTTGGCTTCACTCTGAAATGGCTGCATTCGCGGGTTTGGAATTCCATGGCGTCGGCAAATATGCGCGAGCTGTTGGCGGAGACGTTTGAACGCGTTCAGCGGTTTTCGTCTGACTGGCATGCTAATACATTTGCCGGTGCAACCGTCCGGAAAGTCACCCGCGGCAAGTGGGCCTATGACGCAATGTCAGATATTTTCTGGATCCATTTCTTGCAGCTGGGGCTCGTGGTCGGCGGTATCACCCTGATCATGCTGATGCGGTTTCCGATTGTCGGGATCTTGTTCCTAGTCACAGTGATCATTTACATCGCCATCTCGACCTGGCTGGCGATCAAATATGTGAGGCCTGCTAATGTGAAATCAGCGGAAGCAGATAGCGCAATCGGGGCATCGATTGCGGACAGCATCACCAATAATGCTGCAGTCAAAGCGTTTGGGGCGGAACACCGGGAAGATGATCTGTTCCGAGGTGTGGTCGGACGCTGGTCGGGTTTGGCCGAGATTTCCTGGAATCGCGGACAAGACCTGGCGGCGGTCCAGCAATTGCTCTGGATCGCGTTGCAATTATCCACCATCTACGTGCTAATCGAATTGGCGAGAGCAGGTCAGGCGACGCCTGGCGATGTCACCTTTGTTCTCACGGTCAATTTCATGCTGGGCGGCCGGTTGCGCCAGGTTGGCGATCACATTCGCCAATTGCAACGCACCACAAGTGAATTTGCTGACGTGGTCGATTTTCATATGCGCCCCCCGCAAGTGCAGGATCAAGATGGCGCCGCAGAGATTGCATCTGCTGGCGGCCGGATTGAATTTGACAGGGTTACGTTTGCTTATGGGCAGACTGCACAAACCATCTATCAAGACTTCTCGATCGACATCCAACCTGGCGAACGGATTGGACTGGTCGGCGCATCGGGTGCGGGCAAGTCGACTTTTGTGAAACTTATTCAACGCCTGTACGATATTGACGGCGGAGAGATTCGCATTGATGGACAGCGGATTGATCAAGTGACACAAGCGTCGCTTCGCCGCGCCGTGGCGCTTGTGCCGCAAGACCCCTTACTGTTTCATCGCTCGCTTGCTGACAATATCGCTTATGCCCGCCCTGGGGCCAGCCTCGAGGACATCACCGCCGCCGCCCGAAAAGCCCGCGCGGATCGATTCATCGATAATCTCGATTTTGGTCTGGATACATTGGTCGGCGAGCGCGGCATCAAGCTTTCAGGCGGCGAACGTCAACGCGTCGCCATCGCTCGTGCATTCCTCGCCGATGCACCGATCGTTATCTTTGATGAAGCCACATCCAGCCTCGATACGATCACCGAGAAGCACATCCAAGATGCGATGGCCGAGCTGATGGAAGGGCGCACGACGATCATCATTGCGCACCGCCTGTCGACGGTGAGAGATGTTGATCGCATCCTCGTGTTCGAGAATGGTTCGATCGTGGAACAAGGCTCTCACCAAGAGCTCCTGCACAATGAGGATGGCATCTACCGCGCCCTCCACGACATGCAGGCTGACGTATTGGTTTGAGGGAGGGGCAATTGAGCCAGCGCGTCATTGCTTGGGATTTTGATGGGGTTCTGAACCGGAATATCGTCGACGGCAGGCTGATTTGGAAAACTAATTTTTCGAATGATCTTGGCGTCAGCGAAGACGAGTTTTCGAACTATATGTTTCGGAGCGGACGCTTCGATGACGTCTTGATCGGACGAAGAGATGTGCGTGATCTGGTCAGCGACTGGCTGAGCCAGTCGACGTGCCAGCACTCCGTAGACCAGATCTTGGACTATTGGTTTTCAAATGATGCCCTGCCGGACGAGAGGACGCTGGAGATTTTAAACCACGCATCTGCAAACGGATTTCAGAATGTGTTGGCGACCAATAATGAAACTCGGCGCGTCGCCTATATCGAAAATGATATGGGTTTTGCGAACAAAGTCGATCACGTGTTCGCGGCTGGCCGAATGGGATGTAAGAAACCTGATCCGGCATTTTTCGAGAACATTGAGCACACGCTTCAAGTCGCGGCTGAGGAGATTTTGCTCATCGATGACAAAGCCGCGAATGTCGAGGCGGCGAAGGCATTGGGGTGGTCAGCTTTTCACTTCCGAGGGGGCGATTATGCGGGGCTGTCGCGGGCCATTTCCGAACATGGAGTGAGATCACCGAAATGCTGAGAATCTATGGACGCCCTGACAGTTCTGCCGTGGCTCGTGTCATGTGGACTGTTGAAGAGCTAGGATTGGACTATGAACGTGTCGATTGGGGTGGGGCTTATGGCGGCAATGACAGCCTAGAGTATCGCGCCATGAATCCGTCTGGTAAAATTCCGACCGTGCGGCTGGAGAATGGCCAGGCACTTTGGGAGTCAAATGCGATCATTCGTTATCTTTGCGCCATTGACCCAACTCATAAATACCTTCCCATAGACCCGTTTGAGCGAGCAAAGACTGAAGCTTGGATGGATTGGGCGGGGGCTCTGCAAAATGCGGTCTCGCGCATTCGAAAGGCATATAAGCCTGCAGGGGCCACGCAATCAGACATCAGCTCCGAACTCGAACAGGTCGCACCAACCCTGCGAGTACTAAACACCCAGTTGGCGGGGCAAAACTTCGTCATGGGACATGACATAAGCGTGGCAGATTTCGCGCTGGGCGTCTGGGCGCACCGTTTGTGGCGCTGTCCGCCGGTTGCTAAGCCGCGGGGGTTGGATGCGATCTGGAAGTGGCTCGAGCGCCTGCAGGCGCGACCGGCCTATCGCGAACATGTCATGGAGAAAGTCTCTGCCGGGCCACAGCACGTCGGCGGCGGTTAGCCCGTGACGGCTGTATGCGTATCTTGGTGTGTAACGCCTCGAAAGTCTTCAACCAGATTGAGATCACCGTCTGGTTCAACTCTGACGATCATGCAATCAGGTGAGCCAATCGCCGCCCAATCGATCAAAGATGCATACCGTTGGCGCAGACAGAACGATCGCAACAATGCCCCCTGTAGGCCATGTCCACAAATGCATATGCGATTGAAGCCTTTGTCGGCGAAATCATTTAGCGCGGCTAATGCGCGCCGCTGACATTTTTCGGCGGATTCCCAGCGATTGACCGAAACACTCGGCTGACTAAACACAGCTGCGACCTGTGTCTCATAGTCTTGAACATAGCCCGACCTATGCAACTCGCGAAGACGGTTGTCCGTCTTCATCAAGCGATGATTTCCGAATAATCGCCTGCTTGTTTGTATCGCCTTTTGTTCCGGGCTGGTCACGATTTCCTCGAAACTAAGCGCGCGCATCAATGATCCGATACGTCGTTCGGCATCGGTGACATCTAGCGCGAGTTGCCAATTCGCGACGGGTCGAGTCCGTTGACGAATGACGGGACAATGACGCACGAAATAGACCAGCATCGCTTCAACCGACCACGATTGGCCAAAAAGGCCAGAGATTTACAGTTCCGTTTTGCATCAGGTCCTCACACCCAAAAATCGACCATAACCGATCCGTGCGACAAGAACGCGAAGCTGAGTGGGTCTTCCATCAAGCCTAGACAAGTTCGCCTTTTGGGCGAGGAATCAGCCGCACACTGACATCGTCGCGTCATGGGGCTGGACTAGGCCTTATCGAAACTGGCGGAGGAGGCATGTTCGAGATGCGCTTTGGGGTTCTGATTTCATTTGTTCTAGCGATTTTTCTGGGGGCCGCGCATGCGGGCCCAGGGCATCATCACGGCGATACAATGCCGCCTTGGCAAAAAGCGACGGGGTGGCCTGACCGCATTGTGGTGACCCTCGCGGACAATCCGCAAAACCGATTCTCTGTGACTTGGCGGACAGATGAAACCGTTAGCGAAACCATCGCTCAAATCGCCGTCGCCACGGAAGATGCACGCTTCGATCTAGCGGCAGAAACCGTTGCCGCCAGAACCGAACCCCTGAATCCGGCCATGCCCGAATTGCAAGGCACCGTGTATCAAGAACCAATGAATGCGGGTCTTCCAGCCGCGCATTTTCACTCAGTGACGTTTTCAGATCTGCAACCTGATACGGTTTATGCATATCGTGTGCGCGGCGCGCGCGGCGCTTGGAGCGAGTGGTTTCAAACCCGGACTGCCGCAGAATCTGGACCCGTTAAATTCATCTATGTGGGGGATGCACAGAACGGCGTCATGTCCCATTGGTCTCGTTTGATCCGCGCGAGCTATGCCGCTGTTCCTGAGGCAGACTTCATTCTGCATGCGGGTGATCTCGTGAACCGGGCCTCGCGCGACTTTGAATGGGCAGAATGGTTTAAGGCCGTCAGTCATATTCATGGCATGGTGCCGGCGCTTCCCGTCGCAGGCAATCATGAATACGCGCAACTCGGCTTGTCGCCGAACCGGACGGATCGCATTCTATCCATCTTCTGGCGCCCGCAATTTACGTTGCCTGTAGAGGCCAGCTTGCCGGCCGACCTGCACGAGGTGGTTTATGACATGCGGTATTCCGATGATCTGCACGTCTTCATCCTGTCGACCCAGAATAGCAATATTCAAGTCCAAGCGGACTGGCTGGACTCTGAACTCGCGAATAGCGATGCGACGTGGAAAATCGTTTCCATGCACCATCCTATTTTCTCATCTGGACGCGGCCGCGACAGCGCGGAACGGCGCAGCATCTTGTTGCCGGTTTTGGAAAAACATGCCGTGGATCTCGTTTTGCAGGGGCATGACCACACTTATGCACGCGGCGCGATTGGGCAAACGCCGGAACGCCTGGGTTGGCGCGACTCCGGCGGACAAGTTCAAACCATGTTTGTGAACTCCGTCAGTGGCCCGAAACAGTATGACTTTCAGGAAACCAATTGGGACATGTATGACGAGTTTGATGTCGAACTAGCACGCCGCGCAGAGAACACGCCATTCTATCAAATCATCACGGTTGATGGCGATACCCTGAGTTATGAAGCCCGCACGGTCCTGGATCAGCTCTATGATGATTTCGAGATGCGTAAATCTGGTGGCATCAAACAGATCACCCGCGGCGCAACGTCGACCATGTCTGAACGGTCTTACCAGAATACCGGTGATTATCCCGGGGTAAATGATCTGAAATAGGGCGCCGCAATAGACCGGGCGGCAGGGTTGAGGATGGGCACCCATGATACGTCGCCCGAACTAAAGTCACGCATCTGTCGCATGCCGGGTTTAGGCCTAGCAATTGGGAGGGACACGCCATGATCCACATTCCGAATCTAACAAAGCGAACGCTGTTAAAGGGGATCGCGGCGGGTGGACTTCTCGCCCCCGAATTACAAGCCCTGGCACAACGGGGGATTTTTCCTAAGCTCTTGCTTGGACCGATGCTGGGACCGTCAACGCCGACATCGGTCAGTCTTTGGGCGATGGTCAACGGTGTCTATGATGTCGTGATCGAATATGCAGACAATGATGTCTTCCGGAACCCAATGCGCACCGCTCCGATCCCGGCAAAGGAAGAAAATCTATACATCATTCGTCCGGTCATAAGCGGGCTCAGTCCAGCGACCAATTATTGGTATCGATTCATTATCAATGGACGCGCGCAGGAAGGCGGACATACGCTGCCTATGGGGCGTTTCAAAACCTCGCCTGAGCATGGTCGCGCTCACGACTTCACCGTTGGATATGGGTCCTGCGCCAATTTCGGCTATGATTCCATCCAGCCGATTTGGAATGCTGTTTCGCTGCATACGCCAGATCTGTTTTTCAATCTGGGCGACAATATCTATTGCGACTCATTCGAGCCCTTTGTGCTGGACTTCGAGTATCAAAGGCAGCGCGGTGTGCAGACTTATCAGCATGTCGCGCGCAACGTGCCCCAATTTGCGATTTGGGACGATCATGATTTCGGTTTGAACGATCATGACCGAACCAACCCCATCAAGGAAAACGCCTTGGAGGCGTTTAAACGCTATTGGCTGAACCCGTCTTATGGTCTTGCCGAAACGCCGGGCGTGTTTTTCGACTACCAGTATGGTGCTGTGGACTTCATTTTTACGGATGGGCGCTATTATCGCGACCCAAATAAGGATGAGGATACGCCGGAGAAAACCATGCTCGGCAAAGACCAGTTGGCCTGGCTCAAGGACACACTGAAAGCGTCAAACGGTATCTTCAAAATTCTCGCTTGTGGAAGCGGTTGGTCGAAGAATAAGGGGCCTGGCGGTGATGCTTGGTCTTCGTTTCTACATGAACGTGATGCCTTATTTGATTTTATCCGTGATGAAGCCATTGAAGGTGTCATCCTGATCTCGGGCGACACGCATATTGGCGAGTTCAATTGCATCCCATGGTCTGAACGGGGCGGCTATGACCTCTACGACCTTGTCAGTTCGCCCATTTCCAGTCGGCAATCGCACAGTTGGTTGAAGCGCACGCCCGAAATAAGGTTGCGAACGCCGCCCTACACGATTGGCCCAAATGTTGGCTTTCTGAATTTCGATTTCACGGACGAACCATCTATGACCTGGTGGCTGTCCAAGCCGGATGGGAAACCAACTTGGGCGCCAGCAACCTTTAAACCGAGTCAGCTCAAGAATGGTGTGTCTTCGTGGCGCGACTATATGCGGAACTGATACGGCATTCGCGCGATGAGATGTGCTGCAAGGCGTATATGATTTTGAGATCGCTGTTGATGTTCTTATGGGTCGCGTTAGCGCAAGTGGCCCATGCTGAAACGCCATGGCGCGCCGAGACCGCGTTCGATGCGCCCGACTGGTTGACGCTCAAAGGCGAGGCGCGGGTTAGATATGAAAGCCTCGACGGGCAGTTTCGCGCCAATCGCGAGGGAAGCGATCAGCTGCTTCTATTTCGATCGCTATTGCTCGCAGAAGCAGACACCGGGTCGATGCAGCTGGGGATCGAACTACAAGACAGTCGAACGTATCTCGCCGATGCTGGCACACCGCTGAGCTCCAGCATCGCCAATCCGCTTGATTTATTGCAGGCTTACGCAAAGTTTGACCAATTGCCTGGCGTATTGGGCGAGGGCTCCTCCAGCACGTTGAAAATCGGCCGTCAAACCATATCGATCGGCTCCAAACGACAGATTGAGCGTGTAGATTTTGCCAATGTCATCAAGTCTTACACCGGATTGAATTTCCGCACGACCAATGCGCGGGGCGACGAATTGCATGCCATCTATGTCGTGCCGACAGCACGCTTTCCCAACACGCGACCGGCCTTGGATGACAATGATTTATCGGGCGACGAGGAGCAATGGGACAGGCGGATCTTTGGGCTCCATTATCGCCGGGCTGATATATTGCCTTCGCTCGCGCCAGGCTTATGGGGCGAAGCTTTCGTCTATGGTCTTGAAGAGCGCGACTCAAATTCTTTCCAAACGCCAGACCGATCCTACATCGCACCCGGTTTTCGGGTCTATCGGCAACCTGAGATTGGAACATGGGACATCGATCTCGAAGGCGCATGGCGTCACGGAACGCGCTACGCGACCAGCGCCCCGGATGATCGACAGAGTTTATCTGTCGATGCATCCATGCTGCATGCCGAACTGGGCTATACCTTCGATGCGCCATGGCGACCGCGGCTCGCGTTCGAATACTATTGGGCCAGTGGCGATGACGATCCAAGCGATCTGAACTTCGATCAACATGAGCGATTGTTTGGGTCACGCCGCTCCGATCTGAACAATACCTCGATCCATGGACCGCTCACCCCCGCTAATCTGAACGCACCAGGCTTTCGCATCGAGGTCAAACCAAACGATCGCTGGGATGGACGCTTTTATTATCACGCGGCACATCTCGCATCTGAAACAGATTCCTGGGTGATTGCGCGCCGACGTGACGCAACTGGCGGCTCAGGCAGTTTTATCGGGCACGTGCTAGATGCGCGCGCGCGCTATTGGGTCGTTCCGGACAGTCTTCGATTCGAGCTTGGGGCGTCAGGTCTTGTGTATGGTGAGTTTGCGAGAAACGTCCCGGATGGTCCTGAAGGTGATGGCACAGTATTCGGATATGCACAGCTGACCTGGTCGTTCTGAGAAAGCCTTTCAATTTAACGGTTAAGCGTTGAATTCTGTGCTGAAATTCTAAACTTGTTCCTTTGCTCCGCCTCTAAACGGCTTTGCACCAATCGGCTATTTGTTGGGCCGAACTTCGCCAAACGGTCATCGGACCGTCTCGATCGCAATCTATGCTTGAGAATCTCGAAAACCGCTGACCAGGAGGATTGAATATGACTGAACCTCTCAATGAGAGACAGCTTTCGCGCCGTACTTTTATCGCGAGCTCTGCGCTACTGGGTGGCGCGGCCGTCACCGCGCAATCTTCAAGCGCGATGCCGAAGGCAAAAGAACAAGAACGACAGACGCCAACTAATATCATCGAACAGATTGTTGAAGTATTTGGCGGTTTTGATTTCGATCAAGAACTTGCCGAAGCGGCGCGCCGGGATGGTACGGATGATCCACGCCTAAGCTATCATGTTCAAGCCGCTTCTCGACGTAGCCACGCCATTCAATGTGCCTTGCAAGCCGAACAAGCAGGGGCAGACGAACCGTTTATTGCGGCCGCGCTCGTGCATGATATCGGCCATCAATTCGCGGCACCGGCGCCGATTGGATTAGAAGAGGACTATGACGACTTACATGGCAAGATCGCGGCTTACTGGTTGCGAAACGCGTTTGTCGAAGAAGTCTCTGAGCCGGTGCTGTTGCATGTGCCAGGCAAACGCTATCTCGTAACAACGCGTCCAGAATATATGGACATTCTCTCTAGCGGTTCGATCGATTCGTTGAGACGTCAGGGCGGTCCAATGAGCGACGATGAAGTGCAGAAATTCGAAGCGCTTCCGCATTCTGAATGGGGAGTCGAAGTTCGGATCTGGGATGACAAAGCCAAGGTGCGCGGGTTCGAATTGCCAAGCATTGAACGCTTTATTCCGTATCTCGAGGCGTCTTTGAAGGCCTAAACGGAGTGGCCAAACTTCGTGCTTCGCGATCGAATCTCGCGTTTTGAAGAGAATTTCAATTGAGGTTCGCTTCCAAGCATACGCTGCCTTCGTTGGGATGGGTCATATTGAAGAATATACGAATTCAAGTTTTGATAGTCAGTTTGATCGCCATTTGGATGCACGCGTCGACATCAATTGCGAATGCGCATCCAGCTCAACCCGCCGGGCCAGCTTGGCAACTCCCGTCAGAATGGCCGGATCGAGTTATCGCTTCTCCCGGTGCTGACCCTCAAACGAGCTTTTCTGTTACTTGGAGAACGAGCGCGACCGTTTCGTCGGCCATCGCGGAAATCGTCGAAGCGAGCCCTGACTCTCGCTTCGACTTGATGGCGACGCCGCAAAACGCGAACTACGAGCGTGTGGATCCAGAAGCAGCGCTATATGCGCACAATCGAGATGGCACTCCCAATTTTGGTCTGGCTGCCGTGCACTATTACTCAACCACGTTCGAGAACTTGGAACCTGACACGCTCTACGCGTATCGTGTGCGGGGAGATGAAGGAGCATGGAGCGAATGGTTCCAAATAAGAACGGCGCCAGCGAACGGCCCCGTGAGTTTTCTTTACTATGGGGATGCCCAATACGGCATTCGTTCACATGTTGCGCGGGTCTTTCGACAAGGCTTACTTAGCTCGCCCAATGCAGACTTCGTGGTTCATGCTGGCGATCTTGTAAACAAAGGGGACCGCGATCGTGAGTGGGCGGAGTGGTTTGCCGCAGGGGATTTTATACACGCGATGATCCCTGTCGTCCCGGTCGCGGGTAACCACGAATATCTGGATACGGAGCGGGGTGGTTCAAAAGATGGCAAGGCGGTGCTCACAGAATTGTGGCGACCGCAATTTACATTGCCAGTTGAAACGACGCTGCCAGACAATCTGCACGAAACGGTTTATGATCTGCGTTACGGTCCGGATTTACATTTGTTTGTCCTCGATTCTTCAAGCCCGTTGTGGGGCGAGCAAATGAGCTGGTTGAAAACCAAGTCTGCGGCGTCTGACGCAACCTGGAAAATAGTCGCCATGCACCACTCACCATTTCGACCAGGGCTACAGGGATACGAGAACGCTCCAGCAAGAGGCGAGTATCATCGGGATCGACAGGAGGCTTTTTTGGTGACCGCAAAAGCCGCCGAAATCGATATGGTGCTCGCCGGGCACAATCACAGTTATACGCGCGCGAGCTTTGGGCGTGAACTGGGCGGAGGCTTGCCCATTCAGACCCAAGCAGAGTTGATCGAAGCGGCCCATCCAGTAGAGTTGGTGATTGTGGTATCCATCGCCGGCGCGATGAGCGGAACGATGACCGATCAACGATTTTCGACAGGCAATCGGAAAAAATTTGGTTCCGACCTTGCATTACAACGGTGGGCTAACAACACGCCGACATATCAGGCAATCCAAGTGATTGGAAAGCGTTTATCCTATCAAAGCTATTTAGCGACGGGCGAGATTTATGATGAATTTGAGATGGAAAAGAGCTCGGACGGACCGACTAAGCTGACAAATGGAGCGATCGTAGGCACTCCGTCACGCCGGTTCGAAACAACGGGCCCGTATCGTGACAAGAATGACTTAAGATAGAGACCATTCGCGAGCTGAAACCGCAGCTTAAATCCGCATAATGGATACTTTGACTTTTGCCATAGGCTGATTTTTGGGTCGCGCACCTCGTATTCTTTAGAACGCGAGTTTCGAAGAAAGCGGTTTCGGATACTGGCCGATGGTGCAAGGAGCGAGCAGCGAGGATGAGTTACACTCGCCTCAATTTGTCTCACCGATGAGCGCCATTGCATTTGACACAACGGTTTTGCGGTACTTTGGGTCTGTTTTGCCCAGTTCGAACCCAGATAAACTCTCCCATAGAGCTGCGGCGATGTTCTGTTCAAACTCGCAATCTGACAGGCGCTGCCTGATCTGCATTGCTAGCTGATTCAGGTGAGATACGTCGGCATCTGAGTAATCGGAGTAGACCTCCAGATTAAGAAGCTCACAAACCTCCGCGTGAAAACGTTCCAATGTGTACATGTTCTCTCGTGATCCAAAATACTCTGCGATTGATCTACTCGATGCACACCGCCACGATCTATAAGCGCCTCCGAACCGTGTGATCAGTATCTCCGCTTGTGACGTTGAGGGGAAACTCATGTCTTGCGATGATGAAGCAAATCCCGGTTCAGAGACGGATGCAATGTAAATCAGTTTACAGAATTTTTGGCTAGCGTCTGACTGCTTCTGGATCCGCTAGCGATAAATATATTGCCGCAATCTTCTAGAGTCGTCGGAGGTGCCATTCGAGATCTGCTATCTATGTATATGCAATGCATATACATTTGCTATACAGGCGGCAGCTCGAGTTAGACGTGAAGCTATGGCAGATAAGAAATCAAAGAAAAAACAACGCAAAGACAGTCAGTTGATCATTCGAATCAATGGCGAGGATCGAGATGCGTTCGTTACTCTTTGCGATGAACTCGATACGACAGCGGCGCGCGAAGTGCGCCGGTTTATTCGCGGTTTTCTTAGAGCAAATAGCCAATCAGACTGATGACGGGCTGACGAAACAACCAAGTAGAGGAGACATTTCAAGTGTCGAAGAAATCTAAAATCAAGAAACTGAAAAAAGAAGTCCGCTCACGCAAAGCCAAGGTAGCTCGCCAAGAGGCGAAGCTTAAAGCGGCGCGCAAAGCGCTCAAAAAGGCGGCCTAGGCACAAACATATCAAACTTGGAAGGCTGGCATAAAACGCCAGCCTTCTTTTTTCATTACACCAGAGTCTTGCTGATTTGATTGTACCCTCAGGTGTTTTCAGTCGGGAGTGAAATGGACTTCGACAATTTCCCATATTGGGGACTTATCGAATGTTGGCGTCTCTAAAAGTCTAGCGGATCTAGCGGGACATCGTGCCCAGATCGAATGAGCTCGAGGAAGCGGTCTACTTTTTCCCTTTCCTGCTTTGTCAGATTGAGACCTTCTTCACCGCCATCGAATGAAAATACGATCTTGGTTGTTCGCTCGCTTCGGTCTTCAAGCAGGTCAGGCGTTAGCCGTTCCATTTCCCGCAACAGTCTGATCTGGTCGCTGGTTTTCCCGTGAAGTGCGTTTTCGATGAGTTTGTGCACAAAGGCTTCGTGCACCGTGATGCTGCGCCGTTCGCCGTTTTCTGAGACGATCATCTTCCGGTTCATCCCATTTCGAAGCGTTCTCGCGAAGTTCTTGGATCCTTTCGGCCGTCCTTTCGTGTTGCCCGATTGACCTTTCTTAAACTGGCTATGCCTCGGCGGTTTGCCATATCCAACTTCGTAATCTTGATCAGACATTGCTTGCTTCCTTCTCTTTTTCGATTTCATCAAAACTCTGCTCCCAAACGGAGTGCTTCGCGGGCTGACCGGTTGAGTCTTGGAACCTTCGGATGATCACATCGATGTACTTCGGGTCGAGCTCAATGCAGGCGGCTTTGCGGCCCGTCTGTTCGGCTGCCAATAGCGTAGAACCGGACCCCGCAAATGGATCAAGCACCCATTCACCGCGCGCGGTCACGTCCATGATCGCATCTGCCATCATGCCGACCGGTTTAACTGTCGGATGCAGCTTCAGCTCATCCCGGCGCGCTTGCACACCGGTATAGTCCCAGACATTGGTTCGGTTGCGGCCATGCTTGCCGAGCTCGATATTATTGCGGTGGCGCGCGCCAGGCTTTCGAAAGACAGGGATCAATTCATGCTGCGAACGATAGAGGCTGCCCATGCCGCCCGTCATCTTGTTCCAGACACAAAGATTGAGAAGCTCACCTAATCCCAGTTCGCCGGCTTGGATCAGGTCCCGGATGTGGCGCCAATCCATGCAGACGAATGACACTGCGCCAGGCATCAAGTGATTTCCTGACTGCTGGCAGAACGTCTCGAGGAAAGCGCAAAACTCTTCGTCCGACATTTCGCCCGAGGCCATCATAAATTCGCTATGCTTGATCTTGCCTTTGCCGCAGACATGGCCGTCCACTTTCACATTATAAGGTGGGTCGGTGAACATGGCGGCAGCGAGTTGATCGAAAAGAACCGCTTCATAGCTTTCCGCCTTGAGGGCATCGCCGCAATAAAGACGGTGATTACCCAGAACCCACAAATCTCCAGGCTCGCTGATGGCAGGCCCAGGATCAGGCAGCGGGGCAGGGGGCTCGTCAGCTTCCTCATCGCACGCCAAGATCAAATCAATCTCAGAGGTCTCAAACCCGATCGCACCGATGTCGAAATCAAGCTCCATCTCGCTTAACGCGCCGAGCTCTATCTTAAGCAGGTCATCATCCCAGCCGGCGTTTTCTGCGAGTTTGTTATCGGCAAGGATGTAAGCGCGCTTCTGCGCCGCGCTCAGGCCGGAAAGCTCAATCACCGGAACTTCTGAGAGTCCAAGCTGCTTTGCAGCCATCCAGCGACCATGTCCCGCAACAATGCCATTGCCCTCGTCTATAAGGATGGGGTTGGTCCAGCCGAAAGCCGTTATGCTGGAAGCGATCTGCTCGATCTGCTTTCGCGAGTGTGTACGTGCATTGCCAGCATATGGCCTCAGCGCGTCAGTTGGGACTTTGTTGACCTGAAGGTCACGGATCGTATTGGGCATGGTTTTACTCCAGACAGAATTGTGGATTTAAATTTTCTGTCTTCGTAAAACCGTTTGTTTTGGTTCCGTTCTTATTTGTTCGCACCGAAATTTCGCGATGTAAACCCCTATTGCCGGAACACGGTTAATGTCCGAGTGGCGAGCAAAACCAGACATTAGGTTTCCGACCCTAGCTTGTCGCAATTTTACAATACATCGATCCCAGAGCAGTGTTGTTTGATCGAAGAACAGCATTCTCAAACGGATCGAGACTATGAGCGATTTCGATAAGTCACACCGCTATTACTGGTTTGCCTTTGCAGCCTATTTTCCAACGGGCATTATATCTGCTTTGAGCATCTACTATATGAAATGGGCGACAGACGTCTTGCTCATCGCGCCCATTGCAATCGCCGCAATTCTGACCATCGGAACGATTTGGGACGGCGTGACGGACCCTGTGATTGCAGCATATACTGACCGACGTCGCAAAGTGAACGGACGCCGCAAACCGATAATGCGAATAGGTCTCATACTATTCGCGCTCATGGCTTTTGTGATCTGGCTGCCTCCGACGGTACTGTCCGGTACAGCTCTGTTTGCCTGGCTGTTGATTGGATTTTTAATCTACCGTTTGGGCGCGACGCTCGTGAATGTGCCGCTCAAAGCGCTCGGGCTTGAAGTCTTTCTAAGCGCCAATAAGCGAATGTGGGCGATTATCGCGCAAGCCTTGCCCATTTTGCTGTCGAGTTTGATCGCGATATTGGGGCTGGGATTCATCCTGACCAATGATGCTCCTCGCGAGACTCTATTTTGGGTGTTGATCGGGCCAAGTATAATTATTTTTGCTCTGGCTATTTGGGGAATGGGGTTACTTCCAGAACCATCTTCCGCACATCGCCCGCGAGAGACATCGGTCTGGCGGATGATATCGGATGTTCTGGGCAACCCCTATCATCGCAGCATCTTGCTCGTGCAGAGTCTGCAAGTGTTGGCTCTCGTGTCACTGACTTTCAACACGCCTTATCTAGTAGATGTCATTCTGGGCGACGAAGCGTATTTCCCACTTGTGCTTGGTACCTTTTACGTCGCACTCGCGCTCGGTATGCCAGCGCTCTCTCTCTTGAATACGCGCATTGGAATGGTCGCGGTTTGGAAAACGGGCATCTGGTTTTGGGTCGCGGCGTTTGCGCTCGCTTGTACATTGCCGTTCTTACCGACCTCCGTGGCCTTCGTGCTGTTTTTCGTTATCGCATCCATGGGCGGGCTCGCTGAAGCGTCCGGATTGGTGATCTATCCGATCATGGGTGATTTGGTCGATTACGATGCGGATCGCTCAGGGCATCGGCGCGAGGGGCTTTATGTCACTGTTTTCGAGCTGGTCGGGAAAGTTGCAGCGGCGATTGTCGGACTGTTGCTCGGGATCGCCCTACAAACCAGCGGCTACAATCCGGATGCCGACACGCAGTCGCCCCAAGTTGTGTATGCGTTGACGTTTTCAGGGGTATTCATTCCGATGCTATTGTCGCTTTTCGCATTGTGGTGGCTGGGACGGTGGAACTTCTATAAGGATGAGCGAGACTACGATCAGTATCGATCTAGCGCATCAGGAACTGGCACGGGACTGCAGGAGACGGGATGACGCATTCGACTCCGGATAAGTTTGAAGGAGAGATCAACCACTTTTTCCCGAGTGGAGCAGCCAAACGCGTTGTTCGAGAGTATGCCCATATCGACGTGATGGCTATGGATCACCATCTGTCGATGTCCGATTGCTTGTTTTTTCGCCTGTCCGGTAGCGCGCCAATCCAGATCAATAATGAGTTTTATTCCGAACGCTGTCTGGCGGTTTTGTCAGAAGCTGTCAGCACGCGTGTCTCAACTTATGGCCGCCAGCAATTCTGGCAGATCGCACTCTCGCGCGGGACAATGACGCGCCTGTTGCGGCTGGACGCGCGAAAGGAGCATGGGCGTTTCATGTCTTGGGATCATATCCCGTGGGTCCGCACACTGGCCCGCGAGTTGAGCGCAACATCAAGCATGCGGGAAATGGTAGAGATATCAAATCAAGCGCTTTCTTTGGCTTTAGACCGAGCGCTTGATGTGACCATTGTCGAGCCTGCCCTCTACCATCTGGTGAACGATCGCGGCGATCTCAGCGTCCCCGATCTTGCCGAAAGGACGTCTACCAAACGACGCACTTTAGAGCGCGCGTTCCGGGCGCGCTTGGGTGTGTCGCCCAAATTGGAAATTCGCAAAGTTCGGTTCGATACGACACTCAATGAATTTTTAGCCAGACCAGGCATCAAGTGGCGAGATTTAGAGTACGCCCCTTACGCCGATCAATCTCACTTTTTGAGAGATGCGCGGTTCTTCAATGTCAGGCTACATCAATTAAAGACTCAGATTGAAATGGCATCGATGTACAGTAAGTGGTTTCCAGAAGGAGTTTATGAGGAAAGCGCGGCCGTTTCAGACCCGGAAGACTTGCCAGAGTACCGGTCGAACTTTGAGTGGCGCATGGATAATTTACGCGCCCTCGCGGAGTCATGTTAGCGAGCAGAAGGAGACATTCGATCCGCATTCTCTTTGCGCGCTCTCAAAATACCACCACACCGACTTTAATCTAACCAAAGGCCCCGAGGATGAGCGAAACCAACAGGATCGCCGAAGCCTGGCTTCCCGCGGCGATCCGGCCAGCTGCAGACTTCAGCAGGAAACCGTATCCGGGAAGGACCGTCGCCAAACCATAACCAACGGCGCCGATGAGTCCAAAGGTCAAGCCGCCAGCTAGATCGGTGACCCCTGCAGCTTGATGGAGAAATGCGGTCGCGAGCACCAAGGCGACCATACACGCAAATCCGACCCCATAAGCGCTCCCAGGCACGTCCTTAGTATGTGCAGCCCGGCTTTCGGCGCCATATGCCTTCGCCCATGGATCCCCAAAAAGTACGGTGAACCACAGAGTAAGCAGCACTTGGCCGGCCACCACAGCAACGATGATTGCGATCCAGTTTAGTTCCGAAAATGCGACTTCCATTTTATTGCCTTTCGATGATGGGAGTGTGCGCGTTCAATGCGGTCCCACGGTCTATTCCGCTGAGACGGAGACTTTGAAAATCCAGATATGCCACACTCGCTACATATGTAAACTTAGTTCGCTACAACTGAGAAAAGTCATATAGGTTAGCGCCAAAGACTCTTTCCCAGATTAATTTCTGGTCGCTTCTCAAAGGCGAGCAAAAGGAGACATAAGCTGAATGTCCGCTTTCGGCGTCAAAGCGGACGTTGGAATGCGACGCTGAGTAGCTGCCATAAGCAATAATGCTCGTTTGTTAGCAACTCAACTTGCTGCCCCAGCGACTTGAATTGATCCTGGTAATGTAGTGTTTGAGTTGGATAACTGAGTGAGGTTGAGTGTTGGTGCCTACTTCCGAAAGACTGAAGGTTTTTATCTCGTACTCGCGAGCCCAAGTCGGGTTTGCGGATGAGCTAGAATTGGCATTATCGGACAAGCAGCATGAGGTTCTGATCGACCGTCACTCGATCGCCAAAGGCGAAGCGTTCAAGCAGCGTCTCGGAGAAATGATTCTCGCGTGCGATACGGTGGTGTTCATTTTATCGGACGAGTCTGCGACCTCGCAAATCTGTGCTTGGGAAATATCAGAAGCCGCCAGATTGTTAAAACGGGTATTGGTGGTCACAATAGCTGATCTTTCGGATGGCGTCGTGGTTCCCCAGGCGCTCGCGAGCATTGATTGGATACACTGTTGGAATAACCCCAAAGTACCAGGCTCGAACCAGACAAAAGGGTTCATCGAGCTTGATCGGGCGCTACGAACTGACTTGGCATGGTTGCGTGAGCGAACAAGATTGCAAGAACAAGCTGTCCGTTGGGCGGGTCGCTCCGACGATCTGAATAGAGAGTCTTCCCTTCTGCGCGCTGAACTCTTGTCCGAGGCGATCGATTGGCAGGCCAGCAAACCTGTCCATGAGTCGATTCCGGACATAGTTCTCGATTTTCTCTCATCCAGCCGCGACGCTGAAGAACGCCGACGATCTGAGGAAGCCGCAAATCTGGCAGAGCGTGAATCAATTATTGAACAGTCCCGAGTCGCGATGGAAGAGCGTGAGGTCGCGTTGAAACGACTTTCGCGAAGAAGTGTGATGGGAGTAGGCGTGGCGGGAGCGCTTACTGCTGGAGCAAGTGGACTAGCGCTATGGGCGAACGATGCAGAGAACCGATTCAGACGCGCGCAAACCGCTGCCGCATTGGCACGAGAACAGGCAATAGAGGACAGTATCACTGAGCAAGCACTTAACACTAATATTTCGGGTCAAATAACGGCGTATGCGTCTTCTCCCGGTGTAATCGCTTCGGATGGTCCACCTGGCGAAAACTCCCCTTATACGAAAGCCGTGCTGACGGCTTTGGGTAATCCCAATCAGTCTTTGCTAGGAGGGTTGCTGGAAGCGCACGATCGTATTCGTTCCGATTTTCCCCAGCAGCCATATCTGTCGACAAACGTAGATGCAGACGTTTTCATGAAGCGGTTGCCGGTCAGTTGGAAACGGCGCGCGCTATGCATCTCAAATTCGAGTCTTTTTGGAGAGAAAGAGATGCTGCCAAACACAGAGCGCGACGCTGATGCATGGAGCGACTTTCTCCAAGAGTGCGGCTTTGAGGTCAGAGCGCATTCGAATCTAACGTTAGCTCAATTGCATGAACAGATAGATTGGCTCTTCTCTCACTTGATACCACAATCTGATGACGCTGGTCTCAACTTAACAAACGAACGCGTCGATCCAGCAGGTTTTGTGTTTTTGTTTTATGCGGGTGTTGGGTATGTAGATGGACAAAGACAAGCTCTAGAGGTTGCAAACACTATTGGCTTTGCGAGTGAAAGCCGCGCCATCAACGTGCTGCCCTTAGACCCCTTGTTAGAGAGAATGCGAAAGCTCGCAGGTTTATCGGTTGCGGTGCTGGATACAAACTTCAATCCGATAAGCCTGTCGCATGAGGGATGGGGTACAGAGCTTAATGAGATGCCGGCAGTGGACACTTTTGAACCTATTTTGACGCGTTAGCCTTCTGCTCGGATACACTGGTTCATTTTGACTCTTGCTTTCCAGCGCACTCGAGTCCGCTTTCGGCGTCAAAGCGGACATTAGCGTGCGAATTAAAATGCCCAGAATGGAGACTTACGAAGTGCAGGAGGGGCCGCAAACGCGGGCCAGAGAAAATTTGTTCACTGACCGAGGTCCAAGCTCGTGAGCACGTAAGGCCCTTGGTTTTCGTCTTCTGCGCCATGCCAACACCTGAAATCTCGGGAGGGGATACATGATTCCAAGAGGCCGCGCTCAGCCAGATAGGGCGTGAGTCTATCAAGATGGTCTGTTTGAATGAAACGAGCGCCAGCTTTGATACTGTCCGAAAATCCGCGCGGTCCATCAGAGAATCCCATCACATTCGAGAAAAGAACCAGGTCATTATTGCGAATTGTGCGCGCTGTACGGAAGCTAAACGACCGTCGCCGCAAGCCCATAACCTCAATGCCGTCTTCAACAGCCACTTTTTGCGTGTGCGCTTTATTCTGATAGTGCGGGCGAAGCTGATATTTGCCAATCACCCCCGTCAATTTTTTATAATCCCACGACCGGGCAAATACTGTAACCAGCGGGCCGTCTCGGAACCCTTCCTCATCCAAAATTTTCGCGAGGAGATCACCAGAGTTGGATGGCCCGCCCTTGAAGTCGATATCAACTGCAGCTCTGCCCTTTATGTTTCGCAACGCTTCTCGAAGTGTCGGCACTCGGATCCCGGTATACTCTGGCCCCATCCAAGATCCCGCATCGAGCGCTTTGATTTCTTGCAGCGTTAATTGCGAGACGCGACCTTTACCATTGGTGGTTCTGTTCACAGTGCGATCGTGAATGACGACAAAATGACCGTCTTTCGTGTAGCGAACATCAAATTCCACCACAGTCGCACCCAGTGCGATTGCGGCATTGTGCGAAGCAATTGTGTTCTCCGGCGCATGCGAAGGCGCCCCGCGGTGTCCAACGGCGAAAATTTTGTGAGCGGGCAACGCCGCCTCACCCGAAGCCTTGTTATCGGCGTGAGACACGAAAGGCGATGCGGCGATCATGACCGTCGCCAAAATGAACGGTCTGAAACTGAAAAACCGAGACCAGAACATATGACACCCCTCCTGAGGAAATCGGCTGTGCAATGACAGCCGCCGGGTAGAGGGGTTCTGTTACGGTTCGATCTCAGATTGCTGAAAGTATTATGGCAACCGCGTTAACGCATTCAACACACAAAAAATGTCGGCTGACTCGGTCAATGCAAACAACTCAATGGTCAACACAGGAAGACTTCGTTTGCTCGCTTATTGACCGAAAGCCGATGTCTGCTTTCGGTGTCATAGCAGACGTAAGCGAGTGTCCCAAAACGCCCTCAAATTGATGCTCCAATCAGGATTGCTCAAACAAATGAGGCGCAGATTTCATTGCTTCGATAAAGAACGTCAAAACACGTTCGGCTTCTTCGGGTGTGTCATCTGCCAGCCCTTCAGAGATCAGGACCGGATGCGTGAATTTTCGCGTTGCTAATTCGATTAAGATCAGCGCGGAGGGAATCTGCGTCCTCTCAATTTCAAACTCACCACGTTCAATTCCAAGTTCGATGATGCCTGCGCAGGTTTGAATCAAAAATGCTCGATGCCGTTCGACGGCATCAGAACGTTTGTTCAGGGCCCGGTGATAAATATCCATGACGCCCGGCGCTGAAGCGATTTTCGCCCGCGTCTGAACATGCAGGTTCAGAAGCACATGTTTGAGCTGATTACTGGCGGTGACGTGATCCGCGATCGCTTTCTCCGCGCGCACTTCGCCATCGCGCAGCCAGCGATCGACCAAACCGTCTAACAGCGCGTCTCGGTTCTTGAAGAACCGGTAGACATTCGCGTGCGACATGCCAAGCGCGGCGGCGACATCGACTACACGCAATTTCCCAGTTGGGAGCGATAGGATTTGCCGCTCAGCTTCATCCAGGATTCTGCTGGTTTCCGCGGAATGAGCCAATGTGATGGAATCGTCTTGGATGGACATAAGCGCTCTCCTAATGGGCAATTGACAGATTACATAATACAAAATATGTAATTCGTAAACAACAGGAGCTTACTCGATGCCTCGACTCTTTGATCCCAGCCTTCGTCATCGTCCAACTGGTAGATACCGCCGCGTACTCAGCTGCATGATCAATCAGAAAGCCAAGACACAACTCTGCCCGGAAACGCCGCGTCTGGATGGAAAGCTGGCTTTGGTGACGGGCGGAACTGGCGGCATAGGCGCTGAAATCGTCAAAGGATTGAGCCGGCGCGGCGCGCAAGTGATCGTAGCGGCCAGGGGTGGCGGTGATACTGAAGCTACCTTAGAGACCTGGGCCCACCAAACGGGTGGTCAAATTGGCTTCCTCCCCCTCGACCTCGGTAATCTTAACGCCGTCGCGCAGGCAACACGTGTGTTCGAAGATCGCTGGCACGGGCGGCAGCTCGATATCATCTGCGCAAATGCGGGAATCTCTCCGCATCAACACAGCCTCTCTGCGGACGGATTTGAGAAAGCGTTTGCGGTGAATTGCCTCGGCCATCACTTGCTGATCCGTAGGTTCATCGAACGCGCGCTCTTGTCCGATCAGGCGTCAATTGTTGGCACAACTGGAGACATCTATGTCCTGGCTAAGGACTGCTCCTCAGACTTCACCTATGGGGGGCGTGGTTTGGCGGCTTATTGCAGGTCCAAGCTTGGCAATCTGTGGCAGTATGCAGAATTGGCAGAACGCTACCCAGACCTGCGGGTGATCGCGGTTCACCCAGGCGTCGTGGCAACGGCGCTTGAAGGACCAACCGATGGCGTCGCAGGCACCATTAAGCGTGCGATGATGTTATCTCCCGAGCTCGGTGCTCAGGCGAGTCTCATTGCCGCCACGCAGGACCAGCTGGAGAGCGGCGAATACATTCACAACAAACACGGACGTATGACGCTCGGCCCCGATGACGCCGCAAAGGCGAAGCGACATTCGGAAGACTTTTGGCACGAGCTAGAACAGATATGCGCGCCCTATCTTGCCGAATGGGTCGAAGATGACCGAACGGTCACGCCCATCTCCGTAAATGCTGAAAGGACAGGCACATGATACGTCTCTCGAGTCTCTCGCTAAGCTCTTTGCTCCTGGCCTTACCGGCTATGAGCGAACCGAATATGGGCGTCCTCGGCGTCTGGGAAACCCCCGAGAAAGATGCACGAATTGAAATCACCGATTGCGGCGACGGAACCCCATGTGGCGACCTCATATGGATCGATCCAGTGTCGGCAGATAGCGAGACGGACATCAACAATCCAACGAAGGCGCTTCGCGATCGTCCGCTGATCGGAATCAGAATGGTTTGGGGGTTCAAGCCGCGCAGAGATCAATGGCGTTCCGGCAAGGTCTATGATCCTGAGAGCGGTAGAACGTATCGCGCTGAGCTCAGTCTCAAAGACGCAAACCAATTGAAGCTAAAAGGGTGTTTTGGACCCATATGCCGAAGTCAGATTTGGTCGCGCTTATCTAGATAACCGCCGAAGTCAGTATTTTGCCCAGCGTCTGAAACTCGCCTCGAGTCGGACACTCGCTAGTGTTCGCCTTTTGACCCAAAGCGGACATACAAACTGTTGAACCATATTAAGTTATTGCGAAATCGAACAATTCACCATATATTGAATATCAATAAGGATTGAGTATGTTCGATATTTTCGATTTCCTGCTGAATGATGATGAAGAAATTGGGCGTCGAGACCCCGTTGACCCTATTGAAACGTTACGCGCATCGATCTCACGCTTAACGCGTCTGCTTTATGTCCTCGCTGTATGCATTCTCGTCAGCGCGCTTTCATGGGGCGCGATCCTCGTCGGTATGTTCACACCGACGTCTGACGCAGTCGCTTGGGCTATAGCTGGTTTTGGGACTGTTTGCCTCATAACCGCTATCAGAGTTGAAAACCGCTATCGACGAGCAACCAAACGCCTTGCAGAACGTGTCTTGCCTTAGACAGCATGGCCGGCTCGTTATGGTCGGATAGTCGCTTTGAGTTTGGCATGTCCAATGTCCGCTTTTGACCCAAAACGGACATCCGCTATCGGCGTCTGGGTGGACTTTCTTATTTCTTTTCGGCCACACCGATCAAAGGAAAATGGAGGATTTCGACAACGGGTGCGATCGGATCAGACCTTCCGGCGGCAATATTCTCGGACGCAGCTAGAATCGCTCGCTCATGCTTTCCCATAAAGCTTGCTAAGGCAAAGGCTTCTGAATCTTC
Organism: Pseudomonadota bacterium; assembly: GCA_039818185.1. GTDB lineage: Bacteria > Pseudomonadota > Alphaproteobacteria > Caulobacterales > Hyphomonadaceae > Henriciella. The sequence goes on from JBCBUI010000016.1 coordinate 59,395, forward strand.
GTCCTCTGCGATCAGAGCTGCGAGCTCTTCATATTGGGGTAGCCCTTTCGCTCGGATTCCCTTCGCCATCGCCGCGAATTGCTCGGTCCACGCCAACTCGTTTAACATCTCAGCACTTTTAACTCCGAGCGGTCGCGACGCTGGGTCTTCATCCAATGAGAGCCCCAGTTTTGTCAGCACAGGACGCATAATTGCTTTTCCTTCGGATTCCAGTTGAAGGAGTGAACCCAGAATGTATCGCTGCTCTTGATCCGTTGCACGAGGCAATAGCGCCTCAAAGAATGCCTCGCCGAATTGTTCGCCATGATAGACTTCCTGCAGTGCTTCGAGGAACGCAGGTTTCACCATGATAGTTGCCTCTCCGTTCTAAACCGACGTCATGAAGTATTTTTTGAGCCGCTCGGTTATGTGCCAAGTCATGCCGGCACCCTTGGATGCAAACACGACTTCGCCTGGCCCAAACGTTTCTTCTACACCATCTGCATTTGTGATCGTTAGCGAGCCCGATATGATCGTCATCATTTCGTCCACGGGATAGGCATCAATCTCTAGTTTGCACGGACCGCATTCCCATATCCCTGCCGTCACTGAACCGTCTTTCGCACGATAAAATGGTATCGTTGTTTCGCTCTTATCGTCTGAGGTGAAGCTTGCTTTTGGGATCAAATTCGAAGGTATTTTTTCGCCTTTTGGGTCAGCAAGCATTTTGAAAGTGGCGACGCTCATTTAAAAAACCTCCGGTTCTAGAAAGAGTTATTTACGGATTTTGTCGATGCTCGTGATGGAGCTCTAACTTTGCTCTAATACGCTGTAAGCGGCGTGGGCAAGCAGGTCGAAGTGCCCCAGAGCAGACTTTGTCGATCCCTCATATGGTTGATAGATGCCAAGCCAAAACTCCAGCCAGCGTCAGAGACGTTAGCAAGCTTAGTCCAGCCCCTAACATTCTCGCGATGACAAAAGCTAGTCTTCCACCTTTCGCATCAACCAAATGAGAACCAGCCGAAGAAGAAAAGCCAATGACGTGCGATACACGCCCCACCGCGAAAGCAACCCCGAGCCAAAGTATTACGGACGTCTGTCCAGCCAACAATTCAAACAAACCAAGCACGATAAGAAAAATCGGAGCGTACTCAGTCATGTTTGCATGGCGTCGAACCCTGCGCTCAAGGACCATGTCATTGTCGTGTCCAATACCTTTGCGTTTGCGACCGCGATAGCCGCCAACCGAGGCTGCGAGAAACGTCTGCAGCGCGATTAGGAATACGCCAAGGTAAGCTGTGTAGATGGGTGGGTAAACTTCCATAGTCTGCTCCGAATTTTGCAACGATTAAAAATGCTTAGCGCTCGATAATGCATTGATGGAGCGCCCACAATCAATCGCCTTTCATCCGGGAGCCGACACCCATCAATTCAAAAAGTGCCTTTTCGCTGCCGAAGCGCGATAAAGATCAGAATGTCCGCTTATGACCCAAAGCGGACGTTAGACAGGTTCGCGCTTATGTCCGGTTTTAGGAATTAGCAGCTTTTTCCAAAGGGACTGGACTTCATCAAATTTCCGAGCATTGCTGTGTGTGTTGACGATTTGATCAACGCGCGCCCGGAGAGTGTCGGGTTTGTCTCAGTGGGAGCGATGGAACGCTTCCGCAATTTGGAGACAAGAAATGTCAGAGTCACTCAATCCACCTCGCCGAGGCACAAAAGAAGCCCGGTTCGTTACCGTTCTAACAAGCAAAGGCAAAACGCTCTCGCAGCTTTCATCTCTAATGGATTGGCAGCCGCATACGACGCGGGCTGCGATGACGCGGCTACGCAAGCGTGGCTACGTAATCGACCGGCTTCCAAAAACTGAGCGCACGGCGGCGCGGTTTATGATCCGGAGGTCGAAATGATGCTGGATGTGAACACTCTACAGAGCGCCGGTCGAAAGGACTTGAAGTCTTCATGGAAAGACTCGTTCGGCATCGCGCCGTCACCGGGGCTAAGTTCCCAGATGATGCGCCGGATCTTGATCTGTGAAGCGCAATGGCAGGCAACCAATCGGTCGCGATCTCTATTTCGGCAATCGCTTCAGCAGATGTTGGAGAGCAAGGAAAAACCCAAACCCATCGCAAAAGAAGGCGCCCGCCTTGTGCGTGAGTGGAATGGCGAGGAGCATGTCGTCGACGTGCTGGAAGAAGGCTATCTCTGGCGAGACAAGACGTGGACTTCACTCAGCGCCATTGCGCGGGAAATCACTGGTACACGTTGGTCAGGACCGCGCTTCTTTGGCGTCAGCGCGTGACACGCATTCGATGCGCGATCTATACGCGCAAATCCTCAGACGAAGGGCTGGATCAAAGCTTTAATTCGCTGGACGCACAGAGAGAGGCTTGCAGCGCCTATATCAAGTCTCAGCGTCACGAAGGATGGCGAGAGCTGAAGGCCCATTATGATGACGGCGGACATTCAGGCGGTACAATTGAGCGTCCAGCTCTGAAGCGACTATTGGAAGAGGTTGATGCCGGTCGGATCAATATGGTGGTCGTCTACAAGATCGATCGACTTACCCGATCGCTTACAGACTTTGCCAAACTCGTCGATCGCTTGGATGAAGCCAATGCGTCTTTCGTCTCGGTTACACAGCAGTTTAATACATCGACCAGTATGGGGCGCCTCACCCTTAATGTGCTTCTATCTTTTGCCCAGTTCGAACGAGAAGTCACAGCCGAGCGCATTCGCGACAAGATCGCTGCGTCCAAGAAGAAGGGCATGTGGATGGGCGGGTTGGTGCCGCTCGGCTATGACAAGTCCGATACCGGACTCATCATCAATCGGAATGAAGCTGAGATCGTCCGAACGGCGTTTCAATCCTATCTCGAAGTCGGTTGCGTTCGACGCCTCAAAGAGCACTTCGATGCAGCTGGATGGTACACGAAGACAAGGACGCTGAAAGATGGGCGGCTGATCTCTGGAAAGCCATTCTCTCGCGGGCGGCTTTATCATCTGCTCTCTAACGCCATCTATATCGGCAAGATCCAACATAAAGATAAGCTTTATGACGGTCGGCATGAGGCGATCATAGATGACGAGCTTTGGACTTCGGTTCAGCAAAAGCTTAAGTCAAATGCCGTCGCTCGAAAGTCGGGTCGCAATCACAAGAACCCGTCTCCGTTAGCTGGCAAAGTCTTTGACCAAAACGGAAATCCACTCACGCCCAATCACGCGAATAAAGCCGGTAAGCGATATCGATACTATGTCTACAGATCAGGCATGCGACTGCCAGCATCCGAGATAGAGCAGGGAGTATTAGCTGCGCTTCACTCCGACCGAAACGTGACACTTTACTTTGAACAGAAAGTCGATCGATCTCCTACAGATACAGAGCTGTTTGAATCTGTCTCGCGGGTAGACGTCCAGCCCGGTCAGCTCAGCATCTCAATCCAATTGCACAGGGCGCGGACCGTGACAGCGCTTTTCACGCTTCGCCGACGGGGTGTTGAAAATCGAGTTGCGTTAAACCCAAACCCAGGCAGAGCGCCGGATTACAAACTCATCAAACGGGTCTTGGCAGCCATGTCTTGGACCGACGGAATCAAAAGCGGAGCTTCGATTGCTGAAGTCGCAGCGGCTCAAAAGGTAAGCCCCGAATACATCACGCATAATATCGGTTTGGCGTTGCTATCGCCCAAGATTCTGCAGGCGATAATCGATGGCAAACAGCGATCGGATATCTCCGCATATCAGCTTTCGAAAGTTCAGATCCCGGCAACTTGGGAAGATCAAAACCCGCTTTTCATGGCATAGATCCAGTTCCCTGTTCAGCTTGAAACCTTTCCGTGTTCTTCAAGGAAAGTTCCCTGATCGACATCATGAATTCCCTGTTTCGCTTTTTAGGGAAATTCGCGACTAACGGACTGTATTATTGAGATAATTCTGCGTTCCAAAATGGCGTAAACAGGCAAAACGCAAGTATTTCCCTGTAAATAGCGTGTTATCAGGGAAAGCCCCTCAAACCTGACTGAATTATTTGGCGCCAGAGACTATTGCCGAATAAGCGATAATAGAGACGAAAGATCAGAGATTTAAACTAGGTTGGTTGCAGAATTTGCCCGTAAGTCACGGAATAGTCGGGACTATTTTGGAGGCAAAGAAAATCGCTGAAAATGGCTAGACTGCGTGGCGGAGAGGAAGGGATTCGAACCCTCGATACGCTTATCACGTATACTCCCTTAGCAGGGGAGCGCCTTCAGCCACTCGGCCACCTCTCCGCGAGGCCAAAACCCCTAATAATATCGCCGCGCAATGGCAAGTATCGATATCGTCCTGGCTGCGCCTTTTCGCAGATGGACTTGCAAGCCTGCGCAAGCAAGCCTATCCCGCGACTATGAACAAAATTACCCTCCATAAAGGCGACTTGCCTGCGGGCCTCGATCTCGGATCAATTATTGCGGTCGATACAGAAGCCATGGGCCTGGATCCCGTGCGCGATGCGCTCTGTGTGGTGCAAATTTCCGCCGGTGATGGCGCCGCGCATGTGGTGCAATTGGAGCGCAGCTATGATTGCCCGAACCTGAAAGCACTGCTGGCAGATCCGAACGTCCTCAAAATCTTCCATTTCGCACGCTTTGATCTGGCCATGATGAAGAAATGGCTCGGCATTGCTTGCGCGCCGGTCTGGTGCACCAAAATCGCCTCAAAACTGGCCCGCACCTATACCGACCGGCACGGCCTGAAAGATGTCACGCGCGAGCTGATCGGCATGAATATGGACAAGTCCCAGCAATCGTCAGATTGGGGCGCGGCCGAGCTCAGCGATCAGCAATTGCAATATGCCGCCAGCGATGTCTTGCACCTGCATGAGATCCGCCTCGGCTTGCACGCCATGCTGGAGCGGGAGGGGCGAGTTGATCTCGCACAAGCCTGTTTCGACTTCCTGCCGGTGCGCGCCGAGCTCGACCTGCTGGGCTGGGGCGAGACTGATATTTTTGCACATAGTTGAGCGAGTGTGACGCAACTGTCATGTCAAAGCCCTGTTCCTGCTTGATTTCCTCACATAATAAAGACTTATGAACGCCGCACATACCGAAATGCTGGCTCAATGGGCCCCCCAGCGCCAGATGACCCTGGCGCAAGCGCGTCGGCGCTCGTCAACCGTCGGCTTGTTGCGGATGATTTTTGTCGCTGGCGCCGCGATTTCAGCTGGCGTGATTATCGGACCCATCGCAGCAACGACCCTGTCGGGCGCCGGACAGCAAATTGATCAGCTCGAGGGCGACGAAGTGGTGACCATGGTCAATGCCCGCTTCACCGGTCGCAACATTGCTGGCGAAGCCTATGTGATCACGGCAGAAGCGGCGCAGCGCCGCCGGGCCGATCCGAGCGTGGTCAATCTGACCAATCCGCGCCTGGTTGATGATAAAGGCACAGAGGTCAGCGCGCCCGTCGGCGTCTATTACCAGAACGCTGAATATCTCGATCTGTTCCAGGCTGTGAAAGTGCGCGACGCGGAAGGCTATGAGTTTACCACGACAGCGGCCCGGGTTTTTGTCCAAGAAGGCCGCGTGCAAGGATTAGAGCCTCTAAACGGCAATGGCCCCCTTGGCGATGTCCGCGCAGACTCCTATGAGATTGAAGACGAAGGTGATCGCGTGATCTTTCGCGGCAATGTGGATTTGACAATCTATCCGGACGGACGAGAAGACGCGGAGACGCCGAATGGTGATGAGTAGAGGATGACTGAGATGAAGGTGAAGGCGGTATTTTGCGCACTCGCGCTGTGCACCAGCGGCACCGCTGTGGCCCAGGTTTCCGGTGAAGGCGGGCCTATTCGCGTCACCGCGGATCGCTCTGAAGTGCTCGACAAAGAGCGTAAAGTTGTTCTGATCGACAATGTTGATATCACGCAAGGTACTGCCCGGCTGCGCGCGGACATTGTGACGATTGAATATGGCGGCGCGGGCGGCAGCACCACGACCACAACGGGCCTGGGCTCAAATTTCGGCGATATCCGGACCATGACGGCGCGCGGCAATGTCTTCTATGTGACGCCGGATTTGAAGGCCAATGGCGATCTGGGCGTCTATGTCGCTTCAACCGATACGATCACCCTGACCGGTGATATCACCTTGGTGCGCGGCGAAGATGTCGCCAAAGGGGACCGACTCGTGATGGAACTGGCCGCCGGGAAGACGACATTGGATGGTGGCAATAGCCAGGTCAAAATGGTCATCAACCCGGGTGAAGGAAATGGTCGATAAAATTCAATCTATCGACCTAAACGGATTTTAAGCCTGTTATTTTAAGTGTCTCAGCGGGAGCTATTCACTTGAAGGAGCCGAAACATATGGACCAGACTGGCCAAGGCCTCGTCGCAACCGGACTCGCCAAATCATTTGGCAAGCGCCAGGTTGTCCATGATGTTTCGCTGAGTTTGCAGCGGGGCGAAGTCGTTGGGTTATTGGGGCCCAATGGCGCGGGGAAAACGACGTGTTTTTACATGATCATGGGCCTGATCGGGGCCGATGATGGGATGATTCACATTGATGGCGCAGATGTCACGGCTTTGCCGATGTATCAGCGCGCGCGGCTTGGGCTCGGCTATTTGCCACAAGAAGCCAGCATTTTCCGCGGCATGAATGTCGAAGAGAATATCATGGCGGTCGTTGAACTGGTCGAACGTGACAAGTCTGAACGCCAGAATCAGGTCGATTCCCTGCTCGAAGAGTTGCACATCACGCATCTGCGCAAACAGCCTTCTACGAGCCTATCCGGGGGTGAGCGCCGCCGTGTGGAGATCGCGCGCGCATTGGCGTCGCGCCCGGCCTTCATGCTGCTGGACGAGCCGTTTACGGGCATTGATCCGCTCGCCATTTCGGACATTTCCGATCTGGTTGGCTATTTGAAAGAGCGCGGTCTGGGCGTGCTCATCACGGACCACCAGGTGCGTGAAACACTGCAAATCGTCGATCGCGCGTCGATCATCTATGAAGGCAGCGTCCTGTTTGAAGGCGCGCCGGATGAGGTGCTTCGCAACGAAGACGTCCGCCGGGTCTATCTCGGCCAGAGATTTGCGGCGTAGAGGGCGGACCCATGAGTGCCTATCAACGCTTAGATATGCGCCAGGGCCAGTCCCTGGTGATGACGCCACAGCTGCAGCAAGCGATCAAGCTGTTGCAACTTTCAAATATCGAACTGGCTGAGTTCGTCGCGGAAGAAATCGAAAAGAATCCATTGCTCGAGCGCGGCGAAAATGCTGCGCCGGAAGAATTTGATGGCGATGTCGACAAGTCCAAAGGCCGCGATGAACTGTCTTTGGATGGCTCTGACGGCATGGGCACAGCCCGCGACGCCGTCGATGCCTCTGACAGCGACATGTATGAGTCCGGCACTGGTTCGGATGAGGCGCGCACCGCGAACAGTCAGTCCGGGCCATCCGCCAGCACCGACTGGTCCAGTGTCGGCTCTGGCCGCGGCGGTGGTGAAGACTTTGATTTTGAAGGCTCGCTATCGAGCGAAAAGTCTCTGCATCAACATCTGCATGATCAGCTCGCGATGGCAGGGCTCAGCCAGGCCGACAGTCTGATTGGCGCGCGCCTGATTGATGAGACCGATGATGCCGGCTTTTGTAAAGTTGAGCTGACTGAAGTGGCCGACGTGCTCGGCGCCGATCCCGCCAATGTCGCAGCGGTTCTGGAGGTCTGTCAGGGCTTTGACCCGACTGGTGTCATGGCGCGCGATTTGACTGAATGCCTGGCGCTGCAATTGAAAGAACGCGATCGGCTCGACCCGGTCATGCAGACTTTCCTCGATAATTTGCACCTCGCCGCCAAGCATGACATCAAGGCGCTGTCTGAAGTCTGCAATGTCGACAAGGAAGACGTCATGGACATGCTGGCTGAGCTGCGCACGCTCAGCCCACGCCCGGCCTCTGGTTTTGCCACAGAAGCGACGATTGCTGTGGCGCCGGATGTCTTCGTCAAGGAATTGCCGAACGGCATGTTCGCCGTTGAACTGAACAGCGAGACCTTACCGCGCGTCTTGATGGACAAGGCCTATTATGCCGAAGTCAGCGCGCTGCCCATGCGCGATGCCGAAAAGGAATTCATTTCCGAATGCGCCGCCAATGCGACTTGGTTGATCAAGTCGCTCGATCAGCGCGCGCGGACGATTTTGAAAGTGGCGAGCGAGATTGTCCGGCAGCAGGATGCCTTCTTTGCGCATGGTGTCGCGCATTTGCGGCCGCTTAACCTCAAACAGGTGGCGGACGCGATCGAGATGCATGAATCCACGGTCAGCCGGGTCACCAGCAATAAATATATGGCGACTCCACGCGGTCTGTTCGAACTGAAATATTTCTTCTCTGCGGCCATCCCGTCCACGGGTGGTGGTGAAGCGCACTCGGCAGAAGCTGTGCGGTATCGGATCAAGCAATTGATCGATGAAGAGGGCGATAAAGTCTTGTCTGATGACAAGATCGTCGAGATCCTGACAGAATTCGGGATCGAAATCGCCCGCCGCACAGTGGCTAAGTATCGCGAAAGCCTGGGTATTCCGAGCTCTGTACAACGTCGCCGCTTGCTGAAAGCAAGCGCTTAGGCTCGCCGCGCATCCCCGCACAGGCGGGGATCTCTTCGGGGCTTCCTGCACGTGTGGCACGAGGTCCCTGCTTGCGCGGGGATGAGCGCGTTTTTTTGAGGGAAAGATCCACCTCTTTCCGGCTTGCTGACGTAAGTCAGGACCCATGGCGGTCGAGCTGATCCCCAGCCGCCATGGGGGCAGCGTGCGCTTGCAATGCGGAATGGAGGTGCTGCGAATCCGACGGGGTTCAGCCTGATGTATAGTCGTCCCCATGATCATCCACCGTTATCTCTTTGCCCATTACAAACAGGTCGCCGTCTATTTCTGGCCGATCCTGTTTTTGAATCTGTGGCGTGTGGATCTCTGGTGCGCTGAGACCGGACGACAAGCCTTTGTCCAGGTCGATCGCTATGGCCGGGCTTGGGTGCCGTACTTTGAAGGCATGGGCCGGAATTTCGCCGCTCACGACATTTATGAGCGCTTCTATTCACCAAGCGATGTGGATGCGCTGTGTCCTCAGATCTTTGAACACGCCATCACCCAACTCTCCGCAGACGCCAGCGCACCGCTGCGCCCAGCTCGACTGGGTGGCTGGGGTCTAAGGACCACACTCACCAATGCCCTCAGAGGCGCGTTCCTGCCATGGACCCCA
>JBCBUI010000017.1:0-48291 GCA_039818185.1 Pseudomonadota bacterium
AGCGGCTGTGGTCGGCTATCCGCACGACATTAAAGGCCAGGGCATTTATGCTTATGTCACGCCAGTCGCCGGCGTCGAAGCGAGTGATGAGCTGAAGAAAAGTCTGGTCCAGCATGTCCGGACCGAGATCGGGCCGATCGCCTCACCGGATCTGATCCAGTTCGCAACCGGCTTGCCAAAGACCCGCTCCGGCAAGATCATGCGCCGTATCCTGCGCAAGATCGCTGAAAACAGCTTCGACAATCTCGGCGACACATCGACCTTGGCGGAGCCAGAAGTCGTCCAGGACCTGATCGACAAGCGGCAAAATCGTCAGGAATATTGAATCGGCGATGCCCTTAACGATCCGTAAGAAGACCAATCGGATTTACAAGAAACGACAATTCTGAGAGGTGTCATCTACTGAATTGGATGAGCCTGCTTTCTTCAAAAACCAACTGAGCTGAGTTTCCCTTCCACGAAGGATTTCCCGCAACGTGCTAACGATGCGCCGCCAAGCGCGCGGATGCGGTGCTCACATTGCACGACATGATAATGATATCGTGATCGTCACCGTTTCGGTCACGTACGTGCTCCTTCAATAAAGCTTCTTGTTGAAACCCCATCTCTTCGAACACAGCGCGCGCCGCCGCCTGATCCAATGTCATCTGGGCGATAATCTTTTCAACACCGGCACTTATCGCCTGTACAAAACTCTCCTGGATCATGACACGACCAAGACCTTTGCCGCGCGCCGCGGGCCCAAGAAGAACGCGGATTTCGCCAACATGCGGAGACCAGGATTTCCGGTCGAGCATCATGCCAGACATACCAATTAATTGGTCATCCTGCTCGACCAAGATGGCTAAACTCTCGCCCGCCTGGATGCTCTCGAACCAGGCGTCAACCACCGGGCGCTTGGAAATGTCTCGACGCAGGTATAGCAAATCATGATCCGGTAAATCTACCGCGAACCCATGGACACGCTTGGCGTCAGCAGCTTCAGGCAATCGAAGCACGACTTGTTGACTCCCGATCGAGAGTGTTTTTGGATATTCAGAATTTGTCATGCAGACCTCTCAGACAGCCAGTCATCCAGTACAGGCCACATTCGCCCCACCGCATTGGCGCCACAGACCAAACTGACATGACCGCCTTTCAAGACAATGGCTGTTTTGTCTTCCGACCCAACCAACTCGATCAAGGGCGCGCTAGCTGCCGGCAGGACCAGTGAATCATGCTCGGCACAGGCATGGAAAATCGGCACTGTTATATTGGCAAGACTTGCGGACTTCCCTCCAACCATGAGCTTGCCCGTGTAGAGGGCATTCTCCCAAAACAGCTCTTTCACGGTCTCTCGGAAATACTCGCCAGCCAGAGGCAACATGTCATTGCTCCAGCGATCATATTTCCGAAAATTCTCGACAAAATCGCTGTCCCACATATTGCGCCAGAGCGTGATTTGAGCAGCCGACTGACCAGCGGGCGCCGTCATCTGGAATCCCTGAAAAACGAAATTGGGCGGGACGTTTCCGATCAAGTCAACCATGCGGTCGACTTCGAAATGTTTTTGATCCGTGACTTTCGTGAACATGCCCATTTCATGGAAATCGATCGGCGTGGTGAAGCAAACGAGATTGCGCACGCCCGCGCATTTCATCGACGCCGCAAAGATTGTGGCGAGCACGCCGCCCATGCAATAGCCGATCATACTGACTTCGTCTTCACCGGTTTCTCTCAGGACGATGTCGAGACACTCCTGAATGAAGGTCTGGGTATAGTCTTGCAGCGATAGCTTTTTCTCTTCAGGCCGCGGCGGCTGCCAATCCATCAGAAAAACATCATAACCCGCCTTCAACAGAAACTCGACGAAGCTCACGCCAGGCATCATATCCAGCACGTAAGACCGATTGGATGTGGGTGTGACGATCAGAATCGGCGTCTTGTAAACTTCATCGCTGAGCGGTCGATAATGAAACAACTGTAGCGTTCCGCGTTTGTGGATGGTGTCTTTTCGCGTTTGACCAACGGGAGGGTCGTCCGACAAGAAATAAGAAACGCCGTTGATGTTGCGCTGAATGGTTCGATCAACGAGTTGACGAATGCGATCGCCCGCCGACTTTTCCTTTTCTTTCGTCTTGCCCAAAACAGTCTCTCCCGCTTAGGCGGTCACTCTTTTCCCGACGCCTTTGAACGCATGGCGGATTTTGGCTTTTTTGTCCGCGCCGGCCCCGAGCGGGTGCCCGTTGTCTTTTTATCCAACAGTTCGTGCAGCATCGATTCGATCCCGACTATTCGCTCTTCGATCCGACCGCATTGTTCGGCGAGCAAGACAATGTCTTCCTGCGTCGGCATATTATAGAAATGAAGGTTCTTCCCCATGCGATCCGTGAACCGCTTTTGAACGCGTGCTTGCGTGGTGACGGCCGAGTTCATGACTTTGCCAAAATTGTCGGACCCGAAAACAGCTTTGCCAAGCTCATTAACGCGCTCTTCCAACGACGCGACCGCTTTCTGCACTGGATCACCACCCTTTTTCTGTGCCACGCGTTTGCTCCAACTCGTTTATTTCTTTGGTTTTTCTATCTTACCTCTTGGTTCGCGTCCATCGTTGAGCTCGAGAATTCTGGGATATTGAGTAGCGCTTCGAGAAAATCGGGTGGTTTCATAGCGCGAAGGCCTTAAGGTGCCAGGATAGAAATTTGGTCGTCGGTTCAGCGGCGATCAGCGACAGCACTTTTCACGTGCTTGTTTGGGGAGAAGCCGTGTCTATTCGATTTCGCTTTCTGGTCGCGGGTGGTTTGTGGAGCGCCCTGCTCACACTCTCGGCCTGTAGCACTGGACTGAGTTCGCCAGCAGTCGCGCAACCTGCAGCGTCAAAGAAACCAAACATTGTCTTCGTCCTAACAGATGACCAACGGTATGACGCGATCGGAGCCCTGGACTCAAACCTCGATACGCCGAACATGGACTTGATGGTCCATGAAGGCGTGCACTTTCGAAACGCGTTTGTGACAACGTCTTTATGCTCACCATCGCGCGCGACCTTGTTGACCGGTCAGTACATGCATAGCCACGGCGTGGTGGATAATAATAAGGTTGATGTCTCTCACCTGGAGTTCTTTCCGCAACGCTTGCAGGCCGTGGGGTACCAAACCGCCTTTATTGGCAAGTGGCACATGGGCGCGCATGGCGATGCCCCCCAGCCAGGGTTTGATCATTGGGTTAGCTTTAAGGGCCAGGGCCATTATCGGCCGATTAATAATGGTCAACAGTCCTGGCTTAACGTGAACGGCGAGCGCACCCCACAGACCGATTACATTACAGACGAACTGACCAATTATGCGATGAATTGGCTTAATTCTGTCGATCCGGACACACCGTTTATGCTTTATCTCTCGCACAAGGCTGTGCATGCGGATTTTATTCCTGCTGAACGCCATCAAGACCAATATGCGGACCGCCTACCCGATCTACCGGACAGCGGCGCGGATACGCCCGCCAATCGAAACGGGAAACCCATGTGGGTCCAGAATCAGCGCAATAGCTGGCACGGCGTGGACTTTCCGTATCATTCAGATCTTGATATTCGCGAGTATCGGCGCGCGTATAATCGGTCACTCAGCGCCGTCGACGAAAGCCTCGGAGAAATCCTGGCGTGGCTCGAGGCGCAAGGCTTAAGCGAAAACACGATCGTCATTCTGATGGGCGACAATGGATTCATGTTTGGCGAACATGGGCTGATTGATAAGCGCAACGCTTATGAGGAATCGATGCGGGTGCCGCTCATCATGTATGCGCCATCTCAGATAGACCCAGGCTTGAAGATCGACGAAGTGGTCGCAAATCTCGACATCGCGCCCACCATATTAGAATGGGCGGGGCTGAAAGCACCAGATCACTATGAAGGCCGCAGCATGGCTTCATTGATTGAGAAGGGGTCAGACGAGACTTGGCGAGATACCCTCTTCTATGAGTATTTTTGGGAGTATGATTTTCCCCATACGCCAACGACATTCGCGATCCGAACACCAACTCATAAGCTGATTCAATATCACGGGGTCTGGGACCTTGAGGAATTGTACAACATTGTTGATGATCCGAATGAAATGAACAATCTGATCGATGACCCAGCAGCCATCGAAACAAAGATTGAATTGCGCAAAGCCCTTTTTCGCGGCGTACAGAATGTGAATGGCGAGAATCTCATTCGCTACACCGAGCGCACCAGCAGTGGCACCGTGTTTCGACACGAAGACCGGTCGGAAGCCGCTGAATTCCCTGATCGGTGGCTACGGCCGAATGATGCCCCAGACCGCACGCAGCAATTCACACCTGACTCGGTTGAGAAGATCGAGCGGTTGGGGACCATCGCGGTCCCTAAACCAGCCCAAACAGAAAAGTAAACGGCGACACTGGCCACGCCTAAGCGAGTCGCCAAATCTCTTTTCGAACGCCGAAAATCGCATTGAAATGTGGCGAAAACCCATGCCGCCACAGTCTCTGCCAGGTTCTGAAACAATTGAAACAAAACTCTGCTTGTGGCGACGTTTGGCAGAAACATTGGTCCTCTAAGGTCTTTTCATCGGCGCTGATGCCGTGAACATGCTAATGGAGAAACCCAATGTTAAACCAAGTCCAAACCGAATACGCGCCGATCCCTGTCATCGAGATCACGCCAACGCATCTGCGTCCGGTTCAACCGAATGAAATCATCACACCGGTCGTTGAGCCGAGCAAAGAAGAGACAGAGCGTCCAAACATTCTCGTAAGCCGTCGTCGCCGTCGTGCGCGGCTCGCGGGTCGGCACTAATCTGAATGATCATTTTGCTATGTCGCAACATGTTCACTCGGACTCGCTTCAAAGGCTGATAATTGTAGACCCAGTTTGCAATTATCAGTCGGCGATCAAGACCTGCATTCCAGGCTTAGACGGCGCAAATTGAGACGCCGTGTTGCCTTCTGCGGCGAAGGCGTCCGTAGCGATGACTTCAAAATCGCCAGCCGCGGCATTGGCCGCAACCGCATCACTCACCGCTGGGCCAAAGACGTCAAAGACATATTTCTTGACCCCAACCACAGAGCCAATCACAGCACCACTGCCGAGCCCGATACGGCAGACCCAGTCCACTTCCGAACTGGCATTTCGCTTCTGCAAGTATTGCCGATACAAGGATGCGGTCTTGATGATCGCGCCGCGATGGTCGAGGTCGGAATCCTCAAGCCCTGCAATACAGAAATACGTATCCCCATTGGTTTTGATGCGCTCGCACCCGAGCTGCTCACCAATTTGGTCAAAGGCGGTGTAGAGCTCATTCAATTCGCTCACCAGATTCGCGGGTGCCAATTGCTCGGCCATCTTCGAAAAGCCAACGAAATCCAGAACCAGGACCGAAGCGTCTTCATATCGTTTTGGCGTGATGGCTCCAAACGACTTATACTCATCATAGGCGCCGCGCGGGAGAATGTTGAGCAACAGCTCTTCAACCTGATCTTTCTCTTTTTGGATTTCGCGCGTGTTGCGCTCAACCATTTTCGAGTAGCTCGCCAGCATCGATTCCAGTTCGCGAATGCGGGTAATGTTCTGGCATTCCATGACATAGACAGACTCATCGCCAACGGTCGCTCGAGAGATGATTTGCGCCAGTACGAGCGTGCGTCGATTGCGACGAAAACTCAGTTCAGCCGAATGCCGTCCGCCAGTCGTAATATTGGTTTTGACATCGTTCAGATCGAGTTCCGGGAACAAAGCCGTAATCGCGACGCCTGGTCCCGCATCGTCGAACCATTCGCCAAACACATCATTGCAGAATTGCAAATTGCCTGTATTCCCATCGAACAAGGCGATGCCAACACCGACCGCTCTCAGGAGCTGCTCATTGATCGACGCGATCGCCATCGTCTAAGCCGCGATCAAGGATCGATACGACTCGATCTTTTCCAGGACCACGTCAATATCGGCAGCCTCGACTTCGAAATCGGCGAGCGTTTCGCCAAGCAATGTCTTAACCGAGTCAAAATGGTTCGCCTGAATTTCGAGGTTGGCATGTGCTGCTTTCAGCTTGGCATCGGGGTAAGAAACTGGACCGCCGAGAAGAAACGAGATGAACTTGGTTTGGTGATCGATCAGGTTTTCCATATCGGTATTCTCGAAGAATGGGCCGACTTCATCGGAATCAAGCACACTATTATAAAATTCGATCACGATGCTATTCACAGCAGCGAAGCCGCCATACTTGTCGAAAAGCGAATTGGCCATGTGTCATTCCCCAAAACAACGCACGAGGCTTTGCACGTTTCTGACTTCTTACTATTCTCAACTTGAAAAAGATAGGGGCGGCCAAATGGGATCAAAACTGAATAAGCAGAAGCGGTTAGCGACCGCAACAGGTGCCAGATGACCGGTGACACGGCCCTGTTTCTGTCCCGGGCGATCGACTCGCTCGAAGACGGGATTGCGATATTTGACGCCGATTATGCTCTTGTGCTCGTTAATCAGCCATTTATGCAAATTTTCGATGGCGCGACTTCGCATTTGATCTCGGGCGGTGCCTGGCGAATGTTCATGGATGAAGCCAAGCGCAAAGGCCGTGGCGCAGGATTTGACCAACTTAACTTTCAGCTGATCGGTGGTCTGATTGAGCCCTTCACGCAAGATGTCACGCATGGATCTAGTCAACGCGTTCGTCTAAAGGCACGTGCTTTGCCGGAAGGCGGTTTCATCCTAACGGCCGCAGATGTCACCGAGGCATACGAAGCAGATGCGCTTAGAATAGAAACCGAAGCTCTGCTTCGCAATGTGCTGGATGCGTGCACCGCAAACATTCTAATGAGCAGCGTCGAAGATGGTCGCGTGATTTACCAGACGCCTTACAGCACCGACCAGTTCGGTGTCTTGGAAAACGTGCGCACTTTATATGCGGACGCAGAGAAGCGCTCAGAGCTCCTGGCAGAATTACTCCCGACAGGTGCGGTCGACAATTTCGAGTGCGATTTGCGCGACAAAGACGGCAACCGCGTTCCTGTCATCTCTCACGCACGACTGATCGAGTATGAGCAAGAGAGAGTCATCCTCGCCTCGGCCTATGATCTGACCCAGCTTCATGCTCAACGCGACGAGCTTATCCGCATCCGAGACATTGCGCATCAGAATGAAAAACTGAGCGCGATGGGCGGACTTTTGGCGGGCGTGGCACATGAGTTGAACAACCCACTCGCTGTCGTGGTCGGACATGCGCTCATGTTGCAAGAAGATATCACTGACCCAGCGTTCAAAGCGCCGCTTGATAAAATCAGCCAATCCGCCGAGCGGTGCGCGCGCATCGTAAAGACCTTCCTTGCCATTGCGCGTCAGAAACCGATGACCCTCGTGCCGGCATCGATGAATGAGATTATCATGACGGCTTTGGACGTCTGTGGGCATGGCCTTCGCCAAGCCGGGATAGCGCTCAATATAGAATTGGAGAAAGATCTACCGGATTTGCAAGTCGACGAAGATCAGATCGCACAAATCCTAATCAATATTCTGACCAATGCTGAACATGCGCTCGACGGCGTGCCAGGTGCCGAAATCGAGATCTCTACGCGTCTGGATCAAGCGACGAGTTTGATCACTGCGACCTTCTCCGACAATGGACCTGGCGTGCCGAGCGATATCCGCGGGCGCATCTTTGAGCCCTTTTTCACATCCAAACCCGTGGGCGAAGGCACTGGCCTTGGGCTGTCGATTAGTCATCGAATCGCATCGGCGCATGGGGGGAATATCGAACTGACAGAAAGCCCAACCGGCGGCGCTTGTTTTACAGTGACGTTGCCGCGCCATGCGAACCCGCCCGCTAATTTCGAGCAAGCTCCGTTGCAACCTGCGGAAGCGCAAATTCAATCGCTGAGCGTGCTATTGGTTGAAGACGAGCAAGATGTCGCAGACATGATCAAACGCATCCTGCGCGGCAAGGACATGCAAGTGACGCATTGCGGCAATGGCAATGAAGCCTTGGCGACCCTGACTCGCGGCCAACAATTTGATGTGATTGTCAGCGACCTCAAAATGCACGGATTGAGTGGGATCGACATGATGCTGGAAATCGATGCGCAATGGCCATCCTATCGAGAGCGCTCGTGTTTTGTTACCGGCGACTCCATGGGGAATACGCTGTCTCAATATAAGTCTTTGTCCAGCCGACCAGTCTTGGAGAAACCCTTTTCTCCGAGCGAGTTGGTCGAATTGGTGGTTCGCCTTGGGGGACAAGCACAATGACGCAAAAAGAAGGCACATCGCCCCACATTCTGATCTGCGATGACGAACCTGATCTTCGCGACATGATGTCGACCTACTTGCAACGGCGAGGTTACGCGGTTTCGACGGCCGAAAGCGGCGAAACCCTCGACCAAGCGCTGGCGGCGCATTCAGACATTCAACTCATCATTCTCGATATCAACATGCCCGGCGAAGATGGCCTGTCAGTGCTACGCCGTCTGCGCTCGGATCGCTCCCTTCCAATCATCATGTCGACGGCGGCGGGAGAGACGGTCGACCGTGTGGTCGGACTTGAGCTTGGCGCGGACGACTATCTGGCTAAACCGGTCGATCTGCGCGAATTGGAGGCGCGCATCAAAGCCGTTCTGCGTCGAGGAGCAAACGTTTCCAAACACGACACCGTCGAGGGACCGTCTGACGCCGACATCATGGTCGATGGCCTCACCATCAATTTACAAGGCGCCAAGCTGACAGGACGGGATGGTGAACTTATCCCTCTGACGGCGATGGAGTTCAGTTTGCTACGCGCCTTTGTCGAGCACCGCGGCCGTGTGCTCAATCGCGATCAAATCCTGCACATGGCGCATGACCGAGATTGGGACCCATATGATCGCAGCATTGACATCCGCATCTCAAGACTACGTCGGAAGATCGAACGAAACCCCAGTCATCCGGTTTTAATTCGCACCGTGCGCGGCCTCGGATACATTTTTGATCAAGCCGAATAGAAAAACCGACCCTCTCTAAAAAGAGGGTCGGCCGGTTAGGCTTTTGTGTTCTATCTTCAGACCTATCGCTGTTCTGCGACAACCTTATTATTACGCCCTACTTTAGGGAGAAGCATGCCAGCTTCTTGCTTATAGGCCAGATACGCTTCGCCGTGCTCTCGGATCAAGTCGCGCTCCTCGAACCAAAGACCGATGAAGATGTAAGCGGTGAAACCTAGGCTGAGCACGATCTGTGTCTGCGTCATGACCGGTGTCACCCAAATCCCCATCATCACGCCGGTTTGAATGGGGTGACGAATGTATTTGTACATGGCGCGCTTCACAAAATTCAACGGCGGGCGTGGTTGATCTTTGAAGTGGACATAAACTTGCCTCAAGCCGAAAAGGTCAAAGTGGTTAATCGCAAATGTCGCTGCCAGCAAGAAGGCCCATCCAAACCAGAAACCACCTAGCAATACGTATATCAGCCAATTGCCTTCGATTGACCACACGGTGCCCGGAACGTCCATCCAGAATCCGGTCATCATTATACTGGTTAAGCCAGCGACCAATACATAAGTGGCGCGTTCAGCTGGTTCAGGGATCACTTTGGTGATCGCTTTCTTGAAGCTCGGCCGGGCCATGAAGGAATGGATGAAACCCCAGAGAGCCACCAGAACCAGGTTCCACGCGATGGCGCTGACCGCGATCGAATGATCGCCCCACAAAAACCCGTAAGGTACAAAACGACCAAGTACGGCAATGATGCTGACGAGGCCGGCGACCCCAATGAAATAAGATAGAATGCCGTAAATCAGGATAATTGTCCTAGACATAGATCCCTCCTTTTCGTGTGCTTGTTCTTTTTGGAGCCTGCTAGGTTGCATGTTCACTGTTCGCCATGGCATGAACCGCTGAAGCATTCAGAGCTTGACCGCCTATGGCCCAATCGCCTTCAGCGATCTCGTTGATGCGAACCCAGGTCACTGGGCGCATCGCTTCGCCTTCTACTGCGATCATGGCGTCAGTGACGCGCTTGATGAGTTGCTGTTTTTGAGCTGGGGTGAATACGTTCTTTATCAAATCGATGGTTACGAGTGGCATGATTGAGCCTCCTATTAAGTGTTGGTCAGCGTCATCGCTGATGGACACTGGATAGATCCGCCACGTTTCTGCTCGATGTCGTCATTTGCGCAGAAATGTTTCAATTGTTTCAGACGGCGCGCGGAATTGGCACCCTCGAGAACAAATGGTAGATGGCGCGTATGACGACCATTCGCGCCGCTTGCATTCAAATGCGGTCCAAAACGGAAATAGCCCCCAATATCGACGCTGCCAGTCATCTGATCCGCAGCGCGGCGGAGCACGGCGCAATCTTTGTCGCCACGCCGGAAATGACAAATCTGCTCGATATCAGACCGGGACAAGGGCGATCGAAGATTAGATTGGAAGACGATGATGAATGCCTAAAGGCCATGTCCGATCTGGCACGCGACCTTGGCATCACGATATTGCTTGGTTCAGTTGCCATCGCATTGCCGGGTGATCGAAGGTTTGCCAATCGCTCATACTTGATTGGCCCAACTGGCGATATCCACGCGCGATATGACAAGATCCACATGTTCGATGTTGAGGTGGGAGATGGCCAAGCATATCGCGAATCCAAAGCCTATCGCGCTGGGCAAGCTACCTCCGTGGCCGACACGGCATTTGGCCGTGTGGGTTTGACCATATGCTACGACGTGCGGTTCCCACATCTCTATCGCGCTCTGGGTCAGGCTGGCGCCGACATCATCTGCGTCCCGGCAGCGTTCACCCGGGTCACGGGCGAAGCTCATTGGCATGTCCTCGTGCGGGCGCGCGCCATCGAAACGGGCTGCGTCATGCTGGCGCCCGCGCAGGGTGGCCGGCATGAAGATGGACGAGAGACGTTCGGCCATTCGCTCATCGTATCGCCGTGGGGTGAAATACTCGCCGAAGCGGCCCATGATGAACCCGGCTATATTATCGCAGATCTTGATCTCACGGAGGTTGCAAACGCGCGACGCCGCATTCCGGCATTGCACAATGATCAAGATTTTACGCTTAGCTAGACCAAGCGCGGTTTCAGAAATTTGACCGGGAAATGAAAATGGCGACCCGCAAAGCAGGCCGCCAGATCCAGCAATCTCTGATTAAGAGACGATCTTGGTGTTATCGAAGCCCTACCAGCGCTTCGCGACTCTAAAGCCGAACTGACGCGGCTCGAGCAGGAACACATTTGTGAACAAGCCAGAAGACGCATCGGTCAGATACTGGTTGGTCAACTGATCTTCTTCGAGTAGGTTTTTCACGAACAGTTCGATCTCAAGGTTCTTGTCCTCATTGGTCAGCTGGATCGCCGCGTTCGCGTTCTGGAAGCTGTCGAGACGATCAGCCTCAAGATTAAAGATCCGTGTGAACACTTCGCCGCGGTGGTAGAAATCACCTCGGACGGAAAGATCCCAATTCTCGTTCATGTTGAACACATACTCGGCACCGAGAGAGAACGTAATCTCTGGTGCGAGCGGAAGCGTGTTGCCAGAGACATCAACCGGATTGCCAACGGCGCCGTCAAATGTCGGAAGACCATTTGCTCCCAGGAATTGGTTCAGCGTCGCGCCGCCAAGTGTGGCTTGTGGTGCATCTGGCGTACACAGGAATGCGGCAAGGCCGGCGAAAGCACCACCGCCCGCTGTCAGCAAGGTATTCACGTCAGCAATCGGCGCTACACAGTTTTGCGTTGTGCCAGCGTCTTTGACGACCACCAGACTCGGGTCACCGCCAGTCTGGTCATAAGTGTCCAGCAATGGCGCTTGATCCGCGAGCTCAGAGTTCAGAAGCCCGATGGTTGAGTCGATGCGGAAATTATCTGTGACTTGATAATAGAACTCCCCTTCGAAGCCGAGCACGGTGGCATCGACATTCTCGTTCACCGAAGTCCGGTTCACGATGGAAGAGATCTGATAGCCTTCATAATCATAATAGAAGGCTGCCAGGTTCAAGATACCAGCACCGCCGAAGAGCGTGCTCTTAGAACCGACTTCGATGGCGTTGATGAATTCCGGGTCGAACGTATTGCTGACCGAAGCCAAACCCTCAGATTGCGGTGGGTTGATACCGCCGCCCTTATAGCCACGCGCAATGTTCGCATAGAGCAAGCTGTCATCGGTGAACCAGAAGCTCCCGGCTTGATAATCAAACCCGAAGCGGCCGGTAATCTCTTCAAACTCAGCTTCCTGAGCTGGGCCACCTTGTGCGAAACCGTTTTGTTCACCTGGGAACACACTACCTGGCGCAAGCAAGAGGCTTGGAGTGTTCTCTTGCCGTTTTTGGTCATTTGTATAGCGCAGACCAAGGGTCCAGGTGAGATTGTCTGTAGCATCCCAATAGGCTTCACCAAAAACGCCGAGAGCGTCCAGCTTATAGGGGCTACGGCTGAGGAAGTAAGTACGATCGCCAGGCAATCCAGTGGCGACACCCAAAACTTCCGCTGTATTGAAGAACACGAAGTAGTTCGTTTCACCAATGGAATCGAGCTTCAGGGCACCAAGCGTGAAATTGAAGTCGCCATCAAAGTCTGACTGGAGGCGAGCCTCCAGAGATGTCGTTTCGAAATCGGAGCTTGAATTGTCCGTCGCCAGCAATGTGTCGGCTGGCGCGCGCAGTCTCGTTGAGACAGGTATGTCGAGCCCAAATGCGCCGGGTCCAGGCCAATCGCCATCACCGTCGCCATCCACATCCGGCGTCAACGGCGTGATGTTAAATGGCACCGTGCCAATGCCCTTATTATAGTCGTCCGTGAACAATCGGAAATTGTCATTATGGCTGGCGAGGAAGGTAAAGGTCAGATCATTGTCAAACTCATATTGAATTTGGGCCTGAACCGTATTCGACTCCGCTTCGAAAGTTGGGATCAGATTGGTTTCGAACTGACGTAGATTGCTCGATGTGGTTGCACCGGCATTGCTGTCTGTACCGAATGCTGAATAGAGACCAAGGTTCGCGGCAAGAACGCCACCAAGCGTGCCGGCTGTGTTGACCGTGCCAAGGCCTGGACGGACTTGAATCGGATTGCCATTCGCATCGCGGGCGTATCCTAAGCCTTCAATCTGATACGGCACACAGCCCTGATTGAATGGGAACGGTCGAGTATCTTTCGTACACAGCTGTTTGGTTGCCCGGGTTCGGGTGGAGTCTTCTTCATAATGCTCCCCCATGATCCAGAAGGACAGCTTATCGGTGATGTCGCCAGCCAGCGTGCCGCGAATGGCCCAAAGGTCACGGCCATCTACATCCTGCGTGCTGCCATCTGGTAGAATTGCATCGGAGTAACCGTCGCGCTTGAGATAAGTCCCCGCGACGCGCGCGGCGAGCCTTTCACCAAGCGGGACGTTGATATGGCCGGTGAGTTTCTGATTGTTGAACTCACCATAAGTCAGTTCTGCGCTGGCATTGAATTCTTCCAGAACGGGTTTTGCGGTAATCGCGTTGACCACACCACCGGTCGCGTTGCGTCCGTACAGGGTGCCTTGCGGGCCGCGCAAGATCTCGATCCGCTCGACATCGTAAAATTCCGTCTCAAGCAAAGTCGATCCGGAGGATGATACGCCGTTCGTGTGTGTACCGACAGCCGCGTCTGATGACGCACCAACCGCTGCGTTGATGATTCCTCGAATACTGATGCCGCCGGCTGAGAAGTTGCCTTGCGTCGAGCCAAAGTTCGGAATGTTGAACTGAAGATCCGAACCGGTATCGATGTTCAATCGTTCCAAAGCGTCAGGGTCAAACGCCGACACGGCGATTGGAACGTCCTGAATCGATTCGTCACGTTTCTGTGTGGTCACCACAACGGTGCTTAGGGTCCTGGCTTCGGCGTCTTCATTGTCATCCTGTGCGATTGCAACCGGTGCGGCAGCTGACATGGCAAGCGCTGAGGCCCCCGCCAATAAGATATAATTCGACCGTCGTGAGACTTTCATATGCTAACTCCTCCCTCGTTGCCGCATGGTCCGGCGCGAGTTTTTTGCGTTTCCTCATGGGCTTCCCGTGTTTTCCGGGAATGCCTCACGTCAATGACACGTCATGGAGCGACACTTTGTCAATGCCAAATGCGGGTAAATCGTCGAATCCTGACGCTCGGTAAATCGAAAAAATCCAAAGCCAAACCAGTCGATCCAAGACGAATTTTGGCACTCTCTCAGCCAAGCCGCACTAAAATCGGCTGGACGATAAAGAGATTGAACGTCATGGTCTAAAAAAAGTCCGCCCAAAAGCGCGCAGCATATCGGGAGCAGAAGAATGGAAATCGATTTTGATGCAATCGTCGTCGGCTCCGGTCCAACCGGGGGATGGGCCGCAAAAGAACTGACCGAAAAGGGACTAAAGACACTGATCCTCGATCGCGGTCGCATGATCGAACATGGCATCGATTACGAGTTCGAAGGTACGCCCGTTCATGAGATGCCGTATCGCGGAAAATGGCCGCCCGGTGCGCAAGAGAAACACTATCAGCAATGGCCCGCCAATCCGTGGACCAGTAATTACTGGAACGACGATTCGCGGTTTCCCTATATCAATGATCCAGAAAAGCCCTTCATGTGGGCTCGCTCTGGCGCTTTTGGCGGGAAGTCAATCGTATGGGGACGACAGACTTATCGTTGGAGCGACCTCGATTTCAAGGCCAACGCGCGTGACGGGCATGGCATCCCTTGGCCGGTTGGCTATGCGGATATCGAGCCTTGGTATGGTTATGTGGAACGCTTTATGGGCGTCCAAGGCGAAGCCCGCGGATTACCGCAACTTCCCGATAGCGAATTTACCGGTCAGGTTCCGCTGAATTTCGCGGAAGAACATTTTAAGCGCGAGGTTGAAGGCAAGCTCGGGCGGGCTATCACGGTTGGTCGCACCATGAACCTTATGGAGGATCGCCCAGAACAAGGCCGTGGGCGGTGTCAATTCCGCGATCAGTGCGGCAATGGCTGTTCTTACGGCGCCGCGCCATCAACACAAGCGACGACGCTGCCCGCGGCGCAAAAAACCGGGAATCTGACCATTCGCGCAGACGCCACTGTGGCTGAGCTCCTCTATGACAATGACACGCGACGCGTGACCGGCGTTCGTGTCATCGATACGAACACCAAGGAAGAGACAGTGTACCGCTCGCGCATCGTATTTCTTTGCGCCTCTTGCCTGGGTACGACGCAGCTTCTTTTAAACTCAAAATCAGAAGCCATGCCGCGCGGGCTTGGCAACACACATGATATGGTCGGACGCCATGTCATGGATCACTTGTTCGGAGTCGGCGCGACGGGAACATTGCCAGGGCATACGGACTTGATGGAGTATGGACGCCGCCCCGCCTCGCTTTACATCCCGCGCTTCCGAAACATCAATGCTGAACCAGATGAGGATGCTGATTTCATTCGAGGCTATAATTATCAAGCCTGGGGCGGTGGACGTAGCGGACCACAAGACTATTCAGGCTTCGGGGCGAAATTGAAAGCACAGCTTCGCGTCCCCGGCGCATGGCGTATTCCCCTGCACGGCTTCGGCGAGGTCCTGCCTTATCACAGTAACCGCGCATTCCTCGACGAATCCCAAACGGACGATCTGGGCATGCCGCTCATGCGGTTCGAGGTGGAATGGGGCGAGAACGAAAAAAAGATGGCGACGGAAATTGCCAGGGAGGCGGCTCGCATGTTGGAAGTCGCTGGCTTTGTCGACATCGAAGTGCGATCGGAAATCGGGACACCTGGGGTCGGCATTCACGAAATGGGCACCGCACGCATGGGCGATGATCCATCGCTCTCCGTCGTCAACAAGTGGAACCAGATGCATGTTGCAGACAATGTCTTTATCACCGACGGCGCGTTCATGACCTCGGCTGGCACTGTCAATCCAACCATGACTTACATGGCCTTCACAGCGCGCGCCGCAGATCACGCGGTTCAACTCGTACAATCCGGTCAACTCTAAGAAGGGAGACGTTTCATGGATCGCAGAAAATTCCTCCTGTCGATGAGTGTCGCCCTGGGCGGTCATTTGATCGCGCCATTGCAACGCGTCTTGAGCGCCAGCGCTCAGGTCGACCCAGTCAACTTCACCGGCGGGACTGAGCTTTTCTCGGCGCGCGAGCGGGACGCCGTGGCTGTTCTTAGCGAGATCATCATTCCGACGACGGATACGCCTGGCGCGATTGCGGCAGGCGTTCCTAATTATATCGAATTCATGCTAAGTGAATGGTATGACAAGGACGAGCGCACGCGATTCCTGATCGGCATCAAGCAAGTGGTCGCTTATGCTGAGGTTCGGGAGAAAAGCGAATTCGCACAACTCAGCGAAGACAAGCAAAGCGCGATTGTTCAGCGCATGCATGATGGCCAGATGCCGGTTATGCGGGACGGCGGGCGGGACTTTTTCGAACATATCAAACAATTGACGCTCACCGGATATTACACGTCTGAAATCGGCATGACGGTCGAACGTCTCTATCTGCCAGTTCCCGGACGATTTGACGGCTTCTATCCCTATGCTGAAGCCGGCACCCTATTCACGTCTTAACGGCGCCACCGCCGCACACTGTTTCGAGGAGCTTTCTATGTTGAACCGACTGACCTTATCCGCTGTTCTGTTCATCAGCGCTGGATGTATCTCTGCGCAAGCGGATGATAATAATGGAACAACGCCCTTCTTGCCTGGAGATGAATGGCGGGTCCATGACTCTACGAGGCCGCTTCCAGCTGTTGTCACGCCAAGCAATATCGGCCCAAATGAGTTCACAGCAGCGCCGTCTGACGCCATCGTCCTGTTTGACGGTTCAGATGATCTATCAGCCTGGACGCCGCAAGTGGACGACGCGGCTTTGTGGCCTGTCATCGATGGTGTGCTGATGACGAACGCTACAGGCGACAAAGCGCCGGACGGACAACAGGTCAGCGGCATAAAAACCAAGGACTCTTTCGGAGATGTACAGCTCCACCTTGAGTTTCGCATTCCGGAGACATCGACGGGCGCGACTGGTCAGCAATATGGCAATAGCGGCGTCTATTTCATGGAGAAATATGAAGTCCAGGTTCTGAATTCGTTCGAGAACGAAACCTATGCCGACGGATCCGCGGCTTCGCTGTACGGTTGGAAACCGCCACTAGTGAATGCCAGTCGCCCTCCGGGTGAATGGCAGTCTTATGACATCGTCTTCGAGGCGCCTGAATTTGACGAGTCCGGCGCGCTGATCGAACCGGCTTATGTCACAATGCTTCACAATGGCGTATTGGTGCACAATCGGCAGAAACTTCTCGGGATAACCATTTGGCGCGATGTCGCCGAATACGAAGCGCATGCAGCCAAGCTGCCATTCGCGCTACAGCATCATGGCGAGACGGTCCATTACCGAAACATCTGGCTGCGGCCTTTATCATGATCGATCGACGCCATCTGCTCGGCGGCGCGGCGGCGATGGGAGCCTTATCAGCAACTGCGTGCGCCATCGGCTTGAACAGCCCGAGCGCCGAAGCGGAGGATATAGACCGCCAAACGTTCGGTATGAAATTCGCGCCGCATGACGGCATGTTTCGTCACTCAGCCGGCAAAGACATCATTGATCAAATTCATTTTGCCGCAGACCAAGGCTTCACCGCCTGGGAAGACAATGGGCTTTCGGGTCGTTCAGTCGAAACGCAAACGCGCATCGGCGAAGCCTTATCGGCACGCGACATGGAAATGGGAGTCTATGTTGCCGGCATGCCAGACCGGTTTTGGCAAGATCAACCGGTAATGTCTGGCACAGACCCCGCTAACAGGGACGCATTCCTGGCATTGATTGCCCGCCAAGTTAACGTAGCAAAGCGTGTGAATGCGAAATGGACGACTGTGGTTCCTGGCTTTGCGGATCCGCGTTTGCCGCGTGGATTTCAAACCGCGCAAATCATCGAGTTGCTGAAGCGCGCTTGCGATATTTATGAGCCGCATGGCCTGACCATGGTGTTGGAACCACTCAACACAAGAAGAGACCATCCAGGGGTTTTCCTGACGACAGTCGCACAGGCTTATGAGATCTGCACCGCGATTGATCGACCTGAGTGTAAGATCCTGTTCGACATCTATCATGAGCAAATTGAGGGCGGGAACTTGATCCCGACAATTGATCTCGCTTGGGATCAGACTGTCTATTTTCAGATGGCGGACCATCCGGGCCGTAAAGAGCCGGGTACGGGAGAGATCAACTATGCGAATGTGCTTAGCCATATCGCCAATAAGGGCTATCAAGGCGTGGTCGGCATGGAGCACAGCAACGCGCTTCCCGGAGAAAGCGGTGAAACCGCGGTCATTGAAGCTTATCGATGCATCGATCCGGGCGCTCAGAATTAAGCATATTGTGCGAAATAGCCCCGAGCGGGATTTACAAAGAGCGTCGACTGGCCTATCCACTATATAATATTATTACATCGACTTGAGGGGACGCGAGAGCCGTTGATGCCTTTGCCAGGCGTATTCGTATGGGGACAACGAGCCCGCGAAAATGTGAAATTTCAAATGGATTTTGAAATCAGGATGGAGAGACATATCTACGATCTGGCTTCTAAGATCAAAACGCCAGGCGCTCCAAAAAAATCAAGTTGGGTTGAAGTCATGTCTCAGAAAGAATTTCGATAATGCTTCGTTTCACCGTTGGACTTATGATCGCAAGTATGGTCGCAGGCTGTACTGCCGACTCCAGCCAGAACGCCGACACGCAAGCCATGCTCGCAACAGCCCCGGTCTCTCCCGGCAATGTGACGCGCGTCGTCAATGCGTCAGGCAAAATTGTGCCTCGCGATCAAGTGATGGTCGGCTCAGAAGTTTCTGGTCGCATCCTCGCAGTACAAGTTGATTACAATAGCATTGTCCGCGCCGGCGACACGCTGGCCATCATCGATCCGCAGAGTTTTGAAAATCGCGTGCGACAATTGCAAAGCCGGCTGGAAGCCACGCGCGCGGACACGAAGGTTCGGCAAGCCTCCATTGAGCGCGCACAAGTCAATTATTCGCAAGCCTTATCCGTTTTGGACCGTCAGGAAGACCTGTTTGATCAAAACGCCGCTTCGCAAGCGCGGCTGGATCAAGCCAACCAGGCCGTAGGGGTCGCCCGCGCCGATCTGCGACTCGCGGAAGCACAACTCGAAAGCACGTTGGCACAGGTGAACCAAATTCGCGCTGAATTGGCGACGGCTAATCTCGATCTCGAGCGCACCACAATTAGCAGCCCTATCGATGGTGTCATTATTGATCGCAAAGTCGATCCCGGCCAAACGGTGCAAGCAAGTTTCTCGGCGCCAGAACTGTTCGCACTGGCCGCTGACTTGTCGGACATCCGTGTCGAAGCTCAGATCGTTGAAAGCGATGTTGCTGGCCTGGACAAAGGTGATCGGGTCAAGTTCTCCGTCGATGCATATCCCGATTTGATGCTGGAAGGAACGGTCGAGCAGCTCCGGTTAAAATCCGAAGAAGCCAATAACATTGTGACTTATGTCGCAGTCGTTGCGGCAAAGAATGATGACGGCAAGCTAATGCCAGGGATGACCGCCAATCTTGAAATCACGACGGATATCAAAGCCGGGGTGACTCGCATTCCGGCGCAAGCAGATCGCTTCCGACCCACCCCCGCGCAGATGGAAACTTGGCAGGCGCAGGGCGCTACCTCAAACGCAGGCGCGGATGATCCTAACGCTCCTGTCCTGTCTCGTTTAAACAGGATTGGCATGTCCGAAGCAGATTATGAAGCTGCCAAGGCGACCCTCACGCAAGCCACGGCCCCCTTGGTCGAAATCATCAATGATCCCGAACGCACTTTTATGCATACGCCCACGCGTATCAGCCTCGCTGAGCTGACGGAGAATGTGTTGTCGACGCAGCTCAGTCCGGAGAATTACTCGGCTTATCGCGCGCTCATGGCCGCGGAACGCAATATCCGTGAAGCATCGTTATGGGTTCAGACCTCAGATGGGAAAATGGAGCAGAAGCCTGTTCGGCTCGGTCTATCCGACGGAGCCTTTATTGAAGTCGTATCCGGCCTGGAACCGGGTGAGCAAGTTGTCACCGGCATTCGCGAGTCTGGACCCGGAGTGAGGCCCGGTGGTCCGCCGCGCCGTCCCGGCGCTGGGAGATAGTCGGTTGGAAACACCGCTTATCGAAACGAAAGGCCTAACCAAACTTTATGGTCGGGGAACCGGAGTCATCCGCGCCCTGGACGGTGTCGATCTGAACATTGCGACCGGCGAATTCGTTGCAGTGGTTGGTGCGTCGGGGTCAGGCAAATCAACATTGATGAATATGCTGGGTGGACTGGATAAACCCGATGAGGGCACGATCTCGATCGCCGGGCAGTCCCTTGCTGGCATGAGCAAACGCGCACTCGCCTACTTCCGCAATGAGACCATTGGCTTTGTGTTTCAACAGTTTCAGTTGCTGCCGAAAAAGTCTGCACTGACAAATGTCCGACTGCCAATGCAATATAGACGGCCACGACGCGACAATGAGCTGGAGCTCGCGCGTGATAGTCTCGGCCGGGTTGGATTGAGTGATCGCATTCACCACAAGCCGACCGAATTGTCCGGGGGACAACAGCAACGCGTTGCGATCGCGCGCGCTCTGGTGGGCGGACCTCAATTGCTGCTCGCGGACGAACCGACCGGCGCTCTCGACTCCAAAACGTCTATCGATGTCATGCAATTATTGGTCGATCTAAACAACCAAGGCCTTACCATTGTTTTGATCACCCATGACAAAGAGGTCGCCGAGTATGCGGATCGTGTCATTACAATGCGCGACGGTCAAATTATCGATGACCAAGCGCAAGCGAGGGTGAGATGAGACTTCCTGGAATGACCACGATCGGCCTAGCGATGGGGTCGCTGCTGGAGCGCCCTTTCCGAACTGTATTGACGATGCTTGGCATCATCATTGGCGTTGCGGCGGTATTTGCCATGCTCTCCATTGGTGAAGGCACGCAAAAGAAGATCCTCGAAAATATCGATAGCGTACAAGCCCGAACGATCACTGTGTTTCCGAACTGGTCGAATGGCCGGGCCAGTCGCCGCCGAGCCTGGCGGCCGTTCACTGAGCAAGATGTCCGCGACATCCAAGTCATTCCCGGTATTGCTGCGGCCACGGGCGAGCTGTCCTCGGAGTATAATATTGTCTCTGAAATGAGCGACTGGCGCGCCAATGTGGTTGGGGTCGATGCGGCATATCTGGAAGCCAATGATCTCCAAATTCAACGTGGACGTCCAATCACGGACACCGAGATTGAGCGCAGCGAGACTGTCGCCGTGATCGGTACCTCAGTCGTGCGGTCTTTATTCCGAGGGCAGAACCCGATGGGTGAAAGACTGAAGATCCAGAACATTCCTTTCACCGTCATCGGTATTGTCGGTGAAACCGATGCTCAGAATTGGCGCGGACAAGACTCGAATAATTTTGTACTGATCCCCCGCCCCACCGGCCGGTCGCGATTGTTTGGAGATGATCGTTTGGTGCGAAATCAGGTCCGATCGATCAAGATCGTTGGCGAAAACCAAAGCGCCCTCGCTCGGATCGAGCGCGAGATTGATTTCATCTTGCGGCGATCGCGAGGCCTGACGGCCGATGAAGCCCCGGACTTTCGCATCTTCAATTTCTCCGCCAATCGGCAAGCTTTTGCTGAAAGCCAAAGAACCCTCAGCCTTTTGCTCGCCACCATGGGCGCTGTTTCTCTGATTGTCGGCGGCGTCGGGGTTATGAATATTATGCTTGTCTCGGTGACCGAACGCACACGGGAAATTGGACTACGGATGGCCATCGGCGCGCGAGGATCGGACATCATGGGTCAATTTCTAACCGAAGCGCTATTGCTCTCAATACTATCAGGTTTGCTTGGCCTGGCGCTCGGCTATGCAGTGTCGCAAATTTCCTTGGGAACGGATGATATCGAAATGGTGTTCTCCACCCGGATTGCGCTTCTGTCTTTTGGCTCGGCGCTATTGGTCGGCGTTGTGTTCGGCTTCCTCCCAGCGCAACGCGCCTCGCGACTGAACCCAATCGAGGCATTGCGACATGAGTAAGTGTGCCATCCTGATCGTTATCTCGGGCGCCGCGATTGCCCTCTCCGCCTGTCAGACTATGGTCTTTGAGGACTATGAATCAGAGATCTCGGCTCGCGACTCTGAAGTGCCGCAAGCTTGGCAGACCGCATCCCGCGCGGCGTACAAACCTCAGTCTTGGCAGACCCTTTTCGACGACAAAATTCTGGCAGACTATTTGGCCCGTGCGGAGCTTCAAAACCTCGACCTTCAACAAGCCGAAGCGCGTTTGCGACGGGTAGAGGCGAACTTGAGACAAAGTCGAGCGCTTCTCGGTCCCACAGTTTCCGCCAATTTCAGCGCATCTGGATTGGCCGATCTGTCGGATTCCTCAAGCGCGCGAGACTCGGGCAGCGCCAGTTTGACCACAAGTTGGAATCCCGACCTGTTCGGCATCAATCGGGCTACCATCCGGCAGGCCGGTTCTCGCTTTGAGTTGCAAAGAGCGGATACGGAACGCTTACGGCGGATCATTCTGGCTCAAACTGCCCGCGCGTATTTTCAAATCATCGAGGCCGACTTACAGCTGGAATTGGCGCGGGAAAATCTCAGCTTTCTGGATGAGACTAAGCGCGTTTCAGAAGCCCGATTCGAGGCAGGCGATATTGCCCGTAGCGATCTTGCTTTGGCGGAACTCGAGTTTGAAAATGCCGCCGCGAGCCTGCGAAATCAAGAATTTGCCGCACGTTCAGCGCGCCGTGCATTGTCAATCCTGATCGGTGAATTCGGAGCAGATGATTTAGAAGTAGCCGATCGCTTACCCTCCGCTCGTGAAGTGGGATCACATCCCGTGCCAGCGGACCTATTGAGTGCCCGCTATGACATATTGGCAGCGCGCGCCGCTCTAAGCGTTGAGCTAGACGGACTGACGATTGCGCAACGCGCCAACTGGCCAAGCCTACAATTGTCAGGTCGCTTGGGCAGCAGCGGCGCTGAACTCGCTGACCTGTTCGATGCAGACTTTTATATAGCCAGCCTGACCGCGAGCCTCGATGCCGTATTGTTCGACTCAGGCCGAAATCGTGGACAGATAGATTCCGCCAAAGCGGACATCGAAACCGCGATTGCCGCCTATGCGCAAGTCATCCGAACCGCCGTGTTTGACGTCAATGAAGCATTCGATCAATTCGCAACTTTGGCTGAAGCGCTAGATGCTTTGGAACGCGCGCGGATCTCAGCCGAAGAAGCATTGGCGCTGGAACAGATCAAATTCGATCTAGGCGAAACCATTCTGCTGGATGTCCTGACGGTGCAACGCCGCGTGAACGCGGTGCGTGGCGCCCGGATCAACACAGAACGGCGTTTGCTGGATGCGCAGGTTTCAGCGTATTTGTCGCTCGGCGAGACGTAATTCCGCTCTTGAAGACAGGAATAGTTCAGCGATGATAGACGGACCTTCCGGCTTGGAGCATATAGGTCTATGAGCCTTAAGGAGTTTATGAGGAGGGAATGATGATCGATTCGATTGGATGCGCTTGTAATTGTAGGGCACTTGCACGAACGGCCTCGTCTCAAATAATTCTTCCCCAGCCGTCAGCAGAAGGATAAGACCATTACTACTTACGAACCAATGACCAAAGCTGAGGTCATCGCCGCGCAACGCGCTTGGGCAAAATATGTCACCGAGCAAGATGTGGAAAATCTTCTCGAACTTTATGATTTCGGGTCGCCGGACGAACCGCTACTGTTCAAGCCTACATTGGCAGATGTGATCCGACTGGATCGCGAAGGTGCGCGATCATACTTCATCGGCGGCAATCCAGAATATCCACATGACCATGGATTTCTCAAACGGGGCTGGAAGAGCGTCGAGTTTCAAAGTGCAGTGGGGCCCATCCTTAAGGCGGGTGGGCTCGGTTATAAGGATATGGGGCATTACACGTTCGTCGATGGCGACGGAAATGCGACCCGGGCTGATTACACATTTGCGTATCACAAACTGAATGGGCGCGTTTTGATCTCGCTACATCATTCGTCTCTGACCTGGTTTCCGCCTACACCTGAGTGAGCTTGAAGTTTTGAACTGAGGGCCATTGAAAGAGGCTGTCGCTAGAAAGAGGAAAAAATCAGATGCGCGAAAAACTAACTCTGCTGCTGGCGGGGCTTTGCGTTGCGGCATGCGCGCCTGCCTCTGACCAAACCCAAATCACTGTTCCTGAAGCTCAACCCGAAGATGCCACTGCCTCAGCTAAAATCGAGACAATCGCAACTGGGGCAAACATTGCTGGCGCCAATGGCATTCATTTTGGCCCAGATGGGCTGCTCTACATCACATCCGTTATCGGCTCTGATCTGACCGTTATCGACCCGGCTTCAGGCGAAGAAGTGAAACGATTTACAGCCGCAGATGGCGTCATCGGCCCTGATGATGTGGCGTTCGCTTCGGATGGATCATATTACTGGACATCAATCCTGACGGGCGAAGTCGCAGGCTTCACGCCAGACGGCGAGAGAATCGTAGCGGCGCAATTGCCGCCGGGCGCAAACCCAATCACATTCTCAAATGATGACAGGCTGTTTGTCTCGCAATGCTTCCTCGGCACGAATCTATACGAACTCGATCCAGCTGGAATCGAGCCCGCACGATTGATCGCAGACGATCTGGGCCCAGGCTGCGGTTTGAACGGAATGGATTGGGGGCCGGACGAGCGATTGTACGGACCACGCTGGTTCGTTGGGGAAGTCTTGAGCTTCGATGTCGACACGGGTGAACGGCGGGTAGAAGCAACCGGGTTTGTAACGCCGGCAGCGATCAAATTTGATAGTCAAGGCGTACTGCACGTCCTCGACACCGGAACCGGTGAGCTCATTCGCGTGTCTGATGGCGCCAAGGAAGTCGTCGCGACGCTGACGCCGGGATTGGATAATTTCGCTTTCGATGCGGACGATACGCCATTTGTCTCAAGCTATGCGGACGGCTTTATCAAGCGGATCAACGATGATGGTACGGTCACCACACTCCAGCCTGGCGGCATGTCTCATCCGGGCGGCATTGCCGTCGCGGGGGACATTGTCTGGGTGGCAGATGTTCATGCCTTGCGGGGTTTCGACCGCAACTCTGGTGAAGAGGTCATCACGCAGCGGAACGTCGTTGGCGTTGGCGACCTCGGCGGCTCGATCAATCT
Source organism: Pseudomonadota bacterium (assembly GCA_039818185.1). Taxonomy (GTDB): domain Bacteria; phylum Pseudomonadota; class Alphaproteobacteria; order Caulobacterales; family Hyphomonadaceae; genus Henriciella. The sequence continues at coordinate 25,184 of JBCBUI010000017.1, forward strand.
CTCGGCAGACGGTGACACATTGATCCTGACATCCTGGTTTGATGGCGATGCGCGCATTTGGGACCCGCAATCAGAAGAGCGACTGGCACAGATTCCGAACTTAGCAGCCCCAGTGGCGGCCGTGCGCTATGCCGGAGGGTTCGCCATCGCGGAACACTTGAAAGGCAGCGTCACGCTTTACGGCGAAGGCGAACCGGTCGTGCTTGCAACTGATCTCCCTGCCCCCACCGGCCTCGCGGTCTCTGAGGGCGCGCTTTATGTGAGTGACCGAAATCTGGGAGAGGTGCGCCTCATCGCGAGAAATGGCGAGGCGCTCGACGAATCTGAAATTGTGGTCGACGGACTCGACGCGCCAGAAGGGTTTGTCATCACCGATGGTGGCATTGTCGTGGTGGAAGCCGCTGCGGCGCGAGTTGTTTATGTTGGGTCTGACGGCGCTCGGCGCGTCTTGGCCGATCTCCCAGCAGGGTCACCTGGCGCCCCAGGTCTTCCACCGTCGCAAATCTTCAATGGCATCGCGATCGACGCGGACGGCAATCTATTCATAACCGGCGAAACATCCCGCGTTCTCTACCGTATTAAAGCACCTTGGTAGACCCAGGCTTCAACTCGCGTTGAGATCAGTAAATGGTGATCCGATGCAATTCGCGTCGGTGCCCCTCATAGCCACCCGTGGCTTTATGAATGGTGCTGCGATTGTCCCAAAGGACAAGCATGTCCGCTTCCCATTCATGGACATAGAGGAACTCATCTCTGGATTGCCATTGATTGATCTTCAGGCCGAATTCGCGCGCCTCGTCGTCACTCAAGACCTCGCCCGTTTTCGTGACCTCGAAGCCCGCCCAATATGACAGCCCACTCAGCAGGCCCTTGCGCCCAGTCTCAGGATGTGTCGGCACTAAAGGATGCCGTTCCCGTTTATAGGCATCCTCTGATGGTTTGATATCCATGCTGCCCATGCGCTCTTTCGTGGCGTAGACTCCGGTGTCAGGAGCGTATCCGATCTCGGCTGAATGTATGGCCGTCAAGCCGTCGCAGGTCTGCTTCAGTTCATCTGGCATTGCTTCATAAGACGCATGTTGATTTGAGAAATGCGTATCACCGCCCATTGGCGGAATTTCGATGCTGTAAAGCATGGTCCCGATGGGTGGCTGCGGCAGGAAGCTCCAATCGGAATGCCAGAACTCAGCAAAAATCGGGCTGGTATCATCCGCCTCGCGGCGAACCGCCGCGATGTGTTCGCGGCCAGGCAGTGGATTGAAGAAAGGGTCCGGACCGAAATCGCCAAAATATTGGGCGAAGCGCTCAAATTGGTCATGATCGAGCTTCTGACCCGGGAATGCGAGGACATGGTGCTGTAGCCAGGCTTGTCGAAGTTTTGCAATCATCGCGTCGCTCAGCGGCCGGCCAATATCGATCCCCGTAATTCGCGCACCACAGCTTTGCCCACTTGGGGTTACGGTCAGTGTTTCCATGAGATCTACCATTTGAACCTCCTTTTCCTCTACCCCTCAATGATCGCTGCGACCTGATCTTCCTCAACCACGTCGCCTTCGGCCAGTTTCATCTCTTGCACGATGCCTGACACGGGGGCTGTGTAGGGCACTTCCATTTTCATCACTTCCAGGACGAAGATCTCCTGACCTTCGGTGACAGTGTCTCCTGATTTAACCAGGACTTTCCAGACTGTGCCGCCCGTTTCCAATTCGATCGTATGAGTTGCCATATCGTCAGCGTTGCCTCGCCTAAGGTGTGTAAGGAAATGCGCTTGGACCGAGAAGCTGATCCAAGCCAGGTTGCACACGATCGATCCATCGGCACAGCATGGGCCGGGTTTCGCGAGGATCGATCAATTCATGGACCGCAAGCGCCTCGCCCCGCGGAAACGGGGATTGCCGCGCCGCCAATTGTTCTTCCAATTCTCGGCGACGGGCATCGGGATCTTCTGCTGCGGCAATCTCTCGATGAAAGGCGACCGCCACCCCACCCTCAACCGGTAAGGGTCCACTTTCAGCAGAGGGCCAGGCCAGTGTGTAGGCTTCAGGACCGTAATGCGCAGCTTGCGCGACACCAAAACTACGCCGCACCATAATGGACGCCCATGGGATCGTGGTCAGTGCGGTGGTCAATACTGTTCTCGCGCCATGGCGGATGGTGGCTTCCTTTTCTGCTTTCGATCCAATCATGAAACCAGGCTCGTCGACAAAAGCGATCATCGGCAAATGGAAGGATTCACAGAGTTTGATAAAACGCTCCGCCTTACGCGCCCCGTCCGCCGTCATGGATCCCGCAAGATGCCGTCCATCATTGGCCCAGATGCCCACCGTCTGGCCATTCATTCGCGCCAAGCCTGTTATCTGACTGCGGCCATAGCCTTTCCCCATTTCGAAAAAGCTCTGCTGGTCAACGATCAGATGGATCACTCGGCGCATATCGAAAGCGCGTCGCCGTTCACGAGGGACAATATCCAGCAAAGCATCTTCCATGCGATCAACCGGGTCTTCGCAACCTGTCACGGCCGCAAGCGACCAGACATTGTCCGGCAAGTAAGACAGGAAAGTTCGGATCTGAGCAAGCGCCGCGCGTTCATCGTCAGCGCCATTGTCGACCGTGCCATTTTTCGTGTGCACTTGCGCGCCGCCCAACTCATCCTTGGTCAGTTTCTCACCCATGGCACGCTCAACCACGGCCGGACCAGCGACCAGGACTTGCGCGGTCGATTTTGACATGACGGAGAAATGCGATGACACTAACCGACCGGCTGGCAAACCAGCCACGGCACCGAGCGCTGCACTCGCAACAGGAACCACGCCCAGCGTTTGCGCAACCGACTTGAACCGCGCGCGTTGGAAAACTGGCCCCGGCATGCTTGGTCCGCCAGATCCCCCTACACTCCCCCCAGCGCCTTCGTGCAAACGCACCAACGGCAATCGATACTGCAACGCGAGGTCTTCCGTATAGACTGATTTGCGAAGCCCCGCTGGAGAAGGCGAACCGCCCTTAAGTGTAAAGTCTTCTCCACCAACGACGACGCGACGACCATCGATCTTGCCAAAACCCAGCACGAAATTGGCGGGCGTGAAATCTAGCAATTCGCCATTGTTGCCACGTTCAGCTGCACCGGCCCCTTTGCCGATCTCGTCAAAACTGCCTTCGTCCACCAAGGCGTCAATCCGCTCGCGAATGGTCAGACGACCCTTACTATGTTGACGGGCAACGCCAGCCTCGCCGCCTTGCTTTAAAGCAAGCTCACGGCGTCGATTGATTTCATCAACTTCGGGTTTCCAGCTCATAGATGGTACTTTTGCCGGAGCGCGCCCGGAAGTCAAAAGTCACTTCGCGGCAGCCTCGAGCGTCTCCAACCTCACCAGGTCTCTTTGAATGGCCGCAAGTCCATTTCATGAGTCCAAGCAGATCGGTGCTGTGTGTGTACATGCCAATATGCTTCTGCAATCGCATCCGGAGAAAGCCCGCCATCATCGCCGAGCTGATCAAGGTATTCCCCAAACCGACTGCGCACCATTTCACCATCAATCACGCCATCAATGATAAAGTGCGCAACGTGCACGCCGTGCGGCCCAAACTCTCGCGCAAGAGACTGAGCCAGCATCCGCAAGCCCGCCTTCATAGAGGCGAAATGCGCGAAATTAGGTTTGCCGCGCATGGACCCTGAGGCACCCGTGAAAAAAAGGCTGCCTTTGCCTTGTGCTTTCAGAACCGGGATTGCGCGCTTAGCGGTCAGGAACGCGCCGAAACAACCAACCCGCCAAAACTCTTCGACAAGCGCAGGCTCCAACTCTTCGAACGGGATAATCGCATTGTTTCCGGCATTATAGATGACCGCAGCAAGCGGCCCTTTCGTGGCGGCGTGCGCGAATAATGCATCTTGATCGCTGGCAATCGTAACGTCCGCCCGGAACCCTTCTGCAGTCCCATCCGCAGCCTTAATCTCGGCCGCCACAGCGTCGACTTTCTCAAGTGTCCGACCGGCGGCGATGACATGATATCCTTCTTTCGCGAACTTGCGCGCCGCGGCACCCCCAACACCTTTGCTCGCGCCTGCACCGATGACAATGACCGTTTCCGACATATCGCTTTCCTTCTCGTTCGCTGATGATTAGGTGCGCGCGACCGCCGGGTTTTTCAATAACCGGCCCGAAAACTCGTTCATATCGTGCTCAATTTTCTGGGTCTGCCAACAACCAATGATCCAGCAATGCTCGTTTGCGTTCATAATCCTCCACGGCCTGCACCGGAGTTCGATGCAGCAATCTAATCTGATCACCAGGCCGAGCTTGCCCGAGCAAGTGGCGGTCGCAACGGGCAATGTGTGCAATGCGGGGATATCCACCCGTCGTCTGAGCATCACACAAAAGCACGATCGGCTGCCCCGAAGGTGGACATTGGATTGTCCCGGGAAAGACGGGCGCGCTTTCCATCATACCGTCGCTCTCTGGCGCCAAGTCGTGGCCCTCCAAAGCAATCCCCATTCGTGTCGCCTGACGCCCAACGGTGAATGTGGAATTGAAAAGAGAGTTGCAAGCGGCGCCACTCAATAGCTCAGTTTCAGCAGAGCGCGTTGCCCGCAATGCGAACCGGCCATCAAAGAAGGGACGCAAAGATTCAGGGGTTTGTTTTTCAAGCTCAAACTCTGGGTCCGAAATTGCCCGGAGCACATCGTCCAATTGCAAAGCGCGTCCTTCAATCCCACCGAGATGAGCTGGCATGTATGTCGATGTGGAACCAAATTGCACGCGCGCCTGAAACCCGGACCGGATCGCCAGATATGATCGTGTACCTGAATGCGGTCTCTCAATCTTGACTCGGTCACCAGCTTTTATCTGTACCGTTTGATGCAGCGGCGCAGCGTCTGCGGAAATCAACACTTGCTCGCCTGCCCCCGTGACTGCGATCGTACAATCACGCTCAAACTCAGCTTCGAAGCCACCATATGTGATTTCCAGGCAAGTGGCGTCGATCGCATTGTCGACCAAGCGGTTGGCAAGCGCCATGGAAAGCGCGTCCGCGGGGCCTGAAAAAGGGATACCCAGATGACGATAGCCCTTGCGAGAAGCGCCTTGTAAGGTTGTCTGCAAGCCGGGTTTTACGATCCGTAGCACTAAACCGCCTTAAATCTGACGCGCTGCCCTGGACTCAATAAAAATGGTGTATCGGACTCGGGATCAAACAACTGGTTCTGGACGCGACCGATCAACGGCCATCCGCCAGGGCCAGCCAAGGCATAGATCCCAGTAAAATCTGAGCTGACGCCAACGGACCCTGCGGCGACGCGTGATCTTGGCGTGTTGAGCCGTGGGATCGCGAAGGATTCGGGCAGGCCTGAAATGTAAGCAAAGCCCGGGGTAAATCCGATCATCTCAACCGTGTGCAAACATTGAGTATGCAATTCTATGAATGCCACTTCCGAGAGATTCGTCGCCTCACAAATCATCCTCAAATCAGGCCCAAACTTCCCGCCATACTGGATCGCTAGGTCGACTGTTTCGATCTTATTCGAGGGCGTAACGATCGCATGATCGATGGTCGCCAGCGCCTGTTCCATCTTCGCCAGATCGATGGGATCGAAGCGAACACTGACGGTCTTTAAACCGGCGACAACCTCTTCTGCCGCGTTTAGCGATCGCAATTCTGCGGCTAATGCTTGCGCAGCACGCGAAGACTCAACCGTAAATTCGAACACATCATCAGCGATCCGCCTTGGCTCTAGCTGGGGGGACATATCTCGAGTCCGTTCTGTTCGAGCGCATGACGGATCGATTGCGCCGCCGCGAAAGCGCCTGGCGTGTCACCATGCACACATATTGTCTGAACCGGCAGGTCGATGCGGTCCCCTTCATATGTGTCGACGCCGCCTTGTGTTGCGATTTGCAAGGCTTGATGGGTTTGCGCGTCAGCGTCGTGAATTACTGCCCCGGGTTGCTTGCGATCTCGCAATCTTCCATCTCGCTCATAGGCTCTGTCAGCGAACCCCTCAGCAATGAAGCGAACGCCATGATCCTCAGCAACACTCTCGAGCGTCGAATGAGGCGGCCCAAAGAGCGTTGCATTGGGTAGCAATTCCAGATGAACTGAAACAATGGTCTCTGATAGCCCCGTGTCCTGCGCTGCCATATTGTAAAGCGCGCCATGCGGTTTCAAATGGCGCAAGGTGAGACCGATATCCGCCGCAATTCTCTTCAAGTCAGTCACCTGCCCCTTAAGGTCCGTTTCCAGGGCGCGCCCTCGCAGGGAAGATTTGGTGCGGCCAAAATTCTCGCGATCCGGAAAGGAGGGATGCGCGCCCGCCGCGACGCCATGATCCCGCGCGAGCTGCAAAGCGACGCGCATCGATGTTTCGTCTCCTGCATGTCCACCACACGCAATGTTGCAACTGGTCACCACCGACATCAGCTCAGCGTCGAAGGCGCACCCTTCACCGAGATCGGCGTTGAGATCTATACGTCGCGCCATCACATCACTCCTGCTGCCCGAAGAATCGACCTTAGGCCAAGTCCGAGCGTAATGAGAACAATACCTGCACCGAAGACATTGGCTAGCATGGTGTTTGCGTGCGCGCCCAAAAGGTCTTTCCGATTCATGATGTAGAGCAAAAAAGCGGCGACAACGGGCAAAAGTAAACCATTCGCATATTGAGCGATCAGGATCAGAGAAACAGGCCGGATACCCACCAGACTGATCGTGGCACCGACCAAGATCACCGATAACGCCGTGCCGCGAAACAATCTGGATTTGCGTTTCTCATCGCCGCCAATGATCTCGCTGAGCGCGAAGGCTGTTGCCATAGGCGCGGTGATGGCAGACGTTAGGCCGGCCGCAAACAAACCGATCCCGATCAAGTAACGCGCCCCGTCTCCGAAGGCAGGTTCGATCGCGCGGGCCATGCCTGCGACGTTGGTCACCTCCAAACCGCTTTGGAACAAACTTCCGGCAGCGGTGGACAGGATGCAGATGGAAACCAGCCCGCCTAGGCCGATCGACAAAGCTGCTTCTGTTCTCGCATCTGGCGTACTTACCGCAGTCTGCCATTTTTTGCGTGCGGCAGCGGCGTGCAGGAACAGATTATACGGCACAATGGTCGTACCGATCAAAGCAATTGCGGTGAGCGTGCCTCCCTTCGGAATGCTGGGAACGAGTCCCGAAAAGAATTGCCCAAAGTCTGGCGGCACCAAAAAAACACTGAGGAGGAACGCCGCACTCATAAGCAAGACCAACCCAACCAATAATTTCTCCAATAGCTGGTATTGACCGAAAAGCACCGCGACGCCGGCTAACATCGCGAGTCCGGCCACCAAAGGCGCTTGTCCTGGCGAGGCTTCTAAGAGTAGCGCATCAAGGCCAAGCGCTCCTCCGGTGAGATTACCACCCTCATAAGCGCAATTGCCAATTAGAAGGGCTGAGAAAACCAAAGCCCCGATCAACCATTTTGCAATCGGCATTGGCGCCGATTGCATCAACGCTTCGCCGAGTCCCAGTCGTGCCCCCGTCCCTAACCTAACCGCCATGTCTTGCAGGATAATGGTCGCAACCGTTGCGAAGACCAGCGCCCAAATCAGGGCGTACCCGAAATTGCTTCCTGCCAAAGTGCAGGCTGTGACGGTGCCAGGCCCAATGAAGGCAGCCGCGACCAGAACACCCGGTCCAAACTTTAGCGTCATCCGAGAGCCTCGCTCATTCGAGACCTCGTTTCGTGGTCAGATACGTCGCAAAGCTCGCTAGCCAATGACTGCCGGAATAGTGCTCCGCTGAGACCGCCGCGATGCCCGCTTCTTGGTGTAAAACTGCTGACGCCAATAATGCATCGATGCGTGGATCACCGTCTGGTAGAGCGCTGGCAATACCTTCCAACGCCCAGGCGCGCGACAGATTCACCCCATCGAGATGAACCAGCTTTCCGTCAGACGCATCGAGCACGATGCCAGGCGCCAGCCAGTCTGCGGCTCCATCAATCGGAATCTGAGGCAGGAAAGTGTCGAGCCAAGTCGCGTATTCCTGCTCGGTCAGGACTCTCCGCATGAGATCCGCTTCCATCAAACAGGGCGACAGGAAATCCTCCCCCGATGGCTCATATGACAGAGGGCAATTCACATCGGCCATATGAAATGCGAGGATTTTTTCAGTCAGATCTGTTTCGAAATCCGCATCGTCGACCGCGCGCGCGTAATCAAGCATAAGCCCAAAGGCGAACGCGGTTTGATTGTGCGTACCGAGCCGCACGGGATATGAAAGTTTAGGTAACCAATCGCGCGTCTTGGCGACGATCGCGTCCTCTAAAGGGCGCAACAATTCGCGCTTGGCGGTCAGCTCTGAATCTTCGCTTTCTTCGAGCTCTGCTACGAGCTGCAAATACCAGGCAATGCCATAAGGGCGCTCAAAGGAATTGCGCCCTTCACTCATATAATAAGCCAGCTCTCCAGCGAAATTCTCAGCGGTAAAACTTGTGTTCAGCGCGGAGCGAATTTCATCCGCGAGTACGCTTTCAGGATTGGTATTCAGAAGCCTCGTAAGTAGCCAGTGGCCATGAACAGACGAGTGCCAATCGAAACAGCCATAGAAGACAGGGGTCAATTCGCGCGGCGGTTTCGCATCGCTGTCCGATTGCAAAACATGGCTGATTTTGTTCGGATACTGACGATGCACGCAATCTAGCGCCAGGATCGCGAAGCGATCTTCCAACATTTGGGGGGCGGGCCGATCGGTTGCAGGCATAGTGAGCGGTTCGGGCGCGACGTCTGAAACATTTGGCCCAGAACAGGCAGCGAAAACGAAACAACAGATCCCAGCCCAAATCGGCTTCATGATTTTACTCTCCCGGCTCACTTCACCGCCACGAGCATAATTGATCGCTCCAGACTGTCGATGGAATTTACCGGCGGGTCAACGTGTCGCTGACACGGGATATCCAAGCCATGGTTTTACCGTCTTCATCACCAGCGAGCTCTGGATCCGGCTGACATGCGGCAGCGCCGCAATGACACGGCGATAGATGGTCTCGTAGTCACTGGTATCCTTCGCCGCGACTTTGACAAGATAGTCGCCTGTCCCCGTCGTCAAATAACACTCCAGGACTTCAGGGCGTCGGCTCGCGGCTTTCTCGAACGTGGCGAGTGCAGCATCTTTCTGGCTATCCAAAGACACCTCAACAAAAAAGGTCATGCCAAGATCTAGCTGCGAACCATTCAAGCGAGCGCCATAGCCCTCAATGAATCCTTTCTCTTCAAGCAAAGTGATCCGCCGCGCGCAGGCCGAGAGAGACATGCCAACGAGATCGGCGATTTCGGCAATCGGGCGCCGGCAGTTTTCCTGCAAGGCAGACAGTATCTCACGGTCAATTTTATCCATAGCCACGATTTCTACTAAAAATAGGTCAGTATGTCGAATATTTTCCCGAGAAAAACGCAAATCCCCATCATTTAGAGAACTCTTCCCGTGCAGAAGTGGGTATATTGATCTGATAACAGAGCTGGAGGATTGAATGCTGATTGGTGTCCCTAAAGAAATCAAGAACCACGAATATCGCGTCGGTTTGACGCCTGAGAGCGTGGCTGAGCTGGTAGCCGATGGCAATCAGGTTCTGGTTGAGTCAGGCGCCGGCAAAGGTATTGGTGCGAGCGACGAAGTCTATCGCGAACACGGCGCTGACATTGTCGCGACGGCGAAAGATGTCTTCGCTCAAGCCGAGCTGATCATCAAGGTGAAGGAACCTCAGGCAAGCGAACGAGCGATGCTACGGCCAGATCAAATTTTATATACTTATCTTCATCTCGCACCGGACCCGGATCAAACCAAAGATCTGATCGCATCCGGCGCCGTCTGCATCGCTTACGAAACCGTGACGAGTGACGACGGCGACCTGCCACTTCTGAAACCGATGAGCCAAGTGGCGGGGCGCCTTGCCATTCAGGTCGGCGCTGCGGCGCTACAGAAGAATGCAGGCGGGCGCGGTGTCCTGCTCGGCGGTGTTCCAGGCGTGGCGCCCGCAAAAGTGATTGTGATTGGCGGTGGCGATGTTGGCTACAATGCCGCGTTGATGGCCGTCGGCATGCAGGCAGACGTGACCATTCTCGAGCGCGACAATAGCGTTATGGAGCGGCTCTCAGCGCAATTTGGTGCATCTGCTCGGGTCATCCGTTCAACCCCCGCTCTATTGGACGCATTGCTCAGAACCGCGGACATGGTGGTGGGGGCGGTTTTGATTCCCGGAGCCGCTGCGCCGAAACTTATTACGCGCGACATGCTTTCGATCATGCAGAAGGGCAGTGTCCTGGTAGATGTCGCGATCGATCAAGGCGGCTGTTTCGAAACCTCGCGACCGACCACACATGATGACCCAACATATGAAGTCGATGGGATCATCCATTATTGCGTAGCGAATATGCCAGGTGCTGTGGCGCGGACATCAACATACGCTTTGAACGCCGCGACGCTCGTGCATGCCAAACGAATTGCGCGCCTCGGCTGGAAACGCGCTCTGTCTCAAGATCCGCATCTGCTAAATGGCTTGAATGTTTGTCAGGGTCATCTGACTTATCAGGCCGTCGGTGACGCGCTCGGGATTGATACCCGCCCGCCGCAAGAGATGCTGGGCTGATCGGTTTCCCCTAGAAAGACCTTTCCCTTTTCGGGATGCGGCCCCATAAATGGACGCACAATGTGATCGCTGCTGGCGGATCAAACGCCAGTACGAAAGCCACCGAACGCATCCTGGGGAGGAGATTATGAAAACACGCGCCGCCGTTGCATTTGAAGCGGAGAAACCCCTCGAAATTGTTGAGCTCGATCTGGAAGGTCCAAAAGACGGCGAAGTCCTCGTCGAGATCATGGCGACCGGGATCTGTCATACCGATGCATACACTTTGGACGGCTTTGACAGTGAAGGCATTTTCCCAAGCATTCTTGGTCACGAGGGCGCCGGCATTGTCCGCGACGTTGGCGCCGGCGTGACCAGTGTAAAGCCTGGCGACCATGTGATCCCACTTTACACACCAGAATGCCGCCAATGTAAAAGCTGCCTGTCTGGAAAGACCAATCTCTGCACTGCAATTCGCGCGACGCAGGGCAAAGGTCTGATGCCAGACGGTACTTCAAGGTTCTCTTACAAAGGCGAGACCATCTATCACTATATGGGCTGCTCGACCTTCTCCAACTTTACAGTATTGCCGGAAATCGCGGTCGCTAAAATTCGCGAAGACGCGCCGTTCGACAAAGCCTGTTATGTCGGCTGCGGCGTGACGACTGGGGTTGGCGCGGTGACGAATACCGCCAAGGTCCAAGTCGGTGACAATGTGGTCGTCTTTGGTCTCGGTGGGATCGGGCTAAACGTCATCCAGGGCGCCAAGATGGCTGGCGCCGATAAAATTGTAGGCGTGGATATCAATCCCGCCAAAAAGGAATGGGGCGAAAAATTCGGGATGACTCATTTCGTCAATCCGAAGGACGCTGCCGACGTTGTCGCGCACCTTGTGGAACTGACCGATGGCGGCGCCGATTACTCTTTCGACTGCACGGGCAATACGGATGTTATGCGGCAAGCTTTGGAATGTTGCCACCGTGGCTGGGGCACCAGTGTGATTATCGGCGTCGCCGAAGCTGGCAAGGAGATCGCCACGCGCCCGTTCCAGTTGGTCACGGGCCGCAACTGGCGCGGCACGGCGTTTGGCGGCGCCAGGGGCCGCACGGATGTGCCAAAAATTGTCGACTGGTACATGCAAGGCAAGATCCAGATCGACCCCATGATCACGCATGTCATGCCGCTGGATAAGATCAATGATGCGTTTGACCTGATGCATGCTGGCGAGAGCATCCGTTCGGTGGTGGTGTATTAAGTGCCCCTGATAAATGTCTCCTCCTGGGCTTCTTTCGGCGGCACGCTAAGTGTGCACGATCATGAAAGCGCGGCGACCAATTGTACGATGCGATTTGCTGTTTTCGTGCCACCTGGTGATGGTCCATTCCCAGTGCTCTGGTATCTGTCCGGCCTGACCTGCACCTGGGCCAATGTGATGGAGAAGTCCGGCATACAGAAATATGCCGCGGAGCACGGCTTGATCATCGTCGCGCCGGACACAAGCCCGCGTGGCGAGGCTGTGGCCAATGATGAAGCCTACGATCTTGGCCAGGGCGCAGGTTTTTATCTCACCGCCACGCAAGCGCCTTGGGCAGCGCATTACAAGATGGACCAATATATCATGGATGAGCTACCTGATCTCATCGCCAAGGACTTCCCCGCTGATATGACTGCCCAAGGCGTTACAGGTCACTCCATGGGCGGACATGGCGCGCTCACTTTACATTTAAAGAACTCGTCGGTTTACAAAACCTGTTCTGCCTTTGCGCCGATTGTTTCTCCAGCGCGGGTGCCTTGGGGACAAAAGGCATTGGAAGCTTATCTCGGACCGCTCTCAGTGGCGTGGGAAGCATATGATGCGACGGAGCTTGTCAAAGAGATGCAGTCCGATACGGACATCCTGATCGACCAGGGCGATGCGGACCAATTCCTGGAAGAACAGCTCGATCCTGCCCTTTTTCTGAAAGAGGCCCGGGACCATGGACAGCGCGTCACGCACCGGATGCAGAAGGGTTACGACCACTCATACTATTTCATCGCGAGTTTTATCGAGGATCATATTCGTTGGCACGCCGAACGATTGAAATCATCCCTCTGACTCTTCCCAGCTGCCGCCCAGAGCCAGATTTAGGGCCACCCATTCATCCAATTGCGCGCGCTCGATGCTCACCACGTCGCCTTCATTCGATAGCACGCGTTGTTGAATAGTCAGAACATCTAGCAAGTCCGTTTCGCCTTCTTCATAACGTAAATTGGCAATTCGTAGCGCATTCCGGGCTTCGCTTGCGGCTTGCTCAAGCTGCACGGCACGATCTTTCAGTACCACGCTTTGGTCCAATGATCCTTCAACTTCCTGAAACGCTGTCAGGACGGTATCTGCATACACCGCGATCGCTTGCGTCTGTTCAGCGGACGCCTGTTCAACTTGAGATTCTCGCAAGCCGCCATCGATCAATGGCGCGACCAAGCTGGTGGCGGCTTGCCACGCGATATTAGTTGGATTGATGAGATTGGTGAGATCGCCGGACGATCCGCCGAGGCTCCCGGTCAAGCTGATCGACGGCATTCTCGCCGCTTTTGCCTGATCCAGGCTATTGAAAGAAGCCGCGACCTGACGCTCAGCCGCAATCACATCTGGTCGGCGCTCAAGAATTTCTGACGGCAAACCAGGTGGCGGCGGCGGCGGGATGGCTGGCAAGTCACGACGTAATTCGAGATCGGCCGCGGGATAACGACCGAGCAAGACTTCCAAAGAACGCAACGCATCTCGTTGTGACCCTTGAGCAGCGATCAGGGAAGCCTTGGTGCGGGCGAGATCTGATCGCGACAAAGCGACGTCCTGCGACGTCGCCAACCCGAATTCGAACTGAACGCCAACAATGCGATCCGTTTCGCTCAGCGCGTCGAGGGTATTTCGCACGGTCTCGGCCTGGCGATCGGCTTCGATGGCGAGGAAGTATCCACGCGCCACTGCCGCGGCGAGGGAATATTGGCTGTAGACATAATCTGCTTCAGCCGCCTCAGCGCTGAGCACCGCCGCCTGATTGCCAGCGCGGATCCGCCCCCAAAGGTCCAATTCCCAGCTGGCCTGACCTGTCAGAGAATAACTATCGCCGCCAGAGTCTTCGATATTTCCGCTGCGTGTTGCGCCAGAGGACAGACTGACAGATGGCGACAAAGCTGCTCCAGCTTGCCCCGCCAAGGCCCAGGATCGCTGCACATTTGCAGCCGCTGCTTGCAGATTTCGATTGTTCGCCAAGGCCTCGTCGATCAATGCATTTAAAACAGGGTCTTCGAGTCTCGCGATCCATCCGGCCTTGACCGGCCCTACCCGCTCGCCCGCCATGGCCCAGGCATTGGGCGCGTTGGGCAGCGTATCGCGCGCCGCTTGTCCTGCAATCCCGGGCTCTGTGATGTTCGCGCATGCACCAAGGGACACCAGGACCAAACTAAGTAAGACCGGTTTCATCATGCGGGCGCAAGCTCCTCTTCCAGGTCTGGCAACGGCGGAGGCATTGCCGTTTCATCCCGGTGAATACCAAATAGAAGGGCGTAAAGCACAGGGGTGACAAGCAGAGTGATCAAGGTCGCGAAGGACAGACCAAAGGCCAGCACCACGGTCATCGACTTGAAGAACGCATCAAAATAGAGCGGCAGAATCCCAAGAACCGTCGTGAACGCCCCCATGGTCACAGGTCGCAATCGGCTGGCGGCGGACTCGACCAGCGCGTCAAATCTCGGCATGCCCGATGCGATCAACTCATCCGTGGAGTCGACCAAGACGAGTGAATTTTGGATCAGAAGCCCCGATAGAGACAGCAATCCCAGGATCCCCATAAATTCCAACGGTGTCTGTGTGATTGCCAATCCGACCACAACGCCGACAATGGCCAGTGGGACGATCGACCAAATCACGATCGGTTGCCGAACCGCATTGAACAAAACGACGACGACCAGCACCATTGCCAGCAATCCAAGCGGGATGGTACTCGCCAAGTTGGATTGTGCTTCACTGGAGGAACCGAACTCACCATCCCATTCCAGTGCGTAGCCGGCAGGCAGTTCGATCGCCTCAATCTGCGGACGTAGCCGCGAGAACAGCGAGTCCGCCAGCTCGCCTACGGCAGGATCCGCTTGAGCTTTGATCGAGAGCACGCGGTCGGTCCGCAACAGCCGCGCATCGCGCCAGATGAGGTCGCCATCATCGATCACTTGCGCCATTGGCACAGGCTGTTGTGTTGTCGGGCTGAGGATCTGGATAGATACCAGGTCCCACGTGCTGGTGCGCTCATCCAGTGGCGCGCGCGAAATGATCGGGATTAGCGTATCGCCTTCGCGATACACGCCGCGTTGTAAACCGCTGAAATTCTCGGCCAAGGCATCCGCCATGTCCTTACGTGTGATACCCACCCGCTCACCCTTATTCTGAGAATAGACTGGCTGAAATACCGGCACGGGGCGGCGCCAATCATCCTTGATCAGCACGGCTTTTGGATCCGCTGCCATAATCTGTTTGGCCTGATTGGCCAGATCCCTGAGCACCGCCGGATCTGGTCCCGAGAATGTCGCTTCAATCTTAGAGCCACCCCCGGGACCAAGCCTGAATTTCCAAACCTTGGCCTGTGCGTCGGGAAAGTTGGCATCCGCATAAGCCTGGATTACTGCGATCAGATCGTCATTCAATCGATAATCCGATGTTTTCATCAGCAGCTGACCGTAAGCCGGATTGTCCGAGCCGACTTCATAAGTCAGCATGTATCGCAGCGTGCCGCCGCCAATGCTCGTGTGAATATGCTCGACCCCATCAACACCGCGCATATGCTCTTCCAGTTCCATCATATCTGCCCGGGTGCGTTCAATGTCTGTCCCTTCCGGGAGGAAGTAGTCGACGACAATTTGCGGAGAGGTAGAGGCCGGAAAGAATCCTGACTGAACGAAGCGGAAGCCCCAGAGAGCGAGAACGAATACGGCAACCGTTGCAATCAAGGAGAGCGCCTTTTGTGCCAGCACCGCGCGGATGAGGCTTTTGTACCAGCTCATAAATCGTCCATCCGGCGCATCTTCTTCAACGCGCGTCTGAGACGATTCTGGGAACGCCCAATAACAAAAGAGCGGCGTAATCGTGAAGGCCAAGACCCAGCTCAATCCCAGCGCGATTAAAACCACCCAGAACAGCGAATTGGTAAACTCAGCCGTATCCCCAGGCGCAAAACCAATCGGTGCAAAAGCAATGATTCCGACGAGAGTCCCGCCTAACAAAGGCTTCAAATTCTTTCGCGTCACATCGATCGCGACATCGATTTTCTTGCGCCCTTTTTGGATGCCCACCAGGATGCCGTCAGTGATCACGACGCCATTATCAACCAACATCCCGAGTGAAATGACGAGCGCCCCAAGCGAGATTCGGTGCATTGGGATTCCCGCGACCCACATGATCAAAAGAGTCGCCGCCATGGTCAGGAGGACCGTTGCGCCCATGACCAGGCCCGATCGTAACCCCATAAAGATAAGCAGTGTCACAAAAACGATCGCCAGTGCGGTCATGACATTCCAGGCGAAGGCGGCGATCGACTCGTCGACGACTTTGCCCTGATGATAGTATTCGTGGAGCACCATGCCGCCCGGTTGCAAAGGCTCGAGCTCTTGCAGCTTGGCGTCGACAGCCTCGCCCATCTTGACGACATTGACCCCAGACAGATTTGAGATGCCGATTCCAAGCGCGGGCTGACCATCATAACGCAAGTAAAGCGGCACGGGGTCTCGATAGCCTCTTGTCACATCTGCAATGTCACCCAATCGCGCAATGCCACCGGTTCTCTGATCACCGATATAGACGCCTTTTATGGCATCGACAGAGGTGATCTCGCCGGTTGGATGCACATCAACTCGCTCATCCCCAAGCAAAACATCACCGGCGCTGGCCACAGTGTTCTGTTGAGAAAGCGTTTCGTAGACTTGATTGAGGGATACGCCGAGCGATGCGGCGCGGTCCCGCGCGACTTCGACATAGATGACCTCTTCTTGTTCACCGACGATGCCAACTTTTGCGACCCCATCCACCAACAGCAATTCTCGACGGAGCTCTTTAGCGTAATCAAACAAATCAGTCGGCGTGTACCCCTCCCCCGTCAGCATATAATAGATGCCGTAAACGTCGCCGAAATCATCATTTACGACCGGCGTACTTGCGCCGGGTGGCAGCTCGCGTTCGGAGTCCGCGATTTTATTACGCACTTTTGTCCAGACCACTTGCAGATCGGACTTCGACGTCGAGGCTTCGTAGCGAATTTCGACACTAATATCTGACAACCCGGTCGACGAGACGGAGCTGACCGACTTCACCTCTGGCAATTGTTGCAAGGCGGTTTCAAGCGGTTCAGTGACTTCATTCATCACCTCTTCCGGCGACGCACCAGGATATTGCGTGATCACTTTCGCCACGCGAATGGTGAATTCGGGATCTTCAAACCGCGCCATATTATTGAATGCGAGCCATCCGCCAACGAGCGCGATAATCATGGCAATGCTGCAGAGCATCGGATTTCGGATGGACCATTCGGCGATATTCATACTCGCCTCCCTTAGCGTGGCTGCCAGGGCCGTACGGTCATGCCATCATTGAAAAAGGTTACACCCGCCGCGATTACGGTTTCCCCTCCGCTCAGACCATCAACAATAGTGACAGTTTCACCACCTTCAGCGCTGACAGTGACGCGCTGTTTGGAAATTTTGAAATTGTCAGGATCGACGATCCAGACATAGGTTTGGTCGCCCTCAGCCAGAATGGCCGCTAATGGCACGCCAATACCTTGCGGAAACAAATCCGAAGCAGCTCTGAAATCGAGGGTCGTCTCTACTGTCGCCGTCATGCCAGGCAACGTGAACAACTCTTCCGGAGGCGTGAATGAAAAGCTTACTTCATAAGTCTGAGTTTCAGGATCTGCGGTGCCAGCCGCCTCTCGAAAGGCTGCCTGAATGGGCTGGTTCGGGGCCGAGTCCAATTGCACCGTCACGCCGACAGGGTTCAATTGCGGGATGCGGGCAACGATCGTGCCAGGCATATTCACAACCGCTTCAACTTCCTGCGTCTGAATGGTGGCGATAGATTCCTTGGCCTGCACATTCTGGAACCGACGCGCCGAGACTTGCGATATCGATCCGCTAAACGGTGCACGCAGGACCGTATCACTCAGACTTTTACGGGCATTGTCCAAAGCAGCCGCAGCGACATCACGCGTGGTGCGCCGCGTTTCCAGGACGCTTCGTGATATAGCATCTTCCGCCACCAGTCGCTCGGCGCGCTCAAACTCGGCTGTGGCATTGTCGAATTCTGCTTGAGCCTGCGCAACCTGGTTCTGATTGTTGCGATTATCGAGCCGCGCAATGACATCGCCGCGATCAACCAATTGACCTTCAAGGACATTAAGCTCACGAATTTCGCCCGCCACCTGAAAGGTTAGGTCTGCTGATTCTATTGCCCGTATAACCGCAGGAAACGACAGATTTCGCTGGGTTGTCGCCTGAGAAACGACCACAAGCTTTGCAGGCCGCGCCTTTGATTGCTCTTCTGTAACAGCCGGCTCGCCTGAACAGCCATTCAATACTGTCGAAAACAGAATTACCGCTGACCACGATAGATATCGCATATTCAGTTCCCACTCTATTCGCCCTTTAGACTTTTTGAGCATTCTTGCTCTCGAGTGTCATCCTATTTCTGGCATTCTTTCTTGCGGCAATCACAAAATGCGACGCTGCAGCGCTTGACCGAGGCAGAATCTATACGGCGAGCACAAGCCATCACGCTCGTTCTAAGGATCCACGCGACAAGAATTCAACCAGAAATAGATAATTAACCAAAGATCCGCATAGAAAATCTATGATGATACGATGGACTCTGCCGGGCCTCTGCCTGCTTTCAGTCGCTTTCCTCCCCGCCTCTGCACAGACGGTGGAAGATGCGATTCAGGCCGCGCTTCGCTTTAGCCCTCAGATTGCGATTGGAGAAGCTGATACAGAAGCTGCTAAAGCTGATCAGTTCGGCGCCATCGGTGAACTGCTGCCATCGGTTTCCGCCACAATCACCGCGGGAGAAGAACGCTGGCGCAGCGATGAGCTCGAACGTCTTCGCGCTGAAGATGGTGTGACCTATTCTCTGGAATTTTCTCAACCCGTTTTTCAAGGCGGCTCAGCTTATTTCGGGGTGAAAGACGCGTTCGCGTCGACTCAAGCACAACGACTCTTGGAGCGGGAAAACAGACAAACGGTTGCGGAAGCGGCGGCAACTGCGCACGCCGCTCTGATCCTTGATCGGGAAATTGTCGGCCATCGAACGAAGAGTCTCGACCTCCTCATGCAGCAGGTCACGATAACCGATAGCCGACGGGAAGCTGGCGCGGAGAGCTTAATCGCGGTTTCGCAGGCGCGCTCGCGTATGGAGCAAGAACGGGCGGAATTGGTCCGTGCGCAAGCCAGTCTCGGCGTTTCTGAAGCAAACTATGTCAGACAAACAGGCGAAATCCCAAGCGCCAATATGGTGCCGGACACGCAGCGGATCGGCGACGAGATGATAAGTGTAGCCGACGCGATTGCGCAGGCCCTGAAAACAAATCCGGGCCTGTTGGCGCGAGACGACCTTGTCTCGGCGGCGCGGCACGGACGAAATTCAGCACGCGGCAGACTCGGGCCAACCCTATCGCTCGATGGTCAGTACAATGCTTACGATCTTGATTCTTCGGCCTCGACCCCGGGCGTTCGCCAAGAACCGAATGAATTTCAATTGGTCGCGCGGCTGCGCATGCCAATCTTCCAGCAAGGCCAGAACTATTCCGGACTGAAATCTGCGCGAGCCCGACTGGCGAGAGAAAATGCAGCACGGCGTGACGCCCGTCTGGCGGTTGAAGAAGCAGTCACGGCGAATTGGAATACACTGCAATCTGCCGCTGCCGCGATTACCGCAGCCGAGGCAGCTGTGGACGCCAGCGAAATTGTCGTCGAAGGTCAACAAGCCGAGTATAGCGCGGGGCGCACGGGCATCCAGGATGTTCTGGATGGCCAGCGCGACCTCGTCTTTGCGCGGATCACACTTTCGCAAGCGGAGTTTGATTATCGCCGAGCAAGATATGGCTTACTGGCTCTGGTCGACCGACTGGCGCCGGCTGAAAGCTAGAACCCGATCTGCTCGACATTGGTGAAGTCGATCGTCTCACCATTATCGAGTGTGATGAAACCGGATGCATCGTCAGACAAGGCGATCGAGTCAGCATCTTCGCTGAGAATCTCGCCCTCGGTGACGGTGATCGTCCAGTCCTCGCCATAAACAGCGTCGTCGCCAAGCGCGCCTGACAAATCGATCGTATCAGACCAGCCAGCGCCGCCATCAAATGAGTCAGAGCCGCCATTCTCGCCATAGATGAAGAGATCATTGCCATCGCCGCCGGCGAAATTGTCGTCGCCTGTGCCGCCAATCAGTGTATCATCCCCATCACCGCCAGTGACCGATGCTTCGGCTTTACCTGTTTCCGTATAGGTTTCGCCGCCATCTCCGAGCTGCACATCTTCGGCAACATCGAGAACGTCCACTGTGATCGTTTCAGATGTTTCGAGACCGCCTTCATCCGTGGCCGTGACCATGATGTCGACGGATTGCTCGGCTTCGTAATCGAGACTGACGCCGTCCTTGAGTTGCAATTGACCATCCACGATCTCGAAGCGCTCGTCGGAGACAGAATAGGCAATGCTGTCGCCAGCATCAGGATCGAAGATCGAGACCGTCCCGACCGCAGCGCCTGCATCGTTCTCAACTAGAGTGAACGGCACTTCAACCATGGTGATATTGTCCAAGTGCGCGCCCAAACTGTCACTCTCGCCATCCGCTTCGCGGAATTCGAGCACGTCACCTGCGCCGGTGCCAGTCACTTCAAAGCTGACTTCTTCCCAATCGGTTGATGCCGGGTCGTAGACGCCGACCAGCTCGCCGTTCCAATAAACTTCGATCGTATCCGTCGTAGACGCGCCGCGCGCGCGCATATCGAAGGAGACGATATAAGTCTGTCCCGCATCCGTGCTCACGGTTTGAGAAATGGCGTCTGCAGCGTTCGTATAGTCCAGCTCAAGGAACTGGTTGCCATCAGCGGCATCAATCCCGCCAAGATTATTCCAGACCTCAATACCGTTCGCAGACTCCCAATTGCCGCTCGCGTCTTCTCCGAAGCCACGCCAACCGCCGCTTCTGACATCCTGCTCCTCGAAGCTTCCGCCCATGATGAGATTGCTGCCTTCAGCGGTGACCGTAAGACCGCTCGGCGCCTCATTGACGTCAGTAACATCGAGCGTGAAACTTTCCTCGCTGGTCAGGCCTTCGCTATCTGTGGCGGTGACCACGACCTCGATTGAGCTTGCTTCCTCAAAGTCGAGCGATACGCCGTCGACCAGCTTTAGTTCACCATCGACGACTTCGAACCGATCGTCAGAGACTGTGAAGGTGACGCTATCACCAGCATCTGGGTCGAATGCTGACAACGTGCCGACTGTAGCACCAGCTTCGTTCTCCAGAATTCCACCATCGCTGACGCGCGGGCTCTCAGTCAGTGTCTCTGATGCAGGATCGAAATCCGGATCCTGAGTTAGAACAATCTGATCGACGGACACACCGTCTTCTCTCGCCCAGAGATTGAGATCATATGTGCCAGGCGAATCGAATGTGATCGCGACGACCTGCCCGGTATAGGTGTCTGTGCTGCCCCAATCATCACCGCGACCAAAGCCGGTTATGCCGCCATCACCGGTCATGCGCTCGCCATCAATCCCGACATGGACACTGTCCGCGTTGCCGCTTGGGCCGTCTTCCGCATCCCCACGGATATGAACATAATAAGTTCCAGGCGTATCAATCTGGATGCTGTAAGTCAGCTCGGGTGAGTCATTCTCGACAGCGCTCTCGCTCCGCCACATATCACGGGCATTGCTTCCATCATCGACATGCACCATGCCCTCTGAGTCGCTCTCACCCCAGGCATGGCCGCCTGAACCTGCACTCGAACCATCAAAATTCTCGGCTTCAATGACAAGCAGTCCGTCTTGCTCGAGGAAGGCGTCCGAACCGGTTGTCAATTCTATTCCGCTTGGCGCTTCGTTGACGTCAGTGACATCGATCGAGAACGTTTCTTCGGTGCTGAGGCCACTTTCATCCGTTGCGGTCACCGTTACCTCAATCGATGCGGCGTCTTCATGATCGAGACTGACACCGTCAGCGAGGCGGAGATCGCCATCAACGATTTCAAACCGGTCATCGGATACGGTGTAGGTGATCGAGTCTCCGGCATCGGCGTCGAATGAAGACAGCGTACCGACGGTTGCGCCGGCTTCATTCTCAGCGACCGATGTATTATCCAGCGTCAGATCACTTGGCGCTTCTTCGACATCATTAACGGCAATCGAGAAGGTTTGTTCGCTGCTCAATCCGGCGCTATCCGTCGCTGTGACCGTGACATCTACGGAACCCGCGTCTTCGTGATCGAGACTCACGCCGTCCGCGAGGCGAAGCACGCCATCAACAATCTCAAATCGATCATCCGAAACAGAGAAAGTGATCGAGTCGCCAGCGTCTGGATCGGTGGCAGAAAGCGCTCCAATCACCGCTCCAGGTGAATTCTCGGTCACAGAAATAACACCAGGCTCGTTATGGCTCGTAATCTCAGCACCATTTTCCAGTACGAGGTCGTTGTTTCCGACGAGATCATTGATCACGCCGTCTGTCGCTTGATCCATTTGCCAGTGCGTGACCAATCCGTCCTGCGAGACATCGCCAGCAGCATTGCTGGCAATCTGGGCGTCGGTCAGGGATTCGTCATAGATTCGAACATCGCCGAATTCGCCCTGGAAGACCTGTCCGGAATCGTATCCGCCGCCAATGCTGTCTTGTTCCTGACCGAGCGTTACCGTTCCACCAGCATTCAGATCCGAAATACTGACCGACTGAGAATACTCTTCAACGCCATCGACATAGACGACGAGCTCGCCAGTCTCTTGATCCCATGTGAAGGCGACTGTGTGTTCTTCGCCGTCAAACAGATCCGCATTGTTGATATCGGTTTGGAACTTCTGGCCATCAAGGAAAATGCAGAGGTCTCCACTAGAGTTCTCAGCCCAAAGCAAGACATCGTTTCCGCCACCCGCACCCGCGCTGTAGGAAAAGAGCGGTGTACCGCTCCCATCCGATGGCGTGTCGGAGGTGAATGTCACCTCAACCGTAATCGCGTCGGTCGGGAAATCCGTCATGTTGGCGGAAATGGCATTATCGTCCGTGCCGCCATCTTGATTCAACGCCAAGGCACCAGATTGCGGTGTGAGTTGAATATTATCTGGTGCTTCATTGATGTCTGCGACATCGATTGAGAACGTCTCTTCTGTGCTCAGGCCGCCGGCGTCTGTCGCCGTTACGGTCAGCTCGATCGAGGCAGCTTCTTCGTGATCCAAGCTGACACCGTCAACAAGGCGAACCTCGCCATCAACGACTTCGAAGCGA
>JBCBUI010000018.1:0-47390 GCA_039818185.1 Pseudomonadota bacterium
AGGGCGTTTTAAGACCCACGGCGCAGACAAAGGATTCCTATGTTACACTCAGCTTCCAAGAACTACGCACAGCGTCTTCATATTCTGGATAGCGTTCAACTAGCTGTTGAGCTGCTTCCAATAAGTGCTCTTCGTAATCTCGGGGCTTTTCGCTCGGGGATCCGGTTCGGATCGCGATCGTTCCATGGCCAGATGTTATGAATGACGTCTCATAGCAATTGTGCTTTGCGATGTCCTCAAATGTGCTGGTTGGGCAGAAGCCAATTCTCTCGATGCTGTATGTCATGTTTGGACAGAAGCAAAACACATTCCATCTTTCTGAATATCGCTTGAGCTTCGAGTGTCTTATATGGCTGGCTACTATCAAGATTTAGGCTTGCTTTTTTCCGAGCCCGATTTCTTTCGCAAACTGCGATCGGCGATCAGCATATTCCGGTGCCACCATTGGGTAATCGCCCGGAAGGCCCCACCGCTCACGATATTGATCAGGGGTCAAATTGTATCGAGTCCTTAGATACCGTTTGAGCATTTTAAGCTTTGCGCCGTCCTCGAGGCAAATGATGTGATCGCGGGTGACCGACTTATTGATTGGAACGGCAGGTTCTGGGCGTTCCTCTATCGGGTTGCTTTCACCGAGCTCGGTCAACTTTGAATGCACTGAACGCATGAGCTCGGGCAAGTCGTTTGAGCTGATCGGGTTGTTGCTTACAAAAGACGATACCACAGTCGTCGTCATATCAAGCAGGTCAGATTTTGAGACAGTGTCCACCATAGAGGGGATAGGATACACATTACATGCCATCTTCTAGTTACAAAAGATACAGGGTCGGTTGAAACCGACCATATTGGAACGAGATTGCACGCCATTTTGTCCATAAAGTTCCCATAATACATATTATCGAATATCAATAAACACATAGAAATTTCGAATCTTCGCGCTGATTCAGAATTTATCGATTTTCAATGATACCGGCAGTTAAAGAGGTGCTAAAATCGAAAAAAATACAGCGGTGCTAATGAGCTTCTGCCGCCTAGTATTCTGAGCGAATTTCTTCGACCGTTTTTTGCAGTGCATCATACTTTTTGGTTGCGGCGTTAACCGTCCTGCCCCAGATTTTAGGCCAGTTAGAAAACGAAGGAGTGGCAAATGCAACTTCAACTAAATCTACAACGAGTGGTTCCCGCGACTTAGTGGGAGGTAACTCTGCCCGATCGTCGGGTTCGAGGTAATTTCATAATAAATTCAATACTGAAACAGAATGCGCAAATGGGCATTTGTGATGGGTTTCCGCGCGATTTGTTTAGACAAGTCTAGGAGAATGAGATGGTTATTCGACCAAAATATTCGTTAAAAGTCATGGCGACTATCGCCGGATTGGCCGCGATCGCGACGATGAGCGCCTCTGCAATGGAAAGCGCTCGGATCTGTAAAGACGTGTACCAAGACGCTACGCGAAACATAACGAAAAGCGTCGAGGTCTCGGAAGTAGTTCACGACCTGTATAGCCGTTATTGCCGAGCAGACGGATCCACCAAAGGAAACGCCGGAGACTTTGGTTTGGCATACGAAGCGTTGGACGTGAACTTCAGTTTTAGCTCGAGCGAGAACAAACACTCTGAGTTTTGCTCGACTGAATACGAGAATTTCAAAGACTATGTGCGTATTGATCGATACGATAACCATGTGGTCGTAGCAGCGCTTTCGAGCTTCAATGACTGTATCAGCTCAGCCAAGCAGGGAATGGCTATTTCTCATACCGATTATGGTAATGGAACGGTTGTCATACACGGGCGGTCTTTTGATCCAAATTTCAAACCGACGATCGACAATATCGTAGCTGATGAATCATTCACGTGCACATCTGTGGACTTCAATTCTAGAGGTAAGAAGCGGGTTGTGCGTGGAGATAAGGTGCTCGAGCCAAACGGGCATAGTTGGAATATTTCCTGTACCCGAGAGCCTGAGCTCGATGGAACAAACGTGATCTACCCGCGTACATCCATTGGTGTGGCGACTAGCGCGGGAACGTACGTTGCCACGCTGATCGAAAGCACACGTTTAGGGTTTCGAGATGCCAAGGCGCTCATATCTGAGACTGATCGACTCGCTGCTGAGCTGGATCAAACGAAAGCGGCACTAAATGAGGCACAGGCGAAAGCTGATGCGGAGGAGGCCCGGGCCAACTCAATCGGGGTGCTTAAATGGGGAACATTTTCTCTAGGTGAGTATGATGGACCCGCGCTGTTTCGACCGCGGCTGGACTCACGTAACGGTCTGCCCTCACAGTACCGCATCAACGGGCTGACCTCTCCATCGAATTTTTCCAACACAACATTGGCGGATGACTACGCCAGATATCTTTGCAACGGGTCAAAATTCGTTCGCTATGAACTTAGAAGTCGCCCCGGTGGGTGTTGCGGATACAGCGATCACATTGTGATCTGCCTCGGAGAAATCCAGGATTAAACAAGGACTATCGGGCGGCCGTAGTTACTCTTTTGATGGGGCGGCCGCCCACCATGTCGGTTCTGAGCTCAAACACAGTTGCCCTTAAACGATCGCTATACCCAGCAGGGACAATCTCACCTTGAACGACAAAGCCCCTCTTTTCCCAATAGTCTTGGATGGATGAGAGTAGTTCCTTTGCGGCTTGTTCTGTCTGGTTTCTAGCCATTAAACCGTATCCTCGTTCGACGGGGCGAGGATGACATCGTTCATTGGTGGAAATATAGAACCCCCCTATCGCAGATTTTGGCTAAAGAATTTTTTGCCTTGACCGGCAGGTGGTGATCTACACTAAGCGAACTGCTGCCTAACTTCGAGAACGTGAATATAGAATGGTTGTTTCTCTTCGTTGAATCCGGCACCAGTATCTGTCGTCACACCTAGGAAGTCCCGCAATGAGTTTAGATAAATCCGTCATGTACGACATGATGAAAAGCTTCTTCGAGCAAAACGTACCTTATGCAAAACACACTGGTATCGAACTTTTGGAAGTCGCCGAAGGACACGGGCAAGCGAGACTGCCCGATCGGCCGGAGACCTTGAATCATATGGGCTCTCAGCACGCAGGCGCACTCTTCACTCTTGGTGAAGCGGCATCTGGAGCCGCATCGGTCGCAATATTCGCGGATAAGGTTACGAGCATCAAGGCGGCGATCGCAGACGCTATGATTCAATACAAGAAGGCCGCGAGAGGAACAATTCTGGCCAAGGGGCGTATGCGGCGACCCGCTACAGAAGTCCTGCAGGAATTCAATGATAAGGGCGATGTGGCTTACACTGTCGATGTGACATTAGAAAACGAGAAAGGCGACACAGTGGCCGAAATGGAGGTTGGGTGGCGGGTTAAGAGCATCGTTTGATTCCGCTTTACGGAACATAAAAAGAACATTATGCGCGATGCCCATGGTAATGCATCGGCCAAAACCAGCGCCTAATCCGCCGCTGAGGGAACTCAAAGCGCAGGGCGTTATCGAGCTTGAGTTTAGATGCAGGACAACAAATTGTGGGAATTCTGCAGTGTTTAGCATCCATGCGTTTGGGGAAAACGAAACGCTAGGATCGCTAAGAGTGAAGGGTAAGTGTTCAAGGTGCGGCCGGCGCAAGGCGGGAATATCCCCGAAATTCACGAAGAAACGGACCTAGAGCGGATTGAAGAAAGTTCTGGAGTACGGTGCTTAAGTTGATTTTCCCAAACCGATTGACTTTGCTAGCTCCGATCGTTGGCGCCCATATGCCGGGGCGACCATTGGGTAATCACTCGGGAGTCCCCATTTGGTGCGATATTCGTCCGGGCTCATATTGTAGCGGCTACGAAGGTAGCGCTTAAGCATCTTTAGTTTACGCCCGTCCTCTAAACAGATGATGTAATCGTCCGCGACGGATTTTTTGATAGATACAGCAGGTGTTTGCGGTTCAAGTTTTTTAGATTCAGATGACAGAGCTTCAAGTTGGTGGTGAATCTTATCCAACAACTTCGGTAGCTCTGGTGCGGCGACAGCGTGGTTGCTGACATAAGCTGAAACTATGCGCGTGGACATATCCAACAAGTCTTGTTTGGAAATGTCTGCCTCGTGTATCTCGGTCATGTCCCACTCCTTGTGTTTGTATGTGCCGGCATACTGTTTTGGCTAGCTGTTTCCGATCGCGAGAAACTCACTATGGTGGTCAATCATTGGCCAGGGCGCAAATCTCAGTTCAACAATCCGGCATCGATATAGTCTTCGACGACTGATGATCTGAAGCGCGCTGGGAGCGTTTGGTCTAATCTTCGCCGTATGACTATGATTTCACGTCCGGCAGCAGCGTAAACGGCGTCCGAAATCACACCCATTTCTAAAAGACCCAGGGCGGTATCGAAATCCATTTGCTTTTTCTCGGCTTGGATAATCAGCGCATCGAACAACGCGAGTGCTCGTAGAAGGGCCGCGCTGAATTGATCGGAAACCAATTCCGATGATGGCTCGAGGTGTTGTTTTAATGCTGGAATTGAAAGCTCATCCGGACAATGCCTTGCGAAGGCCATTGTCGCCTGTCTTACTTGATCTGGGGTACAGAACACAGTGAAGAGGGTTTCAGTCGTCACGTCTTACCTGCGCTTCCGGATTTGAATAGGCGTCATAAACCAAGAACGGGGCTGGATCCTCTTCGGTATTTTCTGGTGGTTCTGGCTCGCTAGACCCCGCCTCCTCGATTGGGCGCTGTTCTTGGTCTCGAGTGGCGAACTCCTCCGCGCTCAATCCATAGGGCGCTAAGCTTGTTGGGGATGGGGGCGGCGGCCGGTCAAATGGCTTTCCGTAAAAGCGTTCCACGCGCGCCACGAATGCTATGGTTTCGGGAAATGGAGGGATCCCGTCATACTTTGCAACATTGCCTTCGCCAGCATTGTAGGCGGCAACGGCGCGTTCAAAGTCGCCTTGGAAATGATCAAGTAGCCAGGCGAGATACTTCGTGCCTGTGTCGATGTTCTTTGATGGTAACCATACATCTTCGATATCGGTTAAGCCGAAGCGCTCCGCAGTTGGCGCGGTCAGCTGCATCAGCCCAAGGCCCAAAGGCTCGCCATTCTCATCGACGGAATAAACATTTGGCTGAAAGTCTGACTCCGCCTGGATCATCGCTAGGATAAGATCGACCGGCACGTTGTGAGTTGCCGAAGCTTCGGCGACGATCGGAAGGAAGGCTTTGTGGTCGGGGTTCAGCGTTTTTCGGGGCGTCAAAGCGGTCTTCGGTTTTCTGATAAGATGCTCAACGACGTCTCCGGTACTCGAATATTCGAACACGTCTGCAGCAGTGGTCAGGAGCGGCGGGACAGTGAACACCGCGGCCGCACCCAGCAGCAGCGCTCGAATTGGCGGTTGCGCCCTTAGTGCCATTGGTCGGGGGCCTCTGTATTGGCAGAATAATTTGGCGAGACGATCCGCAGGAATGAGCCGATCAGCGTGGCGATGAGAACCGTCGACAGAAGCTGCGTTAACTCTGGTTTGGGAACCGGAAGGCTAAGCGTGTCGATCTCGAGGACACCGACAAGGATGATCGCGATGATCGGGCTTGCAGCATAGCTGCGTCGTCCAGCAAGGCCTGCTGTGAACAAGCCCATGAGAGAGGTGCCTAGACTGATTAAACCCTTGTAGAAGGGTGAGAGGTCTTCAGGTGGAACTTGGGTGTTTAGATAGGCCGCCATTGCGAAAAAGACGGCAGAGATCGCGAACAGGAGAACGACCTGACCAAGATTGAGCGCGCCAAGTAAACTGCCAAGCGCTGAGCCAATTGGACGGAAGTTCAGCTTGAGTCCCTTTGCTCGGCGGCGCTGGCCGGCATCGTTATCGATGACAAGCTGTGGCTTCATTTATGTCCCCTATACTTATGCCGACATATAACGTTTACTGAAGCTGACTTCAATAGACATGACGAAATATAGATAATGCCGTTTACACGGTTTCTTATGACATGTGGGTGAACAAGATTTCATACCCCTGTTTGCCGCGCCTTTTTTATTGGCCCGCTTCTAAGAGAGGCCCTAGCCGCCCCTCAACCCCGTTGGGGTCTCTAGACTTCGTGCCGGCTTCGCTGAAGCGCGACTAGGCCCCCTCTTTTCCTGAAACGGCCAAACGGCACAGCAAAGGAGAATGAAATGACCACCGCAGGTACTCTGATTGAAACCAAATCCGGCTTTACCGGCCATATCGCAGATCTCGCATTTGATGCGGACATCGAGCTTGTCCCAAACCCGCGCAAGACGAAAGAAGAGCATCCAAAATTTGTCATCTATGGAAAAAGCCCTCGAGGGCGCCGAGTTGAAATTGGCGCCGCGTGGAGCAGGATTTCCCAAAACGACAATGAATATTTGTCTATGAGCCTCAGCATCATGGGCAACCAGGTTCGGGTAAATGCTTTGCCTGATGGCGAGAAGGAAGGTCAACTCTTCCTTCGGCCGTTCGCAAATCCTGAATAAGCATAGAAATGCGCCGGGGTTTTCACCCCGGCGCATGTGCTGTCAACGTCACCGTCAACCTCACGCTTACCGGATTTGCATTCCACGCTCACCGGCCCCGTTATCATACAAAACCTAGGATTTATGGCAACTTGGCCGCAAATGTGTTACCGCGTTAACCTTTAAGATCATCGCTGAGATTGGACGATCGCGGGAGTAGACGCTTGAGTCGGATGAAAAATGGCATGAGCCTGGCAGGGGCGCTCATGGAAGACGTTCTCTATGAACAGCTGACGGCTCTTGATATTCCGGCCGGTGAACGTCACGCCCACTATGAAATGATGATCTTAGAATGGCTAAGCGCTCGAGACGAAAAACGGGTGCCCCGCGTTTATCTTGGCGCGCGCAAAGAAAGCTCTACGCAGCGGTCTTTTTATTTGACAGATGAGACCGTGAAGATGCTGAAATTCGTAGCCGACGAAGATGGTGTGTCAGTCGCCCAAGTCGCCAGAACGGCCCTAGCCTGGGCGGTTTCTGGGAACGTCTCAGTACATGACATGTGGGATACGGACGGTATCTTTGGCGCGCGCTCCGTCGTTTTAAGGTCGTATCTGGATTAGTCGCCGCGCTCGAAATCATCGGCTTTTGAAGGCGCTGGCACAGGGGGCTTTCCCTGCATTTCATTGAGCGAAGCACGCATGCGATCTTTTGCTGGACCGTCAGGCATTTGGTTGACGAGTTTTTCGCCACGCTCAAAATATTCCTCCCTGGATTTAGGGGGCGCGGTTGGCGGTGCAGGCGTCTTTTCAATCTGTTCATCGAGCACTGCAATGACAGATTTCATGCTGTGCCGGGCAATAGGGTTTTTGCCCTGCAGCGCGGCGCCATCAAACTTCGCAGTCTCGCCGATTGGTGACGGCACCAAAGGTAGGGCGTTGGCAATTTGTAAGGCATCACCCTTGGTTGTGACGTTCACGACAAGACCGTTTTCAGCCTTCTCAGTGAATTTACCTGGATCGATGCCCTGGCGTTGAAGGGTGTTCGAATGCAGGCCTGCAGGATTAAACGTAACGGCCGGTTTGTCTGTTATGGCCGATGCCAGAGTTGCCAATCCACCGCCTAGGGAATGCCCTGTAAAACTGACATCGTTACCAGCGATGGCGACCTTACGCGCGAGCGCGGCGGCTTGGTTATACTGACCGGACTCAAATCCTGCGCCCTGCTTTAGGTTGTGATACCAGTCTTTCGCGCCTTCGGTGCCGGCAAATGCAACGACAATGTCACCCTTCTCGGTTTTATAAATGCCGGCCTTGAAATCTGTATTCGAGCCAAAGATCGTTTCGCTTGCGTCCCTTATATCGCGTGGACGAACGCCTAATGAACGAAGTTCGTCTTTCTCGAGACGCGACCAGCTCGGCGCAATATCCGGTTTGAGCCCGGCCCCCTGCCCCGGCTCGTAAATGTCAGACGCGATTTCAGCCAATCTGCGAAGGTACTGTGCCTTCGCCGCGGTCAAACTGTTTGGGTCAATTCGCTTCGCCATCACCGAATGTCCCGAAATCGGTTGGATTGACGCCTAGACGCACGAGTTGCGTCAGTACGCTCGTGCGTTCCTCAAGAGCCTCTTGGGTCAAATTTTCGCTCGGTGTGAGCGTAAAAAGCTGGAGGAAAGTCTGGTTTAGATGGTTGGTTTGCTGAGGGTCTGCGCCGGCCTGCAGGAGCAACGGCACGTAACCTGGAACGCCTACTGCCGCGGCGAGATGCAAAGGTGTATCGCCTAAATCATCTTGCACTTTCACATTCGCATTGTGCGCTAAGAGATGACGAAACTGGTCCTTGCGATCGCTGATTATGGCTTCAAAGAGCGGCGATGCACCGGTCTGCGTATTTTCAAGATCGGGCGGGACCTTATGCTCGAGCAGCGTTAGCAAGCCGTCTGGATTGTCGATCTTGGCGGCAAGGTGAAGGACCGTGTAGCCGTCCTCGTCCCCAAGAGCGGGATCCGCGCCATAATTGATCAAGTCGCTCATGGCTTCTAGGTTGCCTTGGAGCAATGCCCACATCAGCAGAGTGATACCTTTGTCGCCTTGGTAATCGATGATCGTAGGTGCTGCGCCCGAAACATCAGGGCGCTTCTGCTGTGCAATTTGAGCCGCCAAGTCAGCCGTTTCTTTATTTTCAAAAACCTTGAATGCGTCGGCCATGACAGAGCGAGTACCTGATATTGCGCGTGTTCTCATAAAGATCATCTGACTGGATCCGGCAAGCGATGAGGTCTTTTCTGGCCGTTCCGGCCGGGGAAGGAGGCGCGCGGCCCTCCTTCCCTCCCAAGCACAATAGACAGCGACCGTGCCTCGCCCTGGCGGGCTGCGGCCGCGCCACTGGCTGTCGATTCCGCTTGGCCCCTTCCTCCCCGCTGTTCGCCACGAAGGCAGAGGTGATGGCGGGGCCATCCCCTTTCTGCCGAAAGGGTCACTTAACTGAGGAATAGACGATGACTGAGACGACAATTGAAACCGCGATTGAGATCGGGATGATTGAAATGATCCCGTTTACAGCTTTGGTTCGCGATCCGAAAAATGTTCGCACAGGGAAACTGACCGCAGAAGACAAAGCTGAGATTAAGGCAATTGCCGCCAATATCGAGGCGCGTGGTTTATTGCAAAATCTATTGGTGCGTAAGCTTGCAAGCGGGCGATACGGGGTGGCAGGAGGGGGCCGCCGGTTTGCGGCTATCAAGCAGCTGGTGAAGCAAGGCAAGCTCGCTAAGGAGACCCTCGTGCCTTGTCGGTGCGTCGCAGACGATGAGGCGGTAGAGGTCTCTATGTCGGAGAATCTGCATCGAAAGGACATGCATCTTGCGGATGAATTCGCAGCTTGGCACAAACTCGCCAAGAGTGGATTGAGCGTTGATGAAATCGCCATTCGTCACGGTGCGAGCGCCAGTGCCATCACGAAACGACTGAGACTCGGAGCCTTGAGCCCGGCTATTCTCAAAGCGTTTCGAGCCGATCACTTCAGCCTAGACGGGGCGATGGCCTTCACGCTCACATCTGATCATTCGGAACAAGAAAACGTTTACACGGCTTTGTCTGAGAAAGGGTTGCCGCTTCAGGCACGGTCTATCCGTAACGCTATTTCGGGTGAAGAGGTGCCCTGCACGCATCAATTGGCGAGGTTTGTCGGGCCAGAAGCGTTCTTGGCAGCGGGCGGGACTATCCGAGAAGACCTCTTTGGGGACGATATGTTTCAGGATCGCGGGCTTCTGGCGGATTTGGCGGACGATAAAGTCGCCGCTGAGATTCTGCGGTTGGAAGAGGACGGCTGGGCTTGGATTACGAAGGTCGACTATTTCTACGAGTGGGAGCACGCCAAAAACCATGATCAGCTCGATCCGGCTGAGACCGATTTGGATGATGCCACGATAGAGAAAATTGCCGCTATCGAGGAGCAGATTGGAACCCTCATGGCTGACGATGACAGCGATGAAAGTCTGATCGATGAATTGGAGGAAGAAGTTCTAGCCCTGAAAATGCTTGGGCAATTTAGCGTTGATCAAAAGGCAATGTCGGGCGGATGGATCACAATAGACCGCGATGGTAGCGGATTCAAATATCACCTTGGCTATGTTGAAAAAGCAGATGTTCCAAAAGCGAAGACAGCCGCCACAAAAGATGGCGCAGACATCCCAAAAGACCCCTATGGAAAAGGGCTAAGAGACGATCTTGCCTATATCCGGCGTAATGTCCTGCAATGTGAATTCATGCGATGCCCAGAGGTCGTTGCGGACCTGTTTCAATTCGAAATCATTCACGCCTTCCACAAAACATCGAGCGTTTTCGATATCAGTGTCAGGCACCCGCATGGGCGGCGGATCATTGGAGAAAATGGGCTGATGGGCGTTGTCAGCGGTATTGAAGAAAAGGAAGCCGAGATCGCGTCTTTGCCGCTTGATTGGATTGAAATTGAGGACCGAGCTGCAGGTTTCGATGCTTACAGAGCGCTTAGTCCCTATGACAAAACCCGGCTTTTGGCCTTTGTTGCAAGCCAAAGTGTCGAACCTGTTTTGTCTGGGGAAGATCAGCGCAATGCGAGCCTCGACCGTGCCGCGCAGATCATGCAGACAGACTATGCTGAGTATTGGACCCCAGATACCGACTTCTTTAACCGATTGCCAAAAGGCGAATTGTTGAAGATCGGACGCGAAACAGTCTCAGATGAATGGGCCGACAGCCGAGGTAAGTCCAAAAAGTCGGGACTAGTCGCAGCGCTCGGTAGAACTTTCAGCCCCGATGGTTCAACCGCACTGTCAGAGCAGGCCCGTGAGAGAGCGGCTTCTTGGACCCCTGCACCGCTCAAAGAGGGCACTCAAAACGAGATTGTGGAAGAGCAGGCCCCCTCACCTGCTTGACCTGCAATTGGGAAGAGCGCGGCAGCGCTCTTCCTGCTTTTTGGCTCAGGTTTTTCTTTCAACTATTAGGGCGGCTGCGAAATCGCGGACGCGTTTTCGATCTAAGGTTTCGAGGCCTATATACGACGATAGAAAGTTGAGATCTTGCCGTGTGATGTTTGGGGTAGCTGACGAGTCGCGCTCAAAAAAATAGCTGATGGGTTTGTCCAGGCATTTCGAGAATTGGCAAAGCGTTTCTGCGTTGATGCGGGCGTTGCCGCTCTCATATCGATAGAGATCGTCCAAACTAATGTTCATATCGCGGGCCAACGCCTCGGGCGTCAATTGTACCGCGTCTCGAGCTTCTTTGATCCGCAATCCGACTAATCGATCAACGATTGAATGGTCCATGGTTTCGCGTCCCCAGTCGATGAGGCAGGCGTTTTGCGAGTGAGCCGGATGTCGCTAGACCCCCCACCGCAATGAGGAGGCGGAGCTTTTAGGTTCGCACCCTGGACATGGCCACCACCATCCGGCCAAAACCGGGGGCGAACGCCATTAAGCGGGCCGGTAGGCCACGCAGTGGGTTTGAAGGGACTAGCGACTTCCCTCGCAGGAGCACCTGCATGCGAGCTATATCTTCTGGTTCGATGAGGAACGCAAGATGGTGGATTAGAGCGAGGCGACGAGCTGAGCTCGTCGCCTCTTAAGGGCTAATCAGCCCAGGGGTAAATGGTCAGTTCTTCAACATTCTCCGCCTTGCCGACCGCGTTCACATTCAGCGTATTGCCTGCAATGTTGACCCGGATCGAGAGCATTCGGTTTTTCGCTTCCGAGGTCTTCCACCAAGCGGCGCCGATTTGGATGATGCGGCCTCTTGGGCTTTTGGCGGTAACGGTGAAATCTGGGTGCTTGTCAGCGGTTTTGTTTTTGTTTGGTTCGAGGGTGATATCAGCGTCTACCATCAGGTCTGCGATGAAGCCTTCATATGTATCATTAGCGGCGAGAAGTGTTCCTGTAATGCTCATGGCCTTGTTCCTTTCGTCTGGCGTTTGAGGCCCCTAAAAAGCCGGGCCGGGCGCGACGATCACCAA
Organism: Pseudomonadota bacterium; assembly: GCA_039818185.1. Taxonomy (GTDB): domain Bacteria; phylum Pseudomonadota; class Alphaproteobacteria; order Caulobacterales; family Hyphomonadaceae; genus Henriciella. The sequence goes on from JBCBUI010000018.1 coordinate 11,922, forward strand.
CGCCCTGCGTCACCCCCCTGCGGGGTTGATCGGAGTAGCGCGCGGTTTGGCGCGGTTGCCTCAATCAATTGCCAGTCGTGGAAGGAATTTGGCTGTGAGCGTTGAACAGTCTCAGGTGCGCATTGGTAGACTCATCTGTCCATCCTATGTCGGAGCTGTTGAAAATCGCGCTTGGCTGATAAAACACATATGGTCAGCAACGAGTGTCGAGGATTTTTGAAATGGACGATTTCGATGCCCAGGAAGAATTGGATCAGCTAAAGGCTGAGCTGGCAGATCTCGGTACGTTTTTTTGGTCCAGACTTTTGGAAAGCGAAGAGCATACTTATACGATCGGCAATCGGACATATATCAGCCGTGCCGCGTATATCTTTATGCTCGAAACGATGCCTGACGACCAATTGGAAGACAAGTTCGTTGTCGAACAGGATAGCGGGGAGTCGATTGTCAAAAATGCAGACGAAATTGCATTCGGCAAAAAAGGTCGGCCTTTTACTGAGGAAGAGCGCCAAATTCGGATCCAACTAGAGCAGTTGCTGGTTCGAGAAGTTGGAGAGGCTGCAGATAATAAGCTTCGCGCATTCCTTAACAGCTTCCCGAACCGTGAAACCGACGATGATTTGATTTACGGCAAGTCTTAGCGCCGCGGTGGTGACTGTTATCCAACTGCGTAAGCCGATGCTGAAAGCCACAGAGACGTTCTAGTTTCATAGGCGACTATGATCATGATGTATTTGCACGAGTGCTTGGAGCGCTGCCGCGCTGCTTTCTCAGGCCGTGCCGGCCGGGGAAGGAGGCGCGCCGCCCTCCTTCCCTCCCAAGTAAAATAGACATGGCCGTGTCCTCGCCCTGACGGGCTGCGGGCCGCACCACCCAAGTCGATTTTCCTTGGCCCCTTCCTCCCGGCTGTTCGCCACGAAGGCAGAAGGGATAGCGAGAGCTATCCCTTTCTACCGAATGTGTTTTTTGAGGAAAATCTAATGGAACTACTGACAGCAGAGTTACGACATCAGCTCAGTGCAAACTGGATCGACGGACAAGAGAATGCCGAGATTGGCCAGGCCGAATTGGACTATGCGCCAGTGCTTAAACTGTTCACACCGTGGGCGCAGGCAACTTGGCTTCTGACCGAGCTGAATGAAGACACCGGGATCCTCTTTGGATTGTGCGACCTTGGTTTAGGCTGCGCAGAGCTTGGCTATGTCAGCTTGCATGAACTCGAACAAGTGAGAGGGCCAGTGGGGCTGACCATTGAACGCGATGTGCATTGGAAACCAAAGGCGACCTTGAGCGTCTATGCCGAAGCCGCGCGGCGCCCGGGCCGGATCGTGACCAAGATTGAAGCGCTGGCAGCCGCTCAGCAATATCTCGCAGGCGAAGCCCGCAAAGCTGGCAAGCCCTGCATGAGCCGTCTCTTGTTGGAGGACTAGGCCGATGTCCAAGGATGATAAGGCCGTTTACACGGGCGCAAACCTCACCCGCGAAGAATGGCTGTTGAAGCTTGCTCTGTTGATGCAGCCGGAGATCGAAGGGCTGGCAGGCCTCACCCTGCCCCCGTTTCGGGTGACGTGCGGGTTTCCTTCGCAAGGCGGGATGATGGGCGGTAAAACCAGGGTCCGCGGGCAGTGTTGGAGCGCTGAGGCGAGTGAAGACGGACACGCTGAAATCTTTATCAGCCCGGTTGAGGACGCGATTGATACTGTCGCCCCCATTCTGGCGCATGAACTGATCCATGCTGCCCTTCCAAAAGCAGGCCATAACCGGACTTTCCAAGCCGCAGCGGGAAAGATTGGGCATGAGGCCCCTTTTACGACAGCGATTGCAACACCGGCCTTCTGGGACTGGGCGAACCCGCTTCTTGCCACCCTGCCCGGCTATCCGCATCGCAAACTGAATGCGCGCAAGGCCGTCGCGGCGAAGAAGCCGCAAACCAATCGGCAAATGAAACTGGTTTGTCGCTCATGCGGCACCATTGCGCGAATGTCCCGCAAGGCCATCGAGCACCCAGGCCCGCCCCATTGTGCTTGCGGCGCAGGTCCAATGACGCCGGAACTTCCCGATGAAACAAAGGGCTAGGCGCTTTGCGCCTGGCCTTAGAAGTGTTATATAACCCCTATCAAAGGAGCTTACCGATGAGTGAGACACGACACATTACCGAGATGACACGCGAAGAGGCCGCCGAGATTGGTCGGGCCTGCGCTGCGCGCGCACGTGAAGAGAATTTCGCGCATGGCCTGCCCGTCACCTATGAGAATGATGAAGGCGTGCTTGTTCGTGAGTATTGCGATGGGACGATTGAGCCTGCTTTAGGCGCAGACGGAGAACGTCTCCCAATGCGGCGCATATATCCAACAACTGTCGCGGCCGAATAGGCCGGTCGGGACGTGCCTGACAACGACAATCGGCCAACGTTCACAGTTATTGCCGGTCCTAATGGGGCCGGCAAATCTACATTCTACGACTTGGCAAAAGAGGCCGGATTTGAATCTGGCCCCTTTATCAATCCAGACGTGATCGCGCGTGAACTGGCGGCGAGTAAGTCCTCGCCTCAGAACCTGGATTTTGCGGCCGGGCGCGAGGCGATCAGACAAACCCGAGATAAACTCGACCGCGGTGAAAGTTTCACCCGCGAGACAACTCTGACCAGTAAAGAGATCCTGCGCACGATGCGAGACGCCAAGGATGCGGGGTTCAACGTCCGAATGATCTACGTTGGGGTAAATAGCCTCGCAGAGACGAAGGACCGCGTTGAAGGGCGCGCTGCGCGCGGCGGTCATGATATTCCGGAAGAGGCTCAAGATCGGCGCTATGACCGCTCGATGGAGAATGCCCCAATCGCCGCCAAAATTGCCGACGAGGCGCACTATTACCACAATGGCCAGAACGGGCACCAGCTCGTCGCCGAAGTCAGACAGGGTGAGATCACCTATGAGCGTGAGGCGCAGCCTCAGTGGACCGACAAGGCCCTAGCGGGGCTTGAACGATCGCGCGCCGCAGACCTCAAATCTGAACCGGAAAGCCCCCTGCCCCCGCGATCGCGGGCCGAATGGTTAGACCGGGCCGAAAAGCTGACCGAAGAGATGACGCCGGGGCCCGCACAAGCTGAAGCGCGCGAGCTTGTCACTCAAATGCGCGATGGCCCTGATCTCAGCCAGGACACTGGCGCTCAACCCAATCAAGACTTTGATCGAGAGCGTTGATCAATTCCTAGCGTCCGGGCTTCCAGGGCCCGCGCTGCTTGCAGAATGATGTAAAGAGTTTGTCCGGATTGGTCACTTTGATCTTTTTGGCCGCAACCCAGGTGCGCCATTCAATTTCGAGCTGATCAATGTCCCAGCCGCGCGCCAAGGCTTTACAGCGCTCGCGTGCATCGCCTGAAATCAATAGACCTTGGCTTGCAAAGAGCTCGATATTATCGGTTTTGGGTTTGAAAACGGCAATATCTTCATCGGTGATATGAAGCCGATAGCCAGGAAAATGATCGTGATTACAATCGTCTTCGATAATCGAGCGGATCAGACGCCGGAACTCTTTTAAGGTTGATTGGGATCCAGACTTATTATGAAGTTTGGCCATTGAGATTCGAAATTCAATCTGATCCCCGCAATGCTTGCGCGCGAGCTCATACAGTCGGCGCTCTAGCGGCCGTGCCAACTGAAAATAGGAGCGATCAAGGGTTAGAACCTCTTTCTCCTGAATGGCCTGATAAACCCAATCTGAGAGCGTCACTTCGACATCGAGCATCCGGCCGTCCCGGGTCTCGCGGATAATCCGGACCCGATCGACCAGAGAAAAGATATCCATCTGCTCCCGGCCGCCCGTGGCAATATTCGTTTCAACCTGAGTGCCCTGCAAGCGGTCAAACGCCTCCTTCAGGAGCTCATAGCCGCGTCCGCTGGTTTGGCGATTGGTCGCGACGAGCAGATCATAGGCCTTGAAGCGAAGCGTTGCCGGGACTTCCAGCCCTTGATTCAGGCGCGATATGCATTGGCTGATACAATAGATCAGAACATCGCGGTCAAACACCGTGGCAAGGCCCTTAGAGGATGGCCGCACTTCAATGAATTGATCGCCGTTCTGATAGCGGCGTGTGTTCATATCGGGCTTCTTGGAGAGCGAAAACATCGGGTGTTCCATCGACGCCCTGTCGCCCTTGAAAGCCGCATCGAGCACATCGCAGACGAAAAAGTCTGGCTCATGCCGCAAGGGCAAAAGCGGACTTCGTTCTTTCGTCACTTTACCCACCGATTCGTTCGTCACTTTACACACCTCATACTCGCCAGCGTCATTGTAGGTTGCTTGACCCCCATCATGCCGATCTCTTCGTCACTTTACCCACCCTCAAAGCGTTTACAAGCTTAGAAGCCGGGTCAGATTGCGGAGATGACAGTTTCGTCATTTCACACACCCCATCTAAAGCTTTCGTCACTTTACCCACCAACAGAGCGCTTAGGCACTCCCCCAGAAAGACTCAAATCCCAATTGATCGCACTTTCGTCACTTTACCCACCCCCCGTCAAGTCTTTCGTCATTTCACCCACCCCCTCTAAGCCCAAAAATCCCCTTAGTGAGACACGTCACTTTACACACCGTGGCACGTCATTTCACACACCCTTATTCGTCACTTTACACACCGCGGGTAATCAAAATAGCCTATTTTTCTACGTTGAATCAATAGACTATAGAATTCGCCAAAATGCGTAACTCATATATAACTCAGATTCTAACTCTCTCCGCAGATACCAAAACACAAACATAAAACCCTCCAAGATCCATGAGTTACAAAAAGGAAATGCCTTCGGCATTACACACACCAAGAGGACCTTCGGTCCAATGAAAGGGAATCGCTAACGCGATTTCTCTTTAAGCGACATCGCCTCATCGGCAATGTCGCAATTGCCAAGATGAGGCACACCAAAGCCAACCGAAAATAAGAACCAAGACGATAGAACCGGATATTGGCCTTCAGAGAAGTCCTGTCGAAAGCTGATTTTTTCACAACTAAGAGTGGTCCAGGGTGAGAAAACAGGCCCAAAGAGGGCCGCGAGTGGCTGAAAAGGACGCCATAAATCGTCAGAGCGCGTCCGTGAGAGCGATTTGCAGGGTTTTGCCGATCATTTTACGTTGAAAGGGCTGAATCGCGCTCTGCGGGGTTTCTGGTCCATCGATTTTGCCTATACCTGCATAAGTTGCAGACTGGCGTTTTGCTTGGTAGATTTGCTCAGGTTTTGTTAGAAGAACTAACAAAAGAGGACCCAGAATGGCCGATCGAGAAAACGAGACCCGTCCGGAAGCCCTAACCGACGCGCAAAGGGCGCGCGATTTTGAAGAGCGGGCATCGAAACCAAATCTTGGGCCCGATGAGCGAACCCGGTTGGAACAGGATGCGCGCCAGCTCGCGCGCGAGGCAGAGATTGATCCGGGCCTGGCCGAAGAATTGGGCCGTACCCGGTCGGAATCGGCCCAGCAACGCCTCACAGTGGCTGCAAATCAACGCGCGCACCCTTCGAAAGGCGAAGCCTATGTCGATCAATTGAGGGGTCTGACGGCGCAAGTCAAAGACCCTGCCCGGCAAGCTCAAATGGCAAAACTCGTTGAGCAAATGGGCGCAAAAATGGGAATGAACCGCGAGACAAGCTCGCAAGCGCAAACAGGCCGAGATTTTGAGGCCGAACGCTGAGCTTTAAGCGATTTGCTTGCGGACCATTTTTGTTGACCCGTCGGCCTGGATTTCCGGAACTTCGATATAATTGCTCGCAGCTGGCGTGGCCGGCACCTGGACAGGTTTCGGTTTGATCACCGCGACGTTCTGGATGGCAGGTTCGGGTTTTGGCTTTGGTGCGGCTTGCTTCGGTTTGGAGGGTGCCTTTGGCTTTTTCTGCTTGGCCTTCAACTCTTCGAGTTGGCGCTCCAGATCGGCATTTACAGCTTCGGCGCGCGAGAGTTGTTCGCCAAGTTCAGCGACCTTTTCTTCAAGCACAACATGCTCGTCGTCACGAACCCGCTTCAGCTGAACCGTCGCCCAGAGCCCCATCAGGAAGAGCACGATTTTGATGGCTTCGGCGTAGAAGGTGTGAAGAAAAGCGCGCGAATTAATCGAGAAGCTGGCGAGGAAAACCGTTGGTGAAAAGACACCCGATTCAATAGCTGTTTGCTCGGAAGTCGCCAGGGTCATCAGGGCGTCTATCGTATCTTGTTTTTTGGCCTCTAAAGCGTTGATCGCTTTGTTTGTGGCCAGCCGGCCCTGGACATCTGTGGTCAGACATTCGTCTCTTGAGACTTGTCGGCACCGCTCGAGCAAAGCTTCGAGCGTGGTCACATCCTCGCGCCCTACCCCTTCAAAGGTTTTGAGCTCGCTTTCATAACGCGCGAGGTCGGCTTGTAGAGTGTTTCTGAGTGTCGAGCTCGCTGACGTCTGCGACTGCGTAATGGCGCGATCGTCGATCGTTTCCCAATACATGTAAGATCCGACATAGGACACGCCCCAGGAGACCAGCATCGCCGCTGCGACGACTAAGATGGCGGCATATGTCCCGATGCGCTTATGATTGGAGGTCGCCATGGCCGCGATCGTGAAGATGAAAACCACCGCCAGAATTTCTGGCAGCGCCCCCATGAGGGCCCCGGTCAGAAAATCTGCGTCCGGACCTGCATTGGCCCAAAATAGACAGCCTGTGACCAGTGACAGCCCTGCTAGCGCAAGTGCCATCAGATGCGACACGCCCTGAATGGCGCGCAGTTTTCCGGTTTGGTTTTTCGTACTCGACATGGACCGAGAATTAGCCGCATAGCGTTAAGCCTGCTTTAACGAAGCGGTTAGGACTTCGAAAGCTTGTGAAGTTGTAATTTTCAGAGGTCCAAAGATCGCAAAATTGCAAAGTCGATTTGTTTTAAAGATTGGAAGTATGAATTTTTCAAAGATCTGAAGTTCAGAGGTTGCCAGATACCAAGGTTGCAAAGTTCATACTTTGATACATTGCGACGTAGCAAAGTCTCGATAATGCGAAGATCAAACCTTCAAACATTTGAAGGTTTGGAGGTCGCAATGTCTGGAAATCGAGAAGCCGCAACTTTGTGTTAATGCGACCACGCTAAATCTCGAACATTCAAAGAAAGGGTGTTCGAATGTTCACCATTACGGTTCTCAATCAAAAGGGCGGGTGCGGTAAAACCACTCTGTCGCAATGCATGGCGGCGGCTGCCTATGCGGCCGGCCACCGGGTCGCGGTTCTAGATCTCGATGAGCAGGGGGCGAGCCACGGCATCTTTCGGGATGAAGTCGAGCCGGGCCGCTTCAAGAAAGAGGATTTCTTCGTGGCCAGTTTTAATGGCCGAGATGCGGATCTCAAATCATATCGAGACCTCTGCCAGATTTTTAGCGATCAGGGCTATGATTTCTTGATCTTGGATCTGCCGCCAAAGCTCGTGTCGCAAGAGCACATCGTCTCGACGATTACCGACATCACTTTGGTGCCGATGTTTATTTCAAACCAAGATTTGAAATCGACGCTTAAGACCGTTGATGTTCTGAATGCGGCAGGGGTAACCTCGCTCGTCATTCCGTCGCGGGTGCCGACCTCAAAGTCCGATAAAAAATATCCCAAGTACCAGGATGTTCTGAAAAGCCTCACGGCGCATGATGGAGCCGCCGTTTCAAGTGTCGAGATCACTGACCGCGCAGAGTATGTCGATGTTGGCGATGGATTGTTCCCGCCGCTCGATGCGCCGAAGACGGCAGCGGGCAAAGAGACAGTCAAACTGTTCGCCTTGATCCATGAAATGCTGAAACGACTAAACCAATTGAAGGCGGCCTGAAAATGACAAAACCAAAGCCAGATATTCAAAGCCTCGTCGATGCCGTTTCCAGCGATCTCGAGACCGGTGAGACAACCGACATCAAACTCGTAGAGGAAGCGCCTGCAGAGGCCGAGCCGGATGATTATATTGATTTTGGCGCGCTCTCGCACGAAGCCAAGGTGCGCCTGGCGAGCGATATTCGAGATTGGGTTTCTGAAGAGCGCAAAAAGGCGGCAGGCGAAGGCGGGACTGACGCGCTTTTGAAAAATATCCAAGATCAATTGATGGGCGCGACCAACCACGATCTAGCGGGCGAGAGTTTTAAAGAAATGGGTGCGTTGGCGCGGCTCAATGCGCAGACCCAAACCGCGCATATTCCAGAAGATCGCTTCCCGGCGTGCGATGCAACGATTTCGTTGAAACTGCCTCGCGCCTCGAAACACCATTTGCAGATGAAATCGCTTGGCCGAAGCATTTCGTTATCTGAGTACATCGTCGAATGTCTGAATATGGCGGCGCGCCTGGATGAAGACGATCATCTGATTCTTGTACGTAAACGCGGCGGTGCGCTCGCATCAAAATCGTAGCGCAATCGATCCCGTTAGCTATAGTCGTTGAGCCGGCTTCAACGAGCAGAGGAGGGGACGGTGAAAGTCTTCTTCGGTGTGGTTGGCTGCGTCGTTCTACTCGCGGTCATCGCCGCCATTCTCCATGATGAATTTCGCCGTAGGTTTGATCCTGGCCCTGAAGCGATCGATTACGGCAAACGGGGTGCGGCTCAGATTATTGATGGCGATACGATCGACCTTGAAGAGGTTCGAATTCGTTTGGCCGGCATAGATTCTTGTGAGCTCGATCAAGTTGCGAAAATTGGGACCGAGACTTGGCCATGCGGAACGCTCGCGAAGGCGCGCCTTGTCGAGCTAGCTGCCGGCGCTGATGTTCGTTGTATCTGGTCTGAGCTCGACCGGTATGGCCGCGCGCTCGCGATCTGTGATATTTATGGAACCGATGTGGTGCTGAATGAAGTCATGGTGCAAGAAGGCCTGGCCGTTGCATATCGTGGATCCGAGCAGGGAAGCGTTTTGGATCCGAGCTATGAAGCGATTGAGGCAAAAGCGAAACAGACCCAAATGGGGCTCTGGAAAACAGACCTCGAATTGCCTTCTGAGCACCGCCGTAAAAAATCGCCATAACGCCGTTTAATTTCGTCGCTGAGGGGCCTCGCAGAAAATTTCGCCACCCACCCACATGAAACGGCATATGCCTCTGTACGGGCTCCCATGGCCCAACAAAAAATTTTCACTGAACAGCCCCGATATACTCTCGGCGGGAGATCAATCTTGCGTTCGGCTTCCCTCGCCGAAACCCTTCAACCTTTCGCTTAAAAATTTCCCCGCCGGAGGCCAGCCGCAAAGTCTTTTGCGGCAGATAAAATCTGCCTATGTCTATCCAAGCGTTGATTTTCGTTTTAGGCATGGTAGTTGATTCGAAGAGAGTGGCAGGATACGTGTTTTGTGGTACAAAAAACCGCGTAAGCGCGCCTGTAGCCCAAATCGGGCTAGGCCAGAGGCCGATGGAATCGGCCTTTACCAAAGAGATTAGACCCTGGATTTTTGAATGAAGCCGGCCCCAAAATCCGAAATGACAAAGAGACGAAGAGGGCGCCCAATATCTGGGTCTAAATCGAAATCCGAAGTTGTGCGCGTGCGTGTTGATGAAGACGAGAAGCAAGCGTTTACACGGCTTGCTGATAGGCTCGGCGTTAAGCCGTCGGTCCTGCACAGACGGCTAATGAAAGAAGCCGTCGATGAAGGTCCGGAAGTGTTCGAAAAAGAGTTGGCTGCTTTGCTCGATGCCAATGTGCAGCTCAGCGCGATCGGACGAAATATCAATCAAATTGCCAGGGCGATTAACCAAGGCGCGATTGTGGTTGAACCGATTGATTCGAGAGATCTTGAAGGTGTCATATCCGCAGTTGACGCGCAAAAAGAGGCGGTGCGCCGGATGATAAAGCGCGCTCGCTCAAAACGCAGAATCCGGAAGCCGAAACGTGAAACGTGAGGGCGAGTTCTGGCAATCTGATGATCGCTCCAAAGGGCGCCGGGTTCCGGTTTATGGCGGCGTGCGCGCCAAGCCGAGCCTTTCAGCAAGGGTCAGAGCAGCGGCCGGAACGCCAGAAGCGGTTGTCAAAGTCGCCAAATTTTACCGGACGATTAGCCGGGTCAAACAGGCCTTGGCCTATCAAAGCCGAGGCAGTGATTTAGAGGTCGAGCTGAGAGACGGCACAGTCCTATCAAAAGACGATGGAGGGGCTGCGCTCGACGATCTTGCTGAACAGTGGAGCGCCAATTTTAGCGATCGACAGGATGCACGAAACGCTGGCCATCTGATCATTTCCGCACCTGAAGGTATGAACTCAGAGGCGGTTTTGAAGGCCGCACGGAGATGGGGGCAAGAGGTTCTTGCGTCGGACTATGATTATGCTTTTACGCTTCACACTGACGAGCCACATCCGCATGTCCATTTCCTGATCGTGCGCGAAGGATTGAAGGGTAAACGGCTTGGGTGGAGCCGCGCCGAGCTCGATGATTTCAGGAATCAGTTTGCGAAGTTTGCGCGAGAAGAAGGGCTGGATCTAAATGCGACGCCGCGGTTTAGCAGGGGTCAGACGGAACGCTCAGAAAAGCAGAGCGCCAGGCGGGCGAGGGGCCGGTTAGGATCCTCATTATCTGATGAAGGCGCTGCTATGGAAGTGCTGGCCGGTTTACGCGCTGGTGCCGATGGTGAAGACCATGCGTGGTTCGCTGCGATGAAGTCAAATGCTGTTTCAGAGCGGTCTGAATATGAAGCTCTCTCAAATGTTTTTGAGAGGATTTCTTCGCGCATGGGCGAGGATTCAGATGGCGTTGTAGCGGCGACGTCTAAGCTCTTATCGAAGCAGTCAATGGCGTTTCGGACGATCATTACGCGGCGCGGCCAAATGGAAAAAATCGCCAAAGCAGCAAAGCTTGATCAGGTTGAAGACCGAGAAGAAGCGGCTGTTGTTTTGGCGAAGTTGTATCGCGCCGAAAGGAGTGATCGGGGCGAAGCCGCGCGCGTTGTTGCGCCGGTGAAGGCCGCTGCGATTGTGAAACAATTAGAGGCGTTTGAGGCCGGGCAGGGGGGCAATCTTGGGCAATTGGCTCAAGATGGAGATGCTGACGCGGGAGCCCTCAAAGATGGATTAGAACGTATGCTGCAAAGACAACGGGATCTCGAGCGATAGCAGATAACTTACTCAGTCGCTGCGTATAGAGGGTCGAAGAGCCATTCCAGGAGAGAGCGCCTGTCGGTTACGATATCTGCTGTCAGGAGCATTCCGTTTTTGAGGGGAATGTCTCGTTTGTACGCCTTAATGGTGGACCGTTCGAGTTCTGCGACAACGCGAAAGACGGGTTCTTGGATGAGGCCGCCTGGAAATGTGATCTCGTCTTTGTCGAGAATTGTCCGTGAGACATCAACGACCGTCGCTGCACCAGCTCCAAATGTCTGAAAAGAAAAGGCTTCATATTTGACCTTCACCGGCTGCCCAATTTCTAAAAATCCGATCGATCGGCTCGGGACATACAATTCCGCTACTAGTGTACTGCCGTGAGGTGATGCGACTGCTAGCGTATGTTCGCTGGCAACAGATTGGCCCGTCTGAACCGCTAACGTTTCTATGGTGCCGGCTATTGGACTTACGACCACGAATTGATTGTTCATTTGAGATATCGTGGAGCGCTCACTTAATGAAGCGAGCTCAGAATCTCTCTCAGCCTGGGCCAATTTCAGCTTATTGCCCATGCCTGTAATCTGTCGATCAATGACCGAGATTTCACCAACAATACTTGATTGTGAGCGCCTCAATGAACTTAGTTGCTGTTCGAGTTGTAGCACCATATCGGCGCGGTCGTCAGCCTCTCGCCGAGTGTCGAGGCCTTCGCGCCAGTTCTCGATAGCACGCTCGGCCGCCTCTTTTCCTTGTCCAATTCGCGTCACTTGTGACCGTATTTGAGCTTCGATAGCGGTCAGTTCCGCCTGAGCGTTACTGCGACGTTGCGCGAGTTCCAGCTTTTGGTTCTCAATGTCTTCTTGGGTGAATTGATACTGCTGTGAGGCCGCGATTTGTTGGGTTTCTAGGGCCGTGTTCAGCGCTTCGCCGACATCACCTTCTTCAGTTGAGATCAAAGTGCGTATGATCATTATGGGCTGATTGGCCTCAACTTGATCGCCATCGGAGACTAGAATTTCTGAAACGATGCCAGGGCGCATTGCGGTTACACGAACTATGCCAGCGTCCGGAACGAGCCATCCCCTTGCTGTTTCTGTTCTGCTAAAAGTGGAGATGGCCAAGAAAGTGATGACTGATGCCGAAATCACTAGGAGAAACACCGTAACAATCCACACGGACACGGGCGCAATAAGCAAAACTTCACCGCCCAGGCGCTTGGTCGCATGCGTAATAGACTGGTTTCTAAAGAGATTCTGCATTTGCACTGAAGGGATTTCATTAAATAAAAAATCGAACTGGGTAAAGTTAATAAATATCTAACAAAGATAAATTGACAACTGCCCTTGGGGTATGGACTTCTATCCATGTGGAGCTCTTCAGCTGCCACCTGCCAAGATATCGCAAAGCCATTGGCAGCAAGTCTAACTGAACAGAGGGAATTTTGTTATGCGTGAACTTACTAATGCCGAAATCAATTTCGTCGCTGGTGCGGATCCTGAAGAAGGTGATACCGCTGAAAGCTGCGGCAGCTGCTACGAGTTTACAAACGGCGAATGGGTTGAGGTTGAGTGCCCAGAATAACTGATTTGCTCGTTCTCTTTCGAAACGAGTGATCATATGCGCATCGGAATCTAATGGGTTCCGGTGCGTCCTTAATTTTATTAGACGAGGGATCAGAGCCATCCGACATTTATTTTTTTTAGTTTTGTCTTTGGTTGGTGCCACAGGGGCGCACGCTCAAGAGCTGAGCTTTCAAGATGCTGATCTATTTCAAAAACCAAGCCAGGAAGTATCGGATGCACTGGCCTTCAAAAACACCTTTCTGCCGATAACGGCGCCAGATGGATCTTGGTTGTTGATCAAAAACCGAGATTCCGATGCCACGAGGACATATGAAAGGGATATGGTAAGAGCTTGGGGAGTTGATTTCGATAGAAACTCCTTAACCCGAAACTCAAGATTGTATTTTTCCAGCTTGATCTATGTCGATGCGGAAACCGGGAGGTCGTCGAGTGTCGAACTTCCTGCAGGAGCCGATATACGCGACATTATCATGCGTCCTAATGGTCAGGGCGCGGCGTTTTTGATCGCTTCATCAAATGGTTCGCAACTTTGGTATTTCGACAAATCTCAACGGGCGGCGAGATTGTTGAATACCCCGCCTCTCAATGGGCTTTTTTATCAGCTCCATTGGGTGCCCGGCCGGGATCAAATCCTCGTTTTGTCGTCCTTGAAGGATGACGCTCAGAGCGAAAGCGTGCGGAGGTCCCGAGGACCGCACATCCGCCAGGCCCTAAATGGCATTAGCTCAATAACAGGAGCGGAAAACCCATTGAAAGTGGGACGCTCAGAGGAGCTATTCGGATCCGTGGTGACGCTGGTCGATCCCGAAACAAATGTTTACACAACGCTTGGACCTCAGAGGCTCTACAACTCGATACGACCCTCGCCAGATGGGAACCATATTTTAGCTGAGTTTACGGATCCGAGTGTACCGAGCACCGAAAAGTACTGGGAATTTCCTGATAATATTGGACTCTTTGACTTGGCCGACGGAAGCGATCTGCGCTTGCTCGCAAGTCATGAAGAGACAGAGTCTGGCCTTGCAAAGATTGCGTGGGATCCGACCCACGCGCAGAGACTCTTTTGGTTCCATGACGTCGCTGACCAAGAAGGCTGCGTTCAGGAATTGTGGAGCGTTAAAGCGGCACATAATTCTGTACGGACGAAGCGGGCCTGTCTCGATTTCGAGTATGGTGTTTCATATGCGGGACCGGACGGTTCGTCGGTATTGATGATGGAGCGAGGCTTTCCCGGTCGCCCGAAACGCGGCTCATTTGTGGAGACTGATGGCTCGAATTGGAACGTGAGAAGCGTGCCGTCAGCGATCGATGGAGGATATGATCTTGACGGGCCAATGAGTTATGTGGGCCCGGCAGGGGTTCGTGCGCTTTATGAAAAAGGCGGCAGTGTTTTTTTCCGAGGCTTCACTGCTAGTGACAAAGGGAAGAGGCCAACTCTCTTTTCGCTCTCGATCGATAGTCTCGAATTCTCGCCGTTTTGGGTTAGCCCTGACGACGCGTATGAAACGGTTCGAGGGTTCTGCGAATACAGTCCTGATTGTCTGATAACCCAGTACGAAGACCCAAAGACACCGCGAAACGTTGTGAAGCGCCAGGGCAGTAAGGAGATGATGTTCTTAACCAGGACCAAAGCGCCGAAATCTATTTCGTCTTTTCAAGGCCCCGAGATCCTAAACTACACTCGGAGTGACGGTGTAGACTTAACGGCCAAGCTGTATTTGCCGGAAGGTTATGTGCCTGGTGAGAATGTCCCGGTGATTTTGTGGGCTTATCCGAAGGAATATACGTCAAAATCCAAAGCAGGTCTCAGTTCCGTGAGACTCGGCAGATTTGAGAATAAACTCAATCGGACAGAGCTATTGCCGGTGCTGAATGGATACGCGGTTCTCACAGATGTCGCTATGCCAGTTCTGGGCGATGACGAAACCGGAAATGACCGCTTCGTTGAAGAGATCCAAATGAATGCCGAGGCAGTGATCGAAGAGCTGAAACGCCGTGAGATTTCAGACGGGGAAGACATCGTCATCGCAGGTAAAAGCTACGGTGCGTTCATGGCAATGAATCTGTTAGCCCATACTGATCTGTTCAAATCCGGTATTGGGCTGTCAGGGGCGTATAACAGGACTTTGACGCCATTTGGATTTCAGAACGAAAAACGGACTTTGTGGGACAATCAAGATCTATATCTTGCGCTAAGTCCTTTCTTATTTGCAGATCAAATTAAAGAGCCGGTACTGCTGATCCATGGATACAAAGATGCGAACGCGGCGACGCCTTACCACCAATCCACCCTCATGTATGAGGCGATTGTTGAAAATGGCGGCCAAGCGCGCCTCGTTGTGCTTCCTGAGGATGGACACAATGTGACCACGACAGACGGTGTTTTGCAGGTCGCATCAGAAATACTGTCATGGACCGGGGAAAATCACGATCGCTGAGCTGTACCGGCCGCCAATGCCGAGTCTCGTCTTTGCTCGAGGATAGGGGGCTTCTGTGGGTGAGCTCAATTTAGCACGGAAGAAGCGACTTCCAGTTTTACGTTCAGCAGAGATTGCAGAGTGTGGTCTTTGTAGCATGGCTATGGTTGCGCGTTATCATGGCCACGACGTAGATCTCAATGGACTAAGACAACGGTTTCAGGTCTCCGCGTCCGGAGCGTCGCTTCGATCGATAATGGCGCTCGCCGATGGTTTGGGTTTTTCGACACGGGCAGTTCGTTTGGATCTCGACCACCTTAAGGATCTCAAGACGCCAGCGATCCTACACTGGAATCTCAATCATTTCGTCGTCCTAAAAAGTGTAAGCAAAAGCAGCGTCGTCATCCACGATCCGGCGAGAGGGGCGCGCCAGTTATCGTTTGATGAGATATCAAATCACTTCACAGGCGTCGCCTTAGAGCTGACGCCTGCAAAAGACTTCAAGAAAGTAGAAGCGCGCAGCCCAACGAAGCTGCGGAGTCTGTGGGCCAAAATGGACGGGTTCTGGCAAGCGCTAGCGCAGGTTCTTTTGTTGTCGGTTCTTCTTCAACTGGCTGTGTTTGCTGCACCTTTTTATCTTCAGCTCTCTATCGATAGCGCAATCCAGACCGGGGATCATGACCTTATGACGGTTTTGGCTGTCGGCTTTGGGGGCTTACTATTTATCCAAGTGCTGATCGCTGCGATTAGGTCTTGGACCTTACGAGCCACGGGATTTCTGTTCGGATTTCAAATGACCGGGAATCTAGTCCGACACCTCATGCGACTTCCCTTAGAATATTTTGAGAAACGGCATGTCGGCGATATTCTATCACGAGTGCAATCGATCCGGCCAATCAGAGATGCTCTGACGACCGGATTGGCGGCCACGGTGATTGATGGCGCGATGGCGATTCTCGTGGCGGGGATCCTATTCGCATACTCGCCTCTATTGGCTTCGGTTGTATTGGGAGCGCTCATCATCAGCGCGGTCACGACGGTGGCTCTTTATCCGGCACAGAGAGCACGTGAAGAAGAGCAAATCCTCGCAAGCGCTAAAGAGCAAAGCCACCTGATTGAGACAGTGCGAGCCAACACCACGATCAAACTGATGGGGAGGGAAACAGAACGTGAAGCGGCCTGGAGGAACTTGCTGGCCGATTCTATCAATGCGGGTTTCTCTTTTGTGAAATACCAAATCGGCATGACGTCTGTTCAGACGTTTTTCACGGGGTTGTCCACGATCGTTGTCGTATACTTTGCCGCGAACATGATCGTGGATGGGAGCGGTTTTTCGATTGGGATGTTGTACGCATTCCTGAGCTATAGGCAGATCCTATCGACACGATTCATTGCTTTGGTGAATGAGCTGATCAGATTCAGATACCTGACGCTCCACCTGGACCGGGTTGGCGATATTATTCAAGCAGAGTCGGATAGTTCTGATAGCCTCTTACCGGTGGAGGTTGAGGGAAATGTCGAATTGGTAGACTTGTCGTTTCGGTATGGCATGTCAGATCCGCTCGTCTTTGATGGTGTTTCCATGTCGATTACGGCGGGCGAGTTTATAGCGCTGACAGGAAGATCGGGTGGAGGTAAGTCGACCCTGGTAAAGCTTATGTTGGGTTTGTACCCACCGACAGCGGGCGAATTGATTCTGGACGACTGTGCTGCAACCCCGGAGCTCTGGCGCTCATGGCGCGAAAACATCGGGGTCGTGTCACAAGATGATCATCTGCTGTCTGGAACGATCGCGGACAATATCGCTTTTTTTGATCCAAATTTGGATATGGAGCGGGTTCGAGAAGTCGCCGCTCTTGCCCGGATAGATAGTGATATCGAAAGGATGCCGATGAAATACCTGTCACTTATTGGCGACATGGGTGCCGCGTTATCGGGTGGACAAAGACAGCGGCTACTGATCGCCCGAGCATTATACCGCAACCCTAAAGTTCTGTTTTTGGATGAAGGCACAGCGAATCTCGATCCTCATACGGAGGAAGAGATTGCTGATTTGATCGCTGGTATGGATATCACTCGAATTGTCGTCGCCCACCGGCCTGCCCTGATCCGGCGAGCTGAGACGGTCTACAATGTGGGGGACGGCGGTATCCGATTGGTGACGGATTCGGTGTCCTCAGAGCCTGATAGCGTCAGGGCAAATGGCGTTGGAGCTTAGTCAAGTTCGGATAGTGATACGCTCTCGAGCGCGGCAACTTCGTCGGAGAGTTCTGCAAGGGCCGGATTGGTCGCCATCTCATGCCTTAAGAGTTCGAAGAATTGGCCTTGAGCGGCATCTAACGAGCTAGTGTCGGAATCGGGGGCGTCTTGGTGTGCCGATGACGCTGTTCCTGAGGCTGATTGTGGTGTTGTGTTTGGATCCAATGACCCTTCTGCGGCGTCGCCCGGGTTTGCGGTACCGAACGGTGCTAGCGGTTTATTATAGTTGCTGAGATCCAAAGGGGGGACAGGTGCAGGGGGTGCCAGGCGCTTTTTGAACAGGCGATCTTTGTAATAGACGATCTTCTTCACCAATGCGGGGACATGACCCTCTGTGAGCAAGATCTGCTTTTTTTTATCAAGTTTGCGAACCTGATCTTTCGTCATGAGCGGACGAGCGATCGCGCTTGTATTTTTAGAAGGGTAGTATTTTTCGAATGAGAACGCGCGGCGTGTAACGGAATCGTTGGTGACAGTGCGTTCGCCAAGGGCCTGGGAAGCGTAATTGCTGGTGGTCTCATCATTGGTGGTCATGATGATTTGATGGCCACAACACGCGATGAGGCCTTCACGTGTGTCCTTGCCATATATCCGATCGAGCCAGGACAAGCCTTGGAGGACGGCAAGGATCCGGACATTGTAGCTTGCAAGCAATGTGAACGCTGAAACGATGGAGTTCATTGCGCCAAGGGACGCAAATTCGTCCATGACCATCAAAACTTCATGCGGTTCGCCCGGGCCTGGTTCGGTGTCGCTCATGATAGACATGACTTGTTGGAAGAAGAGCCGGAGCAGGGGGGCTGCGGTTTCGAGCTGAGCGGTCGTAACACCAACATAAATCGACATTTGTTTACGCCGAAGGTCTTCAATCCTGAAATCTGAGGCCGAGGTTGCTGCATCGACAACCGGGTTTTCGAAAAGGCGAAGCGAGGCCTGCATTGTGGACCGCACGCCGGCCGCTTCCTTCGGGGCTTTGCCCGCAAAGGAGCCAAGCGATGAGATAACTTCGGTGGTGAGGCCCTGGGTGTTGTCCAGAATCTTTTGACAAAGGGCCGGTAGGTCGGCCGTCGATGTGACGAAGCGGTAGACTTCCCCAAGGGTCTTGGTTTCTCGATTCTGCAAGACATAGAGGGCTGCGCCGGTAAAAAGGGATCGCGCCTCCTGACCCCACATCGGGTCTTTGTCGGAGACGTCAATGAGCATCGATGCGATGGTTTGAACATCAGTTATCTGGTGGATCGGGTTTGGGCTGATTTGGTCAAGCGGATTGTAGCGGAAGGACCGGGACTTTTTTGACATCGGCGCCCAATAGTAGACCTTGCTGCCATGCTGGGCTCGGAAACCGCTGGTCACTCGGTGGTTTTCGCCTTTAAGATCCAACACGACCAATGAGCCATGCCAGTTCAGGCAATTTGGAACGACAACGCCCGTTCCTTTGCCGGCCCTGGGAGGCCCGATGAGCAGGGTATGGGTGTTTGCGTCGGAGCAGATGTATTTGCCGTGCGCTCGTCCAAGAAGGACGCCGCGTTGCTTGAAGAGGCCGGCGTTCATCATCTCGCGATGGTTCGCAAAATGAGCGTCGCCAAAAACGGCTTTAGGTTTGTAGATTGGTCCCATGGCGAACATGATGACTGCCAGGACAATAGGCGCGGTCAATGAGATCAGAGCTCTATTGCGAACGCGCTCAATTTCCCAATATTCGAAGAGATATGTGTAGACGGACCAGGGGCGCATATAGTCAACGTCGAAACCTTCCCATGTGAAGAAGATCAAGCTGGCCACAATCGAAACAGCGACCAGAGCGAGTATGCCAATCAGGGCGTTGAAAACTAAGCCTGGACTGGTCATTCGGGCCACCAAATGTCGCTTATGACACGCGTGCCATCAACGCGACTGAGCTGAACAACGCAATCGACGACCGAGCGGATATAGGCGATGATCTCCTCACGCTTCAGCCCCAGATTCGCCTGCATGACCATAAGGGCGATTTGTTCGATCGCTCCGCGTGGGGAGTTTGCATGGACGGTTGTGATGGATCCTGGGTGGCCTGTATTGATGGCTCTCAAGAAGGTTGAAGCTTCAGATCCGCGCAATTCGCCGAGTAAGATCCGATCAGGGCGCAATCTTAGGGATGCTTCAAGAAGGCTTTGTATGTCCACGCGCGCTGACCCCTGACCGCCCTTAGACGCGATAAGAGAGACCCAGTTTTCTTGTTTCGGCATGACTTCCTGAGTGTCTTCAATTGTGACGATGCGCTCGTCTTTGCCGACACTCTTGAGGAGGGCATTCAGGAAAGTCGTTTTCCCGGTGCTGGTCCCGCCAGAAACGATGATGTTTTTGTGCTTTTTAACGGCGAGATCGAGGAAACCTTTGATATCATTGGAAGCGATTAGGTCTGTAAGATCAGAGTCCTTCTCGCGCTCAATCGCGTCACGGCTTACCCCAACGGAATTGAATGCGCCAGCTTGTTCGTAGTCTTCAAGATTGAGGTCTTTTACAACCTGCCTGCGGATGGAGAATGCAATGCCATGCGTTGCTGCTGGGGGCATGACAACCTGAACCCGTTCGCCTGTTGGCAAGAGGGTTGAGAGTAAAGGTGTTTCCGGATTGACGGCCTGATTGGTATTTGACGCGAGAAGGTGCGCGAGGCGTGTCATATGGTCTGTTGTGATCTCGGGTTCTTCGATGCGCTCCATGAATGGAGCGCCGGCCCGCTCGATCCAGACTTCCCCTGGTTTGTTAACGCAGAGCTCAGAGATCGATGCGCTGTCGAGATGCCGCAAGATCGGCTTCAGATATCGGGCGGTAAATACCCCTGATGGAGCAGTGGCGCTTTCATCATCGGCCATTTGAGAAGCCCTATTCAACGGTGCTGAAATCGAGGTCTCTTGCCAGGAAGACATTTATGCGCTCGCCTTGGTCTACGTGTATTGTAGGGCGAATATTTACGTTCTGACGGACCGTTTCTTCGATTGCGCGATCAAGACCGCTGCCACCATCTCCGAGCTGAATGCTATTATCAGTTCTATCTGAAGCGGCTTCGGCGAGAGCCTCAATAGCGCCGTCGATGATTGTGAGGATGATTGCGGCGCCGAAGCGCTCTTTGAAATGCGTATCGAGATCTCCGCCGAGTCCCGCTCTGCCCAAATCGTCGGTCCCACCAGACGACACCTGGATCGAAACACCGTCACTGCGGATCAGACGGTTCCAGATGACATAGAGACGGCCTTGGCCCTGGCGTATGTCGGCATTGTATTCGCCGATCAGGCGTGAGCCGCGCGGAATCAGGATTTGGGACTGATCCATAGACCACACATTTTGGGTCGTGATGGCGCGGATTTGGCCCCTCACGTCTGTTGAGATGGCCGTTTCAAGGATGCCAGGGATCATGGTGCCTTGTGGGATCAATGTATCGAGGTTGCCAAGTTGCTCGGCGGTTGCGGTCGCATATTCCCTTCCGGCGCCACGATCAAAGAAGGCCTCATCAGGATCTACAGCCGGTTGGCCGCTCTGACCCTCCGCCAGAAGGCCGGCTGTGTTTTGCTGGGTTGGGGTAGCAAATGCTGCCAGGCTGCCGGCTGAGCTCGAGACAGCGGGTACATCATTGCCACCTGAGTAGGCTAGCTGAGGAGATTGAATGCGTTCAATTTGGCGCTTTCGTTCTGCCTCTTGTCGCTTAATGGCTTCAGCTTGCAGCATAGCGAGGCGCTGTCGTTCGCCCTCTATGTCGCGCCGGTTATTGTTTTGAGCTGGGGGTTCTTCGGGCGCGCTCGGCGCGGGGACGAGTTGAGGCGTTGAGGATGGACTGCGTGCGTATGTAAAAGTCTCGTCTTCAGGATCGGTAAGGCGGCGATCCGGCTCGGATTGTCTCGACGCATCCATAATTACGAACCCTCCAGCGAGCAGCAGCAGGATTCCAAACACACCGCCTATCAGAAGCTTGTTGCCACCGCCCGAGGCGACTGATGGAATACCGCGATCGCCGAATTGTTCGTCGTCGTATACCTGTTCATCTGGGCCTGGTTGATTGGTGTCCGTCATCTCAGCTTCCTCCTTCGCTGAACGCCTGCGTTTGAGCGGCTTCACCAGACTGGCTTGGAATGTTACGCGGACCACCTGCTAGGGTTGGTTCGATGGTCTCGATCGTTGCAATAGTTGCCGGCTTTGGAGCGGCTTCATCATAGATAGTTTCTGGAAACGACTCGTTGAAAATGCACGTAGCCTCGGGACCATCGCGGAGCGTAAATTGCCGTGCCAGGCGTTCGACGACGAGATACTGGCCTTGCTGTTGATAGTTTACAATGGCTTCGGAGCCATCCGCGTTGACCATGAAAATCGCAGGTACGTTCTCGAAATCAGAGAAAGAGAAATAAGTGAATTTACCGTCGTCGAAGGTTCTAGTTGGCCGCAGTCGCTCAACGCCAGAATAGGTATAGTCGAAATTCCACTCGTCCGGGGATTTCGCGGCCGAGCCTATGGATTTTTCAAGTCTTTCTCTCTCTCGGGCCTGATAAGCCATCATCGCCGAAGCGTCGCTCGGATAGCGAAACTTCATGTGAAAGGTCATATCATGTGGTGCTTTGGATCTAGCTTTATGGGCTTCAAGCATGAAGACGTAGATCCGCTTGTCCGTCACAACAGACATATTCGTCGCCGCTTCAGGTTCGATAGGTTTGATGAAAAGCAAGTTGGGTTGCTTTGGTTTCACAACCTGCCAGGCTTCGCTGTCGCCGATTGAAACAGTGAGGACGGTTTCGTTGACAGCGAATTCGATCGTCGTCGAGAAGCCGTAATGGCCATGAATCGCCACCACGTCGCGCTCTGCGTAGTTCACTGTCTTTATGCGATGGTCAAGCGGGCCGGAAACGACTTCGCGTTCTGCGAATGCTACAGACTCCACACATACAGTGATTGCCAGTGCGGCGGCGGCGGATTTGAGCAGGTTCATATTCTATTCCCCTAGAGTTTCTTGGTCAGTTCGGTAGGTCGCAATTTGGAAGCCCAGAGGGTTGATAAAGCGATCTTTTTCTTTGCTGGGTTTAGCGACGTATCGATAAGTGAGTGTCGCAACCCAATGCGTTTCGGATTCTATGCCGCGTCTGGATTCTGTGCGGATAAATGGGACGGCGGCGGTCCGATCATTCAAGAACAGGACATTCTTGATGCGAATGCGGACCTGTGTGTCTGTCCCGTACTGTTTGACCGGATTGTTCGGATTGCCGCGGGCGTAGAGGCTTTGATAGCGGTTCAAGGCTTCGCCTTCAGACCATAACGTTATTTTCTCATAGTTATCTGTCGTGGTCGCTGCGTTATAGCTTTCCCGCCCGACAACATAGCGAACGAGAAAACTTTTGGTGATGGCTTCATCTTGTGTGAGGTCACCATCTTGCAGGCCACGGGTCATCTCGACCGCGCCAGTGGCTTGATCGACCGTGATCACATAAGGCTCAAACGTTTTTAGCGGAAGCATCACTAGGACGGCCGCCAGGCTGAGGCACGCGATGACCGCGCTCGCGCCAGCGACGAGCCAGGCACGATCGCGGGAGGATTTCATGCGCCCATAGCGATCGTAGTCCCAATCCCTTGCGTCTTCGTAGTAACGATCGGCGCCTTGCGGTTGCTGTTGCTTGTCTTTGGTTCTTTTAAGCATGGTTGAACGATCCTAACTGCGTGCGCCTGTCGGCGTGCCGGCGAGGTTCCCGGGACCAGAACTTGAAGACCGTCCTCGGCCGCCGCCGGATGGTCCTGAGCCTCTTGTTGGCCGCGGATCGTTGCCCCGACGGGCGTCTGCCAATTGGCGTTGCATTGGCGCCGTGTTTCTCAGATAGCGAAGGTCGCGGCGATCGTTTGCGGCGCGTCGAAGGTTGGAGTTACGACCGACGGCGCGGCTGTAAGAATTTCGGGCGAAGTTGGTGACCGGAGAGGCCACGCGGGAAATGAGTGAATTCGTCGCCAATGCAAATCCGCCAGCGACACCAGCTGCCATTTGGAGGACCTGTGTTAGAATGACTGTTCCGACGATGGCGATCAGAATTAGGGGCGATACGAGAGGGAAGAGAGGAGTTCTGTCGTTGATATTTGCGGAGAGCTCTGCCAACGGCTCGAATAGCATCGAAAGGATGAGAGCTAGCACTGCATAAACAAACAGCGGAATGAGCGCATAGTTCACGGTCATTCGGAGCCATCCTTCAAAAAAGGGCCGGGTTGTCTGGAACATGGCGAACAGGATGAACAACGGAGCTACTGCCATAAAAATCGCGACAGCAAATTTTGCGAGGATGAGGAGTAGGAGTGCAGCGATTGTCAGAGCCGCGATTGCAATCCAGACGATTACGGCGAGAAATGCGATCGCGATATCAAACAAGAACCCTTTACCGGCCAATGCAAATAGCTTTGTTACGACTTCTTGTCCTTGGGTCCAGAATAGACCGAGCGCGGAATCGCCCGTTACTTCGTAGTTTATGCCGAAGGCAGTGACGTTGAGCAGGCCGTTCGAATTGATAAGATTGCCGCCCATATCGTTGGGGACACCGATGACCACATCGTAAAAAGCTTGCCCGAAGAAGTCCCATTGTGTGACGGCAACGAGGATCAGAAGGACTTTGGCAAAGTCGCCGAACAGAGTTGGAATATCGAAATTGCCAGAGAGAACGACTTTGTATCCCGTAAACGCAATGTATGTGATCGCCATCAACGTCCAAATCGTATCGGCAAAAGCTCCAAAGCCTTGATACGAATTGAAGACGAAGTTCTGCGTGATGTTGTCTACATTATTGAGAATGCGGGTTACGTCGTTCACGATGCCATCACTTTCTTAGTTCAAATGCTTGTGCAGCGTTGGCACACCTTCGACCCGATAGACGATCCACGAGATGCGAACCTCCTCCGGAATGTGACGTCCACCAAGGATAGATCGTCCCTCCGCTTCTGCCTGAGCATGAGCACGGACGCTGGCGGGTCTTTCGATATGCTTGTATTTGACGAGACAGACTTCAGCTGAGCGCAAGTCAGGGCCTGATAGCCCAGAGTATTGCGGAACTTCGGGTGTGCATTCAATTAGCTCAAACTCGAAGCTTTGACGCATTTCTTCCATATCTGCTGCACAGATCGCGCGAACCTCGGCTGCTCTATCGCCAGCGAAGGCAGCCTGAAAACAGTCGTCGCCGCTTCTGGTTTCGTTGAAAACAGCGGTACGTAGTTCGTCCTCAGTGAATGAGGATTCCCACGCGGGCGCTGAGCACGCCGCTAGGGAAAGAATCCCTAAAGAGATTGCCGTTCCAAAAACTCTTATCATAAGAGTCCCAGTTCTTCTGTGCTAGCGAGATTGATCGGTTTCCGTTCGCAAGGATTGTCTAAAGCGGCAATCTGGGCGCCAGGCGCGCAGGGGGCTTGGAGCTCCTGGTGTCCTTCCAAAGTCTCGCAGCCCGCTAGGAAGGCGAGGGCGGTCATCGACAGCATCAGCTTTTTCATTAATTTACTCCGATTTCTGGGATGGTCGTTGTTACGGTCGCTGCGTCGTATTCAAGCGCTCTAACCGCCGCTGCTTTATTGGCAGAGGAGAGGTTTGCATTCGCAGTTTCCATTTGCATTTGCAGCGTTTGAAGACGCATCATCTCGGCAAGCAGCAGTGAATTCTCGGCTGTTATCCGAGCGTTGAGGTCTGTGGACGTTTTGAGGTCTTCAGATTCGTCTAGCAGCGTCATCATCTCTTCGATCGATGCGACGCGCTTTTGTATTTCACCGTAAGCGACTTCAGATGCAGACATATTTGCCAACATCGTGTTGGTCTGGCGGTCGAGGGCGAGCGCCAGAGGTGAAGTGGCTTCGAAGAGCTCAGCATCGACATATGGATTGGAAGTGATGGGCTGGAAAAGATCCTCCAGCTCATTCCGTATGTAAGCAGCCTCAGATCCATCATCCAGGATAAGGATCGAGGCGAGATCTTCAGGTAGATAATCTCGCGCCTCATAAGCGATAAGACCTAGCGCTCGGGCGCCAGTCATCGCGTCGAGCTGTTCCACCTGTCTCTGCAGCTGTTCAACTTGATTGGCGTAGTCTTGATACATCTGCTCGAGCTGCGTTGCCATGTGAATACCGTTCTCGACAGCTTGAGCCAACGCTGCGGGGTCGAACACGATGTCGCCGATACCAAAGAGTGCGTGAGCCTTTGGGGCTGTCATGGACTGCGCAGCAAAAGTTAGAGCGATTGCTGCGGATCCTCGCATGATCCAATTTCTCATTGTTTGTGCCTTTCCATGAAATGATGAAGCCAGTTTTTGGGGTCGCTGCCGAATGTTGCCCTCAGCTCTTCGGCTTCTTGAATGCTGGTGGCTCGACCGGATAAAACGGCGATGAATTCGTCCATGCCCGACAGGTCGAGTTTGGCTATGACAGAGTCGCTTGCATGCCGAAGCAAGAACAAGCGTGATGACGGATCAGTCTCGCGAATGAGGTTCAGTTCATGCCGCGATAGGCCGAATCCATTGATATATGTATCTTCGTCCGCGTAGGGGTTGGGTAGAAAGATGTTCGTGGCTGATTGCTCGATAATGGCATCCCCGACTGAGGACTTAGAAATATCTTGCGGGGACTGAGTTGCGAAACCAAGCAGCCCATTCCGTTTTCGGATCGTTTTTTCGAGATCCTTGATTTTGTATGCGAACACAGGATCGTCGAGGAGTTTCCAGCCCTCATCGAGCATGATCATCAATCGCCGGCCGTCGAGCTGACTATCAATTCGATGAAAGACGTAGCTCAGCCAGGGGGTCCGAGAAATTGGGTCGTCTAAGATCCGCGTCGTGTCGAAAGCCACCGTGGAGTTATCGAACGCGAGCCTGTCTACCGGGTTGTCAAACAACCAGGCTCGATCGCCGTCGCCATGCCATCTGGCTAGTCTGGATGAGAGGCTTGAATCGGTTTGAACCTCAAAACCTTTGAAGAGCTCAGCGAGGACAGATAGTCGGCGGTGTTCGACAGGTTCTTCGTAATTGGCTTTCACGGCGTCGGAAATGATGCGTAGCTCACTCGGGGTGAGAACTTGTTCCGTACCGATTGTTGCTAGCTGACCAATCCATTCGCGCAGCCAAGCCCGGTTTGACGGCGTGTCTGCCAGTTGAAGAGGATTGAAGCCTGTCGGTTCGCCTGGATGGATGAGAAGGTATTCACCGCCAATGGCGCGAATGAAGATCTCAGCCCCGCGGTCCTTGTCGAAGAAGATTGTGTTTGCGCGCAGACGCTGCGCCTGCGCCGTTAAGAACGTGAGAAGGACGGTTTTACCAGAGCCAGTCGGCCCAACGAGCGTGAAATTGCCAACACCGCGGTCGTCATGGAATGAAAACCAGTAAGGAGATCCAGATGTCGTCTCGAGGAGCGAGACAGGCTCCCCCCAAGTTCCAGAGCCGTGATAATGGCCAGAGGGAAAAGTATGAAGTGACGAAAAACCGGATAGGTTCTTTGTCGAAATCATCGATTTTCGCGCGATCATAGAGAAATTGGCGGGGAGCTGAGCCCAATATGCCGGCTCAAGGTTCAGATCTTCACGAACACCGATGATGCCAAACCTGGTCAGTTCCCCGTCGATCTTGCTGATGACGGAGTCGACTTCAGCAAAAGACGAACCGAGGGCCGTCACAGTAAGATGGTGTTCGCCAAATGCGGAGCCCCCAGCGGTGAGCTCGTCGATTGCGTCGTCCAGGTCGGCATCGAGCGTCCGTGCTTGTTCTTCAGCCGACCTAAGCTGGCGTTGCAGTCGCTTCATTTTGGTCAGAGCGATCTGTCGATCCACAAACCCAAAAGATTGCGTTAGCGTGAAGCTGTGTGGCAGCCGCAATAAGTTATCCAGGATGCCAGCGCCCGTCGTGTTTCCATAATCTCGGATCGAAATGATGCCGCCATTCTTTACGTCCGAGGGAGCAGCTCCGCGGATCTCGAAACTCTCTTTTCCGAATGAGATACGCTTTCGGGGAAGGTAATCATTCAGCGGCATTCGGGGCAGTCGCACGGGAATCATCTCGTGATTTACGAGGAAACCTAGGAAACTTAGGAGGTCGGAATATTTAGCGCCGTCTTGTTCGTAGACGCCGAGACGTGAGATGCCATACTTGGCGAGCGTCGTTTCAATCTTCTGCATCCCATCGTTGAGGGCTTTTAGATCTGCCGCTTCCTGCTCAAATTGCGCTTGCTTATCGACTTTTGAGTTCAAGCTTTGGAGGAAGGAAGCCACACCCCCAACGACACCCTGTTGAGGACGGCGTACCAGGGTGAGATATTGTTCATTGATGAACATTCGGCTGTCAGCCAAGCGGGCTTTGTACCTGTCATCCAATGCGCGGCAGAATGGATCGTCAAACGCGCCCTCAGGATATTGCGACACTTCACGTCGAATAATGTGATGGTAGAGAGCGAACCGTGAATTTGCCAGGCCGCGGAGCATTGTCTCGCGAATTCGTTTTAGCGCATTGAGATCAACGATGTCGGCGGTTTCGAAGGAGTAACCGCGGACTTTTACAGTTTGAAGAAGTAGTCCGTCAGCTGTTGCAACTGTATGGTCATCTACGTGCCGTGAATAGGGGATGAAGTTCGATACACCCTTCTCGCGAGAGACGTGTTTCCCGAATGCCATTTCTTTCTGAGCAAGCGCCGAGACCATGAGTGTTTACAAAGCTCCTAAGGTGAAAAACTATTCGATTTCCAGAATGATTTGTTGCGAGTAGGACCGGCATGTTGGGTCCAAGCGGTGAAGACTGACATCCAATGCGCGTCTTTGGTCGTCATCCAGTACCCGAAGAGATGCAGCGGCACGGAAACGAGGACGAGCCATAAGAACTTACCGATCAGTCCGGTGAACGCGATGAGACCAACGCCGAAGAACATAAAGTTCAGCCCGAACCACATTATAGGGACGCCAAGCACCAAGGGTGGCCGGGTTAACCCGATAAAGAGAGGATCGATATCGGGCTGCTCATCCCGCATTAGACCGCTCCAGCTACGCCATCGACGATCGCGGCTGCGCCAAAGACTAGGATCAGACCGCCGATCACGGCAATGAAGTGGCGCATCTCTAGACGGCCAGAGAGCCAAAGAATGCCAGCGACGAAGATAGCGATGATGCCAACTAAGCGGGCCCACACGCCTGTCAGTACGTCGACGAGGGCAGTTAGTAAGTTGGTGAAGCTGTCGAAAAGACCTCCACCACCTTGGGCGTGCGCCGCTTCGGGGAATGCCATGACAGCAGCGAAGACAGCGAACGCTAATGCGGATGGATTGAATAGTGATTTAGGCGCAGGCATTGAAAGTCCCCTTAACTCTCGAGGTTAAGCAGCCATAACAACTTATGCCTGCATATAATGTCACTCAAGCACCAGATGAAATGAAGCGCAAGACAGAAATTTAAAAAACAATTAATTGGGGAATCTAGCCGCCAACTAGATTAGACAAGCTCTTTGTTACAACAAGTTTACATTACAGCTTGTTAAGTCAACTTAGCCCGAAGAGTATATCAAATCGAAAGGGATCTCGACCGCAACTCCTAAGAAGAGATTGCGTCGGCGAGCCGTCTGGGAGCAGTTGAAGATCGTTGATACGCGAGTTGAATCGCTCAGCGTTGAAGGCGACAGCGCCCGTAGGCGTTCATGGCGCTTAGCTGATCTTTCGTTTGCTGTATTAGTCGTGAATAGATGAATGATCCGTCTTGGGCGAATGCGATGACATCCTCTTGGATCGTGTAAGTCTTAAGGAATTTGCTCGAACGAGACGATACCGCTCCCTCCATATTTCCGTGATTGAGACCATAGATCTGGATCACGGAGAACATTTCAGGCTTGGGACCGCAGGCTTTCAGTATAGTAGGATCATTGGCTTCTTCGCAGTCATGGACCATGAGTGTGAATTCGGTCGGTGCGTCGGCGACCCCCGAGACCGATGTGCCGGTAAAACTACCGTGGAAAGCCGACCAATCTAGGACGAAGCAAGTTAAAGTTTGATCGAGCCATCGCGAGGGCACTTCTCTATTTTCTGCAAGAGCGGAGCACGTTGACGCGATTACACTGGCAGAGAGAAAAACGGATTTCAGCGTCATAAAGATGAGGTTAACAGGCTGTTTCTGAATAATCAAAGTTGCGCTGTTGTCTCAATGTTTTTGGAACTAAGCAGATATACCGGATCGCCCCGCTATCTAAAAAGGGCTTTCGTCGTCAAAACAGACATTGAACCAGCGACTGAAGGCGCCCTAACCCGGTGGCTCATTTGTCGTCGTTTTCCAACGTGTCCAAGACCGTCGAGCCAGGGTCTAAGGCCTCTTTGATGATAGTTTCACCGATCATGTCCTCGATCCTTTTTTTGCGATAACGCATACGACCCTTCTTGCGTATAACTTTGCGTTGCTCAGCGAGGTCATCGAAACCCAAAATGGCGCCGTGTATCCATGCGCATGGGCGCCACCAGTTCCTCACCAACACCCCTACTATTTTTACTACCGGCCAGAGCGGAATGTAAAGAATATAGAAGACGAAGGCGCTAAAGCCTTTTAGTTCGCCATGCGGTGATCCGGTCGGATTTTCACTCACTTTTTCCCTCATGGTGCTCATTCTTCGCGCGAACTGTCTCATTGAGCAAGACACCTTGCTTTTGGACACTCGTCAGGTTCTGACGCCTATAGCTACTTTAGGATGGCGTCTTAAACTGGACCCAAACTTGTTCCTTGTCAGTCGTGCAAAAATCATGATATTTGCACGACTGTGTGTAATCCAGTATTCACGGGGATTCTGGGCCGTGCATATTTCAGGTGCATAAATACGTGAGTTCTGATAGGCTTTTCATTATGAAAATTGGATATGCGAGAGTTTCAACAACCGGCCAATCATTCGAACGCCAGATTTCGAATCTGCGGGCTGAGAAAGTTGATAAGATTTATCGAGAGAAAGCTTCGGGTAAGTCGGTTCGAGGAAGACCAGAACTCGAAAAAGCTATCGATGCGCTCGGCACGGGGGATGTTCTGGTTATTGCGGAATGGGACCGCGCCACTCGGTCCATGATGGACGGTATTACGATCATCTCTCGCGTTGCGGAACGAGAAGCTCTTGTGAAAGTCCTGGATAAGCCGTGGCTTGATTTAACAACGCCGATGGGGAAGGGGATTTTAGCACTCCTGTCCGCGATGGCCGAGGATGAGCGAGAGCGCATTTTGCGGCGTGCGAATGAGGGACGCGAAATAGCCAGAAAGAATGGTGCCAAGTTTGGTCGACGACCTAAGCTCACAGACCATCAGAGATCCCGCGCTTTGGAGCGTTTAGCGTCTGGCGAAAGCCAGAACGCCATCGCTGCAGATTTCAATGTTCACCGATCGACGATCTCGAGACTTCGGTGAGAGTCCGTTTTGGGGCGATTTTAAGACTCTAAGCCTTTGAACTGTTTTCACACTTGTTTCGCGAAGCTACTGGATACCCAAGCAGTCAAAATCGCATACTT
Organism: Pseudomonadota bacterium; assembly: GCA_039818185.1. Lineage (GTDB taxonomy): Bacteria > Pseudomonadota > Alphaproteobacteria > Caulobacterales > Hyphomonadaceae > Henriciella. The sequence continues at coordinate 42,698 of JBCBUI010000018.1, forward strand.
CTGCTTGCATTCACTGTATCTAAGGACGAGATGTTTCGTGACGCCGTTAGTGCAGCGGTAGGGTGATGAAGGTAGCTTATATGGTGTGGTTCGAGCGGCTTGATCTTAAAAGTCTTGCCCCATTTGCTTTGGCAAACGCAAACTCGAACAAATTGATTTGGCTCGACAGTGCCGACAATGAGCATCGATTGGGGCGATACTCCTATATTTGCTTGGATCCGGTTCGCATGTTTGAGGCATGGGATCCCGCCAGCATGCGCGCTGTGATGCGACAGGTTGCCGAATCAATGGCCGAAACGGGCGATCCCGTTCCGCCAACCCCGTTTTCCGGCGGGCTTGTTGGCGTTTTGAACTATGAAGCCTGCAAGTCGATCCTGTGGGAGCAAATCGATCGCCCGGCGGATCCGAATGCATTTTGCTATTTTGGCCTATACGATACGATCATCGCGCTCGATCATTACGAAAACGCGGCATGGATTATCTCCCGCGGGTTCAGCGAGGATCGTCTGGACCCCGATCAAACGCGGGCCATGCAAAAGATCTCAGACGTTTTGCACCGCATCGAAAACTGCCGCGCCCGCCCATTGCGGCCATCGCGCTTGGAGTGGACCTTTGACGTATCGAAACAAGACTTCGTCGCATCCGTCCAAGAGCTGCAGACGCTGATCGAAGAGGGGGATTTGTTTCAAGCCAATCTCTCCCAAAACTTGAGCGCGAGGGTTCCCCCGGCCTGCGCCCCGCTTTCGCTTTATTTGGCGGCGCGTCGATCAAATCCAGCGCCATTCTCGGCATTCGCGCAAATCGATGACCGGGCAATCATTTCAACGTCGCCGGAACGGCTCATTCATGCCGACGCCGATGGCACGGTCGAAGCCCGGCCGATCAAAGGTACGATCAAACGTGCGCGCGATAAGCAAGCAGATGCCGCGCTGCAAAAGGCGCTCCTGGAGTCCGAAAAGGACCGCGCAGAAAATACGATGATCGTTGATCTCTTGCGAAACGACTTATCGCGCGTCAGTGAAGCGGCGAGCGTGGAGGTGAAAGAGCTTTGCGCGTTAGAGAGCTATGCCGGGCTTCACCAGCTCACCTCGTCCATCACCGCGAAACTGAGCACAGACAAGGATGTGTTCGACTTGCTCCAAGCCTTGGTCCCCGGCGGATCGATCACCGGTGCTCCGAAAATTCGGTCCGTTGAGGTGATTGAAGCTTTAGAACAAGGCCCGCGTGGCATGTTTTGCGGAACGCTTGGATATATCGGCTTCGATGGTGCAAGTGATTTCAACATTCTCATCCGAACGATTGAAGTCGAAGGAGACAAAGCGCGCCTGACAGTCGGCGCGGGGATTACCCATCTTTCAGAGCCTGTTGCTGAATATGAAGAGACGCTTCTAAAAGCAGAGCGTTTGGTTGAGTGTTCTTTGAACGAGGAAGCGCGTGATCTTAGTTATCAATAATCGCGACAGTTTCGTGTTCAGTCTTGATCGCTATTTGCGGCTTTTGGGCGCGCAAACACGCATCATTGATGCGCAGAGCACAAGCCTGGACCAAGTGAAGCGCCTGGCACCAAGCGCCATTGTCCTTTCTCCTGGCCCTTGCACACCTGACGAAGCGGGGATCAGTCAAGCGGTTGTGAGGACGTATTCCGGACGCGTTCCTATTCTCGGCGTTTGCCTCGGGCACCAAGTGATTGGGCAAGTCTTTGGGGCAAAAATAGGAAAGTCCAAATCCCCGATGTATGGCCGCGCAAGCCTGGTTGAGCATAGCGAGAAAGGGCTCTTTGAAGGGCTGAAATCCCCGCTCAAAGTTGGGCTTTATCATTCGCTCGTGGTGCAAGAGCCGGTCGGCGATGATCTGATCATAGAGGCGCGCTCACCGACGGGCGAAATCATGGCCCTGCGGCACGCGACGCATCCAACTTATGGGGTCCAGTTCCATCCTGAATCGATTTTGAGCGAGGATGGGTTCACAATGCTGAAGACCTTTTTGCAAAACGTGGTCGCGCCAGCATGAACCGGATTGAACAAGATGCGACCGATCAGAACACGGTTCTGTTCGACTTGTCTGATCGCGGTTTGCTGCTCGGCGACGGCGTGTTCGACACGTCCTTAGTGATTGACGGGCAAATGGTGCAAAGGGATCTCCATGTGGCGCGGCTTCTGCGCGATGCGCAGGCAATCGGATTGGATGTGAGCCCTGATCGGCTTGCGCAATTCATAGCTGAAGCGCTAGCGCCAGACGCGAACGGCGCCTTTCGGATCACGATCACGCGCGGACCTGCGCCGCGTGGTCTCGAGCTTAGCGTGAATGTGCGTCCGACGCTTTTGAGCAAACTATCGCCGATCAATCCGGACATTCAGTACGCCCCCAGGACGCTTATGACGAGCACCATCCGGCGCAATTCAAGCTCGCCAACCGCGCGGCACAAAACGCTTGCCTATATGGACAATATCCTAGCCCGGCGCGCGGCCGTGGAGACTGGCTTCGATGACGCGCTCTTCCTCAATGAGACAGGCAATGTCTGCTGCGCGACGAGTGGGAACTTGTTCTTTGCGATCGGCGATAAGCTTGTCACGCCACCGGTCTTGGACGGCGTTCTGCCGGGCACAGTCCGGGCCTGGCTGCTCGACAAGGCTGCGCAAATTGGAATGGATCTTGTTGAGGCCAGCCTCACGCTGGAAGAGGTCAAAGCTGCCGATTTCGTTTTGATGACCAACTCGTTGCGGCTATTTTCTCCAGTTACAAAGATTGACGGCGCGACATTTCCCGGACAATTGCCCTCTGCGTTTAAATTGGCATCACGATTGATGCTGGAAAGTGGATAAGCGCGCCGTCATGATCGAGAAAAGAACTATTATTCGCGATGAGCTGATCTCGTCCGTTCGGCAAACGCCCATGCTGATGGGGGTGCTCAACGTCACCCCGGACAGTTTCTCAGATGGCGGACTGTATGCAGATCGGACGGACGCCTTAGCGCGGGCCAAAGCAATGGTTGAGGAGGGCGCTGCCATTCTCGACATTGGCGGCGAGTCAACGCGCCCAGGAAGCACGCCAGTGTCCGAAGCCGATGAGCTCACACGTACCGAGCAAATCACAAGCGACTTGTTCGAGACGGCGCTCACGCCTCTGTCGATTGATACTTACAAAGCCAAAGTCGCGGCGCAGAATGCCGCTGCAGGCGCGGTAATCGTCAATGACATTTCAGGAATGACTTATGATCCTGCAATGGCCGACGCGGTTGCAAAGAGCGGGTCGATCATTGTTGTCACCTACAATCGCGGTGAAACGCGCGAGGACATCAATTTCGTCGATGATATGCGGGCGTTTTTCGACGCCGCTTATGCGCGGGCTGATCAGGCTGGCATTCCTAGGGCACATATTTGGCTGGATCCGGGGATCGGGTTCGCCAAAACGGTGGCGCAGAATTTCCAAGCTTTGCGGCGATTAGACGTGATTTGCGATTATGGCTCGCCGGTCCTGGTCGGGGTTTCTCGCAAGAGCTTTATTGGCAAAACCCTCAACAATGAGGTTGATGAGCGTCTCCCTGGGACGCTCGCCGCCGGCCTATACGCGCTCCAGAACGGCGCGAACGTGTTGCGCGTACACGATGTGCGCGCGCACGCAGACGCGATTAAAATCCAACAGACGATAGACCAAGCCGATGTATGATAAGATCTTCATTTCAAATCTGCAGATCCATGGGTTTCACGGGCTCTATGAGGCTGAGAAGTCGCTGGGGCAGATGTTTGAGTTCGATATTGAATGCAGCATCCGACGCGAGAGTGGGGCCGAAGATGCGCTCGATAATACCGTGTGTTACGGCGCCGTCTGTGACTTGGTTTTTGAGCTCTCATCCTCGTCACGATTTGACCTGCTGGAAACGCTGGCCGAGCACATTTGTGCGGCGATCTTTCGAGCTTTTGATCGGGTCGAAACAGTGGCTCTGAGTGTTCGCAAGCCGCGCGCGCCGATAAAGTACACACTTGACCATGTGGGAGTTCGAATTGAGCGCGAACGACCAAACTGACTATGTCATTGCGCTTGGTTCAAATCTCGGCGACAGGCGGCAAAATCTAGAAACCGCGCTGTCTCGGCTTGAGGATCATCCGCTCATTCAGCTCGTGCAAGCGTCGCATATCTATGAGACGCCACCTTGGGGGGATTTGAATCAAGGGGCGTTCTATAATGCCTGCGTGCGGATCAAAACGCGGTTGAGCCCTGATGCGTTGCTCGAATTCTGTCTCGGCACCGAAGTGTCCATGGGGCGCATGCGAGATAAAAAATGGGGACCTAGGCTGATCGATTTAGACATCGTCTGGTGGTCCGGCGGAAAGGTGGATACCGACCACCTGACCATTCCGCACCCCTTCGCTCATATCCGTGCCTTTGTATTGGTTCCGCTCTCTGAACTCGGAGACGACATAAAAATAAATCACTGCACTGCCATAGTGTTGCTTGAGACGCTTGAGGAAGCTGAATGCTCAAAGGTGGCCTCACTTCCGGGCGTCTAAATGAAAACACAGTTGCGTCTGCAGTTCAATTCAGAGTCCTTTTCAGGGCGTTTTAAGACCCACGGCGCAGACAAAGGATTCCTATGTTACACTCAGCTTCCAAGAACTACGCACAGCGTCTTCATATTCTGGATAGCGTTCAACTAGCTGTTGAGCTGCTTCCAATAAGTGCTCTTCGTAATCTC
>JBCBUI010000019.1:0-37421 GCA_039818185.1 Pseudomonadota bacterium
CTCAGATCTTTGAACACGCCATCACCCAACTCTCCGCAGACGCCAGCGCACCGCTGCGCCCAGCTCGACTGGGTGGCTGGGGTCTAAGGACCACACTCACCAATGCCCTCAGAGGCGCGTTCCTGCCATGGACCCCAGCTTACGCTGGCGTCGACGGAGAACCAGTGCGCTTGGAACCAGGCTAGCCACCGTCGCTCCCTCCAACTTGATTGGAGGGCCCAGCACCCGAACGCTCCCAACCGACTGAGCGCGCAAACACCTTTTCCGTACAAACCACCCCGCCGCCCGCTTGCCGGGCCGCACGTGCTGCGCGCACGCGCAATCACCCTTCGATCTCAGGCTCCCGCCGCGTGGCGACGAACAGGATCCCGATCGCGATCGATCCCACCAGAACACTCAATCCGATCCACGATCCGCGCAGGAACCAGCCACTGATCAAGCAGGCGAGCACCATCCCCCCAATTGCCGCATATTTGCCTTTTCGAGAAATTTCACCGCGTTCGACAAAATCACGCACAATTGGACCAATGCCGGGGCGGGCATAAATCCAATCGCGGATCTTGGGATGCGACTCCGCGAGACAAAAGACAGCCGCGATCCAGAAAATCGTTGTCGGCCAGAGCGGCAGCACCAGGCCGACCGCCCCGATTGCCAGGAAGACAAATCCGAACAGGATCCACAGCCACCTCATGCAACCTCCGCTGCTGCCGCTGCGCTGGCCCAGGCCCATTGAAAATTATAGCCGCCCAACCATCCGGTGACGTCGACACATTCGCCTATGAAAAACAGGCCGGGTTGAATCTGGCTTTCCATCGTGCGGGAAGATAGGGCGTCTGTCGCGACACCGCCAGCCGTGACTTCCGCCGTCCGCCAGCCTTCGGTGCCCGCAGGTTTCAATGACCAGGCCTTGAGGTCTTGCGCCATCTCATCAAGGCGCTGATTGGAGAGCTCTGCTAGCCGGGTCTTCGGCGCGCCGCCAAAGCGCGCGCAAGCGTAATCTGCAAACCGGGCCGGGACGTGCTCTGCAAGCATCTGACCCAAGGGCTGTTTCGGCGCGTTAGATTTGGCTGATTTCAGCAGATCCAGCGCATCTGCGCCGGGCAATAGGTCAATCGTAATCGCTTCGCCTTGCTGCCAGTAAGACGAGACTTGCAGCACGGACGGACCTGATAGGCCGCGATGTGTGAAGAGCAGGTTTTCGACAAAGCTCGGGCCGGTTTCCGCGCGGGCTTCGACGGGTATGGAGACTCCGGACAGCGCTGAGAAAGCGTCTTTGTGATCATCCGTAAATGTCATTGGGACGAGAGCCGGGCGCGGCGTGACAATGTCATGACCGAACTGCTTTGCGATCTCATAAGCAAACGCGGTCGCGCCCATTTTGGGGATCGACAATCCGCCAGTGGCGACAACCAGGCTGGACGCTCGGACAGAGCCGTCCGATGTGTGCGCCAGGAAGCCGCCAGCTTCTGCGGCGACCGAATCGATGGTCGTATTCAAGGACAATGTTCCGCCGGCTTGCTCGAGCTCTGTCAGCAGCATCTCGATCACGGCGCCACTCTTCTGATCGCAAAACAGCTGACCTAAGGTCTTCTCATGCCAGGTCAGACCATGCTCAGCCATTAGGCTACAGAAGTCCCAGGGCGTGTATCGCGCCAGGGCCGACTTGGCGAAATGGGGATTGTCAGACAGGAACCGCTTCGGCTCTGTCTCGAGATTGGTGAAATTGCAGCGTCCACCGCCCGAGATGCGAATCTTCTCAGCCGGCTTTTTGCTATGGTCGAGCACACGAACGGACCGCCCGCGCTGCGCAACGCGGGCGCCGCAGAACAGTCCAGCGGCACCCGCGCCCAGAATCAACACATCAACTTGCTGCAATTGCTTTCCCTCTGCCCTCAATCATGGCGAAAAAGTCTTTATTCCGCCCTGTTGGCGGCAAGCCGAAGCCGTGTAAAGGATAGAGTTAACAGTGAGAAAGGAAGTCGATCATGACAGGTCGGACATCAGGGGTTCGCAGCATACTGCTCGGGGCAATGGCATTTGCACTGGCGGCATGCGGAGGCGGGAACAGCACCTCTGATGATATCCCGCCGCCACCGGAAGACGCGGAAGGCCAGGTCGTCGAGCGATCGCGATCCGCTCAAGTCGCTGCTGACAGGCGCGAGCGCGAGCGACAGCGACTGGCGCAAAGCGAAGGGCAGACCCGGTTTTCTTACATCCGCTATGCACCGGATACGAGCGACAGTTTGCCGAAAGCCTGTCTGGTTTTTTCTGAGCCTCTGAATCCCGACTTAGATTATTCCATCTATGCGCCGATGGATGGCGATGTCGACGTCGCTTATAGTGTCAATGGCGAGCAACTTTGTTTAAGCGGTCTAAGCTTCGCCGCGTCCTACACACTGACCTTGACCGAGGGCCTGCCAGACGAGGACGGCGTCGAGCTTGGTCGTGAAGAAGTCGTACAGATCAGTTTCGAAGACCGTCCGCCTTATGTCGGGTTCAGTGGGTCAGGCGTGATCTTGCCCCGCGAAGACGCGGATGGTCTGGCGATCGAAACGGTCAATGTCGACCGTGTTTCCGTTAAAGTCTCGCGCGTCAATGATCGCGCGCTTGCCTTCAAGTCGATCAGCCAGGGCGTCGAAAGCCAGCAAGGGCGATATTCCTATGTTTACGGCGACGAGAACCCAAGCGATCTTGCCTCCGAGGTCTGGACCGGCACTATGGACGTTGCCAACGTCAAGAACGCGCCGGTGGTTACAGTCTTTCCACTGCCGGACGTGATCGAGACGCTGCAGCCTGGCGCATACTATATCGAACTGTCCGACGCGATTGAATTGGATCGCTATGAAGGTCCGCCCGCCTCGGCCAAACGGTGGGTGATGCTGACTGATCTGGCCCTGACGGCGTATCGCAGCGAATCCGGGCTCGATGTCACTTTGCGCTCCTTACAGGATGGTCGCGCCATGCCGAATGCGAGTGTGCAACTCATCGCCCGCAACAATGAAGTCCTGGGCGAGGCCGCGACCGGTGTGGATGGTCGTGTCTCGTTCAATCCTGAACTCCTGGCCGGTACGGGTACGCTGACCCCGAAACTTGTACTCGCCTCTGGATTGAAAGGCGACACCGCTGTGCTGGACCTCAGCCGTGCGCCAGTGGATCTGTCTGAACTGAACACAGGCGGCCGCGTCACCCCCGGCGATGTCGACGCTTATCTTTATACCGAGCGCGGTATCTATCGCCCCGGCGAGACGGTTCACATCACTGCCTTGATGCGCGACCGTGCCGGACGTGCAGTCACTGAGCGCAACGGCACCCTGATCACGTATCGCCCGAATGGTATGGAAGCCTTCCGCGTTCGCTTCGCTATTGGCGAAGCCGGTTCTCTGCAGCGCGATATCGAGCTTCCCAGCGGTGCCTCGCGTGGCCTTTGGCGCAGCGTGCTGGAAATTGACGGGCTCGGGCAAGCCGGGACTGTCTCCTATTCGGTAGAGGATTTCGTGCCGCAGCGGATCGCCGTTGAGCTGGACGTCGAAGACGCGCCATTCTTGCCGGGCGATGATGCGCGCGACATCGATGTCTCTGCGCGCTTCCTCTATGGCGCGCCTGGCGCCGCCCTGACCGTGCAGTCGCAAGCGCGCGTGGAAGTCGATCCTAACCCGTTCGGGTTTGAAGGGTTCAGTTGGGGGCCGCATGATGGCAGTTTCCGTGAGCAGCTGATTGACTTGCCAGATCGCACCACCGATGGCGCCGGTCAGACTCTGGTGCGCGTCGTGCCCGGTAATCGGGGCAGCAATGCGGATATTCCGCTGCGGCTAAACACGGTTGTCAGCGTCCTTGAACCAGGCGGTCGCGCCGTCAATGAAAGCGTGCGTATTCCGTATCGCCCCAAAGACCTCTATCTCGGCATCAAGCCGAGTTTTGATGGTCGTCTGGGCTATGAAGAAGAAGGCAGTTTCGAGATTGCAGCTCTCAACGCCAAAGGCGAAGGACGGGTCGAAGACCTGCGCTGGAAAATCCTTGAGATCAATTATCACTATGACTGGTACCGCGAAGATGGCCGCTGGAAGTGGCGCCGGTCGCGTACTGTTCGCACCGTCAATGAAGGTGGTTTGCGCACGCAGGATGGCGCTGGCATGATCACGGTGTCCGGCCTGGACTGGGGCGCGCATGAGTTGGTCATCGAAGCCGAAAATGGCAGCCGGGCCAGCCGCGCGTTCCGTGTCGGTTGGGGCGGCGATGTCTCGGGTGACGGCGTCGACGCGCCGGATCGCGTCGAAGTCGTCGTCGATGAACAGCAAATCGTCTCTGGCCGCCCAGCTGCGCTGACCATCATTCCGCCTTATGATGGCGAGGCACAGATTGTCGTCGCAACGGACCGCATTCTCTCGATCGAGACGCGTCAGGTTCAAGCGTCTGGCACGCCGATCACGCTGCCAGTCTCCGACGAATGGGGTGAGGGCGCCTATGTCATGGTCAATGTCTACACGCCGCGTGACCCTGTGGTGCAGTCCAAACCGCGCCGGGCAGTGGGGGTCGGCTATGTGCCGGTCAATATGGACAATCGCACATTCGAAGTCGAAATCGATGCGCCCGAGCTGATCCGTCCAGGCCGCGATGAAACCATCACGGTTTCGGTCGAAGGCGGCCCGCGTGAGAAAGCCTTCGTGACTCTGGCGGCCGTCGATGAAGGCATCCTGCGGCTGACCAAATTTTCGAGCCCAGACCCGACCAAATGGTATTTCGGCAAGAAGGCTCTGGGCTTGGCCCTGTACGATGATTATGGACGCTTGCTTGATCCAAACCTCGGCCTGCCTGCTGAAGTGCGCACAGGTGGTGACCAATTGGGCGGTGAAGGCTTGTCCGTCGTACCGACCCAAACTGTCGCTCTGTTTAGCGGCATGGTTGAGATTGGTCGCGGCGGCGAGGTCGATATCGACTTTACAGTGCCGGAGTTCAATGGCGAGCTCCGCTTGATGGCTGTGGCCTGGTCCGCAACAGGCCTCGGGGCTGCGGATCAGCCGATGACGGTGCGACGCGAAGCGCCGGTCGATCTTATTGTGCCACGCTTCCTGGCGCCCGGCGACGAGGCGGTCGCGACGGTTAGCATCGATAATGTCGAATTGCCGGGTGGTGAGTTCAGCGCGACCTTCGGCGCTTCAGAACCACTGAGCGTGCCGGCTGCGGAATTCACCAAAATGGTGCCAAGCGGTGCGCGAGTCGATGAAGGCGTTCGCTTCTCCGCTGATGGCTCGGGCATTTCTGATCTGACGCTCAGCGTCAGCGGTCCGGACAATTACAGCGTCGTCCGCAATTACCAGATCGAAACCCGCTCCGCCTTCCTGCCGGTCACCAATGTCGATCGTGCCTTGATGGACGAGGACCAGACCTATGCGCCGGATCTGAGTCTGTTTGACGGTTTCGTGCCTGGCACAGCCCGTATGACGGTCAGCTTTTCAGGTCTGCCGGTTGACCCGAACGCCTTGTACAACTCGCTGGCGCGGTACCCTTATGGATGTACCGAACAAACGATCAGCCGCGCCTTGCCACTGGTCTATGCCGAGCAGTTGGTGGAAGAGGGCGCGCGGGACAATCAGCCCGTTGCCCGGGATCGGGTGCAAGCTGCGGTCTCACGCGTGCTTAATCGCCAGAGCGAGAATGGCGCTTTCGGTCTGTGGCGCGCCGGTGATGGTTATGCCTCGCCTTGGCTTGGCGCTTATACGACGGACTTCCTGTATCGTGCGAAAGAACAAGGCTATGAGGTGCCGCAAGCAGCGCTTGACCGGGCCTACCAATCGCTGCGCACGATTGCGCAAGGCGATGCCTGGCGCGTCTATGGCTATCAAACAGATGTCTATGAAAGCCGCTATCATGAAGACACAGAGAAGAAGCTGATGCAGCGCGCGGCGCCTTATGCGCTCTATGTCCTGGCTCGCGCTGGCAAAGCCGATGTGTCGCGTCTGCGGTATCTGCATGACCGCGAGCTGGATGATATACGATCGCCGCTTGCGAAAGCGCACCTCGCCGCGGCCCTGTCTTATATGGGCGACCGGTCACGAGCCTTCAGCGCCTTTAACGCGGCCGAGGAAGCGATCGGCTATGATAATGATGGCGACTATTATCAGACGCCTCTGCGCGACTTGTCAGGCATTCTGGCGCTCGCAGCCGAGGCTGGTTTCAACGATCATGTCAGCCGCATCGCTGAACAGCTCAGCGAAGACACACCAGAGCCGGATCACCTGACGACACAAGAAAAAGCATTCATGCTGCTCGCCGTTGGCAGTCTATCACAAGAAGATGGTTTGCGGCTTGATGTCGATGGCCTTGGGCGCAACAGCGACAATGACCGGCGTTATTTTGTCACGCCGGAGCAAGTCGAACGCGGTGTCAGTTTCCGTCTTCGCCGCGGCTCCAGCGCGATGTTCCGGACGGTCATGGTGACAGGTTCACCAGCGCGCGCGCCGCAACCGGCCAGTGAGAAACTCTCCATCAATAAGCGGGTCCGGACCTTGCAAGGACAGCGTGTTGATCTCGGTGATCTGACCCAGGGCGACCAGTTGGTCGTTGCGCTGACGCTGACCCCGCGCGAGCGGCGCAATAATCCGGTTATAGTCGCTGATCTGTTGCCCGCTGGATTTGAGATCGAAACTATTTTGCGACCGGCTGATGGCAATCGCGAATTCGGGACGGATGGTGTCTTTGCCTGGGTCGGCGACATCGACTCGGCCGAAACAGCTGAAGCGCGCGACGACCGTTTTGTCGCGGCGATTGATGTCGTCGATGAATCGCGCACCTTGGCTTATATCGTTCGCGCGGTTACCCCAGGCACATTCACGATGCCAGGCGTGGTTGCTGAAGATATGTATCGGCCGGACGTCTTTGCACGGTCTGCCGCAACCGAGATCACCATCGCGCCGCAAGCAGGTGGTCCAGGCGGCAGCAGATGACTTGGCTCAAACGGCTAGCGATCGCGATTGCGGTTTCGCTAGCCGCGATTTTTGTCCTGGACAAACTCTTCCCGCCGCCCATCGAACGCGGCAGGGTCGTGTCTGTCTTGGTCTCGGACCGCGATGACCGACCGCTGCGAGCCTTCCCATTGGACAATGGCACGTGGCGCTTCGCTGCTGACCTTGATGAAATTGATCCGGTCTTCATCGAAGCTTTGCTGGAAGTTGAGGATAAAAGGTTCTGGTCGCATGGTGGCACTGATTGGGTCGGCATGGCGCGCGCCGCGCTGAGCTCTGCTCACGCCGGGCGGGTGGTATCAGGCGGTTCGACAATCACGATGCAGACCGCGCGCCTTTTAGAGCCCCGACCGAACCGAACGGTGGGCGCCAAGCTCGCCGAGATATGGCGCGCGCATCAGATTGAGTGGCGTTTATCGAAGACGGAAATCCTTGAGCTCTATCTGACGCTGACCCCTTATGGCGGTAATCTGGAAGGCATCCGCGCCGCCAGCTGGCGCTATTTTGGGCGCGCGCCGGATCGGCTGTCAGATGATCAGATTGCGCTTTTGATCGCGCTTCCGCAATCACCAGAAGTCCGTCGGCCCGATCTACGTCCAGAGGGCGCCCGACTTGGCCGTGACGAGATCGTCGCAAAGCTCGAACGGCTCGGCTATTTTCCAGAGCATCGCGCGAATGAAGCTCGCGCCGCGCATATCCCGGGGCGTCGCTACACGTTTCCAGCCCGGGCCTGGCACGCGACGGACAATGCGGCTGGCGATCGAGAACGCGATGTCCGCGCGACCCTTGATTCTGGATTGCAGGCCGAGCTCGAGCAAATGGCCGCGCGCTATGCCGACGACCTGGACGAAGACACGCAAGTCTCGATACTTGTCGTCGATATTCCCAGCCGCGCGGTGCGTGCGGCGGTGGGCTCAGCCGATCGCCAGCGTCCCGGAGGGTGGCTGGATCTGACGGCGCAAGCCCGTTCGCCGGGCTCGACTTTGAAGCCGTTCATCTATGCGCTTGCGTTTGATGATGGCAGCGCTGCCCCCTCAACACGAATAGCGGATCTGCCGAAGCGTTTTGCATCTTATCAGCCGGAGAATTTTGATCGCCTGTTCCGCGGCGATGTCCGCGTCTCTGAAGCCTTGCAGCATTCATTGAATGTACCCGCTGTGTTGACCCTTGATCGCATTGGGCCGCAGAGGTTTGCCGCCGCCTTGACTTTGTCGGGCGCCTATCCACGGATCAGTGGCGCCGCCCGCAAAGAGCCTGGGCTGGCCTTGGCGCTGGGTGGCGCGGGGCTAACAGCACAGGAACTTGCCGTGCTTTATGCGGCGCTCGGCGATGGCGGTCTCGCGCGGCCTCTGATCTGGGATGCTGACAAACTCGATGACCCAGTGACCGGTTATCGTCTGATGAGTGCCGATAGTGCTGAGCAGATTATCAAAATCCTGCGGGACACGCCCAGCCCAGTGGGTCGCATGCCGGCGCGTTTGACGACGGACGCTCCGCAAGTGGCGTTTAAGACGGGCACGTCATACGGCTATCGCGATGCGTGGGCGGCCGGGGTCGCTGGGGATTATGCGATCATAGTCTGGGTTGGACGCGCGGACGGCGCCCCGCGCCCAGGTGAAACGGGGCGTAAGGCAGCGCTCCCGCTTTTGTTTGAGACCGTCGATCGCGCCGCCCATCATCTCGGCCAAAGCGGCTCCGCGTCTGCCAAACTGATGGCGTCGACGTCTCAGAAAGCCAAAGGTGCCCTGGCTGAGTTTGACGATCGCGCGCGTCCGCCGGAAATTCTCTTCCCGCCGCGCAATGCGGAACTCTGGGCCGGGAAGGTCGATGGCCAAGCGGCACGGCCCTTCGTGTTTGCGGGACGAGGCGAGGGCGACTTGCGGTGGTATGTCGATGGCACACCCATGTCGCCGGATGATGGCGGCTTACCGAGCTGGCAGCCCCGCGAAGCCGGGTTCTATCGGGTCTCAGCGGTCGATCCCGCTGGCCGCGCCAGCACGGTTGAGGTTCGCGTCCTGGCCGAATAGCGCGTCCGGCTTGCCGCACCGAGAGGTCTGGACAGATGATGCAAAAAAAGTGACACTGGCGTCATGAATAAGACCCATTATGACGTTTTGATCGTTGGTGCAGGACTCTCCGGCATCGGCGCCGCCGCGCATCTGCAGAGACGCAGCCCTGGTCGCTCCTATCAAATTCTTGAAATGCGAGAGGCGATGGGCGGCACCTGGGATCTGTTCCGCTATCCCGGTATTCGGTCTGATAGCGACATGCACACGCTGGGCTTCAACTTCAAACCCTGGAAAGCGCAAAAAGCCATCGCGGATGGCCCCGCTATCCGTGAATATATCCATGAGACCGCGGATGAGTATGGCGTCAATCCACACATTCGCTATGGCCATAAAGTGGTCAGCGCGTCCTGGGACAGCGACACCGCGCAATGGACGGTCGAGGTCAAAGTTAAAGGCAAGCGTCAGAAACAGAAACTGACTTGCAACTGGCTGCATATGTGCGCCGGCTATTACAATTACGAAAAAGGATTCACGCCGGAATTTGAAGGCCGTGAAGACTTTGAGGGCGATATCATCCACCCACAACTCTGGCCGGAAGATTATGATTATTCAGGCAAGAAAGTCGTGGTGATCGGCTCTGGCGCAACGGCGATGACCGTGGTGCCGGCAATGACCGACAAGGCGGCGCATGTCACCATGTTGCAGCGCTCGCCGACTTATGTCGTGTCGCGCCCGTCAGTCGACAAAATGGCCAATGGCTTGCGCAAATTCCTGCCCGGCATGATGGCGTATGGCATTACGCGCTGGCGCAATGTGCTGATGCAACTCTTTATCTACAATCAGACCCGCCGCCGGCCGCAGAAGGTCAAAGACAAGCTGCTCGATCTGACACGCGAGGAGATTGGCGATGACATGGTCGAAAAGCATTTCACGCCGACTTATAATCCTTGGGATCAGCGCCTGTGCCTGATTCCAGACAGCGACCTTTTCACCGCGCTGAATGAGAAAAAAGCGTCAGTCGTGACGGATCACATCGAGCGCTTCACCAAAACCGGAATCAAGCTCAAATCTGGCGAGGAAATCGAAGCTGATTTGATTGTCACAGCGACCGGACTGGATCTGCAATTTGTCGGCGGTGCCGATTTCTTCGTCGATGGCCGCAAGCAAGAGCCGCACGAGCTGCTGAATTATCGCGGCGCCATGGTGTCGAACATTCCGAACATGACGACTGTGTTTGGATATACCAATGCCAGCTGGACGTTGCGGGCCGATCTGACCAGCGAATTTATGTGCAAAGTGCTCAACCATTTGGAGCGTGAGAATTATGTCGAAGCGCGTCCTGTCGCTGACGGCATTGAAGCGGATAAGGACTTCCTCGACTTCTCGTCCGGCTATGTCCAGCGGGCGCTGGAACGGTTCCCACGCCAGGGCAAGGAAGCGCCATGGCTGATCACGCAGAATTATGCCCGTGACATCTTCCTGATGCGGCATGGTAAGCTGGAAGATGGTGCGCTGATCTTCCGCCGCGCGCATGAAACGGTGAGCGATGTCGCCCAGCCTGTGCCCGTCGCCGCAGAATAGCAGAGCTGATTACAATTCATTCTTGAACCTCTGCGCGCTCCGGCGTATGAGACGCGTCTAGTGCAGCCTTAGCTCAGTTGGTTAGAGCGCCGGTTTGTGGAGCCGGAGGTCCTTGGTTCGAACCCAAGAGGCTGTACCATCCTTTTCTTGAATTGAGTGGACGCGTTAGCCTTTTTTAGGCTTCAGCCACCCATACGCGCTTTCATACCGCTCAAACCCGTCATCCGGCACGACAAAGTGACAGCGCAGCTGGCTGCTCACAAAATCGGTCAGGACGAAACTGTCCGTCTTGCGATAGTGTTCGCCGAGGATCGGCTTCACCGCGTCGGTGGCTTCTTGGAGCCGGTAATGCGGAATGGTCGGATAGATGTGGTGGATGACGTGAAGGTTGCCGATATTGTGGGTCAGCCAATTGAACGGCCCATAATTGCGATCCACAGAGGCGAGGGCGCCTTTCAACCGGGTCCAGTCCTTTGCGTCATAAACCGGCACGTCAGGGTCAACATGCTGCATATAAGTGACGAAGGTCAGCCAGGCGCCATAGATCAGGTATGGCGCGAGAATGTACTTGGCGAAAAAGCCCCAGCCAAAGATCACGCCGAGCGATATGTATAGACTCAAAAAACCGATCAAGGACAGCAGGCCAAGATACCATGATACACGCACAGAGGTCGTGTAGAGATCGCTCTGTGGCAGATAATGACTGCCCGTGACGGGCTTGTAAGTCGTCAGATTGCGGATGCCGATCTTGTACATCGGCCAGCCAATCAGAACGAATATGCCGGATCGGAAGATAATCTTGCGAAACAGCGTGTCTTCGCCTTTGCCGGCAGGGCGGAACACTTCTTCTTCGCGGAAATGGCCGGTCTTCATATGGTGCAAGGCATGGCTGCGCTGCCAGCCGCGATATGGCACCAGAATAGCGCCATGCACCAGAATACCGACAATCGTATTGATGGTTCGGTTATTCGAGAAGGACCCATGTCCGGCATCATGACCAATCACGAACAGCGACCAGAGCATCGTGCCGATCAGGAAAATCACGGGCCACTCAATATACCAGGCCGATGTTTGCGTCAGAACCGCGTAGAGCGCCGCAATGACCACAAGATCAAACGCCAGGTAAGAAAACGACCGCAGCGTGCTAGGCTGGAAGCAGCGCTCTGGAATCGCCGCGCGCAGCTCTTGCGTTGTAAAAGGAAGCTCTTTGAAGGCCATCGCTGACTCTTTGAAATATTATCGTGTCAAAACTGTCCCCACTCATGACCTAGAAAAGCAGATGGAAAGTTAACGGGCAAGTATAGAGCTGGACCAGGATGACGCATGCAGGACACACCTCATCAGCTGAAACTGCGAAGAGTCACTCTCGGCCTTGCCCCATGGGGTGACGAAAGCTACGAAGCACCCCATATCTGTTGCGGCGCGGCACCGCGCGTCGTTTTTTATGGAGACAGGATGTCAAAAGAAGAAATCATCGAGTTTAACGGCACGATCGTTGAACTTTTGCCGAACGCGACGTTTCGCGTGAAGCTGGAAAATGATCATGAGATCATTGGTTATACAGCCGGTAAAATGCGCAAGAACCGCATTCGTATCCTTACCGGGGATAAAGTTCTGGTCGAAATGACCCCTTATGATCTGACCAAAGGTCGGATTACGTATCGCTTCAAATAGGCTGCCAGCCTTGAGCGACGCGCAGGTTCCAGACGGATTTGAGCGGCATTTTCGCCGCTCCGGACTGACCGACCCTTGGGAACCGCTCTATTCAAGACAATTAGACGATCGCATTCAGATGGGCCTGTTCCTGGCGGAACAGCACTGTAACTCACGTGGTCTCGTCCATGGCGGTTTGATCGCCGCGCTTTCAGACAATGCTATGGGGCTGACTTGTGTGGTGGCCTTGCGCGCCACCAACAGAGACGTCGGAAAAGGCTTGGTCACCGTCTCGCTCGGGACAGACTATCTGGGCAGCGCCAAGCTTGGGGATTGGCTGTTAATCAATCCGGAGCCGATCAAAGTCGGCGGATCGATTTGTTTTGCCCGTGCCATTGTCAGCAGTAATGATAAACCCGTCGCCATGGCCAATGCGACGTTCAAAATCCTATGAGCAAACTTGTCCTGGCCAGCGCCAGTCCCAGACGGCAGCAGCTTCTGGCTCAGATCTCCGTCACGCCAGACGAGATTGCGCCTGCAGATATCGATGAAACCCCACAGCTCGGCGAAGCGCCGCGCGCCTATGCGATCCGAATGGGACGTGAAAAGGCGGAAGCCGTGCATGTCCCCGGTCAGTTCACGCTGGCGGGCGATACAGTGGTGTCTGTTGGACGACGAATTTTGCCCAAAGCCGAGACAGATGAAGAGGTCGCCGCTTGCTTGAACCTGATCTCAGGGCGCGCGCATCATGTCATGACCTCGGTTTGCCTGATCGCGCCGGATGGCCAGACCGCCGCCCGCCTCAGCGACACGCGCGTGATTGTCAAACGTCTGTCCACGCAAGAGATTGCAGCATATATCAAGACGCAAGATGGCCTCGGAAAAGCTGGCGGTTACGCGATTCAGGGGCCGTTTGGCGCCCATATCAAGCAGATCACAGGCAGCTATACCGGGGTCATGGGCTTGCCAGTCTACGAGACGGCGCAATTGCTGACCGGGCTCGGCTATCGATTGTAGAAATCAAACTCGAGTTCGTATTGCAAATGGCCATCGCCCATTGAGAGGTCATAGCCGGAAAAGCCATAGACATAGTCGAAACGAACAGATTGAGAGGGCAAGTCAGCAGCATTACGCCGACGGATCGAATTGGTGAATTCCATGATTTCTGTCGCGCTGCCAAACAGGTCACCGACCGTATCAATACCGGCGATTGTGCGGATATAATTGCCATTGCGTGTGTCGGCGCCGAAGGCCATGCCATCGTCCACACCTTGACGAGTCACGCCATAGTCGAAGTCAATCCGATTGAGCAAGTTGGCGGTATTGAAACCATCTGTCGGCCCAATCAGGCGAGCTTCAGCGGTCAAGAAGAAATCCGTGCGCGAAGACAAATAGAAGCTGCGCTGCGCAGATGTATCCGCCGCGACCAGATCGGTGCTTAGCGAGACATTGAACGGGTCGAGGCTGTCTCCGGCATCCAGGAAGCCATCACTATTATTATCAAATGGCAGACGGTCCGGAACGCCGTCCCCGTCAGTGTCGATGCCCAGAATAACGCTTTGATCTTCGAGCGGAACTGTATGAAAGCCTTCCGTTCGCGTGCCTGTAATGACGGGATTTACGCCGCCCGCGCCCTGAAACGGATTTCCTGTCCATGCGATCATGCGGCCGCCAACGGGCACGGTTCCGCCCGTGGCGAAAACATAGTTGTCGTAGACATCAAACGAGAAGCCGTCATGTACCACGACGCAGCCATATACTCGACAATAGAAATCAGAGTCGATCCAAGATGCGCCGGCGTGTGGCGCACTCGCGAGCGCCGCGCCAGCGAGGACAAAGCCCTTCAGATTAGTCCAGCGGCGACGCTTCATCTTCAGGAGCCTCGATCAATGGCGCGGTCTCGACAAATGCCAGATCCGTTTTGAACGGCTCGAGCTGAACCGTGCCGCTGCTGCTTTGTGGCGCGTGAATATCTTCCAGCGTCACGCGCAATTCCGGGTTGGCTGGAACCGCTTCCGTCAGCGGCAGCCGATACTTGCGAGACGCTTCGTGCAACACGACGAGATTGTTGACAGGCGCCTTTATAGTGGTGCCGGAATCACCGCTAATCTCAATTTCTCCGCGCAGCCGAGAATGCGCATTTCCGCTATTTTCCAGTTCAAAAACAAGCGCGTTCTCGCCTTCTGGGGATTTGGTGAGAGTCGCAGCCGTGATTTCCGGTTTGCTCTCACCTTGGCCCATGGTGAGGTAGAACAGGCTGGCAATCTGGTATTTCTTCCAAACGCCTGATTGGCCAGATCGCTCTTCTGGCAGCAACGTCGACGCGATCAACGCAAACCGATAATCGCCCTGGCGATCAATCCGGATTGGGGCCGACATGTCGACAATGACTTGTTCGGTTTCACCCGGATTGAGTGTGACGAAAGCCGGGCTGAAACGCACCCAGTCGGCGGCTGAGGAATCGGTTTCGCCAGGAGGGTCGAGCTTGATCTGGCCATTTTCATCAAGCGCCCAGTCCGCCAGACCCAGCGTCAGTGAAATCGTATCTTCCTGGTGGACATTGCCAATATTGATGACTTGGCGCTGACGCTCGCCAGGTTGGATCGCCATTTCGACCGTGGTCGGCTGCAGTCCAATGCCGAATGATGAAGCCGGAACGGCCATGGCTGTCATCGCCAAAACGACGCAGCCAGCGCGCAACGCGGTAGAAAAGCGCATCAAAAACCCCTAAATTTTAAGCTCATATTTTCCATAACCGTAATCGAATAGGGTTACTGGAGCGTTTCCAATGATGTCAGCGGCTTGCCGCTGGTGCAGCGCTCAGGTAACGCGAACCCATGAAACTGCCAGGTCATAAGAAACGGACGCATATCGCCGCCGATATTACTTCCAAGCCGGGGCGCATCCGTGCTGAGCGCGAGCTGATTCTGGGGGATCATGGCTTTTTGCGCGAGAGTTTTCAGAATCTGCATCAAATCAGTGACGAGATGTGGCGATCGAACCAGCCAAATCCGCGGCAGGTCGCAGAGCATGTCCGACTGCGTGGGATCAGGACGATCATCAATCTTCGTGGACCAAGCACCCGGGGATATTACCTGCTCGAAAAAGAAGCCTGCGAGGCGAATGGCGTGGACCTGATCGACTTCCAGGTCTTTTCGCGTGATACGCCAGCGGTTGAAACCGTTATGGCGGCGAAGGATTTGTTCGAACGCATTCAGTATCCGGCATTGATGCATTGCAAGTCCGGCGCAGATCGAGCCGGCTTGATGAGTGTGCTTTATGTGATTTTCCGGCTCGGCGAGCCGGTCTCAGCGGCGATGGGTCAACTGTCGAAGAAATATCTGCATCTGCGCGAAGGAAAGACCGGCTTGTTGGATGCCTTCTTCGAATCCTATCTCTCGGCAGAAAAAGCCAGTGGAATCAGCTTCGAATACTGGTTGAAAACGGAATATGACCGCGTTCAAGTCAAGCAAGACTTTCTTGAATCAGGTCGCGCCAAATGGCGGCTCGATAGTTTGGTCCGCAGAGAATAGGCGCTTTTTTTCACTGGCCTTGGCGCGGGATTCGTGGAACGTTAACCCTGTGCGAGACATTGAGGAAAGGGGATCGCCCATGAAAAAAGTAATGATTGCATCCGTGTTTGCCCTGGGATTGGCAGCCTGTGGTGGCGGTGGCGGCGGCGCGAAAGCCGCGCTGGTCAAGTCTTGCCTAGATGATGGCTCAACCGACGAAACCACCTGTTCTTGTATGGCAGACCTGGCGGTCGACAAATTGGATCCAAAATTGGTCAATATCCTCGTTGAAGCGACAGAAGCTGAAGACGAAGATGCATATATGATGTCGAAAATGGGCGAATTGAGCCCAGAAGAAATGACATCGTTCATGACCGTGATGATGAGTGCTGCAACTGAATGTGGCATGGAAATGTAAGGCAATCTGCCGAATTTAGTGTCATTCAACCCGGACCCTGAGAGAAATCAGACGTCCGGGTTGTCTATAAGGGAAAGAGGACGACATGAAATTCTTCATTATCAACAGCTTCCGGCTGATGGTTTACATCGCTTATATCGTGATTATCGGTCTCGGCGTGGCCATGGGCTATTACAATGGCTTCGTTCTAGAACAGAGCAGCGTTGAATTGCTGAATGTCGGGCTTTCAGGTCCGGCCGCGCAATTCCTGACTTTGGTCGGGCTGAGTTTTCTCGGATGGGTGGCAGCCAGCCTGGTCTGTGGACTGATCGTTACGTTTCTGGATATTCGTGACGATATCAATGACCGATTGCCTGACGCGCGGCGCGACGACTAATTCAACCAGTTGAGGGGCACCAGATGAGCGCTTTACAAGTTGCGGGCGTCTATATCGCGATTAACATATTGATGCTCGTCTGGTTCGCCATGCGGGTCGTGGCGCGCCGGTTCCGGGGCAAAATCTCCATGGGAGATGGCGGCTCCGAGGATCTCGCGCGGGCCATCCGCGTACATGGGAATGCGTCAGAATACACGCCGCCAATGCTGATTGGCTTATTGGCTCTGGCGTTTCTCGAGTCCCCCATTTGGGCGCTTCATGCGCTCGGCATCGGGTTCACGCTTGGCCGTCTGATGCACGCCGTCGGTATGGGCGGCGGTCCGATCATCTTACGGCAATTGGGTATGGTTTTGACCTGGACGGCGATGGGCATTGTGTCGCTTGCCATCCTGTATTTCGCCTTTACCTAGGCGGGCATGACTGAGCCCCTATCGCTTCGCGAAATTGCAATGGATACACTCACCAAGACGGCGCGTTTGGTCGTGCCGTCTTTGCCATTTGGTGTTTTGTTTGCAATCGCAAGCGGCGTGCTGGTCTGGGGCGCAGGCGTGCTTCCGGAGGGGGGCACGGGCTTTTTTGCTTTCTCAGCGCTGACGCTGTGCGCCCTCTACACCCATAGCTTGTTTTCCGCTGCCATGTATCGAGCTGTACTGACGGGGCAAGGCGGGCTGGCCACGGCGGCCTGGAAGCTGAGCCTGGCCTGGATATTGGTCATGGTAGTCGCATCGATCGCCGTCACCATCGTGGTCCTGTTCTTCTCCTTGATCGGCGCCAGCCTCGGCGTGGCGTCTGGAAACGCGGGCCAGGAAATCACTGACATGACCGCACAAATGCGGGCTGGAGGTACGTTTTGGCCGCTCTTCGCGCTGTTTGTTGCCACACTACTGGGTCTGTTCTGGTTCGCCGTAAGACTGATGCTGTTTGCGTCGGCCAGTACGCTGCGCGGCCAAGTCCATGTGTTCCGCACATGGTACTGGACCAAAGGGCATGTCAGGACGCTCGCCCCGATAATGGTGGCCTTTATTGTCCTCCCTGTTGCGGCCTTGTCCATGCTCGCTCAAGCGATCAATAGGGCGGTGATTGGAACCCCGGAATCGTCCCTGGAATTGGGTTTATCGACATCGCTGATCGCGCTGATCCTGATGCCGAGCGCCTGGCTTGGCCATGCCTTCGCCGCGAGCGCTTATGAGCGATTGGCCCCCGGCCAGTCGATTAATGGCGATCAAGGATCGTTTAAGCGATGATCTTCGCGTCGAGCAGGGCAGCGATCCGCTCCGCGTTATAGCCCAAAGCTTCGAGCACCTGCCGCGAATGTTCTCCTTGTCGCGGCGACGTGCCTTTAGGGCCATCATCTGTGCCCGGAAACCGAATCGGCGATGCGGGCGAGGCAAATGTCGAACCATCGCCGCTGGCGCTTGGCACTTGCGTGATTCCGCCTGCCGCAGCGACTTGCGGATCTGCCGCGACTTCAGCGAGCGTTTGCACCGGCGCCCAGGCGATCGATTCATCGTCCAGGCGTTGAGCAATCTCTGCCTTGGTATATTTGCCAAATTCGGCATCCATTAGTGTCACCAGGTCGGCCGCGTGTTTGCGCCGCGATTTGCCCGTGGTGAAGCGCTCATCTTCGATCAAGTCTGCGCGGTCCATGACCCGGCATAGCGGCGGCCAGTCGACATTGCCCTGACGCGAGACGATACAGATCCAGCTTTCATCCTTGGTTTTGAAGAAATTCATCAGCGGCTGAATTTGTTCATGCCGCGATTTGGTCGAACCAATGCGTCCAAAAAAGAGCTGAATTGCAAAATCGGAGCCCATGGCAAACAAAGCGGCGCGCAATAAGGACGCTTCGACCAGCTGACCCTCGCCCGTCCGATGGGCCTTTACCAGCGCGGCGCAGATCCCAGCTGCAGCTGCCATGCTGGTTGTGTGATCGCCGAAAGCCGTGCGCAGAGCGAACGGATCCTGGCCTTTTGGGACCGTCAGATGCCCCACTCCGGCGCGCGACCAGAAGGACGCAACATCAAAGCCAGGCTTGTCTGCGTCCGGACCTTCCAGGCCATAGCCGGTGAGGGTGCAATAAACCAGTTTAGGATTGATCTTGTGCAGGCTCTGGAAATCGAGGCCCGACCGTTCCAACCCGCCTGGGCGAACATTGGTCAGAAACACATCTGCGTCTGCAGCAAGCTCTCGAAGGATTTTCTGTCCTTCGTCGGTGCGCGTGTCCAGAACGATCGACTTTTTGCCGCGATTATCGAAGTCGAAGACCGGATTGTCCTGGATATCCGTGCCGATTGTGCTGAAGAAATTACGAATCGGATCACCGCCGGGTGGTTCGATCTTGATGACGTCAGCGCCCCAGTCGCTCAAGATGCCGCCAGCGCCGGGTGCCGCCATATATGTGGCGTGTTCGATTACTTTAATGCCGTCCAGCATAGGCGCATCCTATCTCTTGTCTTCTTTGGGCAATCGCCTTTTGGTAAACCAGGTATTAACCCGCTCAGTCCATTTATTCACAAATCTAGATCGGCGACAGGGATACCCCCGCGATATGACTGTACAAAGCATGCGTCCGGAACTCAGCGAAGGCGATCTTATTCGCCTGATGAAAGGTGAGACGTCTGAGGAGCGCGCCACCGTCGCGCACCGGCTGTGCCGCCGCATCGCGACAGACGTTCTGAGCGAAGAAGAACGCCTTTTTGCCGATGAAATCATCCAGATCCTGGCTAAGGACACTGCAGAGCTGGTTCGTCGGACGTTGTCGGTCACATTGCGCAATTCTCCACGCTTACCGCACAGTGTGGCGGTTCAACTGGCGCAGGACGTGGAATCCGTTGCCATTCCACTGCTCGAGAACTCTCCCGTATTTTCAGATGAAGACCTGATTGAGCTGGTTTTATCGGTTACGGCGGCGAAACAGGCGGCGATCGCCGGGCGCGCTACGGTGTCCGGGGCTTTGTCAGAAGTCATATGTGAGCACGCGTCGGAACTTGCGGTCGAGACAATTGCCGGGAATACTGGCGCGGATTTGACCGATCGCGCTATGGAGCATTCCATTGAGCGCTTCCCGGCCAATCAGAAAATGCATGAGAATCTGATTCTGCGGGATCATATCCCGGTCCATATTGCCGAGAAAATGGTGTCGCTCGTCTCAGGTCAGGTGTTCGATTTGTTGATCAATCGCCACGAATTGCCAGCGCAGATGGCGATCGACCTCGCAGCTGGTGCACGCGAACGGGCCACAATTGACCTGGTTGAACAAGCCGGACGTACGCATGATATGCCGCGATTTGTATCGCAGTTGAATTTGAACGGGCGTCTGACGCACTCACTGATCATGCGAGCGCTTTGCGTTGGCCACATGTCCTTTGTGGAGCATGCCTTGGCCGAACTCTCAGGCGTGCCGCATGCACGTGCGTGGTTGATGATCCATGACGCCGGGCCACTCGGACTTCAGGCCATTTTCGATCGTGCCGGTCTGCATCGCAAATTGCTTCCAGCGTTCAGAGCGGCGGTGAAAGTCTATCATGAACTGCAATTGGACGGTGAAGCCAATGATCGCGCGCGGTTCAGAATGCGGATGATTGAACGTGTCCTGACGCAATTCCAGGCCATCCCAAAAGATGATCTTGATTATCTTTTGGAGAAGCTCGATGCCTATGCGGAGCAAGCCAAGCGCCGCGAAGAGGACGCCGCCTAAGCGTCGGCGCGCATCCGAAACCCGTATTCAACTCCCAGCTCGCTGAGATAATAGCTGTCGCGCCAATTGGCATGTTCAGCGATGACCAGCATGCCTGAGCTGACCGCCGCTTCAATGCGGTCCTGGAGATCGGGCTCCTCCTCAATCTTACGTGCATCGACCCGCAGGCTGTCGAGCAGAAGGCGCATGGATTGACTGAGCGGACATTGCCAAGAACGCGTCGCATTCAGCGACACGCGGAAGCCGCAACGACGCAGGGCTTCGATGCCATCTTGTGCATTACGTGCTGCGGGTAAGGCCAGGGCCGCATCTTGGATTTCGAAACAGATCTCTTGCGGGCACAGCCGCGTCCGCGCAATTGCGGCGTCGCAGGCGACCGCTGTATCGGGATGGATGAGAGCGACCAAAGGCATTTCTACAATCACGGGCCGTTCCGTGGTGCGATTGTGCGCGTCATGCGCGACGTCTTCCACATGCGCCGCCATCCAGGTCGCGGGTGAGACGGGCTCGCTGCATTCTGCAGCGAGCGCCGCTCGGCCGAACACCGCACGCTCTTCGAAGCGTTTCTCGGTCTCGGCAAACAGTAACACGGCTTCGCCTGTCTCTATGTGCATGACTGGCAGGAGACGATTTCGAACGGGCGCCGGGCTTGCGGCGACGTGGGCGAGAGAGTGTGTAGGGCGCATTCTGCTTCCGTGACGTTGCGACAAGCCCTCTAATTACGGAAACAAAGTTGAAATCACGCGCATGCTGCCGTGATGATTTGTGTCAAATTTGATCGAGTTTTTCCGCGGAGTGCCCATGTCTGATTCAGCCCCCCCACGCTTATCCGCGACGATCTTGCTGTTGCGCGATGATCCCGGCCTGCAGGTGCTGATGGTCAAGCGTCACTATGAGATCGATTTCGCCTCTGGCGCACTGGTCTTTCCAGGCGGCAAAGCCAATGACGAAGACAGCGATAAGGCCTGGGCTGAGTGGACCGATGGTGACTACACGGGCGCGGAACAAGCCGCACGAATTTCAGCCATTCGCGAAGCCTATGAAGAGGCTGGGATTATCCTCGCGCGGCGAAAGTCTGCGCGCGGCGCAGGGGCTGTCTTGGTGGGATCGGATGTTGCTAATGCGCTCAACCCGATGCGCGGCGCGGTCGATCGACGCGAACAGAGCTTTTTGGAACTGATCCAGCAACACGATCTGGTCCTCGCGCTCGATGCGTTGGTTCATTTTGGTCACTGGATCACACCGACCATGATGCCGAAGCGGTTCGACACACATTTCTATCTCGCGGCGACACCGCCTGATCAAGTCGCTGAACAGGATGGTCGAGAGACAACTGAAGCGGTCTGGCTCGGCCCACAGGAAGCCTTGGACATGGAAGAGGCCGGGACCGCTACGATTATTTTTCCGACGCGGATGAATCTCGGAAAGCTGGCAGAGACCGCAAACACGAATGATGCCCTCACGCGATTTGCATCAGAGCCCGTCGTTTCGGTGCTGCCCGTGGTCGGCAAGGACGAGGACGGATCGCCCTGCCTGCATATTCCAAAAGAAGCGGGCTATATTCAACACATGGAGCCATTGCAGCGCGTGGCAAATGTCGTGAAGAGCAAATGACGAAACGGTTCGGAGACTGTGTTGAACTCATACATGATGGCGCCATTGCGACCGTGACTTTGGATCGCGGCGACGGCCGCAATGCCTTGTCGCTGAAAGCCATGCAGGCCCTGATAGATGCCGCGCAGTTTTTGATCTCGGATACAAAGTCGAACGTCGTCGTGCTGACCAGTCGCGGCGCATTCACGGCTGGCGCTGACCTGAAAGATCCAGATCGCGCCGCGTTGCGCAATCAAACGCGCCTGGAACAGCGACAATCGCTCAAACTCGGCCCAGATATGTGTGCGGCCTGGGAAGCCCTGGAACAGATCACAATCGCCGCCATTGAAGGCTATTGCATTGGCGGCGGGGTCGCGCTCGCGGTTGCGTGCGATCATCGCATCGCCGCCGAGGATGCCTTCTTCCGACTGCCGGAGATCCCGCTCGGTATGAATATGAGTTGGCAAACCAATCCACGCACTGTGGCGCTGGTTGGACCCTCGCGCGCCAAACAGTTTACGATCCTGGGTGAACCGTGTTCGGCGAAGACGGCGCTCGATTGGGGGCTTGTTGACGACGTCGCCGCGTCTGGCGCCGCCTTAGATGGCGCTCTGGCACTGGCGACGCGCTATGCCAAAGTCCCGCCCATCGCGCTGCGCATGACCAAGCAAGCGATCAATGTTGCCGCCAACCCGCTTGGGCATGCGACCAGCTTTATGGACCGAGACCAATTTGCGTACGCGTCAACGACGTCAGATCAGACTGAAGCCATTCAAGCCTTCCTCGAAAAACGTGACCCGAGTTTCAAAGGCGACTAGCGCTTGTAGGCGAGAGGCTTTTCAGACTCGTCCAGGCTCAAATAACGATCCCGCAATTTGGTTTGTCGACTCTCCAGAGACTGCGCTTCGCCGTCGATAAAGACTGCGCTCGGCGCGCTGGTTACATCGAGAGGATCGCCATCCCAGATGACCAGGTCGGCGGTGTTGCCGCGCCTGATTGATCCCACCCCGTCCATGTCAAAGATCATGGCCGGCACGACGGTCATTGCGGCCATCGCATCATCAAAGCTGACGCCATTGGCCACCGCGTTCCCCGCTGATTGCAAAACCAGGCGTGATTGATGTCCGCTATTGCCAAGATGCGCGAAAGCGGTTGGCACGCCAGCGGTGATCAATCGCTCAGCATTGCGACTGGTGGCGCCGAGTTGCGAGAAACTTGCGGGCAGGTTTGAAAACGGGTCTACGATCACCGGTATGTTCGCTTCCGCCAATTCGTCGGCCACCAGCCATCCTTCGTCCGCGCCGACAATGGCGAGGTTGAGATTCGGATTCTCTGCCTTCAGGTTCATGATCAAGCGCAAATCACTGGCGCGGTGCGCCGAGACCAGCATCAATTGCTGACCCCGCACAGCTGGGCCGAAGGCTTGAGCATCCGCGCGAGTCAGCGTGTCGCCTTCATTGTGTGCCATGAACCGCGCCGGATAGCCACGCGCATCGGCAAAGGCGCCGCGCAGGGCCGCCCAAGCCGCCGGGCGTGATCCACCGGCGAGGCCAGCGCCGCCTTCGCCCAGGTCGACATAGACAAAGGCGCGCTCATCCGAGATCGATGCATCATCGCCGGACGTATCGGCAACAAAGCCTTGTCCAGCAATCATCGCGCTGCTCGTGGCAGGCGCAACCGCGATCCGCGTCACCCCTTCTATCCGGGTCACGTCGACAGGCGTCGCGGCCGGATTGAAGCCATCGGCCGCGCGCAAGGCGACGGAGAAAGGCGACCCGCTGGCGCTGGTATCATTGGTTGAGTCTTCAGCGCCAACTTCGACGGTACCCGCTCTGGAGAAAGCCGCGATGATGCCTGGTGTGACCCAATTGCCGTCTGCGTTGACGATCGCGGTGCCGCTGGGCGGGGCATAATTCACGCCCATCCCTTCAATCACACCATCACTGATATAGACGGTCGCGTTTTCCAAAGTGCCGACATCCGTCCCGGTCCAGACTTTCGCATTGACGATGGCGATATCCTGCGCGGTTGCACTCGCGAGAATGCCCAGGGTGGCGGCGCTGGTGAGAAGCAGTTTACGGATCATTTCAAGTCTCCTTCACCGGGTTGACCCAGCTCAAAATCCATCACTGGGGTTAGTGCTTCATTGCCGCGTTCATACATCAATGCGCCATCGATGAAGACCTGCTCGGCCTGACCGTAGACGCTGAACGGGTCGCCGGACCAGATTACGACGTCCGCCGCCTTGCCAGCCTCAAGCGATCCAGTTTGTTCGAATATGCCAAGCGACTTTGCAGGGTTGGCGCTGAGCCACTGCCAGGCATCCGCATCGGAAATATCGATCCCCGCGCGTCGTCCATCGGATAGTGCTTTCGCGGCTTCCTGGTTCAAGCGCTGGATGCCGATATCACTATCGGAATGAACAATCGCGCACGCCCCGGCTCTGTGCACCATGGGGATGTTTTCGCGAATGCCGTCATAAGCTTCCATCTTGAAGCCCCACCAGTCTGCCCACATCGCAGAGCAGGCGCCATATTCGGCAAGCTTGTCAGCGATTTTATAGCTTTCGACCGCGTGGTGGAAGCTTGTGACCTTGTAGCCAAACTCTTCGCTCATATCCATGATCTGCGCCATCTCGTCGGCGCGGTAGCAATGCATGTGGACAAGGATGTCGCCATTCAGCACGCCCATCAGCGTGTCGAGCTCAAGATCGCGAGTCGGAGGATCACCACCTTCCTCAGCAAACTTGTCCCATTTGCGTTTATACTCGACTGCCTTGGCCCAGGCCATGCGATAGCCCGCGACATTGCCCATTCGAGAATATGGCGCGCCGCCCGGGAAGCGTCCGCCGCCATAGCCATATACCCGCTTCGGGTTTTCGCCGCAGGCCATTTTCAGTGTATATGGCGCATCCGGGAATTTCATGCCTTGCACTGTGCGCGCCGGGACATTCTTTAGCGTGACACCGCGGCCGCCAAACAGGTTTGCTGAGCCGGGGAGGATCTGCATCGAGGTCACGCCGCCTGCCAGCGCACGCGGAAAGCCGGGATCTTGTGGCCATACACCATGCTCTGCCCAGACCTCAGCCGTCACAGCCCCGCTAATCTCATTGCCATCGCCATGCGCGCTGACGCTGGGGCTCGGATAGACGCCAAGGTGCGAGTGGTTGTCGATAATGCCTGGCGTGACCCATTTTCCGGTGGCGTCGATGACCGTCGCACCCTCTGGCGTCTCGATGTCGGTCCCGATCTCTGAGATCTTGCCATCTACCAACAGGACGTCACCGCCCGCTATTTCGCCGCCAATACCATCCAGCACCGTCGCCCCTTTGATCAGCGTCGTGGTTGAGGGATAGGCCACATAAGTTGATGGGAATGGGTTGCGATTGACCTCAATCGGATCGGCCGTGTCATCGGTCGCGTTGGAGCCGTCGCCGCAACCGGCCAAGACCAATGGTGCGAATACTAAGCCAATTAAGAGACGTTTCATGCCACTCCCCGCATCTCGATTCTGGCGGGCAGTGTGTAACATTTATTGCGATTGGCAAGTAAAACCTGTCACGCCCAGAGGGGCTTCACGCAATCCTCGCGCGTGACGTCGAGCTCGAACGTAATCGGAGTGGGCGAAACTCGCGGGGTCCGGCCAGACAGCGTCTTGTGCATTTGCGCGAACGCAGCTTTGGCGAGGCTTGCTGGATTTGGCTCCTGGCTGAGTTTCGGCGAGAGGTTGAGACCGCGACGCATCAACCCATTCGTGTAGGCGGCATTCGCATTGATCAGGGCGCTCCACGTCATGAACTCGCAAGACAGGGATACATTCACGCAATCAGCATTACGGACGCGGTGGGGCGCGAGCTGCGGCCAGGTCAGCCCCATTCCGGGTGTGAGGTCATGCACCGTCGCGAGTTCATCGAAGGCGGCGCGGTAGGGCAACTCCTCTTCGCGCGTCATATGAACGATATCTTCGATACGCGATGACGGTGCCAGATCTTCATCGCGCGGGTACAGCCAGAGGCGTTTCTGACCGCGCAATTGGAACAACGCGACCATGGGAATGTCGAGATGATAGTTCACTTCGACGCTTGGTGAGGAAATGAGCAAGCCCATATCCTGTTTCATGGTTTTTCGGCCTGTCGCATCTTCGAGACTGTCGAAAATCGTCTCCGAAATGTGTTTCAGATCGAACAATTCCTCGCCAGCACGTCTTAAATTGAGCCAGATTTTTCCATTCTTAACCGCTTCGACAATGTCCTTGCCGGACATTTTCGGTGCGCGACCGCGTAATGTCGGGCCTTGGCCTTCGCGCTGCTCTGTGAACGCCCAAATGTCGAGATTCGCCCGCGGATACTCGTCAATCAGGTGCGCCAGCCCGTCATCTGTGAACAGATTAGACTGGGAAATATTGTGCTTGGCGAACAAAGTTTCTTTGCCGAAACCCCATTCTGAATGATCTGGCCAATCCACAAACATAAAGCATCCCCACGCGTTTCGGACTTAAGTCCCAGGAGGAATGCAAATTTGGGTCCAGATTCGCCTGTCAGGTGAATGTCGCGTTTTGCTTAGATGTCCAGTTCTTCTGCAAAATGGGCGTTTTCCTGAATGAAGCGATAGCGGTGCTCGGCCTTTTTGCCCATCAGTGTGTCGATCAATTCTGCCGGTTTCACTTCCGTCAGCTCGTCAATACTATCCGGCAGCGTGATGCGCGCCAACGTGCGAGATTCCGGGTTCATTGTGGTCTCTTTCAACTGGCCGGGGTTCATCTCGCCGAGGCCCTTAAAGCGGCTCAACTCGACTTTCTGATTAGGCTTGAACTCGAGCTCCATCAGCAGCTCTTTATCCTCGTCATCCATCGCATAGACGGACTTACCTTTGTAAGAGAGCTTATAGAGCGGCGGCATCGCCATATAGAGGCGACCGCTTTCGATCAAGCCCGGCGTCATCTTGTAGAAGAATGTAATCAACAGAGCCGCAATGTGAGCGCCATCAACGTCGGCGTCCGTCATGATGATAATCTTCTCATACCGCAGATCATCGATATTGAATCGTGATCCCGTGCCCGTGCCCAGGGCAAGGAGCAAATCCTGTAATTCTTGGTTCTTGTCCATCTTTTCAGCGGTAGCTGATGCAACGTTCAGGATCTTGCCGCGCAACGGTAAGATCGCTTGCGTCTTGCGGTCTCGGGCCTGTTTGGCTGATCCGCCCGCTGAATCCCCCTCGACGAGGAACAGTTCGGTATCGCCTTTATTGTCAGAACAATCCGCCAGCTTGCCCGGTAAGCGTAGCTTTTTCGTCGCGGATTTACGGGCAACTTCCTTCGCCTTACGGCGTCTCGCACGTTCGTCAGCGCGTTCGACTGCCCAGGTCAGCAGCTTGTCAGCTTCTTTGGGGCTGGCCGCGAGCCAATGATCGAACCGATCGCGAACGGAATTCTCGACCAGGCGGAAGGCCGCCGTGGTTGAGAGTTTGTCCTTGGTTTGGCCGACGAATTCAGGATTCCGAATGAACACAGACAGGAGCAGACCAGAATGGCCCATAATGTCATCTGCCGTGATCGACGTTCCCTTTTTCTGGCCCGTCAGGTCGGCATAATTGCGCAATCCCTTAGTGATGGCGGACCGAAAGCCTGCTTCATGCGTACCGCCATCCGGGGTTGGGATCGTATTACAGTAAGACCTCGAAAACCCGTCCGTTTCACCGAACCCGGCAGCGGTCCAGGCGATCGCCCATTCGACTTTGCCATCTTCGGTTTCAACGAGACCCGAGAAATGCTGTTCCGTGATTGTGGCTTTGCCTTTGAACACTTCGTCCAGCTGATCCGCGAGACCGTTCGGATAAGACAAGGTCTTTTCCGCCGGGACTTTGGAATCTTCTGGCAGCAATTCCGGATCGCATTTCCAGCGAACCTCAACGCCGCGATAAAGATACGCTTTCGAGCGCGTCATCTGGAACAGACGCTGCGGTTTGAAACGCAGTTTCTCGCCAAAGATCTCAACATCTGGTTTGAACCGAACGGTTGTGCCACGACGGTTCGGTGCCGCGCCCATCAATTCCAGAGGGCCGGTGACTTTGCCGCGCTCAAAGGCTTGAAAATACAACTTTTTATCGCGCGCGACTTCGACTTCCATCCGCTCAGACAGCGCGTTCACGACGGAAGAGCCGACGCCGTGCAAGCCACCCGCGGTCTCATACGCTTTATTGGAAAATTTCCCGCCCGCGTGCAGCGTGGTCATAATCACTTCTAATGCCGACTTGCCGGGATATTTTGGGTGCTCGCCAACAGGTATGCCGCGACCATTGTCGATCACTTCGACATAGCCGTCCGCGCGAACATAGACTTCAATGCGCGAGGCATGGCCCGCCACAGCTTCGTCCATGGAATTGTCGAGGATTTCAGCGAATAAGTGGTGATAAGCGCGTTCATCGGTGCCACCAATGTACATGCCGGGGCGTTTCCGCACCGGTTCGAGGCCTTCAAGGACCTCAATATCTTTCGCGCTATAGCCAGAAGGATCAGTTTTCATATCATCAAACAGGTTAGATTGCTTTGCAGCGCCCATAATGGTTTTCTCCCCGTAAGCCCATTCGCCCACTGATTCCAAGGACTTCCATCATGACGATTATGATTAATACGCCATTAACCCTGCCGTCTGGCGTGGAATTGCCCAATCGGCTGGTAAAAGCGGCCATGACGGAGCGCTTGGCCAATCCGAAGAATGAAGTTACGGATCGGCATGTGCGCCTGTACAAAGCCTGGGGCGATGGCGGGATTGGGTTACAGATCACGGGCAATGTCCTTGTGGACCGGAGGAATCTCGAAGCGCCCGGTAATGTCGTGATCGATGGTGTGCCGTCGAATGAACATGCTGTCATGCTCGGAAAATGGGCGGAAGCCTGTAAAGAGGGCGGCGGTAAAGTGGTGATGCAGCTCAGCCATGCTGGGCGTCAGACGCAGAAATTGGTCAATCCCCAACCCGATGCGCCGAGTGCCATTGCGGTTGATTTGCCTGGAGGTCAGTTCGGAACGCCGCGCGCGATGACCGGCGACGACATTAAACGCCTTATCGAAAAGTATGCGATCGCCGCCAAGACCGCCCGCGCCGCAGGTTTTGATGGCGTACAAATTCATGCGGCGCATGGTTATCTGATGAGTCAGTTCCTGTCGCCATTGACCAACCAGCGCGATGATGAATGGGGTGGCCCGCTGGAAAATCGCGCCCGGCTTCTATTGGAAGTGATCAAAGCGACGCGCGCCGAAGCCGGCGTTGGATTTGGCGTCTCCGTCAAGCTCAATAGCGCCGACTTCCAGAAGGGGGGATTCAGCCAGGTGGATTCGACCGCTGTTATGGGCATGCTAAACAATCATGATCTCGATTTCGTTGAGATTTCCGGCGGCAATTATGAGCAGCCGAAAATGATGGATATGGAAGGTTTGAAACCGATTCACGAAGATGGCGCACGCAAGAGCACTCAGAAACGGGAAGCTTATTTCCTGGATTACGCCACAGAAGTGCAGGCTGTGGCCGAAATGCCCCTAATGGTAACCGGTGGGTTCCGAACGGTGGCGGGTATGAATGATGCCTTAGCCAATGGAGAAGCCGACCTGATTGGTTTGGGACGACCGCTTTGCGTCGATTTTGACGCGCCGGCACATCTTTTGTCTGGCGAGCGCTCAGAGCTACCAAAATGGGAAAAGACTCTGCGCATTGGCCCCGGCATATTCGGTCCGAATTCTTCGATTGGTTTGTTCAAAGCGCTGAACGGATTTGGCATGCAGGGGTGGTATTACAGCCAGCTACACCGCGTCGCTGATGGCGAGGAGCCAAACCGCAAACTTGGCGTGTTGAGCGCGTTTCTGAAAATGCAGGGAATCGACAGCCGCATGGCAAAAGCCTACCACGCCGATCTGAAAGCAGGGGAGACCATATGAGCCTGATCATTTCATCGGCCTTTGATAGCGGCAATATTGTCGTCAAAGATGCCAGCGACCCGATGAATGTGCGTCTGGAAATCGCGAAGGACCACCAGTCCGACTTCTATCAATGGTTTCATTTTCGAGTGTCAGGGGAATCGTCACAGAAAATTCGTCTAGTAATTGAAAACGCAGCAGGCGCCGCTTACCCGAAAGGCTGGGAGAATTACCAGGCGGTTGTTTCAGACGACCTCATGGATTGGCGGCGCGTGCCAACCTCTTATGACGGAAAAAGACTTGCCATCGAGACGGAGTTGAACGTCAACGCGATCTATGTCGCTTATTTCGCACCTTACTCGTCAGAACGCCACCAGATGCTTGTTGCTGGCGCACAAAACTATGCGGACGCGCGGATTAGCGTCTTAGGCCAAACCTTGGATGGGCGGGATCTGGATCTGATCACGATCGGCGAAGCAGGAGCAGACAAGCGTAACGTCTGGATCACAGCTCGTCAGCATCCCGGCGAGACCATGGCGGAATGGTGGATGGAAGGATTCCTGGAAAGGATGCTCGACCCGATCTCCGCGATTTCGAAGGATCTGTTGAGCCGGGCTGTTTTCTACATCGTCCCGAATATGAATCCAGATGGCAGTGCCCGAGGGCACTTGCGCACCAACGCAGCCGGCGTGAATCTGAACCGCGAATGGGAAGAACCCACGATGGAGAAAAGCCCGGAAGTCTATCTTACATTACAGAAGATGATCGAGACGGGCTGTGACCTGGCGCTCGATGTCCATGGCGACGAAGCCATGCCGTATAATTTCATCGCCGGCGCCGAAGGTATTCCAGGATGGTCGGATCGACTCGCAAGTCTGCAGGAGAGCTTTAAGTCTTCCTATGTGAAATCCTCCAACGGCGCCTTTCAGACCCAGTTCGGTTATCCAATCAGTGCTGCGGGCAAAGCTAATCTGTCAATCTGCACGAATGCATTGGCGCAACGATTTGATTGCCTGGCGATGACGCTGGAAATGCCGTTCAAGGATGATGCGAACCACCCGGACGCGGATTATGGCTGGTCGCCAGCCCGGTGTAAGGCCTTGGGCGCAAGCGTCTTGAGCCCCTTATTGGCAGTTATGCCGGATCTGCGCTGATTGCAGCCATCGCCTGTTCGATCAGGCGATAACTGTTGATCCGGGTCTCGAGACTGTCCGTGATGGAGAGCAGGAATAGCTCATTGGTCCTGGCCTCGTTCGCCACGGTGATCAATGCCTGCGCGACGGATAGCCCGGTTCCGATAATCCCACGCTGCGGTGGCGCGAGCGGGGCCGTCGCCAAATAGTCCTTGGCTTCGGCGGCGCTGAGATAGGGACGAAACTCGCCTGTGCCGCGCCCAAGCGCCCAGGCCTTGATCGGCCCGGCGAGATAATCCGCTTCGTCTTCTGTCTCTGCTGCCAACACAACCAAACCAATTCCGGCATAAGGCTCTGCACAGAAAGGGGAGGGCTCAAATGCGTTGTGATAAGCGGCCAGAGCGTCCGCTGCGCCGCCCGGATTGAGGAAATCGGCAAAGGCGAGCTTTAGCCCCATCTGTCCGGCAAAGGCGGCCGAGCCGGGGGAAGAACACAGCATCCAGACGTCCGGACGCGCACCGGGCGGATTGGCCGCGATCCCGCGCGCGCGATGGTCTTCTGATAAAGAGGCTTCGCCGCTGGCATCCAGCATCCAGTCCATCATCATCCTGAGCATAGCAGGAAAGTTCTGTCCGCCTGGTCCGAGCAGAGCCGCCGAAGCGCGCGGGTCCGCCCCGGTCGCGCGCCCAAGGCCGATTTCAATGCGCCCCGGGTTGAGCTGGCTCAGCGTTTGCCCCCATTCAGCAACTTTGAGCGGCGAGTAATTCGGCAACATGATACCGCCCGAGCCGAGGGCAATGCGCTCTGTGCGGGCGGCAAGATCGGCCATCAAGACCTCTGGCGTCGTTCCAGCAAAACTCGCCGCGTTGTGGTGTTATTGCACCCAGTAAGCGCGGTAATTCATCGTGTCTGCCGCAGCTGCCAATGCGCGCGTCTCGTTCAGCGCATCAGCGGCGCTGCGGCCTTGAAAGATAGGGGAGGGATCAAGAATGGACAGCGTGGGTTTCATCGCGCGTGTTGTGCGCTATGCAAGACTTCAAGACAAGTTGGAGTTCGAACATGCGGTTTGCTGTTATTGCGATCATGGGTCTCGTCCTGGCCGCCTGCGGCGCGGCGTCGGATACGGCCGAGAGGGCCCTGCCAAGCACAGATGAAATTGTCGCGAATGCACCGAAAGGTCCGTTAGAGGCTGCGCCCTTTCCGACGCATTACGCTCTGGACTTAAAGCTCGACCCGCGCGAAACGCGATTTGGCGGCACCGTGACGATCACGATTGCAGTAGAGGCGCCGGCGCGCGGCGTATACATGCATGGCCGGGATCTTGATATTGCCAGCGTACGCAGCCGCGTCGGCGATGCAGAAGTAGTCGATGGCAGTTGGAATATGGCATTAGAATCCGGGGTCGCATGGCTGGATTTCGGGCAAATGGTCGATGCTGGTGAAGTTGTGGTCGAGATTGATTACGACGCCCCGTTCGACGTCAATCTATCTGGATTGTTCAAAGTGACGGAGCAGGGCGATGCCTATGCACTGGCAAAGTCTGAGAGCATTCAAGCCCGCCGATTCATGCCGGGATTTGACCAACCAGCCTTTAAGGCGCCGTTCGATATCACGCTGACCATTCCGAAATCCGACTCCGCGATCAGCAATGCGCCGGAAGACTCTGTCGAGCCGTTGGCGGGTGGATTGAAAAGGGTCACCTTCGAGACCACGCGGCCTTTGCCGACCTATCTTTTATCGCTGGCCGTTGGCAGCTTTGATGTCGTCGAAGCCGGTATGCTGCCGCCAAATGATGTGCGGGCCGAGCCGATCCCATTGCGCGGCTTTGCGCGCCGCGGAAAGGGGGCTGAACTCGCCCTCGCTTTGGAGACAGCCCCGGATTTGGTTCGCGTGTTTGAGGAGGCCTTGCAGCAACCTTATCCGTACAAGAAACTGGATATTGTTGCCGCGCCGCAATGGCCATCTGGCGCGACCGAACTGGCCGCAGCGCTGACCTATCGCGAGACCCGAATCCTGGCCAGCCCAGGCATTGGACCCGCCGCCCGCCGCAGCCTGCTGGCCATTCACGCCCACGAAGTCGGGCATATGTGGTTTGGCAATCTGGTCACGCCGCCCTGGTGGGATGATCTCTGGCTGAAAGAATCCTTTGCCAGTTGGGGGGAAGGCGCCAGCCTGTCGGAAATCTATCCGGGCGAAGGCTATGAACTCGACGCCATTGTCGATGGCATTCGCGCCATGGGGCTGGACAGTTTGGCGAGCGCTCGAGCTGTGCGCGAGCCGATTGCGCTCAACGAGAACGTTCGAAATGCGTATGACTCAATTACCTATAATAAGGGCCTCGCTATTATTGGCATGGTTGACGCCTATTTCGGCGCGGACGTGTTTCGCCCGGCGCTGGGACGGTATGTTGAGGCGTATGAAGATGGCGTCGCTGCCAGCCCGGATTTTTTCGAAATCATTGGCACGGAGGTCAAGCGCTTCGAAAACCGTCCGCCAAGCCTCAACGACGTTTTGCCAAACCAGGCGTTTGGTGAACACAATTTGACTCGGGTTTTTCGAAGTTTCGTTGAACAAAATGGGTTACCGTTGATCACGGTTCATTCCGCAGACCCTTCATCAGGAGCTGGACTGACAGTTTCTCAATCCAGATACAAACCGCTGGGAAGCGAGATTGAGAATGATAGACTTTGGGTTATTCCGTTTTGTTATCGGATAGGGGGAACGAACGGTTCCGAACGCCGGTGTCAGATCAATCAACCGACCGATGCACAGGTACCGCTTATCCATCTCATGCGCCGTCAAGTAAGTCTCAATTGGATAATGCCGAATGCCAGCGGAACCGGTTATTACCGTTTCTCATTGCCCTATGAGATGTGGCAAGACCTCGGTCGAGCGTTTGATGAGTTGAGCGACGCAGAAAAGCTCGCAACGCTGGACAGCGTCGGTGCAGAGTTCGCTGCCGGGCGTATCGATGTTCAAACCGTCTGGCGCTTTATCGACGAGGCGGTGCGCGACGATGAGCGCCGTGTCGTCCAGGCAGCCATTCGCGAAGCCGGTCGGTTCGAACGCTTGGTCGCGAATGACGAAGAGGCGTTGGCTGGCTATCGCAGCGCAATTATCGACGTGTTCCGCGATCGCTTTACCGCGCTCGACCAGCATGGCGGCGATGCCGCGGAAACTGTGATTATGAAATCGAGCCTCGAACGGTTCCTGATCCGAACGGGTCAGGATGAGGCGCTGCGGCAAGGCCTGGCGAACGCAGCTGCGTCTTATATTGGCTTGGAAGGTGTCTCATCAGACCGGACGCTCAACACGGATGAATACCTCAGTGCTATGGCAATCGGCTTCCAGGCCTATGGCGAACCTTTCCTGGATCAGATGCTGGCGGCGAGGGAGTCTTATGATGACCCTGTATTCGAACAAGCCGTCGCATACGCCATTGGTCAAAACCGCGACCCTGCTTTGTCGGCCCGCATTCTAGACTTGGCCTTGTCCGGTGCGCTGGGATCGCGCGAGACCTTGTCGATTGTGCAGGGACAGATGCGGCAAGAAGAGACGCGTGATCGCACTTGGGATTGGCTGAAACAGAATTTTGCAACTTATCTCGATGTCATTCCACGTCAGCGGCGGAGGTTCAGTCCGGCCCTCGCGGATCGGTTATGTTCGACCGCTGCGCGAGATGACTTGATCGCTCTGTTCGAGGCACAGGGTGATCTTGCCGAAGGGCACGAGCGGTCTTTGACGCAAACGATTGAACGAATAGAGCTTTGTGCTGCGCTGGAAGACGGCAAAGGCGCTGAGGTTCGCGCCTTCTTCAAACAAGAAGGCTGAGCCTACTCGTCCTCGGCTTCTTCTTCTTCGTCAGTTTCCCGGTCGCGCGTTCCGAACAGAGCGCCCAGAGCGCGATCCCGCAACTCGTCTTCGAGATCTGGCGCTGCTTCGTCTTCAGAGGACGAATTGCCGATAATGCCACCAATGATCGCGCCCGCATCGCCGCCGATGCGATCCGCAATCTCGCCCGCGGCCTGATCGCGCAAACGTGCCGTCAATTCCGCTTGCACAGCGGATGAATCCAGGCCGAATTGTACGCTCGACCAGTTGCCATAGACCCGAACAGGAACGGGAATGTCGCCAATGCCAATCGTGGATCCCGCACCCGCAGCCGCAACATCGACACGCGGCGTCAGGCGAATGTCCAGCGTCCGTGCTCCGAGGTCTATGCTACCCGCACCGGTAATGCCGACAACTGGGTTGTCGATGCTGAGGTCGGTGATACTGGCGACGCCATTATTGAAATCTAGATTGCCGATAAATTTGGAAAAATCCGTTTCGGCCTCTGGCGACAAAGCATCACGGAAACTGGCTATGGAGAGATTGCCGCTCGCGACCAACTCGCGCAGGTTCGACGCATCCCGGACGAGTTTGGCCAGGTTTAGCCCTTTCAAAGCGCCTTGGTTGAGGTCTGACTCAAACTTGCCATCCAATCCGCGGATCAGAGATTTTAGACTGTTGCCTTCAGAACTGAGGTCCAGATGGACATCGCCAATGCCGCTGAGATTTTTGAACCCGGTCAGCGCTGTCAGCATCTCCTGTGCGGCAATGCTATCGGCTAAGGCCTCAATCTCCAGACGCGGGGTTGATCGAGACGCGTCCAAGGTCAGATCGCCATACCAATTGCCTTGGAACACTTTAAAGCCAGGCGTGTCATCATCTTGACGGAAGATTGCCGAAAGTCGACCGTCGTCGAGGCGTGTGTTCAACAGCGCATCGTTCAGCGTGATCTGGTCCATCACGACTTCGCCGGCGGCAACAGTGATCGTCGCGTTCAGCATGTTCAGCGCCGCGAGATCGAGCGGGGTATCGTCCCAGTCTTCATTCAAGCTCGGCTCGGTATCAGTTTGCTGCGACCCGCTGCCCAGGAACGGTGTGAGATCCAGCCTTTGCATCGCGAGGTCCGCGACAATGCGCGGGCGCGCACCGCGCAGATCAGCGCCGACACGGCCCGTCGCCGTCGTCTCGTCGAGCGTGATCGAGGCTTGTTCAAGATTGGGTGCCAGAACGGAGCCGGTCGTCTGGCCCGAGATCGCGAACATATTCAGCGAGTCTCCCTCCGGCAGTTCGGTGCCCAGGGTCGACAGCACCGCACGCGGATTGTTGCTGGATATGTCCAACATTCCGTTCAGAGTTTGCTCGCCAGCGAGACTGAAACTGCCTGCATAATCGGTTATCAGATCCTCGCCGCGCTGTTTCAAAGTGATCCCAGTCAGCGCCGGCGCGGATACGGGACCGCTGACGCTGGCGACAAAATCGACATTGCCGAGCATGGTCAGCAGCGGGATCAGGGAATTGCCGGGCTTCAACAGCCTTTGTGCGTCAGCGGCATTGAGTTCGACCTGACCAGAAAGCATGGGCACCTCGCCGAGCGCGACGCTGCCAGAATAATCCAGATCCAGGCCTGTGGCCGCTAAGGTCAGATCCGAAAACTCGATGAGAGCGCTTGGCAAGTCGCCACTGATCGACCCCTTAGCGCGGAGCGAATCAAGATTGCTAGCAACGATTGGCCACTCATCTGCGCCCAGGAAAGGTAGGACCTGTCCAAGCGTGTCAGACGACAGATCAAAATCGCCCTCCATGACAATTTGTTCGGCCAGAGTCAGCGCGCCATCATAACTGACATCGCCATAGATCGTCCCAAGCTGAGCGGTGAGAGTAATTGGTTGCTGTGCGTTCAGTTCTGCGAGCGTTTCCAGGCGGATTTGATAATCGAATGGTTGGCCGTTCAAGAAGCCGTTTCCAGATGATGATAAAGGCTCGTCCAGCGCCGAAAGTCGAGCTGTCGCGTCAAACTGCGTCAGCGCGTATTGGGTATCAGTGGTGCGATCGTTGTAATAAACCGCAGCATTGGACAGCGCCGCGCGGTCAATTCCGGTTTCAAAGCCGCCGCTGCCGTTTGAAGGTTCGCTTTCAGATGTCGGATCTGGTTCCGGTCCAAACTCCCAATTGGCGCGGCCATCTGCCAAGCGTTCAAGGCGAACTGTTGGATCATTCAGCGTGATTTGCGCCACTTCCACGCGGCGCGACAGGAGCGGAAATAACTTGACGCTGGCGCGCAAACTTCCCGCCTCAATCATTAATGGATCTGAGAAACCATCTGGATTCGCGACTTCAACCCCGTCCACGCTGGCCGCAAAGGTCGGCAAAACAGAAACGCGGGCATCGCCTTTCAAAGTTACATCGCGTCCTAGCGCTTTTGTCGCTGCGGATTCAATCTGAGCTTTGTAAACCTCAGACGGAATCAGAAATGGCACCGTGACTAGGGCCGCAATCAGAATGGCCATGATCAGGCCAATGATGATCAATACGCGTTTCATGGGAGGAGTCTGACCTAATCTTGCTGTATCTCAGGTGAATAGCTGCATCTGATGTCAAAGTCATGGCAATTGGTGCTTGACCGGGAAAAAGCGCCCGTATAGATCACCCTCTCACCGCTTCGGTGGTGACCCAATGCGCGGGTGTAGCTCAGTTGGTTAGAGTACCGGCCTGTCACGCCGGGGGTCGCGGGTTCGAGTCCCGTCACTCGCGCCA
>JBCBUI010000020.1:0-15107 GCA_039818185.1 Pseudomonadota bacterium
CATCGAACGGCATAGGGGCTGTTATCCAACCAGAAGTTGGCGCCATTCGGAGAGGGCGGCGTTTCTCATGGATTTGAAGGTGGAACGATGATTGATGTGGCGGTCTAAGTTGAAGTGATTGTGGAACGAAGCGTGGGTCGAAACGAATTTCTGTAAGTTCGACATTCGCCTGAACCTCGACATCGCTCGCTCTCTTCGTCGGAAGGGTAAGTGCGAGTTTTCAGCTCTGTTGTTCAAGTGGCGACCGACCTCCTGGCGGTCTTGGTTTCCGATCTCTTTCATGGCGGCGCCATACGACCGAAATCGGTCAG
The DNA here is from genome assembly GCA_039818185.1 of Pseudomonadota bacterium. Lineage (GTDB taxonomy): Bacteria > Pseudomonadota > Alphaproteobacteria > Caulobacterales > Hyphomonadaceae > Henriciella. The sequence goes on from JBCBUI010000020.1 coordinate 312, forward strand.
TGATGACAGTTCTCGGCGCACCGTATCGTTTCATCGCTTTCTTCAAAAAGGTAAGTGCAGCCTGCTTATCCCGGGTCTTGGTGACGTAGCTTTCAAGCACTTCGCCTTCGTGATCGACGGCGCGCCAGAGATAATGTTGGACGCCATTGACCTTCACGAAGATCTCATCCAAGTGCCACCTCCACTGAGTGTGCTGTCGCATGTAGGAGGCGCGCTTCGTTCTGATCTTGCCGGCGAGGATCGGACCAAAACGATCGACCCAAGTCCGGACGCTTTCATGGCAGATATCGATCCCGCGTTCGTGAAGTAGGTCTTCGACATTGCGGAGAGAAAGCGGAAATCGGACGTACATCATCACGGCGAGTTGGATGATCTCGCGTGATGTTTTGAAATAGCGAAACGGGTTCTTGCTCATGCGACCAGGCTAGAGCAGGGCGGTTAAAGCTCACTTTCCGCTGACAATTCCATCGATTTCTTTCTCGCGTCCAGACCGTAAGGCTCAAGTAAGTCCAGAGGATAGATTTTTAAATATTTGTGAATATTTCGATGGACGATTGACTTCAAGTTATCGCGGATGAGACAGTCTTCGGGCAGATAGTGGTGGGTACCAATGACACTGCCTCCAACAATTCATGAACGCCTCGCGCGATGCAACGAGCAAGTTTACATTGATGGTCTAATCCCAGGGGCTGTGATCGAACTGTTCATTGATAGTGACCGCATCGAATTTGTAGCGGCGACGAATGCGCAAACGCTAAACGTCACTCCCCTGAATGCAGGATCTGTTTTGAGGGCAAGACAGAACTCTGGAGGTGGATTCACGCCGTTTAGCGCAAACGTGATCGTTGAAGAGGTTGCAACGCCGCCGACAAGTGCCCCTGGCACCCCAGAAGCCGTTTCAGCTTGCAGTGGCTGCATATTGATCAATCATACCACCCCCGGAGCAAGAGTAGAGGTGTTTCTCAACGACGCTTTGGTCGGCGACGGGACTGCAAACCGAAAGGGGTTTTCTTGCGTTTCGGTTGATTTGGAAAGCACGAAGGCAGAGCCGGTCACCGGCTTACGAGCCCGACAAATTGTATGCGGTGCACCTGGACCATTTGCGAGCATCAATCTGGAGAACTCTGGGCCACTTCCGAAGCCTGAAATCACCGGACTATTGTTCAGTTGCCAAACGATCGTTTCGCTAGACAATGTTCGTCCAGGCAGCCGCGTTTGGATCGAGTCTGACAATGGCGATTTGTTACGTGCTGTTTGCACATGCTGGGACCCAGTATCGATAGAAGTTTCGCGGCCATTATTGGTTGGCGAACGCATCAGAGTACGCTGCTACTATTCATCGGCCCCGTGTGCAGAAGAAGGGCCGTGGAGCGATTGGCGTGAAGTCGGCCCGCCCGATGAGCGGATAAAACCGGAAATTCTCGAAGCGGTTGTTGAGGGCGATCAAATTGTCAGGGTCGCCAATCAGGTGCGCGGTGCAAATCTGACGTTTGAGATCACCGACGCAGCGGGCGCTGTCACGACGTATGGCCCGCGACCCACAAGCGAGGAAGCTGAAATTTCGCTTGCAGAACCGCTTGTTCGCAACCACCAAATCGTTGTTACCCAAACGCTATGCGGCGTGAGCGTCGCAAGCGATCCGGTCATTGTCCAACCGTCCCCACCAGAGGTTCCAGCCCCCGTTCTGATAGCGCCGTTGGTCAGCTGCGGCCGAGCGGTGCAGATATCCAACTTGCTGCCAGGCGCGCAGGTCCGTCTTTATCAGAACAACATTCCGATTGGGCTCGGTTGGTCCGGCGTATCACATTCAATCACAGTGCAAACCTCGCCTGTTTTGTCTTCAGGTTCGGAGATTGTCGCTCGCCAGCAGGTCGGCAATGTTGAAAGCCCTCCATCTCAAGCCATAAGGGTGGAGGAGCGACGTTTTCCACATCGCCCCCGAATCGCGGGCCGGGTCGCATATGGTGATAAGAGCGTCCTGGTGAGCGGCGTAACGCCAGGCGCCAAAGTGATTATTCGAGAACAGGATCTCTATAACCTCAGTCCATCTAAAATCATTGGCGAGGCGCTCGCCGGCGAAACGGTTGTCCGAGTGAATGTCGACACGATCGATGAGGAGTATCTCCCGAAATCGATATTTGCAGAAGCGCGGCTTTGTGATCGGGTGATCGCTGGCGCTGACCATCGGGTGGTGACCTCTCCAAGCAGTGTGCCAGCGATGATCGACGTTGAAGAAACCGAACTTGATTTCGGAAATATCACGATTGGCAATGGATTAATTCCGATGCGCCATCGCGGCCAGTTTTATCGGCCGGCAAATGGCGTCGCGGGTGCGGCGAGACCGTTAGTCGTCATCGTTCATGGATTCCACAGTGGATGGAATCTGATTGAAAACGAGCGCTTTGAAACAAGTTATCTTGGCTATGACTATTTGGCTCGCCATTTGGTGCGATGGGGCGCCAGCGTATTCAGTCTAGATTTGCAGCCGATCAACGACCGAGGCAGCGGCGCGTGCGGCATCCAACCACCCTTACCCAAAATCTCGCCCGAAGACTCTCAACGGGTCAGGACGGAGCTCATCTTCAATACAATAGATCGGTTGCTTGAAGACCCAACGACCGCGCCTGGATTAGACCCGACGAGGATTGGCCTTGTAGGACATTCCATGGGCGGTGAAGCGGTCGCCTACGCGCAGGTTTTGAATGAAGCAAATGGTCTCGGCTATCCTATATCCGCGGTCGCGGCCATCGCGCCAACCAATTGGTTGAACTTGGCGACATTTCCTGCCGGCGACTATTTGCAGATCTTCGGCTCGATGGACCAATTGGTCGGTGCGACGTCGGCGAACGATCGGCCAGGCGCAGGGGGCGGCATGCGCTGGTATGACCGTGCGCAACGAAACAAAACCCTGTTCTGGATCCATGGCATGCGCCATAATCCGTTCAACTCCTTATGGGTGCCGGTGGGGGATTGTTTTGAAGACCAGATTGCAGACTTAGCGCTATCAGAAAGCGAGCATCAACGCGTTGCAAAAACTCTGATCGGGGCATTCTTCAATCAATCGCTTCATAGCTTGTCGATCTATGGTCCTTACTTGGAAGGACTGAATTTTCCTGAAGCGGTATCCCACCTAGCGATCCATACTTCCCATTCAAAAAGTAATCTGGACCTCGTCGACAACTTCGGCGACTCCGACGAGCAGATCGGCATTGAAGCTGATCTGCACTTAGACAAGACGACAAACAGTCTGAGCCTTCCAGTAACGGGCTTAGGAGGGGATCTGGTCGTTTGGGAGGATGAGTTACAAACTTCCATTCCAGACTCGCCGCTCGTTTCTGCAGTAGCGCGATTGGCTTGGGACGGGGTGAACGCTTCATACGAGACAAGCGTTTCAGGAATAAACCCGCAAGCCAACAGATCAATCTCATTTCGCGCGGCGCAACTTCATTCAGATACTAATCTAAACACTGAAGGGTTCGGGGGCGATGCGTTTGTTCGTTTGAGCGATGGCTTGAATGAAGCCTCAATGCGGATTGGCGCGCTGAGTGAAATACCTTTTCCTGATAGTACACCTAACGTGAGGAGTATGCTTCGGAGTTTTAGGATTCCGTTGGATGCCTTTGAAGCGGCCAATCCAGATTTAAATACGTTCAACCCGGTATCGATTGCAATATCGTTTTCGGCTAAGGCCTCCGGACACATCATCGTGGATGATTTTGAGATTTCTGAATAAGGATGGTGAACCGTCATGCTAAAAGTGACAAAAAACTGGAGAATGCGTCAGGCAGCAATCCTCGCTCGGCGCCACGATCCGATGATCACCTCATGCCGCGCAACGGTTCTTAAAACTAAAACCAAAGTGGTAATTAAAGGCGCGCGCTTATTCGCTGCCGTTTCTCCCGCGTCTGCTCGCTTAGGCTCAGATGTTGCGAGCGTTCTTGAATTTCAGACTGATGGACGAGAGATCAAAGTTGAGTTCGAGGGTCAACCAGATGCAAAAGAGCTTATGCTGGATTTCGGCTATATGCAAATCAATCTACAACTCGATCTCTGATTAAGTAGGCGCCAAAATAGCACCACGCGTTAACAAGCATCACTTCAACATCTATTCTCAATTGGATCATCGCCTTCCGCAATTGCATTAACATATGCGCATCTTACCCAGCGCGAGAGGGGCCACGCGCGTGTGCCGTCCAGGGTCGGTACGGGATCAATTCCAGAGTTAAACATCGCGATGAACGTGACATTACCAGGGTAGAAGAAAACTGAGTTGCGTTCGGTTTGCACATCTCCGCCCCAAGAACCTCCCCATTCGTGAATTGGATAGCGCGTTCCGTTGAGGAGAATGGTCTCGAAGAGAGTGTCTGATCCATCTAACGCTAGAAAGTCCCGTGTGTAGCCATAGCTGCCTTGAAGAAGAATGAGTCGATCGCCGGCTGATATTACGCCTTCAGTTGTGAACTGCCCAACTAAGTCGCACATCTCCAAAAGAGATAAAAATAGCCCAACGGCACCAACCCCTCCCACAGCAGACTCGCCCGATCGGCCTGGCTGAATGTCGTCTTTTGACCCATAAGCAAGTGCGAAACGCCCTCTAGGACCTAATGCGATCTGAGCTAAGCCAGCCTTGGCAAAAACACGATCCCTGATCATTTCGTCGAATGCCGCTTTCGTTTCAGAATCCCAGCAATCATCCAGATCCTCACGTCCTTGGCAAAAGTCTTGATCAACTCTCTCATCTAAAAGCACAGCGGCAATGCGCGCGATGACGAAATTCACATTTTGATACCTCGGATCGCCGGGACAAAAAGGAGCTGGCGCGCTTTCTAAATCAGTTGCAAATTGAGTGGGTAGGGGTGCCGTTTGTTGTTCTAGACCGCACCGCCCGCTGGCAACATCCTCAACCCCTGATGCTATAACGTCTTTTGCAAGCTCGAAGCTTATCCCACCATTTCCACTATCACTCGCGATCAATCCAGATCTATGTCGTAGCAATTGTTCGAAGGTAATAGCGTTGATGCCAGGTCCGAGAGCCCAATAATCCGGTAGATACGCGCCGATGGTTTCATCAACACCCAGACCGCGCTCTCTTAGTGCATCTAGGATTGCCATTGCTGTTACGGGTTTCGTGGTGCTTGCAATGTGGAGTTTGGTGGTCTCTGCCCATGGGACTGCGCCATCTTGTTCAGCTCTAGCAAATCCTCCTATGCGCGTTCCAAGTAAGTTTCCGTCCTGTAGAAGCGCGATCGCATACCCCATAGAGTTTGGCTCAAAGAAAGAACGCTCAAGCCGGTCCAAAAACTCGTCTGCATCGATGTCAAACTCGATCGCACCAAATCCGAGTTCACGTTGATTTTGCAAGGCTTCTTCGCGCCATTCTGATGCTTCCTGAACGGTAGCCGGCCCGTCAAAGAAATCGCTCCTGTCAACAGGCTGGTTTGACGGATCCTTGTCCCCACACCCTGTCAAACAGGCAACAGCAATGCTCGCTACTATTGTGTAAACCAGCTTCATCCCAAGAACCTCCGGTCAGTCGTGATTGCTTTACATGCAAGGAAACCTGAATTTTGGACTTGGTTAGGCTTACAACGTTGAGCTTGGGCGACAAGAATAATCGGAATTTGCAACAAATCTTGTGCTGCTGAGTGTCCTAAATTCGCCCCAAGTCGGCCGCTGAGCGAGCAAAAAAAGACATAAGCCGAATACGCTCGTTTTGATCTAAAAGATGTTTGGTGGCCCAGAAGGCCATAACCCCGCTCTCATGGGTGGCGAATAAATCACAGTTGAAAACTGTTACGCTCAATCCGGCGCACGTTGACCCGATTCCGCTTTACATTTGATGATAGTCGACTACACTTAAGTCCATTCAATGGTTTCAACAGACGAGTCATAGCTCGCCACCATGGGAGGAAAACATGGACTTCAAAGACGTTATCAAGGCGAGTGTTTCGCTTGGCGCGATCATGCTCTTCAGCGCTTCGGCTTATGCGCAGGACACTGCGACGAGCGACGATGCTAGCGTAGATGCAGAAGGCGTAAAGCGCCTGCCAAACGTAACGGTGACGAGTGAGCGGCGCGAAGGATCCCTGCTTGATACTCCGATCGCGATTTCTGCGTTCGATTCAGAAACGCGCGACAATCTTGGCATCCTCGATGCGAATGATGTTGCCGATTTTACCCCCGGCATGACTTATCAGACCAGCCCCAACCGGATCACTATTCGCGGCATTGGTCGCCTCGATAATGCGCTTGGTACTGATCCTGGTGTTGCGACCTATATTGATGGGGCCTACACACCCGATGCGCTGACCCTCGACCGGTCACCGCTTTTCGTGGAACGGATCGAAGTTCTGCGCGGGCCCCAGGGGACTCTCTTCGGGCGCAACGCGGTTGGTGGCTTGATCAATATCGTGTCCAAGCGCCCGACTTTAGATGGCGAGACTGAGGCGCGTATCCGCGTTGGCAAGTTTGAAAATGTCGATATTGCGCTGACCAATAGCGGACCATTATTCGGGTCCGCGTCGACAGCCTATCGGATCAATCTGCAAGGAACCGTGAATGGCAAGGGGCGCTACGACAATACGTTCGAAGGCATTGGCGAGATTGCGAGCGATGATGAGCAATATTCTTTGGATCTTCAGATCAGCCACGAATTTTCCAACACACTGCGCGGCTGGGCCCGATATCGCACCGAATTCATTGATGGCACTGCCGTGCCGGATCGCCGCCCGGTGCCCTATGATTTCCGAGGACCGGCTGCACCGCCGCTTGGCTATCTCGGAGCTCTGACACCGAACGCGCTTTATGGCCTGAATGATACCAACCCGAGCGTGAACGATCCGCTCACCCAGAGCCTCGACTTTGCCGGGCGCACGCGGTTTGAGGATGTCCACGAGTTCAACTGGGAGCTGGAATGGAATGCGGGCCCGTTCGACGTAAAATATCTCGGCTCAGATATCCAACGGAGTTTTGACTTCTCGGTCGACGCGGACGGGACGGCGCGAGCTTCTCACACGCTCAGCACCACCGATCCCACGGTACAAGACCCATTCGGAACCGTGACGACCACGTTCCACGTGAACGAGATTGGCGATGATCTGACAACGGCGAGCCACGAACTTCAGTTTTTGTCCAATCAGGATGGTCCGATCCAGTGGATTGCCGGGCTCTACTATTACGAGGAAACGTCTGAACAACCCTTTGCCTTAAACCTGCCGCAAGCCGTAGCGGCTGGCACGCCTCAAATCTTTGATTTCACCGCGACGACGGGCGCGTGCATATTCGGGTTCGCGCCGGACTATATTTGTGGCCTGGGCGGTATCCCGGGCGAAGCAAACCCAGACAATAATTACTACTTCCAGACCGGTGACTTAAAGACAGAAGCGCTCGCCGCGTATGGTCAGGTGGACTGGGAATTTGCCCCAGGGTGGTCGGCCAAAGCCGGGCTTCGTTACACCGAAGATGAGAAAGAAGGCTTCGAGCAGCAAAACATTTATGCGTTCGACCCGAATGGCGCCTTCGGGGCGGGCGCTGGCGTGCTCGCGCCGATTCCATGGATCCAGCTGACTCCGAACAACAATACCCGGACGCTGGAAAACAGTTGGAACGCCTGGACCGGCACCGCAGGCCTTAGCCGGGACTTTGGCGATAATGGTCTCGCCTACGCGCAATTTACGCGCGGTTACAAAGCTGGCGGCATGCGACTTGGTCAACTGACACTGGATAATCCGCTAACGCCTGAGGACGAGCGGTTCGTGAATGAAGAGATCGTGGATGCCTATGAGATCGGCGTCAAAAACCAGAATTCCAATGGCACTTTCCAGTATGCCGGTAGCGCATTCTATTACGATTATCAGGATCAGCAGGCGCCGGTAAACTTCGTCAATGCGGGTGGGATCACGCAACAGCTCATCGTGAATGTGCCTGAATCTCGTTCTTTCGGACTGGAGCTCGAAGCCCAGTGGCTACCTACCGATGCACTACAACTCGGGTTTAACTACGGTTATCTCGACACTGAAATTGAGAGCTTCGACACTCTGCTCATCAATGATGCACTCGGAATTTCAGAGTCTGTGGAAGGCAACACGCTTCCGCGTTCCCCAGAGCACACTTTCACGGCCTTCGCGGGTTACACGTTCGATTTTGTGGATCGCGGAGATCTGACGTTGTTCGCGGACTGGAGTTATACCGATGACCTGCACAACACGCTGTTCGACGATCCCATCTACACGATCAAAGCGAATGACATTTTGAATCTGCGTGCGGTCTGGAATAGCGATGATGGCGATTGGACTGTGATTGGTTCGGTTAGCAATGTCTTCGACGAGAACATTCCGGACTCGGTAACAGTCTCGACTCCAGAGCTGGGCTTTGCACAACGCCAGCAATTCTTGACGCAGCGCAATTTCTTCGTGGAGCTCCAGAAGCGTTTCTAGGGCTCACCTTCCAACCGGGTCGCGAACAACCTCGGGAAGTCGCGGCCCGTTTTTTATGCGGATTTTGCTTTGTCGACGATCAGATGGGAGAACAGGTTTTCGACCATCTCGATCGTTTCCATAGTCTCACTGAGCAAATCACTTTCCTGCTCTGTGAATCGCCGAATGACCGCGGCATTCCCTGCGGTTAGCATTCCCGCAACAAGGCGAGGCATTCCGACACCATCAGCGCTCATTCCAAAGTCGCGCGCCAATGATGCACACAGAATGTCTTCATATGTGTTCTGAATTCGCCAAAGATTGGCGACGCCACTCATGGACTCAAACTTGCGCAGATAAAGGGTTCTGTATTTGCCAGAGTCCTCGAGCAGCTCAGCGTAAATGAGTTTCAGCCATTCGCGCCAGATCGTGAACGTATCCCCGTCACGTGTTGGGTCGTTTATGAACGCTTCGAAGCGATCTAAAAAATGTTGGTCACCGGCCAATGCCAGACTGACCTTGTTGGGAAAGTGTCGATACAGTGTTTGGACGTGAATGCCCGCGCGATCAGCCACTTGTTCCAAGGTGACCTCATCAATACTCGCACCTTCATAAAACAGCTCCAAGGAAGCCGCGATGATCTTTTTGCGCGTCTCGGCTTTCTTCTTTTCGCGTTTTGGGAACTTGCCCGATAAGTCGCTCATCTAAACAGCCCGTTTTTCCCTTTGATGCCGTTCATCTATTTGAATGTTCGTCCCGCCAAATATATCGCACTCGCGGCGCCCTGGTCAAAGAATCCATACAGTTTCAGGGCGTTTCTGCCTTTCTGATGAACTATTCAGCGGCAGATCGCGCCCTCAATTCGTTGAGGATTGTGGCATGCATTTGCCGCGTCAGTGGATAGGCCCGCAGGATCAGAAACGCGAAGAACCAAAATACCACGATCACGGCCGCGACCGTTAGCCCGAGCGTGTTCAAGGTCGCCTGTGATACTTCTGCAGTCTCGACATTTTGAGGGAATTGGATGAGCTGGAGGGCGATCCCGGCGGTTAGACCGCCCAGTCCTGATGTTGCTTTGAGCGAGAACGTATAGGCCGAGGTGTAAATCGCTTCCTGCCGTTGCCCCGTGCTGAGCTCGTTCTGATCAATCGTATCGGCGATCATAGACACAAACAGGATGGAAATGGTCACTGCCGCGAACACATTGATGACCGCACTCGTTCCGAGGACGATCAGCAAGTTCGGATCGCCATTCTCGGGTAAAACGCCCAGAAGACGGAGACCGATAAACGCTGGATATGTCAGCATCAGAATGATCATCGCAAAGGCGGCAATCGGGCCTTTGTCAAATCGTCTGGACAACCAAGGCGCGAGAATAAAAGCAGCGAGTGTGCCTAGGAAGGCGACAAGCGTTAGGCCCGCAAGATCGGTTGTGCTGAGGCCCCAAAAATAAGTGTACATGTACAGGCCAATCACTTCAGTGAAGCCGAAAGCTGTCGCCGATACGAGGATAATGCCGACCAGGATCATGAAGGGCCGGTTTTGGAGCATATTGGAAAAGTCTTTTCGCAGACCTGCGGACTCGGCCGCTTGCCCGGCGGCTTCCTTCAAGCGTGGTATCAAATGATGCGTTCCCACCGCGCACAAGAAGATAGCGATGACAATGACGCTGGCGCCCAGCAGCGCAAAATCCTGATAAGCGCTTGGGTCGAGCCTTCCATCTTCGAAGGCCTCGCTTGGCGCGAAAAAGACGATATAGCCAATCGTCGCAAAAGTGAGCCCCCCGACCCAGCCTAGAAAAACGCGGTACCCTGACAGTGTGGTACGTTCGTCATAGTTCGACGTCATTTCAGCTATCAAGGCGCTGGATGGCACGGCATAGAAGGTCATGAAGAACCGGACCAGGACGGCGAAAACGAGCATCCACGCGAATAAAAACTGTTGGGAAGCATCCCCGGGCGGATTGAATAGGAAGTAAAACGAAACGCCCATCGGAATGGCTGCGAAATAGATAAACGGATGTCTGCGGCCCCAGCCCGATTTAAACCGATCAGACCAATACCCGACGAGTGGATCGCTGACGGCATCGAGCAACAGTGCGATGAAAATCGCAATGCCGGCCAAAGCCCCGGAAAGGCCCGCCACTTGGGTGTAGAAGAATAGAAGGAAAACGTTGAAGGCGGTGTCTTTGATGCCTGAGGCAACAGAGCCAGTGCCGTAAAGCGTTTTTGTCGCGAGCGGGATCTTTTGAGGAGTCGTCATTTGAAGGGGCTCAGACGACGCTGTAAGTTTTCAGCATCTCGCCATCTGGGTTGGCGATGATTTCAGGCTGCTGCGCAACCCTTAAACACTGAAACGCCTCCGGTCCGTATTTCGGCCAGCTTGGCAAGCCCGCACCATTCGGCTCACCGTCGCGAGCGAAAGCTACCACGGTCTTCGACCACTGATCCGCCAGGCGCCGGTTGGATTCTGACGCATCATGGACGAAGAAAATCGTGTTTGAAGGATCCGTCCAATCGAAGATAAAGGGAATGTCTGAGCCATGGGTTGTGCCCATAGGGTCTTCAGTCTCAATTTCAAAATTGTAGACCCATCCGCCAGCGCCATGTTGGGTCGAGGTCGATGCGACGCGAAGCGCACTGGCTCGAAACAGGTCGAACCAGACATGAGTCATTTTATCAAGCATGCTGGCTTCCGGCATCAAGGCATGTAGGTGTCCCCAATAGGTGCTGCCATCGTCACGTCCAATCGACGCAGAAAGACCCATCAAAGTCAGATTCGCTTCCTGCTCGTTCTCTGAATAATAGGGCGCGAGTAAGGTGCCTTCGTCTTTCGTGGCGCCAGTCAAGATCGGGACACTGGCTGCACCGCCGTCTTTGATCGCTTCGCAGGTTGGGCGCGTGATCACCACGCCGTCCAGGCTTGAGCCAAAATACAATCGTAGGTCTTGTTGCAACTGGGACAGCTCGGTCGCAGGCATGGCAAGCAACGCGTCCAAAGTTGCCTGATCCGTCTCCACACTGAAATGCGCCTTCAATATGTCGACATAATCCATGGCCGGCGCCAGTGTCTCGCCGCCGCTAAAGGCGGCTGCTTTTTGGAAGAGGCCGTTCGCAGATGGCGCGCCCATTAGAGCGAATACGGAGGCAGCACCCGCGCTTTCACCAAAAATCGTTACGTTCGATGGGTCGCCTCCGAAGGCGGCGATATTCTCATTCACCCAATTGAGGGCTGCGATCTGGTCCGCAATTCCGAGATTGGCGCTCGCCTCATATCCGGCGCCTAAACGCTGAAGGTTCAAGAAGCCGAAGATGCCGAGGCGATAGTTCACCGTAACGACGATGACATCGTTTTTCCGCACCAGATTGCTGGGATCATACTGATTGCCAGACCCGCCGATGAAAGCGCCGCCATGAATCCAGAACATGACAGGCTTGTTCGTAGATCCGCCGGTTGGAACGTAGATATTGAGGAACAAACAATCCTCCCCTTGTTCCCCCTGGACATCGAACATGGCGGTGAACTGCTCCGGTTGACCGATATCGAAGCTTCGTCCGCCAAAGCGGGTTGCGTCGATTGGTTCAGAGCTTGGCGGCAGCGCGACCGGCGCCTTGAATCGAAGGTCTCCCACAGGGGCGGCCGCATATCGGACTCCAAGGAATTTTGTGAGGCCGGTTTCGGGTAGACCCTGAAAATGACCGGCTGGGGCCTGAACGGCAGCTAGAGACTCTGACATGTTTCCTCACCGATGCGTCGGACATTTTGTCCAATCAGGTTCTTATTGACTTTAATATAGTGCACTATACCCATGTATCTGCATCACGCAAGATGGATGCTCGATTATTGAAGAAAAAAGGCCTGGGAGACGAGAAAGTGACCGCAATGGAACACGTCAATGTCGTGCTGGTTGGCGCCGGAATATCCGGACTCGGTCTGGCGCATCATGTCAAAGAGCAATGCCCTGAGAAGAGTTTTCTGGTCCTTGAACAAAAAGCCACCCATGGCGGTACCTGGGAGCTTCATAAATATCCCGGCATTCGATCAGACAGCGATCTTTATACCTTTGGGTATCGTTTCAAACCCTGGACCGGCGCACCAATTGCCGATGGGGATTTGATCTTAAAATACCTCGAAGAAGTGATCGAGGCAGATCAACTGGAACAGAACATCCGATACAATCACAAAATCATTGGAGCGAGCTGGTCCAACGCGGAAAAGAAATGGACGCTAGATGTGCAGCGGTCGGACGCCCAAGACATAATCCAGATCTCATGCGATTTCTTTGTATGGACCGGCGGCTATTATGATCACGAGAATGCCTATACGCCCGATTGGCCGGGTTTCTCTGATTTTCAGGGCGAGGTGATCCACCCTCAATTCTGGCCGGAAGACGTGGACCTAAACAATAAGCGTGTCGTCGTTATAGGGTCTGGTGCTACGGCCGCAACACTTATCCCGAACATCTCGGATGAGTGTGCTCACGTCACCATGCTGCAGCGCTCACCGACCTATTTTTGGACCGATGCCAATCGCAACGAAATGGCTGATCGTCTCCGGCTTTTAGAGCTTCCTGAAGACTGGGTGCATGAGATTGTCCGCCGGGATCTTTTGCAAACGCAGAAAGAGATCCAGCATGGGGCGGCTCAATATCCAGACTATGTGAAAGAAGAGCTACTTAACGCAGTGCGAGAACATATCGGGCCAGAACTTACCGAAAAACACTTCACGCCGAGCTATCGCCCCTGGCAGCAGAGACTGGCTTTCGTGCCAGATGCTGATTTGTTCAAGGCAGTGAATGATGGAAAGGCATCAGTGGTCACCGAACATATTGATCATTTCACGCCGAGTGGGATTCAACTTAAATCTGGTGAAGAGCTCGCCGCTGACGTGATCATTACGGCCACGGGATTCAATCTCCTGCCGATCGGCGGCATTCCTTATACGATTGATGGCAACCGGTTTGATCCAGCCAGTGCGTACACGCATCGGGGCATCATGATTTCTGATCTGCCAAATTTCGCGATGATCTTTGGCTATTTGCGCACCAGTTGGACGATGCGAGTCGATTTGGTGGCGGACTATATTTGCCGGCTGTTCAAACTCATGGAGGCCAAAGGAGCACAAAGCGTGGTACCGAAGCTGCGCCCTGAGGATCAAGACATGCCGCAAAATCGGTGGATCGATCCAAGTGAATTTGATCCCGGATATATGAAGCGCGCCGCGCATTTGATGCCAAAAAGCGGTGACCACGAGCCATGGAAGTTCTCACCCGATTATTACGAGGAGAAAGTCCAGATGCCGCTTTTCGATCTCGAAGACGAAACGCTCTTCTACGAATAGAGGCGAACCCAAATGCACGTCAAAAACAAAACCATTGTCATCACAGGCGCCGCGTCTGGAATTGGTCGTAGCCTGGCTCTCGAAGCAGTGCGCCGCGGCGCTTGTGTCGCGCTTACGGATATTGACCGAGACGGATTGTCGGAAACGCTGTCTCAGGTGAATGAGCTCGACACGTCGCAGACGCATTCCGCGTCGGTGCTTGATGTGTCCAATCTGGAAAACTGGCAAACCGTTCGAAAGAAAATCATCGACGAGCATGTGACTGTAGATGGCATAATAAACAATGCTGGGATCACTTTCTCCGGGACAGTCGAAGACACCGGGTACCAGCATTTCGAGAACGTCATGGCCGTAAATTTCATGGGCACACTATATGGCACGAGAGAGTTCCTACCCCTGCTCAGGCAGAGACCTGAGGCCTTTATCGCCAATGTATCCAGCGTCTTCGGTCTCTATCCCATGAAGAAGCAGGCGGCCTATTGTGCGTCAAAATATGCGGTCGCCGGGTTCACCGGTGTGCTGGAGCAAGAACTCAAATCTTCATCCATCACGGTCTCCAGCATTCATCCTGGTCACATTGCGACACGGGTTTTGCGTAATGCTGTCGAAGCTGGGAACACGGCTGGTGTGACATTGCCGAAAGCACACCAAGACTACGTCCTCGATGCATTTGAAGCCACCGGGCTGCCGGCGTCGAAAGCGGCGAAGACAATCTTGGACGGCATACAAAAGAAACGACGTAAAATCCTTGTCGGCAGCGATGCCGAACAAGCCGATTGGCGAAGCCGATTGTTTCCCAAACGGTTCATAGACCGTATGAATGACAAAGCTCTGTGAACTGGAGAGCGACTGAGTATTTTGTTGCGCCGTTAGTCACCCTTGATCTGACGTCTCAAGATTTGGTGCTGTCAGTCTAATGCGATTCAGTCTCCAGCATCGAACGGCATAGGGGCTGTTATCCAACCAGAAGTTGGCGCCATTCGGAGAGGGCGGCGTTTCTCATGGATTTGAAGGTGGAACGATGATTGATGTGGCGGTCTAA
>JBCBUI010000021.1:0-10462 GCA_039818185.1 Pseudomonadota bacterium
GGGTGTGAACCGTTTGGTTTACTCGACCAACCTGAACGATCCAGAAGCTGATCTGTCTATCGTTGCCCGTCTGACCGACCTTGAAGGTCAAGACGCCATCGATGCCCTGGCAGACTTCTCAGCTGACAACTTCGTGTTTGAGATGGAAGCACCGTTAATGCTATCCGAGGCAGACGAAGTTGATCTTTCAGCGACGATGATGACCTTGGAAACGGTCAAGCTGGAGGTTGCCGATGAGTTTGCGCCAATCAGCGAGAAGCCGACACCTGAAGACATCTCGGTCGCAGACCAAAGTGTCGAAAGTGTGGACGCTCAGTTTGGCTCAGACCTAATCCTGCCAATAGACGAAGATGCGATAGAAGCTTCGTCTGCCTTCAACCAAGCCATCAACCCGACAGATGGTTGGTAGTCTTTCCTCCTCGCTAAGCCGTCCCTTCCCCCATACGCAAACGGCTTAGCGAACTTCGTCGATCCGGAAGATGCACCCTCAGCTTCCGGGTCGACGACCCTTTTTCATTTCCTGTAGATCAATCGGAGAGACCCATGGGCTCAGACAAACCTAAACCGCCATCCACTTTTGCCTGGCTATGGCAAATGGCAGGTAGCGTACCCCGCCAGTTTCGAGGGCTCCTAGCATTTAGTTTTGCAGTGAATCTATTGCTACTCGTCTCCCCACTGTACATGCTCCAAATATATGATCGCGTTCTGTCCTCCGGATCATTTGATACGCTAACCTGGCTGACCGTCATCGCGGTCTTTCTTTTGTTTGTTTACGCTGCCGCTGAAGCGGGCCGCCGCAGACTTTCCAATATTGCCGGTCGCAAGCTCGACGCGAATTTCTCCGCGAAGGCATTCGCGCGGTTCGAACGTTCGTTGGATTCCAGTTCCAGTTTGCCGCGAGATCTGAGCAATGTCTCCAAACTTCAAAGCCCATTCCAGCACGCAACTCTTTTAGCTTTCTTCGATTTACCCTTCGCGCCGCTGTTTATAGGTGTCTTGTTTCTCATTCATCCCATGCTGGGTTGGCTGAGCGTGGGAGGTGCTGTCGTCGTTCTGGTTGTCGCCGCACTTTCAGAATTGCTGAGCCGAAAGCCTGAAGCAGAGGCGTCGGTTGCGACAGCGCGCGCAAGCCTATTTGCGGACGGTTTGTCGAGCCAACGCTCCGCCCTAGTCGCCATGGGCTTGGTTGAACGCGCGTTCGAAACGTGGAAGTCAGTTAAGAAAGAGGGCGAGGCGCACTCAGCGAAGGCGTCGCGAACCGAAAGTGGTTTTACCGCGGTCTCCCGGGCTCTGCGCCAAGTATTGCAGGTGCTTATTTTAGGGGCAGGCGCCGCGTTAGCGCTGTCACAGCAATTATCCCCCGGCGGGATTGTTGCGGCGTCTATTATCTTGTCTCGCGCGCTCGCGCCAATTGACATGATTGTCGGGAGTTGGCGCTCCATCGTCCAAGCTAAGCGTGCATGGGGCGAGGTTCACGCGCGCCTCAGCCATATTCAACTTAATCAGGATTATACTGAGCTTCCGCCGCCTTCAGCTCGTTTAGCCATTGATAGACTGGCCGTGATGGCGCCAGGTGGAGAAACCCCCCTTATAAGGCCGTTCACCGTCGACATCGAAGCCGGCAAAATGGTTGCGTTAGTCGGGCCAAATGGGTCGGGAAAAACGACTTTATTGCAAACGCTCGCTGGTGCATGGCCGCTTGAATCCGGCCAGGCTGCACTTGGAGGGCGAAACATCCATGATTGGCCGAGCGCAGACCGAGGCAGACACGTCGGATACGTTCCGCAAAATGTCGAACTCTTCCCGGCGAGTGTTGCGGACAATATTTCAAGATTCGGGTTGGGAGCTGAATGCGACTTATTCCACTCGACCCAATTGGTCGGCGCTCACGAATTAATCTTAGCGCTACCCAATGGCTATGACACCATCGTGGGTCCGAACGGTATGCATCTTTCCGCCGGTCAGAAGCAAATGTTGGGCTTGGCGCGAGCGTTATATGGAGCGCCAAAACTCTTGCTCCTCGACGAACCCACCGCCAATTTGGACGAAACCGCTCGCAGCAATGCGATAAAGGCCATGAAACAGTTTGTCACTGAAGGCGGGATTATTTTGGTGGCCACCCATGACGGACAATTACTCGACGAAGTGGACATGGTTTTCCGCGTTGCCAACGGCACGATCACTGCTCATTCGCGAGATCATTCGTCGCCATCCATGAACGTTACGAAAATTCGGAGTGTGCAAAAATGATACAAGAAAAAGTCCAAGATTCTGATCGGCTTGTTGAGATGGCAAAGGCATTTTGCTTCCTGGGATTGACCACATTTGCGGCTTGGGCGGGCCTCGTCCCGCTCGAAGAAGGGGTCGCAGCTTCAGGTCAAATCATCGTTGAGAATGACCGACAAGTCGTTCAACATTTTGAAGGCGGTATCATTGATCAGATCAATGTGCGCGAAGGCGACAAGGTCGAGGCCGGGCAAATCGTTCTAACTTTGAAAGAAACAGCCTCATTGTCCAGCCGAGATCAATTGCAAACGCAGATTGCCGCGCTCGTCGCAAGAGAAGCGCGCCTTCAAGCGGTGTTAAAAGGGTTACCTGAACCAGATTTCTCCGAGCTTCACGCCCTTGAACTCAAGGACGCAAATGTCGACGCACTCATTGCTGAAGAAGTAAACCTGTTCATTGCGAACAAAAGTGCTTTAGACACGGAAATCTCTATCCTTTCACAAAGGGTTGGCGCTTCCAAACGAACAGCCAACCTCAGAGCCGCCCAGATTGAAGATACACAAAATGCTTTGGACGTCGCGCAGAGCGATCTTCAGATGAACACTGCTTTGCTAGAACAGCAAATGGTTCGACGTGATCGCGTCAGCGGTCTGCAAAGAGAGGTTGCAAAGCTTCAAGCCGATATCACACGTCTAACCTCAGAACGCGATGAGGCGAGCGCATTGGCGAGCGATGCCGAACGCCAGATTGAGCAGCTGTATGCGAATCTCAGACAAACCGCTTCGGCTGACTTGCGCGATGCGAGTGCTGAGCGGCTCGCTGCAAGCGAGAGCTTAAACGCTGCTCAAGATATCTTGGACCGGGCCGTCATCGTTGCGCCGGTCTCTGGTGAAGTCTTAAACTTGGAATTCACGACCCCAGGCTCGGTTGTGACATCAGCGCAAACGATTATGGAAATCGTCCCGAAAGAACAACAGGTCGTTGCCTCTATAAAAATAAGACCAACAGACCGGGCAACCGTCTTTGAAGGACAATCTGTTCGTACCCAAATTTCAGCGTATCGAAGCTGGAAAACTCCCAAATTAGAAGGCGTATTGCAAAGTATCAGTGCTGACCTGAAAACCGACCCCGTCACTGGCGCGGATTTCTACGAAGCCCGTATTTTGCTTCCTGCAAGCGAAATTATGGCTGCAGGTAATGTCGATATCACTCCGGGCATGCCGGTGGACGCCTTTATATTCTCTGGACATAGCCGCACAACCTTCGACTACATCTTTGAGCCTCTGATCGAATCTGCATTCAAGGGCATGAGAGCAGGGTAATGAACAAGCCCTCATTTATTGCTCTAGGGCTCTTGTCAGCTTGTCTTTCCATGTCTGGGTTCGCTCAAAACTTAGATGGCTCTTGCACGACGCTGGAGGATGCATTGAATAGCTCAATAGAGCGCAGCCCAGTCGTTCGGGCGGCTGAAGCTGATGTCGAACAAGCTCGCGCAGACCTATCTGACGCGCGTGCTCAACGACGCCCGCAAGTCTCCGCATTTGCGCGAACACAAGCGGGCGATGAAGGCCTGACTGGGTCGGGAATCGAAAATACGCTTGGCTTGCAAGCTTCACAGAGACTTTATGATTTTGGATTGTCTCGATTGGACCGCGAATCGGCTAAGAGTCGTGTTAGAGCACGATCTTATTCGATTCTCTCAGCAAAAAACCAAGCCGCACTGCAAACGGGCGAGGCCTTCTTAGCCTATTTGGAAGTCCAAATGCGATTGCAGATCACTCAAGAGCGGGAAGTATACTTTCAGCAGCAGTACGATGCAACAGAGCAAGCCCTGCAAGTCGGGGGAGCCACGCGCGCCGACCTCGCCGAGATCGGGGCGCGGCTCGCCGACGCGAACGCTGATCGCCTGGAATTGCTTTTCGAGAGAGATCGCATATCGACAGAACTAAAGTCAGATACCGGTGAACTTATCACGCCATGCGACACGATTAATCTGTCCATGAGCGACGTTACTATTGTTGATCAAATCGAAAAAGCACTGGCGTCTAATTCAGAACTGCTATCATTAGGTGAAGAGGTTCAATCACTTGAAGCTGATGCGGCTAGAAGTCGGCTCAACCGTTTGCCTGCGATCGATTTAGTAGCGATTGCGTCTTATGCCTA
Source organism: Pseudomonadota bacterium (assembly GCA_039818185.1). Lineage (GTDB taxonomy): Bacteria > Pseudomonadota > Alphaproteobacteria > Caulobacterales > Hyphomonadaceae > Henriciella. The sequence goes on from JBCBUI010000021.1 coordinate 4,390, forward strand.
TGACGACCGTATCGGGGATTGGGAGTATCGTGACAGAATTGGCATAGATGTTAGCGTCCCATTATTGTCCGGCAATGCCCTTAATGCGGATAGACGTCGGCAGTCAGCGCGATTGAGCCAAAGACGCAGTGAACGCCAAAGGTTTCGTCTCGAACTGCAAGAGGCCGTAGAAGTCTCTAGCAGGCGGTTGCTTTCTTTGCGAGCACAGGTGTTTCGACGTCAGGATGTAGTTTCCAATCAAGAGGCACAGTTTGAGGCTGCACAAATTGAGTTCGAGGCAGGACTTCGAACGCTGCCTGAACTCGTTGATGATCGTCTTGAATTAGAGATCGCAAAACTCGCCGTTGTGGATTTAGAGTTCGAAATTGCACGCGAGCAGCTGAACTTGCAAAGTTTGACCGGAGGCCTCGCGAGTCGATCCTCGCCGCTAAAAGAAGGCTAAGTCTGCGCTTCGCTTGTCGAAAGTAGCAGTCTGGATTGCTTGTGAATAGAGTTGACCGTCTCGCCGCAAACATGCGCTTTTTGCATCTTTTGAGCTACACGTCCTGCTCATCAACGTCTCTCATTCGTTCAACGAGTTTTCTTAATCGGTCTGGAACGGGTGAGCGCAACATTTCTTGATACCAGGACGATAGCTCATCGTCGATTTGATGATCGCTCGTAGGGGCGGTGTCTTCTCGCTGAGGCAGATTGCGTGGATTTGGTTTTTTCGAGCGACTCATTTTCGATCCCTACATATTTTTCTTGGCTCGCGTATGCGCGAATTTGGCGTACACCTGAGCCAGATGGCCCCTCTCACTTTTTGACGTTGCAAATCGCTAAATGGTTGAAAAAGAGGCCACTTATCACAACAGAAACTTGCACTGGACCCTCGCCCTCTATTGGTTTGGCGCTCACCGCTCATTCTCAAGCGTCTGCAACTCTCGCGCGTCGTGGACCACTTGGATGCGCAGTAAAAAGTAGACATTCGTGGATTAGAATTGAACCTTTTTGTCTCCTTCTGCGTCTTCTAATAGCGTGCAAGGCTGAAAGTCGATGACAGGGTGAGTGAGCCTGAACATCGGTTATTCACCGCCGCACGCGGCTGATCTCAGAATTGAGATGCCGGTCGGCGCGGCGGGGAAGGGAGCACCCCGCTGCGTCGTCTCTGATGCAGATGCCCGTGAAAAGTAGCTATTCAAATTAGGGTCTGATTGCGCCGTGAACTTTTATTACGTCTAGACAAATCCGAGCGGAGACGCCGAGAAGCTATCCAGGTTTGGCAATGCCGTCCGCAGCTCTCAAGCGCTCAATCCGAACCAACGTCCGAGAACGGCGGCATATTCCTCGACCGATGTCGTTGGAATAAGCCGGCCACTTCCGGCGTCTTGGTCATGTCCAAAATCATAAGGAGGGATCTGGCCATAGATTTGTCCCCCATTAACGGCGCCGCCAATTACAAAATGATGATTACCCCAGCCGTGATCGGTTCCATCGACATGGTGTTGTCAAGGGAACTGAAATCGATACTTGAAGCATCCATTTTGGGCAGAATTGGCTGCTGAAAAATCTTACAGAATCAGTGGACCTGGGTTTCGAGCGAACTGTGCGAATACAGTATTTAAGTTTCCCCTGACAATTCCGTGTGGAGCCCTGTAAACGCCTAGCTGTGGCGAGCATCGTAAGTGCTCTGAGACCGCTCTATCTGTGTTAAGTGTGCTTCTGCCCAAACCTTTAACGCCTCCATGATGGGAAGCAGCGAGCGCCCAATGGCGGTGAGCTCATACTCAACACGTAATGGGCGTTCGTCAAACAAGGTGCGCTTAATCAATCCATCGCGTTCTAGATTGCGAAGCGTTTTGGTCAGCATCTTTTGCGATACTCCCTCCAAAGAGCGCCTCAACTCTCCGAAGCGGCGCGCACCTCCAGACAAAGAGACCAGGACCAGAACCGCCCATTTTTCCCCAATCCGAGCTAAGACTGACCGCGAGGGGCATATTTTCGCAAAAGCGTTTGCAGCTGGCATAGTTACTCCTGGGTACCTGGTTGACGGTGGGGTCCAGTTTCCTAAGTAAACTGAAACCTGAAAAGCAAGAAATCTTGCGCCAAATCTGGTTAAAATCAGTCGTCCGTATAGAGAAGTTCATTTCATGCCGATCCAAAAAATCGCGTTTCGAGTGCACGGTGACAAAGTCGTCGGCAATCTTCACCTCCCGGAAGGATTAGGGCCGCATGCAGCCGTGATTGTCGGCGGGCCGATGACCAGCGTCAAAGAACAGGTCGCAGGTGTATATGCCAAAGCGATAGCTGAGCGCGGGTTTGCCGCCCTTGCCCTTGACCATCGCTATTATGGTCAGAGTGAAGGCAATCCACGACAATATGAAAAGTACTGTGACAAAATCGAGGACCTAAAAGAGGGGCTTAACTTTCTCGCAACGCATCAAGAGATAGATGCAGATCGGTTAGGCAGTGTTGGGATCTGCCTTGGTGCAGGATACGCATTTTGGGCGTCCGTGAACAATGCGCGTGTAAAGGCGATAGGGGCCGTCGTGGGATACTATCGTGACGTTGAGGCAATGAAAGCAGAAAACCTCGAAGCCTTCCAAGCAAAGGTTGATCAAGGTCGCGCGGCCAGAGAACTCTACGAACGAACCGGAGACGTTATAACCATTCCCGCCGCAGCGCTTGAAGGCGATGCTGCAATGACGCTGGCATCAACGTATGACTATTATGCGACCCCGCGCGCCGACGTGCCAAACTATACAAACTCGTTTGCGGTTATGTCGCGCGAGCATTTTTTGCCGTTTGATGTGCAAAGCGCTGCAAGCAAGATTTCGGCGCCAACACTTATGCTCCATTCTGAAAATGGATTATCTCCAAAATGGGCGAAATCATTTTTTGATAAGTTGGAAAGCCCAAAGCAACTCGCATGGTTGGATGGGCCTGATCAAACGGCGTTCTACGATGATCCAACGCTGGTGGAACAGGCAACGGACTTGCTTGTGGCCCACTTAAAAGCAAGCTTAGAGTAACACCGTCTCGCGCCCCCAATAATTGTCGCAGTGTGCCTCATCAGAGCGTTTGTTTCTTTGTTTTCGACACTAATCGCCGCAGCCGCGCGGGGAGAGGGCGCTCCACAAGCTGTTCCATCCTTTTTAAGCAGGAAGTTCCCTTCTTTTCCCGCGACTTTGCCATTTAGACAAATCCGAGAGGAGGTGCCGAGAAGCTATCCAGGTTTGGCAATGCAGTCCGCAGCTCTGAATCGTTCAATCCGAACCAGCGTCCGAAAACGGCGGCATATTCCTCAACGGACGTCGTTGGAATAAGCCGGCCGCTCCCGGCGTCTTGGTCATGACCAAAATCATACGGAGGGATCTGGCCATAGATTTGTCCCCCATTAACGGCGCCGCCAATCACAAAATGATGATTACCCCAGCCGTGATCAGTTCCGTCACCATTGATCGCAAGCGTACGGCCAAAATCAGATGCTGTGAACAGAGTGACATCATTTTCAACGCCCATTTCCACCAAAGACTGATAAAATGCTGAAACTGCGCCATCCAATTCGCTATGAAGGCTGGGCAAGTCTTGAACCTGATCGGCATGCGTATCAAACCCGCCTAATGCCACAAAAAAGACTTGCCGGTTAACAAGCAATGCATTGCGGAGCGAAATCGTTTCAGCAACAGAACGCAACTGCGTTCCCAAAAAGCTTTGAGGAAAGGTCGCTGACAATTGAGGCGCGCTCGCTTGCGCTTCATTGAACCGCTCATTGACGTCCAACGCATTACTCATCGCTGAAGCAAAGTCACGCTCAAACAAATTGGACCTGGAAAAGTTCATGGCTTTGAAGTGCTCGCGCAAGCGTTCCGCCGCAACCGTATCGAGCCCCCTGTCAGCGCGGGCTTCGAAGGCCGCCAGGCTATCAATCTCGACAGGACCTCTCAGGCCGAGCTGATACGGCTTGATTAAATCCCCTGTCAGAAACACCTCATTTCCAAGGCTCGTTATCGTAACAAAATCGGGCTCCGTTGCAGCGCCGGCTGCAAAAACGGCATCGCCAAATTGACCGCCCCATCCCACTTGGGCGCCTTCTGGCTTGCTCGACTGCCAAGTTGATTGTTGATCATTGTGAGAGAACAATCGTTTTGGAATAGGCGCAGATTGAGCTTCAAAAGCAGTTCGTTCAATCGGTTGGATCAAAGGACCAACATTTCCGACAATTGCCGCACGACCATTGTCGAACAGTGCTTTTATCCCGCTAAGCTGCTCAGCCAAAGCAAACTGTCTGGTCCCAAAGTCAGCCGAATTGGAGGGCGCTAACTCTAATAGGCGTGAGCGTTGACGCGATGAACCGCCCGCCAAAGCTGCATACTGGTCTAATAAAGGCGCACGGATCTCCGCATATCTATCGTATGAAGGACTGTCGAATGGGAGTAGAGTGTCATGTCCGTCATTCCCGCCAAGTAAGAACACGCAGACCAAGGCTTTGTACCCGGTCGTGTCTGCTGCATGCGCCTGCAATCGGGTCAGACCTGACGTCAAGCCCGTCAATCCCAACGCGCTGGCGCCCTGTAAGAAAAGTCTACGATCTAAGTGCATAATCTATTCCTAGCGTTGAATAATGTAGTCCGGGCTGGTCATGACCAATAGGATGGCAAGTTCTGCGCGTTCGCGTCGCCCCGGATCTTGTGGGTCGGCCACATCGACAATGGAAATCTCTTCGAGAAACCCAATAATAGTTTCCTTGGTTTCATCAGACATCGTGCCATATGCGAGCAATTGGTCGAGATGATCGACCAAGGCATCTGCATCATCAGCAAGGGCGATCTCTTCACTATAGTCTGGGATCAACCCTTCCGCGGCCGAATTCACACCCTGACCGCTGATGAAATCGGACATAAAATTAGCGTATCCAGCGATGGTGCTTGAATTGACAATTTGGAATTCAGGGGCCGTAAGCCCAGCGGCGCCAACTTCGCTTGCCGGCGGGATGTAACCGGGTCTGTAAAAATTAAAAACAGACGGACCCTTATAGGGGTGTTGCCCCAAATCTGAAGGATCACCTGTATTCCAAATCTCTACCGCGCGGCCTGTTGGAATTGGCGAGGCGTCGAAGGCGCGGGCCCAGTTTGTGAACCGCAATACCGGTTCACGGACCTTGCCAAACTCATCTGCTTCTCGGGTATCCGGTGACCTTGCATCTTCGTCAAACAAGATTGCAGCAAGCGTGGCTGCCAGATCACCGCGCCGCCCGTCTCCGACAATATCACCTGACGGGAGTTGATACTGACCCGCGATAAAGACATTTGCAACGCGCTCTACATAATCCGGATCGGGCGCACTCGTTACAAACCGCTGAATGAGTTGACGGCTCACAAAAGGAGGCGTGTTTGGATGTTCGATAAGCGCATCTAGTGCCAAGTCGATGCTTTCTTCCCCGGGCGTGTTCTCCGGAATGACTGTGTCTAGAAACACTTTTTCCAGTGGAGAATGAAAATCTTCGAAAATGACCAAAGGTGAGGACAAATCGCGAGGTCCAAATGTGTAGCGGTTCAGCGACCGTGAGACATTTTTGTGGTTTTGCTTAAGGAGGATTTTTGGCTCATCGTAACTGACTCAAGGAGTGAAGATGAGCAAAAAATCCGAAAGTGCCGAGCAGCACATAAAATCGGTGAAGCGCCGCACCCGGCGCAAATATTCAGCTGAGGAGAAGATCCGCATTGTCCTGGAAGGCATGCGCGGCGATCATTCGATTGCCGAGCTGTGTCGCCGAGAGGGGATTGCCCAGAGCCAGTATTATAGCTGGTCGAAAGACTTCATGGAGGCTGGCAAGAAACGCCTGGCAGGCGACACCCAACGCGAAGCGCGCAGCGATGAAGTCGTGGAGATGCGCCGTGAGATGCGCGACCTCAAAGAGGTGGTTGCGGACCTGACCCTCGAGAACCGCGTGCTCAAAAAAAGCGTGATTGCGGATGGGGACGACGACATATGAGATACCCTGCATCTGAGAAGCTGGAGATCATCCATCTGGTCGAGCAATCGCATCAGCCGATCAAACGCACGCTGGAACAGATCGGTGTGTCACGCCCGA